>CAITUV010000031.1 GCA_903895725.1 uncultured Myxococcales bacterium | reverse complement strand
TCATCGCTCGCAGGATCGGCCGCTCCCGCGGACTTCTTGTCGCCGGCAGCCTTTCCCGCGCCTTTTTCATCGCTCGGGGGGGTCGCCGCTCCCGCGGACTTCTTGTCGCCGGCAGCCTTTCCCGCGCCTTTTTCATCGCTCGGGGGGGTCGCCGCTCCCGCGGACTTCTTGTCGCCGGCAGCCTTTCCCGCGCCTTCTTCATCGCTCGAGGGAGGTGGGGGGGGGGTATCACCCTCCGCTTCTTCTCCTTCCACTTCCTCCTCCGCCTCGGCCTCTCCTTCTGCCTCGTCCCCCCCCTCGGCCTCGTCTTCCGCTACTGCTTCGTCACCCTCCTCAGCCTCGTCTTCCGCTACTGCTTCGTCTCCCCCCTCGTCATCCACCACGGCGGCATCATCCACTTCCTCTGCTGGTTCCGGGTCGTCCTGGGCCAGGACGGCAACGGGCCAGAGAGCGAAAGCAGCGACCAAACCGGCAAGCAGTGTGATTCTTCTCATCGTGCGCACCTCCACGCGCCCGACATTCTAGCACCGTTCCCGACCGGGCCAAAAAAACCGGGTCCGCCCGCGCGTTTTCCTCCGTCGTGACGATAACCGGGAAGGAGGTGATGCCCATGAGCTCACAGGAAGGGGGAAACGACAACAGGTGGATGGAGGGTGAATCCGGGGTCGAGCCCTTGAGACGGCCCGGGGGTCTCTGGCTCGTCACGTCACGGCCCGCGGCCAACGGCCGGCAGACTGCGGTGGAGCTCATCCCGCCTGGTGAGAGCCGCACTGTCGGCTCCGGTCGGACCGCGGACATTCAGGTACCCGACCGCTTCATGTCGAGGATGCACTTCCGCATCCGCTGGCTGGGAAACAGCCCCACGGTCGAGGATCTGGCCAGCACCAACGGTACCACGGTCAACGGCGTGCCCGTGGCCGGCCGACTCAGGATGTCGGCCCCCGCCCTGCTCCGGGCCGGAATGAGCGAGTTCGGGGCCTTCCCCGCAGTGGCCACCGACCGTGGCCTGGCCGTCTCGTTCGGCCGGCTGCTCGGGCTCGGCGACGATACCGCAATCCTGTTCCACGAGCTCTTCTCCGCCTCCATGCGGCAAGGTGCCATGGCTCGGCTGGCCGCCTGGTACGTCGGCCTGCTCCTCGACGACGGGGAACGCGGAGAGCGGGACGATCTCGCCCGCTGCATGTTGGGGCCGGGTCTACCCGGCGCAAGCATGGTGCCGCGGGTCGGGGCAAAGCTGACCGACTGTGTTGACCTGGCCCGCCCGTAGGTGCGGTGCGCCCGCTGCATGTTGGGGCCGGGTCTACCCGGCGCAAGCATGGTTCCGCGGGTCGGGGCAAAGCTGACCGACTGTGTTGACCTGGCCCGCCCGCAGGTGCGGTGCGCCTGCGGCGTGCTTAAATACCTCGCAGCTTGCGTTCGAGGGTTCCGACGCGCACCGTGAGCTTGGCCGCGTCGAAATGCTCGATCAGCGGGATGAGGTACTTGCGTGAGAGGCCGAAGAGATCCTTGAGATCCTGGGTGGAGACGACACCCTTCGACGTCATGAAGGCCACGAGCCGCTGGCGGGCATCATCCAGCACCGAGGTGTGGAGGAAGTAGTCGGAGCTCACTCGGGTGACCTTGCCGCTCTCGACCAGGTTGGTCAGCAGCTCCCCCATCATCCGCTCGTCCACGGAAAGTTCGTCCATCAGGGCGTCTCGAAGCAGGGGAGACAGCCCTCCGGAGGCCAGCAGACTGTCCGTGCGGGCCAGCAGCTCGACGAACCGGTCATCCAGCTTCGGCCGGAACGAGGCGAGCGCCACGAGCACCTCGTCTCCTGCCAGCCGTCCATCCCTCTCCAGCCGGCCGAGCACGGCCTGCACGACGCCCCTGTCGAGGAATGCCGGCATCCGGCTCTTGAGCTCTTCGCGGGCCATGCCTCGCTTCCTCGGGTTGGCCGTATGGAACTCCCGCAGCACCTCGACCACCCGCTGCGTCATCTCCTTGTAGAAAGTCCCGTGCAGCAGCCGCTCGTCGGAGCCAGACTCGAGCCGCACGACCGCCTCGCCTCCCCCTCCGGCGAGCACGGGCTCGATCTCCTCCCCGGGGGTCGGGGTCAGGTAGGGGAGCATCCGCTTCGACACTCCGCCGTAGCCGCCCAGCCACGCCAGCGCCTCCAGCCGGTCGGCTGCGCTCCCCTCTTCGAGCCGGTTCAGCATGGCCACCGTGGGCTCGCTTGCCTTGACCGAGTCGGGCCACAGGATCTGCCCCCCTCCGATGGTCTTGCCGTAGTCTGCCATCGTCGTGAATCCGCGCACCACGTACCGGTTGCCCGGCAGCACGGCCAGCGGTGACGACAGCCGGATCGATGCCAGTGCCCGCACCCCACCCGACAGCCGTGGCCGATCGAGCAGCCGTACCGAGGCTTCGGTCATCGCGGACCCGGTGTGGAACAGAACCTTGAACTGCTCCTTGAGCTCCCCCTGCAGCGAGGGCAGTGCCTTGAGGGAGACGGTCAGGCGACTGACCGGCGTGACTGCGCCCGGTGCAACGAGCACGTTGCCCCGTTCGATGTCGAGCTTCTCGACGTCCGGGAGGTTGGCGGCCGTCCTCGTGCCGGCCCGGGATTCCTCGGCGGGACGGCCGTGGATCTCCAGCCGTCGCACCTTGGTCTGCACCCCACCGGGCAACACCTCCACCGTGTCCCCCACCTTCACTTCGCCGCTCTGCACGGTACCGGTCACGACGGTCCCGAATCCCTTGATCGTGAAGACCCGGTCGACGGGCATCATGAAGGGTCGACGCACGGCGGCCTTCTCGACCTGCTTCACCTGCGACTGGATCTCCTGGTAGAGCCGTCCCCGGAACGACTCGAGGTCGGCAGCCGAAAACACGGAGCTGAACGTCAGCATGGGTGCCTGCGCCAGGAACGTCCCGTCCAGGTATTGCCGGATGTCGTCCCGAACCAGCTCGAGCCAGTCGGCCTCCACCAGGTCGACCTTGGAGAGCACCACGATGCCCCGCTTCATCCCGAGCAGCTCGCAGATGGCCACGTGCTCCCGGGTCTGAGGCATCACCCCTTCGTCGGCGGCAACGACCAGGAGGACGAGGTCGACCCCCGTCGCACCCGCGATCATGTGGTGCACGAACCGTTCGTGCCCGGGTACGTCGATGAGTCCCACCCGGCTCCCATCCTGCAGATCCAGGTATGCGAACCCCAGCTCGATCGAGATCCCCCGCTGCTGCTCTTCCTTCAGTCGGTCCGTCTCGATGCCGGTCAGCGTCCGGATCAGGGTTGTCTTGCCGTGGTCGATGTGTCCTGCCGTGCCGACGACGATCATGGAGGCCGTTCCCCCTCTGCCGGTCCATCTCCGGGGCCCCCTGGCGACCGCTTCCGGGCCCTGCTCAATCCTTGACCACCTGCGGGTCGGGTGTTACGATACATGGCACCGGCGAACGGGTCAAGCCGTGCTCCGACGGCCCACGCCGAAAGAGCCGTCAAAACCGATTGCCGGCCGTTTCGGAGGTTGTGCATGAAAGTGGTGTGCCCGGGCTGTCATGGCGAGTTCGCCGTTGACGACAACCGCATCCCGCCGCAAGGACTCCAGGTCCGCTGCCCGAAGTGTTTCAAGGCCATTGAAGTCGGGGGAGGTGCCGCTCCCGCCTCCGACCTCGAGGCCCAACTCGGAGTCGACCTCTCGGGCCCCAGCGGCGAACCGGCCGACGAGGCCTCGGACGGGTGGAGCAACATGGACCCGCTCTCCACGTCCGACCTGTCCATGATCGGTACGTACAGCAAGGTGGGAGAGCGCAACGGAGCACCGGCGGATCAGGTTTGGACCGACGGGGTTTCGGCCGAGCTGACCCGGCCCGAGGAAACGGTCAAGCCTCG
Organism: uncultured Myxococcales bacterium; assembly: GCA_903895725.1. Lineage (GTDB taxonomy): Bacteria > Myxococcota_A > UBA9042 > CAIXZC01 > CAIXZC01 > CAITUV01. Next base: position 131,964 of record CAITUV010000031.1, on the reverse strand, counting down.
CCCCGAGGCAACGGCCAAGCCTCGCCCGGAGGCCGACAAGCCCCGACCCGAGCCCGAGAAGCAGCGGGGAGCCCCTGCCGAGGAGTTCAATTTCGACGACCTGGCCGCACCGCAGCCGGACTCCCGCAGCGAGGAAGCCACGTTCGACGACGACCGCTTCCGCGCCGAAGGAACGCTCCCCGACGGCGATTCTGCGGGCATCGATTTCGTCGAGTCGACCCGGCCTTCGGGCAAGCCACGAGAGGCCGATCCATTCGCCGATTTCTCGGCCGCCGGCGCCGGGGGGGCCTCCCAACCGGTTTCTGCTCCGCCCAAGCCAAAGCCCGAGAAGGTTTCCTCCCCCTTGTCCTTCGACCTCGAGGATTCGACCGGAGGCTCCGCTCCGTCCGAGGAAGCCCCGGATTCGATCTTCGCCATCGAGGAGCGGTCGGGAGTGTTCAAGACGAAGGCCCCCGACAGCCTCGCCGAGCCGCAGCGGGAGCCGGAGTGGAACTTCGGCTCCGACGACGAGGCCGGAGCCGCACGGGTCTCCGAACCTGAAGCCCCTGTCACCTTCCACACCGAGACCCTGTCCCGCGGTGGGGGACCTGCCGACACCCTCGGGCTCGGTGCCGGCAAGGCAGTCAACGTCGAGCCGCCTGCCGGCGGTGGCCCCACCCTGGACGACATCGATTTCGCCAGCCTCCTCGAGGACGTCCCGGGCGATTCGAAGGAGAAGAAGGGGACCGAGGTCTTCTTCGTCGATTCCCCTTCCATGACCGGGGCTCAGTTCGAGGCCCCCAAGTCCTCCGGTGACTCCTTCAGCATGGAGGAGATCACCTTCGACGACCTCGATTCGCTGGCATCCCCTGCGGGGGCGGAAGCGGCCAAGCCCCGTGCCGCCGCTGCACCGGCAGCACCCGCCGGCGGCGATGACATGTTCGAGCTCGACCTGGGAACCGCCGGTGTCGATGCCTCGCTTCCCAAGCTCGAGACCGAGACCCTTCCCAAGTCCGATGCACGGCCCGAGGGCGCTACCCCCACCCGCACCCGTGCCGTCCGCAAGAAGTCCTCTCCGCTCGTCACCGTTGCCATCGTCGGCGTGCTCGTCGTCGGAGGCTACGGTGCCTTCGAGCTGGGGCTGCTCGACGGCATCATCGGCAACGACCGTATCGAGCCGGCCCAGCTCGTCACCAAGAAGCAGGACGAGAAGAAAACGTGGGGGCTTCGACTTCTCGCCTCCGTCGGCGAGATGGACGACCGGATCCAGTCCCTCCTCAAGGAAGCCGAGATCCGGCCGGAGCAGAAGGTCGAAGTCGAGGAAGAGCTCTTCTGGACCCTGGCCTGGTACAAGTTCCTGTTCCCCAAGCAGTTTGGCATCGGAATGGTCCCCGGCAGCGACAAGGAGACCCTCGTCGAGCGCCTCGATTCTCTGCGAAAGTCCCATGCCGACGCCGTGTTCAAGCTCCGGCTCGAGTCCATGGAGCTGGCTGCCGATGGCAAGTTCCCCGAGGCGGCCGCATCGTTCAGAACCTATCTCGATACCAAGTCGCGCAAGATGGCGGAGCTGCTCGAGAAGAACCTCATCACCCCCCGCGTCGTCCGGGAAGACAACGTCCTGGCCGCCTGGCTGGCTGTCGAAGGCGGGCGTCTCGACGAAGCGGAGGCCATCATCAAGGATCTCATCGCGGAGAAGGCCGGCGAGCTCTACCCGTCCCTCCTCGATGCCCGCATCGCCATGCAACGGGCCTCGACCCTCATGGCGGAAGGCAAGAAGGACGACGCCAAGGCCCAGCGGAACCGAGCCCTCGACCGTTTCAAGGACATCGTCGAGCAGTACCCCCAATATCTCCCCGGGCGACTGCTCTATGCCGAGAACCTCGCCGACGACGACAAGACCGAGGTAGGGGTCCAGATCGCGGTCGAAACCCTCGAGGCCGCACGCAAAGAGAAGAACTTCCCCGCCCAGATTCGGGCCTACCGCGTGCTCACCGCCCTGTACCAGAAGCTGGATCAGAAGGACAAGCTGGTGACCATGCTCGAGGAGATGAAGGCCTCCATCATCGGCAAGAAGACCGGAGTCGACGAGCCGGAAGACCTGCTCATGGTCCTGTGCCGACTCTACATCGACCGAGGGAAGCTCGAACAGGCCCTCGGCGCACTCGAGCTGTGCGGCGACCGCTGCTCATCGGCCGACTTCTACCTCCTCCACGCCACCGTCTACGAGCGCAACAAGCTGTACAACACCGCCATCGACAAGGCCAAGAAGGGGCTCGAGAAGTACCCCGGAAACGTCGAGATCCTGCTGCTGCTGGCCCGCCTTTCCAAGGCCACCGACCAGACCAACAGCGCCGTCGCCTACCTCCAGCAGATCCTCGACGTCAAGCCGGACAACATCAAGGCCGCCCTCACCCTTGCCAACCTCTTCCTCGACATCAAGGATCCCTCCAACGCCCGCCGGGTTCTCATCCAGGCCGAGAAATACGTGGACAACTCCCTCGAGCTGGAACAGATGCTGGCCCAGATCAACGAGGCCATGGGGGACGATGCCGGAACCATCGCCGCTCTCAGCAAGATCATCGAGATCCAGGATGACCTGGCCGTGCGCAAGAAGCTCGCGTCCTTCCTCGTCCGCCAGGGCAGCTACCAGGAGGCCATCAAGCACTTCGAGATCCTCGAGAGCAAGGGGCTCATCACCCCCGACCTGCGCCAGGCCTACGCCAAGAGCCTCAAGGCCACCGGCAAGGTCCAGGAGGCCGTCGACCTCCTCAAGCAGCTCTTCAAGGATAACCCGGGGGACGTCGAGAACGCCCGCTTCCTGGCCGACATCTACCTCGGGAAGGAAGACTTTTTCAACGCCCGCATCTACCTCGAAGCCGCCCGCCGGGCCGACAGCAAGAACCCTGAGATCCACTTCCTGGTCGGCAAGTGCTGCCTGAGACTCCAGGACAACGAGTGTTCCCTCGAGTCCTACCGCCAGGCTGCCCAGCTCGCCCCCGACCGGCTCGAGTTCCTCGAAGCCTACGCCAACCAGCTCTTCGACATGTCCCGTACCGCCACCGGCCAGCAGCTCCAGGAGTACATCAAGGAGGCCCGCAAGTACTTCGACTTCATCATCAAGAAGTATGACGAAGACCTCTCGATCCCCAAGGACAAGCGCAACGCCGACGTCTACTTCAACCGGGGCCGCATCCTGTTCGAGACCGGACACTACGACCAGTCCCGCAAGGACCTCGAGAACGCCATGTCGCTGGCCACCCACCGGACCGACATCCTCGTCACCTACGCCGATACCCTCTTCAAGATGAACCGGTACGACGATGCCTTGAAGTACTACCAGGACATGGTCGACGGCAAGAACGACCCCGCACACGCCTGGTTCTTCATCGGCTCCATCCACATGCTCCGCAACAAGACCGAGGCGGCCAAGCAGGGATTCCTCAACTGCATCGAGCTCGACCCCAAGGGCTACCCTGATGCCCATCGCTATCTCGGTCGGATCTTCGAGGAGAAGGGAATGCGGCAGAAGGCCTTCTATCACTACAAGACCTATCTCGATCTGGTCGGAGGTCAGGGGCCGGCAGCGGAAGAGGTCCGGGCGGCCATCCGAAAGCTCTGAGCATGCTCAAGCTCATCCTCAGCGACCTCCACATTTCCGCCGGCAACCCGCCCGGCGAGATCAACCCCTACGAAGACTTCCACTATGACTCAGCCCTGGCCGAGTTCCTCGCACACCACTCCTCGGACGACTGCGAGACCCGTGACGTCGAGCTCATCCTCAACGGCGACTTCCTCGACCCCCTCAAGGTCGACATCCACGGCAGCTTCCCGGATCGCATCACCCAGGCCGTAGCGGTCCAGAAGGTGTCCCGCATCCTCGAAGGACACCCCGTCATCGTCCAGTCACTGCGAGCCTTCCTCGCCAGGCCGGGAAAAACGCTCACCTACGTCCTCGGCAACCACGACCTCGAGGTTGCCTTCCCCGCCGTCCAGGAACTGTTCCGCAGCGTCATCGGTGCCCCCCGGTTCCACGACCGGATCCGCTTCCGCATCGACGAGCCCCACTACGACCTCCCGGGCGGCGTCCGTGTCCTGCACGGCAACCAGTTCGAGGCGCTCAACCGGGTCGACTCCGATTCCCTGTTCCTCTCGTCGGGATATCCGGAGCCGATCCTCAACCTCCCCTGGGGCTCCATCTTCCTGCTCAAGGTGCTCCTGCCCATCAAGGCCCAGCGCCCCTATATCAACCTCGTGCACCCGTTCACCCGCTACCTCACCGGGGCCATGCTGACCGACTCCAGGGTTGCCATCCCCGCAACCGCCAGAGCCTTCTACTACTTCCTCAAGACCCGCTTCTTCGAGGCCAGGAGGCGGGCGGTCTCGTTCCGCCACACGCTGCGCATCCTCCGGGAAGAGGCTGTGCTCACCCCCGATCTCGAAGACATGGCCATCGAGATCCTCGACGAGAACCCCATGCTCAACGCCGTCATCATGGGACATTCCCACGGGGCCAAGATCCGCCGCTATCCCCCACGTGGTGCGATCTACGTCAACACGGGCACCTGGACCAAGCTCATCAGTCTCGACTTGTCCGACCTGGGAGTCCACACCCGGTTCACCTACGCGGTCGTCGACTACCGGGACGGGCCGGACCACCCACGTGTCGGGCTCTTCCGCTGGTTCGGGGAGCAGAAGCCTTGGTCGGAGCTGAAGTACTGAGCCCCCGGACCGGTTTGCGCATGCTTTCCGGTTTACTTGGCGCTCGGAGTGAGTAGACTTCGCCGGGAGTTGGGAGGTACGACTTCATGGCCGGTACCGGAAAGAAGAAGGAAGCGGGCGTTTCAAGGCGGGGCGGTTTCACCTTCGAGCGGCTTGCGGCCACGGCCTCGGCCGAGGTCATGATCCACGGTCGGGAGCTGGTGAATGCCCCAGGCATGCTCAAGCGCCTCAAGGACGGCAACGAGCTGTCGTGCGTCTTCTACCTGGACGGCCGACAGATCCGTTGCTCGGTCGATGCCCGCCGCCACTCGATGCAGGAGCTGTGTACCTGCGATGCCCCCTACTTCTGCAGACACTCGGTGGCGCTGGTGCTCACCTGGCTCGAGCACCCGGATACGTTCCTCGACCTGGAGCTCTGGCTGGAAGAGCTGGATTCCAGGCCCAAGGATGAGCTGGTGGCGATGCTGAGGCACATGGTCGGGCGATACCCGAGCTCGAGTCTCGAGGCCCTGCGCATTCCCGGGTTCGATCCGTCCGAAGTGCTGGAGCGTACCGAATCCGAGGGCGCTGACCTCCTGTCCGACCTGCTCGATCAGCTTCCCGAATCCGGTGAGCCGGAGGCCGATGCAGCGGCCCCAGGCGTTCTTCCCGGCTGGGCCGAGGAAATCGAAGAAGAAGAGGATGACGAGGACGGCGGACCCGGAACACCGGGCAAGCCGGTCCACTAGCGCCCGCCCGCCCCCACTTCGCCTCCCGGTGATGGATGCACCGATGCCAGATTCGTGGGCCACGTAGGGCCGGCCCCCGACCCCGAGCCCCCACCCCCGCCCTAAGGGCACTGGTCCGAGAGCTGCACCGTCCCCAGGATCGGCAGCGGGTTCTCGTCCGGATCGTTGCTGTAGATGAGGAACTGGTTGGAATCGTTTGCGAGGTTGCCATCCGCATCGCAGTACTTGATCTGGAACGCGAACGGCACATAGCCGGGACTCCCGATCGGAGGCAGCGTGGAGCCCGACCCCGGGAACCCCGACACGGTCCACTCGGACGAAGGCTTCTGGAAGCTTCCGCTCTGGATCACCAGCGGCTTGTCTCCCGCATTCTCGATCGTGAAGTCGTGCGCAAAACAGGTGCTCCCGCATCCCCAGTTGCCCCAGTTGATCGGCAGCTCGATGTCGGGCCCGGATTCCTTGGGCTTGAACACCACCGTGCGGGACGGCATGTCGGGGTCGCTGCTCCACACGTTGAGCACCGAGGGGATCCCCGTAGCCGGCGCCTGCGGCTGGTAGGTGATGTGACCGTCGACCGCCTCACCGGGCATGAGGACCATGGGCATGCTCGCAGGCATGCCGGGCGTGTCCCAAACTAGGTTGATGAACGGATTGCCCCCCGGCTCGATGAATGCGTTGACCAGGTTGAGCTGGTTGATCCCCTTGCTCCGGATCGAAAACTTCACGGTCTTGCTCTGCGGCGGGAGGATGTCGAGCAGGTACATCGGAGGATTGTAGGCCTGGTCATCCACGACGATCACGACCAGGGATGCCAGGATCTGCCACTTCTTCTTGTAGCACTGGGTTCCCGGGACACAACAGGCATCGCCCCACTGACAGTCCTTGGGCTCGACGATGTCGGGCTTGGGTCCGCTCTGGTCCGGGTTGCCCGTCCCATCTCCCGGTTGCACGTCCGGCTTCCAGGGAACCAGGTCGCTCCCTCCCGTGCCGTCATCTCCCCATCCGTCCTGCGGACCTCCAGTCCCGTCATCCACCGTGTCGTCTCCGGGCGGATTGCTCTGCCCGTCCTTGGCCCACCACGGCTTGCCGGGAATGTCGACCCCGTCACCGCTGCCGTCGGAACCGCACGCGCCCAGTGCCAGGGCCAGGAACACCACGAGAGAGCAACGAAGTCCTTGCTGCATCCTCAGCCTCCATGTCGGCGCGGTCAGTCTACACCGGCACATCCGCAGATTCCAGCGGAACACCTCATGCGGAGTCTGAGTCGACACGAAGGGTGAGCCTGGACGCTCCCGGCGTCACAAGTCGGCCGATGTTGCATCATCCCGGCAGTTATGACGCTCCCGGCGTCACAAGTCGGCCGATGTTGCATCATCCCGGCAGTTATGACGCTCCCGGCGTCACAAGTCGGCCGATGTTGCATCATCCCGGCAGTTATGGCGCTCCCGGCGTCACAAGTCGGCCGATGTTGCATCATCCCGGCAGTTATGACGGAACACCTCCCTCCCTTCTCAGCCGGATGATGAAGGTGCTGCCCTTGCCCGGCTCGCTCTCCACGGTCACCGAACCATGATGGAGATTGATGATGTGCTTGACGATCGAGAGGCCCAGCCCGGTGCCCCCCTGGCTCCGGCTGCGCCCTTTGTCGACCCGGTAGAAGCGCTCGAAGATCCGGGGAAGATGCTCCGGGGAAATGCCGCAACCATGGTCGGTGACGAGGATCTCGACATGACCGTCCCTGGTCCTGGCGGCCAGCTCCACCACAGCCTCCTGGTCACGGCACTTGACAGCACAGTCGGGGAGGTCGACCGCATTGAGCTGGAGGCTGACCGCTGCCTCCCGAGCGCCGTACTTGACCGCATTGTCCAGCAGGTTGACTACGGCCTGTTCGAGCAGGGGGGCGTTGGCAGCGACCGTCAGTCCCGGCTCCACGTCCACATCGATGCGGGTGTGCCTGGCCTCGGCGGCCTTCGAGCAGGTGAGCACCGCGGCCTGGAGCACGTCGGCCAGGGGTACCGGTTCCATCGGGACGTCCTGCCGCTCCTCGGAAAGCTCGAGACGGGACAGGGCCAGGAGGTCCTCGACGATGTTGGACAGCCGATCGGACTGCCGGGCGAGAATCTCCAGAAAACCGGCCGCTGCCTCGGGATCGTGGATCGCTCCGTCCCTCAGCGTCTCCACGAACCCCTTGATCGCTGTGATCGGCGTGCGCAGCTCGTGTGAAACGTTGGCTACGAAGTCGGACCGGACCTTCTCCAGCTGCTGGATCTCGTTCTTCTGGCGGGTGATGGTGCGGAACCGCTCATCGAGCTGACCGGCCATCCGGTTGAGCGCCTCGGCCAGGCCGGAAAGCTCCTCGGAGCCCCGCACCTGGAGCCGGTGCTCGAGGTCCCCGTTGGCGAAGCGCTCGGCACCGTCCTGCATCACCTCGAGCGGCCGCGTGACCCGCCGCGCCACGAGATAGCTGAGCAGCGCGGCCACCAGGGCCACGACCAGCACGGCAAACGAGACCTCGGCCACCAGCCCTTCAAACGCACGTACCAGCGAAGTCACCGCCCTCGAGACCCGCACCGCCGCCACGGTCCGGTCGCCCACCTTAGATGCCACCGCCACGTGCATGACCTTGCGGCTCGGCTTCTCCTCACTGAGCCGGATGCTCTGTCCCGAGCCGTCCTCCAGCGCCTGCCGGATCTCCTCAAAGTCCTTCTGACTTGCCATGCCGGCGGGATCCTCGTGCGAGTCCGCGACGACCTCCCCGGACGGAAGGACCACCGTCACGTGCACCTGCCCCTTTCTTCCCTCCTCACGACAGAGCCGAGACAGTCCGTCCCGATTCCCCTTCTCCACCAGCGGGGCTGCAAGCTTTGCCAGCAGCCTTGCATCCGCCTCCAGCCTCTCTTCGGTATCGTCGTAGAGGAATGACCGCAGTGAGATGGCCGCATACCCCCCCACGGCGACGAGGGCCAGCACGGTGACCAGCACCGAGACCGGAAAGACCTTCCAGAGCAATTGCCGGCGCCTGGACATCTGCCGTAACCCCTCTCCTTGTGCGTCGTCCCTGTTCCCCTACTCCTTGAACCTGTAGCCGACGCCCCGGACCGTCTCCACCAGGTCGCCGGCATCGCCGAGCTTGCGCCGCAATCCGACCACCTGGACGTCCACGGACCGCTCGGTGACTGCGCAGTTGTCCCCCTTGACGGCATCGATGATCCGCGTGCGGGTGAACACCCAGCCCGGCCGCCGTGCCAGGTGGACCAGCAGGGCAAACTCGGTGGCCGTCAGCTCCACGGGCACCCCGTCGACGAGCACCTCGTGCTTCGTGGTGTTGATCACGAGGTTGTGGCGGGTCAGCACCTCCTCCCGGTCCGGCTCGCCCGCAGGCTCGTCATGGCGCCGGAGCAGGCTTCGAACCCGGGCCGTCAGCACCCGGGGAGAAAACGGCTTGGTCACGTAGTCGTCGGCACCGAGCTCCAGCCCCGTGACGATGTCCACATCCTCCCCTCGGGCCGTGAGCATCAGCACCGGAGTCCGGGATGCCCGGGCATCCGCCTTCATCGCCTTGAACACGTCGAACCCGTTGATCCCCGGCAACATCAAGTCGAGCACCACCAGCTCATACCCGTGCGCCCGAACCCTTGACAGGGCCTCCTCGCCGGAGCCCACGCACTCGACGTCATACCCCTCCCGGCTCAAGTTGTAGAACAGGAGCTTGCGGATATCCTCCTCATCATCTACCACGAGGATTTTTTTTCGATTCATATGCCCTCCCGGTCCCACGGTGAGAACCTGTTTTCACAGGCCGATCCCGCGCCGCGGACCGGGAGAGGCTCCCGGATCCCACGGTTGGGATCCACTATGCCACAGGGCCGATCCCGCGCCAAGGTGCAGCCCGAACCCAGGTGCAGCCCAAAACCAACTCTGGTCAATCTGTTCGTTCTGAGAGATAAGACTCTCTGGAGTGAGGGGGGAGCCACGACGGAGGTCACCATGAAGGCGAGTCGGAAGGCATGGGCGGGGGCGGTCGCTCTGGCAGTGGTCCTGGCGGGAACCGCATTCGATGTCCGGGCGGGCGAAGGGCCCTCGCTCGAAGACCGTCTCGCACAGCTCACCAAGACGGAATCGCTCACCATCGAAGGCAAAGCCTTCCTTCGATACTGGTACGACGTGAAGGACGGCGATGCGGCCACTCAGGGGGAGGGCGAGCCCCACGACAACAGCTTCGAGGTCTGGCGTTTCTATTTCGGTGCCCGGGCCCGGGTGCTCCCCTGGCTCTCGATGCGGCTGACCAGCGATGTCGGCCCGGAGAAGAAACAGAAGACCGCCGAGGAAGGCACCGGTCAGGAGGGTACCTCGCATCTCCACGAGGTCTCCGGCGAGTCGAGCTACCAGCTCTTCCTCAAGTACGCGTGGCTGGAGGCAGCCCTGGCCCCCGGCCTGACGCTGAGGGCCGGAATCGTCGACAATCCGCACAATGACCTGGTCGACAACCTCTGGGGATACCGGTTCGTGGCGAAGAACCCGGGGGACCAGCTCAAACTCTGGGACTCGGCGGACCTGGGGGCATACCTGCGCTACAACCTTCCGAGCGGTTTCGGCACTGTTGCGGCCGGTGTTTTCAACGGTTCGGGCTACAAGAGCGCGCTGGATACGGATGCCACCAAGGATGCCATCGGGCAGGTGGTGCTCGCTCCCCTCTCGCCATTAGGAGAGGCGTTTGCCCCCTTCCAGATCGCCGGCTTCGTCCAGGCGCAGATGACTGGGGATTCCAGGGAGCGGCTCATCACCTGGAGCGGCTTTGCCGGATACCGGGACTCGTGGTTCATGCTCGGCTACATGGTCATGGGCCGGAACAACCGCCCGGCGGAAGGGAAGGGGGATTCGTTCAACGGGCTGGGGCACTCGGCCCTGCTGCGCTTCGACACCCCCTGGAAGGTCGGGCTGCTCGGGCGGTTCACGCTGTACGACTCGAACTCGGGGGATTCCGACGAGACGCCGGCCAGCTACGAGGCTCTGGCGGGCGTCAGCTACTCGCCGGCCAAGCTGTTGTCCGTTGCGGCCTCCACCGCGCTCACCTGGGACGACGAGGTAGAGGGTGGGGCAGAAACCGAGACCGGCGTTCGGGCGTTGCTGAGCACGGAGCTGAACTTCTGAGCTACCGGACGTTCATGTAGCGCTCGAACTGCGCCCGGTTGGCAGTGATGGAGATCCCGTAGGCCGGGTCGGCCATGTCGTTGCGGATCTTCTGGAGCAGGATCTTGGTGACTTCGCCCGGATGGCCGTCGCCGACCGGGATGCCTTCCACGCCTACGATGGGCATGAGCCCGCAGCCCGTGCCGGTCAGGAAGCACTCCTTCCCCTGGCCGACGAAATCCATGGCGATGAGGTCCTTCACCTCGTGGATCGTGTAGCCGGCCTTGCGGGCCTCGTCCAGGATCAGGTTCCGGGTGATGCCGATGAGGCAGTACTCGGGGACGGGGGTGAAGAGGTGGACCCTGGCCGGGTTTTCCTGCCAGCCTTCTTCCTTGCGGATGAGGAAGATGTTGTCCGCTGTGGCCTCGGCAACGAACCCGTCGGAGGTGAGCATCATGGTCTCGAGCGTCTTCTTCTCCCGGGTCTCGAGCAGCCCGAAAATGTTGTTGAGGTAGTTGTTGCTCTTGATGTTCGGGTCCACGATGTCCTTGCCGGCCCGGCGGGTTCTTCTCGCAACCGAGAGCTCAATACCCCGGTCGTATGCCTCGGGAGGATAGAGCTGGATCGTGGAGACGATGCAGTAGATCGTGGGTGCCAGGCACTTGGCGGGATTGATCCCGAGGTTGCCGAACCCCCGAGTCAGGACCGGTCGAAGGTAGCCCTTCTCCTGGGTCGAGAACCCGACCTCCTGGATGGTCTTGAGGATCCACCAGCCGAGCTCCTCCATAGGGTACGGCATGGCGATCGACATCTTCTTTGCGGACTGCCACCAACGCTCGAGGTGCTCCCGATACAGGAAGACCTGGCCGTTGATCACCAGGATCCCTTCGAAGCAGGCATCGCCGTACAGCCCGCCGTGATCGAGGGGCGACAGGCCGCACTCGGACAGGTGGAAGATCCCATGGCGACGCTCGAACTGCTCGCCCGTCTTTGCGATCTCGAAACGGCCTTCCCGGCCGAGGCATTCGGGAGTCAGCCCTTCGACCCACGGCATGCTGGCAAACACCCGCGCCTTGCGGGCAAGCCCCATCAGCTCCTGCACGACATTGACGGACATGGCAACCTCCAGTCTGGGTTGTGGACTCCCGGAAGACGGCGGCATATTAGCGGTGCATCCCCCGTTGTCAAGGGGGAGAAAATTAGTATCTTGCCGGAGATCCGGGATTCGGGAGGAAGTCGGGTCAGACTGCGACCTCCAGCCCCAGACCGGCAGCAACTTCACCCAGTCTGTCATCGAGCGTGGCGAGACCGGAGGCGGACCTCACGGCCAGGTCGAGATATGCGGCATCGTAGGCCGAGAGGCCATGCCGGATGGCCAGTGCGGACAACCGCTTCATCGTCTCCGGCGTGGCAGGGTCGGTCACGACAGGCAGGCGGGAGAGGAGCGACAGCAGTCGGTCCCATTCCTCCTGGGGCATCCGCTTCTTCCGCACGGCAACGGCCAGCGCGTTGCCACTCTCAACCCAGAACAGTGACGGAATCCGGAGAATGACGTTCGGAGGCAGGGCGGCGAAGAACCGGTCGGCCCGGTCCGATCGTTCGTCGGGGAGGCACCAGCCAAGAACCAGGGAGCAATCGACGACCCAGGAGCTCATTCACGCCTCCCTTCGAGGATCAGCTCACGAACATCCAGCGGACCGTTCAGACGGGAGCGAAGCCCCCGCATCTGCTCGACGGTCTCGGCCAGTGTAGGCTGCCGATCGCCCCGAGAGTAGGGGACCAGCCTTGCCACGGGTCGCCCGCGGCGCTCGATCACGAACTCCTCGCCGTTGTCCACCCGACGCAGCAGGTCGGCCAGATGCGTCTTGGCCTCGAATGCCCCCACGACGTGCACGTGTTCTCCCATGGACCACCTCCTATCAACCAGTTTAAACGACCAGTTGGTTGTGGTCAAGGGGGGCTGGCGACTGACCTGCCTACTCCGCCACGCTGTACGGACGGACCTGCTTGAATACCAGGTGGCGATCGGGACCTTCGAACTTGAACTCGATGTCGAACGGGAACTCGTACGCGTCCTTCCCGTAGAGCTTGGCGAAGTGGACCATCACCTTGTATGCGGAGACATAGAGCTTCCACAGTTCCGCCTGCGTCAGGATGGGCACGTTCGGCGACAGGCTCGAGAAGCGCTGCCGGTTGACCTGCACGTCGTCCCACCCTGGAGCGGGCAGCAGAGTCAGGATCTCGGGCATGGCCCCGTTTTCCGGGTTGGTCACCGGCGCTTCCCCGATCTGCACGTTCACGTACATGCCGTAGGACGTCGCATCCGCCACGTTGCGGGTGATGAGCACGCCGTTGGCCTGCTCGTCCGTGTAGGCCGTGCTCACCAGCACCCCCATCCGCACGGCCCGGTGATCGATGTTCCAGAACGCCCTCTCCTCGAACGCCTTGAAGTTCCACACCGAGGCCCACACCTTGCGGATCTCGAGCGAAGCGGCCTGCGGTCCCGTTGCCCAGGCGCCAGTCGAGGTGTAGAGCCCCGCGCCCGAAAAATCGGGCAGATCCTCACAGTTGGTCGAGGAGCGCAGCCGGAGCTTGGCGTCGCCGAAGACCTCAGCGGCCCGGGCATCGAGCACCTGGGCAAACTGCGGGTCCACCGGGGAGTTCCGCATCGCGTAGCGCAGGGCATCGAGCACGGCCTCCCGCAGCGCGGTATCCGCCTTGAACGAGCCATCGTCCAGGAACCGGTCGACCGCGGCGTAGAACGACTCGCCCTCCGCCGGAACCTCCTCCCCGTCCCCTTGCGGGGAAGGCTCATCTCCTCCCGATGTTGGCGGCTGACACAGCTTTCGGGCCGCATCGCAGAGCGCCTCGGGCCGCCCCTCGCTCAGACAGTCCTTCCTCGCGGCATCGCACAGGGCCGGAGTCAGGAGCGTCTCCTTCATAAACTGGTGATAGTAGTAAAACGGGACGGCGAACCCGTCCGGCGTGTTCTTGGGCAGAACCGAGGTCATCTCCGCCAGGTTGGCGGCCTTGACGCCAAAGGCCGTGGCATCGGCAAAGCCGAACTGGGAGAAGTCGGGAAGATCGGTGCGGGACAGGTCGCCCGACGGGACCATGGGCTCCTTCTTCTGTCCTTCCCACCACTCCTGCGCCTCCTCGATGGTCGTCGCCTCGATGGTGAACGTCCCCTCTGCCACCTCGAACCGCACGAGCTTGCCCAGGAACGGAGCGACCCGGGGGTCCTTGGAGGCCTCGAGAAGCGCCACGTTGGGCGTCCCCCGAGTGCGGGCCGCGATGTTGACGTGGGCCAGCGGCGTCTGGAGCTCCTCGGTGATCGTCCCGCCCACGATGGGCAGATCGTTGGGCAGCCGGGTGAGCACCAGGATGTCGTTGAAGGATACCGGTGTTGCGGCCATCTCCTCCGGCGTCATCAGCCGCAAGGTCCCGTAGGCGATGCCCGGGTTGAGGAGCTGCAGGGTCACGTCGCCGTAGAGCTCGGGCCTTGTCACCCACAGCGTGTCCTGGGCCTGGAACGGGAGCGTGTCCGCGGCCAGGTCGGCCTCCTGGATCGAGCCGGCAGGAAGGTACACGAGCCGGTTCTTCCCACCGGTCAGGCGGACAAAGGGCATCTGGGCCTCGAGGATGCGGTGGGCGTGGAGAACCTGGGCCGGAGTGAGATCGTCGCTGGGGAAGAAATTGAGCGTGAGGGGGCTTGCAAGCTTCCCTCCGAGATCCCCGCTGGTGCACTCGAGGTAGGGGTACCAGACGATGGTCCCCGCCATGCCGGTACGGTCCTCCCCCTCGTAGGTCTCGTCATCGAACTGGCTGCGGGGAACCAGGTGGCCCAGCACGTCGTGGACGAAGTTGTAGTGGAGCTTGTACTTGGTGCTGTTCTGGAAGTAGGCAACCGGGGACCCCTGGATGTCCTCGATGTAGAACTTGAGCGCCCTGGCGGGTCCCAGCTCCGTGTCCACCTCGACGCCCAGCGTGGCGAAGATGTCGGCCGCATCGTCCTGCGTCACGACCGTGGCGTAGTCGTCATTGACGACCCCTTCCGGCACGGGGACGAGCGTCAGCGGCACTGAGGATGCATCCAAGTCTTCCGGAATGTCGATCGACTCCGTGCGAAAGCCGCCGGCCTTGACCACGACATGGACGTCGCCGACCGCAAGGTCGAGCTCCGCTCCCCCGGCAACACAGTGCGCCCTGTCGGCATCGACACTTTCGGGGATGGGATCACCCGCTTCCAGCAGATCCCCGCAGGCCAGTACCACGGTCTTGCCGTCCGCGAAGGTGGACACGAGGACGTAGCCGGCCGGGCTGCTCCCGTCGGTTGCCTGGATGGCCAGCCGGACCGGGACGTGCTCCCCGGTTCCGCCCGAGCAAGCGGTCGCCAGGACGGCGACAACGAGAACCGCAACGGACGAGCCGCTACCGGCCGGGACCGCTTCATGGATCGCCTCGGGACCGCCCCATCGAGCCCCTGTCTCTCTTTCCGTTTGCCGCTGCATCGGCTCTCCTCCTGTTCCGGACTCTACTCCGGAACCCCGTTCCAGGGAAATGCAATCCTCGTGCCATGCCCCTTCCTCTACCGCCCCCACTGCCCCTGCCACAGCCGCCCCCACTGCCCTCGGCACAACGGCTCCTGCTGCCGTCGTCGCTTCGCTCCAGAGGGCAGTCGTTCCCCACGCCGGGTCCGACCCATTCGGGAAAAACTTCTACAGGAAGTGCAGGAGAGGTGCACGCTCGGGCTTCTCATCCGGGTCCACCCCTTCCGGTGCGATCGATTTGTGAGGCAAACGGTCTTTCCCGGGCCCCGTTCCTGTGCTAGCATCCGCATCCGCAGGGGGGAGGACGGATGGAGTCCGCATCTCGACGGATCACATGGCTCGTGTTGGCCTTCCTGGTATTGACGGCCTGCTTCTACACGCAGAAGCTGCGCCTGGACCAGAAGATGCTGGTGGCTCAGGAGGCCGACTTCCGGCTGGCCGAGACCACCTACATGCCCCCCAACGAGATGGTGCGGGTCATCTCCCTCGGCTACACCACGGTCATGGCTGACCTGGTGTTCATGGAGGCCAACAATTACTTTGCCACGCACCTGGGGCACGACCGGAAGTATCGGTGGCTGGATGTGTATGTGGATGCGCTCATCGGCTACTGCCGGGGCCAGTTCGGCAACAAGGAGATGCTGGCACCGGACGAGTGTGAGGCCGGGGGGCATGAGTGGATCGACGGGGTGTTCCCGTTCAACCCGCGAGTCTTCCTCTGGTCTTCGCAGGTGATCAAGTTCGCCCCCCAGCTCGAAGACTCGATCATCGACCGGAGCGTGTACTACGGGAAGACGGGGATCCACTTCTGCCCGGACAACTGGGAGATCTACTACGACCTGGGCTTCAACCTCTACTTCGAGTACCGTGACCTCCCCGAGGCCCGGCGGCAGCAGTACAAGCGCAAAGCCCTCGACTACTTCTCGGTGGCGGCCAATCTCCCCAACTCCCGCGTGGATCCCAACTTCATCGCCTCCTCCCTCTGGAGCAAGGACGAGACCGAGAGGGCGCTGCGGCAGATCTACCAGACCTACTATCACGCTACGGACCGCCAGCGAACCGAGATCCGCTCCCGCGTCCGGGCCTACGGACACAAGGAAATCGCCGAGCTGTTCGAGCAGGGCGAGACCTCGTGGCGAAGCCAGATGCCCTATGTTCCGTTCACCCTGTTCCAGGCGGTAGGCGACGAAGTGACCAGCCGAGAGCGCCCCAGCCCCAGGCTCCGGGAGGAGTGGCAATGATCGAAGGAATGCGCATCGTGATCACGGGAGGGGCGGGATTCATCGGCTCCACGCTGGCGGGGCGTCTCAAGGAGGCCAACCAGGTCGTCCTCTACGACAGCTTCCACCGCAACGCGCTGCCGGGGACCGGCCTCGAGGGGCACCGCAACGTCACCGTCGTCAAGGGGGACGTGCTCGACCGGGAGCACCTGTTTACCGTGGTCAAGGGAGCCGACGTGGTGATCCACATGGCCTCCATCGCGGGCGTCGATACCGTCATGAAGCGCCCGGTCGACACCATGCGCATCAGCCTGCTCGGCACCATCAACGTGCTCGATGCCTGCCGGGAGACGGCACCGTCGCTCAAGCGGTTCATCGACTTCTCGACGAGCGAGGTGTTCGGGCGGTACGCGTACAAGGTCACCGAGGGGGATTCGACGCAGCTCGGCGTGGTCGGCGAGGCCCGCTGGACCTATGCGGTCAGCAAGCTGGCCACGGAGCACCTGGCGCTCAACTTCCACAAGCAGTACGGCATGCCCGCCCTGTCCATCCGGCCGTTCAACATCTATGGTCCCGGCCAGGTGGGAGAAGGAGCCGTCCACCACTTCATCGTCCGCGCCATTCGCGGGGAAGAGCTCGTCCTGCACAACGACGGCAGCCAGATCCGGAGCTGGTGCTACATCTCCGACATCATCGAGGGGATCCTGCTGGCCCTCGAGCGACCCGAGGCGGTCGGCCACGCGTTCAACATCGGCAACCCCAGGGCCACGGTCACCATCCACAACCTGGCAGCGCTCATCGTGCGCCTGGCCGGGTCGACCAGCATCCTGAAAAACGTGCGGTGGGACTTCCCCGACGTGGAGCTGCGCATCCCCAACATCGACAAGGCCCGGGAGCTGCTCGGTTACGAGCCGAAGGTCGAGCTGGAAGAGGGGCTGCTCAAGACCCTCGACTGGTACCGCAGGCGCCAGGGAGGTGCATGATGTCCGGCCCGGTGAGGCTCGCACACCCCCGGATCCCGGAGACGGCCCAGGCG
Source organism: uncultured Myxococcales bacterium (assembly GCA_903895725.1). Taxonomy (GTDB): domain Bacteria; phylum Myxococcota_A; class UBA9042; order CAIXZC01; family CAIXZC01; genus CAITUV01. The sequence goes on along the minus strand of CAITUV010000031.1, from coordinate 114,602 downwards.
CTCATCCGCGACGTGCTGTCAACGGGAAGGCTCACCTCGGGCGAATGCGTCGACCGGCTGGAGGAGCGGCTCTCCCGGCGTCTCGAAGGGCGTCACGTGGTGCTGGTTTCCAGTGGGACGACCGCAGCGCTGGTTGCGTTCCACCTGCTGGCCGAGCGGGGCATCGGGCGGATCCTGATGCCCGATTTCCTCTTCCCGTCCATGGCCTCGGCCGCGCTGCGGGCCGGCCTGGAGCCGGTGGTTGCCGACATCGAGCCGGAGCGGCTCGGGCTTGCCCCGGAGGCCATCGACCGTCTGCCGCCCGGTGCCAGGGCCGCGGTCGTGTCCGTGGACCAGTTCGGAATCCCCGGGTTTGCCGCCCAGATGGGCTCACGGGCCGCAGCCGCCAGTCTACCGTGGTTCGAGGATGCCGCCTGCGCCCTGGGCAGCGTCGATGACGAGGGGCACCCCTGCGCCACCCGCTCCGACCTGTCGATCCTGTCGTTCCACCCCCGAAAGACCCTGACCACCGCCGAGGGGGGGGCCGTCGTCACGTCCGATGTCGACCTTGCCGGCCGCGCCCGCCTCCTGCGCAACCTCGGGGTGTCCGGACAGGGGACGCAGCGCCGCTTCGAGATGGCCGGGTACAACGCCCGAATGAGCGAGGTCCATGCGGCAATCGGGCTGGCCCAGGAGGCCATCTTCGACGAGCTGCTCGACCGTCGGCGCCGATTAGGCAGGCGCTATCTCGAACGACTGGGCGGACTGGCCCGGAGGACGGGGGGCGGCCTGGGGTTGACCGGGGGTTCGGGCCTTGGCGGCAGCGGCCTGACTGGCACCACCGGCACCTGGGGAAGCGACTTGACTGGCACCACCGGCACCTGGAGCAACGGCCTGACCGTGCCCTCCGGGTTCTCCCACCCCGGCTGCAACTTCCAGAGCCTCGTGGTGCTGCTGCCCGACGGGGTCTTGCGGGATGGCGTGGTACGCCGTCTGGCCGCCGAGGGGATCGAGTCCACGTTGCCCGGATTCTCGATCAAGGCCCAGCCGGTGTTTGCGCAGATCCCCGAGATCGGGACGCTCGAGCACTCCCGCCGCTTGCAGGACCGAGGCCTCGCGCTCCCGCTGCACGAGCGCATGGAGGAAGATGATGTCGATTTCGTGTGCGAGGCCCTGAGCCGGGCCCTCGCCGCGGGCAAGTGAGGTGCCATGACTCAACCCGTTCTTACCGTCCAGGAGCTCAAGAAGACCTTCAAGGTCGGGTTCACCCGCAAGGTGGTCGAGGCCGTCCGGGGGATCTCGTTCGAGGTCGGTCAAGGCGAGATCTTCGGATTCCTCGGCCCCAACGGCGCCGGCAAGACGACGACCATCAAGACGATCATGGACCTCATCCGGCCGACCTCCGGCACGGTCCGGATCTTCGGCAGGCCGCCCGGCGACATGGAGGCCCGGCTCAAGGTCGGCTACCTTCCGGAGCAGCCGTACTTCTATGACTACCTCAAGCCCGGGGAGCTGCTGGACTTCTTCGGAAAGCTGTACGGGCTCGACTCGGCCGAGCGCAGGCAACGGATCACTCGGCTCATCGAGCGGGTCGGTCTCGGCCATGCACGGGATCGCACGCTGCGCCGGTTTTCGAAAGGCATGCTCCAGCGGGCGGGGGTTGCCCAGGCGCTCATCGGGAACCCTGAGCTGGTGATTCTGGACGAGCCGCTTTCCGGGCTCGACCCCATCGGTCGCAAGGAGCTCAAGGACGTCATCGCCAATCTCCGCACCGAGGGGAAGACTGTGTTCTTCTCCTCCCACATCCTGGCCGACATCGAGCTGCTGTGCGACAAGATCGTGATCATCGACAAGGGGAAGCTCCGCTTCTTCGGCACGGTCAAAGACTTCCTCAAGACCGGGCGCTCCGAGGTCGAGATCGTGGTGGCTGGCGCACCGGAAGAGCTGCTGGCCCGGGTGTCGTCGCAAGGGGGCAAGGTGGACCGGTTCGGCAACCGGGCCAAGCTGGTCGTGGCGGGAGATCGCTCCCGTGAGCTGGTCGACGCTCTGCTGGCTGCCGGTGCCGACCTCGAAGCCGTGGTACCCCGCACCGAAGGGCTCGAAGAGCTGTTCGTCCGCATGGCCGGCAAGGGCGAGGAGGCTGCACGATGAACTCTCTCTTCCGAATCCTGGCCGTCGCGGCCAACACCTTCCGGGAGTCCGCCCGACACCGGGCCTTCATCGGCCTGCTCCTGGGGGCCTTCATCCTGATCCTCTCCTCGCTGCTGGTATCCGAGCTCGTGGTATACGACCAGCAGCGGCGGGTCGTGCAGGACTTCGGCCTCTTCTTCATTTCGTTTGCCGGTGTGGTGATCGCGGTCATCATCGGCGTCCTGCTGGTGTACAAGGAGCTGGAGCGCAAGACGATTTACTCCCTCCTGTCCAAGCCGCTGCACCGGTACGAGTTTCTGGTCGGAAAATACCTCGGGATGCTGCTGGTCCTGGCCACCGTGACGCTGGTCCTGGGAGGCTCGTGGTTCCTGGTGCTCATCGTGCGCGACGTGCCAGTCCGGCTGGTGTTCGTGAAAGCCGTGCTGCTGATCTTCGGCGAGCTGTCCATCGTGTCTGCGGTGGCCATCCTGTTCTCGTCGTTCTCGTCGCCGGTGCTGTCCGGGATCTTCACGTTCGGGATCTTCGTGGTGGGACGGCAGGTGTACTTCATCAACGAGCTGCTGACGTCCAGCAAGGGGCTGTTCGTGACCGCTCCGCAGCTTCGCCCCCTGGGCGAGGCGGTGACCCGGATCTTCCCCGACCTGTCGCTGTTCGACGTGGCCCGGGAGATCCTGCTGGAGGTGGAGGTGTCGTGGCTGTACGTCAGCCAGTCGCTGGCGTATGCGCTCTGCTACGTAGTGATCCTGATTGCCATGGCGGTGCTGGTTTTCCAGCGCAGGGATTTCGTGTAGGAAAGCAGTGGTCAGTGAACACAGCCCCGACCACGCGGGAGGGGCCGAGCGGATGGGCAGTGGGTAGCGAGGGATGACTTGAAGCACATCAAGATCATGCTGGTTGCAGGAGCCGTCCTCGTCCTGGTGCTGGCCGTGGGCATCCGCATGGGGGTGTCTTCGTCCCGGGAGCTATCTGCAGGGTTGGCGGCCAAAGAGGAGGGGCGGCTGCCGGCAGCCCAGGAGCACTTCCTCCGGGCAGCCCGCTGGTACCTCCCCCTGATGACGTCCTGCGCCCAGGCCGTGGAAGAGCTGCTGGCCCTGGGCGAGTCCTACATCGCAGGCAACGACTTCCCCCGAGCCGTAGCCGCATTCGATGATGCCCGGGGGGCCCTCTGGGCGACCGCCTGGCTTGCCGGTCCGGATGCGGGCCTGCTGTCCCGAGCCGACGACGGATATGCCCGCTCGCTGGCGCTCTGGAAACATGAGCGTCATTCTCAGACCGTGGTGGACGACGACGTGGCCCGCTACAAGCAGGTTGCCGCTTCGGTCCCGGTCCAGAACCCGTGGTGGATGCTCATCATGGGGCTGTCGTTTGCCGGCTACGTGACCGTGCTGGCCCGCCTCGCCTGGAAGTGGGATGACGGCATCCGGCGTCTGCATCACCTGGTGGCAGCGGCCGGGTTCTTCTCGCTCTGGATCGTGTCGATGCTTCTGATCTGAGCCTTTCCGGCACCCCCATCTCCGGAACCGGTTGTCTCTCGACTTGCCTCTTTTTTGACCCGGAGGCAGGGACACCTACAATCGGGGTGGTGTAATGGGAGGTGTCCTCTTGTCACGTGGCCCCGCAGTCCTGAGCATTCTGGCCGTGGCCGTCCTCTTCACGGGGCTTGCAGCAGGCTGCGAGGACCGCACGGAAATCCTCTCCCGCCAACTCGAGGACCTCAAGAAGGACCTCGCCCAGATGAAGGCCGGGACGGCCAACGTCTCGGTCCAGATGGAAGACCTTCAGAACAAGATCCTGTTGCTCCAGGACCAGGTCGAATCGCACCAGATCCTCCTGTCCCGGACCCCGGGACCGGCCCCCACGCTTCCCGTGGTCAAGCTCGTGCGCGGGGAAAGGAAATGGGAAGAGCAGGCCGCCGTGGCCGACGCGGATCCCCCCGAGCGGGAGATGGCCCCCCGCAAGGTGGACCCTGAGACCATTCCCGAAGTCCGGTTCCAGCAGCTCGATGACGCCGGGCTCGTCGTGGACATGGGATCCGGGGAACTGGTCAACGCGGTCATCGACGGCTCGGGCATCAAGAACCAGGCCGGCGTGAGCGGCGGCGCCCCTCGCAAGGAGGTCCAGCCCCCGCCCCGCAAGTCGTTCGATTCCCGCCCCGTGGAGCTCTACAAGTACGGGTTCGAGCTGCTCGAGCAGAAACACCATCACGAGGCCATCGCCCAGTTCGAGCGCTTCCTCGAGCAGTACCCCAACCATGACTACGCGGACAACGCCCTCTACTGGATGGGCGAGGCCTACTACGACATCCAGAGCTTCCGAAAGGCGTTCGATTGTTTCGAGAAGGTCGTCACTCTCTACCCCTCCGGCAACAAGGTCCCCGATGCCCTGCTCAAGAGCGGGCTGTGTCTTGCCAACCTGGGAGACCATGAAGCCGCCGGGGAGGTGATGAGTCAGCTCGTGGCCCATTACCCGGCAACCCGGGCGGCGGACATCGCCCAGGAAAAGCTGGCAGGACTGCGACAGGAGAAGGTGCCGCAATGAAGCGCTTGGCCCTGTTCACCCTGGTTCGACTCGTCGTCTGCTGCATCGCACCGTCGTCCGTGTACGGGCAGACCGACGAGCCTGACATCGTGTCCACTTACCCCGCCATCACCGGCGAGCGGATCTACATCGTCGAGGAAGGCGACACCCTCTGGGACATCTGCGACCAGTTCTTCGACGATGCCCACTTCTGGCCGACCCTGTGGGCCTTCAACCCCCAGATCACGAACCCCCACTGGATCTACCCGGGCGACCAGGTGGTCATCATCCCCAAAAGCATGCTGAACAAGGGCCCCGGCTTCGTCTGGGCCCGCTCCAGGTACTCCGAGAAGGCCACCGACGTCATCGTGGCGGGCCGCTCCAAGGGATTCATCCCGGAGAAGGTGTTCCAGGAATCGGGCAAGATCCGCTACTCCCGTGAGCAGAAGCAGTACCTCGGCCAGTATGACGAGGTCTACATCGAGTTCTACATCCCCAAGAAGATCAAGCGTGGGGAGGAGTTCACCCTCTACCGCGTGGAATCGGACGTCAAGCACCCGGTCACCGGCGACATGGTCGGCTACAAGGTGCGCCACCTCGGCGTGGCCAAGGTGCTCGGGGCGGAAAAACGCTTCGTCAAGGCCCTCCTCTTCACGACCTACGAGGAGATCGAGCGGGGTACCCTCGTGACCGACATCTTCCAGCAGCAGTTCAAGGTCGGCCCCTCCGCCAACACCGCCAACGTCGATGCCGTCATCCTCGATGCCTTCGAGGACAACGACTACCTGGGGGAGCACCACTACGTGTTCCTCGACAAGGGGCGCAACGACGGCGTGCAGGTCGGCAATCGCTTCGTGGTCCTGGACCGCGGGGACGGCTACGACAAGGTCGAAAGCGGCGACATGGAAGACCTGCCGGACGAGAACGTCGGCGAGATCATGGTCGTCGAGCCTTACGACAACACGTCGCTGGGAGTCGTGACCCGCAGCATTGGTGAGCTTGCCGTCGGCCAGCGCTGTGCGCTGCGCGTCGGCTACGGCAAAGAGAAGTCGCCTCAGGAGCAGGCCAAGCAGGGCGGGGAGTAGGGAAGATGGTCGATGGCCGATGGTCGACTTGTCCTTCGGAGCCCGAAGGGCGAAGTAGGATGGTCGGCGGCGCATCGGCCATCGTGTTGTCACTCGCGCTGGCCGCAGGATGTGGCCTTACCCCTCCAGACGTCGGGAACGTGACGGCGGAGACGCTGAGCGTGCCGGACTGCGACCTGGACCTGCCGTTCGAGCTCCACTTCAACTTCATCGGGTTCGATGACTGTGCGGACGTGCTCTTCCTGCGCTGCCAGGAGGAAGGCAAGCCGGTATCGGTGAGCGATGGGCTCGAGATCCAGTTCCCGGAGCTTTCGAAGCTTCTGGGGGAGTTGGCGATGGGCAAGCCGGTCGTGCGCACCGTGGGCGACGACGAAGCGCGGGCGACGATCTACCTCAACGTCTCGTGCCCCGACTCTTTTGCTTCTCTCGAGGCGGCCAACGGCTCGTTCGAGATTGTCGAGCTGGAGCCGGAAAATGGCGGCCGCGTCCTCATCACGGGCACGTTTGATCTAGTCGACATCCGGGAAGGGACGGTGGTCTCGCCCGAGGTCAAAGTCGTGCTCGACACGACCCTCAACAACTCCTGGCCCCACAAGGTGTACCCGGTATGCCCGTGACCGCGGGGCCGGATTCGCGGAGGACGATGCGTCGCAAGGACTTCGGCGTGGTCTTCGACGTGGACGGGCTGCTGGTGGACAGTGAGCCGCTCCAGGCCCGTGCCATCAACGGGGTGATGGCGAGACACGGCATCCACCTGGGGGACGAGGAGTTCAACGAGCTGGTGGGCACGACGACCCGGGACAACTTCGTGCTGCTCAAGGCCCGGTACGGGTTGCCCGAGTCGGTGGACGAGCTGCTGTCGGCCAAGGCCGTGCTCTACCTGGAGCTGGTACGGACGGACCTCCAGGCGTGCGACGGGGCCGTGGACCTGGTCCGGGCGCTGCACGGGATGGGGGTTCCGCTGGCAGTGGCCTCGTCGTCCCCCCGCAGGGACGTGCACCTGTCGCTCGAAGTGGTGGGGCTTGCCGACTGTTTCCTCCACGTCGTGACTGCGGAGGACGTCGCCCACCCGAAGCCGGCCCCGGACCTGTACCTGGAGGCGGTTTCCCGGCTCGGACTTGCGCCCGGGCAATGCGTCGCATTCGAGGATTCCGGTGCCGGCGTCCAGTCGGCCACCTCGGCCGGTCTGACCTGTTACGCCGTGCCGCACAGGTACACCCGGGACCACGATTTCTCCGCTGCCGCTGCCGTGCTGGGATCGCTTCGCGACGTCCGGCCCGGGGACTTCGCAGAGGCCTAGGCCCCCGGCGGCATATCCGCAGGGGGACCCCGGGTCCGCTCCCGGACCCAGGGCTATGTCAGGCCGAGGCAACGCAAGGGCCGTTGGGCCACCCCCCGGTTTCCCGGGGGGTTCAATGGATGGGGATCGATCGGGTGGGGGACCCACCCGCGGCACATCCGCAACCCCCACCGGCGGCACATCCGCAACCCGCTTTCTCGGCATGCGATGCCCTTTGCTGCCGGTGTCGAGTGCCCCGCCTCTTGACGATTTCCCGCAAAATTGCGACCTTGGATGAATCCTGGGGGGTTCTCATGAGAAACGTGCCTCGTCTCATCGTCGCGTCGTTGGTGTTGGTCGGGTGCGGCTCGGGAGGCATCGTGCAGCTCTCAGAGCTGCCGGACGCAATTCCGGACGGAATGGCGGGGGAAACGCTACCCGACGACGGCATCGTCGACGCGAGAGACCGGACCGACGAGCTCGGGACGCCGGAGCTGCCCGGCGAGTGGACCCCGGGAGAGCTCATGGAAGTGGCCGACGTCGGCCCGGGTCCCGGCGAACCGGGCTATCCGTGCGAATCGGGCACCGAGTGCGAATCCGGGTTCTGCATCCAGACCCCGGACGGGAAGGTGTGCACGCTCCAGTGCGTGGAAGAGTGCCCCTTCGGATGGCTCTGCACCCTCCACAAGCCGAGCCTGCCGGACGAGGTCTTCATCTGCGCACCGACCGGTGCGACCCTGTGCCGCCCCTGCGTCAAGAACACCGATTGCAGCGTGAACGGCGTCGATGCTGGCGATGTCTGCGTGGCTTACGGAGCCGCGGGGAGCTTCTGTGGAAGCCCGTGCGATGCGCAGTCCCCCTGTCCCGAGGGCTATGTCTGCCAGGCGGCCACAGGTCGAAGCGGAGAATCCGGCGACTTCTGCCTGCGCCAGGAGGGCGAGTGCGTCTGCACCGACCTGTACGCGGACGAGGCGGCCTCCACCGAATGCTTCGTGCAGAACGATTTCGGCACGTGCACGGGATCCCGGGCGTGCGATCATTCCGGACTGCAGCCATGCTCCGCCCTGGTGCCCCAGGCGGAGAGCTGCGACGGCACTGACAACGACTGCGACGGAGGCGTGGACGAGGAGCTGGGCGGCGATCCCTGCACCGTCTCCAACGAGTTCGGGGAATGCGAGGGCCTCCAGCAGTGCGACGATGGGAACATGGTCTGTCAGGGACCGGTGCCGGAGCCGGAGGCGTGCGACGGAAAGGACAACGACTGCGACAAGACGGTGGACGAGGAGTATCCCGACTCGGACCAGGACGGTATCGCAGACTGCATGGAAACGGACAAGGACGACGACGGGGTGTTCGACGGCCCGGACAACTGCCCGCTCACGCCCAACCCGCAGCAGGAGGACTTCGACCTCGATGGCAAGGGCGACGCCTGCGATCTCGACGACGACAACGACCTGGTCGCGGACCCGCAGGACTGTGCGCCCCTCGACCCCAAGGTGTTGCCGGGGGCCGTGGAGGCCTGCGACGGAAAGGACAACAACTGCGACTACCTGGTGGACGAGGGCTTTACCGACACGGATGCCGACGGCTTCAAGGACTGCCAGGATCCCGACGACGACAACGATGCGGCGGAGGACGCGGTCGACTGCAAGCCGCTCGACTCGTCCATCTTCCCGGGCCAGATCGAGGAGTGCGACGGCATCGACGACAACTGCTCCGGCAAGGCCGACGAGGGGTTCCCGGACGCCGATGCGGATGGACTGGCTGACTGTTCAGACTCCGATCTGGACGGTGACGGCCTCATCAACTCTGCGGACAACTGCCCCGGAGTCGTCAACCCCGACCAGAAGGACTCGGACCAGGACGGAATCGGAGATGCCTGCGATGCGGACGTGGACGGAGATTCCATCCCCAATGCCGTGGACAACTGCCCGCTCCTCAAAAACACCCTCCAGGGCGACATCGACGACGACGGGCTCGGCGATGCCTGCGACGACGACGACGACGGCGACGGTCATGGGGACGGCAGCGACAACTGCCCCATGGTGGCCAACCCCGACCAGAAGGACTCGGACCAGGACGGGACCGGAGACGCGTGCGAGGACGACAAGGACGGGGACGGGACCCCGGACGCGCTGGACTGCGCTCCCTTCGACGCACTGATCCATCCGGGTGCCGTCGATGCCTGCGACGGCTCGGACAACGACTGTGACGGCCAGGTGGACGAGGGTTTCCCGGACTTCGACGCGGACGGGCTCAAGAACTGCGTGGACCTCGACGACGATGACGACGGGACGCCCGACGACCTGGATTGCGCTCCGCTGGATCCGGCCATCCAGCCCGGCGTTCCCGAAGTCTGCAACGGCAAGGACGACAACTGTAACGGCAAGATCGACGACGGGGTCGGCCAGCTCGCCTGCGGCAAAGGGGTGTGCTTCCACGTGGTCGACGCCTGCCAGGACGGCCTGCCGCAGACGTGCGATCCGTTCTTCGGGGCTGCCCCGGAAAGCTGCGACGGCAAGGACAACGACTGCAACGGCCTCCTGGACGACGGGCTGGGGAGCTCGACCTGCGGGCTCGGCGTGTGCCTGCACTCGGTCCCGAACTGTGCAGCAGGCAAGCCGGTGACGTGCGATCCGACGGCCGGGGCCTCGGACGAGAGCTGTGACGGCAAGGACAACGACTGCGACGGACTGTCGGACGAGAAGCTGGGCAACATCACCTGCGGCGTGGGAGCGTGCCTGCACTCCCAGCCCGCCTGCCTGGACGGCGAGCCGCAGGTCTGCGACCCTCTGGCCGGTGCCTCGAACGAGGTGTGCGACGGCAAGGACAACGACTGTGACGGAGCGGCCGACGAGGAGCTCGGCGAAGTCTCGTGCGGGTCAGGGGAATGCGCACACTCCCAACCCTACTGTACCGGGGGAAAGGTGCTGCCTTGCGACCCGTTCCTGGGAGCGCTTCCGGAGATCTGCGACGGGCTGGACAACGACTGCGACAAGCAGGTGGACGAGGAGCTGGGGGTGGAAGCGTGCGGCCTCGGGGTCTGCCTCCACACGGTCCAGCTGTGCGTGCAGGGGCAGCCTCAGGAATGCGACCCGATGGAGGGAGCGAAACCCGAAGCATGTGATGGACTGGACAACGACTGCAACGGGCTGGTCGACGACGGCCTGGGAAGCTCGTCGTGCGGCAAGGGGGTCTGCGAGCACCAGGTCGATCTGTGTGCGGACGGGGTGCCGCAGCTGTGTGATCCCCTGGAAGGCGCCGGGGTGGAAATCTGCAACGGGCTGGACGACGACTGCAACGGCGTGGATGACGATCCGAACCTGGTGTGCCCCGGGTGCTCCAACTCCGTGTGCCCGGTCGGGGCCGTGGCCGACGGCAGCCTCGAGCCCGGGGTCGACCTGCGATTCCAATACTCCCCCGTGACTGCGGGGGACGGCCAGCTCAAGGTCAACTGGAGCGGCTCGGACGGGGCTCTGTCCTACCTGGTATCCGTTGGAACGACCCCCGGAGCCCAGGACGTGAAGGCCCCGACGGACGTGGGGAACGCGGTCTCGTCCACGCTCACGGGCCTTTCGCTGCAAGGGGCCTGGGTCGGCACGACCTACTACGTCACGGTGGTGCCGGTGGGAGCGCTCGGCCTGGGGACCGGAGCCACCTCGAACGGCGTGCAGATCGCCGAGCTTGCCAGCTGGGACGGGGCTTCGACCGCGGGGCTCAACGGTGGTTTCTCGGCGAACTGGCCGCAGAACGGTGTGACCGCGTTCTTCGGCAACCACTACTTCGAGACCGTGAATGTCGGTGCAGGCACGACCGTGAACGTTCAGGGATTCGGCAAGCAGGACAACGTCGGCGAAGGGGTGAGCGCTTCCGCTCCGTCGGTGACGGCCCCCAAGGACGGATGGCTGGCAATCCACGCCAACACGATCCTGGTGGACGGGGTGATCTCGGCCTCGGGGCGGGGGTACGGCGGCGGCGGTGGCGGCGGTGGCGGCAGCGTGTCACCGGCGCAGCGCGGCCGCGGCGGGAGCAGCGGCCTGGGCGGCAACGGTGCCGACGGCGAGGGCGGCTCCGGAGCGGGCGGAGGTGGCTCGCCGGGAGGACTCGGGGGCTCGGGCGGCAACGGAAGCGGCGGAAAGGGGAACATGCTGGGCGGGGGGAGCGGCTCCACTGCCTGCGGCGGCCAGGCGGGGCGGGACGGCGGAGATGGTCCGGCCGGTACCGTTGGAGGGACTGGCAGCACGGCCTCCTCGGGCAACCCCGGAACCGGTGGCAGCGGCGAGTTCTCGGGCGGCGGCGCCCATGGCGTTCCCGGGTGCGACAACTGGACCGGAGGCGGCGGCGGTGGCTACGGCGGCGGTGGCAGCGGCGGGACCCAGTGGGCCGGCGGCGGGGTGGATTCCGGCGGGGGCGGCGGCGGCGGGACCGGCGGCGAGGGCGGGGGCGAGACCCCCAATGGCGGTAAGGGGGCCGGACCGTTCGGCGGGGCGGGCGGCGGCGCTCCTTCGCAGGCTGGTACGGACGGCGGATATGCGGCCTCGACCGCCAACGGAGATACGACCACGGACCGGTCGCTACGTCTCGGCTCGGGTGGGGGCGGCGGCGGGTGCGGCAACCAGGAGACCGGAGGCGGTGGCGGTGCAGCCGGCGGCGGCTGGCTCGTCCTGTACGCAGCGGACACGCTCACCCTGTCCGCCTCGTCGAGGATCCTGGCCAACGGAGCAGGCGGTGCCGGCGGTGCTCGTGACGACGGCGGCAACTCCACCAGCAACCCGGGCGGCAGCGGCGCTGGCGGCGGAATCCGACTCGAAGCCGCCACCATCGAGACCTGGGCAACAGGCGTGGAACGGGTCAGCGCCCGCGGCGGCAACGGCAAGACGGACATCGGCGGCACGATTAAGCTGTTCTACAACAAGTACCTCGGCCCCAAGCCGGGGGCCGCCAATGCCGGCCGTGTCTACGACGCCGGCGAAGGGTCCTTCAAGTAGTCCTTCCAGAGCTCCTGGCGAGCGGGGTCGGGGCGCTGGCGGTATGACCCGGCCTTTGAGCTCTAAGCGCTGCGCGGCTCGTCGGCCAGGCACTCGCGCCGCAATGCATACGCGATCTTGACGAAGGTGGAAGCTGCGTGCGGGCCGATGGACATCGTCTTCTCGTACGCGTATTCCTTCAGGTTAAAGAACTCGGCCGGGATGATGTAGCCCAGCTCGTCGAGGCCCAGGGTCAGCACCATGGCCAGCCCCTTTCCGCAGGCCTCGTAGAGCTCATGGCCAACCTCGGGTGAAGCCTCCCCCGGGACGGTCACGAACTTGAGCCCTCCGATGCACCCGAATGCCATGGCCGTCGAGATGAGCCCGTTGTCGATCGGACGGTCGATGAAGCCGACCTTGCCGGCAAACGTGAATCGGCGGTTCAGGTTGGCGACGGACATGGAGCGGGCAGCCAGCCGGACCGGTCCGATCAGGGGCTCGGCCGAAGCCAGCGCCTGCCGGGTCAGCTCGGCCAGCCGCGCCCCCATCCGCTCGATGAACTCCCGACGGGCTTCCACGTTCGAGTCCCGAGGGACATCGGGGGTAAGCATGGCACCGAGCGGTCCCTGGAAGAAGAGCGCCTCGATCCCCGCATCGGCCATCCGGTGGCGGAAAGGCCCCGGGTAGTCCGGGCTGACGGCCCGGTTCTTCTCCCAGAGGGCCTCGGGGTGCGCGGCAAAGTTGAGCAGGGCGGTCACGGGCTTGCCCTCTCTCATGACCCCGAGCACGAACGCCATGGGGTAGCTCCCTCCCCCTTTCCGGTCGTTGCGCACCAACCCGTCGGGCACCTGGAACTTCGCAGCGACGAGGTCGGCCGGGCTGGCCGAAGCCACGGCCTGCTCGATGGCCCGTACGGCGGCATCCTCCGCCCGGGCGAGGTAGTCCTTGTCCACGCCCGAGCGGTATGGAATTCCGAGTATGGCCTTGCCCCACAACCCCAGGGTATCGGGGACCGAGTGCGCGTGCGTGGAACAGATGATCACGCGCTCGGGCGCAAGCAGGTGCCTTACCCGCTTTCGCACCCGCTCCACCGACGGATTCAGGAAGCCGATGAGGTCGAAAACAACCAGACAGACCGAGCCTTCGTAGCGGTCCCGCACGTACAGGGCACGCACCTCGAGCGGATGCAGCACCTCGAGCGCTGTCCGGTTCGGAGCGAACCCGGCCAGGTAGACCGGCCTGTCCAGCGACGGAGTGATGTCCACGCTTCCCGTCCCCACCGTGTACTCGTTCCTTGCCGGCATGAGTCCCCCTCCCCGTGTACGGGAGCCATTCTGATGCGTCCCGACTTGGTGTGTCAAGGCTGCGCACACGAGCAGCACGCCGGTCTGCCGGGTTGCCCACAGATCGGGTCGGCTGTAGAATGCCCCCGTTCAACCCGGCACACGTGCCGGATGGGGGCGTGGGATGAACCAGAAGTTGAAGCATCGGGACAACCCGGTTTCGTTGGGATGGACGGTGGCCGCAGGCGGTCTGGCCGCTTGGCTGGCATTGACGCCGGCTGCAACGGTCAGCGCCGACGAGTGCATCCCGAAGGATGCGGACGGGGACGGCGTGACGACCTGCGCCCCCGTTCCCGACTGCAATGACGCGGACTACTTCATCCACCCCGGTGCCCCGGAGGTGTGCAACCTGGTCGACGACAACTGCAACGGCAAGATCGACGAGGGGCTGGACCTGGACAACGACGGGTTCTCGACCTGCAAGCCGCCGCTGGACTGCAACGACCAGGACAAGACCGTATTTCCCGGTGCGCAGGAGAAATGCAACGGAGTGGACGACGACTGCGACACGCTCATCGACGACGTCACCGACCAGGACAAGGACGGGTGGGACAGCTGTGCGGATTGCGACGACAAGGATGCAGCGGCCTATCCGGACGGGGTGGAGGTCTGCGACGGCAAGGACAACGACTGCGACGGTGGCCCGGACGAAGGCTACGACCTGGACGGAGACGGCTTTTCCATCTGCGGCCCCACTCCGGACTGCAACGATTTCGCGACCGAGATCCATCCGGGCTCAGTCGAGATCTGCGACCTGGTGGACAACGACTGCAATGGCGTCACCGACGATGTCCCGGACGGGGACGGGGACGGCGTGAACGTGTGCTCGGGAGATTGCGACGACGCCGCCGAGGACATCCACCCGGATGCAGAGGAGCTTTGCGATGAGAAGGACAACGACTGCAACGGCGTCATCGACGACGCCCTGGATGCCGATGCCGACGGCTGGAACGCCTGCGACGACTGCAACGATGCGGATGCCGAGATCCGCCCGGAAGCCGAGGAGCTGTGCGACGACAAAGACAACGACTGCGACGGCAAGACGGACGAGGTGGTCGACGGGGACAAGGACGGGTACGACGTGTGCGTCGACTGCAACGATGCGGACAAGGAGGTCTTCCCCGGGGGGTTCGAGAAGTGCGACGGAAAGGACAATGACTGCAACGGCCTGGTCGATGAAGGCAAGGACCAGGACGCCGACGGGTACACGTCCTGCTCGGGGGACTGCAACGACTCGAACCCCAAGGTCCATCCCGGAGCCTTCGACCTGTGCGACGGAAAGGACAACGACTGCTCAGGCAAGGCCGATGACCCGCCCGACCAGGACGGCGACGGCATCAACATGTGCAAGGGCGACTGCAACGACTTCGATGCCCAGGTCCACCCGAAGGCCGAGGAGGTTGCGGACGGCAAGGACAATGACTGCGACGGCCTGGTGGACGAGGGGCTGGTGGAGCCGCCCGAGGTCCCGGTTGCGGATGTAACCGTTGCCGACTTGTGGGACGACGATGCGGCCGGTAACTCGCTTCCTCCCGTGGAGCCGGAGCCGACCCGCGGTGGAGGCGGCGGGTGCAGTGCGGGGTCTGCCACCTCGACGGCGGGGGGACCTGGAGCGGCGGCACTCGCGCTGGTGGCAGTCGCGCTGCTGTGGCTGGGAGGGGTTCGGCGGTGGCGTAGGTGGGGGCTGTGGCTTGGACTGCTGGCTCTGCCCGTGTTCGTGAGCTGCGGAGGAGGAGAGGAGAAGACCACCCCCCTTTGCGAGCCGTCCGGATACGACTACGTGGGAGACGGCGTGGACCAGAACTGCGACGGTGCCGACGGCGTCGATGCCGACGGGGATGGGTGGGCCTCGAAGAACAGCAAGGGGCTCGACTGTGACGACAAGGATGCCGTTCGCCATCCCAAGGCCGAGGATCTCGTGGGAGACGGAGTGGACCAGAACTGTGACGGAGTCGACGGCATCGACCTGGACCTGGACGGGGTGGCCGGAGTGGCCACTGGCGGCTCGGACTGCAACGACTCCGACCCGGCCATCTGGCCCGGTGCCAAAGACCCGTTCGGAGACGGGCTGGACCAGGATTGCGACGGTCTCGACGGCCGGGACAACGACGACGACGGTTGGCCGGGCAAGGACTCGGGCGGCCTCGATTGCGACGACTTCGATCCGAACAAGAACCCGGGGGCGGCCGATCCCTGGGGGGACAAGCTCGACACCAACTGCGACGGCAAGGACGGTGTGGACCAGGACCAGGACGGCTTCGCGTCGCCGGCCAGCCAGGGGACCGACTGCAACGATGCGGACCCGACGGTCCATCCCGGAGCGGAGGACTCGGCCGGGGACTCGGTGGACCAGGACTGCGACGGTGTCGACGGGCACGACGCGGACCTCGACGGCTTTGCCGGAACCGCCTCCGGAGGCAAGGACTGCGACGACGAAGACGCTGCCATCCACCCGGGCGTGGTGGACCTGGTCGGAGACGGAACCGACCCCGACTGTGACGGCATCGACGGGAAGGACGAGGACGGTGATCAGGCCGCCTCGACCGCGACCGGAGGGACCGACTGTGACGATTCGAATGCTTCGGTCCATCCCGGCGCCGACGATGCCTCTGGAGACGGAATCGACGGCAACTGCGACGGCGTGGACGGCCTGGACGCGGACCTCGACGGCTTTGGCGGTGCGGACGACTGCGACGACGCCGACCCACTGGCCCATCCCGGCGCTCCAGACCCCGCAGGCGACGGAAACGACGCCAACTGCGACGGCGTGGACGGCCTGGACGGCGACGGCGACGGCCACGCCTCATTGGCATCCGGCGGCAAGGACTGCAACGACTCCGATGCCGGCGTGCACCCGGGGGCAGCCGACAACGTCGGGGACGAGCTCGATTTCGACTGCGACGGGACCGATGGCCAGGACGGGGACGGAGACGGATTCCCCTCGCCCGATTCGGGGGGCAACGACTGCAACGACCAGGATGCCTCGGTCCACTTCGGTGCAGCGGACCTGGTCGGAGACGACCAGGACCAGGACTGCGACGGCATCGACGGACATGACGGGGACAAGGATCTGGCCGCCTCGGTCCAGTCCGGCGGACCGGACTGCAACGACTCTGACCCCGGGGTCAATCCCACGGCACAGGACGCCGCAGGGGACGCGCTCGATACCAACTGTGACGGAGCGGATGGCGTGGATGCGGACGGCGACGGGTTCTCGTCGACGGCATCGGGGGGAAGCGACTGCGACGACGGCTCCGCCTCCGTCCATCCGGGGGCCTCGGACCCGGCCAAGGACGGCCTCGACTCCAACTGTGACGGGAGCGACGGGGTCGACCAGGACCAGGACGGCTTCCTGGCCGCGTTGGCCGGCGGAGACGACTGCAACGACCACGACAAGACCTTCCATCCGGGCGCACCGGACTCCTTCGGCGACGGCAAGGACCAGGACTGCGACGGCATGGACGGCATCGACGCGGATGACGACGGCCACCCGGCGGGCCCAGGGCCCAAGCTCGACTGCAAGGACTCGGATCCGAAGATCCATCCGAACGCACCCGATGCCGGCGGAGACGGAATCGACGCCAACTGCGACGGAATCGACGGCGTGGACGCAGACGGCGACGGATACGCCTCCGTGCAGACCGGCGGAGACGACTGCTACGACTTCGACGCCCAGATCAATCCGGACGTGCTCGACCTGCTGGGTAACGGCAAGGATACCAACTGCGACGGCCACGAGGGAACCGATCTGGACGGCGACGACCATGCCTCCGAGGCCTCGGGCGGAGACGACTGCAACGACGAGGATGGCGGGGTTCACCCTGGCCTGGCCGACTCGGCCGGGGACGGCAAGGACCAGGATTGCGACGGCGTCGACGGCGTGGACGCAGACGGAGATGGCTACGCATCCCAGGCCTCCGGCGGCAAGGACTGCAACGATACCGAGCCGGTCGTGTTCCCTGGAGCGGAAGAGCTCTGCTTCGACGGAATCGACAACAACTGTGACGGGAAGATCGACGAAACAGGAAAGGCCAAAGCCCCCGTTGTCGCGGGCTCAGCCGTGTACAACCCGGCGTGCGAGCCGTGCAATGCGAGCTCCGCACTTGCGGCCGACGGGATCGGTGCAGGCCTTCCCACCAACGGCTGCTTCGGCTCGGCCTTCGGGGTCGGCGACGTGTCAGGGTGCCTCCGGGTGGACTTCGGCGAGATCTCGTACGTCACCGTGCTGAGGGTCACTGCCCGGCAGGTCAAGACGGCCTGCGGGTCGAGCTGCACCGATGTCCTGGGTCAGTGCAGCCAGGCCACGCCGGTGAGGGTCTTTGCGGGGGTGCAGGATGTGACGGTACCCACGGGGCCGACCACACTGTCCGGAAGCTACTCGTTTGTGGGCAATGTGGTCCCGCCGATGGACTTGTTCGGCACGGCCGAGCTCCCGGTCAAATCCCACGTTCGCTACGTCCTCCTGTGCGGGGGATACCCGCTTGCCACGTACTCACGCCAGATCGAGGTGGACTACGTGGATGCCGTCGGGTGTGCGTCCGGGAGCTGCGAGCCGCCGGGGGCCCACGCGTGCGGGCAGACCTGCTTTGCCCCCAACGATCCCCAGCACTGCGGTGCCGACTGCAAGGCCTGCCCCGGAGCGGCAAACGGATACGGCGTCTGTCAGGCCGGAGCGTGCGTCCTTCAGTGCCATCCCGGTTACAAGGTCCTGTGCGGGACGTGCGTGCCGGAAGGGTACAAGGAGAAGTGCGGAGGCTGCTACGCCGAGTTCGACCCGGATCACTGCGGAGACCAGTGCCTGGCCTGCTGGCTGCCGACCAAGGGAGCGCAGCTCACCTGCACGGCCGACAAGCCGGGCAACTGCTGCTACAAGTGTGCAGGGAGCACCGATACCTGCTGTGTTCCGAGCCCGCCGCCTGCCGTGTACATCAAGTGCTGGGAGATGAACTGCCTGTGAAGAGTCGTCCTACTGGACCCAGCAGCCCTTCTCGACGTGATCGACCACACCGACGACGCACGAGCGGATGGGGAGAATCTTCTTCTTGAAGATCTGGCGGATGCCGTTGCCTTCCCGCAGAACGAGGACCGTGTCGCCAACGCCGGCCTGGACCACGTCCACGGCCAGGAAGGTCTCGTCATTCGGCTTTCCCTGCGCATCCACGGGCTGAATCACGAACAGCTTGAGACCGTTGTACTCGGGGTGCTTGATGGTGGAGACCACCGTTCCGATGACCTTGCCCAGCGTCATGTCAGGCCTCCGGCACGAGGTCGACGGAATCCACGATTCCGACGATGGTGTGATCCACGGGAACGAACCAGGGGTCGAGTGCGAGCGCTGCCTCTCGGGAGAGCACCATGTAGACCGGATCTCCCAGCCCTGCCATGACCGTGTCGATGGCCACGACGGCATCGCCTCTCGGTTTCCACTGTTCGTCGGTAGGCTGGACCATGAGGAACTTCTTGCCCTCGAGCCCTTCATACCGAGTGCTGCAAACGACCCGACCGATGACTTTTCCGAGTATCATCCCCGCCTCCGGGCGCTAATCTACTTTGCCGGAGCGCGATCTGTCAAGCTTTGCGACAGTGACAAGGCGCTCTCGAGGAGCGTCTTCGATCGGGCTGCGATCGGAAGGGGGCTTTTCCGAAGTATTGCTGCAAGGACCGTCCCGGATCTGCCCGAAACAAAAGGAAGGGAAAGGGCTTCGAGCCTCGTAATCGTCCGGGGGACTGCCCCCGTCGAATCCGGCCGGAAACAGGAGATCTTGGGCCTTCCGGTCGAGATCGCCTTGACAGGAAAAAGGGGGTGGATCGAAGATGGCCCCACGCCAGTAGGCGGATTGGTTCGGGCAGACGGGACGCCAGAGCACAGGCATGATTCGACCGGGTTCTACGGTTTGCCCTCCCACACGGGAGTTGACATATGAACGAACGCTTCACCGAGGTTTTGAACCGGATCCGGAAAGACCTCCGGGCCGTTGATTACAGGACGTGGTTCAAACCACTGCAACTGGCCTCCTGGGAAGGGGGGACGCTGGTCCTCCAGGTCCGGGATGGCGACTTTCAGAGCTGGTTCTGCGATCACTACGAACGCCTTCTCCGGGAGACGGCCGAGCAGGTATCCGGCCAACCGGTGACGGTGGAATACCGACTTCTCGATCCGGAGCTGTTCGACTACGTGGCCAGGGTCGGGGCACCTGCCGTTCGTGCGCCCTCCGAGGCGCCCGTCGTTCCGGCCCCCATCGTGTTCCCCTCGGAGTTCACGTTCGAAAGCTTCGTGGTAGGTCCCTCCAATCACATGGCCTATGCGGCCGGACGGGCGGTATCGGAACGCCCCGGCAAGGCCTACAATCCCTTCTTCATCTATGGCGGGACGGGGCTCGGGAAGACCCATCTCCTCTACGCCATTGGAAAGACGGCGCAGCAGCTCAACCCCCGATGCCGGGTGCTGTACGTCACCAGCGAGACGTACACGAACGACATGTTCACCTACCTGCGGCTCAAGAACATGGAGCAGTTTCGGGCCAAGTACCGGGATGCGTGCGACATCCTGCTGGTCGACGACGTGCAGTTCCTGCGGGGACCCGAGACGCAGACCCAGTTCTTCCACACGTTCAATGCGCTGCACCGGGACGGCAAGCAGATCGTGTTCACCAGCGACCGTCCGCCCAGCGAGATTCCGAACATCGAGGAGCGGCTCCGCAGCCGTTTCGAGTGGGGGCTTATTGCCGATATCAATCCCCCCGAGCTCGAGACCCGGGTCAACATCCTGCGCACCAAGGCCGACTCGATGAGCATGCCCATTGCCGACGAAGTCGCCCTCTACATCGCGGAGCAGGTCCGGGACAACGTCCGGGAGCTCGAGAGCTGCCTGAAGATCCTGCACCTGGCCAGCAACGGCGGTCGGATGGCCCTGTCGGTTCGCCTGGCCCAGGAGAAGCTCAAGGTCTACCTGCGCAACCAGTCCCGCAAGATCCCGGTGGAACAGATCCAGAAGGCGGTGGCAGCCCGGTTCGGCATCACCGTGGACGATCTGACCAGCGCCTGCCGCAAGAAGACCATGGCTCGCCCCCGGCACGTGGCCATGTACCTGGCCCGCAAGTTCTCCCAGCTCTCGTTTCCCGAAATCGGGGACAAGTTCGGCGGCCGGGACCACACCAGCGTCATGTCCGGCATCCGCAACGTCGAAAAGCACATCCGAGTCGACACGTCCCTCCAGCAGGTTGTCGAAGACCTCGAGCAGCGCTTCAAGAGATAACCCTGTGTATTTCCTGTTGTCGTCCCTGTGGAGGAAACCGCCGGCCGAGTTTTCCACAGGCGTTCCACAGCTTTTCCGGAGGGGGGATGGGGAGCGCTCAACCCCGTTCCTGGCGGCCCATCCCCGGTTCTCCCGGCTTCCCCCCGAACTTTCCGTTGTCACGGGAAAGGAATTGTTCTATACAAAGACCTCGACCGTTCCGGCGGAGGTGGAAAACCCATGAAGTTCAGCGTGCAGAGAGACAGTTTCATCCGGCTCCTGTCCAGGGCCCAGGGCATCGTGGAGAAGAAGAGCACGGTCACCGTGCTGTCGCACATCCTGCTCGAGACCATACCGGACGGGCGGGTGAAGCTCACGTGCACCGACTACGACGTCGTGCTGCTCGACTACTGTCCTGCGACCGTGGAGCGGGAAGGCAAGGTCGTGCTCAGCGGCAAGGCCCTCTTCGACATCGTCAAGGTGCTCCCCTCGGTGGATATCACCGTGCAGAAGGAAGCCGTCGAGCGCGTGGAGATCTCAACCACGAACTCGCACTTCAACCTGTCCGGCTTCGATCCGGATGACTTCCCCCGGATCGAGAAGGCCGACTCCGAGGCCGGATTCAGCCTGCCCGTGAACGCGCTGCGCCGCATGCTGGCCAAGACCTCCTTCTGCATGAGCCAGGAGGAAGTCCGAATGAACCTCAACGGGATCTTCTTCGACATCGAGAAGGATTCCGAGGACAACGTGACGTTCTCATGCGTGGCCACCGACGGTCATCGCCTGGCCAAGGCCTCGCAGATCTTCGCCGGGCTGGACATTCCGTTCGAGTCGAAGGGAACGATCATCCACCGCAAGGGCATCCAGGAGCTCCGCAAGCTGCTCGATTCGGAAGTCACGGACGTGCACGTGGGATTCGGGGCCGGCGAGGTGGTGTTCCGCGTGGGCAGCGCAGCGCTGTTCGTGCGGGAGATCGACGACGACTATCCGGACTACCAGGCCGTGATTCCGTCCGAGTTCACCCGGCAGTTCGTGGTGGACGTTCCCGAGCTGCTCGACGGGATGAAGCGGGTGTCTCCGCTGGTCGACCCCAACGTGCTGACCGTGAAGATGGAAGTGCGTCCGGAGAACCTGATCCTGTCCGCGGCCAACGCCCAGCTCGGCCGGTGCGAGACGACGCTGTTTGCCGACTATGAGGGGGAGCCCTTCGTAGTCGGGTTCAATCAGCGCTACCTGCTCGACTGCGTCTCGTCGGTGGACTCGCCGCAGGTGGCGGTCCGGATGACCGAGCCCGGTTCTCCCTGCCTGGTGATCCCATCCAATCCGGAGGAAGGGACCCAGTACGTTCTCATGCCCATCGACGAAGCCTGATTCCTTCGCAGGGGCGAGGCTGCCCATGCGAGTCCTCACGGTCACTCTCGAAGACTTCCGCAATCTCACGGTCCGGGTGGAGCTGGCCCCCGGGATCAACGTGTTCGTCGGCCGCAATGGCCAGGGCAAGACCAATTTCATCGAGGCACTCTTCGTGGCCTGTACGGGCCACAGCTTTCGGCCCGGCCGCCTGGTCGACCTGGTCCGGTTCGATTCTCAGACGGCCACGGTGGAGCTCGGCGTGGAGGAAGAGGGGGTCATCACGCCGGTCCGGGTTGCCATCTCCGGGAGCCAGCGTCGCCACCGGGTCGGCGGTCAGGATAACTGCTCTCTGGCCGACGTGGCCCGGTTGGCCCGGGCCGTCTTCTTCGGGCCGGATGACCTGGACCTCGTCAAGGGGAGCCCGGGCGGTCGGCGGGCCTTCCTCGACGAGGCCATCCGGGTCCATCACCCCCCGTACGAACGGCTTCTCAACGGCTATCAGCGGCTGCTCAAGGAGCGCAACCAGCTCCTGCGGGATCAGACAGGAGGCCGCCCTCCGCCGCTCGAGCTGCTCGAGTCGTACGAGGAGGAGCTGGCCCGTTGGGGAGGGCAGATCATCAGCCATCGCTCCAAGTACCTGCGGGAGTATGCCCCCATTGCGGTCGATCTCGTGACCCGGCACACGGGAGGGCAGCTTCAACTCGATCTCGGGTATGAGTGCTCGGCCGGGGCAGCCGAGGCTGCGCTGGAGGTCGTTGCGGCCCAGGGGATGCTCCGCAGGAAGCTGAAAGAGGTGCGCTCCGAGGACATCCGTGGCGGCAGCACGACGGCCGGCCCCCATCACGACGATCTCCGGTTGGACATCAACGGGCGGGCCGCCCGGCTGTTTGCCTCGCAGGGGGAACAGCGGCAGGTGGCGGTGAGCATGAAGCTGGCCCAGCTCGCTCTGTGGCGTCAACGGTTCGGCGTGACTCCCCTGCTGCTGCTGGACGACGTGATGTCGGAGCTGGACTCGACCCGAATCCGCCTGCTGCTCGAGGCGATCGGCCAGTGGCAGGTCCAGACGGTTCTGACTACAACTGCTCCCCCGGATGTGGTATGGAAGGACGGCGATGCCTGCTTCCGGGTCGAAGGAGGAGGCATCCGGCGGGTGGATTTCGGCTCCGCTTGACGTGGTGGAAGATGCAGGCGAGGGAAACGAGAGGGCTGGAGAAGTTCGTGATTCGCGGCGGCCGGCCGGTGAGCGGACGGATCCGCCCGATGGGAAGCAAGAACGAGGCACTGCCCGCAGTGGCCGCATGTCTGCTGGCCAGCGAGCCGGTCACGTTGCGGAACGTCCCGGAGATCGAGGACGTCCTGGTCATGCTGGACGTGATCGAGGCCATGGGGGGCGTCGTCGAGCGGCTCGAGCCGTCGGTGTTCAGGGTGCAGCCGCCCGGCCCCGGGGGCTGGCGGCTGGACGAGGCGCTCTGTCGGAAGGTGCGGGCCTCGATCCTGTTCGTCGGGCCGATGCTGGCTCGGGTGGGACGGGTGGAGCTGCCCCCCCCGGGCGGAGACGTCATCGGCCGGCGTCGACTGGATACTCACTTCGACGGCATGAAGATGCTGGGAGCCTCGCTGACCGTCGGGCGGACCTACTTCCTGGAGTCCCGGCGGCTCCGGGGAGGCGACATCTTCCTGGACGAGGCCAGCGTCACCGGCACGGAGAACATCCTGATGGCCGCAGTGCTGGCCAAGGGACGCACCTGCATCCGGAATGCCGCCTGCGAGCCGCACGTCCAGGGGCTGGCCAAGCTCCTGAACCTGATGGGAGCCAAGATCTCGGGGATCGGCACCAACCTGCTCGTCGTGGACGGCGTAGACCAGCTCGGCGGGGCCGACTACCGAATCGGCAGCGATTGTCTCGAGATCGGCAGCTTCATCGGCATGGCGGCCGCCACCGGAGGCGAGCTCCACATCCACGAAGCCAACCGGGAGGACATGCGCAGCATTCTCATCGCGCTGCGCAAGCTCGGCATCGAGACGTGGTGGTCTTCGGAAGATGTCCTGGTGGTACCGGGGGAGCAGGACCTCAAGGTTCAGTACGAGCTCCACGGCGCCATCCCGAAGATCGATGATGCCCCCTGGCCGCAGTTCCCCACCGACCTGATGAGCATTGCGATCGTGGTGGCCACCCAGTCCAACGGCACGGTGCTGTTCTTCGAAAAAATGTTCGACGGCCGGATGTTCTTCGTGGACCACCTGATTGCCATGGGGGCCCGTATCATCGTGTGCGACCCCCATCGAGTGGTGACCGTCGGTCCGTCGAAACTGTACGGTTCCCGGGTGGAAAGCCCGGACATCCGGGCCGGCATGGCCCTGCTCATCGCCGGCCTTTGCGCCGAAGGGGAGACTCAGATTTTCAACGTGAGGCAGATCGATCGCGGCTACCAGCAGATCGATGAGCGGCTCAAGACGATCGGGGCACAGATCGAGCGTGTGCCGCTGAGCTGAGCCGCTACGGAGGACAGGATCATGATGAAGAAGAGCAAGGCGGTTTCGTGCCTCAAGATCGCAGAGCCGTTGCTGTTCGAGAAGAGTCGGAAAGGGCGCAGCGGGTTCGTGGTTCCCGAGGACCCGTTCCGGGATGCCGGCGAGGGGATCCCGGCCGAGCACCTGCGCTCGGAGCTGACCGGACTTCCGGAGGTCACGGAGCCGGAGGCGGTACGCCACTACGTGCGGCTCTCCCAGTTCAATTTCGGGGTCGATACCGGGCTCTATCCGCTCGGCTCGTGCACCATGAAGTACAATCCCAAGATCAACGAGTACACCGCATCCCTGCCCGGGTTTGCCCGGATCCATCCCTATCTTCCGGATGAGGCGGTGCAGGGAGCCATCGGCCTGATGTGGGAGCTCGAGCGCTACCTGGCCGAGATCTCCGGGATGGCGGGTATCACGCTGCAGCCTGCGGCCGGGGCCCATGGCGAGTTCACCGGGATCCGGATGATCCGGGCTGCGCTCGAGAAGAAGGGACAGAAGCGTCACAAGGTGCTCATTCCCGATACGGCCCACGGGACCAACCCGGCAAGCTGCTCCCTGAACGGGTACTCGGTCGTCGAGGTCAAATCGTCCGACCGGGGCGTGCTGTCGGCCGAGCAGGTGGCCCAGGTGATGGATGACGATACTGCCGCGCTCATGGTCACCAACCCCAACACCCTGGGGCTGTTCGAGGAAGAGATCGGGAAGATCGCCCAGGTGGTCCACGCCCGGGGCGGCTACATGTACGGCGACGGTGCCAACCTTAACGCCCTGATGGGGGTGACAAGGCCCGGAGACATGGGCTTCGACGTCATCCAGTTCAACCTGCACAAGACCTTCTCGACCCCGCACGGCGGTGGCGGCCCCGGCTCCGGACCGGTGGGGGTTTGCTCCGAGCTGCTTCCGTTCCTGCCGATTCCCCGTCCCGTCAAGACCGACCAGGGATTCCGCCTCGTCACCGACCTTCCGGATACCATCGGCCGGGTACGGGCGTTCTTCGGCAACTTCCTCATCATGGTGCGGGCCTACACCTACATCCGGGAGCTGGGCGGCGAAGGGCTCAATCAGGCCACCCGCATGGCGGTTCTCAACGCCAACTACGTGCGCACGCTCCTCAAGGGGCTCTACGACATCCCGTTCGATCGCATCTGCATGCACGAATGCGTGGCCACCGATGCCCAATTCAAGAAGCAGAAGGTGAGCAACGTGGACGTGGCCAAGGGGCTCATCGATCGGGGATTCCATCCGCCGACGGTGTCGTTCCCGATCTGCGTCCACGGCGCCCTCATGATCGAGCCCACCGAGACCGAGACCAAGGAAGAGCTCGAGCGGTTCGTCGAGGCCCTCAAGGAGATCCGGGAAATCGCCATGAACGACCCGGATCGGCTTCACCATGCCCCCCACAACACCTACATTTCCCGGCTCGACGAGGCCCGGGCCGCCCGCGACCTCATTCTCACGGCCGACATGGCCAAGGAAGACTGAGACGACTTACGATGGTCCCCTCGACTCCGCTCGGGGCAGGCTCTGGTCGATGGTCGCAGGACCGGAGGCCGGGGTTCGCAAGCTCAGGGAAGTCAGGGACCATCAACCAGTAGCGGGTTATCTACGGTCGGTTCGTCACCAGCGCCAGGTAGTCCCCCGGGATCAGACGGAATGGTCCGGTCCGCCCGCAACGGGCTCCATCCTCGCCGCAGAACAGGGGAACGTGGGCCGGCTCGGTGAGCGCATAGAACGGTCCGGCCGCCAGGTCGGAAAGCAGGGCATTGCGAGGAATCAGACGCACCGCTCGTGATCGATGGAGCAGCGGTTCCGTGTCCACGATGGTGAAGAAGCGCTCTGAGTCGGTGAGCATCTCGGGGGAACGGTCAAGGAAGTAGAAGAACGCAAGGTCATAGTGGTTCACGGAGACGATGGCGACGTGGGAGTTGCCCGAGCCGGCCAGATCCGCGGCGACCAGCCTGGCGAAACGGGCCTGGTCGGGTGAGTAGTCGGGGTTTGCCAGGTGGGGCAGGTTGTTGCCCAGGAACAGAGCCGCGGCCAGCCCGAATCCGGCCACTCCGACCAGCCGCCCACGACGCGCATCCCCCCATCGGCCGATCGCCCACGTGACCGCGGCAAAAAGCCCCGGCAGGACGGGCAGGAAGTAGTGCGATATCCGGGTCGAGGCGAGCTGCAGCGGGACTGCCGTACAGGCGATCGCCAGCAGGAGGAACCGCTCGGGACACACGGCGGACGTAAGGATGGAGCGGCGGTCCTTCCACAGACCGGCGACGAGCCCGACGAGGCCGACTCCCGCCAGCAACAAGGTTCCCAGCTCATTATCCGCCAGCTCCCGCAGGTAGAAGAGCGGGTCCGGCTCTGCAAACAGGGAGGTCGAGGCCCGCCTCAGCACGTTGAACCCGAGGTACTCGGACCAGAACGCCTCGCCGTGCCGGAGCGACTGGGCGACGTGCCACGGGGCGGCCAGTGCGAGGGCTGTCCCGAGTCCCATCCAGACCCTGTGGGAGAGAAGCTCTCGACGGCGGGGGGACAGGAGCAGGTCGAGCCCGACTGCAGTCAGCGGGAGCGCTGTGATCGCCCCCTTGCTCATGAGCATCCACCCCGCGGCGAGCCCGGCCCCGAGCCAGGCCCACGGCCGGCGGAAGGCCAATACATTGGCATACAGGAAGAAGGAGAAGCCGGCCAGGAAGGTCATGTCGGTCATGGGGCGGCGGGCGTTGAAATAGAAGAGTGCGGAAGACAGAAGGAGTGCGGGGGCAATGAGCGTGCTACTCGCCCCCGCGCCCAGCTCCCGCATCAGCAGGTACAGGCCGAGCAGAGTGAGCCAGGCCATGGCGATCGAAGGGAGTCGGGTGAACAGGAGAGAGAAGTCGCCAAGGCGTCCGATCGCTGCGAGCAGCCAGATCGCCAGCGGTGGGCGCTGGTGGACCACGGCCCCGTGGAAGTCCAGGTCGAGCCAGTTGCCCGACTCGACCATGTGCCGGGCCATGGTCAGGTAGGTGATCTCGTCGTGGTTGAGGGGGCTCCCGTCCCAGGCGAAAGCGCACAAAACGAGCGCCGCCACGGCGAAGAAGAGCGGGGGCGCCAGCCAGGACGCCAATGCGTTCTTTCCACTCATCTGTCCACTCCAGCCTGTGGCACGTCGGGCCACGGTCCCCAGCCCCTGCCGCATCTGCCGGCGCCCCGACGGCCCCTCCCGCGTGGTCGGGGCTGTGCGGATCTGCATCGGCCCATGCTGACAGGAGGGGCTACGCAGGGCAAGCCCCCAACCCCTGATCCCTCCTACCACATTTCCCTTGACTTGTCGCCGGTTCGGCTGCATAGTGCGTTGGCTTTTGACTGGATGTGGAGAGAGGAGCAGCGATGAAGACCGTCAGTTGCAAGAAAGGGGAGCTCGACCGGAAGTGGTTCGTGGTGAATGGCCAGGACGTGTCTCTGGGCCGCCTGGCGAGCCGGGTTGCGCTGGTTCTGCGGGGCAAGCACACCGCCAAGTTCACCCCCCACGTCGATACCGGTGACTTCGTCATCGTGGTCAACGCGGACAAGATCCGGCTGTCGGGCCAGAAGACCATCAAGAAGGTCTACCACACGCACAGCCAGTATCCGGGCGGCCTTCGGGCCACCGTGGCGGGCAAGATGATGGAGAAGCACCCCGAGCGGCTCTTGATGAGTGCCGTCCGTGGAATGCTTCCCCGTACGCCGCTGGGTCGGAAGATGTTGACCAAGCTGAAGGTGTACCAGGGGCCGGAGCATCCGCACGCGGCCCAGCAGCCGGTTCAGCTTGAGTTCTAGTCGAACAGTTGAGAGGCAGGGAGTATCATGACGGAAAGAAAGAGCGCTACCGGTCGCCGGAAGGAAGCCAACGCCAGGGTTTGGATCACCGACGGAACGGGCAAGATCATGGTCAACGATCGGCCGGCCGAAGTCTACTTTTGCCGCGCCGTGCTGATGATGCAGATCGAGCAGCCCCTCAATGCGGTCAACATGAAGGGGAAGCTTGACATCCTCATCCGCTCTCACGGTGGGGGACTTTCCGGGCAGGCCGGAGCCGTTCGCCACGGGATCGCCCGGGCACTGTGCTCCTACAATCCGGAATTCCGCTCGGTCCTGAAGAAGGGCGGGTTCCTGACTCGTGATGCCCGCGCCACCGAGCGCAAGAAGTACGGCCGTCCGGGTGCCCGGCGGCGGTACCAGTTCTCCAAGCGCTAACGCGGTTGCTCGGACGGGCCGAGGGCCCGGGGTTCCCACTCTCCTGTCGGTACGTTCGACGCTCGTCCCCGGAGGCATCGTGGCCGTTCTTTCGGCCACTCCGTTTGCGGGTTGTTCCCCTGATCTCGTGAGGATGGCAACATGGCAGCGGATAAGATCATTGCCACGGTAGAAGATCAGATCCGGACGTCTTATATCGACTACGCGATGAGCGTGATCGTGGGGCGTGCGCTCCCGGACGTGCGGGACGGCCTGAAACCGGTCCACCGCCGGGTGCTCTTCTCCATGCATGAGCTCAAGAACACCTGGCAGAGCGCGTACAAGAAGAGCGCCCGTATCGTCGGCGACGTCATCGGCAAGTACCACCCGCACGGCGACCAGGCGGTGTACGATACCATCGTGCGAATGGCGCAGGACTTCTCCATGCGCTATCCGCTGGTGGACGGCCAGGGAAACTTCGGCTCGGTGGACGGTGATCCGCCGGCCGCCATGCGATATACCGAGGTACGCATGGAGCGCCTGGCCGGCGAGCTGCTGGCCGACCTGGACAAGGAAACCGTCGATTTTGCGGACAACTACGACGGCAGTCTCAAGGAGCCGCTCGTCATGCCCGCCCGCTTCCCGAACCTGCTGGTCAACGGCAGCTCGGGCATTGCCGTCGGCATGGCCACCAACATCCCTCCCCACAACATGGGGGAGGTCATCGATGCCACGCTCGCGCTCATTGCAGACCCCTCCGTGCCCCTCGACGAGCTGATGCGCCTCGTGCCGGGACCTGACTTCCCGACCGGCGGCTACATCTTCGGCATCGAAGGGATCCGCTCCGCGTACCGGACCGGACGAGGGCTCGTCCGCATGCGGGCCAAGGCCAGCATCGAGCGCAACGAGAGGACCGACCGGGAAGCCATCATCGTCAACGAGCTGCCCTACCAGGTCAACAAGGCCCGGCTCATCGAGAAGATCGCCGAGCTCATCCGGGACAAGGTCGTCGAGGGAATCTCGGACATCCGGGACGAGTCGGACCGCGACGGCATGCGCATCGTCATCGAGATCAAGCGGGATGCCATCGCCCGGGTCGTGCTCAACTCCCTGTTCGCCCACACCGCCATGCAGAGCACGTTCGGCGTGATCATGCTGGCCATCGTGGCCGGGCAGCCCAAGGTGCTCAATCTCAAGGAGATGCTCGAGAGCTTCATCGACCACCGCCGCGACGTGGTCACCCGGCGCACCGTGTTCGAGCTGCGCAAGGCCGAAGAGCGAGCCCATCTCCTCGAAGGGTTCGTCAAGGCCCTCGACCATCTCGATGCCATCATCGAGCTCATCCGGGCATCGAAGGACCCCGAGGAAGCCCGGGACCGCCTCGTTGCGGAGTTCGAATTCTCCGTGCGCCAGGCGCAGGCCATCCTCGACTTGCGGCTCCACCGCCTGACCGCCATGGAGCGGGACAAGATCCTCGAGGAATACCGGGAAATCCAGAAGGAAATCGAGCGCCTCAAGCTCATCCTCTCGGACGAGAAGGTGCTCATGAAGGTGATCGCCGACGAGCTGGTCGACATCAAGACCCGCTACAACGATCCCCGTCGCACCGAGATCGTGCCCCAGGAAGGGGAGATCAGCATCGAGGATCTCATCGCGGACGAGGACATGGTCGTCACCGTGTCCCGGGAAGGCTACATCAAGCGTGCTCCCATCAATCTCTACCGGGCTCAGCACCGTGGCGGCAAGGGCAAGAAGGGGATGACGACCAAGGAAGAGGATCTCGTCGTCAACCTCTTCGTGGCCAGCAACCACACCAACCTGCTCATCTTCACCAACGCAGGAAAGGCCTACCAGATCAAGGTCTACGACGTCCCCATGGCCGGCCGGACCGCCAAGGGCAAGCCGATCGTGAACCTCATCCCGGTCGAGCAGGGCGAGCTCGTGCGCTCCATCCTCCCCATCCGGGAGTTCAAGGAGGAAAGCACCCTCCTGTTCGTGACCAAGCGGGGCGTGGTGCGCCGCACCGAGACCATGGCGTTCAGCAGGATCCGCTCGAGCGGCATCATCGCCATCGTGCTCCAGGACGGGGATGACCTCATCCAGGTCGAGGAGCTCCACGAAGGGGAGCACGTCCTCCTCGTGACTCGCGACGGCATGTCGATCCGCTTCCCCGGGGACGATCTCCGGGTGCTCAGCCGGGCAACCCAGGGCGTTCGGGGCATCTCGCTGCGGGAAGGGGACGAGGTGGTCGGCTGCTGCATTATCGGCCCGCAGTCCGGGCCCATCCTGTCGGTCACCGAGAACGGCTACGGCAAGCGCACCGAGCCGGACGAGTACCGGGTCCAGAACCGCGGCGGCCTCGGGATCATCACCATCAAGGTCAACGAGCGCAACGGCCACGTCGTCGGCGTTCTGCACGCGGACGACGATGCACAGCTCATGCTGGTCACTGACCAGGGCAAGATCATCCGCACGCTCATCAGGGAAATCTCGGTCATCGGCCGGAACACCCAGGGAGTGCGCCTCATCGTCCTCGACGAAGGGGAGAAGGTCGTGGCCGTCGAGCACATGGTCGAGAAGGAAGAGGAGGAGCTGGAAGAGGACGAGGGGGAGGAGACTCCCACCGGCGGCCGCTTCCATTCTCCCCAGGTGTTGCGCCGTGACGAGGTTGAAGGCGACGAATCAGGCGGCAGCGACGAATCGGGCGAGGGCGACGATGTCGGCAGGGCCCCTGAAAGCGAGGATTCCACCCCGCCCACCTCCGGCGACGACGAGTAGCCCCCCCCCACCGCCAGTCAAACCCACCCCCTAGCTCCTCCCCGCACCTATGCCTTCTATACGTCCTATATGTCCTATATGTCCTATTGTCCTATTGTCCTATTCCCCTACAACCCCGCAGCGGCCTCTTCGTCCAGCACCACCGTGCAGTCCAAATGCCGCTTGAGGAGGCTTGCGGGAAGGGCCTCGTCCGGCTCGGACGCGGCCAGGCGGGCAACGATGTCGGCCTTGCCCGAACCGGTGGCGGCCATCACGATCCGCCGCGCCTCCAACAGCGTCCCGATGCCCATGGACAGGCCCAGCTGCGGCACTGCAGAAGCAGATGTGAACAGGTACTGGTTGGCCTGGCGGGTCGACTCGGTCAACGGTCGCAGCCCGGTACGGCCGTCCCGAGGGCTTCCCGGCTCGTTGAAGGCGATGTGCCCGTTGCCGCCCAGGCCGAGGAGCGCCAGCGCAAGCCCTCCGGCATCCCGGATGGCCGATTCGTAGCGGGCGGCTTCGGCCGCCGGGTCATCTGACGCAGAGCAGAGGGTGAACAGCCGCTCCGGCGACAGCCCTGCCGGCTCGATGAAGCGGGTGAGCAGGAAGTGGCGGAACGTGGCCTCGGGCGGGACCTCTTTGCCCAGGAACTCGTCGAGAGCAAACCAGGACACCCCTGACGCATCGACCTTCCGAGCCGCCAGGCGAGGGGCCAGGGCAGCGTAGATGGGCAGCGGGGTCTTGCCGGTCGGCAGCGCAATGGCGGCCGTCGGGCAGGTGCGAATCGTTGACTGCACGAGGGACGAGACGTAACGGGCCACGTGTGCGGCATCGGGGAGGACGAGGAGGTTCATTGCTTTCGCTTCCTTCGCAGCATCACCCGGACAAGCTGTGCAAACTCCTTCTTCAGCAGCAGCATTCCGGCAGCCAGGAACACCACGATGCCCACGGCGCAATAGAGCAGCACGAGCTCGAGCTGGCGCAGCTTGCCGGCATCGGGAGCCAGGGGAACGTACGCCACCAGTCGGTCCAGCACCAGGAACATGACGCCCGAGGCCAGGATGACCCGCAGCAGCAGGCTGAGGTGGCTCAGAAGCGGCACATCCGGGGCCCGGCGCAGCAGAATGACGAACAGCAGAAGCCCCGTCACCGCGGCCGAGAGGCTGTTGGCCAGGGCGATTCCTCCGTGCGCCAGCGGTCCGGCCAGCAGGTAACAGCCCGCGACGTTCACGACCATGGCCACGGCCGACACGATCATGGGGGTCTTCAAGTCCTTCATCGCGTAGAAGGCCTGATTGAGCGAACGGGACGTCGCAATGAAGTAGACCCCCATGCTGTGGAACAGGACGGCAAGTCCGGTGATGCGCGTGCTGTCCTGGTCGAATGCCCCCTGCTGGAACAGGAGGTGCAGCAGCGGCTCCCGCACCGCAATCAGGCCGAAAGCCGCGGGGACCGTGACCAGCGCCAGGGAATCCAGGGCCAGCAGGATCGTCTTCCCGTACCCTTCGCGATCGTTGTTGGCGTGCTGGGCCGAGAGGGCTGGCAGGATGACCGTGGTAATCGAGATCACGAACACCCCGAGGATCAGCTCCTGGAGGCGGATCGAATACCCGAGCGCTGCAATGGACCCTTCCGACAGGCTCGACGCGATCATCTCGGACACGAACACGTTGATCTGGTAGATGCCCGCGGCAAACGCTCCA
This sequence comes from uncultured Myxococcales bacterium, assembly GCA_903895725.1. Lineage (GTDB taxonomy): Bacteria > Myxococcota_A > UBA9042 > CAIXZC01 > CAIXZC01 > CAITUV01. The sequence continues at coordinate 81,526 of CAITUV010000031.1, read as the reverse complement.
GGAATGAAGATCCGGACGAGCTCCCGCACCCCGGGGTGGCGCCAGTTGAACGAGAGCTTCAGCCGGATTCCCGTCCGGAAGAACCAGGGAAGCTGGAACACGAGCTGGAGGAACCCTCCGATCACGAACCCCAGCGCAAACGCATAGGATGGGTCGGGAAAGGCATCATGCAGCAGGAATGCACACAGGATGATGGACAGGTTGAGCAGGACCGGGGTGAACGCAGACGGTGCGAACCGGCCGAACGTGTTGAGCACCGCCTGGATCAGGGCGGCCACCGTGACCAGGAGCAGGTAGGGAAACGTGATCTGCGTGATCACGACGGTCAGGGCCAGCTTGCCTTCCACCGCACCAAAGCCGGGAAAGAAGGTCGGGACGATCCAGCCGGCAAACACGATGCCCAGAAGGCAGATCAGTGTGGCAACGAAGGTCAGGAGCGTCAGGAAGGAGGAGAGGAAGTCCACCAGCTCCTGCCGGTTCTCCTTCCTGGCGTACCCGGTCAGCACGGGCACGAATGCCGCGGTCATGGCCCCTTCCGCCAGCAGGCGCCGGAACAGGTTGGGCAGGGTGGAGCCCAGGCCGAACGCATCGGCCCCGGTCCCCGTGCCCAGGTAGTATCCGCGCACCTGTTCCCGGACCAGCCCGAGGATTCGGGACAGGAGCGTCATGATCGTCATGATCGCCGCAGACTTCAGGATGCCCCTTCGGGAGGTGGGCCCCATCGCTTCAGTCGAGGAATTACCGTGATTCGGGGACATTGTGGAGTCATCGACCATTGGCCACCTCACCGGCGACCATCGACCAAAGCCTGCCCCGAGCGGAGTCGAGGGGATCATCGACCATCGCCAAGTCTCTTCTTCGCCTCATCCCACATCTTGTCAAGTTCCTGGAGGGAAAGCTCCTCGAGCTTGAGGTTTCGCTCCCGGGCCTGGCGTTCGATGTCGGCAAAGCGGGCCGCAAAGCGGGTGTTGCAGCGCTGGAGCGCTTCTTCCGGGTCGATGTCGAGCTTCCGGGCGAGGTTTGCAAGCGCAAAAAGAAGGTCGCCCAGCTCGTCGAGCTGCCGAATCTTGTCGGTTTCGGCAGCGAGCTCTCCGGCCTCTTCCCGGACCTTGTCGAGGACGCCGGTGACATCGGGCCAGTCGAAGCCGACCCGGGCCGCTGTTCGGGCCATGCGGACCGAGCGGGCCAGCGCCGGCATGCTCCTGGGGACGCCGGAGAGCAGCCCCTTGCGCTTCTTCTCGTCCTTCTTGACCTGTTCCCAGATGTCCACGACGTCGGAGGCGGTCGAGGCGGACTTCTCTCCGAATACGTGCGGGTGACGTCGGATGAGCTTGGTGGCGATGGCCTCGGCAACGTCCCGGAAGCCGAATTTCCCCTCCTCGCTCGCAAGCTGGCTCTGGAACACGATCTGGAGGAGCAGATCGCCGAGCTCACCCTTGTGCTGGTCCACGTTGCCCGAATCGATGGCGTCGAGAACCTCGTAGGTCTCTTCCAGGAGGTAGGGCTTCAGGCTGCCGAGGGTCTGCTCCTTGTCCCACGGGCAGCCGTTCTCACGGTCTCGAAGCTGCGCCATGATCGCCAGGAGGCGATTCACCGGGTCCGGGTCGTCGGGCACAGGCAGCGGAGGATGGTCAGGGGGCATCTTGTCGGACATGTCAGGACCTCATCCTGGTGAAGAACGCAGGGGAGCGCTCCGATGCCGAACTCCGGAGGGCTACTGGCCGAACGTCACCGTCCCGGCGAGCGTAAGGTCGTGGAAATCGTTGCCCACAGGGGACCAGACTGCGGCCCAGGTACCGGAGTTGGAGAGGCGGAAGAAGTTGGTCGTGAACTTCCGTCCTTCGGCCGGGGCAGCCCCCAGGCCGGGGAGGTCCTTCCAGGGAATGGCCACTTCGACCGTGTAGCCCTTGTCCGGCGTGGAGTCGTTGAGGGAGCCGTCGGCCACGGCCTTGACCTGGACGTCCATGTTGAACTGAGAGGCGGTCTTCCAGGCCGGCTCCCGGTACGAGGTGAAGCGGGCATCGAAGACCACGCCCGCCGGGGAAACCTGGAACTCGAGGTAGTCGAGGCCGTCGCCGTCCGGGTCGAAGAAGAACTCCATGACGTCGGCGGAGCCGGCCTTGCCGCCGCTCCAGAGGGTGGAGTCGCGGGCGGTGTAGGGGGTCTTGAGGTCCGCGTCGGCCACCTGGTAGGCGAGGTAGAGGCTCGTGTCGTCCCACATCATGCCGGCTTCGACCTTCTCGGTCAAAGGAAGCGGCTTGCCATCGGTCGTGTAGAAGGCTCCCATGTCGGCCATGGCCTGCTTCCACCCGGCCTCGTCGAGCTTGCCGTCCACCGTGACCGGGGTCGCGGTCTTGCGGACCGTGAGCTTCTTCTCCTCGACGTCCCCCACGAGGAAGGCCGCCACGAGGAGGCGGTCCTGCTTGTCGGTCCGGGCCTTGCCCACGTCCTTGACCGCGAGGCGGACGTTCTTCTTCTCGTCCTTCCAGGCGCGGGCATCGAAGAAGCCGACCCAGACCTTGGCGGGGCCGGCGGGGAAGTTGGCATCGAGCTGGATGGGCAGCTCGTCCTTCACGATTTCGCCCGGGTTCCAGTTGGCCGTGGGGTAAAGACCGCCGACCGCATAGTGGTCGAACGTCTTGCGGGCCTTGGATGAATCGAGGTGCACGAAGATCTTGAAGTCCCCGTCGACCTTGGCGAGCGACTTCCAGTACAGCGTCAGGGCCACGCCGTCACCGGGCTTGACCTGGGTCTTGCTCAGCGAGTACCCGGCCAGCATCACCTTGTCCTCGAAGTTTGTGCCCAGCGGCACGAACTCCGGTCCGGACGGAAGCTCGGTCAGGATGCTGTCCTTGACCTGCTGCTTGTCCAGCTCGGTGAGCACTTTCTTGGGAGAGCGGCAGGCGGAAACGGCGGAGAGCAGCGCCAGGGACAACAGGATGCGGCAGAAGAGCTTCATGGGTTCAAGACCTCCATTCTAGTCGCTTGACGGTTTCTTCTTGCGGAGGGCTTCGGCCCGCCGGGGCAGCTGCCTCGTGCGGAAGTCCTCCCCTTCGATGCGCAGGATGGTGCACATCTCGTGAAGCCTGGAAAAGATACGTTCTCCCACCCGGTCCTTCAGGGTCAGGCCGGAAAGCTGTTGTGCGAGATCCTTGAAGGCAGCGGGCTCCCGCTGCTTCTGGGCCTCCACGGGCGGGTAGTTGCTGGTGCAGTGCAGCGTGCGCCGGGAGTTGTAGCGGGTGGAGATGAGCTGGTCCAGGATCGTCACGTCGAACTCGGAGTTGCGTCCCTTTCCCAGCTCGTCGATGATGAGGACCTGGGCGGACAACAGGGGAGCGAGCACCTCGCTGTCCCACCTCCCTTCCGCATACGCGGCCTTGAGGTCCATGAGCAGGCGCACGAAATCGATGAACCGGACGGAGATCCCCCGCTCGAGGGTCAGGTAGGAAGCCAGGCCGCACAGGAGATGGGTCTTTCCGACCCCGGGTTCCCCCCACAGAAGGAAGCCGGCATCTCCGGGCTCATACTGGTCGCGGTGCTTGAGGAGCGCATACTTGGCTTCCTTCTGGGTCCGGTGGGTCTCGACGATGTCCTCGATGAACGAGCCGACGAAGCGGGCCGGCAGGTGGGCATCGTTGAAGAGCTGGATGCGTCGATCGAGCTGCTCGCACGAGCAGCGGACGGCCCGGTTGTTGCCCTGGGCATCCCGGATGATCTGGATGTGGCTGCCGTTGCACTTGGGGCAGGTGGCGATGCAGGTGCAGCGGGATGCGCTGGCATACTCGCCCTGGGTGCCGCGGACGTAGCCGCTTCCCTCGCAGCGGGGGCACGTGGCGTTCTGTTCCGGCGTCAAAGTCACGGTGCCAGCTCCATCAGGTGCAGATCGGCTCTCAGGAGGGCCAAAAGGGCAGCCTTCCTGCGCCCCTCCCGGGCCCTCTCGGAAAGCCCCGATTCCCGGCTCGAGCGGGCCGTCGCTTCCCGTTCCAGCGCCTGTCGCCGGGGGTCATCCAGCCGGGTATGATAGAAGGCCAGGATCTCGTCGTCAAGGACTTGAAGCTGGTGCGACAGGACCTCGGGAGGAAGCCCGCAAGAGACGTCTCCCGACAGCGACTCGAGGCGCAGGACCGCCATCTCCAGTGCCTCCCGGGCCTCGGGGCGCTCCTCCCGCTCCAGGGCCAGTGCAGCCTCCGCCGAAAGCTGCCGGACCCATTGCAGGGCGTTCGGGTCGACTCGAGCCGGGGACGGCCCCCCTCCTGCTGCGGTTGGGCCCCTTCCGTCCGAGGTTGGCCCCCTTCCGTCCGAGGTTGGGCCCCTTCCGGCTGAGGTTGGCCCCCTTCCGTCCGAGGTTGGCCCCTCTCCTGCTGCGGCGTCACTGTCGCCGGTCGCTGCCCCCCCGCCGGTCACTTCTGCCGCCGGGGCAGACGGCGGGCACCAGGCCGGCTCCGAGCGGAACCGCCGCACGCTGGCCCCGATGAAGTGCGAGTAGTACGAGAGCTGGTGCGGTGCCCGCTGCCCCGGGGCCGCATGGAAACGGAACGACTTCAACCCCTGCACCAGCCCGTCCAGCACCACCCGCATCGGTACCCCCTTGAGGTACCACTCGCGGACCCGCTCACAGTCCCTCGGGGACAGGATGAATCCCGACGTGCGCACGACAGAGAAGAATCGTTCGATGTCGTTGAGATACTGGAAGAATCGACCGGTCACTGGAGGTCTCCCCCGTGTTCCGGAACCCCGAGCCGTCCGCCTCTCAGATGTCCAGATTGCTCACGTTGAGCGCATTCTCCATGATGAACTCACGGCGAGGCTCGACCTCGTCCCCCATGAGCACCGTGAAGAGCTGATCCGCATTGACAGCGTCCTCGATTCGCACCTGGAGCATGGTCCGGGTGGTCGGATCCATGGTCGTCTCCCAGAGCTGGTCCGGGTTCATTTCACCAAGGCCCTTGTACCGCTGGAGCGAGTGTCCCTTGCGGGCCAGATCCATGAGGAAGTCGAGCGAGGCCTCGAGCGTGGTGAACTCCACGGTCTCTTCCCCGTCCCTTACCACCTGGTAGGGCGGTCCGCCCAGGGCCTTGAGCTCCTCGGCCAGCTTCTTGAGCCGCACGAACATGTTCGTCTCGAGCAGCTCGTGGCTGATGACCGAGGTCTTCTGGCGACCGGACGACACCGTCCGAGTCGAGATCTGGAAGCAGTCGTGCTCCTCGTCCCGCTGGAGCTCGAACGACAGCGGGAAGATCTGCGGCATGTTCTGCTGGAGGTAGAACTCCATGCGGGTCAGGGCCGAAGTCACGGCATCCTGGCTCTTGATGTCGGTCGTGTTGAGGTCGGTGGCAGCCAGCATGGCATCGAGGATGCGGATGTCCATCTTGCGATCGAACGGGGCGATCCACTGGCGGTACCGGATGACTCCCTGCATGACCTGGACGAGCTGCTGGCCCGTGACCGTGCTCTTGCCGTGACCGGCCACGAGGCTGACGCTCTCCGCCGCGGCGGACAGGAGGTAGTCGTTGAGGGCCTGCTCGTCCTTGAGATACCCTTCCTTCTTCCCCTTCTTGATCTTGTAGAGCGGCGGCTGGGCAATGTACAAATGTCCGCGCTCCAGGATCTCCGGCATCTGTCTATAGAAGAACGTAAGAAGTAATGTTCTAATATGACTTCCATCGACGTCAGCATCGGTCATGATGATGATTTTGTGGTAGCGGAGCTTGGATACGTCAAAGCTCTCGGGGCCGATGCCCGTTCCGAGAGCGGTGATCATGGTGGCGATTTCCTCGTTCTTGAGGATCTTGTCGAAGCGGGCCTTCTCGACGTTGAGGATCTTACCCCGCAGCGGCAGGATGGCCTGGAAGCGCCGGTCGCGGCCCTGCTTGGCCGAGCCGCCTGCCGAGTCACCCTCGACGATGTAGAGCTCGGCCTGGGTGGGGTCCCGCTCCTGGCAGTCGGCGAGCTTGCCGGGCAGGGAGGCGGAGTCGAGCGCACCCTTGCGGCGGATCATCTCCCGCGCCCGGCGTGCGGCTTCCCGGGCGCGTGCGGCCTCGACGCACTTGCCGATGATGGTGCGGGCCACGTTGGGATTCTCGTCGAGGCTCATGGCCAGCCGTTCGTTGACGACGGCCTCGACGACGCCCTTGATCTCGCTCGAAACCAGCTTGTCCTTGGTCTGGGAGGAGAACTTCGGGTCGTGCATCTTGACGGACACGATGCAGACCAGCCCCTCCCGGACGTCGTCGCCGGACAGGCCGTCGAGCGCCTTGAGCAGGTTGTTGGACGTGGCGTAGCCGTTCAGGGTGCGGGTCAGTGCGGCTTTGAAGCCGGACAGGTGCGTGCCGCCGTCCCGGTTGCGGATGTTGTTGGTGAAGCAGTAGATCTGCTCCTGGAACGAGCTGTTCCACTGGATGGCGACCTCGACGGTGGTGGCATCACGCTCGGTCTTGAAGTGGATGGGGGGGGCGTGGAGGGGGGACTTGGAGCGGTTGAGGTGCTCGACGAAACTGGCCACGCCGCCTTCGTAGTGGAAGTCGGCCTTCTTGCCCGAGGTTTCCTCCTCGAGGAGGATGGTGATGCCGGGATTGAGGAAGGCGAGCTCCCGGAGGCGCTGGCCGAGGATGTCAAAGGAGAACGCCAGGCTGGTGAAGATCTGGGGATCGGGGCAGAACGTGACCTTGGTGCCGGTGCGGGTCGTCTTGCCGACTTCCTTGAGCTCGGCCACGGGCTTGCCCCGGTGGTATTCCTGGCTCCAGACCTTCTCCCCGCGGTAGATCTCGAGCTTGAGCCACTCCGAGAGTGCGTTGACGACGGACACGCCCACGCCGTGGAGGCCGCCGGAGACCTTGTAGGAGTTGTCGTCGAACTTGCCGCCGGCATGGAGCTCACACATGACGAGCTCGGCAGCGGACCGCCCCGTCTCCTTATGGATGTCGACCGGGATGCCTCGGCCGTTGTCCGCCACCGTGACCGAGTTGTCTGCGTGCACGGTGACCATGATGCGGTCGCAGTAGCCGGCCAGAGCCTCGTCGACGGAGTTGTCCACGACCTCGAACACCATGTGGTGGAGGCCGGAGCCGTCGTCGGTATCGCCGATGTACATGCCGGGGCGCTTGCGCACGGCATCGAGCCCCTTGAGGAGCTTGATGTTGTCCGCGGTATAGCCGCCGTCGTCGCCCTTGCCTCGATGGGCCTCGTCGAAGAAGTCCTCCTCGTTGACCAGCTCCTGGGAGGTCTCGGTGGCGACGGGCTCGGCCTGGGCCGGCTCGGGGGGGAAATCGTTGCGTTCTTCGTCCATGGTACCACTCCTGATTCCAAACTGCGCCGGCACTATAAAAGATCAGATCCTAGAAGTAAAGAGATTCCGCGCACGCGTGCGCGAGGTGCGGGATGGAATTCGACGGGCTCAGGGGAGGAGGGTGGCGAGCTCAGGGATTGGGGCCGATCTTGCCGCCCTTTTCCCAGAGCGACTGGCGCCAATACTTGATCTTCTCTTTGAACTCCCGGACTTTTTCCGGGTGCTGGCGGGAGACCTCGTGGCGTTCCCGGGGGTCTTGCTCGACGTGGTAGAGCTCGAGCCACTCCCCTTCCTTGCAGACCTTGGAGGCAACGGTAGGGCAGATGTCGTCCTTGGCGGTATGGAGGAGCATCTTGAAGCCTCCTTCCCGGTAGGTGCGGGTGGTCCACCGTTCCGCATACGCGCCGTCATCGGGCAGGTCGGTTCCCTCGACGAGGACCGGTTTCAGCGAGCGGCCGGTCATGCGGGGGTCGATGGGCAGCCCCACGAGGTCGAGGAGCGTGGGGACGATGTCGACGTGCTCGGCCACGACCTTGGAGACCTGGGGGCGGACGAGCCCGGGGAGGGAGAACAGGATCGGGACGTTGAGCTCCTCGTCGTAGAGGGTCACCCCGTGGAGGTGAAAGCTGCGGTGCTGGTCCCGGGCCGAGTAGCAGTCGTGCACGGTGTCCATGACCTCGCCATGGTCGGCGGTCAGGACGACGATGGTTTCCTGGTCGAGCTCGAGGTCGGCGAGCCCCTTGACGAGCAGGTCGACGTGGCGGTCGACCCAGCACACCTCGCCCAGGTAGCGGATGTCGGCCAGCGGCTTTCGACCCGCCAGGATCTCCTTGACGAGGTCCGCACACTCCTTGGGGGGGGCGTAGGGCTGATGGGGGGCGATGAGGTTGACCTGGACGAAGAAGCGGCGGTCGCGGTTGGCCTCCATGAAATCGAGGGCCCGGCGGACCAGGATCGGGTGGTCCGTGGATTCCCGGCCCGAGTCCTGGAGCACGTCGAACGCAGGGTCGGCACCGAACTTGTACCCGGGGAAGTAAAGGTGGTTGTGGGTAGCCCCGAAGGTGACGTAGCCGGCCTCGTGGAGGATGCGGGTGACGTAGGTCGGGCGGGCTTCGTAGAAGTTGGGGCGTCGGTCCTGGCCTGCCCAGTAGAGGGTGAGGAAGCCCATGGCCCGGGGGTGGGCCCCCAGCAGAATCGTGTTCATCGAGAGCAGCGTGGTGTTCCCGTTGGAGAATCCCTGGGGGAAGGTGGTCCCCGTCTTCTCGAGCGCATCGATGGCCGGCGAGACCGATGGGAATTCCTGGTTGTGCACCCCGACCACGTCGGAACGGAGGGCGTCGACCACGATCATCAGAACGTTGTAGCCGCGGTTCTCCACCCCGGCATAGGGGCGCTCGAGCCGGGGATCCTGCCAGATGGCGTAGAGCCCCTTGCCCGCGTCCCCCTGGGTACCGGCCAGGACCTCCAACTCGAGCTCCCGGCACCAGGCGGGGAAGTCGAAGCGGTCCTCGTCCGGCCAGTGGCGGGCCCTGTCGAGGCCGATGCTCTCGGATTCGACGCGGCCGAGCTCCTGGACCTGGCCTTCGCCCCTGCAGGTGTACCGCCAGGTGGCCTTGCGGGGCTTGCCCCCCGTTTGGGCAACCAGGTGGACGGCTGCCAGGAATCCCTGGGCCGGCTCGTCGACGGGCAGGGTCACCCGGGTTCCGACGGGCAGGACCAGCGCCTCCCGCATGTCCCGCAGCGCCTCGTCCGGGTAGTTCAGGATGACGCGGCGATGGAGCTTCTTCTGCTCCGGCAGGGCCCGCGAGAACCAGTAGGGCTGGAGGTGCTTGCCATCGGCCGGTACGGCCGCCTTCTTGAGGCCGCCAGGCACGTCCAGCGTGGCCTTGTCGAGGCGGTCGAGCAGGTGGGTCGTCCGCAGTCGTTGCCCCGACTGCACCGACCCCGAAGCCGACGTCGTTCCCGGCGATGCCGCAGCCACCCGAGAGTCAGCAAACACCAACGCCGCTGCCACGAGCACGATCGACAGGATTCCCGAACGCATGCGTGTACCTCCGGGGGCGGCGGGGAGGCGGGGAAAAGACACAGGACGAATAGGACACATGGGACGAATAGGACCAATAGGACCCGCCGCCCCAATAGGACGAACAGCCTCTGTCGCCGGATTGGTTGCCGGGCAAGAACAGCCGGGTCGCTCCATCTGCCTCCCCGTCACAACCCCCCCCCTAGTTCCCCCCGTCCTATGTCTTCCATTTGTCCCATACGTCCTATACGTCCTATAGTCCTATAGTCCCATCCCCCCCTACAAGTCCACATGCAGCACCTGCGGGAAGTCTTCCCCCCAGAAGCTGCGTCCGACCCGGGAGAAGGTCTCGGTCGAGTCCGTGGCGAAGAATCGGTGCGAGGTCTGGGGAGCATCGCTAAGAAGCTGCTGCGACTCGAGCAGCCTTCGCAGCTCGGCCGAGATGCTGACCGCTGAGTCTACGAGAACGACCTCCCGCTTGTATTCATCCTGGAACAGTGCACGAAGCTGCTCCTTGAACAGCGGGTAGTGCGTACACCCGAGGACCAGCGTGTCGATTCCCCTGTCGACGAGCGGAGTGAGGTACTCCTTGAGCACCAGTCGGGCCACTTCGGAGCCGACCCATCCCTCTTCCGCCAGGGGAACCAGCAGGGGCGTCGGCCGGGAGTAGATCCGGGCCGACGACGCGAGCTGGAGGATGGCAGACTCATACCGGCCGCTCCGGATAGTACCCGGCTGGCCGATGACGCCGATGATTCCCGAGCGCGTCGCGGCCACGGCGGCCCGGGCACCGGGGTCGATGACGCCCAGTACCGGGACCGTCACGATCTCCCGAAGCGCGGGCAGGGCCACCGACGAGACCGTGTTGCACGCGACCACGATGGCCTTGAGCGAGCTCTTGGCGAGGAAGGACACGTTGCGGACCGCATACTTGATGACCGTCTCGGCCGATTTGCTGCCGTACGGAAGTCGGGCCGTGTCTCCCAGGTAGAGCAACGTCTCACCGGGCAGCTCCCGGGCGATTTCCCGGGCCACGGTGAGCCCGCCGATCCCCGAGTCGAACACCCCGATCGCAGCGTTGCGGTTCATGGTCCATCCTCCGGGACGATGGCCGGGTAGCTGTCCTGGCTGACCGAATGGGAATGGAGGTTCATGTCGTTGAACTCGAACCCCTGGTGATAGCTCCAGGGCTTTCCGTCCCCCATCAGGTACGCGTTGAGCTCGACTTCGATGGTGTCCGGGCCGAATCGGTGTGGGGAGACGGGATCGTCCAGGTTCGGTGCCGGGTTGCGCAGCAGGCGGCCGCCGTAGAGGTCTTCGGGAAGCTCCGGCAGCTTCACCGACGTGACGTTCGGCGGGCAGAGGATCTCCCAGAGCTTGTAGGATTCAGGGCCTCCGATGGCGAACCCGGGGTTGATGTTGTTCCCCGGGGCCGATACCAGGTAGCCCAGCCGGAGGGCGTAGAGGTCCGGGGTCCGGGGCTGGACGACCGGCTTCCAGGAGAGGGTCCGGTTCGTGAGCACCCCCCCCGGCCGGTCGACCGGGTAGTATCCCTCCGGGATGTTCTTGGCGTTGACGCAGGAGCCGGGGGAGGGAAGTTGGGATGGATTCTCGGGGCAATGGCCCGGCTTGCCCGTGTCGGGCGGCGTGGGGGAGACCCCTTCGGGCAGGCGGAGCCACTTCCAGTCGAGGTCCATGCGGAGCGGATCGGGCGGGGGTTCCTGCTCCCGGATGATGACCGTGCTGATGCCGGGCGGGTCGGCCCCCAGGTACGACTTGCGTCCTGCCAGCCCCACGGTCATGTAGAACAGGTCGATGTCCAGCTCTTTGAAGAGCGGATGATCGGGGTCGGGATAGAGCACGGGCAGTGGGTTGACGAAGTCGGGGTCGTTCCACCGCCCGTCCACGTTGGTCCAGATGTATCCGTATCGCCCCGTGTCCATGACAGGAAGCATGAGCCCGTTCTCCAGCGGCGCTCCGGTGAGAGGATCGTTCGGGAAGCCGTCCAGGTTGACCAGGAAGGAGCGGGTGGAGCCCGGGTCGAGGAGGTCGAGGGTCAGGGGGATGTCGGTCGTGGAGGTGACCTTGCCCGCTTCGACCGTGGCAACGACGGCCCCCATGGCCCGGGGCTCGAACCGCAGCTTGTACGGGTCGGACAGGGTGTCCATGACCCCATAGCCGTCCCCTGCCAGGGCCACCACGAGGTACTCTCCCGGACGCAGCGCATCGAGCCGGTATCCGGTCTTCCACGAGTAGACCACCATGTTGGGCGGGACGCAGTCGAGCGGGTTGCCCGTGGAGCAGAAGTTCCCTCCGGCCCCCTCGTATGCCAGCACCGAGCTCATGCTGAGCGACACGAGGTTTACGTTCTGCAGCCCGACCTGGATGATGCCGATGCTCCATCGGTCGAAACCGGAGGTCGGCTCGAACGGTGCCAGGCCGTACTCTCCCTCGAAGCCGAGCACCGAGCCCTCGATGCTGCCGGTCAGCTCCTCGTCTTTGCCCGGGACCGGGTCGAACGGCGTCATCGGGAGCGAGACATGGGCCGCATTGATGCCCACCACGGTGCAGGCTTTGAATCCGTCCAGGGCCGCAGTCACGGTGACCGGCCCTTTCAGGTCCGGGGCCTCGAAGTCCACGAATCCCTGCTCGCCGACGGTCCCTTCCCACCGCTTTCCGGGTTGCCAGTCCGCGTCGACGAAGACCCGGGTTCCGGGGACCGGCTCGACGGCCCGATCCGGGTTGGTGATGGAATCCCCGTGCACGGCAAAGACCCGAAGGAAGCCGTCGATGCCCCCGGAGCTCTCGTACGGTGCGGGGTTGATCCCCGGCCGGGGCAGGTCGGAGATGAAGTAGATCCGCACCTTCCGGGCTGCCTGGAGCGGCCCTGCAACGGCATGTACGGTCACGGTGACCAGCTTCTCCTGCTCGAGCGTCAGGGTGGCGGCATACGAGCCGTCCTTGCCGGCCTCGAACGGAGTCAGGGTGCCGGCATCGGCCGTCCCGGTCACCTGGGCGTCGGTGCGGACCTTGCCCGCGGGGTCCATGACCCGGGCCTGGAGGGTACCCACCCACGGTCCCCCCGGGGTATGCTCGACCTCGACGTCCACCGAGAGGGCAAGCTCCTTGCCGTTGCCGCTCTGAACCGGGCTGTCGTCCTCCGAGTCCCACACGTCGTCGCCGTCCGAGTCCGGGTTCTTCGGATCGGTGCCCAGCAGTGCCTCCTGGTAATCGGAAAGGCCGTCGCCGTCGCTGTCGACTGCCGGCTCTTCGCCGCAAGAGCCGAGCATCACCACGAGCACGGCCCCCGCTGCGGCAAGCAACGGGGTCTTTGCCAAGCCCCGGCGGTTCATCGTGAACCTCCCTTTCGGATTTCGAACCCGAGCGTAGCGGCCATCCGCCATCCGCCGGAACGGATCGACGGGTAGCCCGGGTTGCCCACCAGGACCTCCTCCTTGTAGTGAATCCGCTCCGGAAGGTAGGAAAAGGCGGCGTCGGCAGTCAGCAGGAGCGCCCCGAGCCCCGGGTACGAGACGACCGGGACCGCTGCCCCCAGCGAGGCCGTGTGCCGGTCGGCATCGAGCAGGTTGGTCTTTCCGGTCTGCCGCTCCAGCGCTGCCGGAGCGAACCGGTAGCCCCCGGACAGCACGATCGGGCCGTTCCATCGGACGGACAGGGCCGGAGAGACCACGTCGTGGAAGGTCGAGGTCGCGGCCGTGTCGCCCAGCGAATCGGTCCCGCTCGTGTCGAACAGGTCGGCATCCGGGGACGGCTCGGGGAAGGTGCCGTATCGATACCAGGACAGCCCGGCCTCGAACCAGAGGTCGTTGGTGGCAGCGGCCGCAATTCCGGCCGACAGGGTGTGCGGAACGTAGTACGCCTGGGCCGTGACCCGGGCGGAGAGCACGAGCCCTTCTGCGGTCACCTCGGCGGGAATCTCGAGGTCGGTCGAGTTTTCCACCCGCCAGGAGAGCCCCAGCTTCATCCAGGGGAGAGGCTCGATCCGGAGGCCGGCCAGCGGGCGGAGGCGATAGCCTGCCACCACGTGCATCTCGTTGCGTCCCCCCGGGTCCGCAAGGTCGAGCACCACCCGTCCGGATACCTGGGGGAGCAGCTCCAGGCCCGTTCCGACCGCGATCCAGTCCCAGGGCCGGATGGAGAACCCCCCCGCCATGGCCAGGCGTCGTTCACGGGGGGAATACAGGGGGTAGAGCGGATCCTCGTCGTCCACCATCCGGATCCGGTAAATCGAATCGGTCGGCATCTGGGCTGCCAGACCGACGGAGAACCGGGGTACCCCGCCCGCAACGAACAGGGGGAGGCGCACGGCCAGCTCGGCAAAAGACCCCCCGGCCGTCGTCTGCTCCGCCAGCATCGACCACACGTGCCCGCCGGAGACGGCAATGGCGAGGCCGTCCTCTCCGGTGAGCCCTGCCGGGTTGTAAAAGGCCATCCCTCCCGACGTGCCCGAAGCCACGCACGACAGCGCCGTGCCTCGCGCTTCTGACGAGATACCGACCGTGTCGGCGGGATCGGCCGTTGCGGGCAACGGGGCCCACGCCAGCCAGGCCAGCAGCACCCACACGACCCGACGCCCCGGACGGAGGGACATTGCCTCGCCGGCTTTCACGCCCCGAACCGACTCGACTTCCCGGACTCTCCCGGGCCGCCCTGTATCGTTGCCATACGCCACGCCCGTCCTCACGCGTGACCGGGGGCTCCCTCAGGGGCTTTGCCCCTGCTTCCGATCAACGGTGCGCAGTATAAGCGCGTCTGTCGGCTCTGTCGACTCGGAAACCTCATGCAGGCAGGAGGCAGGTCCGTGGGGCGGCAATGACCTCGGGGGAGGAAGCCTCCCGGCCGACTTGAAGGGCGCTACAGAACCGTCACGCAGGCAGGGCAATCAAGCGCGACGCGGCCGGGGGGCCTGAGGGTTCACATTCGGCAGGGTTCTCCAGGCAGGAAGCTTGGCAACTCTAATCATTGTCGGCTTCCCGGGCGAAGTCCACCCGCGTCCTCTTGCCCTGGAAGCAGCGCCAGCAGGCAGACTTCCGTTTCTCGAACGCGTTGGCTTCGACGTAGCGCTCGAGGCAGTCACCGACAGTCAATCGTCTCTTCTTCGTCCGGCAGTAGAACTCCGTGATGGCGGACAGCCGGGCCAGTTTCCGCTCGGGTTGTCTCAACATTCGCTGACCTCCACGGTGGGCTCGATTCGGGAAAAGACTTCAAATCCCATCGACTTTGTCCGTGGCATACTATGGGCACCCTCTTGCGGCTTTTCAAGCACAAACGCGGCGGCCGGCCTGGCGGGCGGGCGAAATCAGGACAAAAGGAGGCTGGAATTGAAATCCGGAATCAGCTCTCTTCGACGAGGAGCTGTTTGACGATGTCGATGAGGAGCTTTCGGGTGACCGCACCCAGATGGAGTCCACGGGCAAAAGGAGCCTTGTTCTTGACGACCTGCAGGTCCGCAGGAGCAACCCCGACCACGGACAGCGGAATGTTCCGGGTGATGGTGCTCTTGGAGAGCGAATCGAGGATTTCCTGGATGTGTCCGGAACGCAGCGTCAAGTCGGCAAGAATCAGGTCGGGCGGGTCGTCCCGAAGCTGGCGGTAGGCCATCTGGTTCGGGTCGACCCGATAGACCGCATACCCCGTCTCCGACAACTGCTTGAGCAATTCCGGCAGCCCACGACGATGCTGGGCGATGTATGCGATTCGAGCCATTGATTCATGCCCCCAGAGGCGCCACCCGGATTCGAACCGGGGGATGAAGGATTTGCAGTCCTCTGCCTTACCACTTGGCTATGGCGCCCTGCTTGTCAACCTCCGCTTGCATACTATGATTTCGAGGCTTTTGTCAAGGCTGATTTTCGGTCGGTACGCGGACCATTGCCGGGTCGGGCCGGGTGAGGTGGGAGACGAGGCACTCCAGGTAATCCGCACCCCGGTAGAGCTGGTAGTCGAACTTGATCTGCGGGTGCGGGTTGTCCTGGTATACCCGCTGGGCAATCCCCCGTTTCTCGACGCAGGGGGTCAGTACCTTGACCAGCTCCTCGTTGGCCGACTTGTACTCGCTGTCGATCTTGGGGAGATGGTTGGAGAGGTCCTCCTCCCGGAAGCCGAGCTGCTTCTTCCCGTCGATGGTGGGGGCGACCTCCACGTCCGGATTCACGCCGACCACCTGGAGGGTGCGCTTGCTGGGGGCAAAGTAGCGGGCCACGGTGAGCTTGATGTAGTAGCCGCTGCCCCGCAACGGGTTGATCAGGGTCTGCACGCTGGCCTTGCCGAAAGTGCGTTCCCCGACGATGAGCGCCCGCTGGTTGTCCTGGAGCGCGCTGGCCACGATCTCCGAGGCCGAGGCCGAGCCGTCGTTGACCAGCACGACCATGGGAAGAAGGAGCGTGTCTTCCTTGTGGGCCTCGTAGTGCTCGTCCTGGGAATCCATGAAGGAGAAGACGGCGCGACGGCGGTTCTTGACCGTGACGATGGCCCCCGTCTCGAGGAACAGGTCCGCGATCTTGACCCCCTGGTTGAGCAGTCCGCCGCTGTTGTTTCGAAGGTCGAAGACCAGGCCGCGAAGCCCGTCCCCGTCCGAGCACTCCTTCTGGAGGCGGGCAATCTCGCCAGTCAGGTCCGAATAGGACGTCTCGATGAACCCGGTGAGCTTGACGTACCCGATGCAGGGGTAGTTCTCGAGGATCCGCCCCTCGACGTTGGTGACGCGGATTCGGGCCCTCGGGACCGGGATCTCGACGTCCCCCGGGGTCCCCTCCCGACGCAGGGTCAGCTTGACCGAGGACCCCTTGGGGCCTCGAATCATGGACACGACCTTGTCGAGCGAGAGATCCACGACGTCCACCCCGTCGACCTTGACGATCTCGTCGCCTGCCCATACGCCGGCCTTTTCGGCAGGCTGTCCGGGCATGGGGCTTTCGACGAAGGTGCGGCGACGGAGCTTGTCCTCCTCGCTCAGCTCGACGATGAGGTAGGGGGCCCCGTCGGCCAGCTTGCGGGTCTTGCCGGACAGGCGGTTCTTGAGCGTCTCGGACGGCTCGAACCGCTGGGTCAGCAGGGCCCCGATTCCGTCGAAGCTGGCATCCTGGGTCTCCTTGGTGGATTCGTCCCAGGCTTCCTTGCTGACGAGGGAGGAATGGGGGTCGAGAGCGTACAGGAATCCCTGCGTCGCTGCCATCCAGAGGCGGGACGACGAGATCTTCTTCTTCTTGGCCTTGAGCGCAGCTTTCTCCACATGCTTCATGACCTGGAGGAATTCCTCCCGGCCGAATGGGATGTCCTTCCACGCAGCCTGCTCCTCGTCGTAGCGCTTCCGGAAGAACTCGCGGCGCTTGAGGTTGAGCTCGTCCCGATCGGTCCCCTCCAGCTTCTCCTCCGGGTCGTCCTTGTGCTTCTTGTAGTAAGCGACGGGAACCAGCTCCCCTGGCGGCTCGAGGTAGGAGAGGGCGAAGTTCGCTGCCGAAACATAGGCCCGGCGGGTATCGATCTTCTCTTCGATGTATTCCTGGTTGATGTACTCGAGCACCTCGTCGAGCTGGTCCGCACCAAACTCGATCTTGTCCCAGTACTTGGCCTCCTCGTCCTCCTCCTCGGCCTGGGCGGTCGGCTGCGGGCTGGAGGCGAGCGCAAGGCGGTCCCCTGCGGCAAGCGTCGGGTGTTCGGATTCGTCCCGTTGCTGTGGCGAGGCCGTAGCAGGCACATTGGCCGGCACTGATTCCTCGTGCATGGCGACGACCGGCGGGTTCTCCCCTTCCGCCGGTGCCGGCGGAGTCGACTTGCACGCGACCAGGGACAGCGTCGCCAGGAGGAGGGTCAGGACTATCGTGTGGCGCCGCAAGAACATGAAATCCTCCGTCATAGGGCCGGTTTTCGTGGGTAGCGACCGGCGATGTGGTTGAGTCGGACCGTCACCACTTCAAAGAGTGTAGCCACATACGCCCGTCCTGTCACCTTGGATCCATCATGGTGGGACCAGGCAACCGGAACCTCGGCGATCGGGACGCCCGCAATCCGTGCCAGGAGCAGCAGCTCCACGTCGAAGCCGAACCCCTCCAGGGTCGACAGGCGGCAGAGCCGTCGGACCGTCGGGCCGTCGAACAATTTGAAACCGCACTGGGTATCCTTTATTCCTCGCAGCGGCGGGCAGAGGAGGCGGATGAGCAGGTTGCCCCCCCGGCCGGCCGCTTCCCGCAGCCCCGACTGCCGGCGGACCAGCATCGCCCCCCGCACTCCCCGGCTTCCGATGGCAACGGCCGCCCCCCCGGCAAGAGCCTTCTCCAGTCGAGGCAGCTCGGACAGCGGTGCGGACAGATCCGCATCGGTCACCAGCACCCGCTCCCCTGCTGTTGCCCCGATGCCCGTCCGGAGCGCGGCCCCCTTCCCCCGGTTCGAACCGTGTCGCAGCACGCGGAAGCGCGGGTCGGCCAGGGCGAAACAGGAGGCCTTCTCGGCAGTCGAATCGGAGGAGCCGTCGTCGACCACAAGCACCTCGAACGGCTCCTCCCGGACGCCGAAGAAACGGGCTACCTCCTCCATACAGGCGAGGATCCGGCCCTCTTCGTTGTAGGCAGGAATCACGATCGAGAGCATGGGCCCCCTAGGACTTGCCCGTGTGCCCGAACCCGCCGGCCCCACGGTCGCTGTGGGCCAGAGTGCCGACTTCCAGCAGCTCCGCCCGGGCGACCGGGGCCACCACGAGCTGAGCGATCCGGTCCCCGCGGGCGATGACTACGTCCTCGCTACCCAGGTTGATCAGGATGACCTGGACCTCTCCCCGGTAGTCGCTGTCGATGGTCCCCGGAGTGTTGAGCACCGTCAGCCCCTGCCGGACGGCAAGGCCCGAGCGGGGACGCACCTGCCCCTCGAAGCCCGGTGGGATTTCGAGACACAGCCCCGTTGGGACCAGGGCACGGGCCTGCGGTGGCAGCCGGACCGGTTCGGTCACGGCCGCCCGCAGGTCCATTCCGGCCGAGCCATCCGTCGCATAGGCGGGCAGCGGCAACCCCTCTGCGTGAGGGAGCCGCTGCATCCGGATCGTCACTGCTTCGGAAGTCATTTCCTAGAAGTCGCGCTTCAACGCTTCCCGGCGGGACAGCTTGACCTTGCCGGACTTGGCATCGATGTTGATGACCTTGACCACGACCTCGTCGCCTTCCTTGAGGATGTCCTCCACCTTGTTCACGCGGCGGTCGGCCAGCTCCGAGATGTGGCACAGCCCGTCGATGCCCGGCAGGATCTCGATGAACGCGCCGAAGTCGACGATGCGGACCACCTTGCCGACGTAGGTCTTGCCCAGCTCGGCCTCGGCGGTGTAGCTCTGCACGAGGCGGATGGCCTCCTTGGCAGCGGCACCGTCGACGGCCGCAATGGTAACCTTGCCGTCATCGTCCACGTCGATGTCCACGCCCGTGGCATCGATGATGCCCCGGATGTGCTTGCCGCCGGGACCGATGAGCGCGCCGATCTTCTCCTTGTTGATGAACAGGGTGGTGATGCGGGGCGCGTAGGGCGACAGGTCGGGCCGGTGCGTCGAGACGACCTCGGCCATCTTGTCCAGCACATGATGCCGTGCCTGGCGGGCCTGGGAGAGCGCCCGTTCCATGATCTCCCGGGTGAGCCCGGAGATCTTGATGTCCATCTGGACTGCGGACACGCCGTCGCGGTTGCCCACGACCTTGAAGTCCATGTCGCCCAGGTGGTCTTCGTCACCGAGGATGTCGGACAGGACGAAGAACTTGTCCCCTTCCTTGATGAGGCCCATGGCGATTCCGGCCACGGGGCACTT
Source organism: uncultured Myxococcales bacterium (assembly GCA_903895725.1). GTDB lineage: Bacteria > Myxococcota_A > UBA9042 > CAIXZC01 > CAIXZC01 > CAITUV01. The sequence goes on along the minus strand of CAITUV010000031.1, from coordinate 62,416 downwards.
CATCGGCACACCGGCATCCATGAGGGCCATGGAGGAGCCGCAGACGGTTGCCATGGAGGAGCTGCCGTTGGACTCGAGAACCTCGGAGACCACGCGGATGGTGTACGGGAACTCGTCGTGCGCCGGGAGCGCCTTGGCAACTCCACGCTCGGCCAGGTGGCCGTGTCCGATGTCACGACGGGACGGGCCCCGCAGCGCCTTGACTTCGCCCACCGAGAACGGCGGGAAGTTGTAGTGCAGCATGAACCGCTTCTGGATGTCCCCGAGCAGGGAATCCACCCGCTGCTGGTCCGCGATCGAGCCCAGGGTGGAGATGACCAGTGCCTGGGTCTCCCCGCGGGTGAACAGTGCGGAGCCGTGGGTCCTGGGAAGCACGCCGATCCGGCCCGAAATCGGACGGATGTCCGTCTCCTTGCGGCCGTCGATGCGGAGCCCTTCCTCGAGCAGCTTGGCCCGGGCCACCTTCTTCTTGGTGGCTTCGAAGTGCCGGACGATCTCCTCGCCCTGCTCCGGGAACTCGTCGGCCAGCTCGAGGACGATTCCGTCCTCGGCTACCCGGACGGCCTCGTAGCGGTCGAGCTTGGCCTTGATGGCCAGTGCGTCCTTGATCTTCTGGGTGGCGAGCTTCTCGACCTTCTTGGCGAGCTTGGCATCGTCTTCCGGAATCTCGATGGTCCGCTTGGTGATCCCGAGCTCCCTGGCCATCTCCTCCTGGAGTGCCAGGAGCGGCTGGGCCTGTTCCTGAGCGAACAGCAGCGCATCCACCAGGACCGCCTCGGGGACGAAGTTGGCCTCGCCCTCGACCATGACGATCCCTTCACGCCCGACGGCCACGACCAGCTCGAGATCGGATTCCTTGAGCTGGGGGTAGGTGGGGTTCAGGACGAACTGGCCGTTGACGCGGCCGACCTGCACGCCGGCCACCGGCCCGGCCCACGGGATGTCCGACAGCATGAGCGCGGCCGAAGCACCGGTCAGCGCCAGGATGCCGGCATCGTTCTCCTTGTCGATGGAGAGCGCCATGGCCGTGACCTGCAGCTCGTAGCGGCAGCCCTTGGGGAAGAGCGGCCGGATCGGCCGGTCGATGACGCGGGAGTTCAGCACTTCGGTTTCCGTGGGGCGCCCTTCCCGCTTGAAGTAACCCCCCGGGATCTTGCCTGCGCAGTAGGTCTTCTCGACATAGTCGACGAAGAGGGGAAGAAAGTCCTTGTCGATGGCTTTCTTCGACATGCAGGCCGTGACGAGGACGACCGTGTCCCCGTAGCGGATGAGGACCGACCCGTCCGCCTGGCGGGCTACGGCGCCGGTTTCGATGGAAAGAACCCGTCCGCCGATCTCTACACTTTTTTCCAGATACATACCTAGTTCCTCCGACTGGTTTTGACGCGACGTTTTGAGAACCCCGAGGTAAAGGGGGGTGCTACTTGCGGATTCCGAGCTGCTTGATGACGTTGCGGTACCGCTGGATGTCAGCGGACTTGAGGTACTCGAGCAGCCGGCGGCGCTGTCCGACCAGGGACAGCAGGCCGCGACGGGAATCATGATCCTTCTTGTGGATCTTCAAGTGCTCGGTCAATGCCGAGATCCGTTCGCTCAGGATGGCCGCCTGCACTTCAGGCGAGCCGGTGTCCGTCTCGTGTGTCCGATACTTCACAATGACTTCCTGCTTCTTTTCCGGGGTGATGGACATCGTTTTCCTCCATGCCATGTGACAGGGTGCAGTGACCGGACCTTCCGGGGACCGCTTCCCCCCCCTATGCTTTGGCGCCGGTGGGACCGTGTTGAGGTCAGACCAGACGGAAAGCGCCCGTACTATACGGGCCGAGGCCACGACTGTCAATGGTTTTCGAGAGGGCGTGCCAAAGGTCGATGGTCGATGGTCGATGCCGGGCAGAGGGGCAGCGACCCCAGCCCCGACCTCGCGGGAGGGGCCCTGTGGAGGTGCAGTGGGTCTCAGGCCGTCGCCAGGGTCTTTACCGTGGCAGCGACGCAGTTCTTGAGCGCGGCGAGGTTGTACCCCCCCTCGAGGAAGCACGCGATGCGGCCGCTGCAATGGGTGGCCGCGAGCTGCTTGAGGATGCGGACCAGGGCGACATAGCCGTTCTCCGTGCACTGGTGCCCGGCCAGGGGGTCGGCCCAGTGTCCATCGTAACCTGCCGAAATCAGGAGAAATTCCGGCTTGAACTTCTCCATGGCCTCGCCAAAGCGCAGGGTGGCCTCCTCGTACTCGATGTCGCCCGCACCGGACGGGTACGGGATGTTGAGGGTGGTTCCGAGTCCCTTCCCTCGGCCCGTCTCCTCGGCCCGGCCGGTACCCGGGTACCAGGGCCACTGGTGCACCGACCCGTAGAAGACGCTGTCGTCCTCGTAGAACGTGTGCATGGTGCCGTTGCCGTGGTGAACGTCGAAGTCGTAGATCGCCACCTTCCCCAGTCCGTGGGCCTTCTGGAGGTGACGGGCACCGATCGCCACGTTGTTGAACAGGCAGAACCCGAGCGACTCGCCGGTCTCCGCATGATGTCCGGGCGGGCGGATGCAGAAGAAGGCTCCGGAAAGGCGGCCGGCCATGATCTCGTCGAGGCCGGCCGTCGCACCGCCTACGGCCTGGAGCGCCACGTCGTAGCTGCGGGCGCAGATGCTGGTATCCATGTTCAGGTGGTCGTAGCCCCGCTCCACCTGCTGCTTCACGTATGCGATGTAGTCCTGGTCGTGCACCAGGGCGATCTGATCGACCGTGGCCGTCCTGGGCGCCAACGGAGTCAGAAGGCTCTGGTCGAGCAGCGCGATGCCGTCCCGGATCGCGACGAGGCGTTCCTTGCGCTCCGGGTGCGCACCGGTGTCGTGCTCTTCGTACACGCGATCCTGGAGAACCCCGAACATCCCCCCACCTCCTTTGCACGTGGGCACGAGCCCACCCCCCACCACCTTTGCGAAGGATGCGACAGCCGCACAGGAAAAGCAATGGGGGTTCGGGGGCGGACGGTCCTACACCTCGACCACGTCCCCGCTGCCGGTGAAGAGCAGGCGGCCCGCTATTCTGGTTTCGGGAAGGCCCAGGAGGCGGGCGGCGGCCTTGCGGTACAGGGCCATCTGGGGCCGGTAGATGTCGAGGTTGCGGGCCAGATCGTCGGGCCCCTGGATCCGGCTCGTCTTGTAGTCCTGGATCTCGGCCGACACCGCGGCACCCGCCTCGTCGAAGTCCACCACCAGTCGGTCGAACGTGCCGGTAACCCAGCGGCCGTCAAGGACCACCTCGAAGGAGCGTTCCCGCAGCGCCCGGGCTCGGGGGGATGGCCTCGAAAGGGCGGAGCGGATGGACGGGAAGGCGAGGGCGGCCTGGAAGTGGGAAAGGGCCTCGGGGGAGGCGCGGGTACCTGGCTCCCCCCTCCTGGCCTCCCCCAATGGGGGAGGTCGCAGCTTCGGAGGCAGATCGGTTGTGGGCTCTGCGGCCGCCCCACCTGGGGGCGGCGGGGCGAAAGCAGCGGTAGGGGTATCTGGCGGCCACCACTCCACCTCCTCGAACAGGGCGTGGACCTCGGTCCCCAGGTTGGCCGCTTTGCGGCCCGTGGGCAGGAACAGGGACGTCGCCCCGGTCGAGCTTTGCTCTTCGCCCGACGGAGTGGCCCGGGGGAGGCGGACGCGGAGGGGATGTGCCGGGGCAAGATCCCCCCTGATAGCCTCCCCCAATGGGGGAGGTCGCAGCTTTGGAGGCAGATCTGTCATGGGCTCTGCGGCCGCCCCCCGTGGGGGCGGCGCGGCGACCGCCGCTGTGGGGGTATCTCGCTCCCCCCCACCCCCCCACCACGCCTCGTCCCCGGCCTCGAACCGGACCGTCCCCGGGTACGGGAAGTCCTCCAGGGGGCGGGCCGAGGCATCGCCAAGGCCTGCGGCAACCAGCGTGGAAGGACGGACAGCGGTGGAGCTCTTGCCCGGGGACACGGTGACCATGTAGAGCGCCCGCCTGGCCCGGGTCATGGCCACGTACAGCAGGCAGAGCGCCTCGAAGCAGGCATCCTCGTCGGCCCGGGTGCGCGCGGCAAGGAGAGTCGGGTCCGCTGCCGTGATCTCCTTCGGCGGACAGCGCAGCACCCAGCGCGGGGTCCTGGCCACCGAGTCGTCCTTGCGTACCAGCAGGTCGATGGCCCCAGCCGAAGCAATCCCGGCATTCCCTTCCAGGTCGGGCAGTACGACCATGTCGAACTCGAGCCCCTTCGACTTGTGGATCGTCATGACCTGGACTGCGTCGGCCTGAGCGGGGTCGCTGGTCGTGTATGCCTCCACGAAGTCCACGAACTCGAGCACCCGTTTCTCTCCCGTGGCATCGAACAGGCGGGCCGCGGAGGCGAGCTGTTCCAGTCGGCTCCGGAGGAAGTCGTCGAGCAGAACCGCCTCGTCCATCCGCTGAGCCCACCGGCGCACGAAGTGCTCGAATCCCTTCCCGTGGACATCCTCCATTGCGCAGCGTGTCGCCTCGTATGCCAGCCCCGACCCGTCCCAGGGCAGGAGGCGGGAGAAGGGAGTCATCCTCAGGAACTCGAGCGCCTGCGTGTCCCCCGGGTGCTCGGCAGCCCGCAGGAGTGCCAGCAGGGCCGTGCAGGCGGGGTTGTCGAGGATCTGGAAGTCGCCGGCCCAGACCGCCTCGATACCGTCCGCCCGAAGCGACGACACCAGGGCCCGTCCGACCTCGTTTCCCCTGACGAGAACCGCACAGGTCAGGCCTCTTGCCGAGGGAGAAACCTTTCGAAGGAGTTGTGCCACCCGGCGGATCTTGCGCTCGTCCGCTCCGTCCTCGCCCTTCTCCGGCTTGTCCAACTCCACGTGCTGCACGAAGCCGGCCGGCGGGGTTCCTGCCGCCTTGTGCTCCTTCCAGACCCGTTTCCAGCGCTCCACCGAGGCTTGCGGGAGCTCTTCGAACCGGTCGAGCCCTTCAAAGACGGCATTGACCGCGTCGAGCACGACTTTGGATGAGCGCCACGAAACGGCCATGGAGTCGGGGCGGATGAGCGGGTCCTCCGGATCCCGGTTGTAGTGCTCCAGGATGCGATGGAACAGGGCGGAATCGCCCCCGCGCCACCCGTAGATCGCCTGCTTCACGTCTCCGACATAAAAGAGCGAGCGCTCGCCGGTGACGTCCTGCAGCACCTCGTCCAACAGGTTCTTGAGCGCCAGCCACTGCACGGTGCTGGTATCCTGGAATTCGTCGAGCAGCCAATGATCGAAGCGCGCGTCCAGCCGATAGTCGATGAAGAGACGGTTGCCCCGTTCCACTTCGTCGGCCTCGTGCGCAGGGCTCGTGGACAGCCGGGGGAACCCCAGCGAGTCGTCCCGCTCCGCCTGCCCCAGCAGGAACTGGATGTCCGAGAAGGTGAGCTGGCCGGCACCTCGAACCAGCCGGCTCCACGTGTCCTCGTACCGTGCCAGGATGCGCCCGAGCCCCGAGGTCCTGGACAAAGCCGACTCGATCTCGCACCCGATCAGGTGAGAAATGACGGCCAGCGCCAGGCGGCACTCGTCCGCTCCGAAGCGAACCCGCTTTCGATCCACCGGGATCTCGGCCTTCCCGGCGATCAAGTCGTCCAGAACCCCGAGCAGCTTTCCCGGCAGATCCCCCAGCGGCTTCAGAGGATGGCCGGGACGGAACCGGCCTGCCCTCTGGAGGAAATCCGCAAGCCGGTCGTGCTGACCCGGCGTCAGCCCCTGGGCATCGAGCACTGCCAGGAGCCTGTCCGCAATGGCCACGGCCTGCTCCTCCGGAAGGGGCAGCGGCCTTGCCCCGCTCCAGATCCGCTGTGGGTTCCCCCACAGGCCCGAGTCCGGTGCATCGAGGAAGAACTTGTGGCTCTCCTGCACGAAGCGGTCGAGCTGGCCCGCAAAGCTCTTGACCTCCTGGCCGAAGGTGGCCTGCTTGAACGCCTCGAGGAAGTCGGCCATCCCGCTCTGGCGGCTGGCCGACAGGCGCAGCACCTGGCGCAAGGTCCGACGCCTCGCCAGCGAGGCGGCATGGTCGTCCAGCACGGCGAATCCTCCCCCCAGGCCGAACTCGAACGAGAACGCGGTCAGCACGCTCGAGAAGAAGCTGTCCAGCGTGGAGATCCGCACGCGGTGGAGCGACGTGACCAGGCGGCGGAGAAGGGGGAGGTAGGGGGCTGGGGGTTGGGGGCTGGGGGTTGGGGCCCCGTAGGTGGGGGCTGGGGGTTGGGGGCTGGGGGTTGGGAAGAGACCCCCCACGGTTCGGAGCGAGGCTCCCGTGCTGTGTTGGCCTGCCCCCTCCGCCGGTGCGGTCGCCCGAGGCGTCATGGGTCCAGGCCCTGCCTGGTAGCCTGCGTCCCGGAGCGCTTCTTCCAGCTTTGCGGCCTGGCCCGGGTCTGCGGCGGCCTCGGCCAGGCGGTTGAGCACCTTGTCGAGCATCTCCCCGGCGGCCTTGCGGGAGAAGGTGAGCGCCACGATGCGGCTCGGGTCCACGCCGGCCGCAAGCAGGGCCACGAACCGGTTCACGAGCTGGAACGTCTTGCCGGAGCCGGCCGAGGCCGAGATCGACTGGTGGGGGAAGTATCGGTTCATCCCCTCCCTCCGGCCGGCCGTCGCTCTGAGCGGAGGTATCTCATGGCTCCCTCCCCAGCAGGCGTTCCAGCTGTTCCATGTCCAGGTCGGCTGCACTGGCCCCGTACAGCTCTTCGATCGCTGCCGAAGGACTGGCGGGAGGCCAGAATTCCTGGTTGAAGATCCGGGAGGCAACTCCCCGGGCACATGCCAGCGCGGGTTTCATCAGCTCCGGCGAAAGCCCGGTCCACAGCTCGATCCGGGTTTCCGACACGGCCTTGGGCAGGAGGAAGTAGCCCACTTCGGCATCGTGCCCCAGCTCGTCTGCCAGAAGAGCCCGGTACAGCGGGAGCTGGAGGTCGGTCCACGCCTTCTCCCTGCCCTCGACCTCCACGAGCGCCTCCGGAACGGTCCCTTCCCGTGCCGGCCCGAAATGGGTCTGCTCGGGCCGTGGACCCGAGTCGCCGGTCTTGTAGTCCAGGATCCGGTACTTCCCCGTCTTTTCGTGGCGGTCGATGCGATCGATGCGGCCGGTCAAGCGGATGGTCGATGGTGGATGGTCGATGGTCGATGATGAGGCGGACGGGGGCAGAACGCCGAGGTCGGCCATGGTCGCAGGCGCATCACGGAGAGTCAAAGCGACGTCCAGTCGCTTCTCCACGGCATGGATGCGCCAGCCCTCCAGCACGGACTGCACGTGCACGGCCGCTGCCGCACACAGACGCTGCGAGGCCGCTTCCACCTGGGCGACGAGTGCGGGCGAGAATGTCTTTCCGAATCGGTCCCGGGCCAACCCGACGACCGTGCCTCTCAGGAAGTCCCGCACGGCCTCCACGTCGGTCGAGACCCGGATCAGGCGGTGATCCCCGAGAGCCTGGAGTGCCTCGTGGATGAGGCTGCCAAAGCCCATGGGGTCCATTTCCTCGCTCCGATCGTCCACGGATTCCATCCCGAGCACGCCGGTCAGGTAGAAGCGGAACGGGCACGCCAGCCAGGAGGAGAATGACGTGACCCGGAGCCTCTGTGGTGCCGGTGCGATTCGGGGTGCAAGCTTCCAAGGAGAGGTCCGGGGCACGGGACGGGACGGCAGCTCCACCTCCCCGAACAGACGCAGCACGCGACCGGGGAGCAGTGCGTCCGGGCACAGGAAGAGCAGCCTCGACGGGCGCTTGGGGTCCCCTTGCGGGGAGGTCTTTTCCACGAGCAGATCCAGCCTTCCTCCGGACTTGCGGGATTGCGCCACGGCGGCCAGCAGGGCCGCATCACGCGCCATGCGATCATCGTTGGTGCGGAGCCCCAGTCGCTTGCGGAGGGAGTCCGGAAGGAACGGATCTGCAGTGACCGTCTCGGGGACGGCTCCGTCGTTCATGCCGCAGACCACGAGGTTCGGGGCATCCTCGAAAGGGAGCTCGAGCCAGCCCAAGATGTCGACTGCACCGGGGTCCCGCTCGGGCTGGAACGAGAGCGAGGAGAGCTGCAGTCGGGCGAGTGCGAGGCGGTCCGCCGGATCGGGCAACAGTCGGGCAGCAACCCCTTCGTCCAGCTCCGTGAGCAGATCGGCCAGCGCCCTGGCCGCCACGGTGAACACACGATCATCCGGGTCGGCCGGTCTCAGCACCCGACCCCGGTAGACTTCGGCCAGGAGCTCGAGGGAGGCCCGGCCGATGTCCGATGTGCGATGTGCGATGGTCGCCGGCGAGTCGGCCGGTCCTCGCCGGCTCGATGGCGGAAGTTCCGGAGCAGGAGCGTTCGAGCTTCCGGGGCTGTCCCCCCGCAACCGGCCCACGTGGGCCCTGATTCCGGCGCACGCGTGGGCAAGGGGCGAGTCGGTTTCGACCACCCGTTCGATATCGGCCAGCGTGGTGGGCAGGTGCTCGGCCCGCAGCTCGTCCAGGGCCCTGAGAAGCCCTCGAAGACGGTCCGCCAAGCCTGCCCCGTGCGAAGTCGAGGGGGCCGCCAGGCCTGCCCCGTGCGAAGTCGAGGATTCCACCCGTCCGACGCAACCCGGATGCCTGGTCGGCCCAGCCGCTTCTCCCATGTCCGGTGCTCGTCCTTCCCCAACCCCGAACCCCGGACCCCCGATCCCGCCGTAATCCGGATGCCTCAGCAGCCCGGCCACGGCCTCTGCCGACGGTTCGGGAAGCAGCCCCCACAGCAGCTCGAGCAGTCCCACGACGCGATGGAGCCGCAGCGGCCGTCCGCCCGGGTCGAAAGCAGTCAGCCCGGCCCGTTCCAGCTCCTTGACCACAATCGGAATCTCGTCGCCGGCCGGGACACAGAGCGCGGTCTGCTCGGCCTGCCCGGGAGTGTTGAGGCAGACCTGGGCCGCCACCGAGGCCGCCTGGGCACAGTCGGCCACGAGGCGGATGGAGCCTTCGTCCACTTCGAGCCGGCCCGAGGCCCACGCTTCCGGCAGCGGGCGGCCCCAGCCGTCGAACGACTCGGACAGCCCGGCCGGCGCATGGATCCACACTTCGACCGACAATGAGGCAGCAAGCCGGGCGAGGAGCTCGATGGCCAGCGGGAGCGGGTCGAGCACGCCGAGCAGCACCACGCGATTCCACCCCGGCGGGGGAAGTGCGTTGCGGGCCGCGTCGCGTCGCATCCGGTTCGAGTCGGACAGCCCGTGTCGGGCCATGAGCTCGTCGAAGCGCCGCTCGAGCCGGCCCAGCGAGATCCATCGAGCGGGCTCGTCCAGGTGGACAAGGAACGGACCGTCCGGATCGGCCACGTCGGCCATGGAAAGCCCGGCCTCTCCCAGCAGGTGCTGGACCTGGGATATCCGCTGCCCCGCGGTCAGCAGAGGGCCGATCTCGATTGCCGGTCCGGAGCCATCCGGCACGTCTCCCGGCCCTCCCGCCGTCTCGTCGGTTGCTGGGATTCCCACCTCACCCTGCGCTCCGCCCGGAATGAGCGCCCCCCGTTCCTCCTGGCCGGCATCCCGCAGCAGTGCGGCCCACAGAGCGGTTCGGTCGGCGGGGGATGGCTCGACCGCTCCCCGGGGGAAAAAGCGTCTCAGCAGCCGTTCCGGCGTGCACACCTCGGGAGGCAGCACCCCGCCCCCGTGTTGCTCTGCCAGCCAGGCGAGCCGTTCCCGCAGGCGTCGTCCGGAATGGGAGGTGGGAACCACCACAACGGTGCCGGAGAGGTCGAGCAGGGAGTTTCCAATGTTCGATGGTCGATGTTCGAAGGTCGCCGGCAAGTCCGCCGATGCAGGGGAGATGTCGGGCAGGACGGACGATGGAGGGCAAGAAAGCATGCCGGAGAGGCGCTCGGCAGCCAGATGGAGCAAGGGGCGGTCCCAGCCCAGGAAGACCCTCTGGGGTGACGGAGTGTGATGTGCGGCGGGCAAAGCCTACTCCCAGAGCAGCTTGACCGGGATGTAGCCCTTGACCGTGACTTGCCAGTAGTCGTCCATCACGATGGCATTGTATCCGTCCACGACGTGGGCGTACTGCACTCCGAGGTCGAGGGGGATGAAGAGCGGCAGCAGCGAGAGACTGCCGGCGAACATCACGGCCTGCGTGGTCTGCTGGCCGAGAAGCTCCAGCCCCTTGACCATCGACGTGAAGGCCGGATCCGCGACGAGCTCCGGTTCCTGGGAATGGGTGATTCCGTAGCCAATGCCCAGTCCGAAGACCGCGAGCTGGAACTGGAGCTGCGCGGTCCAGTCCACCGACCAGCCGGGCGTGTAGCGGAAGGTGCCGGTCAGGTTCGACAGATCCGGGAACGACTGCGCATCGAGCTGCTGTGCGGTGGGGCTCGGCTTCGGGAAGTTCGTCGGGTACTTGCGCTTCTGCTCGAACGCGTAAGTGGCGGTGAACTCGCTGCTGAACAGGATGTCGATCCAATACTTGTACTTGAAGATCCGGAAGTCGTACCCCTGAGTGGCACCGGCGGCCCAGCCTCCGATGCCCGTTTCCAGCTCCGGTCCGGTTCCGTAGAGCAGGTCGTTGTTGGGGTTCGGCTGGTGCCCCGTAGGGAGGAACACGCGAGGCGTCAGCGCCACGGACATCCGGTGGGTCCGGAAGGGGTTCCAGGAGAAGCCGGTGTTGATGTCGCCCATCATCCACTTGCCGATGTACGTCGTAGCCGGTGCGGGCCTTCCGAGCGCGGGAAGCGTCTCGTACATGAAGTTGCACTCGTCGTAGTTGAGCGGGTCCTTGATGCCCAGGAGCGGTGCCCAGTCCGGGTGAATCTTGTAGGTGTTCCCGTCCTTGTCCTTGTAGGTCTTCCCGTCGGCCCCCTTGATGGCGGCCATCTTCGGCTTGAACTTCACGTTCATGTAGGTGAACGGGAGCTCGATGTAGTAGTCGAGCGGGTCGGTGATGCCGTAGGAGAACTGGAACGTGTGGCCGCCGCCGTATCCCTGGAGCCCGAGGTCGATGTTGAGGATCTCGGCCCCATCCGGTGCGTTGAACGCGATGGGCTGCATGACAGGACCCAGGGCCCGCTTGTTGTTGTAGCGCTTGCCTGCCTTGATGGTGGTCCACTGGTACTTGGCGGACAGGTAGCCCTTCGGCAGCTGCGAGGTCACCCCGTACAGGTCCATATCCCCGACCATTTCGATCTCTCGGCCCAGCCAGCCAAAGTAACCGCCCTTCCGCTTGGCCCAGCCCAGGAGATCCATGTCGCTTCCGGCCTCGGCATTCGGAGCGGCCTCTTCCGGCGTGGATTCCAACGCAGCCGGTGCGCTGGACTGGTCGTCGGTCGCGACGGGCGGCTCGTTGCCGGATGCTTCGTCGGCAAAGGCGGGGCAAGAGGTCCAGGCGGCCAGCAGGACCGCAACCAGGAGGCTCTCGAGGGTTCGTCTGGTTTTCATGGTGGCCTCCTACTCGTCCGCCACGTTGGGCATGGGGCAGTGTCCGTCATCGCATTCGATGGCCACGGCCTCCGAATCGCCGATGCAGATGCCCTCTTCGGCCGCCAGGTCGGGCCAGTAGCACGTGTAGCTCTGCTTCCACGGGCAATCGGCCAGCTCGTCGCAGGCGCCCAGCTCCTGGGTCTGCCCTTCGCAATGCCCGTCGTCGCACTCGATGATCACCTGGAGGCTGTCCGGGATGCAGGCCCCCTTCTCATCCTCCTTGTTCACGCGCAGGCACGAGTACCCTTCCTCCCACCGGCAATCCGCCAACCCCATGCATTCGAGCAGGCAGATGCCCAGGTCGGTACCGGAGAAGGGCTTGGTGTTGAAGCATGTCCCCTGCGGACCGCACTGGTCGTTGGAATTGCACATGGGGAACGAGCACATTCCGTTGGGGATCTCCAGCTCCGGCACATCCAGGCCGAAGCTGTCCTTCAGGAACTTGGGCGTGAAGCACATACCGGGGGTGCACTCGGTGTGCTCGACGCAGGCCTTCCCGACCCACGGCGTCGGCCCAACCGGTCCGCCGTCCCCGTCGACCGGTCCGCCGTCCATGGGCACGGCATCGCCCGACCCGAGGTCCGCAACCACGTCTGCCTCGCAGCAACCGCAGTCGGCACCGCCGTCGATGAAGATCCCCTTGTACTTGCACTGCATGCAGCATCCGCAGTCATACTCCTCGACCTGGACCGACTTGCACGAGCCGGCCAGCAGGACGAGCAGGAGCAGCAGCAACCCCCGAGTCCCCCTTGCGATCATGATTTGCCCCCCCCAATGGCAGAAAACGGCAGGAGCCAGAATACACTAGGCGGGGGTTGCCCCGTCAAGGAGAATGCGGACCGTCTCGACCGGGGAGTCGGACTCAGAGTTTCCCGCGGCGCAGCTCGTTGACCACGAGACGGCCGAAGTGCCAGGCGGTGACCGCAGCGCTGTACATGTCCAGATTCGAGAAGAAGTTGTCGGCCAGGCCCGACGGGAGCATGGTGGGAATGAGCCCCCGGGCGTACTCGAGCATCCATCCCTTTTCACGCAGCACGTACCCCTTCGACTTGCCCCGGGGAAGGAGGGCCGCGTCGCCGGGCTTGAACACCTGCTTGGAGGTCTCCCCTTCCATGTAGGCCCACATCTCCCCGTCGAGCATGAAGTCGTGCACGTCCGCCAGGTATCGCCCCGAGTGCCCTTCGGTCCCCACCGGGCTGCCGAAGAGGATCACGTACTCGGTCAGCGACCCGTACAGCAGGGCGAGCTGGCCGAGCGCACCATTGGCCGAGTTGAGGATCCACTTGGGATTCGTGCAGATGCGGCCGGGATAGCGGGCATCCAGCGCGTCGATGACGAGCCGGAAGCGGCCTTCGAGGTTCTTGGCGCCGGAAACGGCTTCCCGTGCGATGGCGTGCAGCTCATTGGGATCGAAGATGTGGGACACGTGCAGACCTCCGAGACGCGATGGGGCGGCCCTGTGCGGCTGGCCACCGTTTCCGCAATATTCGCAGGAGTGGGGGGCAGCGTCAAGGGTGAGGGGGGAAAGTCGCCAGGGCCAGCAGGTAGATCGCCGCGGCAGCGAAGAACACGACCGTGAATCCGGCCAGCATGGCCACGGTCTGGGCCAGGACGACACCCACCACGGATACCGCACCGTTGACCGCCCATCCCCAGGCCACCTCCCCTTCCCGTCCCTGGCCGGACAGAGCGGCCAGCCCGAGCGGGAACGGCATGCCCAGGCAGAACGCCAGCGGTCCGACGGCCACCAGCGACAGGCCGATGCGGGCCCACTCCGGCAGCGACATGGCGGCCGTCAGCAGCGGGGTCAAGCCGAACGCGTACGCCACGCAGGCCCCGACGATGCCTGTCACGGCCACGAGGATACCCCGGCGCAGTCGGCCCACGAACCGGGAAGAGAAGCCCGCCCCGATCCCGGAAAACACCAGCATGCCCGACAGGACCACCGCCGCGGCATAGGCCGGCGCGGCCACGAACAGTGTGAACTTCTGGATGAGCACCATCTCGGCAAACATGAACCCCACCGCCAGACAGCTGAAGTAGACCAGCGAGCGCCATCCGCCGCCGCCCCCGGCCCGCTTCCTTCCCTTCCGTGCCAGGAGCGGCAGCACGAGGATCAAGGACGCAAACAGGAGTGCCTGCACCAGCGTGACGGCCACCACGGGCTCGGCCCAGAGGTCGGGCGGGACCTCCCGCTCCCAGTGGGTCGGGTTGTACGCGCCCTGTCGGATGAAGTCGAACGACCCCGCCTTCAGCATGGCCGAAAAGTATGGCCGATCGTCCGTCGTGGGGCCGATCTCGAACGGGTAGGCCGCCAGGTATTCATTGCCCGCCTCCACTCCGGCTGCCAGCGCGGCCAGGCAGTCATAGAACGGATCCTGGGCCTCCTTGCCCGACTCGAAGTCGGACAGGTCGACCCCCTGCTCCTCCTTGAGCTCCTCCCAGAAGGCATCCTCGTCCCGGGCCTTCTGCTCGAGCACGTCGCGGCCCATGCCGGGGTAGTAGGCAGCGGAGAAGCCGTGGTCGAAAACATCGGCCAGGAGCGCATCGATCTCCTCGTCCGAGAAGCCTCCCCGGCGCACGAGCAGCATCCCGTGGAACTCGCCCCGGACATAGGCCAGCGAGCGGGCCAGAGCCTCCTGTCCCCAGGCGTTTCGGATCGCTTCCGCCACGGTCGGCAGGATCCGCAGCGAGCCGCGGGGGGGGTTCTCCACCCGGGTCGATACCACCAGGATGCCATCCGGGGCCAGCGCCGCGGCAAACCGCTCCATCGCCTCCACGGTGAACAGGTAGTTCTCCGAGTGCGACTTCGAGCCCGGGAACGAAAGCCCCGAGGCATCGAGGAAGTTGACGAATACCAGGTCGAACCCCTCAGGATTCCGCCCCGCCAGCTCGCGGCCGTCGGTCACTTCCAGGTGCACCTCGGGCCGGTCGAGCAGGTTCCCGCTGTCGTGCCCGTATCGCCGCAGCAGGTCCACGAGGACTCCATTGATCTCGGCCACGTGCACCGTTGAGGCCCCCATGTGGAGCGCCTGGGCAATGCCTTCCCCGCCCCCCAGGCCGACCTGGAAGACCCTGGCCTTTTCCCGCAACCGGTACGGGACCGAGGTGAGGAGCCAGTCCTGGAACTCGGCCTCGGCCGGCGTCAGGTTCCGAGCCACGGAAGCGACCTTGCTCCCGTCGATGTAGAGCCCCTTCTGGACCGGCGGCATGGCCGACATCGGGGCTGCCGTGGAGAGCCCCGGTGCCGTCCGCTCCGCCTGGCTTTCCACCACCTGCATGTACCCGAGCGGCCCCTGGGCCTCGTCCACCACCCGGGCACCAGTCACGTCGCTGCTGGCCAGCGTGTACGAAATCCCCTTGTACTCCGAGAAGTTGAGCTCCGCCTTGGCAAAGAGGACGCCCAGACAGCCGGTTGCCACCAGGGCGGACAGGCTGAGCCGCACCCACCGATTCCCCATTCCCAGGGCCGTGGCCGCCAGGGCCGGCAGGAACAGCCCGATGACCAGCATCGGGAGCAGCGAGGGCGACAGGGCGTAGAAGCCGGCCAGCACCACCAGCCCGCCCAGCCCGGAGCCCACCAGGTCCGCAAAATAGAGCCTCCCCACCTTGTCTCCGGCCGTTGTCAGGATGAGCCCGATGATCAGGGAGCCCACCAGGAAGGGCAGCGACAGCAGCACGTAGTAGAGCCCGATGTAGACCCACTGAGTCGAGTCCTGAACCACGTTCTGCGGCACGAAGGGGATGAGCCGGGACGTGATCATCGAGAAGGTCGCCACGATCGGGAACAGCAGCGAGAAGCGGAAGAGCCACTCCCCACGCCGGGCGGCCAGCCTGTCGGCAAACAGCGTGATGGCCACGCCGCCCAGGCCGAACCCGAGCAGCGCAATGCTCAGGATCATGTAGCCGAAGCTCGAGAAGCTCTCGATGGCGAACAGTCGCATCCACGCCACTTCCAGGCACAGGACCGACATGGCGCAAAACGAGATGATCACTCCCAGGTTGATCATGGTTCCCTCACGCTCGAATCCCGGCCGCCAGAGTCCGGTTCCCCTGCGGGGAAGGCCTGGGCGGCCTCCAAACGCTCACGGGCCGGGGATCTTCCTCAGCTCCACCAGTGCGAGCACGCCGTTTCCGGCATCGCCGTGCCCGACGGCGACGGTACGACTGAACATCCCGGCCTCCCGAGCGGCCTGGACGAACTCCTGTGCGACCACCTGCCGACTTCCGATTCCCCGGGCAAAGCTCGTGTGCTCCCGGCTCTCATCGATGGGGAGCGGGGCCAGGTCGAACAGGTAGAGGGCACCGGGATGCCTCAAGATCACCTCGGCAAAGGCATGCCGGACGGTCAGCCGATAGAAGGCCTCGTTCCCTCCGGGGGAGAGGAGCCGGTCCATGTGAATCTCGCTCACCCTGCCCCCGGTCATCATGCGCAGCATCCCGGCCTGGTTGTAGGACGTCGTCAACACGACCCGCCCCTCCGGCAACTTCGAGGCGATCTCCTCCTGCCCCCGGAGGGAGACCACCGTCGTGACCCGCCCTCCCCCGGCAAGGCTGATTCCCGTGTGAACCAGAACCACTGCAACGAATGCCACCGCAGCGGCTTTCCAGAACCGACGGGCCGGTCCGGCAGCGCAGCTTCGGCCCTCCTCCAGGAGGGATTGCACGATCAGGGAGGCAACAAGCGGGTGCACGGTCATGAACGCCTGGAAGTCGAAGCCCGACTTGTAGAGCACACCGGACAGGACGAGCACGACGACCCACCCCGCCAGAACGGCATCCCGCAATGGGTCAGCGTCCACCCGGCGCCATCGCCGGACTGCCAGAGCGAGCCCCGGCAGGCTCACGGCCGCGGACAGGCCAAGCAGCCAGGGGGCGGGCGAGGCTCCGGACGAGAGCATGGGCAGGATGTACCCGTTCCCGGCCGGCAGCGCCGCGGTCCACACCGAGGACATGAAGAACCCGGACAGCATCCCGACCGGCTCCGACAGCCCCCCCTTTCCTCCGCCCAGTGCCGACAGGAGCGGGGACGGAAGCCCAGCGAGCGCTGCGGCCGATTCGCTTGCCAGGAACGGAAGCAAGGGCAGCCCCAAGCCCACCAGAAATGCGAGGGCCCTCCGGCGGTGCCGCAGCGTTCCGGTCCCGAGCA
Source organism: uncultured Myxococcales bacterium (assembly GCA_903895725.1). Taxonomy (GTDB): domain Bacteria; phylum Myxococcota_A; class UBA9042; order CAIXZC01; family CAIXZC01; genus CAITUV01. The sequence continues at coordinate 45,863 of CAITUV010000031.1, read as the reverse complement.
GCACTCCCGTCACCACCGCCGCTGCGGGAAGGGCAGTCAGCTTCAGCCCACCGGCCAGCCCTGCCAGGAACGCCACGGCCAGCGTTCCCCCGACCGTCGGCCGTGCCCGCACCCGCCCCGCTGCCAGCACCGCGGCCAGCAGGGCCGTCATGGGCAGTGCCTCGTACAGGTAACCGAAGCCGAAGGACAACAGGAACATGGAGTTGCACGCCAGCAGTGCGGCAAGCGGCAGAGACGCTCTACCCCACCAGGCTCTCAACGCCAGGAAAGCCAACAGCAGAGTCAATCCTCCAAGCAGGGCAGCAAACAGCCGAATCGCCGGGAGTCGCCGCGACTCCATCGACAGGAGCTTGAACGGCCAGTAGAGCCACCCTCCCTGGTAGGCCTCGGTCACGATGGGAAGGGCATCATGGCCCGAGCGGATGGACATGCGGGGCCACCAGGAACCGAGCACGAGGCGGCCGTCGGACCAGCCTCCGCTGCCGAAGTCGGCCCCCGCCGATCCTTCCCCTCCTGCTCCCGGGAGGATCCCGTCGTTCAAGGCCTTCTCCGGAGCCCCGGAAGGGGGCGCTTCGTTCGGCGCTGCGTCCAGCGCCCAGCTCGGGTGCGTCCATCGGACCGGGGTGGCGGGACCGGGCTCTCCGTCCCAGTCGAGACCGTGTGCGGGCTGCAGCATCCAGGGCGAATCCGCTTCGAACAGGTAGCCGACATTCCGGGTGAGGAACAGCGGAAGGAGGATCACGCAGAGCGCCATCGCGCAAAGCGCCAGACGAGCCCCCAACCGTGTCCGACCCTGGCCGGCATCGTGCATGCGCCACCTCCCGGTCGGACCTTAGCACCGCAACGGGAAATGTCAAAGGTGCCGGGCTGAACAGACCACGACCGGTGGTCCGGTCTTGCTTCATCGTTGTGAATGGGCGGGGTGGACGGGACTTGAACCCGCGGCCTACGGCGTGACAGGCCGTCGTTATAACCAGCTTAACTACCACCCCAAATTGTCAAACGCCGATTTCTTACCTCAGCCGGGTGACCAATGCAAGACTTTTTTTTGGAGTGGGCGCAACAGGATTCGAACCTGTGACCACCGGCTTGTAAGGCCGATGCTCTCCCGCTGAGCTATGCGCCCGGGAGCAACGGCGTAGCTATACCTGCCGCAAGGGCGCAGTGTCAAGGAAAGGCGCGCCGGCCGGCCTTTTTCACCTCCCGATCCATTGACCCGCCCCGCCCGAGCACTTATCCTGATGCGGCCCTGGAAGAGTGCTTCCGAGGGGAACCTGAATCCGATTGGAGGGTGAAACGAAATGATGCTCATGTCCCGTTGGCTGCCGGCCCTGTCTTTCGTCGCCGTTACGCTGTTCTCTCAGGGAGCGCTTCTGGCTCAAGAGGCTCCCCAGCCGGCTTCCGAGCCGGCACGTACCTTCGAGCTCGAAGGCAACGAGCTCAAGCTGCCCTCCGCCGTGATTTTCGAAACCGGAACGGACAAGCTGCTCCCCGAGAGTGACAAGGCCCTCGAGCACGTCAAGGCCTACCTCGAGGCCAAGGACTACATCACGCTCTTGCGCATCGAAGGTCACACGGACAGCGACGGGGACGACCAGGCCAACCAGACTCTGTCGGAGAAGAGGGCGCTTTCCGTCGCCCGCTGGCTCGTCGCGCACGGGGTGAGCTGCACCCGCCTCATGCCCGTCGGCTTTGGCGAGAACAAGCCGGTCCAGTCCAATGAATCGGCCGATGGCCGCGCAGCGAACCGACGGATGTCTTTCATCAACGCGGCGCTGCGGGGCCGTCTCATCGGGGGAATGCCCGCCGACGGCGGAGGCATGGTGGCCGGGGACCCGTGTGCGAAGTAGGAGGGAGGTCCCGTGGGAGTTGGCGAGTTGATTTGACAATTCTGGAAGCGCCAGCATATTTGAGTCGGTTGTGCTCTGAAATCAGACAGTTTCAATCCCGGAGGTTTGTCATGTCTCGGCTTTCCCGTTTCATCGGCCTGGCCTGTCTCGTTGTTGTGACGGTCAGCTCGGCTCCCGTCCTGGCCCAGCAGTGGCCTCTCGACAACGAGTGGATTGCGGTCACCACCAAGGGGGGACTCCCCTCGTGGGATCCCTGCAAGGACGAATCCGGTGCCCAGGATGCCCGGGACATCGTTGGCAACGCCAGCTACCCGTCCATGTACTACAGGATCAATGGAGGCTTCCTCTATTTCCGCATGCGCGTGGATGGGGATGCGTCCTCCAAGGGGGGCGGGCTGGAGCCGTTCGGGTGGGCCGTCGAGTTCGATACGGACGGCGATCTCAACGACTACGAGTACATCGCCATGGCCGACGGCGTTGCCAACCCGGACGTGGTGACCCTGGGGAAGAACACGGTACAGGCGGCGATAGGCTCCCCCTCGGACAAGGCCGAGGTCGTGATGCAAACCTATCCATGGAGCACGAACGGCCGGGTCGTTTCGGCACCGTCCAACCTGTGCGGCAGCCCGGACTTCTTCGTCGACTTCTACATTCCGCTCAAGCCGCTCCAGGATGACGGCGTGACCAACGTGACCCCCATCGTTCTCATCTTCGGCACGTCGGCCAACTCGCAGACGCTCAACGGGGACCTCGGCAACAACGACGGCAAGACCGACCCGTTCACCCTGGCCGGCGGTGCCTCCGACCCGGTGGGCGTGGACACGGACGGGGACGGCATCCTGGACTTCCAGGACAACTGCCCGACGATTCCCAACAAGGACCAGGCGGATCTGGACAAGGACAAGAAGGGAGACGTCTGCGACGATGACCGGGATGGAGACGGCGTGCTCAATGCCGCAGACAATTGCCCCGACATCGCCAACCCGGCCCAGGAGAACGTGGACAAGGATGGCCTGGGCGATGCCTGCGATCCTGACATCGACGGAGACGGCCTGATCAACGGAGCGGACAACTGCCCCTACGTCGCCAATCCGGGACAGGAGGATCTGGACAAGGACGGCCTGGGTGACGTCTGCGACAGTGACCGGGACGGGGACGGCGTGCTCAACGGGGTGGACAACTGCCCCGACACCGCCAATCCGGGACAGGGCAACGTGGACAAGGATGGCCTGGGCGATGCCTGCGATCCCGACATCGACGGAGACGGCGTGCTCAACGGGGTGGACAACTGCCCCATGGTGGCCAACCCCGGCCAGGAAGATGCCGACAAGGATGGGGTCGGAGATCTCTGCGACGGAGACAAGGACAGCGACGGCATCCTGGACGAGAACGACAACTGCCCGTCCGTACCCAACCAGTTCCAGGACGATCTGGACAAGGACGGCCTCGGGGACGCCTGCGACGATGACATCGACGGCGACACGATCCTCAACGTGGCGGACAACTGCGTCAGCGTCTCCAACAAGGACCAGGCAGACCTCGACCAGGACGACATCGGCGACGTGTGCGACCCCGACCGGGACGGGGACTTCGTGCTGAACGTAGACGACAACTGCCCCGATTCGCCCAATGCGGACCAGGCGGACCTCGACAAGGACACCATCGGTGACGCGTGCGACCCGGACCGGGACGGGGACGGCGTGCTCAACGGCGTCGACAACTGTCCCGACGTGCCCAACGCGAACCAGCTCAACCTCGACAAGGATTCGCTGGGAGACGCCTGTGATGACGACATCGACGGAGACGGTGTGGTCAATGCCCAGGACAACTGCCCCACGGCGGTCAACCCGGAACAGCTCGACTTCGACGACGATCTGGCCGGTGATGAGTGCGACGATGACGACGACGGGGACGGAGTGCTGGACGTGGCCGACAACTGCCTCCTGCTGCCCAATCCGCTCCAGGAGGACCTGGACAAGGACGGGCTCGGCGATCCCTGCGACGACGACAAGGACGGCGACACGATCGCGGATGTCGTCGACACGGATCCGGCCAATCCGCTCGTGTGTGCCGATGGGGACAAGGATACCTGCGACGACTGCTCGGTTCAGGGCAAGCCGGCCCCCAAGGACGACGGAGCCGACCAGGATTCCGACGGGCTGTGTGATGCCGGCGACCCGGACCGGGACGGTGATGGGATTCCAAACGGGGTCGACAACTGCCCGATCACACCCAACGCGGGCCAGGAGGATATGGACAAGGACGGGCTTGGCGATGTCTGCGACGGCGACAAGGACGGCGACACGGTGGGGAACGCCGGCGACAAGGACGCGGCGGACCCGTTCGTCTGTCTCGACAACGACCTGGACCTTTGTGATGACTGCTCGGTTCAGGGCAAGCCGGCCCCCAAGGACGACGGAGCCGACCAGGATTCCGACGGGCTGTGCGATGCCGGCGACCCGGACCGGGACGGTGATGGGATTCTAAACGGGATCGACAACTGCCCGATCACGCCCAATGCCGGCCAGGAGGACCTGGACAAGGACGGCCTCGGAGATGCCTGTGACGACGACAAGGACAGCGACACCGTGGGCAACGTCGGCGACACGGACCCGGGCAACCCGCTCGTGTGCGAGGACCTGGACAAGGATACCTGCGACGACTGCTCGCAACAGGGCAAGCCCGCAAAGCTCGATGACGGCCCGGACCAGGATGCCGATGGCCTGTGCGATGCCGGCGATCCGGACCGGGACGGTGATGGAATCCTCAACGAAGTCGACAACTGCCCGATCACGCCCAACGCCGGCCAGGAGGACCTGGACAAGGACGGCCTCGGGGACGTCTGCGACGGCGACAAGGATGGCGACGGGATTCTGGACGGCGACGACAACTGCCCGCTGGTGGCCAACGCTGGCCAGGAGAACCTGGACCAGGACGGGCTCGGCGACGTCTGCGACGACGACAAGGATGGCGACGGGATCACGAACGGGGAAGACAATTGCCCCGACGTCTCCAATGCAGACCAGGCGGATCTCGACAAGGATGAGATCGGGGACGAATGTGACGATGACCGCGACGGGGACGGCATCCTCGATGAGCAGGACAACTGCGTGCTCGTGCCCAACGAGGATCAGGCGGACCTGGACCAGGACGGAACCGGCGATGCCTGCGAGAACGACCTCGACGGCGACGGGATCCCGGACATCGACGACAACTGCCCGGAGAACGCCAACGTCGACCAGGCGGACCTGGACCAGGATGGATTCGGGGACGTCTGCGACGACGACGACGACGGCGACGGAACGGATGACATCGACGACAACTGCCCGCTCCTGGCCAATGCCGGCCAGGCGGACCTGGACCAGGACGGAATCGGCGATGCCTGCGACGACGACATCGACGGCGACGGAATCCTCAACGACGGGGACAACTGCGTTCTCGTGAGCAATGTGGATCAGGCCGATCAGGACCAGGACGGAATCGGCGATGTGTGCGAGGACGATCTCGAAGGCGACGGGATTCCCGATGCAGAAGACAACTGCCCGTTGACCCCGAATCCGGAGCAGACCGACCTGGACCAGGACAAGATCGGTGACGTCTGCGACTCGGACCGCGATGGCGACGGCGTGGCCAACGAGGAGGACAACTGTGCGCTGACTCCGAATCCGGATCAGTCTGACCTGGACCAGGACGGAGTGGGGGATGCGTGCGAGAAGGACATGGACGGCGACGGCGTGGCCAACTTGGAGGACAACTGCCCGAAGGTGTCGAACCCGGACCAGGCTGACAACGAGCTGGACGGAATCGGCGACCTGTGCGATCCGGACGACGACAACGATGGCGTCGTGGATGAGGAGGACAACTGCCCGTTCGAGGCCAACGAGGACCAAGCCGACAACGAACTGGACGGAATCGGCGACCTGTGCGATCCGGACGATGACAACGATGGCGTCGTGGATGTGGAGGACAACTGCCCGAAGGTGTCGAACCCGGACCAGGCTGACAACGAGCTGGACGGAATCGGCGACCTGTGCGATCCGGACGATGACAACGATGGCGTCGTGGATGAGGAGGACAACTGCCCGTTCGAGGCCAACGAGGACCAGGCCGACTACGACGAGGATGGCCTCGGGGATGCGTGCGACGAGCCGCCTCCGGCCGACAAGGACGCGGATGGAATCCCGGACGTCGAGGACAACTGCCCGGACGACCCGAACGAGGACCAGGCGGACTCGGACGAGGACGGAATCGGGGATGCGTGCGACGAGGCACCGCCTGCGGACAAGGATGACGATGGGGTCGTGGATTCCGAGGACAACTGCCCGGATTTCCCCAACGATCAGGCCGATCTGGACGAGGACGGGCTCGGAGACCTGTGCGACGATGACGTGGACGGCGACGGCATTGCCAACGAGCCGGACAACTGTCCGGTCACGGCCAACGGGGACCAGGCCGATTGGGACGACGACGGCACGGGAGATCTCTGCCAGGGCGAGGCGTTTGGCGTCATGGGAGGTGCCTGCTCCGCCGCTCCGACAGGCTCGGCGGGGGGGCGTGGATCCCTGCTGGGGTTGATGATTCTGGCCCTGGCCGCCCTGGTTGCGCTGCGCTTCCGGGGAGCAGCCCGGGCGAGCGCAGTCGGTCTCCGGAACCGGAGTGTGCGGGCTTCTGGTGTGGGACTGCTGGCGGCGCTGGCGGCCCTGGCGGTGATGGGGAGCGGAGCAACGGCTTCCGCTCAGAGCGCAGTCGATGCCCAGGCGTTCGACGTGTCTCCGTTCCAGCAGGATCTGTTCGTCACCGGAAAAGGGTACAGCCGTGAGGCAGGGCAGTGGAACGTGGGGCTGTTCCTCGACTACCAGCGCAATCCGTTGGTGGTCAAGAGCGTCAGCAGCGGCGACGTGGTCCGCACGATCATCGGCAACCAGTTGACCGGGAATGCGTTGTTTGCGATCGCCCCGCTTGACTGGCTCGACGTCGGAGTGGCCGTGCCGGTGGTTCTCTACCAGGATGGAGACGGGGCACCGGGGGGAGGCTCGCCGGCGATCGCCGGCATCGGGGACATCCGCATCGTCCCCCGCTTCCAGCTCTACTCGACCGATGACCGTTTTTTTTCGGTGGCGGTGACCCCCGAGCTCACCGCACCGACCGGACAGCTCGTGGATCCCTACATGGGAAATCGGAACTTCGCATTTACCCCGTGGGTCAGCCTGGGACTTGAGCTTCCCCGCTTCGGGGTCGCATTGGATCTGGGCTACCTGCTGACCGAGAACGGAAACGTCGGGGACCTCGCCCTTCTGGATGAGCTTCGCTTCCGGGCCGGAGCCTGGGTGGGGCTGCTGCCGGACAAGCTCGACCTCATTGCAGAGGCCGTCGGGGCCACCGCGGCCAGCGAGCCGTTCGCCCATGTCAACCAGAGCCCGCTCGAGCTCCTTGCCGGAGGCCGCTACCATGCGTCGAAGAACGTCGACGTGAACGTCGGCGGCGGCGTGGGGTTGACCGAGGGCTACTCGTCCCCCGACTTCCGGGTGTTTGGCGGAGTGATGTGGCACACCTCTACGGAGGAGCCGATCGTCGACTCCGACGGTGACGGGCTTCTGGATCCGGACGACAAGTGCCCGTTGCTGCCCGAAGATCCGGACCAGTTCGAGGACCAGGACGGCTGCCCCGACCCGGATGACGATGCCGACGGCATCTGCGACGAGTGGGTCTCACAGCGCAAGGTCGAAGCCAGCCAGGAGGGCCGATGCAGGGGCGTGGACGCGTGCCGGCTCGAGAAGGAGGACCTCGACCTGTTCGAGGACGAGGACGGCTGCCCCGATCTCGACAACGACGAGGACACCATCCTCGACGTCGATGACAAGTGCCCCAACCAGGCCGAGGACGACGATTCGTTCGAGGACCAGGATGGCTGCCCCGATCCGGACAATGACCAGGACGGAATCCTCGATGCGGCAGACAAGTGCCTCAACGATCCGGAGACGAAGAACAACTTCCAGGACGAGGATGGCTGCCCCGACGAGCTGGCCAAGGTGGAAGGGAAGAAGATCATCATCATGGACCGGGTCTACTTCTACGACAACCAGGACAAGATCAAGCCCGAGAGCTTCCCGGTCCTGGACGCGGTCGTCGACGTGCTGAAGAAGAACCCGGGCATCGAGAAGATCCGGATCGAGGGGCACACGGACACCCGTGGCTCCGCGGCCCACAACCGGGCCCTGGCGGACAAGCGCTCCAAGGCGGTCCTCAAGTACCTCGTCGAACACGGAATCGACGGCAAGCGGCTGGAAGCCAAGGGATTCGGCGAAGACGTGCCGCTGGTCAAGATCGAGAAGACGGAAGAGGATCTCCAGAAGAACCGCCGGGTCGAATTCAACATCCTGCGCCAGAAGACCGAGTAGCACCCAGCAGAGCCCCCCCCGAAAAAAGGCCGAAAGTCCCCTGAGAAGTCCCCTGGAAACCGGTCTCCGGGACGGGGATCTGACCACCATCGGGCAGTCTCCGGATCGCTCAAACACAGGCGGAATGCGGGGGTGAGGCGATCTCTGTGACATGCTGTCGCAGTCGACCCAAGAACGCACATACCTCACCTGCCGAAAGCCAGAGAGCTGCAGCGTTTGGAACCGCCCCCACGATGCTCGGGGGGCGCGCTAGGAAAATTCTTTAATTACAGAAGGTTGCAGGTTCAGTTCTGCCTGCATTCTTCGTGCATCCGAGGTTTCCAGTGGCTCAAGGGGGGCGATTCTCCAGCTCGACGGTGGAAAAACGCCATTGATCAGCCAGGACGGCCGATGATATGTTGCGAATCAGGAGGTAGCGATGGTTCCGCTATCAAATGAGTCAGGTTGTCACAGTTTCCGGACGGGTGCTCCGGAGCTGCATTGGTCGTCCAACTTTTCTTGGAGGTCACTCATGGTGCGCAAGTCGGTTCTCTCTCTGGTGGTTTCCTGCGTCCTCTGCGTGCTCTTCGCTTCCAACGCCCGCGCCGAAGCGAGCCTTTGGCTCTTCCCGGATTCCGCTCTGCCCGATGCCTTGACCGACGCGTACGCACAGAATCCCGCGTACGTAGGCGAGGACGCGGATCCTTGGCTCACGGAAAGCTGGGTCGTGTTCGGCGGCGACTTCCTCCTGGATGTCTACAACCACGGCCGCGGTGCGGGAGACAACACGGCCTACGGGGTGCAACTCCTCGTCGCCATCGATGACATCGGCGAGTTCGAGGGTGGCACCGTGGACGGTGTGGACCTGTCCCCCACGTCGTTCACCTACGGCCTGCCCACCTTCTCCTGCTCGGGCCGCTCCATCCCGTCGCACGGTGTGTACCCGACCTACTACACCGTGATCGACCTGGGCAACCTGGCTGCCGAGGACCTGCGGCAGGTCGAGGTTGCACTGAGCGGTACCGAGGCACTGCGCGTGCACTTCGACTCCTTTGCCGAGGGCATCGTCGTGAAGAAGCAGGGCAAGACCAAGATCACGACCTGCACCGACCTCTTCAACCCCTTCTCCCACGACTTGACCAACATCGGCGGCGGCATCGAGCCCCCGCCCGTGTGCGAGTATGAGCTGACCATCGACAAGTCCGGCCCCGCCACCGTGCAGGCCGGCGGCCTCATCACCTACACGATCGCCTACGGCAGCGGCGCCTCGACCTGCGACCAGAACAACGTCGTCGTGACCGACACGCTTCCCTCCATCTCCATCTTCGGCGTGACCCTTCCGGCCCTGTACGTGAAGTCGGCCACGGGTTGCACCACGGCGGACAACCTCACCCTGACCTGCACCATCGGAATGCTGGCCGTGGGCGAGGGTGGCGTGATCACCGTCGAAGCGTATGTCAGCCCGCTGATTGCCGGCGGCACCGTGATCACCAATGCGGCCTGCGTGGACAGCGCCGAGGCCGAGGCTGTGTGCGACTCGACGACCACCACCGTGACCCAGCCCCCGATCAACAATGACGCGGGCGAGGACATCGGTACCCCCGGGTTCTGGTGCAACCAGACCAAGCGGGCCATCGACTGCGCCGGCACGCCGGACGTCAAGTGCACGAACAGCCAGAAGTTCACCTATGACCAGGTCAGTGGCTGGCTTTCCTTCATCCAGATGTTCTCGCGGGTGTTCGATGAGCTGGGACGTGGCACCACCGTCGGCGACATCAACGTCCTCATCTGCGATGCCAGCGGTACCGACACGGCGGCAGCCAAGCTGCAGCGCCACCTGGCGACCCTCTGGTTCAACCTGGTCTCCTCGCAGGTCGGTGCCGGCATGACCCTGGGGTCGCTCTGCGTCGGCCCGGCCGCTCTTCCGGCCGGTGCGGATACCTCCTGGACCGTGGCCATGGTGATCGTGGCCTCCGAAACCGCACTGCTGGCCGGTGCGGACGATGCGACCCTGCTCTTCTGGAAGGACGTCGTGGACTTCATCGACAACGCCCAGGCCCCCGGCCAGGGCAGCTGCTTCAAGATCTCCCTGTAGTACCTGTCCGCTTCTCCGGAACCCCCGAGTCTCCCGGCTGACCTCAATCCTCTTCGGTGATCTCGATTCCGTACTGTTCGATCAACCGGTAGAGCGTGGTGCGCCCCATGCCCAGCAGGCGAGCCGCCTCGGCTCGGTTTCCCTGGGTTTGCGTGAGGGCTTCGACGATCCGGCGTCGGCGGCTGGGAAGGGTGACGCGAGTCGGTGCTGCTACGGGCGGACGTGGAGCCAGAGACCCCGACGAGGGGGATCCTGCGACCTCGGGAGAGAGCGTGCCGGTCACCACGGGGAAATGTGCTCCGGTGACGGCGCGGGGGCCGACCAACTGCAGGTCGGCCTCCCGGAGCGTAGTGCCGGAGCATCGAATGACGGCAGCTTCGAGAGCGTTCTTGAGCTCCCGGACGTTGCCCGGCCAGGCATGGTCGAGCAGCTTCCGCATGGCCCCGTCCTCCACGGCATCGATCGGCTTGGCCATCTGTGCGGAAAACCCTCGAAGGAAATGGCGGACGAGGGCCGGGATGTCTTCGAGCCGCTCCCGCAACGACGGAACGCGGACGACGGCCACGCTCAGGCGGTACCTCAGATCCTGTCGGAACAGGTCCTGCTTCACGAGTGCGTCCAGATCCCGATGGGTGGCGGCAATCACCCGGACGTCCACCTTGCGGGCCATCGATTCTCCGACCCGGACGATTTCCCGTTCCTGCAAGACGCGCAGCAGGCTGCTCTGCTGCGACAGGGGGATGTCTCCGATCTCGTCCAGGAAGAGCGTCCCTCTGTGAGCCGTTTCGAACACTCCCTTCGAGTCGTTCACCGCCCCGGTGAACGCCCCGCGCACGTGACCGAAGAGCTGGCTGGCAAGCAGGGACTCGGACAGGCCGGACGTGTTGACCGGAACGAAGGGGTGCCCCCGGCGGCTGCTGACGTCGTGGAGAGCGCGGGCGACGAGCTCCTTGCCCACCCCGGTTTCCCCCTCGACCAGCACCGTGGTGTCAAAGCGGGCGAGCTGCTCGACCTGGGCATAGAGCTGCCGCATGAGCGACGATCGGCCCACGAGATCGTGGAATCCTGCGCTCTGGTCGAGCTCGTCCCTCAGGAGGTGGACGTCGGTCCTGTCGTACAGGAGCATCAGCCGTCCCGTCGGGTTTCGCGGGTCGGGCCTGGCCTCGATCTCCACCATCCTCGGAGTTCCATCCGAACTCCGCAGCGTGGTGTGCAGCCGGCCTTCAGGGGCGGGCTGTCCCAGGAGCGCCCGCATCGCCTCCGCCTGGCCGGCATCGGCGGAGCTCAGGTCCACCCAGGGGCGCCCCAGCATGTCCTCCGCACCGAGGTCGAAGAAATCCTGGCAGCACAGGCTGGCAAAGCGGACTCTGCCGTCCGAATCCACGGCGCACACGCCCACCTTGAGCAGATTGAAGACCGCTTCCAGCTCGGCATTGCTGCGGTTGAGCGATTCCATGGCGACGTCCAGGCGGTCCTGCGCCTCGCGCCGCTTCGTGATGTCCCGGATGACCCCCACGAACCGCCGGCCGGCCGCAGACGATGCCTCCACGACCGACATTTCCATTGGAAATCGGCTGCCGTCCTTCCTTTCCGCCCACTCCTCCCGGATCCGATCGACGACCTTCTTCCTGCCAGTCTGAAGGTACCTCGTGAGGTAGCCGTCGTGTCGGCTTCGATGCGGCTCGGGCATGAGGATCGACACGTTGCGGCCGACAACCTCCTCTTCTGCGTAGCCGAAGATCTGCCGGGCTGCCCGGTTGAAGAAGCGGATGACCCCGCTGTCGTCGATTGTGATGACCGCATCCAGGGGATTGCCCTGGATGGCAGCCCATGCCGCTTCCGCCTCGGAGGGAAGGTCGGAGAGCTTCTTCTTTCCGCTCTTGCCTTGAGTCGCCATCCTTTGCCCCTGCCAATCATCTGCCGTCCGGCCGGCGAGGCGATATTAGCCATCCTCGCGCACGGGAGCAACAGGAAGGGGGTTGGGGGTTGGCGCCAGGCCCAGCCTCCGGATCGGAGCGAAGCTCACTGGCAGTGTCGTCTTGGCTTGTCCGTGGATGCGGTCGCCTGAGGCGTGATGGTGCCGGGCCTGCCCGGCGGAGCGAAGCTCACTGGCTGTCTTGTCTTGGCTTGTCAGTGGGTGCGGTGCGCCAGCGGCGTGACAAGCTAATCGTTGAAGTCGGTGGGGTCGTCGAAGGGGTACTTGGCCACGGCCGGGCCGGGGTTGACGCCGAGCGAGATGGCGTCGCCGGAGTTGTTGAACGCGTCGGCCTGTGCGCTCAGGGTCAGGATGGCCTGGATATTGGTCCCGGCCAGGATGGCGGCCATCTGGGAGAGGCTCAGGGAGAACGAGCCGCCCAGCAGGCTCTGGTTGCAGTGGGCCGCAAGAACCTGGCGACCGGCCTGCATGCGGGCCTTGGCCAGCTCGGAGCGCTTGGAGCCGTCCTTGTACTTGAGGATGTTGGCATTCAGGATGCCCATGGCGAAGTCGAGACCGAATTCGGCCTTGACGTCCCGGTCCACGTCGATCTGGTTGTCATAGGCCTCGTTGGCGAGCTTGACGAACCCGAGGTCGATCTGCCCGCCGTTGATGGCCAGGCACATCTTGGTGAACTCGGGGTGGGTCGAGTAGAAGCCGATGGTCCGGGTTGCGCCGGGGGCCACCAGGGTGGAGGCCGAGTCGCTGTTGTTGGAGCCGTCCGCGTCCGGAGTGTCGCTGGCCACGTAGGCGTTGTTGACGATCACCTGCATGGTCACCGTGACCTTGGTGTAGAGGATGAAGGACACGGTCTGTCCCGGGGCGACGTCGCCGATGGCGCAGACCACGGTGGAAAGGCCGTCGAATTGGCAGCTCGGAATGCTGGCGGAGACGAACTGGACGCCGGCGGGGAGCACGTCGGTCACCAGGGCGTCATAGGCAGTCGCCTCTCCGATGTTGGTGACCGTGATGCCGTAGGCCAGCGAGGTTCCCTGGCTGGTGAGCAGCTTCTCCGGTGCGGTCTTGTCGAGGACCAGGTCGGCCAGGAGCGCTTCCACGACGGCGCTGTCGCTGTCAAAGACCGGGAAGCCGAACTCGTCGCTCGCCGTCGCTTCGACGCTGACGGTCGTGTCTTCCTCGATGACGGTCCACTCGGAAACCACGGTCTGGCTCTCGCCGGGGAGGAGCTCCTCGATGGTCACGAGCTCGCCGGTCACCGGGTCGACGAATTCGACTCCGTACAGGGTGGTGTCACCGCTGTTGGAGACCGCGTAGCAGTAGACCACCGAGTCGCCGGAGATGACCTGGGCCGAGTCGGTGCCGGGGCAGGTCCCGTCGAGGCTGACCGTCACGTCGACGTTGAGGCCGGGGTGGACGACGTTGACCGCAGCCGGGTCCAGGTTGCTGACCACCTCGCTGCCGATGACGGCATCGGTGCCAGAAGCTTCGCCGGTGAGAACGAGGTCCTCGTAGGCGGAGGAGGAAGCCGACAGGAAGACGGTCTGGCCGGGCTCGAGCCAGCCGATGGAGGAGCCGAGCGTTCCGAAGTAGTCGTCGCTGACCGAGATGCCCTCGACCGGCACGTCCCCGGTGTTGGTCACGGCGTAGCACCAGGTCAGCTGGGTTCCCTCGAGCACGTTGGCGATCTCGGAGCCGGGGCAGGTGCCGTCCAGGGAGACGGTCACTGCAATCGCCAGGGCCGGGTGGATGACGTCGACCGAGGCACCGTCCGGTGCGCTTTCGACTGCGGTCTCCGTGGCCGTGTCTGTGGCGGAGGCGACCGCCTCGGAGTAAGCGTCCTCGACGAAGGAGATGGGCTGGGAGGCAAGGAAGACGGACTCGCCGGCCAGCAGGGCACCGCCCTCCAGGCGGATCTCACCATCGTTGACCACGATGCCGTCCAGGGCCGTGTCGCCCGTGTTCTTGACTTCGTAGCAGTAGACCACATGGGTTCCGGCCAGGATGGAGACCGACTCGCTGCCGGGGCAGGTCCCGTCGAGCGACACGGTCTTGATGATCTCGAGCGCGGGGTGGACCACGTCGACGAACGCATCGTCCGGCTCGCTCGAGACGAGCTGACCGAAGGAGTCGGTTCCGGACGCCGTGGCGAGGAATGCCGTATCCTCCTCGGCCACGAAGGGCTCGCTCACGAGCCATCCGGATTCGCCCGCTCCGAGCTCCAGGCTCCCCTCGACAAAGGCCGCCGAGTCCTCGACCGTCACGCCGGAGAGTGCGGTTTCGCCGCCGTTGGTCACGAAGTAACACAGGTAGATCGTCGTGCCGGCAAGCACCGTCTGCAGGTCTGCGTCATCCGAGTTGCCGCACACCGGGTCGAGGCTCGCCTTGACGATCACGGAGATGGAGGAGAAGAGGCCTTCGACGTAGACCGGGTCGCTGGCTTGGACTGCGGAGCCTCCCTTGGCCTGGCCCTCGGCAGTGGCGACTGCGGATTCGGAGCCGACCAGTACCACGGGCTCGGAAACCAGGAGCTGCGACTCGCCGATCCCCAGCGAGATGCCGCCGGTGGGAGATACGCCTTCCTGGGTCACCCACACGTCGGACAGTGCCTGGCCGCCGGTGTTGGTCACGAGGTAGCAGTAGTAGAGGATGGCCCCGTCGGGGGCGTACAGCGGGTCCGCACTGGGCGAGCAATCGGGGGACAGGCTGGCCGTGGTCACGATCGAGATCGAGGCCGGCGGCAGGGGGTTCTCGAGTGCGATCACCTGGGCCGTGTCGGAATCGGTGTAGGTCACCGGCTTGGTACCCTGGCTGATGCCACTCGCCAGAGCCGTGTTGACCAGCGTCCCGGCCGAGCCAAGCTCCACCAGGGCATAGCCCGATGCCCACTGGCCCGCCTTGATGTCGTCGAGCAGCGAGTCGGTGTCGTAGGCCGAGTCGGTAAGTCCGGTCAGAGTCACAGCGAAGTCGTCTGCGGCAACCGACGGCGTGGCGTTGTCGTCCACCACCGTGGCGTTGAGCAGGTCGTACGTGCCATCGTTGAATACCTTGTAGCAGTACTTGACCGTGTCGCCCTCGTAGGCCTCCAGCGATTCAACGCCGGGGCAGGTACCGTCCGCCGTGGTCACGGTCTTGAGGATCCGGACCGAGGGCTCTCCCGTGCCTTCGATGTCGCCGATCTGGAGGAACGGAATCGTCTGGTTGCCGCTGTTGACCGAGCCGCCGTTGGCCGGCGAAACGATGAAGATGTCGGCCAGCGACCCCTGGAGGTTGCCGGTCGGGCCGGTGTACTGCTTGCATCCGAGCTTGGCATCCACGCGCACCACGACCGATTCTCCGGCTTCGAGGTCGGTCAGGCGGATCTTCCCGACCAGGTCTGCGTTCGTGTACGGTCCGGTGGCCGGTTCGAAGTACTGCGACAGCAGCGTGGCCACGCTGCCTCCGTCGTCAAAGATGGCCGAGTCGGTTCCGCCCGGTCCGTCACCCGCCTGTACGGGCCCGTAGTTGACTTGTACACTTGAGATGGCCACGTGGGCCGCCCCGGTCTGGCCGGTGGAGTCTGCCAGCAGCCGTACGTAGAATTCGATGGTCTGGTTGGGGTCCACCACGACCGGCTCCATGCGGAAGTTGACCAGGTAGGTGACCGTGTCGCCGCAGTGGAACTGGCCCCCTTCGAGCTGCTCGACCACGTCCTTGTAGTCGCCGATCGTGCGGTCGTCGAATGCGCCGCCCCCCGTGTTGTGGTCATACGTGTACGGCGCTGCGGCCGCCCAGTCCGTGGTTTTGAAGTCGCCCGGTGCTGCCTTCGCCACCGAGGCGAGGCCGAGCAGCAGGACTGCCCCAAGGGCGGCGAGGCTGAGCCCGCCCGCCAGACTGGCACCGTCCGTCACCATGGCTACCGCCCTGCTGTTTGCGATGTTCCTGAGTATGTTCATCCGTCTTCTCCCTCTTCTGGATGGTCTGCATTTTCAAGGCAACCAGTCGGACACTCCTCATCTGGCTGCCGGCAACCTTGGCATGAGCAAACCTCGTGCCAACGGGTGAAGATGGGGCTCAAAAACTATTCGGAACGGCCCAGCATGCAGCCCGGATGCTCACCGTCGGCAACGGGATTTCGGCAGGAGGGAGTGGGTGGTGGGTGTGTCTATCTGTCCCTAGATGTTCTGAGATGTTCCTATATGTTCCAGTATGTTCTGTTTCGTTCCGGGGCTGGCGTCCGCATCGGCATCGATATCGGCATCGTGATCGTAGTCGACCCCGACCCCGACCCCCTACGGCTGGATCGCCAGGTCCTGCGGAATGACGTCGTTCCCGTTGCCCATGCCGTACAGCTTGTCCAGGGTGAGTGAGCCGGTGGGTCCGACCACGACTGCAGCGAGCGAGGACACTCCCGTCTGGCTGCTGATCGTCGCGATCAGGAAGGTATTGGAGTCCAAGCCCCATGTCGTGCGGGCCAGGCGGGTCGGGAGTCCCATCTTGACCGAGTTGGTCCGCTCCAGCGAGGACGGCGTCACGGCAAGACCCGTCACCTTGTTTCCGAACGCTTCGGACACGATCCCCCGGTCACCCGATGCCCCGAACACTGCCTCCTCCGGATCCTCCGCTGTCACCTCGTCAAGGTAGGTCATCACGCCGGCGGCGGACAGCCCGACCAGCGCGACGCCTTCCCCGTTGCCAAACAGGTTGGCCCAGGAGACGAGCATCGAGCTGCCGGTCGGCGACACGGCAATCGAGCGGGGAAGCGCACCGTCGCTGGCCAGATCGTACGTGTCGAGGAGCTTTCCCGAGAAGTCGATGGTGGCCAGGTGCAGCCCGGCCATGTTCATCGTCGGATCCGGCCCCAGTACCGCCAGCCCCTTCCCCTGCGGCAGCAGGTCCACGGCCTCGACCTGGAACTGCGAGTGGATCTGCTTGGGCTTGGAATTCGGCACCGGCAGTCCGTTTGTCGGGGCCAGGTCCACCCGGTAAATCCCACCATCGGCATCGGGGCTTGCGCACGCGACGAAGAGGGTAGCCCCGTCTCCCGAGAAGACCACGTCCACCGGGTACAGGTCCGCCATGGCGATGCTTCCGGCCACACTGGTCACCCCGGTTTCCCCGTTCAAATGGAGCAGCGAGATCGACTCGGAGTTCTCCTCCACCAGCGCAGCGACGAATCCGTTCGGGGCCATGGCGACCCGCACCGGGTACGGGTTGACCTTCAGAAGCTGCTGCTCCGGCGACATTCCCTGACCCTGAGTCCAGGTGTATCGCCTCACCTTGTTGTTCCCGTTGATGGAGCTGGTCACCAGCACCTGCCGCACTGCATCCGGCTCGTTGTAGAGCCCGAGCTGCTCGGTGACGGCCTCGACCTGTTTGCCCGAGTCGGGGATGATCCGCACCTCCAGCCACACCGTCTCGTGGAACCCCGGAGCATCGGCCATGGAATCCCAGACGAAACGGTGCTTGCCGTCCCCCTTCTGGGGGGCGAGGGGCTCCCCGTACCCGGCCAGCGGCGAGCACGGCATGGAATCCGTGCCGGCCTCCTTCCACACGACGACCGGAGACCACGTGCTCTTGCCCGCACCCGTGACCTCGTAGTCGACCACCACCGGTCCCCGCTGCCACTGCGACGGGGATGCCACCTCCACGCTCAGCGTCCAGATCACGTCGGGCGGCGCATCCTGGTCGCCCGTGTCGCCGGCCACATCGTCCGGGTGCAGATCCGGGGTCGGCCCCGAATCCTGGGCCTCCTGGATTGCCGTATCGAGCGCCCCGTCTGTCGCCGCATCCTGCAACGCATCGGGCAGGACGGCGTCGGCCCAGTCCGGAGCAGAGACGTCATCCGGGACTCTCCCGTCGGGGAGCACCGAGCTCTCCTCATCTGCCCGATCGAGCCCGCCGACCTGGTCGTCCGGAACCTCGGCCCCCGTGTCCCCGCCGGGCACCTGGTCCTGGACCTGTGCGTCCAGGCCGCCGGAATCCACGGCGTCGTCCCCGCCTCCGCATGCCATCGCACAAAGCGATGCGCCGAACACCGAGAGAACGAGCCGAATCGATGTCACCGTCTGCATGCCCACCTCCTGAATCCCGCCCCAGAATACAGCTTCCCGCCAGGTCGCTGTCGCACCATAGCACACACGGGCCTTCCGGCTCGATAAGAAAGGAATCCTTTGTCTTCGACATGCGCCTTGCCCTCATGCTAGGCTTTTCACGAAAGATGCTGACAGGGGGCAGGCATGCGGGATGTCGTGCTGTTCGAAGAGGAGCGGGCGTCGTTGCTGGCCCTGATCCTGCGAAACTTCTTCCGCAGGCTCACCGAGCAGGGGTGCGAAGGGGTGAAGAGGAAGCTGGCGGGGCTGTCCGGGACGGTGCTGCTCCACGCAGACCGGATGGCCGTGCACCTGACGTTCGGGGATACAATCGAGATCCGAACCGGCACGGGCGAGACGAAGGCGACGACCCGGATACGTGGGGAGCTCGGTGCGCTGGTGCACTTCATCGCACACAAGCGGTTCATCGGGGCGTTGCTGACCGGGCGGCTGGGCTTCTCAGGGTCGCCGGTCCTGGCGATTCGGCTCTTCTTCCTGTTCTTGAGCGCGTAGGCGGGAGCGAACGTGAGTTGGAGCCGCCCGGCAAGGGCACTTCCGGGTGCCGGGACGGCATTGTCCGCGTAGGGGGACATCATGGATCTGGCAGGGCTGACATCGATCTTTCCGAGGGACAGGGTGGAGCTCGAACCGGAGCAGCTTGCCCGCTTCCGGGACGACATCACCGACGCGGATCCACGCGTTCCCGGGGCCGTTGTCCGGCCCGAATCCGTGGAAGAGATTCAGGGGCTCGTGCGCTGGGCTTCGGAGCACAGCATTCCCATCACTCCCCGGGTTGCCAACCAGAACGTCGGCGGGCTGGCCATTCCCGAGGAGGGAGGCGTCGTCGTGGACTTCACCCGGATGAACCGCATCCTGGAGTTCTCCCGGGACGACATGTACGCGGTCATCGAGCCCGGTGTGACCCAGGAGCAGCTCAAGGGCTACCTGGAGGCGCATGCTCCGGAGCTCCGGATCGGGTACTCGCTGGCACCGCCCGACACGTCGGTGCTGCTCAACTGCCTCATGGATGGCCTGACCAACTATTCGCTGCGCATCGGGTCCATGTCCGAGGCCATCCTCGGCCTCGAGGCGGTGCTGCATGACGCTCGAGTCATCAGGACCGGCGCCTGGGGGGTCGGTCCCGTTCCGTACGGACGGCCTCCACTGCCCGATCTGACCGGGTTGTTCATCGCCTGGCTGGGTACCACGGGTATCGTCAGCAGCGGGGTGCTTGCTCTGTGGCCGAAGCATCCGCTGCGGGAGCGGCTGTTCATTCTGGCGCAGCAGCTTGACGCGACCTTCGCCATGGTCAAGCGGCTCGTGCGCCTCGAGATCTGCGACGACCTGGGCGTGCTCACCTGGCCCACGGGACGCATGATGATGGGAGTTGAGCGGCCGGGCATCGAGCGGGCTGACGGCGAGCCGGTCTGTTTCGTCTACCTCGACATCAGCGCTGAAACCCGTGCCGAAATGGACGGAAAGATCGTTGCGGCCAGGAGGGTGCTGGCAGAGACCGGGGCCGGCGGTCTGCTCACCGGCCCCCTGTTCGTGGCCGACCTCGTGACAGCGCTCCCCGAGATGGTCAAGTACAGCGACTTCCCCACCGACCTCGACTTCCTCACGAAGAGCAGAGGGGGCGGCATGACCTGGGTCGGCACCTACGGCCCCATGAGCACCATCGCCGCATGCTGCCAGGCCTGCATGGGCCGGATGGTGGAGCACGGCTTCCCGCCGGCGGTCGTCTGCCGGGCCATGAAGACCGGCCACTTCGCGGTCCTGCGCTTCCTCGAAGTGTTCGACCGGAGCAACCCCGACGAGGTGGCCCGTGTCCGCAAGCTCAACCTCGAGCTGTTCGACCTGGCGATCGCCTACGGATATGTGCAGTACAAACCGCCGCTGTCGGTGTTGCCCAAGCTTCATGCGAAGATGGACCCGGCAACCTTGCAGACCATGCGGGAGATCAAGAAGCTGCTGGATCCCAGGGGGATCTTCTGTCCGTCCAACCTGGGGCTCATGGGGTGAGAGGGCTGAATTCGGGCACCGTGACATTGGGCGATGGTCGATGGTCGATGGGCGATGGGCGATGGGCGCTGAAGGCAGCGGCATCGTCGGAGGAAAGGGAGCATGGGAATCTCACCGGGAAGTTACGTCCTGATCACGGGGGCTACGTCGGGAATCGGCCGCGCATCGGCCGTGCTGCTGGCTCGACAGGGGTTTTCGGTCATTGCCACGGGCAGGAATGCGGCCGCGCTCGAAGCACTGCGCGAGGAATGTGCGGGGCTGAAGCTCACCACGCTGACGCTCGACGTCACCGAGGGGGCCTCGGTCCAGCAGATGAAGCTGGACGTCCGACGGATCACCGGTGGAGAGGGGCTCTACGCATTGGTGAACAATGCGGGGTACGGCCAGGCGGGACCGCTCGAGCTCGTCGGCGACGAGGAGGTCCGACGGCAGTTCGATACCAACGTGTTCGGGCTGCTGGCGGTGACCCGGGCGCTCCTGCCCGACATGCGGCAGCGCGGTGTCGGCCGCATCGTGAATGTCAGCAGTATGGTCGGCCGCTTCAGCCTTCCGCTGCAAGGGGTGTACTGCGCCACGAAGTTCGCTGTGGAAGCCCTGTCCGATGCGCTGCGCCGCGAAGTGCACGGGTTCGGCATATCGGTATCGGTGGTGCAGCCGGGGACGATCCGCACGTCGTTCGAGGACACGGCCGTACGTTCTGCCTCGGCCTGCCCGGCGGAAGGGACTCCGTACGAGCGGCCCATGGCGAAGTGGAAAGCGACGCTGGCCGCCTTGTATGCCAAGGCAGTGGGGCCTGAGGTCGTGGCCAGGACCGTGCTCCGGGTGCTGACAGCCCGAAGGCCGTGCGCACGCTACGTCTCCCCCTGGCACGGCCGGCTCGTGCTCTGGCTGTTGGGCCTGCTTCCCGACTGCCTTGTCGATGCCGTCTTCCGCAGGGCCCTGGGGCTGAACCGGGGGGACATGCGGCCGCTTGCCGGACGGAGCTCCTAGCATGAACGACCGATTCGCCCCCTCGGCCCCCCGGCCAAACCCAACCCCTGGCTCCTCCCCGCGTCCTATGGCTTCCATTCGTCCTATATGTCCTATCCGTCCTATCGTCCCATTCCCCCGACCGTTGGCGCCCATGAGAACAGCACTCTCCTTGCTGGTGCTGTTCGCTGCGCTTGCAGGTTGTTCGGGGTCGTCCGACGGATCCGCTGCGTCCGATCTTGCGTCCGACACCCGTCGGGCAGCCGATGCGATTGCCGATGCTGCAGCACCCGAAACCGCCGCTCCCGCACTTCCGTTTTCCGAGATGTTCGACGAAGTTCTGGCCTACCTGCTGGCGAACGTGAAGTGCGAGCACGGCAATTTCGAGCAGGACTTCGGCGATGCCTGCTTCTACGGTCAGGCGTTCCTGGTCTGGCACGGCGTAGAGATCCAGGACGCGCAGGTGACGACTCTGGGCCTCCACGCTGCGGCCTTCGCCCTGGGCGAGGCCGAGGAATTCCTGGACAACCCTGCCGGCTTCATGGAGGCCGGAGACGATCTCGTCATGGGACTGCTGGGGTTGCTCGAAACCTGGCAACGCTACGACCAGGCGGTCGCTCTCCTTGGGGAGGAGGCGTTCCTGGAGGCCCTGCCCGCTCAGCGCAAGCACATCGCCGACGTCCTCCGCGATTCGGTCGAGGCCATGGATGTGTTGCTCCAGGTCATGGGAGACTATGTGCCGGATGCGGATACCTACTCAGTCTACACCTACGGAAACACGGTCGTCACGGCACTCTTCGCCCTGCTGGACGTGGAATTGGCCCGACGATTCCCAAGCCTGGCCGACACCTGGCTGGACCGGGCCGAGGCCATCACGGAGACGATCCATGAGAAGGCCTGGAACGACCTCCTTGGCGGGTACAGGATCCGCCCGGACGACGAGAAGCTCTACCTCTACCCCAACATCATCATGATGCTGCTGTACGGACGGATGTACTCACTGTCCGGAAACCCCCTCCATCTGGAGCGCGCACAGGCGTTGTTCCAGGCGATCCAGCCTCTCAAGGACGCGGCCCAGGGGAGCTACAAGTCCCCCTACAGCGCCAAGACCATGGGAGCCAAGACGGACGACTACAAGACTCTTTCGAGCCAGCTCTACACGTCCCTGGCGTTCATGACCCTCTACGAACAGACCGGCGAGGCCCTCTACCTCGACGAGGCGAACGGGCTCTTTTCGTTCATCGACTCGCACCTGCGGGAGGACGGGAAGATCCTGCACCACTGGATGGATGGCGAGATCGCAAAGCCGGAGCACCTCGAGTACTACTGCACCGGCTGCAACTTCCAGGCCCTGTATGCCCTGAAGTACCTGTGGGGAGTGGAGTAGGCGGCCCCCCCCCTCTAGGACGAAAGGCCTCTATCGCTGGATTGGCTGCCTGGCATGAGGGGCCGACTAGTTCCATCGGCCGCTAGTCAAACCCACCCTCTAGATCCGCGCCGCCCCCTATGCCTCCCATTCGTCCTATACGTCCTATACGTCCTATACGTCCTACTTGCAGGTTTTGACCTTCTTGCCGGAGCAGAGGTTGGAGCAGCACTGGGAGTTGAGCGTGCAGACGGTCCCCGCCGCGTAGCAGGCCGGAACGGCCACACAGGTGTTGCAGGCGCAGGGATCGGCCGTGGCCGTGCACTTGTAACCGGTGCCGCAGTCGGCATCGATCACGCAGCTGCCCGCACAGCTGGTGTAGAAGTGGGCATCCATGTACGCCAATGCCGCGGCGATGTCCATCTTGCCATAGCCCCAGTCGTTGTTGATCGGCTTGGTGCTGCCCACGGTGCCGTCGGTATCCGTGAACGCGGAATTGGCAGCAAACTGGACCTGGTCCGTTGCGCTGTCATGCCGGGCCGCGGCCTGGAAGATCTGGCGCAGGCACTTGTCGTTCAAGTCGCCCTTCTTCTCGAGCAGCGTGGCGATGGCACCGGTGGCGTTGGGGCATGCCATGCTCGTCCCCTGGATCACGGTTGCCTGGAGACCGGGGAAGACCCGGTTCGTGCCGAAGTGGTACGGCCCTCCGTTCCAGTACGATACGCACCGGTTGGCCCATTCTTCGTGGAGGACGAAATGGGACATGGAGGAAGCAATCCCGACTCCGGGGGTCGCAATCTCCGGCTTGAGCACGTTGTCACGCCGGGGGCCGCGGCCCGAGAAGTAGGCCAGCTCGCCCACTGCGAAGTTGTCGTAGTATCCGATGGGGAGCGCATCGTACGTCTGCTGGAGGCCAGGATCCTCGACGCAGGCCCCTTCGGGCTGCACGCCGTAGGCATAGTCCCAGGCATCCCGGGTCATGTACGCGGCCACGGCGATGGCCTCGTTGGCAGAAGCCGGCGTTCCGATGGTGACCGCATTGTCCGAAGGCCGGCCACCGAATCGGGGGGTGGAAAGCACGTTCGGGTTGGCTGCCTTCTCGTCGCGCCACCCCTTCACGATGTTGTCGCTGACCCCGTACCAGGCGTGGAACGTACCCGAGCAGACGCTCTTGGTATCCACCTTGACCAGGGAGAACGTCCACTCTCCCGCCGCCGGAACGGTTCCATAGTAGTCCGAGATCTCGATGTACACTTCGTGGTCGGGCGTCGTGGTATTCCAGCCGAGCTGGTCCCCGCCGTTGCCCACCAGGATTGCGCCCTCGGTGGTGTTGAAGCCGGTGTAGCTGCTCCCGGTCACCCAGGTATTCTTGTACTGCAGCGTCGACGGGGGATAGGTCTTGCCCGACGGCGTGGTCACCTTGACCCGGCACTTGTTGCCCGTCTTGTACCACAGATCGAAGAATGCGTAGTTGTCGGTGGCACTGGGGGTGTAGGTCGGGAAGCGCAGGGTGAAGGTCTCGGTATTCAGAGCCCCGGTGCCGTGCATGGCATAGCCCCAGCGGAGCTGCTGCGACCAGTTGTTGGCTCCCGGGTTGCCGGCGGCCACCACCACGATCTTGCCCGGGCCGGCCAGGTCGTCCAGCGAGCGCTCTTCCAGCGACGTGCCGTCGTGGGGACCGAAATCCGACCCGAGGCTCATGTTGATCACGGCCGGACGCCCGAGCACTGCCGCCCGCTTGAAGATGTAGTTGATGCCGTCGATGATGTTGGTGTCGGTGTTGCGTCCCGCCGCGTCGTCGAAGTCGAACTTGACGAAGATGATCTCTGCGTCCGGAGCCGCCCCCACCAGCCCGGTGGCGCTGCCATCCCCGGCTGCCGAGCCCGCCACGTGCGTTCCGTGGCCGTCCCAGTCGCCGGCCGTTGCCTTGATCGGGTAGGTCGGGTCGGTTGCCGCAACCCAGGTCGGAGAAGTCGGATCGTTGTCCGCTCCGGCAAAATCGTTCAGGGCCGCGTTGAAGTTCGCATTGGTGTATTCATGGCCATACGTGAAGCCCACCGAGGTCGGAGGCAGGTCATCCGACGCATCGGTCTGGTCCCACAGGTAGAGCACCCGGGACTGCTTCTGGCAGCCGGGGCACTCGGTGGAGTTCAGGATGAAATCCCCGTGCGTCCAGTCGATCCCAGTATCGATGACACCCACGATGACGCCGTTTCCAGTCGTCGAGCGCAGGTTGTTCATGCCCGCATAGGTACCCGACTGGGTCACGGTCAGAGCGTTCGAGAGATCGTTGCTCAGGTGCACGCTCCGCCCCGCCTCGATCCGGTACACGTCGCTCCGGGACGCAATGCCCCGCAGCTTGTCCAGGGGCACCGACGCGGTCATGATCCCGGTGTCCGTCACGGTCCGGATGACTGCACCCTGGGCCTCGAGAGCCGGAATCGCAGAGCGGTCGGCCCTAATGAACACATCCACGGTCACGACCTGGCGACCCTGGCGTGCGTCGAGCCGGGCCCGGGTCAGCTTGCCGGGAACCGCCCGCTTGACGTTGTCCGGGGTGATATCCCGGTGCAGCATGAGGCGGAGCAGGCTATCCATCTTCTCGAGGCCCACGTCCGACGCCTCGTCGACCGGAAGCTCGTCGCCGGTCTGCGCAACCGCCTCGACCCCCGCCAACTCCATGGTCGGCGCCATCTCGTCCTGACAACCGGCAAACACAGCCACGCCGAGCGCCAGTGCCATCATCGAGCCGCCGACCATTGCCGCACGCACGAACCGATTCATGGTGTCCTCCGTTCTTGACCGGGCCACATCATGGCTATTTTGACGCGGTAAGTCAAGGGAAGAAATGCGAACAGTGAAGAATGTGAGTTTATTGGGCAGGCCCGGATTCGATGCTGGGCGGCTCGGCGGGTAGCTCCGGAATCCCGGCGGGACGGGGGGTGGGCACGAAGCTCTCTCCATCGTAGCGGAAGAACTCCTCCCGAACCTCGTCGCTCTCCTTTCCGGCTGAGATCGAACGGAGCGTTGTCTTCTGCTGAATCATCCAGCGCCCCTGTCCTTCCGGTTCCGGGTAGGCAAAGCGCCGGATCAGATACTGGACGGGGTCCCCCCTGGAGTCGATCTGGTCGTTCTCCACCTGCCGGACCGTCCGAAGCTTGCCATCCACCAGTCTCAGGAGCTTGCGGTGGTTGCCGGTCAGGCTCGGATTCACCATGAAGTACGTCAAGACCTCTACGAACAGGGGATCTCCGTTGCCCCAGGGGCGGAGGGTCAGCTCGCCGGTATCTCCGACGATCTCTGCATCGAGAAGCACCGGCTTTCCCGCTGCCAGGTCGAACACGGCCAGATAGCTGCGGCATTCCATTCTGCCGGGAGCGTGTACGAGAAGCTCAGGCGGGCCCCCCGGAATCAGATCGGCCAAGAGGAGAGCTGCCGGGCAATCCGCCGGCATGTCCGGGGCCTCCGACGCCAGGGATTCCCTGAGGAGCCCCCAGAGAACGGCACCATCTGCCGGAGCCGCTTCGAGCCTCTCCAAGCCGTCCAGAAGGGTCCAACCGTGGAAGCCGCCAAAGCGGATCGGAGCCGCCGGATGCTGGATTCCGTCGAGCTCGATGGCCGGAGCCTCCTCGGCCAGGACTTCTACAATGTGGCCTGGCGACAGGGTCCAGAAGGACCCCGAATCGGCCTTCGGCTTCCGCCAGACCCCGAGTCCCGTCCTCGTGACTCGCGCCAGGTACAGCGGTGCCTTTCCGGCCAGATCGGTGGCAACGCCCGGCCAGCCCTCCTCGTCGGGAATTACCTTTGGGGGAGGAGCAGCGTCCGGTGCGTGGGGAGGAGCGTTGCCCCCCGCTGGTGCCGCCGCGACCCCCTCTCCGGAAGGAGAGACTGCGCCGACGCCTGGGGCAACGGGTGGGGCCGCTGCCCCGGGCTTGCCTCCGGTCGCGGGGACAGTGCCCTCGACCGTCTCCTGAGACTTGTCCCCGGCTCCCTTCTTCCCGTCGGCAGCGGGGGGGGCGGCCTCTTTCCCTCCGGCCGTCGCCGTGGCACCGTCGTGCCCGTCGGCAGGTTTCTCCTCCTGGCGGCATCCGGCGCTGCCGATCCACGCCAGGGACAATAGCAGAAACAGAAGCTTTTTCATGGATGGCACCTCCGACACGAAGTGGCTCGGCCGAACACAGGCCAGGTGTCCGATGTATCAACGATACCGGTTCTGCTGAGCATGGCAAGCCAGAGAGTGAGACGCAGGCCAGGAATCGATGTCAATTCCTGGCCTGCGCTCACAGGTGGGCACTGTCGTCTACTTCTTCTTGCTGTTGGACTTGCCGGGGTTGCCCGGGACGCCGCCCTTCTCGTCGTTCGAGTTGGCGGGGTTGCCCTGGTTGGAGTTGCCCGGGTCACACCCTTCCGCACCGTTGCCGACACCCTGGTTGCAGCCCTGCCCGCCGTTGCCCGGGTTGACCACGTCGATCACGCACGAGAACGGAGTCACGTTGCCGCTGCCATCGATGACCGTGCCGGTCCAGGTGATGTGGTCGCCCACGCCCCCGGAATCCACCACCGTGAGGCTGGACCCGTTGATCGTCACGACGCACGAGCCGAGTTTGCTGATCACCTTGCCCGCACCGTTGACCGCGGTGCAGTTGTAGGAATTGATCTGGACCGTGACGGCTCCGCAGTTGTCGGTTCCGGTGGCGGTGAAGGTGGCCGGCGCATCCCTCGGGAGCATCGTGGCCGGGTTGTTGCAGAACGCTGCCGGCGCAATGGCATCGAGTGCCTGCACGGTCTGGTAGCAGCTCACCGCGTTTCCGAATTCATCCGCGAGGACGTACTCGTGTCCGGTTGCTCCCGGAGCGTGGAACGGGAAGGTGAAGCTCTCGGCCAGCGCGCCGGAGCAGTTGTCCGTCGCCGTCGCAGTGTAGGTCCCCGATGCCAGGCAGAACTGATCCAGGAAGAGGACGTCGTCGGCCGGGCAGGAGAGCCCTGCGGGGGCCATGGCATCCACGGCCTGCACCGTCTGGCTGCAGCCCACGGCGTTTCCGGAGCCGTCGGCCAGCAGGTAGTCCTGCGACTGAGTCCCCGGCCAGTTGAACGAGAAGCTGTTCTCGTCGGTCAGGAGGCCGGAGCAGTTGTCCGTTGCCGTGGCCGCATACGAAGCGGTGGCGAAGCAGGCGCCGTCCAGGTACAGCAGGTCGTCGGCCGGGCAGGAGAGCCCCGCGGGGGCGAGCTTGTCCACGGCGCTCACGGTCTGGATGCAGGTCACCTCGTTGCCCGAGCCGTCCGCCAGGACATAGGTGTACGTGCCGGTCCCGGGGGCGCTGAAGGAGAACGTGTAGCTCTCGCTCAGGAAGCCGGTGCAGGCATCGGTAGCGGAGGCGGTGTAGGTGGCAGAGGCCTGGCAGGATGCATCCAGGATGAGCTCGGCTCCGGCCGGGCAGGACAGAGCGGCCGGGGCCGCTTCGTCGACCGCGGTCACGGTCTGCACCGCGCACGAAGAGGAGTTCCCGTTCCCGTCCGCAAACGAGTACGTGTAGGAAGAGCTTCCCGGACCTGCGAACGAGTAAGTGTGCGAATCGGTGGCCTCACCGGTGCAGGCATCGGTTGCAGAAGCGGCATAGGTGGCCGTGGCCTGGCAGGACAGCTCGTCCAGCACCAGGGTGTCGTCAGTCGGGCAGGTCCCGGCAACCGGGCCCGCCGTGTCCTGCACGGTAACCGTGGCAATCTGCGACACCGTGTGCTCGCAGTTGTCCGTGGCCGAGAAGGTCACGTTGGTACCGGCGACGGTGATGCCGAAGCCGGCGCCGCCGACGTACGGGAACACCGCCGGAGCATCGTTCGTGACCGCCGGGTTGCTGTCGGTGCAGGCATCATACGCAGAGGGATCCGCGAAGAATGCCGCAAGCTGCGGATCGGTGGCAGCCACGCCGCCTTGGCCGTTGTTGCACTCGACCAGGGCCCCCTGAACGCCGGACAGGACCGGGGCCGCGTCCGACATCTGGAGCTGCTGGCCGCACGTCGTGGTCGAGTTCCCATCGCTGACCGCAAGCTGGAACTGACAGCCGAACGAGCAGTAGCCGGCAGTTGTGACCGTTGCCGACGTCCCTGCTGCATTCGCTGTGCCGAACTCGGGGATCAGCGCAGCGCACGTCCCCGCGGTCCACGTGAAGGTCAGCGGCTGTCCCTCGGGATCATAGGAAGCGGCCCCGCTCAGCGACACGGTCGAGGTGCCGCCATTGCAGGCGACGTTGACCTGGCTGCCCGCATTGCACACCGGCGGCTGGTTGGCCGGCTTCACCGTGAAGTCCTTCAGCACGGGGGACACGCCGCCGGCACCGATGATGCGAAGCGTGATGCGGGCTTCGAGGTACTGCCCGTAGATTCCCGTGTAGGCGGTTCCGTTTTCCACCAGCGTCCAGGTCGTCGAGACCGGGTAGGTGTCCGATGCCCTGACCTCGACCTTGATCTCCGTTCCCGGCGGGATGCAGCCCGCGGTGGGGCAGTCTCCATCGAACTCGTTCCAGGTGAACGTTCCCCACTCGATTCCCGGCGTCCCGCCGTCGTGCGTGACCGTCCAGGTTCCCTGGGTCACTACGCCCTGGGTGAGCTGGAACCCGGTCATGTCACTGTAGGAGTAAGGTTCGACGCCGATGGTCACGCTGTTCATCGTCGTCCCCGTCACCGGGTCCAGGCGAGTCGCGTTGTAGGCATTGTAGTTGGCCGTCCAGATACGGTTGTTGCTGTCGATTCCCACGCCGATCGGCCCGGAAGCCACGGTGTAGTTCCCGCTCCACGCTCCCGTGGTCGGGTTGAACTTGGCCAGGCGGTTGGCGGACCAGTAGGACACCCACACGTTGCCGTCCGCGTCGATGGCCACGCCTCGGGTCTGACCGCCGCTGCTCCAGAATGAGGGGGTGTACGCCGTGTACGTCGGGGTCGCAGGCTTGAAGTCCACCTTGATGAGCGAGGCCCCGTTGCCGCCCCACCGGGCCAGCCAGACCACCTGCGTGTCGCTCTCCGCCGCGATGCCGTAGGTCTGGTACGGAGTGTCGATGGACTTCACCACCGCACCCGTCGCCGCATTGATCTGCTTGATGATGCCGTAGTTCAGATCGGAGTTGTAGATGTATCCCAGGCCGTCCGTGGCCAGGCCGTACATGTTCGCCCCGATGTAGTAAGAGCCCAGGACCGTGCCGTCGTTGCTCACCTTGTAGGCCTTCATCGTGTTGAACATGCCGACCCACGCGTTGTTGTTGGCGTCGATCGTGAGGGCCCGGGCCAGCTCGTTCTTCTGCGTGCCCAGCTTGACCGTGAACAGCACGCACTCGTCACCCTGGCCCCGCCACTCGGAGTTGGGGGCCATGGTCTCGTTCTCCGTCACGTCGATCTTGCCGTTGTTGCTGAAGTCCGTCGACGTCTCGATGAGGCCGTTGCCATTCCGGTCGACGCAATGTCCGACCTCGCCGGCAATCTTGGTCACGGAGGCCCACTGGCCGAACGCCCGGTTGGCCACCCACACGTCACCGTTGAGGTCCACGGCGGTTCGAGACGGACAATGTCCCCGGCTCGCCCAGTCGCAGTACGCGTGCGGCTTCATGTAGTAGTCGGTCGGGGCACAGAGGTTGGTGTTGCCCACGTTGTTCAGGCACACCGGATAGCGGGCCACTTCCTTTCCTGTATTGGTGTCGATCTTCGACACGGTGCCGTAACGGTGGTTGGCGATGTAGATGAACGGCTTGGTCTCCGAGAACTCGCTGAGCTGGAGCTGGTCCGCCACATCGTGGTGGACGCTGCTGAGCGTTCCTTCGTCGAAGTCGTCATCCGTGGTAAAGGTCCTGGATTGAGCCAGTGCTCCGCCTGCGACAAGCAGGCAAATCGCCGAAAACACCCCCAGCCAACACAGTCTCCGCATCGTTCTTCCTCCTCGATAAAGTTCTTACTACACCCAATCCCCAGAGCGCCTCGGAACGGAAATCCCCAATGCCAACGCGCAACCCGGCCTCGAATGCTCACTCGAGCTTCGTTGCCATGCCCACCCCGACCCCCGGATTAATTCCACCAACGTAGAGGTGATGCTAGGACTTTCGGGTCCGATCGTCAAGGACTTTCTGCAGACTTGGCAGTTCGGGACAAACTTGAGACATGTAACGTCCCGGCGCCGGTTGCACCTGATTGTCGCGAAGTCTCTGGAAATACAGAGGAAATCAGGGCTTCTCCACCTTCACCGCCACGGACCCGACCGAATCGAGATTCCCTGCCTGGGCGTACGCAGTAGCGTAGTAGGTACCTGCCGGCAGCGAGTCCGGCACGGAAAGCGAGACCGTGAACTTCCCGTCGACAACAGCGGCCTGCCCCGTAGCCACGGTCTTGTCCATGACCTTGTCCCAGTTGGCCTGCACGGTCGGCCAGCTCGCCTGCGCATCCGGGTCGTCGACCGGATCGAGCGGGTGCAGGAGCTGCGCCCTCGGGCAGACCAGCGACACGTCCACGGTACCCGCCTGGAGATTGTCGACCGTGCCGCTCACCACCAGGGGCTGGCCGAGGACGGCGCTTCCCGCCTCGACGGCCACCTTCCCCTCGGGGAGCCGGATACGGGTCGCCGGGTCCCCCAGCAGGTTGTAGCTGTAGAGGTGGTCGATCGGGACATCCTTGATTTCGTCCTCGGTCATATACAGGACAGCGAAGGCATCGATGGTCTCCCTCAGTTGGTCGGTGTGGTTGAGGGTGCGCCACTTCATGAGCCGGATCGCCTCGCCCACGGTCGGCGCCGCGTCGACGAACACCGCGGCCTCGAGCTCCAGGGCATCGAGCGCATTGCCGTAAGGATGAGTGGTGGTCTGCGACACCAGCAGGGAGATCGGCCCTCCTTCCTGCTTGAGGACCGCCTCCGAGTCGCTGTCGGCCGTGCCGATGTAATCGCCCGTCCCGCACGCGAAGAACGCGTGCAGCGGGTACCTGTGCTGCATCACGACCTGGCTGAGGCTGCCCACATCCAGCTCGCCCCCCCCGTGCCCCATGTAGGTGACGAGCACGGCCCCCTCGGTGACCAGGTCGAGCACCTTCTCCTCGAACGGCATGTAGTAGTAGATGCTGTCCGGATTCCGGTACGCGAACTGGAGGTCGTACTCATACGGAACCGACTCCAGCCCTTTCTGAGCGATCGTCTCAATGAAGAAGTCGATGTCCTGGCCGAAGTCCCCCTCGCCCGCATACACGTGGATCCGATGGTTCCACGGGCCGGGCTCGTAGGTCGTCTCGTGCTCCTTCACCCGCTCCAGGATCGCCAACCCCTCCTTGTCGCTTCGAACCGGGATCCTCCCCACCGCCAGGTCGGGCACGTGGTCGCCGTCCATGTCCGCATAGAAGTTGTCCGAGTAGCATCCCTCCCACCCCCCCTGCCACTTGCCGGCCGGGACGGTCGTTGCGGGATCGTTCTTGCCCTCGTTGGCATCGCCCACCAGCAGGACATAGAACGGCCGGGTCTTGTCGCTCTTTCCCCAGAGCTGCTTCACATAGCCCTTGATCGATGCCACGACCGCGGCATCGGTCATGGCCGCAGGCGGGATGAGCGTGCCGACCCTCACCACGTAGGGGACGTGGCCCAGCGACTGCCGGAGCTCCGCAAAGCCCTCGGCCGTCTCGACCAGGTCGTCCGCTGTAATGACGAGATAGTCCAGCGCTTCCGGGACGGGAGGCACGTCCTCCCCCCGGCTCTCCGGACCAGAATCCGGCAGGATGGCGTCGCCCCCTTCCAGGTCTGCGACAGCCGTGTCACCCGGAGCGATGTCGCCCGCCAGGTCCGCTGCGCCGCTGCCGTCGCCGCTGCCGTCGTCGCCCTCTCCGCCCCCACACGCCAGGACCGCCAATGCCACCGTCAACAGCAACCCGAATCGGATGATCCGCATGGTTTCCCCCCACGCAACCGCCGCAGGATACCACACTCCGAGCAGGGATGCTTGCACCAGTGACAGGGGCCTGCCAATGCGCTACAGTCCTGTGCAGTGCAGCACAACCGTGGGGGATTGGAATGGAGCTGACGACGACGATGCAGGGGCCGGTGGCGGTGATGACGCTCAATGCCGGCGACAACCGGTTCAGTGGACCCCTCCTGGCCGAGGTCAGGGCCGAGATGGCACGGCTCGCAAAGGACCCGGCCACCGGCGCAGTGGTCGTGACCGGGGGAAACGACAAGTTCTTCAGCAACGGGCTCCATCTCGACTGGATGAAGGCGCAGACGCCGGACACTCTCAGGGCATTCCTGCACGACGTATCCGCGCTGCTCAAGGAAACCGTGCTCTACCCCAAGCCGCTCATCGGGGCCGTCAACGGTCATGCCTTCGGCCTGGGAGCGATCTGGGCCTCCGGCATGGATTTCCGCCTTGTTCGAGACGATCGCGGCTGGATCTGTTTCCCCGAGTTCGACATCAACATCCCGCTGACCCCGGGCATGCTGGCCGTGTGCGAGCTCGGCCTCGGCCGCCAGGTGGTCCGGGAAATGGTGTGGAGCGCAAAGCGATACTCCGGCCCTGAGGCCGTGTCCGTCGGTTGGGCCCGGGCCGCTTTCTCCCAGGGCGATATCCTCCCCAAGGCCGTCGAGCTCGCCACGTTCATGGCCGCCAAGAAGCAGCCGGCATTCGCAGTTACCAAGCGTCAGATGGGGCAGGATACGGCTCGTGTGATCGAAGAGCGGGATCCGCCGGTGGTGGAGTCCTTCTCAATCCGCTGAGGGGCACATCTGCACGGCCCCTCCCACGTGGTCGGGGCTGTGGCGGGGCACATCTGCACGGCCCCTCCCGCGTGGTCGGGGTTGTGGTCCTTTGACCGATCCCCTGACCTTCATTACTTCCCTTCCCCGCACTTGCAGTCCGGCTTGCCGCACTTGCAGTCCGGCTTCCCGGTGCAGTCCTTGTCCCCGCAGCCGCAGGAACCCTTGCCGTCGCACTCCTTCTTGCCGCAGCCGCAAGAACCCTTGCCGTCGCAGCCCTTGTGCTTCTTCCAGCCGCCCATCTTGCCATGCTTGAGCTTGTAGAGGGCCATGCTCAGCTTGACCTGCTGCTTGGCGTTGAGCAGCTTGGCGGCCTCGGCGAACTCCTTCTCATTGACGGCCTCGATGGCCTTCTCGGCTGCCTGCAGGCGAGAAAGCCCCTTGGCGTAGGCAGCGTCGTCGTTGGAATCGGCCTTGAGCAGGGTCTTGAGCTCCTTGAGGGCTTCCTTCTTTTCCTTCTTGGCGTCGATGTACTCCTTGGAGTGGGCTTCGAACACCGCCTCGACCTTCTTGGCCAGCTCTTCGTCCAAGCCGACGCAGGTCCGCAGCTTGTGGGCCAGCTTCTCCTTGAACGTCCACTTCTTCCCCTCGCCGCCCTTGTCGTTCGGGCAGGCAGCGGCAGCGGCGGAAACGGCCAGGAACAAGGTCGCAACGATCAGTGCACTCAGTCTACGCATTCCAGTCCTCCATTCGAGTTGAAATCAGCGGCTTTCGGGCCGCGTTCGGGGGGGAATATGGCACAGACCGCGGGGAAGATCCAGGGGAATGGGAGGCATGGGAAGAATAGGACGAATAGGACGTATGGGACGAATAGGACGTAGGGGAGGCATAGGACGCGGGGAGGAACTAGGGGGTGGGTTTGACTGGCGGACGAGGGGACTAGTCGGCGGCTCTTGCCAGGCAGCCGATCCCACACTGGCGGCCACCACGCAGACTGGCGGTCGAGCTTTCTCGTTGGCAGATCCCATGGTAGACTACCCGCCAGCGACAATCGTGGGGGAATGCCATGAAGAAGTGGGGGATCCTGGCGTCGGCGCTGTGGGTGGCGGCCTGTTCGGGGGGCGGAACGGTGATCTCGACGGAGGACACAGCCCCGGACGGCCCTGGAATCGAAACCCTTGCCGAGGTCGGCGCTCCGGACGCGGTCGAAGTGACGCCAGACCTCTACCTCGATGCGCCCGGACCGGAGCTTGCACCGGACGTCGCCCCCTCCTGCGAGCCGGGGACGGGCTGCTTCCTCGACCCGTGTGCAGGCCCGAACGACTGTCTCTCCGGAATCTGCCTGGAGCACATGGGAGACTCGGTCTGCAGCATCGGCTGCGTCGAAGAATGCCCCGATGGCTGGATCTGCAAGCAGATCAACACCGACCAGGACACCCTCTTCGCCTGCGTCTCTCCGTTCACCCGGCTGTGCCGTCCCTGCCTGACCAACGCGGACTGCATCTCGGAAAGCGGCGTCGAGGACGTCTGCATCAAGTACGGAGCCCAGGGGAGCTTCTGCGGGGCCGACTGCTCGGAGACGGGGCTGTGTCCCATGGGCTTTGCGTGCAAGACCGCAACCACGGTGGCCGGCTCGGCCGTCGAGCAGTGCGTGGCCGAGGCCGGGGTGTGCGCCTGCTCCAAGAAGGCCCAGGCGCTCGGGCTCGTCACCGCCTGCTTCATCGAAAACGACTCCGGACTGTGCGAAGGGCAGCGAAGCTGCGGCCCCGACGGCCTGTCCGCCTGCGATGCCCAGATCCCGTCCGAGGAGCTCTGTGACGGCCTGGACAACGACTGCAATGGCGACGTGGACGACGTCTCCTGCGACGACGGCAACGCCTGCACCAAAGACTCGTGCGTCGCCGCGACGGGGTGCGTGCACGAGCCGCTCACTGGGACCGAATGTGCCGACGGCGACGTGTGCACGCTGGCCGACCACTGCGACAACGGTGCCTGCGTGGGGACCGTCATCAACTGCGACGACGGGAACGGGTGCACGACCGATTCGTGCAATCCGTCCGGCGGGTGCATCTACACGTTCAACAACGCCCCGTGCGACGACGAGGACCCCTGCACCATCGACGACCATTGCGCACAGGGGCAGTGCACGGGATTCGAGGTCCCATGCGACTGCCAGAAGGACTCCGATTGCGGGCCGCTCGAGGACAAGGATGTCTGCAACGGCACGCTGTTCTGCGACAAGACGGCATTCCCCCAGCAGTGCAAGGTCGACGAGGGCACGCTGATCGCCTGCCCTTCGCCTTCGGGCATCGGTGCCGAATGTCTGGCCGCATCCTGCCACCCGATTACCGGGGAGTGCTCGTTTGCTCCGGCCGGAGACGGCAAGGCCTGCTCGGACGGCGATGCCTGCACGCTCGGCGAAGCCTGTGAACAGGGTACCTGCGCCGGCGGCGTGGCCGCCAACTGCAACGACGGCAACCCGTGCACCGACGACTCGTGCGATCCTGCAGCAGGCTGCATCCACAAGTTCAACCAGGCCCCATGCGAGGATGGAAACGTCTGCACCGTGGGTGACGTGTGCAGCCAGGGAACCTGCCAGGCCGGCGGCCCCATCTCCTGCAACGACGGCAACCCGTGCACCGACGATTCGTGCAAGCCGGGACAGGGGTGCATCCACCCGGCCAACAATGCGGCCTGCGACGACGGAAACGCCTGCACCGCCGGCGATCACTGTGCGGCCGGTGCCTGCGCTGCCGGAGAGGCCGTTGCCTGCAACGACGCCAATCTCTGTACCACCGATTCCTGCCTCCCGCAGGTCGGGTGCGTCTTCGACTTCAACACGGTCCCGTGCGACGACGCCAACGCCTGCACGTCGGGCGATGCCTGCAAGAACGGCGCCTGCCAGGGGCAAAACCCGGTCAGCTGCAACGACGGGAGCGTCTGCACCGATGACTCGTGCGATCCGGCAGCGGGCTGCCTCCACAAGTTCAACCAGGCCCCGTGTGATGATCTCAACTCGTGCACGACCGGCGACGTGTGCAAGAAGGGGGTGTGCGTCGGTACCGGCTCGCTCGAGTGTGACGACGCCAACCCCTGCACCAAGGACATCTGCCTGCCCGGGGGCGGCTGCGACCACCAGGCCGTCTCCGGAGCGTGCGACGATACCAACCCGTGCACCGTCAACGACTCGTGCCAGCAGGGCAAATGTCAGCCCGGGCCTGCCAAGGTGTGCGACGACGGCAATCCCTGCACGGACGACTCGTGCGGTGCCGGCGGGGCCTGCGCAAACACTCCGAACCAGGCCGCCTGCGACGACGGGAACGCCTGTACCGCAGGTGACAAGTGCGACCAGGGCAAGTGCAGCTACGTCGCCCTGGTCAAGTGCGACGATTCCAGCGTGTGCACCACCGACTTCTGCGACCCGGCCACCGGGTGCAAGCACCAGGACAACCAGGTCCCCTGCGACGACGGCAGCGCCTGCACGTCGGGCGACAAGTGCCAGGCCGGTCAGTGCAAGGGGGGAGCACCTGTGGCCTGCAACGACGGGAATCTCTGCACCGACGACTCGTGCGATCCGGGCCAGGGGTGCGTGTTCTCCGTGAACCAGGCCCTGTGCGACGATGGCGACGTCTGCACCACCGGCGATGTCTGCGGCAACGGCCAGTGCAAGGGGGCCGGCGTGCTCTCCTGCGATGACGGGAATCCGTGCACTGACGACTCCTGCTCCGCCAAGACCGGCTGCTCCCACCTGCCCAACCAGGCCCCGTGCAATGACGGCAATGCCTGCACCCTGGGGGACGCCTGCTCGGCGGGCTGGTGCAAGGGCGGCCCGGCCCCGGACTGCAACGACGGCAACGTCTGCACCGACGACTTCTGCACGGTGGACAAGGGGTGCCTCCACGTCGCCAACAAGGCACCATGCGATGACGGCAATGCGTGCACCACGTCGGACAGTTGCCAGGATACGGCCTGCAAGGGCGGCCCGGCCCCGGACTGCGACGACAAGAACGTCTGCACCGATGACTCGTGCGACCCGGCCACCGGGTGCAAGCACACCAACAACACCGTTGCGTGCAACGACTTCAATCTATGCACCGTCAGCGACGTGTGCGCCAACGGAACCTGCAAGCCCGGTGCTCCCCTCACCTGCAACGACGGCAAGGCCTGCACCCAGGATTCCTGCGTGGCCGAGACCGGCTGCCAGTACACCCCCATCACCCCATGCTGCGGCAACGGGGTGAAAGAGGCCGGGGAGGAGTGCGACGACGGCAACACCAACAGCAACGACGGCTGCTCGGGAAGCTGCAAGACCGAGTGCGGCAACCCGGGCGGCGGAAATCTGACCGCCGAAAACGGAACCGGCCAGGGCAAGATGTATTGCTACAACGCCGGGGATTCGACCCAGACCCGGGCGCTCAAGGCCTGCGAGTCCCATTTCGGCATCGGCACGTGCTGCGTGATCACCGGCGGCTACAACAGCCTTCAGTATGGCCAGTGCGGGATGGACGGCGGCGGCGGCACCATCCACTGGCACTGGGACTCGTGGCCGTCCGGTCATTGTGGCCCCTATTACAAGCCCGGCGACGTCATCTCCCCCGGCTGGTGCGGCTCCATCATCGGGAATTTCATGGATTGAAATCGCTGTCGCCCGCGTTGACACCCGCGCCTGCTTCGGATATCTATACCCGGTCGGTTCGTACAATCGGCGGCT
The DNA here is from genome assembly GCA_903895725.1 of uncultured Myxococcales bacterium. GTDB lineage: Bacteria > Myxococcota_A > UBA9042 > CAIXZC01 > CAIXZC01 > CAITUV01. Next base: position 7,767 of record CAITUV010000031.1, on the reverse strand, counting down.
TGTCTTCCAGAAGGAGGGAAAGATGATCGGCAAGGTTTCCACTCGGGCGACGGTCGCCCTCATCGTGGGCATTGTGTTCCTGTGCGCCGTGGGATGCCAGAAAGAGGCTCCCAAGGAGACTCCCAAGGTCGAAGAGAAAGAGACACCCAAGGCCGAGCCGGCCAAGGAAGTGAAGAAGGAAGAGCCGGCCCCCGAGCCCAGTAAGGAAGAACCCAAGCCCGACACGAAGGAAGAGCCCAAGGCCGAGCCGGCCAAGGCCACGGCCGCAGACAAGCTCAAGGAAGCGCTTGCGGCCATGCCCCAGTACGATCTGTCTGCCGGGGCCGTCGAGAAGTACCTGGGCACCCTGGCTGAGGTCGAGAAGGAATTCCCCGGCAGCCCCGAAGCCCTCCAGGCTTTCGCCGCTGCCGCCCGGACCCGCTCCGACTGCCTCGTGCTGGCCGCGGCCGGAGTGGCACCGGACCTCGAGAAGCGTCTTCTCGCCCTGGACGGCAAGCTCGCCGCAGATCAGGAGCCGAACGACGAGGCCGTCGCTGCCTACCTCAACGGGCTGGCCAGCTCCATGCAGGAGAATGCCCGCAAGCTCGAAGGCGATGCCCAGGAGCAGCTCAACCTCCGGGCCGGACTGCTGATCTACCTGGCCCAGGAGCGCCTGGTGAAGGCCGGGAAGCTTCCCGCTGCTTACCTCGCAGTGCCTGCCGAGTGGATCCAGGCCCCCGTTGCAGCGGCCGATGCTGCCAAGCCAGCCGAAGGTGCCGCACAGCCCGCCGAAGGAGCTGCACAACCCGAGGTTGCTGCGGCCGGTGACGGAACAGCAAAGCCAGCCGAAGGTGCCGCACAGCCTGCCGAAGGTGCCGCACAGCCCGCCGAAGGTGCCGCACAGCCCGCCGAAGGTGCCGCTCAGCCAGCCGAAGGTGCTGCTCAGCCCGCCGAAGGTGCGGCTCAGCCTGCCGAAGGTGCTGCTCAGCCCGCCGAAGGTGCCGCTCAGCCCCCCGTCTCCTCCGACGGAGCGGCCGCTGCCGGGACCGCTGCCCCGAGCATCCAGGCCGGTGGGGCCGACGTGGCCACGCTGCTGTCGATGGTCAATGCCAAGGGCGGTGCTGCCCTTGCTGCCCGCATCCTGGTGGCGAGCCGCCTCAAGAACGGCCTGACCTCCGCCTCGGCCCTCCCCTTTGCCGCCCGCTGGGTTCAGTTTGCCGATGCGGCCGGTCCCGTGCTGTGCGCCGCATGCGGGCAGCTCGGCACGCTCAAGGAGGAGTACCTGGGCGACCTGCTCTTCCTCAAGGAGAACGCCGGCCTGCTGTGCGCCGAGGCCCTCCCGGACATCGAGCAGGGGATGACCGTGGCCCAGTCCGTGGTCAAGAACTGCGCCTCCGGGCTTGGCCTGGCCGCGGAAGATGCCCAGCTCGCCACGCCGGTCAACGCGTTGGCGCTGCGCTCCTACGAGCTCGCCGGCCGCCTGGCCAACCAGCTCCCGGAGGGGTCCGAGAACGACCCGCTGCTGCCGTACTTCGCTCCCCTGGCGCAGGCGCTCCAGTCCGGGATGCTCGAGGTCCTGCCGCTTGACCCCGCCATCGAGCTGTTCCCCAAGGACAAGTGGGCCGAGATGAAGGATCGGCTCGTGCTCCGCTCCGACCTGTCGCCGCTCTCCCCGACCTGGTCGTTCCAGCCCATCGAGATGATCGTGGCTGACGAGAAGGGCGTGTCCAAGGCCCTTCGCCCCCTGGCCCGCGTGGCCCAGGGCAAGGCCCAGATGCTCGACCGTGAGGCCGGCTACGCATGGCCCGGCAAGCTCATCGTCGACGTGGAAGGCATCGCCAGGGAGCTCGAGGAGAAGAACAAGCTCCTCAAGGAGCAGAATAGGACCTACGACGAGACCGTGGGGGCCTTCCTCGAGGACGTGACCATCCGGGGAACCCTGTTCAAGAAGCCCGACTTCTCCATCCCGAGCGTCGTCGAGGCCGCCAGGAAGCTGGCCGGGGAAGCCGGGCAGTTCGAAGGCCGTGCGTTCGCCTATCTGGCCGGCCAGAGCGTGATCAACACCGAGCGTCCCCAGTGGCCGCTTTTCCCGGAGACGGTCGGTCGGGCCGCCCTGTACGCCATCGACATCGACACGCCCGCCCTGCTGTTCAAGCGGATCGTCGACTCCCTGTACTATGCCGACTACAAGGACGATCGGCTGGTCAAGGGGACCGGGATCGTGGGCTCCGTCCCCACGGTGTACTTCACCGAGAAGTTCGTGGACGAGACCGTCCTGGACACGACGTACAAGCGGCCGCTGCTGGTCTACGTCACCGACGACGGCTCCGTCCGCTTCTACCCGCCCACCGACGTGACCCGCAAGGGCAAGATGACGGCCAAGCGCAACCCGAGGAAGCGCGACATCCCGTGGCCGGGCAAGTTCCAGTCGGTCGAGGATCCCCGGAATCCGGATCCGTTGTGGAACCTCTTCATGGCGTACACCAGCGCCGGCAACTCCAAGTTCGAGGAGCAGGTCGTGGGCATCGCCGCGGCCATGAAGAAGAAGTGGGACAACGGCAACGTGATCTACGTGGTGGCGGACGACAATGCCTCGTCCGGGCTCGTCATCAAGGTTGCGGACCTGCTCACCCGCCTGCCCGAGGACGCCCCTCTGGCCGAGGTCGGGAAGGCCTACCCGGGCTTTGCCTGTGACGCGGAGAAGGCCGCCGCCCAGTGCATCTCGAACATCGTCGTGATCTTCCCCGACGTCGAGATCCCCTACCTGCCCGGCAAGAAGAAGGTCAAGGAGGCCGAGACCTCGGTCTACTGCGACCAGAAGGACATCGAGTCCAAGATCAACGCCAAGCGCGGGGCCATCAAGTTCTGCTACGACCCCGAGCTCCAGAAGAACCCCCAGCTCCAGGGCAAGGTGGTGTTCAAGTTCACCATCGGCCCCGAAGGTCGGGTCACCAGCATCTCCCTCGAGCAGGACGGCCTCGGCAACACCAAGGTCACCGACTGCACCCGCAACATCATCAAGGGGATCACGTTCCGTCGCCCCATCGGCGGCGAGTGCGTCATCCGCTACCCCTGGAACTTCAAGCCGTAGGCGGCCGATAGCGGCACGTCCGCTGCGTTTCCTTGCTGCGTCGCTCCCTGCGGCGTACGGGAAGTACGCCTCGTTCGCTTCTGGCTCGCGCCTTGCGGCCGCACCGTTCTCGACCGCCCACGTAGCCGAGGCTCCCCCCGATGCTGGACGGCGCGTCCGCTGCGTTGCCTCGCCGTCTGCCCGGATTCTTGCCCCCTCCCGCGTGTGCGCTACGATGGTTCTGCTGGAGGTGGAGTATGCGCTGGTGCGCCCGTACCCTCGACATGGCAGCGTCCCTGAGCAGGGGGCGGGGGTGGGCCTCCGTGCTCGGCATCCTGATGATGCTGCGTGTGGGGTCCTTGATGGGGTGCGGCAGCGAGCCGTCTTCCGGGACCGGCAACGGTGCCCCCGGAGCAGCCGCCCTGACGGAGACATCGCCCGAGGCTCAGCCCGGCGTCCCCGTGGCTGAACCGGCGCCGGCGGTACCTGTGAACCCGTTGGAATGGGGGCCTCGGTTCGAGTACGAAGTCTCCGCCTCGGACCTGTTGCCGGCAACGGCAGGGCTCTCTCTGGTGGATGCGGCAACGCTGTGGGGGATCTATGTCGGCAGCGAGTGGAAGCCCGTGTTCCTCGTGCCGGGCGAGGGAGGCGAGAGCGCAGTCGAGCTGCTCCGCTTCGTGCTGGCGCTGCACGAGCTGGGCGGAAACCCCACCGCTGCGGGGTTTGAGCCCTTGTTGCGACTGGCAGGCGAGGGGTGCGGGCTGCGCCTGGCGACCGCCGATGACGATGTGGGGGTTCCGGCCCTGGAAGCCGCGATCCGACGGTACGTGAACGGGGTTCCGCACTCGGTCCTGACCGTCGAATGCGTGCCCTCCTGGTGGCCCGAGGACCGAGACGTGGCCCGGTTCGACGTGGCCCTGACGAGGGCTTGGCTACTCGCTGGACGCCAACTTCGGGGAGAGGCCTGCTCACGGCTCACCGGCGTTCCTGCCTCCGAAGCTTCGAATACGAACCCGTGCGCCCCCCCTGCCTGGAGTGGCCCGCACGAGGCAACCGACCGGTTGGCAGCGCTACTTCCGCCGAGCCATCGCTACTTTGCCCGAGTGGCCGCGCTGCGGCGCTACCTGGCCTGGTGGGTGCACGGCGGGTTGCCGGTGCTCGGGTCGTGGGGGAGCCTGAAGCCGGGCGATTTCGGCCCCCGCGCAGCCCGGCTCAAGCGCCGCCTGGTCGCCGAAGGGTGGCTCCCGGCCGAAGCCGCAGCGGTCAAGCCCTCCCTGTTCGACGAGGCCACGAGACAGGCCGTCCTCGCGTGGCGCGAGGCCCACGGCATGACCGTACGCACCAAGGTCGACCGCCCCATGCTCGAGAAGCTCACCTGGGAGGCCGGCCAGCACGTGGCGCTCCTGCACCGCTCCCTGGCGTTCACCCTGGAGCGAGGGACCGAGCGGGGAGATGCCTTCGTCCTCGTCAACATCCCCGAATACAACACCGCCTTCTTCCGAAACGGCCTCGAGCAGGTCTCCTACCGCAGCGTCGTTGGCTTCCCGTACCAGGAGCCGGGCGGGCGGACCCCGATCGTCAGCTCGACCGTCGCCTACGTCGACTTCAACCCCACCTGGACTCCCACCCAGTACGTCCTCGACCGTGAGCTTCGCCCCAAGGCCTCCCGCGAAGCGGGCTTCTTCAAGAACAACGGGTTCGTCGAGAAGGACGGCCGTTTCGTGCAGCTCCCGGGGCCGAAGAACACACTCGGCCAGGTCAACATCGCCTTTGCCAACGAAAACCTCGTCTCCCTCCATGGCTCCCCGGAACGGAAGTACTTCGGGTTTGCCGACCGGGCACTCTCACACGGCTGCATCCGGGTCGAGGACGTCGAAGACCTTGCGCTGCGCATCCTCGAGTTTACCGGCGACACCCTGGAACCCCCCATCGAGGAGGTGCTCCAGCGGGTCATCGAGCGGCGGGTGGTCCCCTCCAGGACCGTTCCCGTGTATGTGATCTATGATCGGGTGCGCGTGCTGGCGGACGGCCGCGTGGCCGTCACTCCGGATCCCTACCACCTGGCCAGGAAGGAACCCCCCGAGCAGGCGGTCCTCAAGCCGTTCCAGAAGCTCGTCGCACAGGCCAAGAAGAGCCGACCGAGAGAAGCCCGGGCCCAGTAGCGCTACTTCAGGAGCCCATTGACGACCCCTTCGATCTCGGGGCCGGACGCGGGGAGGCTTCCCCCCACGATCTTGTGCACCAGCTTGCCCGTGGCATCCACCACGATGATGGAGTTCGTCGTGATGCCCAGGGCGGCCCACAGAGACCCCAGGGAATCGTCCTGGAGGAGGGGCAGCTCGGTCAGCTTGCTGCACGCCGGAAGGCCGGATTGGGCACCGGCCTTATTGATGGCAAGCCCCTGCACCTTGCCGATCCACGTCGGGTGGGAGGCGATGAAATCGTCCAGGGCAGCAGCCTGCTGCCCGCAGGAGCCTCAGGTACAGCTCCCGAAGTATGCGATCCAGACGAGCTGTTTGAGCGTGAAGTCCGACACCGGAGCCTGGAACGTGGCGGAGGAGGTGTTGAGGTCCTTGCACTGGAATGCCGGCACCGGGTCGCCCACGACGATGGGCTCCGCTTCTTCCACCACGCAGAAGTCGGTGCAGGCAAACGGGTAGGCCATCTGATGACAGTTGGAAAGGGCCGTGCACTCGGGGCTTCCGATCGCACACTTGAGCTTGCAGAAGCTGTCGTAGGTGATGCCGTCGATGCCGCAGACCGGGCCCGTTCCGGTCTGGTCGGCAGGGCAGAGAGCCTCGCAGTTGTCACACGGGCCTGGATCACAGGCCTGGCAGGCACCGTCGACGCACTTCTTCCCGTCGGCCGAGCAGTCGGTTCCGCCCGGTTCGAATCCGGACCCGCACGCGTTGCACGTCGTGGCCAGCGCACCGTTGCAGGCCGGCTGGCCCGCTTCGCAAATGGTCTTTCCGCAGGCGCACACGCCCGACGGGGTGCACTCATATCCCTCGTCGACCCTGCAGTCGGAGTCCGAGTCGCAGTCGAGATAGCAGGCGGTCCCGGGCCCGAAGCCCACCAACAGGCACGTGGTCCCGAACGGGCAGCCCGAATTCAGGCAGTTGCTCTTGGTGCAGTAACCGCCGGGAAGGTCGTACAGGCAGGTCTGCCCCTCCATGCACCCGTCGGCCCCGACGCATGGGCCGCCGATGCCGCACCCGGCGATGTACTCCCCGACGCACAGACCGCTCAGGCAGGCACTCTGGAGCGTGCACGGGTCTTCGTCGTCGCACTGGAGGCCGTCGGTGGCCTGCACCGAGGCGCACTGGCCGGTTGCCGGGTCGCACTGGTTTGCCAGGCAGGGGAGCCCCGATGCCGGGCACTGTACGACGCTGTCCGGGTCGACCTTGCACACGTACGGCAGCACGCTCGTGTCACAGACGTGCTGGCCGTCGCACAGGTCTTCGTTGTCGAGCCAGGCGCAGTCGGCCGTCGTCGTGCATTCGCAGGAGTCCACCCCGGGCTGGCAGGTGCCCCCCGAGCACAAGTCGCCCACGGTGCACGCGTTGCCGTCGTCGCACTCGGCGGTGTTGGGGGCAGTCTTGCACCCCTCGGCCGGGTCGCAGGAATCGTCGGTGCATGGCTCACCGTCGTCGCACGAGGCCGGCTCCCCCGGCACGCACAGGCCGTCGGCGCACTGGTCGCCCACGGTGCAGGCATCGTCGTCATCACACTCCAGCGTATTGTTCGGATGGATGCACCCGACCACGGGAACACACTCGTCGTCGGTGCAGGGGTTGTCGTCGTCGCACGGCGGGGAGTCGCCCGGTCCGCATTCGCCGTCCGGCCCGCAGACTTCCTCGCCGTTGCAGGGATCCCCGTCGTCGCACACCTTGGCCGTCCCCTCGCACGTCCCCTGAGGCGTGCACGTGTCGTCCTGCGTGCAGGGATCGCCGTCGTCGCACGGCTTGCCGGCGTCACACGGGACGATCTCCGGTTCCGAGGTGTCTTCGAGGCTGCCCAGGTCTTCCCCGGAATCGGTGCCGCCCGCGTCCGAGCCGTCGCCCCCATCAACCCCATCCCCGTCCTGGTCCTCCGGGCGGTCTTCCCCGGTCTCGACGTCCGGCACTGCGGGGGTCGTGTCGACCTCGTCCATGCTCCGGACATCTCCCGGCAAGACATCCCCCGGCTCCGTCGTCTCGTCTCCTGTCGGAACGTCGCCGACAGTCTCCTTTCCTCCGGAGCACGCACCAAGCAGTCCAACCAGCATCCAGACGGTGAGTACCGTGCGAGTCATCGGCCTTCCCCCCCCTGCGGACTGTCGGTCCAGGCAGGTCTCCCTATTGTCGTCTGTTCCGGGCAAAGTGCAAGGGATGCGGGCTCGATCTTGGCTGGTGCCCCGGAGATGTCGCCGAAAGCGTCACAACTGCCGGGATGATGCAACATCGGCCGAGTCATGACGCCGGGAGCGTCACAACTGCCGGGATGATGGAACATCGGCCGAGTTATGACGCCGGGAGCGTCACAACTGCCAGGATGATGGAACATCGGCCGAGTTATGACGCCGGGAGCGTCACAACTGCCGGGATGATGGCACATCGGCCGAGTTATGACGCCGGGAGCGTCACAACTGCCGGGATGATGGAACATCGGCCGAGTTATGACGCCGGGAGCGTCACAACTGCCGGGATGATGTAACATCGGCCGAGTTATGACGCCGG
>CAITUV010000030.1 GCA_903895725.1 uncultured Myxococcales bacterium | reverse complement strand
GTGGTGGTGCTGTCCGAGCACACCCGCAGGCAGGTCGAGGCAGCCACGTCCCGCCCCGTGTCCCTGATTCCTCCGTCGGTCCCGGTCGGTGAGCCGATTGCCCTGGAGAGGAAGGCGGCCGCACGGTCTGCATTGGGGCTCCCGGAGGATCGCAGCCTGGTGCTCTATGCCGGGGATTACCAGTTTTCGAATGCCGCCGCGGTGTGCGCCAGGGCGCTGCCCGCGATGCTGGCCGGCAACGATGCGCATTTCGTCTTCGCGTGCCGCGTCAAGCAGGAGAAGAGCCGGGTCGTGGAGGCTGCGCTGAAAGAGGAAATCCGGTCTCAGGGGCTTGCCGGCCGGGTTTCGTTCTTCAATGAGGTCCCGGACATGGAGGCCCTGGCTGCGGCGGCAACGCTCCAGGTCCAGCCGGCAGACTCGCTTTACGCCAAGATGGATCTGCCGCTGGTCCTGCTCGAGTCGCTGCGGGAGCGGGTTCCGGTGGTCGTCAGCGACTACGGCCCGCTGCCGGAGGTGCTTGGCGGAAGGGATGCGGGGCTCGTGGTACCCACCGGGAATCACGAGGCGCTGGCGGCAGCAGTCCGCAGCCTCCTGGCCGACCCGCAGCGTCGGACCGCCATGGGAGAGACGGGGCGGCAGCTCGTCCTGGAACGTTTTTCACCGCAGGCCATGGCATGCGCCTGCGAATCACTCTATGATGCCCTCCGCGGTGACGGAGGCTGAGGGAAGAGCGATGACACGGCTGGACAACACGAAGTACTACAACCGGTTCGCACTGGGCTACGAGAACGAGCGGCACAAGCGATACCACCGATTCCTGGACGAGAGTGAGCTTGCGGCTGCGGAGCCGTACTGCAGGGGGCGGCGGGTGCTCGAGGTGGGATGCGGGACGGGGCTGGTCCTGGAGCCTCTGTCCCGTATTGCGAGCAAGGCCGTGGGAATCGACATTTCCCCCGGGATGCTGGCCAAGGCCCGGGAGCGAGGGCTCGAAGTGCACGAAGCCTGCGCCACGAGCCTTCCGTTTCCCGATGCCAGCTTCGACTGCGTGGTCTCCTTCAAGGTGCTGGCCCACGTGGAGGCCATCCAGGCAGCGCTGGCCGAGTGCACCCGCGTGCTGGCCCCCGGTGGGCATCTCGTGCTCGAGTTCTACAACCGTCACTCGCTGCGCCATGTCGTGAAGATCGTCAAGCCGGCCCAGAAGGTGGCGGCCGGAACGACGGATGATCACGTCTACACCCGCTTCGACACGCTGGCCGACATCCGGGGCTACCTTCCCGGGACCGTTCGCATCATTGAAACCGTCGGAATCCGCTGCCTCGCACCGACCTACCACCTGTTCAACCTGCCCATCGTGGGCAAGGTGACCGACCGGGTCGAGCGCATGGTCCAGCGCACTCCCATCGGTCGATTCGGGGGGTTCCTGATCGTGGTGGCGCGAAAAGACTAGCCTTTGATCACCCCTATCGGCTTGAGGCGGGCAATGGGAAGTGCAAGGCCCGCCTTCTCGACCACCCGGACGACATCGGCGACGTCCTTGTAGGCTTGAGGGAACTCCTCCCGCAGCGTCGTGCGTCCTGCGGCCCGGACGTAGACTCCCTGCCGGCTCAGCTCGTCCTCGATGCGGCGGCCCTGGGTTGCCTTGAGGGCCTGGTTCCGCCCCAGCACCCGGCCCGCACCGTGGGCGCAGCTTCCAAACGTTCGGCTCAACGCTCCCGGGGCTCCGACGAGGACGTAGGAGTAGCGCCCCATGTCCCCCGGGATCAGCACCGGCTGTCCGACGTTGCGGCATGATTCGGGCACCAGCGGATGGCCGGGCGGGAGCGCTCGAGTGGCCCCTTTCCGGTGAACGCACAGCTTCTGTCGGCGGCCCTGGACCTCGTGCTCTTCGATCTTGGCGATGTTGTGGGCCACGTCGTAGACCACCCGGACTCCCAGCTCGCCTGCGGAGCGGCGGAAGAAAGCCTCCATGCCTTCCCGGAGGAAGTGGGTGATCATCTGCCGATTGGCAAACGCAAAGTTGGCAGCGCATGCCATGGCACCCAGGTAGCGCCTCCCCTCGGGAGACTTGAGCGGAGCACACACGAGCTGCTTGTCCGGCAGGGAGATCCCGTACTTCCTCGTGGCGGGCATGAGGTCCTCGATGGACTCGGAGCAAACCTGGTAGCCGAATCCCCGACTGCCCGTGTGGATGCCCACGACGACCCTGCCGGGATACAATCCGAGCTGGTCGGCCTGGGTCTTGCGAATCACCTGGTCGACGTACCCCACCTCGACGAAGTGGTTGCCGGAGCCGAGCGTCCCGAGCTGGTCCTTCCCGCGCTCGTACGCCCGCTGGCTCACGGCCTCGAAATCCGCACCCCCGATGCAGCCGAGATCCTCGATGTGGGCAAGGTCTCCCCGGTCTCCGTAGCCCTTCGAGACCGCCCACGAGGCACCCCGCTCGCACACGGCCCGCATCTCCTTTTCGGACAGACGGAACTCCCGGTGATGGCTGCCCAGGCCCGACGGGATGGCAGCAAACAGCACGTCGATGAGCTCACGGATCCGAGGCTGGACCTCGTCCTTCTCAAGCCCCGTCGTGAGGAGACGGACGCCGCAGTTGATGTCGTAGCCGACACCGCCGGGCGACACGATTCCCTCCTCCATGTCAAACGCAGCCACGCCGCCGATGGGGAATCCATACCCCCAGTGGATGTCCGGCATGGCCATCGAGGCCTCGACGATTCCGGGCAGGCAGGCAACGTTCATCAGCTGCTCCAGACAGGCCCCATCATCGATTCCGGCATACAGTCGGCCATCGGCAAAGAGGACTCCTGGAACCCGCATCTTCCCCTGCCTGGGGATGGTGTAGGTCGAGTCGTCGGTTCGTTCGATCTTCATGTGATGCCTCGTCGGTTGCGGGTACGACTGCGACTGCGATGCCGATGCCGATGCCGATGCCGATGCCGCAGAAGAAGAAGGCGGTCAAGTGTCCAGCACCAGCCTGGCTCGCAGGATGCCGTTGCGACGGGTCACCTTCAGGCCGTGCCAGGTTGCGGCTTTGAGGTCGTGGAACTGCTCCAACCCTCGCTCCCGGGCGGCATAGAGGGCCAACCACGCCTCGGCAACCCAGCCGGTTTCGTCGCTCCCGGTCACCACGGGAACGTCCCCTGGAATCCACAGGAGGCCGTCCGTGTCGAACGCACAGATCATCTCGTTGGCCCATTTGACCAGGAGCGCCTCGAGCGACTCGGCGGGCATTCGGCCGTGGGCAAAGCCGGTCCACCCCTGCCGGGCCTTGGCCTTGCCGAATCTCGGGCCCGCAATCAGGCGGACCAGCCCGCGGCCGAGAGCGTGCAGCAGCTCCCCCTCCGTCGAGGCCCTGAGGCTCAACGCCACATCGGCAGTATGGCTCACGATGCGAAACGTGCCACTCATGAAAGGGATGCTAGCAGAAAGAAACGGAAGGGGAAAGACGCTACGCCTTCTTGGGCGGCTTCACGACGAACATGATGGCCACGGCCACGATGCAGAGGACGGCGGCCAGCATGAAGGGGGGCATCCAGGCGGCAACTCCCTTGCCCTGTCCCATGTCCTTGAACACGCCGGCAACGATGGGGCCGACGATGCCGCCCACCCCGTACGCGGTGAACATGTAGCCGTAGTTCAGACCGACGTTCTTGGTGCCGAAGTTGCCGGCCGTGGCCAGCGGGAACAGCGCCAGGGTACCGCCGAAGTTGGCGCCGACGACCACCAGGAAGAAGCACAGGGCTCCGTACGTCCCGCCCAGGAAGTAGAATGCCGCCATGCCGATGCCCTGAGTCGCCGCCATGATCAGGATGGAGTTCTTCCAGCCGATCTTGTCCGCAATCATGCCCCAGCCGATGCGGCCCAGGCCGTTGGCCAGAGCAAAGAAGATGGCGTACGCCGTTCCGGCCGCAGCGGCCGCAGCTTCCAGCGTCGGGTAGGAGCCGGAGCCGAACAGGGCATCCGCGCCGTACAGCTTCACGATGCCGATGACCATCAGGCCCGCCAGGGCGCAGAACACGTAGCTGGTCCACACCATGAAGAACGTCGGAGTGCGAAGCATCTCGCCGGGAAGCAGCTCAGCGGCCGGAGCCGCGGAGGCCTTGGTACCGGCCGCCTGCGGATTCCATCCCTCGGGCTTCCAACCGTCGGGCGGGTAGACCATGAAGATGGAGCCGATGGACACGATCACGGCAAACGCAATGCCGTAGTACAGGAAGGTCTGCAGAACGCCGACCTTGGCCAGGAGCTGGCCCCACTCACCCGCCATCTGCACCCAGCCCAGAGCGCCGAAGCCGAAGCCGGCCACGGCAAGACCCGTGATGAGCCCCTTCTTGTCCGGGAACCAGCGCATGCCGACCGCAATCGGCACCACGTACGCCAGGCCGATTCCGATGCCACCCAGGATGCCGATGAAGATGAGCTGCATCATGAAAGTCTGCCCCAGCAGACCGGCAAGGACGTACCCGAGACCGAGAACCAGACCGCCCGCCAGCGCGACCTTGCGCGGTCCGATCTTGGCCTGGAGGCGACCTGCAAACGGCATCGTCAGAGCGAAAAATGCCAGGCCGACCGAGAAGATGATCTGCGACTGCGTCGCCGTGAACTTGAACAGCCCCGCCGGGTCCGTCAGAGTCTTGGTGAACACGCTCCACGCGTAGATCGCCCCCAGACAGAGTTGAATGAGAATCGCCCCGACGACGGCCAGCCACCGATTCATGACCTTCTGGTTCTCCATCCCAACCTCCTCACTGATCCGCAATGGGTTCCACATTGGGGGGCGGACTGCAGACGAGCCGCCCGAATTGGGCCGAAACTCGCGCCACAACCTCTCAAAGTCAAGAATCAATCCAACCCACAATCTTGCTCCGATCCGACCCAGGCAGTATAAACCCCGTGTCGACAGCAACCTTGCTCTCGAGGTGTCGCGGATGAACGTGCTTTCCAGAGTGATTCTGCAGGTCCTGTCCGTCGTGCTGCTCGTGTTTCTCCAGGGGTGTCCACCCCCTGAACCGGTAGCATCGAAGTGCGATTGCCTCGGTGCGGACGGCGAGGGCTGTCCGTTCGACCTGAAGGCCGACGGAAGCGGTGCGGACCTCGGCGAGATCGACGCGGCCGTCCCGTCGGACCAGGTGGACACGGGGAAGGACGACACGACCGAAGTCGGAGATTCGGCCGGAGACGACGGGGGAGACAAGGACCAGCTCGACCTCGCCGGGGACCTGGGACCGACCTGCGACGGGACCCCGGACTGCTTCGAAAAGGGAATCTGTTCCGGCAAGGTGCTCTCCTGGTGTGACGGGACCGAATGGCGCTGCAGCTACGACCTGGTCCAGGGGCTCGAGTGGGGTGGAGAGCTCACCTGTGACGGGCTCGACAATGATTGCGACGGAGCGGTCGACGAGGCCCTCATTCCGCCGCCCGACACCTGCCTGTTCCAGGGTGCTTGCGCCGAGGCCGTTCCCGTCTGCACCAATGGCAACTGGGATTGCGGCTATGGGGCGCTGGCCCAATACCAGCAGGAGCCCGAGCTCTCGTGCGACGGCATCGACAACGACTGTGACGGCACGCCGGACGAGGAGCTGTGCCAGGAAGGGACCCCGGGCGACACGGAGTGCATCGACAATGACTCCTACCATGTGCTCCAGGGCGACGGGAACAGCTGGGGGGCCCCCAAGGCCTGCAAGCCCACCGAGAGCTGCATGGGGCTGGGCGAATGCACCCGCAAGGACATCTGGCAGATCAACACGTTTGCCACGGACGGGCAGGCCAAGCCCTCCGCCGCACGCCTGGGCGACGGGTTCTCCGTCACATGGCAGTCGGAGGGCCTCGATACCAGCTCCTATGGCATCGCCTACCGCACTTTCGGCGGGACGGGGAACGAGCTGCTGCCCGAGCAGAAGCTCAACCTGTTCACCAAGGGAGCGCAGCAGCACCCTGCCGCCGTGGCCATGGGGGCCGATGCCTTCTTTGCCGGCTGGGAGAGTGCGGACCAGGACGGAAGCGGCGTGGGGCTGTTCGGAAGGATCATCCTGGAGGGCGGCTCCGCAGGGTCGGAGCTGGTCCTCCCTGCAACCACGACTCTGGACCAGAAGGATCTTGCGTTTGCCCCGTTGGGGGAGGCGGGTGACGTGATTGCGGTTTGGGCCGACAACAGCCAGGGCAATTTCCGCCTCAAGGGCGGCCACATCGCCAATGCGGGCTGGCCCTGGACGCTGGAGGTCGAAATCACGACGCAGAGCAAGGACGACGACACCCGCCCGGCCGTCGCCGTCGTCGGGACCGATGCGGCCGTGGTGGTGTGGGAGAGGAAGGTGGGACCGCTTCCGGATCTCTTCGCTCGTAGAGCAAGCAACGTCGCAGGGCTGGAGTGGAGTCTCGCCTCGGAGATTCCCGTAGCAACGGGAGTCATGGAAGTCGAAACGAAACCAACCATCAGTGCCTCCGGGGCCTACGTGTACATCGCCTGGCTCGAGGAACAGGCCAAGCGCATCTGCGTCCGTCGGTTCAAGCCGGACCTGTCGTCGGCAGGCGATGCGGTGTGCATGAATGCCGAGTCCGGCGGGGTGCAGGCGGTAGCGCTGGCCGTTCTTGGCGACGACGAGGTGGCGGTGGCGTGGCAGGAAGGGCCGTCGCAGAACAACAAGGTCAAGCTGGCACCGTTTGCGGGCGGCACGACGTTCGGGGCGAGCTACCTGGTGGACGTGGGGGCGATGGATCCGGAAGGCAGTCTCTCCCTGGTGGCGTTCGCGGGGGGCAAGGTGCTGGTGACCTGGGCGCGCTCTGGCATTGCCAGCGGGCTGGATATCTGGGCGAAGTTTGTGCAGATGTGAGGGGGGGGAGGGACGAATAGGACGAATAGGACGCATGGGACGAATAGGACGCATGGGAGGCATAGGACGCGGCGCGGATCTAGGGGGTGGGTTTGACCAATGGCAGATGGGGCGACTCGGCTGTTCATGTTAGGAAGCCAATCCAGCGATAGGGGCCGTTCTTTCTCGGGGGCGGCGGCGGGTCCTATCAGTCCTATTCGTCCTATTTGTCCTATTCGTCCTATGTCTTCTGCGCCGCCGCCGCCGCCCCGCCGCCGCCGCCGCTGAAGGGGAGATTATCGATGGCCAAATGGATCCTGACGGTCTTGGTGCTGGCATCGTGCGCTTCAGGGGCTTCCGGAAGTGGGGACGTCGGGCAGCCGGACGGCCTTGCCGGAGACGATGTTCCGGATGGACGCGGCGTTCCAGCCGACGTCGTTCCGGGGACCGATCTCCGCCCCGACCAATCCACCGATGTGCAGGGGGTCGACCAGGTCTCCCCCCCTGTCTGCACCGACGGAGGCAC
Source organism: uncultured Myxococcales bacterium (assembly GCA_903895725.1). Lineage (GTDB taxonomy): Bacteria > Myxococcota_A > UBA9042 > CAIXZC01 > CAIXZC01 > CAITUV01. Next base: position 65,258 of record CAITUV010000030.1, on the reverse strand, counting down.
CCAATGCCTCGACGACAAGACGGCCCAGCTCTGCCAGAATGGGCAATGGGTCACGACCCAGGTGTGCTCTGGCGAGATGATCTGCCTTTCCGGAACGTGTGTGACGGGAGAGGACTGCGAGCCGGGGTCGATTTCCGGCTGCTTCTCCCTGTCGGCACGCAAGCTGTGTCACGTGTCGGGCAAGGGGTACGTCGGACTTCCGTGCCCCGAGGGGCAGAAGTGCGCCGACGGCGCCTGCGGGGAGTTCGAGTGCAACCCGGGGGTGCGTCAGTGCCAGGATCCGGCGACCTACGTCGAGTGCCTGCCCGACGGCAGCGGCTGGGGTCCGGCGGTAGCGTGCGAGGACGGGGAAACCTGCATCGGCGGCAAGTGCCTGAGCGGGTGTGCGGGGGACATCAAGTACAACCAGTCCAACGTCGGATGCGAGTTCTGGTCCGTGGATCTGGGGCAGTGGGAGGTCAAGCCGGGGGAAGCGAACCTCGACCCGTCGGCCAGCACCATCCCGCATGCGGTCGTGGTGGGGAATCCGAACGCGCTGCCGGCCAAGGTCACGTTCGAGGTGGGGGACGGCACGCCCGTGCAGGTCGATGACCCGGTCGTGCCGCCCGGGGAAGCGAGGGCATTCATCATGCCGGTGTTGTCCCTGCAGGAGACCGGAATCACGAAGAAGAGTATCCGGCTGCGCACCAATCACCCGGTGACCGCGGCGCAATTCAACCCTCCCACCAACGAGGACTTCGTGCACACGACCGATGCCTCGCTGCTCTACCCCACGACGATTCTGGGCAAGGAGCACTACGTCGTCTCCATGCCGTCGAAGATCGGTGCCGAGCTGCCCATGGTCGGCAAGATGCCGTCGGTCTGGGGGTACGCCGTGATCGTGGCAGTGGAGCCGGGGACGACCAACGTGACGCTGGTCATGACGGCGGCGACCGAGCCGGGGCCCGACTTCCCGGGGTATGGAAAGGGGAGCACCATCGAGGTGGAGTTGGAGCAGTGGGAGGTCCTGACCGTCAACAGCCTGGCCAACTCCATGATGGCCGCGGAGATCGACATGACGGGGAGTCACATCCTCTCGAACCAGAAGGTGGCGGTGTTCGGCGGTCACCAGTGCTGGGTCGTGGGGAACAGCAATTGCGACCACCTGGAAACGCAGCTCCTCCCTATGGAGGAGTGGGGGCTGACGTACGTGGCGGGCCGCATGAACACGCCCGCTCCCAACGAGTACCGGGTCGTTTCAGGCTCCAATGGCAACGAGATCCACACGATTCCGTCGGTGGGCGACATCGACGGGCAAACGCTCAACAAGGGGGAATGGAAGCATTTCGCGAGCAACTCGAGCTTCGAGATCACGGGGACCGGACCGGTCCAGGTGGTGCAGTTCATCGCGGGGAATTCCGAAGGAGGCAACGTCCTGGTCGACCCCTCGATGACGATCCTGATCCCGGTGCACCAGTTCCGCTCCGACTACCCGATCCTCGTTCCCGCTGCCTACGAGGACAACTTCGTCAACGTGGTGCGGAAGGGGGGCACTCCGATCAAGCTCAACGGCCAGCCGGTGACCGCTGCGTTCGAGCTCATCGGGGGGACCGACTGGCAGGTGGCCAACGTCCCCGTTCCCGAGGGGGTCGTGCACCTGGAGGCCGATGCGCCCTTCGGCCTCATCTCCTACGGCTATGCCAACAAGGTCAGCTACGCGTATCCCGGGGGGCTCAACGGGAAGGTGGAGGAGTAGCGTCCAGGGTCCGGAGCCCGGGGTTGGGGGCAGGCGACGGGCGGAAGGGAATGCGAAGGGCCGGACGGCAGCAGGAACTGCGAAAGGCTCACGAATTGAGTCGTCCCGTCGGGACTACTGGAGCCCCCGACTGAGGCGTGGTCGCTCCAGGCTTTGGCTGGCGGCTGTTGGTGATCACGATGGCCAGGGATGCGCCGACCAGGAGAAGACAGCCCATCAGCGCCCCCTGCGCCGGCCACTCGCTCCAGAAGAACCAGCCGAACAGGAAGCTCGCCAGAACGGAAACATAGAGGAAGGGGCTGACCACCGAAGCCTCTGCCAGGCGGTAGGAGTGGGTCATCATGAACTGCCCGAACAGCCCGGCCAGGCCGGATACTCCCACGACGACCCACTGTGTCGGCGTGGGCCACTTCCACCCCAGCGCCAGCATGGGGGGCAGTGCCAGCAGCGCCCCCCACATCGTGAAATTCCGCACGATCACCCAGGGGTGGTCCGAGTTCCGCAGCTTGCGCACCGTGATGTAGGCCATGGCCGCCAGCACGGACGACAGGACGCCGAGCGCTGCGTAGGGGTCGAGCCGGCTCAGATCCGGGGACACAATCAGACAGACGCCGGCAAACGCCACGGCAACCAGCATCGGCAGCAGAAGCCTTGGATGCTCTCCCAGGAGGAAGTAGGACAGCAGCACGACGAACATGGGAGAGCTCTGGTTCAACGCACTGGCGAGTCCCAGCTCGACGTGGTCGATGACGAGGATGTAGAGGACCAGGGACAGGTACCCGTACAGGGCACGGAGGAACAGCCCCCTGCGGTCTTTGCCCGCAATCCGGAGGGAGGGCTTGAACCGTTCCACGGCTACGATGAACAGGTAGCCGATGAAGCCTCGAAAGAAGACCACTTCGAAGACTGACAGGTCCTCCACGGCAATCTTGAACATCGCGCTCATGACGGCAAAGCACAGGGCCGCTCCGACCATCAGGCCGATCCCCTTGAGCGTAGCCCCGTCAAAGCCCATGAAGCCTCCCGGGTAGGCACAACGACGGCGCAGTATACTCCCGGCCGACTCAGGGGGAAACAGATTCGTCCGATTCGGAGCAGAGCAGCTTCTCCGGGTAGTTTCCCGGTCCACACGTCCAGCGGCGTCCCAGGCAGTCGATCACGCCATCCTTCCCGCTCCTTCCCTGGCCGAAGCCGAACCCGGTCCATCGATAGGACAGGAGAGCGGACGAGCCATCCGCTGCCATTTCCCGAGTGACGAGGCAGCTGGACTTCGGCTCCTGGCCGTCTCCAGCGGGCTCGACGACGCCGAAAGCCTCCACGGCACCGCTCATCCGGCTGCCTCGCCAGAGGTATCCAAACCCTCTGTCCGAGGGCCTCAGAACCCAGATGCGGGGCTGTTGCCCGGGGGCATCGGGCTGCCAGAGCACGAGGAGCTCTGCCCCGTCCTTTCCGTCGACTTCGGCCACCTCGAAGTGGAGCACGCCTGGGAAACGGGCCAGCGGAACACCGTCGGCCGAGCGGACCAGCTCGAGCACTCCGTCCGTTCGGACCAACTCGACGCTGCCGTCGAGTTGCACCCGGTCGTTCTGCCCCCTGCTGCCCTCCCCGGATGCCGGGCCTTCTCCCCGTCCCGGACCCAACTCACCTGGACCTGGGCTCGGACCGACGGCCGGACAGGTTCCCGAACCGACGGTCTGACCGGAGCACGCCGCACTCAGGAGCAACGCAACGTTCAACATCGCAACGGTCACCAGCGCTGCGGCAGGGGACCGTCCGGCCCCGATGGCCTGGGCTGTGTGCGCGAACGTGGGCGGAGCGAAACGCTCCATGGATCGCCTCCCGGTCTACGCAGTCCGTTGTGCACGGATACGCTGTGGTTTGCAAGGCCGATGCTCTCCCTAGCCGCAGGTGCGAGCAACCCGTCGGGGCCGGGCCTGCAGTTGACAAGTTGCGTCAGGTCTCGCGCCGCTTCTTCACCAGCGATTCGAGGGGATCGACGAACGCCCGCTTCCAGAAGGGCAGGCCAAGCCTGGCAACGAGCCACGCGTACAGGGGCTTGAGCCAGCGTCGGCGAACCTTCACGAAATAGGTGTAGTGGATGCGCGTGCCCTCCGGATCGTCGACGAGCAGAAGCTCCTCGTCTCCGGTGGTATCGAATGTCAAGTTGTGGGTGGTGCAGCGATAGCCTCGGCCAGGAAGCAGGGTGGCCGTCAGCTCGATCTTGACTCCCGGGAACAGCGAGCCGAATGAGGCCGCTTCCGCTTCGAGCGTGAGCACATCGCCATGGCGCTGAACGAGGCGCATGGAGCGGGCGACCTTCGGGAAATGCTCCGGCATGCGCTCGAAGTCCGAAACAATCGCGTAGACCGACTGGCGGTCTGCGCGAACGAGCCAGTCGCCACGGACGGCCACTACGTCGGATTCAGTCTTCATGACTTCACCCGGGACCGGCACGCTGTGCGTGGGGCTGTTCTCAGTCATCGGTGACTTGCCAATCGAAATACAGCTCGTCGAAGACGGATCTGTCCTCGAACTTCTTCCATTCCGCCGCTGAAACCCAGCTCGGCTTCTCCGGCACGTTCTCGTCGATCTGGAACACGCGGCCGTGCGCCTTTTCGATGAGAGCCGCCTTGATCGAGGGCAGTGGATGCACCCAGCCAGCGCCCAGCGCCCATTCGTTCACCGCCGAAATCATCGCAGTGAACTCCGAGGCAGCCGAGCCGAGGCCCATCCAGCCCAGATTGGGATGCTCATCGTCAGCGGACCCGAAGAGGGTGGCGTTGTGGCTGCCGTGATGGCCGACCTTGTAGAAAACGGCACGGCTGAGCAGATCCCTGGCCGAGACCGACTCTCCGCCATCCTCGAACTCCAGGTCCTTCCACGAGTACCAATTCCCCCGCTGGGCATCTGCGGCGAAGAACAGAACCTTCTTCGATTTCGGGAGCTCGAAGCCCACGACCAGGCAGGTGTTGTTGATTCCCTCGCTGATCTTGATGGCCAGGTCCTCTGCAGAGTAGAGCCACTCGTCGTCGATACGCCGCCACGGAGCGTCGCCGGCCACCTCGCTGCGGTCGGAGACGTCTGCAGCTTTGTCGTCCTGGCCATAGTGGTCTGCGAAGAATTGACACTCCTGGCACGCGACGTCCCGGGGCACGAAGTAGTGGCGGCTGAACGGCGAGACACGCTCCTCCCGGGGGGAACGGGCAGCCGCCACAAAGGAGAACGCCTGTCCCTGCGGGAAGCCTTCTCCCGGATGCGGATCTTCGTCCACGATCAGTTCCTCGCTTTCCGGAGGGCCGAAGATGAATGCCCGAATTCCCGCGGTTCCTTCAAGAGACAGGGGCTTCCGGCCCGGATAGCAGTACTGCCGGCCGCGCCTCGTGTCGGCCTTCTCCTTGATGAACTTCATGCTCTGCTTGTTGACCGACTTCTCCGGGTCTTCGGCCGCGGCCAGCATCGCTTTCAGGCTCGGCCGTTCCTTGTTGCCTCCCAACTCCATCCCGAGAAGCGAGTCGAGACGTTTCACCGTGGGATCCTCTTCGCCGACACTGAGAGCCAGCTCGCGTCGGGCGGAGAGAATGCCCAGGAGCTGGTCCTTGTGGCGCTCACGGAGGTCGTTGGCGAGGGAGTTGATCGGATCCTCCGTCCATGCGACCCAGGCCTCCTCGATCTCGAAGTCTTTGAAGTAGGGACTGCTGGACTTCCAGATGCCGTTCAGATGGTCCTGATGCTCGTGCGTGAGGATGACGAGATCGAGATGCCCTCCACACGAATCGTGGAGGTGCTTGACGACTTCGCCAATCTTCATCCCGTGTTCGAGAAAGTTGGGGGAGCCGGGCTTGTACCCACAATCGATCATCACGTAGTACGGCCGTTCCCCGCCAACACGCTCGAACGCGATGAGAAAGCAGTCGCCGTGGCCCAGCCGGTACATGCGCACGGTTGCGCCGTTCTTGGGTGGCATGAGCATTGGCATCAGCGCACCTCCCCCATGCGGTGTATGAGCGCAAACGGCTCCACGCGCTCTCTCGGGTCCAGGGTGCTCAGGCTGCGAGCCAGGCCTCCATCGAAGGCGTTGTCCGCTCCGGAGCCTTCCCTGCACAGGAATCTCCGCATGCGGTCGAGCTCCCCGTTGTCCGCAATGGTGCCGGGCGTACGGATCACGCGGCGCACTTCACGAGTCGCTGGGTCGATAATGATCGTGGCACCGGCGCGGTAGTAGAAATCGGGCTTGGGATCACGGGCACCTCGAGGAGGACTTCCCGGGGCGTCCATTTCCTCCTGCTTCCTGGGACAGAAGTACCCGTCGCGGCGCTGGGTAATCTCGATCACCAGGTCTGTCGAGGTCATGCCGGCGGCGGTACGGCGAAGGGCCGGACGCACCGAATGGATCTCGACGCTCGGCTGGCCGTCTTTTCGTTTCACGGTCGGCGGCGCCGAGTGATCGATGATGAGACCGAAGAGCCGGGCGTAGTCACGGCCAAGGCTGTCGCCCTCGCGCAACCACGTCCACAGGAACTGGCGCACGCGGACCAGATCCTGCCACACATTGAACCGGTCGCTTTCGAGATTCCAATTGCGTGAGGCTTCCAGGACGAACCTCCCGAGCTGCACCCTCATCTGGTCCGGCATGTTCTGCAGCGAGCCATCGGCCATCATCTCCTTCATCAGGTCCTCGCCGGTGGGCCACTCCAGCGCATCGATCCCCATGCCGACGATCCCTCGGGGATAGATCCCCCACTCCCGGAAGCTCTCGATGAAGACGATGCGGAAGCTGGTCTTCTCCTCGGGCGAGTAGTCGAGGTCGGCGGTGATAATGCCTCGCAGGAAGCCCCCGAAGGTGATGTCCACAGGCGGGCAGTAGTCGATTGCCCGGATACACATCTGCAGGACGCGGTCGGCACAATGGGCGGCTTCCGAAGCGAGTCGGGTCGTCAGGTCGGGATGGATCTCCCCATCCGGGAGCTTTCCGGTACCCTGCGAGGCAATCCGAAAGAGGTCCGCTGTGCGTGCTCGGTAGATGAGGAGGAACGCTCGAAACACCGCTGCAACCAGAATGGCGCCGCGGGCATGAGCCCCCCAGGTCCGGTCCAGGGCGTGAGGATCGGGTCGGCGGGGCACCCAGCGCTTCGCTTGAGGATCGAAGCTGCCCAGGGCGTCGCGCAGAGCCGCACCGCGTCCGGTGGCCCTGCCGAACTGCTGTGCCAACTGCCCGAGGAGACTCTCGCTGTCGAGATCCCCCCGTGTGCAGCGGATCTGGCTCTCAAGAACCGTCGGATAGGTGAAGTGCTGGAACAGGGCCACGATGTCCGCGAATGCCTCGTGAAACGCATGCACGTCCGGATTGGTGGGCTCGGAGAAGCGCGGGTGGACCCCGTCCAGCAACGCATGCGTGGTTTCGTGGGCGATGATGTCGTGCGACAGGCACGTGAAGACGACCGTGCCCGGCGTGTTGTGCTCATCCTTGGCCGCAACCGGAAAATAGCCGAACAGAAGCGCCTTCCTGTCCGGCGAGTAGTAGGCGTTGCGACCGCGAAGTGCGTGCGGGTAGATGCGCAGCCGCCGCACGAACTGCTCGACATAGCTTCCGTCAGCCTTCCTCACCCGACGGTCGGCCCAGAGAGCCACGCGACCAAGCGCACGCTCGAAATGCTTGATGGTCGTCATGGCGACGGCATACACCATCTGCTGGTGGAACCGAGGATTGGATTCCGAAGGCGCAAGCCCATCTTGAGCAAGTAGATGGGCGTCGTCCAGCTCGACCGGGTGGTAGCAGACCCCGCTTCCAGGGTCGACATCCACGACTTCCACATACTCTCCCACAGGTCCCGCGGGGAGCTCCTCCCAGGGCACGACGATTGTGATCTCGTTGAATGCCGCCGTCGCCAGCCTGGTTGCCAGGCTGGGGTCAAAGGCCAGGATGCGGAGACGACGCACGACCGGCTTTGGAACACGGGCGGCCTTGAGGTAGTTTCGAACCTTCTCCATCACTGCACCAATCCTGGTTGCCTGCACGCCTGCTCCGTGCGCAGCTCGTGCCCCGTCCGATCAATCCACCCTGCGGAGCGCATGATAGCAGCGGACCAAGCGGTCGGTCAAAAGGTTCAGAGAGTGACCCCGGGTCCGCTCCCGGCCCCGGGGCTATGGCAGGCCGACGTGAGGAACCGGCCGCAGGGCCACCCCCCGGTTCCCCATGGGGTTCGAAAGAATGGGGTCGATGGGGTGGCGGGCCCGTGCCCTTTGACTCGCAACCTGCCCGATGCTACGTTCGGGAAGCCACGTGGAGAGTGCAATGAGAACGTGCCGGTCCTGTATTGTCGTGCTGTTGCTCCTTGCCGTGTTGCCCCCGCCGGTGCGGGCCGGAGCCCGCCCCTCGAAGACCGTGGAGGAGTCGAAGAGCTCCGGTTCCCCCCGCGCACCGCGCATCCCGTCGCTTCCCGAGGGGGGGTGCTTCGGTCCGGTCACCCCCCTCTTCCAGGGAGACCAGCCGCGAGTCTGTCCCGACCAGCCGCTCGTCGTCTTCGTGCGTGGCCAGGAGGGAGACCACGACATCTGGGTGCGTGACCTGCGAGATGGCAGGGAGTACCAGGCCACCCAGGGCCCCGAGGACGACCTCTACCCCGACTTCCAGCCCGATTGTCAGGCCGTCGTCTTCTCCCGAAAGGCCGTGCGGGGGAAAGGCTATGACATCTGGAGAGTCGCCCCCGCAGTGAGCCACATCGAGCAGCTCACGGAGCTTCCGGGGGACGAGCTGGTCCCCCGTCTCAGCCCCATTCTCTACTCGATCCAGGGCCTCCACCCCGAGACGTGCGGGGGGCCTTCCTCCAGCGACGTCACCCGCTACCACAAGGTTGTGTTCGCACACCGCCAGAAGGGGCGGACGGACATCCGCTTCGTCAGCGACGACGGCATGGTCAGCGGCCTGGTCCGCGAGAAGTGCGAAGAGGCCTCGTGGACCTCGGACGGCCTCGGCATGCTGTTCAACTGCGGGGGGCAGCTTCAGCTCGCACGGGCCGACCAGCTCGATCCGGGCAGCGCTCTGGCCCGCCTCGATCCTGCCAGGATCTCGCAGGCGAGCCAGGCCATCGAGAAGCAGAACGACAACGACTACCGCAGCGAGGAAGACAACACGACCGACCGGGAGAAGCTCCTCAACGATCCTCTCCGGATCAAGTTGTTCCTTTCGTTCGGAGAGCCCATCTGGACTTCCGGGGGCAACGTCGGGCAAAGCACGCTCTCGCTCAACCAGATGGTGGCGCTGGGGACCCGCTCCTCGAAGCAGGGGGGGACCGGGCTCGCAGGGGCTTCCACGCTCGATGCCCGCGGGGAATGGCAGGACTTCGCCCTGGCGGACTCGGCCGCATGGCCAGCCTGGTCCCCGGACGGCAAGAAGCTGTACTTCTCCTGCAATCACGAGGGGAAACGCCATGTCTGCGTGACCGAGACCACGTGTCCGCTCCAGGATCTGTCCGACCTCGTCGACTACCCGGCCCTTCATCAGCCGGGGTTGTCCGCCCATATGGCGGAGAACGGCTTTGCGGCCGGCAGCTCCGAGGACAAGGAGTTCTTCCACATCCTCGAGAAGGCCCGCTACGCAGGTAGGGGCATCCTCGTGACCCCGGATATGATGCTGCAGGCGTTTGCCGATGCGGTAAGTCGCCTGAGCCAGGAGCAGGAGAAAAGGCAGGCGGCAGTCCTGCTCGCGTTCCTGAAGGCCTCCCTGGATTGGGTGAGGGAGCATGCCCAGAGCGCCAAGAGAGGGCCGTGGCGACACCTTGCGGTCGGCCTGGCGGTTCCGGCGGTGCTGCTCGAGACCGGGATGGCCCAGTTCGAGCCGCGCTTTTCCGGCTACTACGAGCCGCCCGAGGAAGAGCAGGAAACCCAGGAGGAGTTGGAGGAGCTGGCCCGGGTCAACTTCGATCTGACGCTCGATGCCCTGACCGACGAGTGGTTCCGGGAGGACGTCCGCAAGGCAATCCAGATGCTCAGGGACGGGGCCACGGTGGAGCTGGTCGAGGGGGAGCTCGGTGCCCCACGGAAGGTGCTCATCGACTTCTCCATGGCGATTCCGAGGGGCCACTACGACGCCCCGGGGTTCCGACAGTATTTCCAGGCCGTGACCTGGCTCGGACTCTGGCCGCTGCCGGTCGATTCCTCCACGGTGGCGTGGACCTGGTGGCTGGCCACCCCCTGCACGCAGGCCGCCCCCGGGGTCAGAGGAGCGACAGGGAAAGCTGAGACCCATGGCACAGAGGGAACGGAGGGCGGTACGCCCGATCATACCGAGGGAAATGCGGGCCACGACGCGGAGGGCAATGCACCGCCAGATGCCGAGGGCGGCGAAGCACCGGCCGATGAGAACGCGGGGGAGGGGTCCCCGGCCCCCGCGGACGGCGAGCCGTCCGAGGCGGAGCTGGACTGGTATAGGGCGTGTCCGGCCGAGGCGCTCCTGGCCACGGACCGGTTTGCGGGAGCCCTGGCCGGTCCGGCTGCCCTTCCCGGGGTCGTGCACCTGGTTCAGCTCCTGCGGGACCGCTTTGGCCGGACACCGATGGGCAACCCGCCCAGCCCTCGGGAGGTGACCGCAGAGCTCAAGAAGGTCCTGGGGCCGCTCGAGATCAGGACGCTCGAAGATGCCGTGGGGCACGGGGGGGCTTCGGAGGGGCAGGAGTTCTTCGTGCTTCCCAAGAGACTCTCGGCCGACTCGAAGGTCTGGAAGAAGCTGACTCACCCGGATGTGGAGATGCGTGGACTGCCCGCTGCGCTGGACCTGATGGCGGTCCTCGGGGCGGCCTGGGTCGAGTCGCAAGTCCAGGTTCCGGAAGGGGAGAGCTGGACCCTCGATGCCTGGCGCTCGAAGGTCAGGACGCTGCGGGAGGAATGGGAGGCCGGGTCGAGGGGACCGGGCAGCGGCAATCTCAATGATCAGTGGCTCGAGCTGCTCGCTGGGCTGGCAGCGCTGACGCCCACGGGCAAGCTTCCCCGCTTCATGGAGAGCTCCCCTTACCGGCTTCGGCTGCTCATGTCGGCTCTTGCGGGACTGGCGCAGGTGAAGCACCAGATGGTCCTCTACAGCTTCCAGAACTACGGGGTGGAGTGTGATGCCTGGTCGCCCATCGTGGTGCTGTACGAGCAGCCGGTCAAGCCTCGGCCGGCCGCCTACGTCGAACCGGTCCCCGCCTTCTACCGAGGGCTCGCAAAGCTGTGTGCGGAAGCGGCGGCGGCAATGGGCGGCAACGTGCTACCCCTTCCGGCCCCGACGGACGAGTGTCCCGAGCGGCTCGAGCTGACCTGCAACAACATCTGGGATGATACCGCCCCCATCTGCCCGGGCACGTGCATGATGGCCCGCTACCAGGGTCGAAGCCCGCTCCAGGTACTTGCCTGGGTCCTGGAGGTGCTCGCCGCCGTGGCCGACAAGGAGCTTGCGGGGACTCCGCTCGACGAATGGGAATACAGAGTCGTCAGAACCTTCGGGGCCACGCTCGAAGAGCTGTTCCTGGTCCAGGAGAAGCAGGATTCAGGCATGACCGGTGCGGACCAGGGCAGACAGGAGCGAGGAATCGCCCTGGTTGCGGACGTGTACACCAACGTGCAGCGCAAGCTGGTCCTGCACGAGGCAGTTGGGAAGCCGTTCCTCCTATTCGCCCATGTGCCTTTCGACGGGAGGGAGCGCATCGTCGAGGGGGCGATGCTCAGCTTCTACGAGTTCACTGACCCCAACCGCCTCGATGATGCGTCGTGGTGGAAGCTAGTGACGAGCGAGCCGGCCAGGGTCCGTTCCTACCTGCCTGCGTGGGCCGCGGCGTTCCTGGACGACTGAGGCAGCACCGAACTCTTGCATCCTCCGGGGGCCTTTGCTAGCGTCGATGGGCAACGGGGGCTCATTCCCAGGAGGAACGACGATGATGGAATGGTGGGACAGCCTGTCGCCCTTGAACCAGGGCTTCTACGCCGCTGCGGTCTTCTTCAGCGTCTTCTTCCTGTGGCAGCTCGTTGCGGCCCTGCTGGGGCTGGGCGGCGGTGATGCCGAAGTCGGTGCGGATCACGACGTCGGCGGCGGTCACGATGGTGTCGGCGAGACGGCCCATGATCCCGGGGCGGAACCTGGTGTCGCCACCCACGACGGGGCCCAGGATGCAAGCGCAACCGTAGGGGCGTTCAAGCTCTTCAGCGTGCGGTCCATCGTGGCGTTCTTCACGCTGTTCACCTGGGCCGGAGCCCTCTATCTGCAGGAAGGCTCGTCCGTGTCCATGGCGCTGCTCTATGCGCTCCTGTGGGGTCTTGCGGCGGCCCTGGCGGTTTCCGCCATCTTCTCGATGCTGCAGCGGCTGACGGAAACCGGCAACCTGCGCCTGATCAAGGCTGTCGGCCAGGAGGGAACGGTCTACCTCAACATTCCGGCAGGGGGCACGGGTGAGGTCCGCCTGATGGTGGGAAACGTGCTCAGTGTCCAGAAAGCCCGCTCGGCGGACGGCCGGGCGATTGATGCCGGCAGCCCGGTCAAGGTGACCCGGGTCATTGCGGCAGGGCTTCTCGAAGTGGCGCGCCTGGAAGAACCCAGGGACGCAACCCGATAAGGAGGAAGATGATGAGCTCATTGCTGATTGCGAGTGCCTGGCTTCCACCGCTTGGGCGTGTGGACATTCCGACGCCCTTCATCCTGGCGCTGATCATCGCCCTGGTGGTGATCGTGCTGTTCATCACGCTGGTGCAGCGGTACAAGCGCTGCCCCTCGAACAAGATCCTCGTCATCTTCGGAAAGACCGGTAGCGGCGCATCCCGGTGCGTGCATGGCGGTGCGGCCTTCGTCTGGCCGCTCTTCCAGTCGTGTGCCTACCTGGACCTGGAGCCGTTCGTCGTGCCCATCGATCTGACCAATGCGCTGTCTCAGGAGAACATTCGAGTGGCGGTCCCGACCACGGTCACCGCTGCGATCTCCAACCAGCCGGGTGTCATGGAAAACGCCGCAGTCCGTCTGCTCGGGCTGAGCACCAAGCAGATCGAAAGCCAGGCGCAGGACATCATTCTGGGCCAGATGCGTGCCGTGATTGCCACCATGGGAATCGAGGAGATCAACCGGGACCGGCAGGCTTTCATGGGCAAGGTGAACGAGGCCGTGTCCGTGGAAATGGAGAAGATCGGCCTCCAGGTCATCAACGTCAACATCCGAGACATCCAGGACGAGTCCGGCTACATCACGGCTCTCGGCCGCAAGGCCGCTGCCGAGGCCATCAACCAGGCCAACGTCGACGTGGCCGAGCAGGAACGGACCGGAAAGACCGGCGTGGCGGAGAGACAGCGTGACACCCGAAAGGCCGTCGCTGCGGCCAATGCGGACGCGGAGATCGGTGAAGCCAGTGCCGCCAGGGACCGGCGTATGCGGGTTGCCGGACTGGATGCCGAAGCGGTCGAGGCCGAGGCCCGTGCCAATGCGAACAAGGCCGCCTCGCTGGCCACCCAGCGCGTGGCCGAGGAAGAGGCCCGCCGGAAGGGCGAATCCGCCGGAAGGGAGGCCGACGGCGCCATCCGCGTGGCCCAGGAAATGGCCCAGAAGAAGGCCGAAGACGCCCGCTCCCAGCGAGAGCAGTCCCGCCTCAATGCGGAAGTCGTGGTCCCCGCCGGTATCGAGCGGGAAAAAGTCGTGATCGCGGCCGAGGCCCGCAAGATGGAGGCCATCCGCCTGGCCGAAGGCGATGCTGAGGCCGTCATCGCCCGCAAGACCGCCGAGGCCCGCGGCGAGCAGGCAATCCTCGAAGCCAAGGCCCAGGGCTACCTCAAGTTCATCGAAGCGTGCGGCGGCGGCGACAGAGCCGGCGTCCTCCTCGTGGTCGAGAAGCTCACCGACCTGGCGGGCATCCAGGCCAAGGCCATCCAGAACCTGCCCATCGAGAAGATCTTCGTCTGGGATTCGGGCGGAGAAAAGGGAGGCATGAGCAACCTCGGGCAGCGGCTGATGGGGGCCCTTCCCCCGATGCACGAACTCGCACGCCAGGTAGGCCTCGAGCTGCCCGAATACCTCGGTCGGTTCGGGGGAGAGCAGAAGGATCAGCCCGCCCCCGGCCCGGCCCCCCAGGCCGCCAGGCCCGCTTCCCCCACGCCTCCCCCGCAGGTCAAGAAGTAGGAAGAAGCCCCGTCACCGTCGACAATTCGACCGCCCCCTACCAGCCGAGACGACGAAACTCCGAGGCCTCGGTCAGCTCGACGCCGACCGGGTCTTGCAGCGAGACGAGCCGGGCCACCTCGCCCAGGCACTCGTGCACGTAGAAGAACTGCACGTGGCGGACCTCGGGCTTTCCCTGGCTGACCACGAAAGACTGGGAAAGCTCCAGGCGGACCCTCAGCGTGTTCTCGAGCGAGAACTGCGGCAGCAGGACGGTGCCGCGGCCGTCCACCACGAACTTGTAAGTCTCCTTCCCGGCATTTTTGACCCCCTGAATCACAGCATCGGAGAACGTCACGGTCTGCTGCCAGTTGGCCCCCAGGGACAGCGGGAACTGGTACACCACGAGCGGCTCGTCATACACAAGCAGGGTGTGCGCAGGCTCGGACTGCGGCTTTTCCGAGGCCAGTCCAAGCATCAGGATGCGTCCCGGCTCGCTACGGAAGATCCCGAAGATGCCAGGGGTCCAGAGCGACACGGGCGACGCATATCCCGCCCCGGGGAAATACGGTGCGAACCAGTAGTCTTCCGGGTCCACGACCTTGACTCCGACCGCCAGGTTGCCGGCTGCCTCTCGAAAGTCCCACGTGTGCCCTCCGGACAATGTCTGGCCGGCGGAATCGACCGGCACCGCCACCCCCTGGGCGTTGACGTTGTAGGTCACGTACGCACCGACCACCGCAGGCATCTCGTCGGCGGTCACCGTGCCGTCATTATTGCCGACGCACCAGGGGGCCGATTCCACCGAGTCGAACACGGGCGGTGCTTCGGCATCCGCCTCATCACCCACATACAGGACCGTGCAGTCCCCTTCGACCTCCACCGTGACTGCGGGCGCATCCCCGCACGCCGAGGCCAGCAGCCCCACCAGCATCCACTTGGCCACGCAACGCCTGGCGAGTCCCGTCCACATCGTAGAGCCTCCTCCTTCCGCCACTTTCCCGTTCACCTCCGGCGACCATCTCCCCTCTAGAACCTCGCCTCCGCCATGCCCCGTACCAGCCAGGCGTCGGTCGGCTCGAGGGCCGGGACCACGTTGAGGTTCCGGAACCCGTCGAGCGGATGAAGCCACGCACCGATCACGTGGAATCGAAGTCCATCCGCCACGTCCGCACTCAACCGGAGATCCCCCTCGAAGCCGAGGTCCCTGGCGATGCCCGGAGCGGACTGGGCGTACAGAGTCCTGGAGTAGATGCCGGACAGCGAACCCTCCAGCCAGGAAACCGGCCGAATTCCCACCGAGCCCTTTCCGTACACGCCGTCCGTCACCGTCCCTACAATCCTCCGCCAGAGAATCTCGTCCACGAGGAAATTCGAGTTGAACCGGAAGTTGTTCACCTCCAGGTCCGGGGAATTGCCGCCGAACGACACCTGGCTTCCGTCCATGTCGCCCGCCCTGGATGCGCCTCCCGTACGGATTCCAAAGCCGTACGCCTCGTCCCCCGAGGCGAGGCCGGCCTCCGCCGTGAGCGTGAGCTGGAGCACCGGCAGTCTCCAGCGGGCACGAAGGACTCCGCCGTACTGCTGGCCCGTGACCGAGGCGGTGGCAACGCCGGGCATCATGGACGCGTTGTCGAGGGTGGTATGGAGCCAGGCCCCCTCCCCTTCCACGAGCACGGACTCGAGGACCACCCGGAACCACCCGTCGACCAACCAGGCGGACAGCCCCCGTGCGACGTACTCGCTCTCCTGCGCATCCCCGCTCCAATCCTCGGGTGCGCCCAGGTAGTACCCGGGGAGATCATCGCCCTGCCAACGATAGGACAGGGAAACGCCCCAGTGGAACGCCGTCTCCCCTCCCACGACCTGGCGCCGGGTGACACCCGGCAGCTTGTAGTGAGCGATGGCCAGGTTGACCGTCCTCAAGTCGTCCCGGTCGGTCAGATCGTAGGTGCCGCCAGCCGGATTCCCCCACGAGCCGGCATGGCCGCCGTTGGCATCGAAATCGTACGAGATGGCCACCAGGGCATCGAACAGCGAGGTAATCCAGGCGACCCGGTCGGCGCTCTGGAGGAAGTCGCAATCGGTACAGCGTCCGGAATTGGCCACCAGCCCAAGCCCCCAATCGCCGGCGGTCCTGCCGGCCAGCAGCAGCCCGACGGGAGACAGCCACTCGAGGGAAAGCGTGTTGACCCCGATGGAATCGGCCAGCGAGTTGACGCCGCTCCTCGGTTGCGCCTGGCTCGTCGAGCCGGCGGGCATGGGCACTTCGGGCGTGGCCGGATAGGCGGACGGCGTGCTCCCCAGCGTGAGATTGTCGAACAGGACCAGGCCGGTGCGCACCGTGACTTCGGGACCGAGCCTGAACACGGGGTCCACCAGGAGCCGCATGTCTGCGGAGGAGAACGTGTCCGCTGCCCCTTCGGACAGCCCGAGAATGGTCTTGCCGCCGGTGGGACAGGTGCCTCGGTCGAGGTCCAGGTTCGCCATGTGCGCCCCTCGAACCCGCACGGCGCCCGAGAGCTCCAGCCACGGGGGGACTCGTAGCGACTCGTGGTCCACTTCCAGCGGATCCTCGTAGAGCAGATTCCGGTAGGGAGTCACGGCCCGCGTCTCCTGGGCCAGGCCGACTCCGGCGGGCAACGCCACAACAGCCACGATTCCCGCAAGAATCGAGGTCGCAGCCGCGGTAGAGTTCTTCACTCTCCCTCTTGCAGAATGGCCCTGTCGTGACGTTTTGGAGTCCCTTCCCTTCCGCCCGGTGCCCCTGCGCGCCCGCCAGGGGGCCGAGAAGAAGGCCAGAGGGAGACAGCCGGCCGCCAGCAGGAGCGATTCCCGGAGCGGGGGGGCACTGGTGTGCTGTGGGGCAGCCAAGGCCGATAGGGGGACGGCTGGAGCGACGGCGGCACCATCTGCGGGTGCGGGAGCAGGCGGCACGGGTGTGGGGGCAGCGAGGAACTCCAATACTTCCCGCACGAACCCCTCGGGATCCTCGTGATGGGGCATGTGCCCGCAGCGAGGCAGCAGCACCAGCCGCGAGTTGGGCAGGTCCCCGGCCAGGCGCTTCCCGTAGAACGGGAGCGACACCCGGTCCTGCTCCCCCCACACCAGCAGCGTCTCCTTGTCCACTTCGGAATACCAGCCCTGCATGGTCTCGAACCGCTGGTCCCGGGCCGCCTGGAGCGCGGCTCGGACCGCTCCCCGACGCTTGAGATACCGTCGGATGGCCGCCACGTCCCGCTGGGTGACGTGTCGGTCGGGCTCAAAGTAGATCTGCTGGTAGCGCATCTCCGGCTGCTCGGCGAAGAATGCGGTGTAGATGGCCTCCCCCAGCAGGGGGACCCGGGCCCACAGCAGAAACGTGGGGAGCTGCTCGTAGTAAACCCAAGCCCCCACCAGGACCACCTTGCCTACCCGCTCGGGGAATTGGTGGGCAAGTGCCAGGGCGATGCTCGAGCCCCACGAGTGAGCCACGATGCCCGTGCGCTCCACCCCGAACTGATCGAGCAGGTCTGCCAGCATCTCGGCCAGGTGTGCCGGGGAGTAATCGCCCTCCTTCTTGTCGGACAGCCCGAACCCGGGAAGGTCGACCAGGAGGCAACGGTGATCCTGGCAAAGCCGGGGCACCACGGGCATCCACTCGACCAACGCGGCCGAGTAGCCGTGGATGAAGAGAAGCCAGTCTCCGTGGTCGCCGACCTGACGAACGTGAAGGTTGAATCCCTGCACCTGGGCGAACTGCGTTTCCTCCGGCAGCTCGGGCAGGTCCGCAGGACCGGTCTGGAACGTTGCACAACCGGCCGTCAGTGCCACCCCCAGAACGACGGTGTTCAGAAGCCCAGCCGCTTGTATTCCGATGCCCATTGGAACTCCTTCTGGGTCTCTCCTTCGAGACTTCGCACCAGCGCCACCGTGCCTGCGCACTCCGCAACGAAAAGAGCAATCCGCACCCGCTTCTGTGCCACCGGGACGAGCATGAGCGAGTTGTGCACCGCCATCTCCAGGTCCAGGTAAACCCGCTGCACGGGGAAGCTGCCGGCCGGCACCTTGACGGTCCCCTTCTTGTCGGAGAGGAACGAGTAGGAGTGCGTGACGGACAGCGTCCCCGCAGCCCCGTAGCTGGCGGGATACGCCTGCCCCTCGTAGAGTCCTTCTGCGGGCACCTCCAGCGCCTCCCAGGCCTGGCCTGCGGACAGAGGGAGGGGCAGCAGCAGCACGGGCTCGGCATAGGCCAGTGCGGTCACGTCCTCTTCGGCCGAGGCAATCCCCAACAGGAACAGCCCTTCCTCGTCCAGCCGATAGATGCCCATGGTTTCGGCGCTGAACGGCTGGACGAACTCGCCGTCGGGGTAATGTTCCTGGAACCAGAAGGACGAGAGGGGAAGGATGCTCTCGTAGTGCACCTCATCCTTGCCGGAGATTTTGGCGGAAAAGTCCCAGGCCCACGAGACCTTGTCCTCCTGCTGCTTGCCGCCGAGGTTCGGGACCGGAACCTGGGTACCCGGCTTGTTCAACGTGTACGTGGCGACCAGGCCCAGTGCCTGCATGGCCGGAAACTCGGACAGCTCGATCACTCCGTCGCCGTTGCCGATGCATCCCGACTGGATGTCGGGCGGGGGGGAGAAATCGGGCGCCTCGACGTCCTGTTCGGTCTCGAAGCGGAAGTCCAGCAGCCCCTGGAAAACGTCCGACCCGTCGCTCTCCGGCTGCCCATCGGCAGGAAGCTGCTGCCCTTCCCCAACCGACTCGCCAGCCAAGGCCGAATCGCTCACCTCGAAGCGGCCGTCGCCGGTATCGACGTCCGCCTGCATGGGCAGGTCGAGGTCCGACGGCGATACCCCGGAGCATGAGAGCTGAAGGACGAGCAGGAGTGCAGGCCCCGACGGGGCAACCGTGCCTAGATGACGAAGCGGGCTCCATACCGCAGGCTCCCGGGACTCGCCCGATCGCCCACGGAACCATGTCGAACAGGCTGCCCCCTGCCGAACCGGGGTGGAGCCGAGGAGACCCTTGAGCATCACCTACCTCCGCTTTCGTTCGATGCGCTCCAGGCGCTTCTTGAGCTCCTCGAGCTGCTTCAGGATGGAATCCTGCGGGGCTGCCCCCGATCGATTCGGCTCGGGCGGTTCTTCGGGGCCATCGGCGGGGGCGTCCGGTGGTGCGTCGGGAGCATCCCCATGCGCATTGGAAGGATCCGCGTGCGCAGCGCCTGCGTGCGAGGGCTCGGCCCCCGAGGCTCCCGGGAAGAACCGGGCCATCCATGCGGCCGGATCGAGCCAGGTTGCGGCGGACTCGACCGACGGGAGGCCGGCCTTCTTCATCTCGCGAAGCACCGCAAGCCCCTGCCGGATGGCCTGGTCGAAGAACCGTCGCCCCGGCGTATCCTGGAGGATCACGAACTCTTTGAGCAGGTCCAGGGGGAGCCCCTCGACCTTGCGCTTTTCCCGCTCCACGATGAGCTGCAGCAGGACTGCGGCCGTGATCTCCTCGTTGGTGGAGGCATCCCGCACCTCCACGTCACTGCCGCTCTTGAGAATCGCAGGGATGTCCTCCAGGTTGATGTAGCGGCTCCGGGTCGTGTCGTAGAGACGGCGGTTGCCGTACTTCTTGATGATGGTCCTGTCGGTCAAGGCTGCCCTCCAACGCTGACTGGCTGAACCGTAGCGGAGTTTTTTTTGCGTTGCAACAAAAAAGAGGTTGACAGCCACCGGACCGCGCCTATATTGAGGGCGATTGCTGCATTGCAGCATCCCCACCGCACGGAGCGGCGGCGAGCATACGGGAGGTTGTCATGGAGAAGGAATTCGTAGCGAACATGGGCGATTGGACGGTGGAGATGGTCAAGAACATGGAGAAGGGATTCGGCGCCGTTGTGCAGATGCACAAGGAAGGGGTCGAGCAGGCCCGGACCCTCATGGACAACGGGTTCGACCAGATGGAGAAGGCCTTCCAGCCCATCGAGGACGCGCTGCACAAGGGCTTCGAAGGACACCCCGAGGCCGCCAAGGCCGTGCAGATGCCCATCGACGTGGCCCACAAGATGCACGGGATGAACCGCAAGGGCATGACCATGCTGATGGACAACTACGTCAAGGCGCTCGAGCAGGGGAGCCACAGCTTCCAGCAGGCTGCCAAGGCCGCCATGGACCTGGCCGGCAAGCTTCGGAGCATGGAACCGAAGTGCAAGTAGCAGCGGCCACGGGCACGGGCCAACACAGCCCCGACCACGCGGGAGGGGCCCTTTGGATGCGCAGCGGCCACGGGCAGGGAACGGTCAGGCCACGGGCACGGGCAAACGCAGCCCCGACCACGCGGGAGGGGCCCTTTGGATGCGCAGCAGACGGGGGCACAGGCAGGGGTGGACAAGTCGGGAAGGGCGGGGTACACAGGGCAGGCGGGAGGGAGACATGGGGATGCGGATCAACATCGGATTCTGGATTTCCAAGAACGCTCGGTTGTACCCGGAGAAGAAAGCCCTGATCTGTGCGGGGCGGGCCGTGACCTACCGGGAGATGGACCAGCGGGTCAACCGGCTGGCCAATGCCCTGTCCGCGATGGGGCTTGTGGCCGGGGATCGGGTCGCTGCCCTGATGCTGAACAGCATCGAGTACATCGAGCTCCTTTTTGCCTGCGCCAAGAGGGGCATGGTGTTCGTCCCACTCAACTTCCGCCTGTCCGTGCCGGAGCTCCAGTTCATCCTCGAGGATTGCTCGCCACGGGTGTTGTTCCATGATCCCGTGTTCGCGAAGCAGGCCGATGAGCTGGGCTCAGCCGTGGGCGCCCTGCAGCGGCGGGTATCCACCCCGCTGGCCGGCTCCGGCGAGTACGATGCACTGCTCGCCAGCGCAGCCGATGCCGAGGCCCTCGACGAGAAGGCGGGCGGGGACGACCTGCTGCTCATCATGTACACGGCGGGGACCACGGGCCGGGCCAAGGGAGTGATGCTCTCGCACCACAACTGCTTCTTCCAGACGGTGAACGGCTGGGCGTTCGGGAACTCGCCCGATGCGGTGACGCTGGTGGTCCTGCCGCTCTTCCACGTGGGGGGGCTCAATGGCTCGGTGACCCCGATGATCCACATTGGAGCCACGACGATCCTGATTCCGAAGTTCGATCCGGCCGACGTGCTGGAGCGGGTCGAACGGTGGAAGGTCGTCGGGATCATGGCAGTCCCGACGGTCTACCAGATGCTGCTTGACCATCCGGACTTCGAGAAGCGGGATCTGTCGTCGCTGTCGGTCCTGCTCTCCGGCGGGGCACCGCTGCCGCTGTCTCTCCTGGAGACCTACCATTCCCGGGGCTTCGAGATGCGGCAGGGGTATGGGCTGACCGAGGCCTCGCCGGGGGTTACCGGGATGGGACCGGGAGATTGCCGGCGCAAGCCCGGTACCGTCGGCAAGCGCTGCCTGTACACCGAGGTCGAAGTCATCGACGAAAACGGGCAGATTCTCCCGCCCGGCCAGACCGGCGAGGTCGTGTGCAAGGGGCCCAACATCATGCTCGGATACTGGAACCTGCCGGAAGAAACCGCACGGACCATCGTGGACGGGTGGCTCAGGACCGGCGACCTCGGCCATTTCGATGAAGACGGGTTCCTGACCATCGCGGGCCGGAAGAAGGAAATGATCATCTCGGGCGGCGAGAACGTGTATCCGGCCGAGATCGAGCAGCTACTGACCAACCACCCCGACGTGGGAATGGCCGCCGTAGTCGGAATCAAGGATGACAAGTGGGGGGAGGTGCCGGTGGCCTTCGTGACGCCGGCCCCTGGTCGGAAGCCGGCTCCTGAGGCGCTGCTCGATTACCTCGGACCCCGCCTGGCCCGGTTCAAGATGCCTCGCCAGGTGATCGTTCGTGACGCCCTGCCGGTCAGCGCTGCAGGCAAGATCCTGAAGCGGCAGCTCGCTGAAGAGCTCACCCGCACAGAACCGCACTAGGAGGATGCCATGGTGGATTTCAGCGACATGATTTTCAAGCAGTGGGAAAAAGGATTTTCGACCTTCATGGACCAGCTCGTCCGCAACCAGGCGTTCCTGACGCAGATGGGAAAGCTGATGGAAGGGAGCAACCTGTTCCGGATGGTCGTCGACCGTTCCATCATCAAGGCGTTGGAGAGCGTCCAGCTCCCCACGCGCAAGGACATGGAAGATGCCCTCTCCGCCATCCGCCGCATCGAGGTGGAACAGCAGAAGCTCGTGACGCGCATGGACCTTCTCCAGGACGGTCTTGCGGCCATGACCGAGGCTCTGTCCGCGCTGAGCCGGCTGGCAGAGGCTTCGGCAACCGCCGAGGCACCGGCCCCGGTGGCCGGACCGTCCAAGTCCGCTTCGGGGACTCGAAAGAGCAGGAAGGGCGCATGAAGAAAGTGCGGGACGCACTCCAGGCAGCTCGGGTGGAGCTCAAGGCCGTTGCAGGACGTCTGTCCAATGGGGTGAAGCTCGCGACCGGGGCAATCCGGGCACCGGAAACCGGCACCACGCCGCACGAGGTCGTCCTCGACGTGGCGGGAAGCCGGCTTCTGCGCTACTCGGATGAGTCGGCTCGAAAGCACAGTCATCCGGTGCTCTTCGTCCCGTCGCTCGTGAACCGGGCCTACGTGCTCGACCTTCTGCCCGACCGCAGCGTGGTGAGGTATCTGCAGGGGGCAGGGTTCTGCGTGTACCTGCTGGACTGGGGAATCCCGGGCACAGGGGACCGGAACACGTCGCTCTCGGACTATGCGGATGGGCGTCTGGGGCTGGCTGTCGACCGGATCCTGGCAAGGGATAAGGCCGCCCCGGTCCTGGCCGGCTACTGCATGGGTGGAAGCCTGGCCATGATGTACGCGGCCCTCCACCCCGAGAAAGTGGCATCGCTGGTGCTGCTGGCCACCCCCATCGACTTCGATGAGGCGGGGCTGCTCCGTCTGTGGGCCAAGAGCTCGGCGTTCAATCTGGATGCCTTCGTCAGCTCGAGCGGCCTGGTCTCGCCCGATGTCCTCAACATGGCATTCACCATGCTCAAGCCGAGCTGGCAGGCCCGCAACAGCTACTCGCTCTGGAAGTACGGTTGGAGCCAGGAGTTCCTGCGCAGCTACCTGGCCATCTCCAAGTGGGTCAACGATCCGGTCCCGGTGGCAGGCGAGGCGTTCCGGGAGTACGTGCAGCACTGGTACCGTGAGAACCGGGTGATGCGGGGTGGGCTTGCAGCAGGCGGGCAAACGCTCGATTTCACCCGGATCACGTGTCCGGTGCTCAATGTGATCGCAAAATCGGACCACATCATCCCGCCCGCCTGCTCTCTTGCAGCCGAAAAAGTGTTCACGGGAAGCCGCCGCTTCGAGAACCAGGTATTTCCCGTTGGCCATATCGGCCTTTCGGTCGGGGAAGGATCGTTCAGCAAGGTGTGGAATCGCATCACGGCGTGGCTCGCCGAAACGGACGACGGACAGCATGGGGGGCGGGAATGAGCGGGGACCGGCTCGTGACGGTGGTTCTTTGGCTGATGACCGCGGTTGCCGGGCTTGTGCTGTCGTGCAGCGGCTCGGGGCCGGTGAAGTACGTCGGGACAGACTCGGGGCATGAGGTTGAAGGGGGGGACTACCAGTACGACTACGGCGCTGACAGCGATTCCGAATACGACGACGGTGCCGATGGCGATTACGATGGGGATGGCGATTACGATGGCGATGGCGATGCCGATTGTGATGCCGATGCCGATGGCGATTACGATGCCGATGCCGATTGTGATGCCGATGCCGATTTTGACGTCGAGGGGGTCGACGCAACAGATCCGCCTACAGTATT
Source organism: uncultured Myxococcales bacterium (assembly GCA_903895725.1). Classification (GTDB taxonomy): domain Bacteria; phylum Myxococcota_A; class UBA9042; order CAIXZC01; family CAIXZC01; genus CAITUV01. The sequence continues at coordinate 41,635 of CAITUV010000030.1, read as the reverse complement.
CGCCACCGAGCTCGTGGCCGAGAATGCATGTGCCCCATTTGCCTCCTGCCGGCTGTACAGCGTCGCCCATCCCGGGCTGCTGGCCGAGAAGTCCGTCGACCAGACGACGCAGAAGGATCCCGACATTGCCACCCTGTTCGGCGGCCAGACCAAGCCAGGCCCGGACCGCTTCGTGCTGCACGTCGGAACCGGATGCGGCAAGCTGGAGGGCCCGACGGATGCCGTCATGCTGGTCCACGGCGCAGGCAGCAACGCGATGCAGAGCTTCGTGGAGCCGGCCCTGATCGGGACCGGGCTCTACCAGGCACTCACCAAGGCGGGCCATTGCGTGCTCGCAATCACGTTCCCCCACCCCTTCGGGAACAACTTCAACCAGGCAATCGAGCTCGCAGCCGCCCTGGAGCAGGCTCGTCTTCTGTCCGGTCTTTCGAAGCTGAGCGTGGTCGCCCATTCCAAGGGAGGAATGGTTGCGGTGACGCTGGCCTCCGGATTCGCCGGGGAGGTCGGTCTCACCTATCAGGATGACATTGACCGCCTGGTGCTCCTCGGCGTCCCGCTCGGGGGAACGGATTTCTCTTTCCGACATCCGGCGTTCAACTTCCCGGCCGAATATTTCCAGCTCTCGATGCCCTCCTCGTGGGACAAGGTGCTCGAGTGGGGCGTCTGGAAGGACACCTACGCCGACAGCATCTACGGCGGTGCGTTCGACGGGCTGCTCCAGCTCCAGGCGGCCTGGGACGAGGAATATGCCCTTTCGATGTTCGAGCAGGACTGGTACACCACCTATTACGGTGGCCAGGGGTTCGTGAGCCACTCGCTCGGCATTGCGGCAGCGATCGAGCTGGGCGGGGGCTTCCTGGGCGACCTGAGGACTCACGACGTCCCGGCCTCCGTTGCCGTCCATGTTGCCTCCGGAGGAAACCCGATCATCAACGGGGTCACCTGGGAAGCGACCGGTCCGTCAGACGGAGTCGTCTTCCGCAAGAGTGCGGAGGATGCCGCCATGCTTCCCGGCCTGGCTGAGACAAAGCATTTCGCCCTGCTCAATCATTGGGACCTGGTGGCCAGCTCTTTCGCTCAGGATTGGATCGTCGATACTCTGGGGAAGTGAGGCGAAGCCCGGCCCTCCGCCAGGCCGCTCAAGCCACTACAGCCGCTTGCCGGCCCACAGGACGGAGTTGTACAGGAGCTTCTTGCCCCAGTCGTAGGAAATCGCACGGCCGCAGTCGGATGTGATGTAGTGGAAGTCGAGGTACACGGAACGCCCTGAACCGTACTCCCATTTGGCGACGGCCAGCCGCGTGTTGTTGTTGTTCCAGATCACCGAGTTGGTTGCCCCCGCCTTCAGCGTGAACGAGGCATCTTCGTACCCCACCGAGCCGCCGGTGAAGGAGACTCCGGACAACAGCGTATCGGCCGCGTTGGTCACGTTCACGTTGAGTGCGGTCGAGTACACGGCGTTGGAGCCCCCACCGTAGCTGACCGGCAGTCCTGCAAACCCGCTGTTGTTGTTGTGGATCCACGGGGTTGCCACGATGCCTCCGCCCCCCTGGATGTAGGACGTGAATGCCGCCCCGTCGAAGCAGCTCATGTTGCCGTACAGCACGACGACATCATACTGCTGGAGGCTGGCCAGCGCACAACTGTTCAGGGACGCCGCCGACTCGATCATCGGCTGCGATGCCAGGTAGGTGCGGGTGTCATCCGTGTACCAGCTCCCGCCCATGACGGCAACCTTGATGGCACCGAGCTTGAGGCACTTGCTGTTGAAGCACGCGTAGCCGGCGTTGCACGCAGCGCCGCACGAGCCACAGTTGTTCGGGTCGTAGGTCAGGTTCGTGCAGGTTCCCGAGCAGTTGGTCAGCCCGACCTGGCAATTGACCGCACAGGCCCCGTTCGTACAGATGGAGCCGGCGGGGCACGGCTTGCTGCATCCGCCGCAGTGCGCGTTGTCGCTCTGCGTGTTGACGCAGGTTCCGCCGCAGACGGTCAGACCGGCCTGGCAGGTCACCTGGCAGGTGCCGCTGGAGCACACGTTGCCGGCCGCACAGGCCTTCCCGCACCCGCCGCAATTGGCGTTGTCGGACTGCAGGTTGACGCAGGTTCCGTTGCACAAGGTGAGGCCGGCTTGACAGCTCACCTGGCATGAACCGTTCGAGCAGAGATTGCCCGCCGCACAGGCCTTCCCGCACTCGCCGCAGTTGGCATTGTCCGAGAGCAGGTTCACGCACGTCCCGTTGCACAGGGACAAGCCGGCCAGGCAGCTCACCTGGCACGAACCGTTGGAGCACACGTTGCCGGCATCACAGGCCTTGCCGCACTGGCCGCAGTTGGAGAGGTCGGTCTGCAGGTTCACACACACGCCCCCGCATTCGGAAAGGCCGGCCTGGCAGCTCACCTGGCACGACGAGTTGGAGCACACGTTGCCGGCATCACAGGCCTTGCCGCATTGGCCGCAGTTGGCATTGTCGTTGGTCAGGTTCACGCAGACGCCACTGCAATTCGAGAGGCCTCCCTGGCAAGTCAGGGAGCAGGACCCCCCGGAGCAGATGGTACCCGCAACGCACTTCGTGCCGCACTTCCCGCAATTGGCGTTGTCCGACAGCAGGTTCACGCAGATTCCGTCGCACACGGACAGCCCCTGCTGGCAGCTGAGCTGGCAACTGCCGTTGGAGCAGATCTTTCCCGCATCGCAAGTCGTTCCGCACTGCCCGCAGTTGGCATTATCGGACAGCAGGTTCACGCAGACGCCGTCGCAGTTGGTAAGCCCCTGGAGGCAGGAGATCTCGCACTTGCCGTCGACGCACTGAGTACCGGACTCGCAGGGCTTCCCGCAGCCGCCACAGTTGGTGTTGTCGACCATCAGATTGGCGCAGATGCTGCCGCACAGGGTGAGCCCCTCGAGGCACGCTATCTCGCACTTGCCCTTCAGACACACGGTCCCGGGCGCGCACACGACACCGCAGTCACCGCAGTTGCCGTTGTCGACCTGCAGATTCACGCACAGGCCGCCGCAGTCGCTGAGCCCCTGCTGGCACGACAGCTGGCACTTGCCGGCCGAGCAGACCTGGCCCGCTGCGCACAACTTCCCGCACTCGCCGCAGCTGTCGTTGTCGCTCAGAAGGTTCACGCAGATTCCGCCGCAGTCGGTCAGCCCCTGCTGGCAGGACAGGAGGCAGAAGCCGTTGGAGCAGAGCATGCCCGGATCGCAGACGAGCCCGCACTGGCCGCAGTTGGCATTGTCGGTGAGCAGGTTCACGCAAGTTCCGTCGCAAATCTCGTTGCCGGGCTGGCAGGTGACTTCGCACTTGCCCCCGATGCAAAGCTCACCGGCACCGCACAGGGTGCCGCACTGGCCGCAGTTGGCGTTGTCGGTGAGCAGATTCACGCACAGGCCGTCACAGTCGGCAAGCCCCTCCTGGCACGACAGGCCGCACTTGCCACCCGAGCAGACCTGGCCGGGAGCACAAACCGTCCCGCACTCCCCGCAGTTGGCATTGTCGGTCGCCAGGTTCACGCACAGGCCGCCGCAATCGGCAAGCCCCTCCTGGCAGGTCAGCGAGCAGCCGCCGTCCGAGCAGACCTGACCGGCAAGGCACGCATTCTGGCACTTGCCACAGTTCTTCACGTCGGTCTTGAGGTTGACGCAAACCCCGTTGCACTCGCTCAGCCCCTGCTGGCAGGAGAGCTGGCAAAGACCGTTGGAGCAGATCTGACCGGCGGGGCAGCCCAGCCCGCACTCACCGCAGTTGGCGTTGTCGGCCAGCAGGTTCACGCACAGCCCCTGACACTCGTCGAGCCCCTCCTGGCAGGTCAGCAGACAGACCCCTCCTGAGCACTTGGTTCCTTCCTCGCAGGCCTGGCCGCACTCCCCACAGTTGAGGTTGTTGGACAGGAGGTTCACACAAAGACCGTTGCAGTCGGCAAGCCCCTGCTGGCAGGAGAGGGCGCAGTCACCGTTCGAGCAGACCCAACCGGCCAGGCACGAAGTCCCGCAGTCGCCGCAGTTGGCGTTGTCGGTCAACAGGTTCACGCACAGCCCGTCACAGTTCTCAAGCCCCTCCTGGCACGACAGCGCACAGTCACCGTTCGAGCACACCTGGCCGGCCTCGCACGCGACTCCGCATTCCCCGCAGTTGGCCGTGTCGGTCAGCAGGTTCACGCACACGCCGGCGCACTCCTTGAGCCCCTGCTGGCACCACAGCTGGCAGGTCCCGTTGGAGCAGATCTGGCCGGCCTGGCACGCCTTCCCGCATTCGCCGCAGTTGGCGTTGTCGGACAGCAGATTCACGCACAGCCCGTCACAGTTTTCGAGCCCTTCCTGGCACGACAGGGCGCACGTGCCGGCCGAGCAGACCTGGCCCGCCTCGCACCCCTTGCCGCACTCGCCGCAGTTGCCCAGGTCCGTCATGAGGTTCACGCATAGCCCGTCGCACTCGGACAATCCCTGGAGGCAGCTCACCTCACACTGGCCGTTGGAACAGAGCTGGCCGGCCGGGCACACCTTGCCGCATTCGCCGCAGTTGGCATTGTCGGACAACAGGTTCACACAGAGCCCGTCACAGTTCTCAAGCCCCTCCTGGCACGACAGGGCGCACTCGCCGGCCGAACAGACCTGGCCCGCTTCGCACTCCTTGCCGCACTCGCCGCAGTTGCCCAGATCCGTCATGAGGTTCACGCACAGCCCGTCGCACTCGGACAGTCCCTGGAGGCAGCTCACCTCGCACTGGCCGTTGGAACAGAGCTGGCCGGCCGGGCACACCTTGCCGCACTCGCCGCAGTGGGCATTGTCAGAGAGCAGGTTCACGCACAGGCCGTCACACTCGACCAGCCCTTCCTGACAGCTCAGCGCACAAGTGCCGGCAGAACACACCTCGCCTTCTTCGCATGGCTTGCCGCACTCGCCGCAGTTGGCCAGATCGGTCTGGAGATTCACGCAGAACCCATTGCAGTCGACGAGTCCCTGCTGACAGGTCAGCGCACACTGCCCGTTGGTACAGACCTGCCCTTCCTGGCATGCATCCCCGCACTTGCCGCAATGGGCTGCATCCGCCAGCAGGTTCACACACGCCCCTTCACAGTCCGCAGTGCCCGGTGGACAGGAGACCACGCACTCCCCTTCGGCACAGGCCAGCCCCACGTCACAGGCCTTTCCGCACTCTCCACAGTTGGCGGGATCCGCCGCCAGATCCACGCACTTCCCGGAACAAACGTCCTGGCCTTCGGGGCAGACCGTCACGCACTCACCGTCCTGGCATCCCTGACCGACAGGACAGGCGTTGCCGCACTTCCCGCAGTGCTGCCCGTCAGAGTCCAGGTCGACGCAGATTCCGCCGCAGTCCACCTCCCCCTCTTCGCAGGTGACCTGGCGGGATTCCCCCGCCACGTCTCCATCTCCGATTGTGACCGTCCCTCCCCCTGAACAGGACGCCAGAATCACTCCCAGAAGCGCTGCCCCGACAAAAGCACACAATCCTCGCCCAGTCATCCTCCCCTCCCTTCACGTTCATGTGGGTACAGCATCAGCGATGGGCGCATTATGACCATCACATACTTCCGCGTCAAGATGGCTCTCCTCCGCAGATAACTGTGCCCCCCGAGAGGGACCCAAGGGGGCACCTTCGAGTCCGGCCGGGGATCCTGCAGACTAGCGGAACGCATTGAATCCGTTCTTGCAGTGGCGCATCATGGAGGCTCGGCGCACGGGGGCGCTTCGTCCCGCCGGCGAAGTGGCCGTGTGCGTGCAGCCTGGGAGGGAGAACATGGCTCGCAGCGGTCTGGGGCTCCTGTTGCTGGCAACCATGGCAGTGTTTCCGTGCGCAATGGCTTGGGCCGCCGGCCCCGGAGTCCACCTCCGGGAGTGCCAGGCCGTGCTGACCGATCTAGTGGCCACGGATCCGGAGTGGGAAGCCCTGGCCAAGTTGCCGCTGGCGAAATCCTACGTTCTGTTTGGTGCGCTCTCCCCCGACTTCGACCTGGCGAGCGAGGCCCTCACGTTCGGGCACAGCCGGGAGCTGAGCTATCACCTGCTCGACGTGGCTCTCGATACGGCTCCCGAGTATAAGCTGTTCGCCCTGGGCCATCTGTGTCACCAGGGCTCCGATGCCGCCATGCACTCGCTCGACGTGGCCCCGTTCTTCTCGTCCGCTGCCATCGGCATCTTCAGCCTGTTCGGCGAGTACTCGGACGGGCGAGGAGACAGCGAGGGGATCGTCGAGAGCCTGGGCGACCTGGTGGTGGGAGACTGGCTCACCATGGTCGATGTGCTCTATGACTTCTGGTTCGAGGACGAGGCGGCCAAGGCGAGGGCATCGGATGTCCTGGCCTGGTACTGTGCGACCGGCTCCGACTTCCTCGGAAAACCGACGGACTGCGCCATGGTGCAGGCGGATCTCGAGGCGAAGCTGGCCAAGGCAGAACCGTTGCTCGGGGCCATGACGCGTGAGGAGGCATTGGAGTTCGTCGCGATGATGCTGGCCTCGCCCATGGAGGACCTCATCGGACTCGCAATGAGCGGAGGATTCACGTCGATGCTCTCCGGCGAGGTCGAGAAATCCGACGAGTTCGACAGCGAGGTAGAGCGGCTCAAGAAGAGCGTGCTCGTCGACAAGGATTTCTGGTCTCTATATGACGACATCTTTCCCACCGGCGTGGCGTTCACCAAGGCTCTCCTGGCGGCAAAGCCCGGGTCGGCCGGCTGGCCTTCGTACGACGGCAACGCCGTGATCTGCGGCAACATCCAGTCGGTGATGAGCTACCTGCCCGACTACTACCACGTCACGCCCGGGCTGACCGTGGACGAGGTGACCTGGCAGGATGCGGGCGGGAACCCGATTTCGGAGGTAGCCCAGGTTCTGGAAGACCAGAAGCTCCAGGTAGTGGTCACGTTCTTCTCGGCTCTGCCGCTGAAGGGAAAGGTAACCGGCATCGTGCGCGGGGACCAGCCCGGATTCTACACCGGGACGGACCCGGTGCTTGGCAAGGCAAGCGTAGACGTGTCAATCGATCCCACGCAGTACATCACGATTCCGAGGACGCAGCTCACGGTGCAGTTCGAGGCAGACCCGTGGGGTGTCACGGGGTTCTACCTGGAGATGTACCTGGATGCGGAGAAGCAGCCGTGGCTCACCACATCGTGGGATCGGCTCTGGTTCATCGAGCAGGAGGACTTCTACCGCCCGATCTACCGGAACAACTTCGGGACTTACGGGCATTGGCCTCCCTCGCTCCCGCTGGCGGATCCGACCGACCACCCGGCCCCGATCTTCGCCAAGGTGAGGGAGTCTCCGGACGGGGTGGGCCTCCAGGGGGCAGTGGTCTACGTGGACCCGGTACCGGGTCAGCCGGAAGGCCCGTTCGGCAGCTCGAGCGGACAGACGGGTGCCAACGGTATCGCCATCATCGACATGGGAGCCCCGGCCGAGTTCACGGTGACTGCGGTGGCGGACGGTTACGAGCCGTCCGAGCCGGTGACGATCCAGACAGAGCCTCTGCACGAAAACTGGGTGGAGCTCCAGCTCGTCAAGCTGCCCGAGCCTGACCCCGAGCCGGAGCCGGGGCCCGAGCCGCTCGTCGAGCCGCAACCGGAAAGCGAATGGGAGGTGCGCGGGGAGCCCTTCGAGGAGGCCCTTGGCGAGACGATCGCCGACGTGGCCGGCGAGCTGCCGCCGAAGCCCGACGCTTCCGGGCAGCAGGACACTGGACAGGCAGATCTGCAGGACGGCGAGGGAGAGGACGCCGCGTGGTCCGGGCCGAGAAGCTCGGGAGGATGTGCGGCCGGGGGGAAGCCTCCCTCGCCCGGGTGCGGGGCCGCATGGCTGCTCAGTTCCCTGCTCTTCCTGGGATTCGTTGGCTCGAGGAAGGGCCTCAAGAAAGAGACCGGCGGTGCAAGGAGAAGCTCATGACCAGGACGTTGGAATCCCGGGTGGCCGGGCGCTGCGGGCTGCCGGACCGGGGGGTGGACGGGTGCATACGGCTGCTGTCCGAGGGGAACACCGTTCCGTTCATCGCCCGCTATCGAAAGGAGCAGACCGGAGGGCTGGATGAGACGGCCATCCGGAAGGTCCAGGAGGCGTGGGAGTACGTCACGTCGCTCGATGAGCGCAAGAAGACGGTGCTGGCGGCCATCGAGAAGGCGGGCAAGCTGACCGACGAGCTCCGGCAGCAGATCGAATCCTGCCAAGACCGGCAGCAGCTGGAGGATCTCTATCTTCCGTTCAAGCAACGCAAGAGCACGAGGGCCGATGTGGCTCGCAAGGCGGGGCTCGAGCCGCTGGCCCGGATCATCCTGGGGCTGTCGCCATGCCCCTCCGGTACCCGCCTGGCGATCGCCGCCGGGTTCATCCGCTCCCCGTCGGGGGAAGGGCCGGAAGTGGGCTCGCCGGATGCGGCGCTGGCGGGTGCGCGGGACATCGTCGCGGAAGTGCTGTCGACGGAACCGACCTCGCGGCGGGCGGTTCGGGATCTGGCGGGGTCGACCGGGAAGATCGCAAGCTCTCGCAAGCGGGGGGCCGGAGAGGATGCGGCGCAGTTCGAGGACTATTTCGACCGCAGCGAGCGTGTGGCCGACATCCCGGCACACCGGATCCTGGCCATGCTGCGAGGGGAGACGGCGGGGGCGCTGTCGGTCAAGGTCGAAGTCCCGGAGCGGCGGGCTCAGGCCCTCATGGCCTCCCCGTTCTTCCGCAAGGTGCCCCAGCTCTTCTCGCAGGACTTCGAAGCTGCGGTGGCCGACGGGTTCGAACGGCTCCTCTGGCCCTCGGTGGAGCGGGAGGTGCTTGGCCAGCTCAAGGAGCGAGCGGACCGCTCCTCGGTCACCGTGTTCGAGGAGAACCTTCGCTCCCTGCTGATGGAGCCTCCCGCACGTGGGCACCGCGTGCTCGGAGTGGACCCGGGATTCCGGAACGGCTGCAAGCTGGCCGTGGTGGACGATACCGGCCGGGTGCTGGGGACCGGAGTCGTGTACCCCCATCCCCCGCAGGAGCGGGCGGAGGAGGCACGACGGTCTCTGGTGGAGCTGGTGCGCCGCCACCGGTTCGACGTGGCCGGGGTGGGGGACGGGACCGCGCACCGGGAGACACTGGCCTTCCTGGCGACCGTGCCATGGCCTTTCGCCGTGCAGGTGACTGCGGTGCGCGAGGCTGGAGCCTCGGTGTACTCGGCCTCGGAAGCGGCCGTGGCCGAGCTTCCCGATCTCGACGTGACCTTGCGGGGGGCGGTCTCGATTGCCCGCAGATACCAGGATCCGCTTGCCGAGCTGGTGAAGATCGAGCCCAAGTCGATTGGAGTGGGGCAGTACCAGCACGACGTGGACCAGACGCTGCTCGAGAGTGGCCTGTCCGCTGTCGTCGAGGAGTGTGTCAACCGGGTGGGAGTCGAGCTCAACACCGCTTCGCCGGCCCTGCTGGCTCACGTCGCGGGCATCGGTCCGGCAACGGCGCGGGCCATCGTGGCTCACCGGGATTCCAACGGGCCGTTTCAGCGCCGGGCGGCGCTGCTCAAGGTCCCGGGCATCGGTCCGGCCCGTTTTCTCCAGTGTGCCGGCTTCCTCCGGATCCCGAATGGACCGGAGGCGCTCGATTGCACCGGAATCCACCCGGAGCGCTACGAAGCAGTCGGACGGGCGGCGAGGTTGCTGGGACTGGCAACGGCTGAATTGGTAGGCAGCCAGTCTCTGGTTGCCCGGATGAGAAACGACTTGCGGGCCGACTCTCTCGGGGTCGGTGCAGAGACCTGGGCCGACATCCTGTCGGAGTTGGAGCGGCCCGGTAGAGACCCCCGTGGAGAACGAAAAGAATTCCGCTTCTCCGACCGGGTGCATTCGCTGGAAGACCTCCAGGAAGGGATGGTGCTGCCCGGTCGCGTCAACAGCGTGACCGACTTTGGAGCGTTCGTGGACATCGGGGTTCACCGGGACGGGCTGGTCCACGTTTCCCGCATGGCCGACCGCCGTGTTTCGTCGCCGTTCGAGGTCTGCCGCCCCGGCATGACCGTCACCGTCAAAGTGGTCGAGGTGGACCGGATGCGGGGACGCATCGGCCTTTCGATGAAGCCCTCCGAACTCGGAAGCTGAGGCAGTCGGCAGCAGCACTGCAGCAGGCAGCAAAGGTACCGCTGTCACTCACCGGGGATGGGGGGATCGAAGCCGTCGCCCGCCAGATCCACCCAGATCGGATTCGTGAGCGCGGCAGATGTCCGCCCGGGATAGAGCGGTGCCAGGTCTCCGGCTGCGGCAAACGCCACCACGTGGTACCAGGTATCGGCCTCGGGAGTGATCTCCGCTGTCGTGTCCAGACGGACGAGACCGGTCTGGTCCGACACGTCCCACTCCTGGACGATCTCGCCGTTCCCGATGAGCCGGACGGTGGTCAGGGGTGCCCAGGAGACGGCCGACACCCGAATCGTGGCCGTCACGGAACCACCGGGAGCGGAGGGAGTCACCGTGGCCCCCAGTCCCTGCTCGTCCAGGGTGAACTCGATGAACGGAGCGCTCGTCACCTGGCTGCGGGAGCCCAACAGCGAATCGAAGTACCCCTCCTCGGTCAGCCCCCCTTCCACCGGGACGAAGTTCCTCGGCTGTCCGACCCACTGGGAGAGATCATGGGTGTCGGCATTGCCGGTCGCGATCTTGCGGTGCCCGCGGTTCAAAAAGCTGTACCAGTCCACCAGCGTCGCCCCCTCGAGGTGCCCCCAGTCCTCCCCGGCGTTCCACACTTCGATGGCATCGAAGGTGAGGTCGAGCTCCCCGGGCTTGGCCGACGATGGGCCGATGGCAGGGTCATACTTGGCGAAGTCGAAGTAGCCCTGGCCGCCACGAGGGTGGTTGAGCTGCACGACCTTGCAGCCGAAGTCCTCGTGCATGCTCTTCCAGACGGCCGGGGCCGGCAGGAACCCCGCCACCTCCCCTTCCGGAGTGAATGAGACCCACGGGACCACGAAGTACCTCTGCAGCTGCTCCGGCTTCGGCGTACAACCAAGCCCGTTGAAGTGCCTGCCCACGGGAGAAACCTCGTTGCCCACGCACGGGAGGATGACGCCTTGGAGGCCGAGCGACTCCACGACCGGGGCATACCGTGCAAACACGTCGTGCTCCGTCGCCACCCAAAACGACATCCCCTCGGCCAGCTCGGAGGCAACCCGAACGTGTCGTCGCACCTGACTGTCGATGGAGAACTCGGAGTGGGTGTGCATGTCCCCGGAATACCATCCCTCAACCTCGAGCTCGAGCGCAATGGAGCAGGCAGCCTGCACCACCTTGCCGGCCGACACGTCCACGTTGGTGCGACAGTAGGTCCACTGCGGCCCCCGGGATCCCTGGAACGTGTACTGACCTGCGGGCAGGAACAGCGTCGTCTTCCCCTGGATGTCCGGCCAGATACCGAGGCGGGAGGCATGCAGGTCCGCATCGGCCCCGGCAAAGGCCATGATCCGGGCGGAAACCGGGTTGCCGTCCTCTCCTGAGATCTGCACGTCGATGCGCCCCGGGTCCGCAGGGTCGAGGTCGAAGAACACCCCCTGCCACGCCCTGTCCCGGTCCTCTCCCGGAACCTCGCCCGAGCGATCCGACTGCCCCTCCGCCGGCCCCTCCTCGACTTCGAGAGGGACCACGTACGTCTCGAGCCCGGGCCCCGAAACCGTCACGGAGTAACTCCCCTCGGGCACGCGAAATCTGATTTTGCCCGTGGCATCGGGCTGAGCAGCTCCGAAGAAGCCGCCCTCCGAGTCGGTGATGTCCAGGGCCACCTGGCTGAAATCGTAGCCCGGAGTGTCGATGGCCATGTCCCCGGCCACGTCCACCAGCTTCACGTTCCGGTCTTCCCAGTACCGCTCGAGCACCCCAATGCTGCGGCCCGGAGCGGCATAGAGACAGCGCTTGGCGGTCCGAGTCTCCCCCGGGTCCAGTTGCAGCGTCTCATACGTGACGACATTGAGCTCCTCTTCGGACAGGGCTACGGTGACGTGCTTGCCGGACGGCGGTGTCATCAGGAAGGACACGGTGGACACGTCGGAGCCGATGAAGTCCAGCTCCCCTGCGGAGATGACCTTGTCGACGTCGAATCCCCCCGAGGCGCCGAACGTGCGTCCGACCTCGGAAAACACGAGCCCGTCGCCGACTGGAGCGTCCTTCTCCAGGTCGGTCGGGTTGGTGACGGACGTCCGGATCTCGAGGCAATCGGAATCGGCCCGGAGCGCGTATTCCACGACCACCTCGATTCCAGCAGGGGGCGTTGGAACCACTGCGGCCACCAGCGGGATGGGCCCGTCCGTTCCGGTGACCCGGATGAGCGCCTCTCCGTCGCTGCCGTCGCTGACCACTTCAATGCTCTTGGCCCGGACACCCCGGAGGAAGCCGGCCGAGGCGAACACCTCCTCGAAGCCGTCGTCGAGGCCGGCGGCCGAGAAGTCGAGCACGCCGCCACCGTACGGCCCCCAGATGGAATGGTCCATGCCGCCGATCACGGCCTGGATCCGCTCGTTCCCGATGGCGAGGTCCCCCTTGCGTCCCACCGAGTCGATTCCCGGCAGACCCTCGGCTTCGGATTCGAGGACGAACGCATACGGGCCGCTCGGCACCCGAGTATCGTCCTCCAATCCGGAATCCGTGGGCACGCCGTCGCCAGTGGCATCCGAGACCCCGGCACCGTCGCCGACGAGCTCGGCCTGCGGAATGTCCGCCGAGGAGTCAGGACCTCCTGCGTTTCCACTTCCTCCTCCGCAGGCCGACCCCATCGCAACGAAAAGCACGCCCAGGTACCACGCAGCTCTCATGTCGCTCCCTCTCGGTCAGCAGATGCACAGCCGTGCGGCAGTGTACCATCCTGGCGAGGCTGCGTCACGCCTGCCCGCCATGCATCGGCGTGTCGAGCCGGGATGGACACGTGGAGCGATGCGTTCTATGATGCGCCCTCACGGGAGGGGAGATGGCATCGACCCATCGACAGACCGCAGCGGATCCGGCCGCACAAGACGGCGAAAATGCGTTGCAGCACGAACGACGCATGGTGATGATCGTGGTCGGCGTTTCGACACTGCTCACGACGCTGGGGATGTCGGGGATCACGTTGGCGCTGCCTTCCATCGGCCGTGAGTTCGGCCAGAGCATCGGGGAGACCCGATGGGTGATGCTGGCATTCCTACTGGCCTCCTCGTCGGTCATGCTCGTGGCCGGGAGGCTGGGTGACCTGTTCGGCCTTCGCACGGTCTTCCTGGTGGGCTTCTGGATCATTGCGGTCGCCTCCCTCCTGTGCGGTCTGGCACCAGTGTTTCCGGCGCTGGCGGCGTTTCGTGGCCTCCACGGCGTGGGAGGCGCCCTGGTCATGGCGACCGGCCCGGCCCTGCTGACCACGAACTTCCCACCGGAGCAGCGGGGTCGTGTACTCGGAACCGTGAGCACGGCCACCTACGCCGGCCTGACGGCGGGTCCGGTGCTCGGCGGCCTGCTGGTGAGCTGGGTGAGCTGGCGCGGCGTGTTCCTGATGAACGTACCGTTTGCGGCCATTGTGCTCGTGCTGGCGCACCGCCACCTCCCTGCAGGCAAGGCGCCCCGGGGCGGACGCATGGACATTCCCGGTGCCCTTCTGCTCCTGACCGGATTGCCGCTGCTCATGCTTCCGCTTGCCATGGGAGGCAAGGGAGCTCCGCCCTGGTGGAGCCCGCTGGCCGGGGTTGCGGGGCTGATCCTCATGGGACTCTTCATCGTTGCCGAGCTGCGGACCGCCACGCCTCTGCTGAACTTGACGCTGTTTCGGAACCGGGAGTTCACGGGCTCTGTGGCGGCAGCCCTGTTCAACTACATCGCACTCTTCGTCCTCATCCTTCTCATGCCGTTCTATTTCGAGGAAGGGCGGGGGCTGGACGCCTGGCACACCGGCCTGTTCATGACGGCCCAGCCGGCGGTGATGGCGCTCGTCGCGTTCCCCGCCGGCCGGGCGTCGGACCGGCTCGGGACGCGCAACCTGTGTGTCGCTGGGATGGGAGTCATGGCCGTCGGGCTCGCGGCACTGTCCATGCTCTCGGCAGAGTCACCGCTCGTGCTGGCAGGCCTGTTCCTGGCCGTTGCCGGTCTGGGGACCGGCGTCTTCATCTCGCCAAACTCGAGCAGTCTGATGGGGGCAGCCGCGCACCATCAGCAGGGAATCGCGTCCGCTGTCCTGGCCGTCTCCCGCAACCTCGGCATGCTGATCGGCACGGCGTCGGGAGCGGGCATCTTCCTGTTGGCAGGGGGGCACTCGGGCGCGACCTGGGCTGCCACCGACTACTCCGCGTTCAGCACGGCACTGCTCACCGCCGCCTGCGCCGCAGGAATGGCTGCCCTGTGCTCGATGATGCGGCAGAACCGCCGGTAGAAAGCTCATCAGGCGTGCGAGCCCCGGCCGAGGCGAGCACTAGAGCTGCGAGTCCGGGTCCACGGGTTCGTAGCAGGTGGGCATCGGAGGAGGCTCGTAGCAGGTAGGCATCGGAGCGTAGCAGGTGGGCTGGACCGGATCGATGGGACCAATCACGCCCTCGTCGGTCTTGCCGTCCTTGTCGCCGTCCTTGTCGTCGTCCTTGTCGTCGGTCTTGCCGTCCTTGTCATCGTCCTTGTCCCCCGGCTCGACCGGAGGAAGGCCCGGGTCGATCTTGGCATAGCAGGTCACCGTTCCCTCAGGGTCGGGAGGAACCGGAGGATCGGGCGGAGGTGGTGGTGGGACCGGCTTGTAGCAGGTCACCGTCGGCTTGTCGTCCTCGTCCTCGACGCTGCCGGCCACCATGGCGGTGGTCTTCCCGGCGGCCTTGCCTTTCGATGAACCGGTTGATGCGGCGACCGCGGCGGCACCCCCCGTGGCCAGGGTCACGGCTACGGCCAGCAGGGCCATGCGCCAGGCATAGGCCCGTGTCCCTCGGCGGCGGCCGGCCCCCACTACGGTCAGCACCCCTACAAGCGCAAGGATCGAACCCAGCAGAACCCATTTCCATCCGGCAAGCAGCATTTCCTTCATGGCGACCTCCCAGCCAGTGAGGCAAGAAAGAGGATAGCGCTGTACGCCTCAGGCCGCAAAGAGTTTCGGGAGGTGGGCTACTTCCACTTGTCATCGCCGTTGCACGGCTCGAACTGGTCCACCAGGGGCGGATAGGTACCGTCCATCCCCACCTGGACGCAGACTGCCGGCAGCGAGCGGTCCTTCGGCTTGCACCCGTCCTCGATGGAATCGCCGCCTGCCTTGTCGAGGACCTGGATGCAGTCCATGGGCTGACAAGCGCGAAACCCGAAACCGAAGCTGGAGTGGTAGTACTTGAAGTGCTTGCCCTGCCAGTCGAACTCGATGTAGTCGTTCAAGTGGTTTCCGCCCGCATTGTAGACCGGGTTGAGCAGCTTCTCCACCTTGCCGTCGATGGACATGTAGGCCGCCGGACACTCGAAGATCGGGATTGGGCCGTAGAACACCTGGCAGTCCACGGGAGTCGCCTGAACGTAGATGTGGCCGTGCTGATCGCCGTAGTCGAACGTGCAGATCCAGTCCACGTCGGCCTGCTCCATCGGGTCCTTGGGAAACCCGTCGGGGTACTTGCTGCAGGTGACCGAATGGTTCTCCGGAATGCGGATGTTGAAGCCGAAATCGTCGGTCGGCCCGCCGTCCGGCTCGGGCACATCGGGCGTCACGCCGTCGGGAGCTTTCGAATCCTCGGCCAGGTCGGGGAGCTTCCCGTCGGGCTCGACGCCGTCCGGTGCGGGAACGTCGGGGACGAGATCCTGCACCAGGTCCGGAGCGGCCTGATCCGTGACGTTGGCATCATGGGCATCGGGCTGACCGGTCGTGTCCTTGTCACTGCCGCCGGAGCACCCGGCCACAGCGAATACTGCGACTGTGATTGCTTTCCACCACCCCTTTTCCATGCCACACCTCCTTGTCATCCGGTCTGCCGACGATTCGGTCAGGCCGCGTCCAATGCCGGCCCTACCAGTCGGTGAAGGGCCTGGCCTGCTTGATGAACAGCGCCCGCTCGGGACCGTGGAACTTGAACTCCAGGTCGAACGCGATTCCGTTCTCGGGCTCCTGGTAGAGAACGGCGAAGTGCTTGTGCACCTGGGTCGACGTCAGGTACAGGGAGATCACCTCACCTTCGCTCAGGATCGGCTGGTCCGGTGACAGAGAGGAGAAGCGCTGCCTGGCGACCTGGACCCCTCCGCCCGGCTTCGGCAAAATCGAAAAGACCTCGGGCAGGGCTCCGTTCTCCGGGTTGGTGACCGGGACCTCGCCGAGCTGGACGTTGACGTACATGCCGACGACGAGCGGGTCTGCGATGTTCTGTGTGATGATCACGCCGTTGGCCTGTTCGTCGGGGAATGCCTGGTTGACCGCCACCCCCATGCGAACGGCCAGGTGGTCTATGTTCCAGAAGGCCCGCTCCTCGTAGGCCCGCCAAGCCCAAACCGATGCCCAGACCTTGCGGATGCGCAGCGATGCCGCCTGCTCGCCCGAAGCGTAGGCAGCGTACGACTCGTACAGTCCGGCCCCGGAGAAGTCCTCGAGATCCTCGGTGTTCGTGCTGGAGCGCAGCTTGACCTTCAGATCTCCGAAGACCTCGGCGACCCGCAAATCGAGCTCGGCAGCGAGCTCGACTTCGACGGGGATGTGGCCGATGAGGAACACGAGCCCGTCGAGCACGGCCTCCCGGTAAAGCGAATCGGCCTGGACCGCATCGTCCTGAACCAGGCGGGAAGCATACTGCCACAGGGTTTCCGCATCCCCCTGGCCATCGGTGTCCCCCTCCCCTTCTTCGCAGAAGCTACGGGCCTTTTCGCAGACCTCCTGGGCTCGTCCTTCCGACAGGCAGTCGGCCTTGGCCTCTCCGCAGATTCCGGAAGGTAGCGTGGAGCCCTGCATGAATTCCAGGTAGTAGTGGAACGGGACGGCAAAACCATATGGAGCCTTGTCCTTGAGGAGCTTGTGGAGCTCGGCCAGGTTGGCGGCCTTGACGCCCACCGCAGCGGAATCGCCGAATCCGATCTCGGCAAACAGGGGAAGCCCGTCCCGCTCATCGTCCGATTCGGGGACCTTGGCCTCCTTGTGCTGGGACTTCCAGAACTCCTGCGCCTCCTCGAGCGTCGTTTCCTCGAGCGAAAACCCGGATGCAGCCACCTCGAACCGGACCAGCTTGCCGATGAGTGGAGCGATCTCCGGGCGGGTGCTGGCCCCCGGAAGCGCCAGGTTGGGTGTGCCGCGCGTGCGCGCCGCCACGTTGACGTGAGCAAGCGGGGTCTGGAGCTCCTCGGTGATGGTCCCGCCCACGATGGGCAGCTCGATGGGCAGGCGGGTCAGCAGCAGGATGTCGGTGTAAGACACGACGGTCTTCTCGAGCTCTTCCGGCGACAGCAGCCGGAGCGTGCCGTACGCGATTCCGGGGTTGAGGAGCTGCATGTCGAGGCCCTGGTAGATCTCCTCGTGAGTCATCCAGAGGAAGCCCGCCCTCTCGATTGCCATCGGGCCCACAAGGAGCTGTTGCTCCTGGACATCGCCGGCCGGAACGTAGATCAGGCGGTTCCCCGTGCCGGACAGGCGGAGGAAGCCGAGCCGGGGCTCGAGAAGCCGCAGTGCGAGTTCGACCTGGTCCGGCGTGATGTCGTCGCTCGGGAAGAACTCGAGGAAGACCGGGGCCGAAACGACACCCCCCAGGCGGTCCACGACGAGCTTCATGTCCGGATAGTACACGAGGGTGCCGGCCATGCAGGTCCGGTCCTGGCCGACGTAGGTGTGGTTTCCGAACTCGATGGGGTCCCAGGGAATGCCGAGCACGTCGTGGGCAAAGTCGTAGTGGATCGGGTGTTTGCCCGTGTCCTGGAAGTACACCTCGGTATCTCCGGGCAGGTCATTGATGAAGAACTTGACCGCGTGGGCAGGGCCAAGCTCGCTGGACGATTCCCAGGCCAGCTCGACAAGCGGGGCAATCCCCTGGTCCTCGGCAAGACCAGTGGAGTAGTCGTCCGTCTGCTCGAACTCCGGAAGCCGGGTTACTTCGAACACGACCTGGACCGGGGCCTCGCCTGGCGCCGGAACAAGCTCTGTCTCCATCTGCGAGGGGGCGTACCCGGGGGCGCGAACCGTGAGAAAGACCTGCGAGGGCGGCGGCTCGATGCGCACGCCCTCATCGACGCACTCGAACCCGGCGGGGGCCTCGACGCCGGCCCCGCACTCGACGACCCGAAGGAGGCCGGACTCGGGACTGACGGTGAGGGCGAACCGGGCAGGGGTCTTCCCCGCACCGTCCCGGACGACCAACAGAATGGAATCAGCTTCCGGCTGGGCTGAGCACCCGGCCACCAGAGCGAGCAGGGCGGGGAGAAGGCGCAATCGTGGCATGTGCGGCTCGACCTCCGTTGAACTCGCCCTGCAGGGTACTCCCGCGACGTTGCGCGTGCAAGGGCCGCCGCGACCGCTCCCGGCTGCAGATGCAGCATACTGCCTGCTTCCTTTCGGCGTGCTCTCTCGAGTCGACAGGCTCGGTCCTTGCCTTGTCCCGTCCCCTTGGGGTAGGATTCGCTCTGGCAATTTGCCGCCTGGAGGGAAACCATGAAGAAGATCTGGCTGGTTGGATTGGCGCTGCTCGCATCGGCGTGTGGATCTGGAGGCGAGGAGAGCACGGGACCGACGGGACTCCCGGAGGGAGCCCTGGTCATCACGGAGTTCATGGCCGACAACGGCAACGACAACTCCGCCAATGACGACTGGTTTGAGATCTACAACACGACCGACCAGGAGATCTGCCTGGGCGGGTTGAGGATCAAGGCAGGCAACTTCAGCACGAACGAGTTCACGGTTCCGGCCGAGCCGCCGGTCTGCGTGGGAGCCGGGGAGTTCTTCGTCCTCGGGGCCATGCAGCATGACTACGTGGACTTCGTGAACGACGCGATCAAGCTGCCCGCTACCTCTTCGATGATCGAGATCAAGTCGGGCGTGACCGTGGTCGATTCGGTCACTTACTCCGACAATGCGGCGGACGGCGCTCTGCTGGGCAAGCCGGTGGACGGAAAGTCGTTCTCCCTGTGCGGGCACTGCCGGGACAAGAGCTGCAAGACGTTCCCCTCCAACTGGACCGTGGAGGCCAGCGAGAAGTTCGACGAGAAAAACTTCGGCACGCCGGGGGCTGCCAACTCGCAGTGCTCGGGCGGTGGCGGAGATGTCGTCGAAGGGGACGGCGGGGAGATCGTCGACTGCCCGCCCGCCCAGCCGGGAGACCTCGTGATTTCCGAAGTGCTGGCCGATGCCCCCGACGAGGACAAGGGAGAATGGTTCGAGCTGTATGCTCTTCCTTCCGCTTCCGGGAAGAACCTCAACGGGCTGGAGATCCGCATCGGGGGCGACAGCAAGGGGTACCTGCTCGAGAACGCCACGACCTGCTTCCCGCTCGAGGCCGGCAAGTACTACCTCGTGGCCAAGACCGCCGAGGCGCTGGGGACGAGCCCGCCGTTTGCCGTAGCCGTGGTCCTTCCCAAGCTCAGCCTGGCCAACTCCGGAAAGACCATCGAGGTCTACAGCAACGGTGTGCTGGTCGATGCCGCCACGTACCAGTCCTCGAATTCCGTTTCGTACCAGCTCAGCGCAGCGGCCCTGAGCCCCATCGACAATGACTCCGCTGCCAACTGGTGCTCGACCCCCAAGACCGACACCTACAAGGTGGATGGTGTGGACCAGGTGAGCGGGCAGACGCTCACGCTGTGGGGAACGCCTGCCAACGCCAATTACACATGCCCCCTGATCTGCGGGGCGGACCAGTGCATGGCCAACGGGTCGTGCCAGACGCTCACGCCCGTGGCCGTCGGTGACATCACCATTTCCGAAGTCATGGCCGATCCCGATTCGGACGACGGTGAGGAGTGGGTCGAGATGTACGTGTCGCCCACCGCTCAGGGCAAGCACATGAACGGCCTCGAGCTGTTCTCGGGGGGCAAGTCCCGAGGCAAGATCTCGCCGGCAGACGGTTCCTGCCTTGCGGCCCCGGCCGGCCAGTACTTCTGGGTCGCCCGCAACAAGGTCGCCCTGACCACGCTCGCACCGGCGCTGACACCTTCTGCAGAGCTGACCACGATGGTCCTCCCCAACGAAGATGCCACGCTGGTCGAGCTCAAGATTGCGGGTACCGTGGTGGACGCCGCTCCCTACAACGCACAGAAGGGGATCTCCTGGCAGGTCTCGCCCAAGGCACTCGACCCCGTGTCGAATGACAACCCGACCTCCTGGTGTGCGACGCCGGCCAGCGATCTGCTCCTGATGTACACCACGACGGGGGGAGTCAAGACGTACGGCACCCCGGGCCAGGGCAATCAGGCCTGCCCCGCTGCCTGCGGAGCGGGGCAGTGCGCTTCGGGGGACAACTGCGTGCCGATCTCGGCGCTGGCCGCGGGTGACCTGGTGTTCACCGAGTTCATGCCCGACCCGGGTACCAACGGGAAGGAATGGCTCGAGTTCTATGTGGCCCCGTCCGCCTCGGGAAAGCACCTCAACGGTCTCGAGCTGCTCATCGACGGCAGCTCCAAGGGGACGTTCGACAGTGCGGACTGCATCCCGGCCATCCCCTCCATCTACCTGATGGCTGCCGGTGAGAAGGAGCCGCTCGGGGCCGGGCTCGGTCAGGCCGACATGGTCTTTGCCAGCTTCGCTCTCAAGAATTCCAAGGCCAAGGCCACTCTGCGCCAGGCGACCTTCGTCATCGACGAGGCAACCTACGCGGTCAAGGCAACCCAGTCGTACCAGCTCAAGGCCGGGACGTTGACCGGCACGGCCAACGATACCGAAACCAACTGGTGCTTCACGCCCAACCAGCCGGTGTACGTGATCGGTGCCACGGGCACGTACGGAACCCCGCGCAACACGAACGTTCCCTGCCAGTAGCGCGGCTGCGACCGCTACTGCGGCTGCGACTGCGACTACCACCAGAACTGCGACTACGATTGCGATGCCGATCCCGATGCCGATCCCGATGCCGATTGATGGCGGGGCAGGAGAGAACGGCTGAGGGCGTGGACAATCGATCTCCGAAAGACTAGACTGACCGTCGAATTCGCTGCAGCTCGGAAACCAGGAGGATCGTATGCGTTTTGAGACGGACAGACTGATAGTGACTTCGGCGGCATTGCTCCTGCTCTCGTGTGGCGGAGGGGTCACGACGACCGGCGACACCGCCGTGACGGATGCTCTGGAGACCACCGCACAGAGTGAGACCATCGACGTTCCGGCCGACCTGGGAGGGATGCCGGACGTGGATCTCGACCGACTTGCAGAGGCTGTGGACGAGGCGGGAGGGCCGCCGGCCTGCGTGCCCGGAACCGGCTGCTTCCTCGACCCCTGCACCGACAACTCCCAGTGTCTGAGCGGAGGGTGCATCGAGCACATGGGCCAGGGGGTCTGCTCCCAGGCGTGCGTCGAAGAATGCCCGGACGGATTCGAGTGCAAGCAGATCGGCGAGACCGGAGTCGACATCATGTTTGCGTGCGTGTCGACGCTGGCGAACCTCTGCAAGCCGTGCGCCGTGGCCGCCGACTGCGAGAGCGTCGGCGGAGCGCAGGACTACTGCGTCGCCTACGGCCCGCAGGGGAGCTTCTGCGGCGGAAACTGCGGCAAGAACGGGGCCTGCCCGGACGGATTCGAATGCCAGTCGGGAAAGACGGTGGACGGGCTCGACGTGGAGCAGTGCGTCAAGGTCGACGGTGAGTGCGGATGCACCGACCTGGCCATGGACAAGCAACTCTGGACCGAGTGCTTCGTGCAGAACGAGTGGGGTAAGTGCACGGGCAAGAGGGTCTGCGGAGAAGAGGGGCTCTCGGCCTGCGATGCCTCGACTCCGGCGCAGGAGACGTGCGACGGCGTGGACAATGATTGTGATGGCGACGTGGACGAGCCTGCCGAAAACGGGGGCGACCTCGTGAACCTGTGCGACGATGCAAATCCCTGCACGGTGGACTCGTGCGAGGGGGAAGAGGGCTGCAAGAACCCGCCGGCGGAGGACGGGACGGAATGCCAGGATGGCGATCCATGCTCGGTGGCCGACCATTGTACCGAGGGGACATGCGGCGGAACGCCCGTCGTCTGCCAGGACGACAACCCTTGCACCGACGACTCGTGCGGCATCGGCGGAGGCTGCGTGTTCGAGCCGAATGTGGCCAAGTGCGACGACGGAGATCCATGCACCGTGGCGGACCAATGCGACGCGGGAGCCTGCAAGGGAGTTGCGGTCAGTTGCGACTGCCAGGCCGATGCGGACTGCGCCAAGCTGGAGGACGGCAACCTGTGCAACGGCACTCTGTTCTGCAACCAGGCGAAGCTGCCCTACCAGTGTGCGGTCAAGGCCGGAACCGAGGTGGTCTGCCCCGATCCGGACGGAAAGGATGCGGCCTGCCTGGTGGCGGCCTGCGTGCCCGAGAGCGGGGAATGCACGTTTGCTCCGACCCACGAGGGTTTGCCTTGCGGGGATCAGAATGCCTGCACGCTCGGGGATGTGTGCGTGGCGGGAGCGTGCACCGGGCAGGCCGAGGTGGTCTGCAACGATTCCAACCCGTGCACGGACGACGCCTGCCTTCCGGACAAGGGGTGTGCGTTCACCCCGAATTCGTTGCCCTGCGATGATCTCAACGCGTGCACCGTGGGTGACGCGTGCAGCGCGGGGGCCTGCATCGGACAGGGGGCACTCGAGTGCAACGACTTCAACCCCTGCACCGACGACGGCTGCCTGCCCGACTCCGGATGCTTCCACACCCCCAACACGGCCCCTTGCAACGACTCCAACGCGTGCACGTCCGCGGACCAGTGCGCAGACGGCATGTGCTCGGGGCTCGTTCCCGTCGTCTGCAGCGACGGCAACCCGTGCACGGATGACGGCTGCGATCCGCAGGCCGGCTGCACCTTCAAGACCAACTCGAGCCCCTGCGACGACAACAACACGTGCACCACGGGTGACGTCTGCGTCAACGGCATCTGCAAAGGCTCCGGGTCGCTGGAATGCGATGACAAGAACCCATGCACCAAGGACATCTGCCTGCCCGGAGGAGGCTGCGCCCACGAGAACATCTCCGTGGCCTGCACGGACGGCGATGCCTGCACGGTCAACGACTTCTGCAAGAACGGGAAGTGCCTGTCCGGAGCGGTGGTGACGTGCGACGACAAGAACGGATGCACGGACGATTCGTGCGTCGACGGCGTGTGCAAGTTCGCTCCCAACACGCAGGCATGTGACGACGGAAACGTGTGCACCGAGAATGACTTGTGCTCCGAGGGAGCGTGCGGTGGAGCCCCCAAGGACTGCAACGACAAGAACCCTTGCACGACGGACTGGTGCGACCCGAAGAGCGGGTGCAAGAGCGCCAACATCAGCTCTTCGTGCGACGACGGCAATGCGTGCACCGTCGGAGACTTCTGCAAGGCCGGCGAGTGTCTGGGGGGCCCAGCGCTCGACTGCGACGACGAGAACCCTTGCACCGATGACTCGTGCGATTCGAATTCCGGATGTGCTCATGGGAACAACACTGCGCCCTGCTCGGACGGCAACGCCTGCACGGTGGACGACGAATGCCTCGACGGGGCCTGCATTCCGGGTCAGGAGGCATCGTGCGATGACGGGAACGTCTGCACCGACGACTCGTGCGATTCGGTCAAGGGATGCGTGAACGCACCCAACTCCGCCGGATGTGACGACGGGAGCGCCTGCACCACAGCGGACCAGTGCCTTGCGGGCAAGTGCAAGGGGGGGGCACCGCTCGACTGCAACGACGGCCTGCTCTGCACGGTGGATGGATGCGACGCGGCCCTCGGGTGCACGCACGTTCTCCTCAAGCCCTGTTGCGGCAACGGCATCGTGGAAGCTCCGGAGGCATGCGACGACGGCAATCACGCCAACAACGACGACTGCACTTACATCTGCCAGCTTCCCACGTGCAACGACACGTTCGCCAACGGGAAGGAATCGGACGTGGACTGCGGAGGGGTGTGCCCCAAGTGTGCGGACGGCAAGAAGTGCGTCATCCACGGCGATTGCGCCAGCTATGTGTGCACCGGCGGCATCTGCCAGGTCCCGGCTTGCGACGACAACCAGCCCAACGGGGACGAGACCGACCTCGACTGCGGCGGTCCCTGCCCACCATGTGCCGACGGCCTGGGCTGCATCGAGGACAAGGACTGTGAGAGCCAGGTGTGCGACGGCGACCTCTGCCAGGAGCCGGCTTGCGACGATGGCGTGAAGAACGGGGACGAGACCGACCTCGACTGCGGGGCGCTCTGCCCCGGTTGCGCTCCGGGTCTGGACTGTGTGGTGAACCAGGACTGTGCCAGCAAGATCTGTACGGGAGGGAAGTGTGCCACGCCCACTTGCGACGACAAGGTCAAGAACGGCACCGAGACCGGAGTGGACTGCGGAGGCTCCTGCGCCCCGTGCGGCCACGGAGTCCCCTGCAACCTCTCCTCCGACTGCATCGCCGACGCCGTGTGCCATGCCGGCAAGTGCTCGCTGTACGGGACCGGAGTGGACGGCGTGCTCAACGTGACGTCGGGGACCACGACCATCAACACTCAGCACAGCTCGGCTCAGGGAATCGCTGCTGCCAAGACGGCCAGCATCGATGCGGCTGCCCCCGGCTTTGCCGCAGGACGTCGGGTGCTCTTCCACCAGACCATGGGAGAGGGGGCTGGACAGTGGGAGGAGAAGGTCATCCAGTCACGGCAGGGAGGCACGCTGACGCTGACGGAGCCGCTCAAGTACACCTACAAGGTCGGCGGTAACAACCGGGCTCAGGCGGTCGTAGTCATGGAGTACACCGACGTCACCGTTTCGGGCGGCACCCTCGCTGCACCGGCCTTCAACGGTAATTCCGGAGGTATCCTGGCCTTCCTGGCGACGGGGAAGCTGGTCGTGTCGGGCAGCGGTGCGATCTCCATGAACGCCAGCGGGTTCCGCGGGAGCTCGCATGGCTGCTTCTACCGGTGTGCGGACGGCATATCGGGCGAATCCGCATCGGGCCCCGTTGGAACCGGAGGAGCGGCTCCGGCCCGCAACGGCCAGGGTGGCGGCGGGGGTAACAGGGGCCAGGATTGTGCGGCCGGCGGCGGCGGTGGCTACGGCAGCGACGGATCGGCTGGGGCCAACGGTGGCTGCGGCACCTGTGCCCCCTGCCCGAACCTCGGAGGACTGGGCGGGCTGTCCGCTGGGAATGCGAACACCGGCACGCTGATCCTGTTCGGCGGGGCCGGCGGTGAAGGCGGCGGCGACGAGGACGGCGGCAACCCCGGTGCAGGCGGCAACGGCGGCGGCATCGTGATCATCAAGGCGGTCGACATCAGCATCGCGGGAAACGGCGTCACGTCACACGGCGGCGGCGGTGCCAACGGCAACCAGGGCTCGTGCGGAGGCTGGGGCTGCGGCATGGCCGGCGGCGGCGGCGGCGCTGGCGGCGGCATGTACTTCGTTGCCCAGACGGCGGCACTGGGCAGCTCGCTGATCAAGTCCTCCGGTGGCGGCGGCGGCGTGTGCACGTGCGGAGGCTACGACGGTGGCACGGGCGGCGTGGGCCGCATCGCGGTCAAGGGCGCTCAGATCACCGGCACCACCGTTCCTGCCTACACCAAGTTCGACCTGTAGGGCACCAGACAGCCAGCTCCCCAGCTATTGCCCGGCTCGGTTCGCCCGGCGCAGAACCAGGGTTGCGGCAAGCAGCAGCAGGCAGATGAGCAGAGTCGATCCTGAAGCTCCAGGGCCGGCGCTGCATCCCGAGTCCTTCTTCTCGGCGGGGGACGGCGCATCGTCATCGGCCGGAGAGGGAGCGACTTCTCCGGCCACGTCGACACCCGTTGCGGCATCGGTTTCGACCGGGGCCGTCACGTCCGAGTCGACCGGCTCCGGGGACGGCTCCAGAGAGACATCGCTCCCGCTCAGCACCGACAGCTTCACGTCGGCCAGCATCTCGTGCTGGTACCTGGACTGGTGGCGGAACAGGGCGTACCAATCGCCGAACTTGGGCGGATGAATGGCGAGCTCATATCCCTCGGTCAGCCCCTCTTCGATGACGAGCGCCTGGAACGGCTGGCCAGCGGAGTACGCCTGGAATGCGGCCGAATCGAGCAGGTAGAAATCCAGGGCGCCGGCCGACTGGGTCTCACTGCCATCCTGAGGTGCAGGGGGGAAGCCGAACAGCGGGTCGCCGACCTCGCCGCAGTACTTGCCGGAGTAGAGGCTGAGACCGCAGGCCATCTCCCGGAGCAGTCCGACCTCAATGGCGATGCCGGATGCTTCGTCCCCGCCGGCGTACTGGGCCGATCCGTCGGGGCGCACGGGGGCAGGAGGCAGGGCGTCCACCGTGATGGTCACGTCCTTCTCGAAGTCCTTGACCGCCTCGAGCTGGTCCACGACCTTGCTCACGTATCCTTCCTCCGGGGGGAAGTTGCCGATGCCCGTCACCACCTTGACGTAGTAGTTGTTGCAGCGCAGGTCGGGATTCTCCAGGCAGTTGCTCATGGGGTCCTCGATGTTGGCCCCGGCCTGGATGGTGACCTTCCCCTGCGAGTCGGTGATGTCCCAGAAGCCGAACGTGAGCGGGAACGTTCCGTCCGCTTCCTGGTAGTAGGACTCCGTGACGATAAGGACGGCAGCCCCCTGGATGGGGTTGCCCGCGCCATCGAGCACGGTGAAGTGGATCTGGCCGGTGAAGTGGTAGGTATCGGTGTGGTTGACGAGGGAGCCGTCCCCCTTGGTCTGGACGACGAAGCTGTTGTTCTTGCCGCCGCCGAACTTCTTCCCCGAGGAAATGCCGGGTGCATCGATGTCGGTTCCGCCGTCGGCCCACCCGATCTGGTAGGTGTGCCAGCCGCCGTCCAGGTAGAACTCGGACCAGACATGGTCCTCGCAGCTGTTGTTGGTGTTCGATGCCGGGATGAGAGCCGAGCGCGTCGAAGCCGTCACGATGTCCTGGTTCTCGCCGCAGTTGCCGAAGTGGTTGTAGATGAGCCGGTTGGCCTGCACGGTGCGCTCAGGGCCCGGCAGCCAGGGATGCTTCTCCGACCAGTCGATGATGCTGTCCCAGATGTTCTGGGAGGAGAACCAGCCGACCTTGTCGATGGCGAAGGTGGCCGGATCGAAGATGCGGTCGCCCGAGAGATTGTAGCTCTTGCCATCCCAGGCGATCGTGGTGTCCGCCATGATCCTCGTCAGCCTGGGGAAGCCCTCGACGTTGACCTCGTCGTCGCCTGCTCCGGCAAGGTCCGCTGCCGTGAAGTTGCCCGGCATCACGAGGCCGGACCAGTCGTCCTCCTTGGAGGCAACCGCCCCGTGCAGCTCAAGGATCCGCCACTGCTCGGAGAGCCACTTCTCCAGCTTCTCCCGGTTGTCGGCCAGCGCCTGGTAGACGGCCAGCGGCTGGTCGGACGGGACGATGATCTTCCGGACCTCGGAAAGGTCCACCTCGGCCAGCTCGGCCGCAGTGATGACCTGGTAGTCCACCTCGTACTCGTCCAGCACGCCCTCGATGATCCCCTCGAGGCCGAACGGTGCCCGCTCCATGATCACCAGGTGCTTGTGCTTGGGATCCTGCACCACGAGCCCGGGCCCGTAGCGAAGCATCGACCGCAGCAGGTTCGACTTCTTCTGCGAGTAGGCCTTCTCCACCATCAGGGTGGTGGCCAGCACGTGCCCCTTGGGGCGCACCTTGAACTCGACTGTGGTCGGCTGTCCCTTGGAATCCGTGGTGAGCAGGCTCGGGCCGATGGCCATCTGCGTGAAGTACCCCTTCTGCGAGGGCTTCCAGCCGGACAGGGCGTCGAAGGGGTTGTCGTCGAGGCCGCCGAAGATCTCCCACTCGGGCGGCTTCTTGAACACGTAGTGCCGCATGTAGGTATCGACCTTGGCCGGGTCCGGGAAGAGGAAGTACTCCCGGAACGTGAGGCCTTTTGGATAGCCGGAAAACTTCCCGGTCTCGGGGTTGACGTCGAAGAGCTCCTCGCCGTCAAGTCGGGTGTGTACGATCCACCAGTAGTAGTACTCCTTGGGCAGCGACCAATCGAATTCCTGGCCGTCCTTCGACAGCTTGTAGGTCGCGGTGGTGTAGTAGTCCCCCTTGCCCGGCTCGCCGACATCGACCAGCTCGACATAGTCCAGCATCGGGTCGGCCGCGTAGATGAACTTCGGCTGATCGGCAATGTAGCGGGAGCGGAAGCTCGGGTGCGTGATGTCGGTGGTCGTCAGAGTGGCGATAAGAAAGGCGATTTCGTCCAGGTATTTCGGGTCCTCGGCCTCGAGCATCAGCCCGGCCAGCTCGTCCTGGAGCGGTCCGTTGAGGCGTGCCAGCGTGCTGACCAGCCGGACCTTGATCCAGTCGGGGGCCAGACCGACCGCCTCGACGGCACTGTCGGTCAGCGTCGTCGCCGAGTCCGGGGTAACGGCCTCCCACGCCATCTTGCCGCTGCTGAAGTGGTACACAACGGCATCGCCGGGGACGAACTGGTGAACCATGCGGGAAGCGGCCACCGTCTCGTAGCCGGCAAGCTCCTGGATGGGATTGACCGGAGCGTGATGGCGATCCACGTGGATTCCATCCGGCAGCGGGCTCTTCTTACCCTGGATCCACTCGACCACGTGCGGGCTCACGAGCTGGACACGATGCCCAAGCCGCTGGTAGTCGAGCCCAACCTTCGCTCCGCCCACCTCCTGGCCCATTGCGGGGAAGGCGGACAACGTCCAGAGGAAACCGCACGCGAGCAGCAGCATTCCCTTCTTCATGGCACCGGCTCCGTTTCTGTGTTCGACGACCACATCGACCGGCCCATTATCGGCTCGTGCCCATGTGGGTGTCAATCTCGCAACGTCGGGTGCATCAACGGAGCCCTTGCGGGCCGCGCCGATTTCCGTTGTTCCCTGGCTGCCCTGTTGGCTAGAATGTGCCGAGCGCCGGACGTTCTGCGCACACATTTGGAGCATGCCGATGGTTGAGCCGACAGGATGGAGTCGCAGGAAGTTCCTGGTTGCCGGAGCGGCGGCTGCGGGCGGGATGATGCTCCTGCCCCGGTGGTCTTCCGGGCTGCTTGCGGGGGAGACGACGATGACGAAGGAAGACGTTCTGGCGAGGCATTTCAGGATTCCGCTGGACGATGCCATGAAGGCCGTGACCCGCATGGTGGGCAAAGGGGCCGAGCTGGGCGAGCTGTTCCTGGAGGATACCGTGCGCACGTCCATCATCCAGGAAGATGGCAGAATCCGCGACGTGAGCTACGTCGAGGATTCCGGGGCCGGGCTGAGAGCCGTGCTGGGGGATACCCAGGCTTACGGCTACACACAGAAGCTCGAGCCGGACGAGTTTCTGCGCATCGCCGGCGAAGTGGCTGGAGTGGCCGAAGGGGGAGACGGGGCAAAGGTGATTACGCCGGCGGGAAGTGTTCCGGCCGCCGGTCGGCTGTATACGGGAGAGAACCCCTCGGTGCTCATCCCGGCCAGGGACAAGCTGCAGCTGCTGGCCCGGGCGGACAAGGCAGCCAGGGCGTACTCTCCGTATGTCAAGCAGGTGGACATTGGCCTGTCCGAGGAGCTGCGGATTCTAGGGCTTGTCAACTCCCGGGGAGCGCTGTTTGTGGATCTCCAGCCCATGCTCACGTTCCGGGTCACGGTGGTGGCCGAGAAGGACGGCAGGCGACAGCAGGGCTACGCTGCCGGCGGCGGAAGGGCGGGGCTCGAGTACTTCGACACGACGACGCCGGAGGTGCTGGCGAAGAAGGCAGCGCACCTGGCGGTGGACATGCTCGATGCAAAGCCCGCACCGGCGGGTGAGCAGGTCGTGGTGCTGGCTCCGGGGGATTCGGGAGTGCTCCTTCACGAGGCCGTGGGGCACGGGCTCGAGGCCGATTTCAACCGGAAGGGCACGTCGAAATACTCGGGACGCGTAGGCCAGCCGGTGGCCAGCACGCTGTGCACGGTCGTGGACGAGGGGCTCCAGGAGGGCTCCAGAGGGGCCATCCACGTCGACGACGAGGGGGCACCTGCAACCCGCAACGTGCTCATCGAGAACGGAATCCTCAAGGGGTACATGCACGACTTCATCAGTGCGAGGCATTACGGGCTCTCCCCGTCCGGAAACGGGCGCCGAGAGGCCTACCGCTTCCCGCCCATGCCCCGCATGACGTGCACCTACATGTTGCCCGGGACGGCCACGCCGGAAGAGGTCATTGCGAGCGTCAAGAAGGGGATCTACTGCCAGACGTTCTCGGGCGGGCAGGTGAACATCTCCAACGGGGACTTCGTGTTCCAGGTCGTCGAGAGCTACCTCATCGAGGACGGGAAGCTGACGGCACCGCTCAAGGACGTGGTGATCATCGGCAACGGCCCCGATGCGTTGTCCAAGGTTGCCATGGTCGGCAACGACCTGGTGCAGAGTGACGGCCGGTGGACCTGCGGCAAGGGGGACCAGCGGGTCCCCGTGGGAGTCGGAATCCCGACCACGCGCATCGACGGGATCACGGTGGGAGGAACGGCATGAGCTTCGATTTCGAACGCCTGCAGAAGGAATGGAAAGGGCTGGCCGATGCTGTGCTCCAGCGCTCGTCAGCGCTCGGGCTCGAGGCCTCGATGGCCTTCTCGGCCCAGGATGACCTGACGGTCAAGGTGCGGCTGGGCAAGCTGGAGGAGATCCGCCAGAGTGCCCCTGTCGGGTTCTCCATCCGGGTCTACAAGGGGAAGCGGAGCGTGAGCTCGAGCACGTCCCACCTGGAGAGGGAGCGGTTGCTGTCCCTGGTGGAGAGGCTTTCGGCCACAGTCGACCTGGTGGACGAGGATCCGGCCACGGGGATGCCGGAAAGGGAGCTGCTCTATGCCGGGGGGCCGGACCTCGACCTGTACGATCCCAAGGTGACCGACGTCTCGGCGCAGCTCGCCAGGGAAATGGCCATCCGGGGCGAGGCAGCGGCCATGGCGGCGGATCCACGAATCAAGAACTCGTCGGGAGCGGACGTGGGTCTTGCCCGTGGGGGCGTGATGCGCTTCAACACCCTGGGGCTTGCGGCGTTCCGTCCGGGGAGCGCCATCACCTTGTCGGTCTCTCCCGTGGCCGAGGATGATGCCGGGAACAAGTATTCGGACGGTTGGTTCTGCTCGGCCCGACACCTTGGCGACCTGGAGGAGGCCGAGGCCATCGGCCGGGTTGCCGCCCGCCGCTGTCTCGACCAGATCGGGGCGGACAACAAGGTGACCACGGGGCGTTACCCGGTCCTCTTTTCCCCGGAGACGGCCATGGGGCTTCTCACGCACCTGTTCGAGTGCATCTCGGGTGACCGCATCTACAAGGGGGCCAGCTTCCTGGCGGGCAAGGAGGGGGAGAGCGTGGCCTCCAACCAGGTCACGATCGTCGACGATCCGCTCCGACAGCGGGGGTTGGCCTCGGCCCCGTTCGACAACGAGGGCGTGGCGACGGCAACCCGCACGCTGGTGGACCGGGGAATCCTCAAGCTCTATCCGTGCGATACCTTCGCCGCACGCAAGCTGAATCGAGCAAGCACGGGTCACTCGGCCGGCGGCGGGGCGATCCGCTCCTACAACCTCAGCGTGGCCAACGGCACTCAAAGTCGTGAGGCCCTGCTTGCCCAACTGGGGACCGGGCTCCTGGTGAACTCCTTCGTCGGGTTCAGCTTCAACCACGCGACCGGAGACTTCTCTCGGGGGGTGAGGGGGTTCTGGGTGGAGAGCGGGAAGCCTGGAAAGCCGGTCCAGGAAGTCACCGTGTCGGGCAACCTGGGAACGATGCTCAAGGATGTCATCGGAGTTGGGAACGACCTCGAGCTCCGCTACGGGACGGACAGTCCTTCCCTGCTCATCCGGGAGATGGTAGTCTCGGGAAGTTGACCACGTGCTCCAGATGGGAATGCGGTACCGCCCATGCGTAGCAGAGCGTACGTGACGAGTCAGAACATCGAGCGCAAGGGTGAGGCGTGGCTCGCATCACTGCGCCGACGAGTCCGACCGAGGCCGAACCTTCGCCTCAATCCGAGCCGCTGTGCGCTGCTGGTCATCGACCTGGTCCACTACTTCGCAAGTCCGCGGGGACGAGCGTATCTCCCGGCCACGAAGGCCATCTTGCCGAACGTGGGCCGCCTCGTGGATGCCTGGCACCGCAGGGGCGGAGCCGTGGTGTTCACCCGCCATGCCCACGAGGGGCCGCACGACCTCGGCATGCTCGGGAAGTTCTTTTCGGACTACATTCACTTCGGAGAGCCGGAGGCAGAGCTCGTCGACGCATTGCAGCCCGTAGCCGAGTCGGACCTCGTCCTTCGCAAGACCACCTATGATGCCTTCGCTGGCACGGGGCTCGAAACGCACCTACGCCTCACGGGCTGCGACCAGGTGCTGGTCACCGGCGTGCTCACCCAGATGTGCTGCGAGACTACGGCTCGCTCGGCGTTCGTCCTCGGGTTTGAAACCTTCGTTGCTGCCGATGCCACCGCCACGACCGGCGAGCGGCATCATCTCGCGTCGCTTGCCGGAATGGCAAGCTGTGTCGCTGTCGTTCTCGGGACCCGTGAAATCCTGGACATGTGCGCTGACTGACGGGACGGGAGAGGTGTGACAATGAGCGACTCGAACATCGAGCTGCTGGTGGTGGGAGCGGGACCGGCGGGCTGCGCCGCTGCAGTCCAGTTCAAGCGCCTGGGAGGCAGCCCCGTGCTGTTGGACCGGAGCGGGGTTGCAGGAGGACTGATCTCCAATGCCTTCCGGGTGGAGAACTACCCGGGCAGCGAGCGCCCTCTGCGAGGCTCCGAGCTGGCACAGCGCCTGGGCCAGTTCCTCGACCGTTTCGGGCTCAAGGTTCGCCGGGGAGAGGTTGCTTCGATCCGGCCGGTAGAGAGGCGGGTGCCGGAGTCGCCCCGGAACGTGGACCCGTACGATGATCAGCCGCTTCCTGCCCCTCTCGAGACATCGAGGCCCGGCTTTCGGGTGACCGGCGACTTCGGCGAGCTTGCGGCGCGGTCGGTGGTGCTCGCCTGTGGAACCGTGCCGCTGCATCCCGGGATCCCCGGGGAGGAGCTCTTGGGAGGACGGGTCTACTACGAGGTCAATGACCTCCTGGCGTTCCTCCCCAGGACTGCTGCCGTGGTCGGGGGGGGAGAGGCCGCGCTGGACTACTCCCTGTCTCTGGCCGATGCCGGGGCCAGGGTGCACCTCCTGGTCCGGAGCAGCACGCTTCGGGCCACCGGCCGGCTCGTCGACATGATCGAGAAGGAGCCGCGCATCACGGTATCGCTCAGCACCCCGGTGCTCGAGCTTCTGAGGCCCTCCGCCAATCGTGTAGAACTGGTCGTTCCAGGCCGCAGGATCTCGGTGGACGGAGCCGTTCTGGCGGTCGGCCGCAGGACGGTGGTCACGAGCCTTCTGCCTCCCCCGCCCCCTCCCCTTCCCGCATCGAGCGGGGCTGCCTCGCCCCCGGTGCGCCCGACAACGCAGGCCACCAGTCCATCCTGCTTGACTTCCATTCCCGGATTGTTTATTGCGGGGGACGCCCGTCTGGGCGGTCTCGGGCAGGCGGGAATTGCAGTCGGCGACGGCCTCTGGTGCGCCGCTGAGGCAGCGGCATTCCTGGGCAAAAACGCGGTCTGACGCGGCAGGCCCCCGGGGAACGACACTGCGTCGCACTGCATTCCCTGGCGGAAACACTGCCCGATGCAGCATCCCGACGTCCGCGAGACGTGAGGAGTTGGAGTTGGTGCTCGAGGTCCTTCACCAGCAGGGGAATGACCGGATCGCAACGGTCCATGTGGCGCAGCTTGCCGACGGGGCCCGTATCGAGATGGTCGAGTCGCTCCAGCCCCCGCGCCGACGGGAGGACAAGTGGGTGCTCATCGTCTCCACGCTCAAGGGATGCCCCGTGCGGTGCCCCATCTGTGATGCCGGCGGATCCTACTCGGGACGCCTCTCAATGCCGGAGATCCTCGCGCAGATCGACTACCTCGTGGACCGGCACTTCGAGTCGAGGAAGGTCCCGGTCCGGCATTTCAAGATCCAGTTCGCACGCATGGGTGATCCAGCCTTCAACGATGCAGTGCTCGACGTGCTCGAGGAGCTTCCAGGCCACCTGGATGCCCCCGGGCTCATGCCGTGCATCTCGACGGTCGCGCCGGCCGGACGGGACGCTTTCTTCGAGCGGCTTGCGGACATCCACGCCCGGCTCTATCCGGGGCGGTTCCAGATGCAGTTCTCTCTTCATACGAGCGATGAGACGACCCGGCACCGGCTGGTCCCGGCCCGCACCTGGAGCTTCGACGAGATGGCTCGGTTCGGCCGGCGCTTCTTCTCGACCGGAGACCGCAAGATCACTCTCAACTTCGCAGTCGCTCGAGGCATTCCGCTGGATGCCGGCGTGCTGGCCAGGACATTTTCTCCGGACTGCTTCGCCATCAAGCTGACGCCGATCAACCCGACGGATGCGGCCCGCTCCAACGGACTCATCGGACTCATCGACCCGTGCTGCCCCGAAGCGGCCGAGCGAGTTGCCGCTCCGTTCCGGGAGCAGGGGTTCGACGTCATCATCAGCATCGGCGAGAACGAAGAGAACCGGATCGGATCGAACTGCGGAATGTACGTGAGTCAGCCGGCCCGGGCGGTTTGCGAAGCCGGTTGCAGAATGGGAATCCGATAGACGGTCCGTCCCTGCGGACCCCCTGCTCAAAAGGAGAGAAGCGATGCTGACCCTGGTGACTGGTGCTGCAGGCCACGTGGGCGCCAATCTCGTGCGCGAGTTGCTGGCCCGCGGAAGAACGGTCCGGGTGCTCGTGAAAAGCGATACCCGCGGCTTCGACGGATTGCCCGTGGAGCGCGTGACCGGCGACATAACAAAGCCCGAGACCCTGGAGCCCGCCTTTGCCGGCGTCTCCGTCTGCTTCCACACGGCTGCGTTCATCTCCGTCGACGGTCGGGACCACAAGGACCTCTACCGCGTCAACATCGAAGGCACCCGCAACATCGTCAATGCCTGCCGCAAGGCTGGAGCCAGGCTGATCCACTTCAGCTCGATTCACGCCCTGTCCGAGTTCCCCCTGGACCAGCCCGTGGATGAGTCGCGGCCCCTCGCCATCGAGGACGGCACCCTCGCCTACAGCCGCACCAAAGCAGTTGGAGAGAAGGTCGTCCTCGATGCCGTGGCTGAAGGGCTCGACGCTGTAATTCTCAACCCGACCGGAATCGTTGGCCCCCACGACTACAAGCTGTCTCACATGGGGGAAACCGTCCGTGACCTTGCTGCCCGCAAGCTTCCGGCGCTGATTCCGGGGGCGTACGACTTCGTCGACGTCCGGGACGTGGTGGCCGGTGCACTGGCCGCTGAAGCCAGGGGCAAGACTGGAGAGCGCTACGTGGTTTCGGGGCACTATGTCACGGTCCGCGAGCTTGCCGAGTCGGTGCACCGGGTGACGGGGGCCCGTCCGCCCAAGCTTACGTGCCCGATGTGGCTGGCCCGGATGGTGGCACCGCCCGTCACCTGGTTCAGCCTCATGGCGGGAGTGCGTCCCAAGTTCACGAGCTCGTCGCTGGCCGTGCTGCGCTCGAACGGTCGCACGACCTGCGCCAAAGCCAGGGCCGACCTGGGCTATGAGCCTCGTCCCCTGGACGAAACCGTGTCCGCGACCGTGGAGTGGCTGCGCGGGGCCAAGTTCCTGTAGATCAGCATCGCCTGAGCCCCCGCACTGGAGGAAACCATGCTTCCTGCTGAAGTGAGCTTGTACTGGTGGGTCGTGTACGCGTGGCTGGGGGTGGCTGCCGTCACCTTCATCTCGCTCCAGTTCATCACGGCCCCTTACGGCCGACACATGCGCACTGGATGGGGTCCGACGCTCCACCGGACGGCCGGCTGGGTGCTCATGGAGATTCCCGCCGTCATCGTGCCGCTCGTCTTCTTCTTCCTGTCCGACCGCACGGGCAATGCGGTCGCCCTGGCCTTCCTGCTCATCTGGCAGCTTCACTACGTGAACCGCAGCCTCATCTATCCGTTCCGGCTGACCGGCGGCAACCTCCGGATGCCCCTGTCCATCGCTGCCATGGGATTCTTCTTCAACCTGGTCAACGGCTGGCTCCAGGGGCGGTACCTGTTCTTCCTGGGACCGCAGCTCGATGCAACGTGGCTCGCGGACCCACGCTTCCTGGGTGGCGCGGCCCTCTTCCTGGCAGGCTTCGCACTCAACCAGCACTCGGACCACGTCCTGCGCCACCTGCGAAAGCCGGGCGAGACCGGATACAAGATTCCCTTCGGAGGCGGCTACCGCTTCGTGTCCTGCCCGAACTACCTCGGCGAGCTGGTCGAGTGGGCGGGGTTTGCGCTGCTCACCTGGTCGCCGTCCGGTATCGTGTTCTTCCTCTGGACCGCAGCAAACCTCGTTCCCCGGGCTCGCACCCATCACCGCTGGTACCGGGAGAAGTTCGCCGATTATCCGCCCGAGCGACGGGCAATCGTTCCATTCCTCTACTGAAGCCGCTCGCGGATGCGCAGGAGCAAATCGAGGGACACCAGCATGGGTTCGGGGAATGGAGGGAGACGGGCGAGCCAGATCACTACGCTCAGCCCACCGGATGGACCCTGTTCCTGCTCCAGGATCAGCGGGATCCCCAGCCCTCCCTGCTCGAGCTGGCTGGCCAGGTTCACGGCCTGAGCCTGGGAATCGACGCCGAATCCGCCCATCGTCACCTGCGCCCTGCCGCCCGAGATGGCCTCTCGGATGACCGGCACGCTGACCACCTTGCCGTCGACCAGGATGGCCAGGTAGCCGCCGACATTCTCGCCCGTCACCCGAGTCAGGACGTCGGCCCCCTCGGCCATGAATTCAACTGCAACGTAGGAGTTTCCGTATTCGTCGAGGTCGGCTTGCGCACCGGCCACGTCCGCATCCGTGAGAACCGCCTCCTTCAGGCACCACGCGACGTACTGCTCTTCCATCGCAACCTGCCGCTGCTCCACGATCCACCGGCGGCCTTGCGGGACCGACCCGGTAGATTCGAGCCGACTCACAAACGCCTCAAGATCCTCACGCCGGGCCGACTTGAGCTGAACCAGGTCCCCATTGATTTCCCGGCTGATGGAGGCCCCGCCTCCCTCCTCCCGGACCGCCACGAGCAGGGCATCGGCCGGGGCCATGCAGGTTGCGGAGGTATCGGCCAGTCGGAACTCGAGCACCGGCCCGCTCCCCAGCTCATGCATGGCAGCCAGTGCCGCCTGGCGGTCACCGAACCAGTCCACGATCACGCCGTCGTCCGCTGCACGCATCACGGAAACCCCCACCAGCCCGGGGCGGTCGAATCTTGCCCGGGCAGCGGCCAGCATCCGGTCGCTCAGGATAACGGGCCGCCTGGTTCCACCGGCCTCGGCACCCCTTCCCGCGTCCGGGAGCTGGGTGCGAAACACGAACCGACCACAGGTTCCTTCCTCGAACGGGAGCCAGAACGACGACAGGGTTCTGAAGGCATGGAGCAGAGCGCTCGAGCTCGCCATTCTGCCGATTCGCTCCCCGGCTCGGGCCGGGGACGGCCAGGACAGCATCACCAGGAGAATCGCAGTCGGCAGCAACCGCTGCCAGACGGCATTCCCCCCTCTGGACACCCAGTCAGCATTCCCCCCTCTGGACACCCAGTCAGCATTCCCCCCTCTGGACGCACCGAAGGTTCCGGTGCGCCGCGCCGCTCTCTCAGCCGGGCCCGAGGTCGTCCCTGCCACAGAGGTCGTCCTTGCCACAGAGGTCGTCTCTGCCACAGAGGTCGTCCTTGCCACAGAGGTCGTCCCTGCCACAGAGGTCGTCCCTGCCACAGAGGTCGTCCCTGCCACAGAGGTCGTCCCTGCCACAGAGGTCGTCCCAGCCTCGGCAACCGAATTCGCCGTAAGCATCTCGAACCTCGCTGGATCGCAAATCACAGAGTGCGCCGGTGCAGATCCAGGAATGCGTCGGGAGCATCCTGCTCCGCGATGCGGCAGGCCAGGCTGTCGACTGCGAGCTTGCGCTGCTCAGCGGATTCCCGGTCCACGTCCCACGGCATGTCGATGACCGTTACCCCTTGCGAGCGGAGCACGGCGACCATGTGGGAAATCTCCCGGTCCAGATCGATGAGGTACTGGAGGTCGATGCCGGCCTCGCACTTGCGCCCCTCGCGCTGCTCCATGCGGCTGGCGATCCGGCGGCATGCCACTTCGGGGCTGACGAGCAACCGTACGCAGACGTTGGGCAGGAGCACGTGTGCGGTCATGGTGTGGTACAGGTTGCGATACGTGTTGAACTCCCGCATGGTCATGCTCCCGTTGCGGAGCTGAAGGCGGGCGAAGCAGGTATCCCCGAAGTACGAGCGGTCGAGCACGGCATGCCCCGTGCCGCTCATGGCATGCCACTGCGCCTGGAGGTGCATCCGGTATCTGGCCTGGAGCAGGTGGACCTGCATCACCAGCGCCCAGCGCTTGGGATCACCGTAGAAATCCGCAAGATACGGGTTGGCATTGCCGGCCTCGTCCGGCTCCATCTCGACCAGTGTATTGGGTCCCAGTGCCGCCCCCAATTCCCGGGTGAGAGAGCTCTTGCCGGCACCGATGATGCCCTCGACAATGACGACCTTCTTCTGACCTGTCATGGTGATGGTTCTCCTTTTGCCTTTCGTTCCGCAGCGAGCTGTCGAGGCACAACATGACAGCGCCCCCCTGACCTGTCAACACCACATGTGGTACCGGCAGGCAACTTTGCTCGGTCTCATTTTGCGACAGGATTGCGCGGACCGGCCCGGCTGCTGGCCCTAGGATGGGTCGACCGGGTCAGGAGGCGGTCACGGACCTGCGATCCGATCGATTCCAGCGCCGCTTTGCGGCAGGGACTTTTCCGCGGGCTGCGTCCACGGAACCGCTGCAAAACAAAGGGGAATGGGGGTTCGGGAGCATGGAAAAACGGTGGAAAAGGAAGCAGGGGGCACTCAGTGAGATCGACAGACCACCTCCTCGATGCGGGCCCCCCATGCGTTTCCATCGATGCAGGCGACAGTCAGACGATAGCGTCCGGGATGGGAGGGAACGAAACGGATCTCGCCCGCCTCCAGGGTGGCTCCGGGCATCCCGCCGATCCACCCCTGAGCACACCCCGAGAGGGGCTTGAAAGCCCACGTCTCCCCTGCCTCACAGGAGGGAATCTCTCCGTCGGTCGCAACAAGAGGCTTGCTTCCCAGCGCGGACTCACCCAACGCGGAAACGGCATCGACCAATGAGCTCACGGGATCCTGGCCGAACACGAACCGACACTCGGCGGAGGCCTTGCGGGCCGCGGCGGCCAGCTCGGCCTGCTCCTTCCCGCTCTCGCCCCGCATCCGGCTGTTGAGAAGCATCAGTGCGTAAAGCCCCATCTCCCCTTCGTACCGGATCTTGCGCAACGGGTAGACCAGCTCGTCCGTCAGGTCCGAGGCCACTCCCGAGTGCGCAAGCTCCGACTCCACGGCTGCCATGCGGACCAGCAGGGGCAGCAACTTGACCACCACGGGCATGATGGCTGATGCCGGCTTCCCGAGGTTGCCTTGCAGCTCAGCCAGATAGTTTTCCAACTCCCGGTGCCCGGGCAGAAGGTTCGCGTGCCCCTCGAAGAGCCGCATCACGAATTCCAGGGAATCCTCGTCCCCCGTTCCGTTCGC
This sequence comes from uncultured Myxococcales bacterium, assembly GCA_903895725.1. Classification (GTDB taxonomy): domain Bacteria; phylum Myxococcota_A; class UBA9042; order CAIXZC01; family CAIXZC01; genus CAITUV01. Next base: position 2,017 of record CAITUV010000030.1, on the reverse strand, counting down.
GCCGGACTCCATCCCGACCGCCATGGCAGTGCCCCCGATCCCATCTGGCGCCGGTGCGGCAAGGTAGTGGGCCAGTGTGCCAACCGACAGCCTCGACAACGCCCCCTGGATGGAGGGGTTTGCCACGACCCCGGCCACCCCGTCCATCAGATCGGCGTTTCGCCCCGTGTACGGGGCCAGCAGAATCCGCCCTGTGAATCCGTCCCCCCCGTCATTGGCCCAGAAGTTGTCCCAGAGCACGACTTTGCGGCCGATCACGCCGTTGACCGCTTCGAAGTCCGCAGCGCTCAGATCGCTGTCCGACGTGTTGGGACCGGTCCACATCACCTCGATTCCGGCCTCGAGCGACGCCATTTCCGCCAGGTAGTCCGGAGCGCCTTCCCATAGGGCGAGCCGCTCGTCGCTGTAAACCGTCGGAACCAGGAAGAACGGAGGGGTTTCCCCCACAGCGCCGCCCGCAGACAGATCCGCCAGCAGACGGTTGGCCACTTCGGTGTGCTCTGACCCGAGCGGCCCGTCCACTTCTCCCGCAATCTCGAATTCGATGTCATCCGCCAGAAGAGCGACCCCGCCAAACCCCAGGCCCACCATCGCCGATACCTTGTCGAGCAGAACCGGGTAGTCCTCCTCCCCCTTCCAGTCCACAAACGGACTGATGCCGAAAACGAGCGTCACACCCGCCCCACTGGCCCTGGCCGCCAGCTCCTGGAACCTCGCCCGGGCGTCCTCGGGATACGGTACCCGCCACTGCATCCGATGAAGCGGATCGTCCTTCGGAGCATAGATGTACAGGCCCATCCCCGAGCGGGACAGCAGGTCGACCATGGCTGCCCGCTCTCCCCACGACCAGGGCACGCCGTAGAAGCCTTCCACCACCCCGGACAGCGGGAAAGCCCCTCCGGCCCTGTCCGCTTCCCCACCGGCCCTGTCCGCTTCCCCACCGGCCCTGTCCGCTTCCCCTCCGGCCCTGTCCTGATGCGGCTCCACAGATTCGAGCCGTAATGCCTCCAGCCGTTCACCGGCCGACGCGGTCCACTCCAGCCTCACGCACCCCGCAGCGAAGTCGGCCAACTCGAGAGCCTCGAACGGAGGCCCCCAGGAGAACGTCTCTCCCTCGGGCTCCCCGCACCCGGGGCTCAGGTGAACCGACACGGCACCGGCGGGCGGCTTCGAGAAGGTCGCCTCGATCCGGTGCAATCTTCCGCTTGCTCCCAGCGGCTGGAGGTCCAGGTCCACCCAGGCCGGCCCGGGCAACGGCTCGAACCCGGTGGTCGGCCAGTCGTCCCGCACCGTGGGCACGGCAGTCTCCGCCTCTCGAGGCCAGGGGAAGGGGGCCATCGGGATCGGCTCTGATGACGTCAGGCGGGCCAGATTCAGCACGTTCCAGGGTTCGCCTGGAGGGGATACGACGAGCTCGCCGGCCCCGTCGGTTGGAGAATCCCCGCCGTCCCAGTCGCCGCGCCCAAGGGCATCACGACAATCAGCGTCGGTCAGCGCGCACTGGTCTACCTTGCCTCCGCCGCAACCGGCAAGAAAAAGGGCCACTACCACGCGGAGCCCTGCATTGACAGAGCGTCCCCGACAGCCGTTCAATGGGTCACTTCTCTCGGTCCTGCTCACGGTCTCACTTCTCTCGTTCCTGCTTCCCACGTTCCTGCTTCCCACGTTCCTGCTTCCCTCGGTCCTGCTTCCCACGTTCCTGCTTCCCACGTTCCTGCTTCCCACGTTCCTGCTTCCCTCGGTCCTGCGGAGTCTCGGCACGCCGTTCGGAGATGGGCCGCGACTGAGGCAAAACCGCCGTCCAATCCCTCGGACCCCGCCATCGTGGCCGTGGGGTCGGGACTCATGCTAGCAGGGGGCGCCCGGGGACACAACTGCTGGCCGCCGCATTGCCTGTGCTCCAGGCGTCATAAGTCGGCCGATGTTGCATCATCCCGGCAGTTGTGACGCTCCAGGCGTCATAAGTCGGCCGATGTTGCATCATCCCGGCAGTTGTGACGCTCCAGGCGTCATAAGT
>CAITUV010000029.1 GCA_903895725.1 uncultured Myxococcales bacterium | reverse complement strand
GGGAGTTGTGACGCTCCCGGCGTCATAAGTCGGGGGATGTTGGATCATCGGGGGAGTTGTGACGCTCCCGGCGTCACAAGTCGGGGGATGTTGCGTCATCGGGGGAGTTGTGACGCTCCCGGCGTCATAAGTCGGGGGATGTTGGATCATCGGGGGAGTTGCGACGCTCCCGGCGTGACAAGTCGGGGGATGTTGCGTCATCGGGGGAGTTGATCCTTGCTCTTTTCCAGCTCCCGTGTTTACCTGAGGAGCAAGGACCTGCACTGAGGAGCCCCATGCGTTTTCGAGAGCGATGGTTCGGGGGACATGCACCGCTTCTGGCCGCCTGCATGATGGCCATGCTTTCCGGCTGTCCTGGCGGCGGAGACGGTGAATCCGAAGACGTTTCCAGTGCGGAAGACGCTGCCGCTGAGATTGCGGTGGCGCGCACGTATGCCGGCTTTTCCACCGAGGGCGGAACGTGGGCGTTCCAGCTGGATTCAGAGAAGATGTCTCTCACTTTCCGCAAGGGTATTGACGCGCCCATGACGCGTCATTTCGACATGGAGGATAAGGCCCCTCTACGCTTCTTCCTGAGGGCCAAGGACCTGGGCGAGGAGTTCTTCGGATGGGAAAAGCCCATGCGGTTTCTGCTCCACGCATTCCCGCTGGGAACCGGAAAGCCGTCTGTGTTTGCTGCCATCGGGGAGACTGCCCCTGCGGATCCGGCCCTGGTGGCGGGGACCTACCTCTGGGTGGAGATGGCTGCCGAGGGAGAGTCGGGAGCGCCGTCGTTCCCGGGCTGGGGGATCCTCGCGTTGCGGTCGGAGGGGACCTGGAGCCGGTGGGACGTGTCGAAGGAGACCCCGGGAGAGGGTGCGGGACCGGTCCTGCCGGACAACTATTCCGGGGGCTGGCCCCCATCGGCGCCGCCTGATTCGGGTGGAACGTGGGCACAGGTCCAGGGGGGCGGTCAGATCACGTTGTCGGGAGGCAAGTCCCCGCTGACGGGCCGGGTGTGGACGGAAGAGGACACCGCTCTCCTCCTGCTGGAGACGGAGGGGGGCATGATCGCAGGTACCCGGGCACCGGAGACCGCCTATGGCAACGCCGATGTCGTCAAGTCAGCACCGGGCGAAACGGACGGGATGCACGCCATCATCGGAGCCTGGAAGGGCGGGGTTCGCTGGGTTGGCAGGGGCGTTCTTCCCGGCAGCCAGGAGCGGGGATTCCTCTTCTACCGCATCCCTGGAGTCGTCGAGGTGCAGGACTACCTCGTATCGCAGGTTCGCTGCGGAGCATTGCCCAGTGCGTTTTCGGTCAAGTTCGAGAATGGAGCGTTCATGGACCCTCCCGGCAACTGGACCGGCTACGTTTTTGCGGCGGGGAGCCTGGCGTCGGTCTGGATGATCGGGGACCCTGAGGAAGGGATCCTGGGAGCGGCCGTGGGGTTGAGGCAGGACACGGCCGACATCGAGGGATATCTGTGCGACGGCCAGCTCTGCCGGTGACGTGGGCCTACCGTAGTCGGGCCGCTGAGGGGAATCGTCAGGGCCGCGTTCAGGGTACCCGGATGATCCCGTTGCCTGGACGGCAACCGAGTGCTACTGTCGGCATCGGTGGTCAATTGTCCGACTTCAGGGGCGAGGTGGACTGTGGGTGCAGAACGCAGGCAATTCGAGCGTTGGAAGTTCCAGGAGGGGGTCTACTGCTACATCGAAGGGACCCGGTTCGATGCCCGGTCTGCCGATGTGAGCTCGGGTGGCATGTTCTTCGAGACGAGCCGGCCGATCATGCCCGGGACCGAGGTGGCGATGGTGTTCCGGACGCAGCTCGACAAGGGGGACCGTCCGATATTCCTCGTCGGCCGGGTCATGAGGCGCCAGGTCAAGCCGGTTGCTGGAGTTGGAGTACGCTGGGAGCGTGCCTCGACCCCCGCAACGCCGGAAGGGCTCACGGAGTTTCTGCGCCGGGTATTGCGGGTCGAGCCGCACAACATCGAAGTCAAGCCGTACGGAGCCAGCGGCATTGTGCAGGCGGTCTTCGAGTTTCCGCTGGATCCGGGGCAGCTCGACGGTGCCAGAGAGAGGGACGATGAGGATACCGGTCCCCCTGCCATGGGGGGAGCGTTGGAGCGCACCGAGGAGCTCGAAGACACGATGCCCGAGGATGCCGTGGCCGCAGCGTCCTCGTCGGACCCCCCGAAGATCGGCGGTTCCGGCCCCCTCACGACCCAGATCTCGACGGGCGGTACGAATGCGCCGGCAAATCTCAAGGCACGCATGCAGGTCCAGAAGACGTGGCTGACCGTGCGCATTTCGGCGCTCGGCAACAAGCACATGTTCGTCGAGACCCGGAGCGACGAGGTCAAGTCGGGCTCCGAAGCCATGGTCCGGTTCGACCTCCCGGTGAAGGGGGGCGAAACACAGGTGGCGTGCGTATGCCGAATCATGTCTCGGGGCACGGACTTCCGATCGTCCGAGAAGGGGGTGCTGCTCGAGATCTCCAGTGTGGAGGAAGGGAAGTTCCCCGGCATCCTCAACAACTACGTCCGATGGCTGCATTTCCACGCATTGAGGAAGGCATGAGGCCTGAGCCAGCTCACTTCCCGCAGTTCATCCCGTCATTCATGTCGAACAGCTTGTCGCTTGCGCTCCCGGCATGAGGCTCCGCCGAGAGGGTGACCTCCTTGGACGTGAGCTCACCAATGGCCTCCATGTCTCCAAAGCCAAAGGCCTCTGCCATGGAAAGCACCATCCGGAACGAGTAGCCGGCTACGGACAGGTCGCACTTGGCGGGGACATTCGGGAAGAACTTCATGCCCGGTTGGGGCGAAGGGCATTCCGGCATGTCCTCGGATGAGCCCGGAACGCAGCCCTCCATGTTCCCGGCGCAATACTCGTTGGCAAAGATGGCCTTCATGTCGTTGACCATGCTCGAGCCCATGAGTCGGGCGTGCAGGATTCCCCCCGTCACGGCTGGCCCCGCTGCCGTGGACCCAAGGCGCCCCTCCAGCCAGAAGTTCTCGATGGGGATCTGGAGCTCCCAGGGGAAGGCATTGGGATCACCCAGGAGCAACCCCAGGAAGAGGGAACCGTCCACGGAGAAGTTGACCGGACCCGCCACGAAACACGGATCCTTGTACTCGAATGGGAAGTCCAGGCACGGGGCCCCGTCGACGTAGTCGATGAACCCCTCCTGGCCGCCGAAGTCGGCGCCGAGAGTGAGTCGAGCCTCCAGCTTGGATTTGCCGTCGAACTGGTCGAAGCTCACCATGAAGGGCACCGCCTCGAACACATCGCCCGCGTACTGCGCAACCTCCGAAGCATCGGTGGTCATGTTCGCGGGTAACAACTGGTGGACCTTGCCGAGAAGCGGAGACGGGTCGAGAGGCTCCTCGCCCGGGGTGCATTCGAACGTGGGAATCGAAGCAAACGGGATCTCGTCCTCGTTGACGATGGTGAGCGTGTCCGCCTGTCCGTCATACTCGATCTCGTAGTAGAACACCTCCTTGGGGCGGAACCAGGCCACGATGTAGGAGGGGACGCCACAGTACTCGCCCTTCTGGAAGCCGTGGAGGTGGCCCGAGAAGATCCCCTTCACGGTCCCGGGGTGGGCCTCAATCAGATCGCACAGCGTCTGCTGGTCTCCTACCGCGTTCGCAGTACCGGGCGGGTGGTGGAGGAAGAGCAGGACCGGCATGTTGGCGGAGAGCTGGACGTCGAGCCATTCGAGCTGCTCATCCGAGAAGCTGCCGAGGAGGCCGCTGTTCTGGTCCCAGAGATCGCCGTCCAGCGAGTTGAGCATGAGCAGCCGGATTCCGTGGAGGTCGACGGCATGGTAGAGCGGGTCATGCTGGAGCACCGTCTTGAGCGTCTCTTCCCGCGCGGCCTTGTCCGTAACCGGTGCCATGAGCGGGTACATGGAGGCGTAGTAGTCGTGATTGCCGGGGGTGGCGGTCCAGGGGATGTCAAGATTGGAAATGTGCTGGGCGAAGAGGTGGTGGGGGCCTTCCATCCCCGGCTCGTCGAACTTGGCCGAGGCCGCATCCGCCAGATCTCCGGTGATGATGGCCAGGTCGGCGAAGAAATCGCCGGAGTCGATCTTCTCCACGCCATCGAGGATGTTGTCCGGCCCCGGATTGGCCGGGTTCCCCGTGTAGTGGACGTCCGAGAAGTGGATCAGGCGGACCGTCCCGGGAGGAGGCGGAGGAATCGGCGGAACATCGTGGGTCGAGTCAGTGCGGGCCTCGGGCTCGACGGAGATGTCTGCAGACAGGTCTTCAGAAACATCGGTCATCGAGAGTTCCGACGACGAATCCACAGCGGAGACGTCCTCTTCGTTCCCGGCTCCGGAACAGGCCGCCAACGGGAAGAGCAGCGCGAAAAAGAGAGTGCCCGATCGAATCATGGTGATGTCCTCCTACCAGGAGAGTCGAGGTGCGCGAACGGCAGCCTCGGGCTGTACGGCAACGTAGTCGTCCGTATGGGTCTTGTAGTCCGCAACCGCCTTCGTTCCCGATTTCCCGCCGTGCTTGCCCGCAATGAATGTTCTGGACGTTGCGATGCCGGCGGCCGCATAGGCCCGTATGTCGGTCTCCGCGTTGCCGTACGCGGCAGCAAACGTCAGCCCTCGGTCGGTGAGGCGACGGAGGAAATCCGTCTTGTATACGGCCACGCCGATGTCGGTCGGGACGGCCTGTCGAAGCGTGTCCGTGAGGTGCAGCACGCCCGGCGGGAAGCCCTTCTCGACAAGCCATTCCCTCGTGATTGAGTGCAGGAGATCCGGCCGTCCGGTCAGGTAGAGCACCAGGTAGCCCTTGTTCGCCCAGGCACGTGCGGCGTCAGGACCTCCGGCACGCATCTGAGGCACGTGGCGCCGTTCGATGAGGTCCCCGGCCAGCTCCTTGATGAGCTCGGGGTCGCCGGTAGTGAGCGTTCCATCCACGTCGAACACGACCACGGAGGCCCCCTTGGGCAGAATCACGACCCTGAAGTCGGCATGGGAGAAGTCGCCCTTGACCCGCATCCGGACGGCGTGGACGCCCACGGGTAGGCGCTTGCTTCCGGGAAGCTCAAAGAAGACCCGCCCACCGTCGTTCTCGACTCCCTCGACGGTCCGTTCCGCACTGTCCTTCGTGGTGCGGGTCGTGGCAAGGAGCTCCCAGGAGCCGCACGGAGCATAGCGCTGGATCCAGATCTCGACGTCCTCGTCCTCGAGGTCCTTGTCGGCCGGGCCGTAGGCGAACTTGGCGATGAGCCACTGCTTCTGCCCTTCGACCGTGAGCAGATCCTGGCCACGATGGGCTGCCTCCCCCTGCCGGATGGTGAACAGCCAGTTTCTCTTGTGGCGCCAGGGCCGCTTCTCACCGCCTTCGGGAAATGCTACCGGAGCGGCACAGGCGGGAGACGGAGGGGCCTCCTCGGCCGTGCAGTCCGCTGCGTGGGTCATGGCCAGAATCATCAGGGGAAGAAAGGTGGACCGAATCATTGCAGTCCCGCTCCTGTCGTCGTGAAGGTCAGCTTCCCGTGCTTGATACCTCTCGTGGACACGAGATGCTCTCCGAGCATCCTCACGCGGGCGGCTTCGCCCTTGAGCACGAGCACCTCGAGGCAGTTGTGATGATCGAGATGGACGTGGACGGTCGAGATGATCAGGTCATGATGGTCGTGCTGGATCTCCGTGAGTCGCCTGGGCAGCTCGAGCTCATGGTGGTCGTAGACGAGGGAGACGGTTCCCGCCACCGTGGCCGCAGCATCGTCCCATTCCTGCTGGATGAGCGATTCCCGGATGAGGTCCCGGATTGCTTCGGAACGGTTCGTGTAGCCCTGCGCACGGATTCTCCCGTCGAACTGCTCGAGCAGCATCGGGTCGAGCGAGACACTGAATCGAACCACCTGGTCGCTCATGAGAGCCCTCCCTGGAATCACTCCTCGTACGGCCCTACAGAATCAGGTCGAACACGGCTACGGCTCCCACCTTGGCTGGTGTTGCCGGGTCGAAGAACTCCGGCAATGCCTGGTTGCTGATCCCCGGCTTGTCGCCATACCGGTCGGTGAGGCGCACGAACACGCCGGCCTGCGTTCCGTCCGCAGGCACGCCGGCCGGATACAGGGTTCCGAGCGGGATGGCGGCCTCGATGCCCTTGTCCGAGCAGGCCACCGTGCCCTGAATCCAGGAGAGGTTGTAGGGAGGGCCCAGTTCCCGCCATCCGGAGAACTTCGAGTCGCCGAGATTACCCCCTTCCTGATACGAGGCCATGCCGCGGGTTCCGAAGCCGTAGTCCCCTCCATAGCCGGGCACGCTGACTGCCAGGATGTTGCTTACCGCATCATCGAGATCGCCGTCGCCCGTGTTGTCGGAGAGCCAGATCATTTCCGAGGTGCCGGAGGCCTTCCCGAAGTCCCCATCGACGTACCCGACGATGTAGTTCTGCGCCTCGCAATAGCCGGAGACGCCCACATACAGATGCCCCTCGTCGAACGAAGCATACAGCTTGCCGAGGCTGTTCAGGGAGGGATCCCAGTTGCTCTGGAGTGCGTTGGTGCCGACCTGGAACGGATCGGTCCATTCGGTCAGCTTCCCGTCGAGGGTCGGCGTGAAGCGGAGCACGTAGACGAACGCAGGCTCAAGTACTGCCTTCTGGCCGTCGGGATTCACGACGCTCACGCCAGTCTTTCCCGCTGCGTGAGGGGGCACCGACAGCTCGATGGCTTGTTCCGTGACCTTTGAGGGGGTCACCTTCTGGCCGGCGAATTCGAGGGCCAACCCCTCCACGAAGTGTTCTCCGGTGATCGTGACCTTGTCTCCCCCGAGGACGGTCCCGTGACCGGGGATCACTCCTGAGATCTCCGGCGGGGGGGGCACGGTGAGCTGCCCGAGCTTGCCGGCATCGAAGCCACCCGTCAGGCCGTTGGAGTCGGCATAGACCCAGTGCTTGCCGTCGAGCGTGAAGCGGAACGTGTAAGCCCAGAAGCCCGGAGCGGGGGCCGTGAGGGAGGCCTGCCACACGTCGAAGTCCCCTTCGTCCCCGTCATACGTCGCCTTCTTCCACGTCCACTGCTCGGGCTGAAGGTTGGGCACGACGCCGTCCGGGCCGAATCCGATCTCCCCCTGAACTCCTGCCCCGGCCCCGGCTCCGGCCGTGATTCCGAGCTCCTTCACCTGGGCTCGCAGCTTGTCCGTGGACTTGCCTTGAACGACGGTAAGGGCCAGCGGCTGCATCAACTGGGCATCATCCGGAACATCGGGCTGGCAGTAACCTCCCACGCATTCGTCGCCGGCAGCGCACTCGAGGTCCGAATCACAGCCCGGCTTGCACTCGCCGAACAGGCACTTGGTACCCGGCGCACACTGGCCGCACTCACCGCCACAGCCATCGTCTCCACACGTGGAGCCCTGGCAGGACGGGACGCAGACGCAGGTCCCTTCGACCTGGCAGACGTGGAAGGGGGGGCACTTGCCGCATGAGCCGCCGCACCCGTCGTCGCCACATTCCTTTCCTTGACATGAGCAGATGACGCAGACATCGGGGTCGTCCAGCAGACCGTCGCAGTCCTCGTCCTCGGCGTTGTCGCAGACTTCCACGGAGGGGGTCTTTGCCGTGCAGGGGGACAGGCTCTTGCCCTCACAGCTTCGCCATCCGGTGCAGGTCCCGAGGTCATTGGTCCGCACGCACGGAGTGGCCAGTCTGGAGCGCTCGGCGTACCCGGAGCACGGGCACTCTCCGGATGCAAGGACGCAACGGGTCACCGCCCCCCCTTCCACCGTGGAGACCTCCTTGCAGTCGAACCCGGTCGGGCAGGGCACATCGGGGCTGCAGGCCCCGCCGCAGAAGGCACCGGAACCGTTGGGATACACGACGCAGCGATCCATCGGGGACGGGCACTCGCTCGATGCGCTGCAGGGAAGGCAGAGGCCCGGAAAGCGGGACATGCAGACGAACACGGGGTCTGCCCCGAACGCCATGGTCTGCTCACAGGCGAAACCGACCGGGCACTCGTCCAGACAGTCGGTGGTGCAGATTCGCTCTCCCAGGTGGAACGTGCAGAAGCCGGAAGCACAGTCTCCGTTGGCAGCACAGGGGCAACCTGCGCTCCCGGGCTGCTCGTCGCAAGAGGGAGGCGGAACCTCGACATCATCGAGCGAGGCGTCCGGCAGCACCGGGGCATCGGGCTCCACGTCGCCGGTCCCGAAGCGGACATCCGTGTCCGAGCCACGGGTCAGGTCCTTGGGGACGTCCGTCTCTTCCGTCTGCGCGCCACCCCCGCCGCACGCCACGGTCAGCACGCCAACAGAAAGCGCAACACGCAACGCAAGCAAGCTCCTCTCCATCGCTTCCCCCCTTGCCACAGCCTGAGCCTTCACCGGGAGAAACATACCAGATGGGGAGGAAGACCGAAAGACCGCCGTGCGGGCAGCGGGCCCGAATCCCCTGGTCCGGCAGCCGAGTTTCCGCTACACTTCGTCGGGCTTGTGGGGCCCTGGTTTCCGACTCATCCGGAGGAATGGAATGAGATTCCTGGCGACATGCTTCCTGATTGCGGCAGTTCTGGGGGGATGCGGCGGTGGGTCGTCGCACGCGGACGTCAACCCGGCGCCTGACGGCATCGCAGGTGATGCCGCGGACGTAGGGAGTGCCGAGAGCGTTGGCTCGGACCTCGGGGCCGGGGACACGGCAACCGCTGAAGGAATCGGGGCTGACAGCACGACCGATGCTTCAGATGCACCGTTCCCCCTGGACCCGACTCAGCGTGGCCAGGTGGAGCTGCGGGGAATCATCCACCTGCACTCGGCCCTCTCCCACGACGGGTGTGCACCGGACGGGTACGAGGACAATGGCGGTCCGGACCCGGATTGCCTCGCGGAGCTGCGAGCCGCACCGTGTGCTTCGGGAATCGATTTCATGATGATGACCGATCATCCCGGCCACCTGAAGGATCACTCGTATCTCGAGGGAATCCAGCATCAGGAAGGGGACGAGGTCGCCAAGGACAAGGACGGGAAGCCGTTCGCCAATCGAATCACGTGCCCGGAAGGGAGTCTCGTGCCCCACACGTGGGTCTACTACGGGACCGAGGGGAGCAAGAACATGCCGGTGGGGGTTTCCGGACCCGACGTTCCCCCGGAGATCTACTCGGTGTCCTACGGCGATTCCACTCCGCTGGAAGAGGTACAGGCGGCCGTGGCCAAGGCGCACGAGCTCGACGGCATCGCACTGGCGGTCCACACGGAGGAGTCGAACATCTCGGCGGAGCGTATCGCCGCGGTGCCGCTCGATGGGATGGAGGTTTACAACCTGCATGCGAACCTGATGGCGGCTCTGGAGAACCTCGACACGCTCTTCAAGCTGGACAAGTTCCTGGCGGGTGCGGAAGGGGGGCCGGCATCGGACCTGAGCGTCATGCTGTTCCTGGACCAGGTGGACAAGTCGGTCGAGAAGTTCGACTGGGTGTCTGCGCGAGTCAGGCTGGCTTCGGTGGTTGCCAGCGACATCCATCGCAACGTGGAGATTCCGGCGCTGTGCCCGGGGGGCATCGAGGGGTCGGTCTGCGAAGGGTTTGCAAAGGACTATCCCAACTTCGCCACTTTCGCCATGAAGGGGGGGGCCGTCACTCTGGCGGACGGTGACCGGATGGATTCCTGGGGCCGAGGGCTGAGGTGGTTCTCCAATCGATTCCGGTCGGCCTCGACGGATCCATGGGACATCCGGGAGGCGGTCCGAGCGGGGCGTGGCTACGCCTGTTTCGAGGTGTTCGGTTACCCGGGAGGCTTCGATTTTTACGTGGTCAACGGGGGCAAGCTCCTGGAAATGGGAGAGGAGGCGAAGCTGGACGGAGAAGCCGTTGCGTGGTTCCGAGTTCCCGAGCTGTCCGCCGCTCCCTGGATGGAGGCCGGCAGCCTGCCGTTCAACATGGGGCAGGTGACCACGAAGCTGGTGCGGGCCACGGAAGAAGGCAGCGAAGTGATTGCCGAGATCAAGGGACAGGGCGGGATCGTGTCGGCCACGCTCCCGGGACCGGGGGCCTACAGCCTTCGAATCACGGTCATGCCGCTGCACTTGAAGCCGTTGCTGCCCGGGCTCGAAAACCTGGCGAGCAAGACCTTTCCGTACATCTACTCCAACGCCGTGTTCCTGCGGTAGGAGGCATGGGCGTGCGTGCGGTGACGAACGTCTTCTTCGACCTTGGCGGTGTGCTGGTCTCGGTGGACCTCGCTGCCGGATGCCGGCGCATCGTCGAGCTGGCCGGTAGAGGGGACCCCGAGGCAGTGCGCAAGACGATGCTCGATGCATTCCAGCCGTTGCTGAGCACCGGAGCAATGACTCCCGAGGCCTTTCACGCCGGGGTCTGCGAGAGGCTCGAATTGAGCATTCCGTACGAGGAGTTCGCCCGGGCCTACGCCGACATCTTCGCCCCGATCGAAGGCACGTGGGAGATGGTGCGGCTGGCTCGGCGGCGCTTCCGGGTGCACCTTCTGTCCAACACCGACCCGCTCCATCTCCGCTTCATAGCGGAGGAGCTTCTGCCCGGCCGGTTCGAGTTGTTCGAGCATCTCGTGCTCTCGTACGAGGTGGGGCACCTCAAGCCCGCACCCGATATCTATCGGCATGCCATCGAGCGATGCGGAGCGCAGGCGGAGGCCTGCCTGTTCATCGACGACCTTGCGGTCAACGTGAAAGGGGCGAGGGCCTGCGGAATGCGCGGGCTGCTGTTCTCGTCCCCCGAGCGGCTCGCCAAGGACCTTACGCAAGTCGCGTGGTAGGTCCGTCAGCGGCCCGCACCCCGAATCAGTGGAGGGGAACCGGGGCCGCGGTTTCTTGCCAGCAATCGCTCTTTGGGTAAGCTAACCGGGGAGCGGTCCGTGCTCGGGCCGCAACCGGAGAACGCATGCACCCCTCGGATCCAAAGACGCAGCCACCTATCGTGCCGGGGGTGGACTACGTCGTGTTCAGCGACCTCCACCTGGGCGAGGGGTTCAACCCGGAGATGTGCCGCTACTACCCGCTGGAGGATTTCTTCCACGACCGGTCCTTCGTCAACCTCCTGGCGATGCTCCAGGGGGAGTACGGAGCCGACCCGTCCAGGCTGGTCATCGTCCTCAACGGAGACGTGTTCGACTTTCTCACTGTCACGGGGCTCCCGTCCGAGGCCGCTCAGGCGGACCTGGGGATCTATCCGTCCCCAACCGAGAAGCGGTTGGGGCTGGACCCGACGCCGACCCGATCCTTGTTCAAGCTCGACTTGATCATGGCCGGTCACGCCGAGTTCTTCACAGCCCTGGGGCGGATGATTGCGGCCGGCTTCCGGGTCGAGATCCTGCGTGGCAATCACGATCTGGAGCTCTACTTCGACGCGGTGCGTGACCGGATCCTCGAGAGCCTGTGTCGACTGGTACCCGAGCTTCCCATGGAGAAGGCCGCGCAGCTCGTGCGATTCCACCAGTGGTTCTACCTCGAGCCCGAGCGGGTCTACATCGAGCACGGCAACCAGTACGAGGCGTCCAACAGCATTCGGTACACATTGCGCCCGGTGCTCCCGGAACGAAGGGCCCGGGAGCCGCTCCTGAACATTCCGCTGCTCAGGGCCAAGACCGTGGTCCGAGAGGACCGCCCGGTGCTGGACTACCCCCTCGGAAGCCTGTTCATCCGGTACTTCTACAACCGGGTTCACCGGATGAATCCCTACGCGCCGAGAGTGGCATCTCTGGAGCAGTATCTGGACTTCATCCTCCACTACAATCTGTCCGACATCATCCGGGTGCTGCGCGATCACTGGAGTCACTTCATGGCTGCGCTGCGACCAGGGGCAACGGCCGGCACTTCCCGCTCGACCGCGGCGGACGATGCCGTGCAGGAAGAGGCCTTCGACCAGCTCGAGGAAGGGCTCGAAGTCGACGATCTATACTCCCGGCTCAACGGCCTCAAGGTCCACCCGAAGGCAGCGTCGAAACTGGCCTTTGCCCAGGAAATGATGCGGCCAATCATCCGGCGGACGCTGTTTGCCGGGGGCGCAGCGGTCGCCGCTCTCTACATCTGGCTGCTCGTGTTCAACGTGATTCAGGCACCGTTGCTGGTCGAGAACGTTTTTGCCAAGGCAACGCTCCTGTTCCTGTTTTCGCTCCTCTCCGCGGGCGCATTGCTCTGGCTGGGAGCACAGGCGAGGCGGTTCCTCGGATCCCGGGAGGACGTGACGGTCGACAACTGCGTGCAGGCCGCGGAGCAGATCGCCCGGATCACGGGTGTCCGCTTCGTCGTGATGGGGCATACGCACGTCGTGGACATCCGTCCGGTTGCCGAAGGAAGGGCTGTCTACGCCAACAGCGGCACGTGGATCGCGGTCCACAATCCCTGGCAGCAGCTCGACCCGGATGCCCGACGCAAGACGTTCGTGTGGATTCGAGGCGGGGAACTGTGCCTCTGCCGGTGGAACGATGATGCCGGGCGGGTCGACCGGGTGCCCATGTTCGACCGGCGGGAGGACACGGCTCGGACGCCGAGGCGGATCAAGCCGATGTGATGATTGCCAAAGGCAACCAACGAGGAGGAGACATGGAGTCCTGGATGCGAGTGGTCAGCGGCGTGATTCTTGCGACGGCCCTGGTGTCGTGCGGAGGTGGCGACAAGAAGACGCTGCCGGATGCTGGAGACCTGGCGGGCGCGGATACCAGGACCGACGCGGTCGGAGACATCGGCAACCCCGATGCCGCGGTCGATGTCGCGGGTGACTCTGCGGGCGATCTGGCGGGCGGAGATGCCGCCAACGATCTGCTTGCAGACGCGTCCGCCGACGGGACGGAGCCCGACGCCGTGATTCCGCTGCCGCCCCTGCCTACGCAACCGCCGTTGCCGACGCCTGCAGACCCGCTCGAGGGGAGCGGAGTCGAGAGCTGCTCCCTGTTCCAGGAGGAGCGCTGCGAGGGCGGCAATCTCCAGAAGTGCGACGTGTACGATACGGCCGACAAGCAGTTCGTGGATGCTCCGGATCCGCTTCTCAAGCGGGCGTATCTCTTCGACCGCTGGCGGGACCTGTACAACTCGCCTGACGGTCAGGCCGTGGACCGGGATTTCACGGTTCCGGTTCCTCCGGGCACCCCGGAGGCGGAGTGGAGCGCGGCCTCGAGCTTCTCGGGGTACTGGGGCTCGGGTGACGGCGGAATCTGGACGGGGTGGTCGACGGTGGCCTCCATCCTGCGCTATGCCCAGACCGGCACGCAGGCCGACTACCTTCGCATGGAGCAACAGGTCAGGGACCTGGTCACGATGTTCGATGTGACCGGCGTTCCCGGGTATTTGTGTCGCTATCACTTCCTCCTGCTGCCTGAAGGGGCTCCCAATGACCCACAGCACATCCTTCGATGGGAGAACAGCACCGAACTGAGCCACCATGATCGGGCCGTTGCCGACCCGGAGAACACACCCAACCTCCCCAAGATCTACACGGAAGGAATCAAGGATCAGGACGGGAAGGTCTGGAAGGGGAAGCCGATGTGGCACGGCCGTCCGTCCATCGACCAGAACACCGGACCCATGACCGCGCTGCCCATGGCCTACTCGCTGCTCAAGGACGAGGAGCTCAAGGAGCGCATCGTGCACCACATGACGTGCTACCTGAAGCGGCTCAAGCGGGTGGAGTTGATCAACCTCCAGTCCAACCCTGAGCTGATCGAGGGGCTCATGGCCTACTTCAGCGTGGGCGAGCTCTCCTTCGATCCCGGCGACATCGACCTGACCAAGCTCGATCGTATCGTCGGGTACGTGCATGTGCAGATCAACACGAAAAACGAGGCCACGTTCGACAAGACCTGTCCGGACCACGTTGCCATGGAGCCGTGGCGCGTGATTGATGCAGCGAGCGACACGTTCTTCGGGGACATGCTCACCCTGGTTATGGACATGGACACGGACGCTGAGAATCCCAACCAGATCGACCACTACTACTGGCCCAGCATCCGCGGCGGTGATGCCATGCACCTGATGCACCTGGCCACGATGGCGTACTACTTCACGGGAGACGAACAGTACCGGGAGTTCCTCTACGATGAGCTCATCGGGAACATCGATACCGTGGAGGTCGTGCACACGGCGGGAGCGTTCAACCTGCCCAAGTACTGCAAGAAGTACTTCGGAGACCAGATCACGTTCGGGCCGTGGTGGGACTTCCTGCAGCTCCTGGGGGACTGCGACCTGAGGACGCAGATGCAGAAAGCCTTCCACAGCGAGATGTGGGACAAGCTGGTGAAGGTGGCGGGGAATGTTGACTTCAACCTGATGTACGCAGGGGAGTTGCCGCAAGACATCGCCGTGGATCGGGAACAGGCGCTCGCCTACGGCCTCGGCCAACTCGCATGGATGGGCGGAAACGGCGGTCTTCCCGCCGGAAGCCCGGAGGATCCCGCCCTCCTGGACGAGCCCCGGCGGAGCTACACGACGACGCCGGAGATGATCCTGGCTGCCACCCCCGACGGACTCGAGGCCGAGTGCCCCACGCAGCACGAAGTGGACATCTGCACGGCCAAGGTCGAGGTCATGGGCATCGACCTTGGGAACCTGACGGGCTGGTCGACGTTTGCCTGCACGGGCAGCGAGTACGAGTGCGAGGTGAGCCCGGGACAGTGCGTCATGAAGCAGGCATCAGGGCCGCTGCCGGTCCACCTTCGCAATCACACAGACTACCTGTGGCAGCGGAATCCCTTTGAGCTGGGGTCGGGGGCTGGCTTCCCCGGCCAGAGGCAGTTTGCGGGCTCTGACTATTCGGTCCCTTACTGGAACGCAAGGCGCTACGGGTTCGTCCAGGAAGGCGCTGGACAGGTTCTGGCCTGGCGCAACACCGGCAAGTGCGAGTAGGAGCTCAGCTCCCGCCCTGGCTCCCGACGTCGGTCAATAGGTAGATGGCAAAGCTGGCCAGCCAGTGCTCTCCACCATATCCGCTGTCGAACACGAGGTTGCAGGCATGACCGCACAGGGTGCTGGAAAGTCCTGCAATCACTGAGTGTTCGGCGGACTCGGGCGGCCAGACGGAGGCCAGTCCCCGAAGTGCCCATGCGCGTTGGAAAGACAGCCCCACGAGGTGCCCGAGCCTGGGATCCTTGACGTCGCGAATCTCGGGCGGAATACCGACAGGCCCCAGGTCCCCGCTGGCGAGGCCGGGCAGGAATTCGGCGAGCCAGGAAGTGAGCTCGTCGGGATCCGAACGGGAGAGGATCCTGCGCATGAGGTCGGCCTCGGCCAGACAGGGGGAGATGAAGTCCTCGCCCGAGGGCTCGTAAGCAAGCGGACAGCTCCGATCGGCAAGGTAGAACCGGCGGGCGGCCTCGATGATTGCCCTCTCCAGGGACTCGTCGCCCACGGTGCGGGCGTAGTCCAGTGCGTGAACGAGCGAGAAGGCCGTGTTGGCATGCGTGCCTTCTCGAATCGGACGACTCAACCGGGACAGATAGCTCTCCATCCTGCGAGCGAGGTGGTCTGCCAGCAGTCTGAGGTTGACTCGCCACGAGGCAGCCTGGGGAAGATCCAGGCCGTGGAGCTCGGCAGCGAGCCGCAGCAGCCAGCCCCAACCGTAGGGACGCTCGAACGTGGCATTGCGGTCCTGGCGGAAGAATGCGAGCTCGGCATTGAGCGGGGAGAACGCAAGGTGCCGGTCGAGGACCGCGATGATTGCGTCGCGCTCGGGGAGGTCGGGAAAGGTCCGCAGAGCCCGCACCATAGCCCAATGTCCATGCACGGCCGAGTGCCAGTCGAAGCAGCCGTAGAAGGCGGGAGTTGCCTGACGGGGGGGGACCACCGCTTCGTCACTGTCGAAGACGTGGCCCGGCTTGTTCGGGTACTCGCGGTCGACACAAGCCAGAGAGAGGCGGACGAAGCGGCTCACCTGCTCCCGGGAAAGAGATGGGCAGGGAGCAGGGGGAGCTGCGGTCGGCAGTGCGCCTGGCGCGTCCGAAGCGACCGGTGACGGGGTGTCCTTGAGTGGAGGCGTGCTGGCGGTCTCACCGGACCGGCAGGCGATGGCAAGCAGGATCGGTACGACGAGGGACACCCGGTGCGTAGAGGTCATGGGCATCTCCCTGGCTATTCCTGAACGATCACGTAGCAGTAGGAGACCGTGACGTTGCCGACGATGAAGTGGAGGCACCCCTCCTCGCCGATCCGGCTGGCGAGGTTTGCAGCACCGAGCGTGATCTGCTTGGTCGAGCCCGGGACGAGCTCGACGTTCCCGTTCATGCCGGCCCAGACCTCACCGGGGTTTCCATTGGGCTCGGTGAAGTACCAGACCGGAGAGTACGAGACGCGAATTCCGATACCGGCCATCCAGGTCGGCGTCTTGGTGATGGCCACCCCGTAATTGAGCGGGAACTGGAAGCCCTCCGTGATGGTTTCGGGGGGAGCATCCCAGGTGACCTCCATTTCGCCGTACTTGGCCACCTCGTTGGGGTTGTCCTGGAACACGATCTTCCGGTTCGGCACGTCAATCACGACATACTTGCCGGTGTAGAGGGGGTCCTCGGTATCCCAGGTGACGGTCGTCTCCTTGAAGGCCATCACCGCCCCCGCTGGGAGCGTTTCTCCAGCAGCGGCCTGATCCGCGCCCAGATCAGTCGGGAGGAGGGTATCCTCTGCCGTCGTGTCGGGGAGCGAGGCATCCGGATCACCGGAGCCGTTGGTGAACAGGTCGCACCCGATGAGCACGAGGGAAAGAAGGAGGAAGGCAAGCGATGCGATGCAAGGCCTTGCTGCGTGGCCGCGGACAAATGTCTTCATGGTTCACCTCTCGGTTACGGCAGCCATCATGGCACAGTCGGAGTGCCCGTGCAAACAAGAAGGGGATGGATCGCGGAGCGGGCAACGGCTGATTGCCGGGGAGCCCAGGATGCCTTAGAATGCCGGGGTCGGAAGGGAGGAGGACCATGCACGGCGGGGAGTGGTGGCTTGGTTGCATCGTGGGTTCGGGGGCACTGCTCGCCGTATGCTTCCAGGGGCTGGCACAGGAGCAGGCCTCGGGCGTCGCTTCGTCCCGCCGCTGGGGGCCGGTGGACCAGGCGGCGCTCGAAGCCGACATCCGCTTCCTGGCGGATGATTCACTGGCCGGCCGCGCTCTGGGAAGTCCCGGATTGGACGCGGCTGCCGGCTATCACGAGAAGATCTTCCGTGAGCTGGGGATGGTTCCCTTCTCGGGGGAAGGCTTCTATCAGCAGTTCAGCCTGGTGGGCAGCCTGCCGTCACCGGACAGCGCAATCGTGATTGCATCGAGCCCTGCGGCCCAGAGGACGACGTCGGCACCGTCGGAGCTGTCGTTGAGGTGGCAGGACGACATGGTGGTCGTGACTCATCGGCGGGATGTCCCTGCTTTGGTGGAAGCCGAGGCCGTGTATGCCGGGCACTTCGTCGACGCACCGGAGCTCGAGTGGGACGACGTCAAGGGAACCGACCTGGCCGGCAAGGTGCTCATCGTGGAGATCAACGAGCCGGACAATCGCCCGGGGGGCATGTTCGAGGGCACCGCCATGACCTGGTATGGGAGGTGGGGATACAAGTTCGAGCACGCAGCACGGCTCGGGGCCGCTGGGGTGCTCATCATCCACGACGATGTCGGGGCAGGCTACGGGTGGCCGGTGGTCCGCAACGGCTGGTCGCGGGAGGAGTTGTTTGCTGCGGGGGCCTCCACGGAAAAGCTCGCCTTCCTGGGCTGGGTCACGGGACCGGTCGGGGACCGGATTCTGGAGATGGCAGGGAAGGAGCGAACGGCGATGCGTGCAGCGGCTCAGACTCGGGAGTTCCGTCCCGTGCCGCTCGGCCTGAATGTGCGGGTTGCCCAGTCCCCCTCGTTTCGGCAGATAGCGGTCTCCAACGTCGTCGGGATGCTCAAGTCTCCCCGCGCCGAGGCCGAGAATCGGTACGTGGTCCTGTCTGCTCACTACGACCACATCGGGGTCGATACGTCGCGGGCCAGGCCATCGGGAGAGCTGTCGGGGCAGAGGCCCCAAGACGCAGCGGATGGCGAGGGGGGAGCCAGCACCGGAGTGGAGGACCGGGTTTACAACGGTGCGGTGGACAACTGCTCGGCATCGGCCGCACTGCTGGCGACGGCGCGAGTGCTTGCTGCGCGCAGGGAGGACCTCGACGTCAACGTGGTCTTCCTCGCGGCCACGGCGGAGGAAGACGGCCTGCTCGGATCCGACTGGTTCGTGAACCACCTTCCGGTTCCCAGGGCCCACCTCCTCGCCAACGTTAACTTCGAGATGACCAATGTCTGGGGCCGGACGCTCGATGCCTATTGCATCTCGGCGCGGCATTCAGACATGGAGCCGATCTGTCGTGAGGCGGCTGAGCTGGCCGGCATGGAGCTCATCGACGAGCGGGACGGGGAGAAAGGGTATCCGTTCCGTTCCGACCAGCACTCTTTCGTGAAAGCGGGCATACCCGGCGTGTGGCTGCACGAAGGTGTCCGGTCGGCTCCAGGCGCGAAGTACGACGTGGCTGCACGGCGTGTGGACTATGAGAAGAATCACTACCACCAGGTGACCGACAACATCCGGAACGACTGGGACCTGGAAGGGACGGTGCAGACGGTAGAGTGGGCGGTACGACTCGTGGAAGTGCTGGGTCGCTGGGAGGGGGTGCCGGGGTTCGGACCCAGGAGCCCGTTCCAGAGACATCGTTCAGAATGACAGCCTTCTCTCTCGGGTCAGAGTGGGTACCGCTCGAGGGTGCTCGGGCCGTTGACCAGGCCGACGAGCCGGTACAGTGCGTGGTCAGGGCCCACCTCGAGGAAACCGTGGTTCGAGAGCGTCCATTTCTGGCTCACCTGTCCGGTGGCGAGGCTAACCTCCCAGATGATGCCGTCATAGGTCTCGACATAGACCAGCGCCCCCTTGCCCCAGGCGGCCAGGCTGAAGATGAGCTTGTCGAAGGTGTGCAGCAGCTTCTTTTCTCCTGTGGCGAGGATGATCCTGTGGAGGCTCTTGTCCTCTCCCACGAAGAGCAATCCGTCGGGCGTCGCGTCGAGGGCATTCACGCAGCCGGAGAAGGTTGCAACGGTGGTTCGGTCTCCGGCCTCCGTGAAGCGGGAGACGTCGCCGGTTCCGGCCATCCCGCCGGCGTAGAAGTTGCCATCATAGCCCCAGACGGGATCGATGGGGGCATAGAGGTAGTAGCCTGAGCTGTTGTGCGACACGTTGCACGTCGTCGGGGTGATGGGGACGACGATCTTGAAGATCCCTTCTGCGTACAGTCCGATTCCGGTCGGCCCCCAGAAGCCGTACGAAACGATCTTGGTCGAGCCGTCCGGCTTCACCTCCCCATACCCCATGTTCCAGTCCGAAACGCCATACAGGGTGGTCACGTTGCCCTGCGGGGTGACGACCCTCATGAAGTCCGGGCCGCTGACATAGGAAGTCAGGTAGGTGTTCCCCGCTGCATCGAAGTCGATGTCCCAGACGGAGTAGATGTTGGCCTGGAGGGTGCTGAGAAGGGCCACAGGCACGGCGCACGTGTTCCCCTCGTCGGTTTGACCGTCACAGTCATTGTCGAGGTTGTCGCACGTCTCTTCCTGCTTGCCCAGGAATGGATTGCACGGCTGAGGGACTCCGGCGACGCAGTTGTCCACCGTGTGCATACAGAGGCCAAGTCCGCAGGTGGTCTGGCCCAGTCCGTCGTCCACGAGGCCGTTACAGTCATTGTCGAGATGGTCGCACAGCTCGGGGGCCACGCCTGCCAGGGGGTCGCATTCCTGAGCCTGAGCCGCCACGCAGTTGTCCACCGTGTGCGTACAGAGGCCGAGTCCGCAAGTGGTCTGGCCGAGGCCGTCGTCCACCGAGCCGTTGCAGTCGTTGTCCAGACCATCGCATTCTTCCGGAACTGCCCCCTCCAGCGGGTCGCACACGTTCAGCTCGCCGTCGTCGCAGTTGGGTACGGTGTGGATGCACGGACCGAGTCCGCAGGTCGTGTTTCCGAGGCCGTCGTCTGGTACCCCTGAGCAGTTCTGGTCTACTCCATCGCATGATTCGGGGGCACCGGGGTGGATGGCCGGGTCGAGCGGCTGGCAGTCACCCGCGATGGTGACCGTGTACAGGTCATACGGGCCGCATGTGCACTTCACCAGGCCATCCGCTCCAAAGCCGTCGCCATCGATATCGACGAAGTGCTTCTGGCAGCTCTGGGCATCGGGCTCGTCGACATTCCCGTCGCAATCATTGTCGAGCCCGTCGCAGGTTTCATCCGTTGCCCCCAGCTGGGGGTCGCACATCGCAGGTTGGCCCTGGGCGCAGTTTTCCACCGTGTGCTTGCATGCGCCCAGCCCGCAGGTGGTCTGCCCCATCCCCTCGTCGACGGTCCCGTCACAGTCATCATCCTTGCCGTTGCAGACCTCGGTTGCGGCAGGGAACACGCCCTTGTCGAGCGGGCCGCAATCATCGCCGTCTGCGATACCATCGTTGTCGTCATCCGGGTCACATGCATCGCCAAGGGTATCGAGGTCGAGGTTCTCCTGCCCCGGGTTCTGGAGCTGGGGGCAGTTGTCCTTGGCATCCGCGACACCGTCTCCGTCGTCGTCGTCGTCCAGGCAGTCGGGCACACCGTTGTCGTCCAGGTCCTCGAACCCATTGTCCGTGGTCCCGTCGCAATCGTTGTCCAGGCCGTCGCACGTTTCCTCCGTGGCACCTTCGAGGGGATCGCAATCGACGGGGCTCCCGTCGATGCAGTTGTCCACGGTGTGTTCGCACTCACCGAGGCCGCAGGAGGTCTGACCGAGCTCCTCGTCGATGGCGCCGTCGCAGTCGTCGTCCACGGAGTTGCAGGACTCAGCTTTCGGGATCATGGCATCGCAGGCGGACAGGCCCCCCGCATCGCAGGTGCGCTTCCCGGTGCAGGTTCCGGAATCATTCTGCTCGAAGCAGGAGGTCGAGGCACCTGCCTTCTTGGCGGAGGCGTTGCAGGTGCACGGCGTCCCCTCAGGAGGGACGCAGACCGTTGTCGGGCCGTCGTTGAAGAGCATGCTGGCGCATTCGTACGCTTCGCCGCAGCCCTCCTGACTCTCACAGGGGACCGCACAGAAGCTGCCAGCGGCACCGAAGTCCGCACAGCGGGTCGACTGGGCCATTCCCGGCTCGTTGCAGTCCGCGTCTTCGACGCAGGGACGGCATTGGTACGCCATGGAGGGAAGGCAGATGAACACGACGTCCGGCCCACAGGCCAGGCAGTTCGTGCAGACGAAGCCGGGCGGGCATTCCTCGATGCACATGGAGGTGCAGATCTTGCCGTCACCCGTCTCGACGCAGAACCCCGAATCGCAATCGGAGTTGGTGTCGCAGGGGCAGGGACCCGGGTCGCATGTACGGGGGGCCACGTCCGCCGCGACCTCGCCGGAATCCACACCGGCGAGGTCCGACGGACCATCCGTCGGCCCGACACGATCCTGCCAGAGCTCGAACGAAGCATCCGTTGTGTCCGGGGCCACCCGAACCTCCGCATCGCTCGCGAGGTCCAGCGACATGATGCCCGGCTCTGCTGACCCGCATGCCCACGCTAGCATGCCGACAACGCCTGTCATCCCCAAGGCAAGCCGTCCGTTCATCTTCTCCTCCGACGTCGTGCCCTCCAGTCTACGCCAATCCATCCGGTTGGGGAAGCCGTCACGGCGTTGACGCAAATGCGTTGTGCTGTCCTCCTCGGGCGTCGACATCATGCGACCGGGATGGTAAGCTCCTGTAGGCAGCCTGGAGGGGGTTCCATGAGATCGGCGTCGTGGTGGGTGGTTGCTGCAGTGGTGTTGCTGACGGGCGGCGGTTGCCGGCAGGCGTCTGCCCGGAGCTCGGTGGAGGCGGAAGGCTCGGCCACGGTCGGTGTCGGGAGCTCGGTGGCCTGGGACGAAATGGACGGCGGCACGGCCGGGGAGCGCGGCAGAGCCGGCGCTTCACTTGCCACGACCGATGTGGTCTCGCCCTCCGTTCGAGAGCACAAGGATGCGGACCCTGGAGTCATCGAGATCATCGGCAAAGTCCCGAAGCCTGAGGCGATGATCTTCGAGAAGCGGGCCGATACTCCCATCGAGCCGATCGACGTGAAGAAGAGTTTCCTCGATCGAATCGGCGAGCCGGTGGGCAAGGAGCAGCCTCCGTCTGATCAGGAGGATTAGCGGCGGATTCCACCCGGGATTCCGGTCCGGCGGAGGGGGGAGGTCAGGATGCGCACAGTTCTGATTGGCCTGATTGTTCTCTGTGTGTCCGGGGTCTGTGCGGGGTCATGCACTTCGGCCCCGGCACCGAAGCTCTCGGGAGATGGAAGCGGAGGATGGGATTTGCCCGCCGGACCCGACGGGCGAGGGGGGGAAGGGGGAACTCCTGCGTGTGATGGGGCGGGCTGCCTGACAACGGACTTTTCGTTGCCCGATTCGATTGGAGACGGGACTCCCGTCCCGGATCTGGCAGCGGGCGACGGTCAGACCGGGGAGGCGAAGTCGGATGGTTCGGGGTCGGGGGACGCGTTGCCGGGGGATGGGTTGCCCGGGGATGGGTTGCCCGGGGATGGGGCCCTTCTTGATTCGACGGCTGATGTGGGAGTCGATTGCGGGCAGCTCGACGAGGACGAAGATTCCGTCCAGGACTGCGAGGACAACTGCCCGATCATCTACAATCCGGGGCAGGAGGATCTCGATCAGGATGGAGCAGGCGATGCCTGCGATCCCGACAAGGACGGTGACGGTGCTGTGAACGAAGATGACTGCGGGCCGGAAGACCCCACGGTTCATGCCGGCGCTGCGGAGCTTTGCGACGGAGTGGACAATGATTGCGAGGGCACCGTCGACCAGCTCCCCCTGGCAGAGTGCTCCTATTCGGGTGTCTGTGAGGCAGGCATCACAACCCTGTGCGTAGAAGGAGAGGCCGTGTGCGACTACGGTGCCGTGGCGGGCTGGTGCCCGTACGACATCTGTGACGGGCTGGACAACGACTGTGACGGCCAGGTCGACGAGACGGACTTTGGAATCTGCTGTGACTGTGATTCCAAGGTCCCTCCTCCGGGTTGGTACTTCGTCTGCGACCCGGGGGCAGCGAACCCGGACGATGACGGTGACGGCAAGGTCGACGGGGAGGACAACTGCCCTCTCGTGGCCAATCCGGGCCAGGAGGACTTCGACCTGGACCTCCAGGGAGATGCGTGCGACCCGGACGACGACAACGACGGCGATCCGGACGGGACCGATTGCGCACCCCTGGATGCCGCGGTGTTCACTGGAGCCGTGGAGGCCTGCAACGGAATCGACGACGACTGCGAAGGCGGCGTGGACGAGGAGCTGGGGGCCGTATCTTGCGGAGTGGGGGCGTGTGCGAATGCCGTACCCGCTTGTGTGGAGGGCATTGCGCAGGAGTGCCAGCCGCTGAACGTGGCGGAACCCGAAGGCTGCGACGGCATCGACAATGACTGCAACGGGGTCGTGGACGATGGTTTCGCTGATCAGGCGTGCGGGCTTGGTGTCTGCGCCACGGTGGTTCCCGGATGCAAGGATGGGCAGGTTCCGGTGTGTGTGCCTCTCAATGCAGCGTCCCAGGAGATCTGCGACGGCATCGACAATGACTGTGACGGACCTGCGGACGAGGAGCTCGGCACCACGACGTGTGGACAGGGGCCGTGCGCCAAGACCGTCGACAACTGCGTAGCGGGCGTCCCGAAGGCGTGCGTTCCGGGGCCGGTGCCTCCCGGGACATGCAATGCTTCTTCCGCTCCGTGCAAGACGACGACCTACGGGACCGACGCGTGCGGGAACACGTGTACCAAGGTGGGACCGGCCAAGTGCTACACCGTGCACCCGGCCTGCTTCGATCAGAACCCGGGCTCACTGACCGATGCCACGCAATGCAAGACCCCCAAAGGCAAGTGGGACTGCGGGCTGACCTGCCAGGAGTGGCCCAACAACATCGGTGCGGACTGCACTTACTGCAAGAACATCCTCTGCCAGCCGGGAAGCGGCAAGGACACTGCGCAGTTCCTGTGCAACAACCCTCCATCTCCTGCAACTCCTTAGCCTCTCTGCGCCAAACCTGATATGCTCAGACGAGATGTGACCGGTACCCGGTCCTGCAGGAGGCTTGAATGAAGTCCTCGCGGTGGTTGGCTGTCTGTGTGCTCATGGCCGCTTGCGGTGGGAGTGTGCAATCCTCCGATTCGGACCTGGGCATACCGGATTCCGGCGGGGCCGATGGCGCAGGGGCGGATGTTCGGTTCGGGGAGACCGGGGAGGGGCGGGCGGGGGACTCGGTGCCGGGTGGCGACGCACTGCAGGACCTGTCGGAAATCGGGCTGCAGGAGATACAGCCGCCGGCCTGTGAAGGGGGAAGCGGGTGCTTCCTGGATCCGTGCACGGACAACAAACAATGCCTGTCCGGTTGGTGCGTCGAGCAGATGGGGGAGGGGGTCTGCTCCCAGGCCTGTACAGAGGAATGCCCTCCCGGCTGGGTTTGTCGGCAGGTGGCCGGTACCGATCCGGACGTGGTTTATGTGTGTGTCTCACCGCACGCCAATCTGTGCAAGCCGTGCGCCACGAGCGCAGACTGCAAGAGCTCGGGCGGACAGGATGACGCATGCGTCGACTACGGTGCAGAGGGGAGCTTCTGCGGGGGAACCTGTGCTCCCGGGGGAGAGGTCGAGGGTGGGGGATGTCCCTGGGGTTTCTCGTGCAAGGAAGCCTCCAGCGTCGACGGCGTCTCCACGTGGCAGTGCGTGGCTGATGCAGGTGTGTGCCCCTGCACGGCCAAGTCCCTCGCATTGGGTCTGTGGACACCGTGTTCGGTCGGCAATGACCACGGCGAGTGCGCGGGCAAGCGAATCTGCACGGAAGGGGGGCTGACGTCCTGCGATGCCGTGATTCCTGCGGCGGAGGAGTGCAACGGGAAGGACGATGATTGCGATGGGGAGAGTGACGAGCCCACCCTGGTCCGCGGGAAGTACGTCGAGCTGTGCGACGACGGGAACGAGTGCACTGCAGACACGTGTCTCGGCGAGGCGGGGTGCGGCCACGAAACCCTCGACGGCGGCGAGTGCGGCGATGCCAATGCGTGCACTGCGGGTGATCACTGCGAGGCCGGAATCTGCGTCGGGCTGCCCATCGTGTGCGATGACGGCAACCCTTGTACCACGGACCTGTGCGACGGGTTTGGCGGGTGCACGGCGCAGAGTAACTCCGAGCCGTGCGACGACGGCGATCCCTGCACGGTCAAGGACCAGTGCGATGCGGGCGAGTGCACCGGATTCAAGCTCGATTGCGAATGCCTGGCCGACGCAGATTGCGCTGCGTTCGAGGACGATGATCTGTGCAACGGGACCCTGTATTGCGACAAGGGGAAGCTTCCGTTCTCGTGCGCCGTCGTCCCGGGCTCCGTGGTCGAGTGCCCGGATGCGAGCGGGAGCGACGCTCCCTGCCTGAAGCCCATGTGCACCCCGGCCACCGGCCAGTGTTCCCTGGTACCTCATCACGAGGGATTCTCGTGCGATGATCTGGATGCCTGCACGCTGGGTGACCAGTGCATTGGCGGGAAGTGCGTCCCGGGCAAGCCGCTTGCCTGCAACGACGGGAACCTGTGCACCATGGACTCGTGTGACCCGGGTGCGGGCTGCAAGTTCGACTCTGCTGTCGGTCCCTGTGATGACGGGAACGAGTGCACGACGGGCGACTCCTGCGCCGGCGGGGAATGTGCTTTCACGGGATTCCTCGACTGCGACGACGGGAACGCCTGCACCGACGACTCGTGCGTCCCGGGGCAGGGGTGCCTGCACAAGCTCAACCAGGCCGCATGCGATGATGGAGACCTCTGCACCACCGGCGACCACTGCCACCTGGGCGGCTGCATCGGGTCGGGTGCGCTGACCTGCACCGACGGAAACCCCTGCACCGATGATTCCTGCAAGCCGCTCACCGGGTGCGCATTCACCCCCAACCAGGCGGTGTGCGACGACGGCAACTCCTGTACATTCGGCGACCACTGCAGCAAGGGATGGTGCGTTCCGGCCTCGATGCTGAGCTGCGACGATGCCAACGGCTGCACCGATGACTCCTGCGAGCCGTCGTCGGGTTGCTCGAACGTGGCGAATGCGGCCGCGTGCGATGACGCAAGCCTGTGTACTCTGGGGGACCAGTGTGCGGGCGGCAAGTGCATGCCCGGCGGGGGAGCTCTGGCCTGCGACGACGGGAACGTCTGCACCAGTGATTCCTGCGATGCCAAGCTCGGGTGCCAGCATGCCCCCAACACGGTCAGCTGCGACGACGGCAATGCGTGCACGCTGGGGGACCAGTGTGGGGGAGGCAACTGCGTGCCCGGTACGGGAGTGCCCGCTTGCGGCGACGGGAATGTGTGCACCGATGATTCGTGCGACACCAAGGCCGGCTGCAAGAGCACTCCCAATACGGCTGCGTGCAACGACGGCAATGCGTGCACGCTGGGCGATATTTGTGCGGGAGGCTTGTGTACGGCTGGGGCCGGCAAGCCGGATTGCGACGACAAGAATGACTGCACGACGGATGCCTGCGACCCGGCCAAGGGATGCATCCACTCGAACCTTCTCGACGGCACTCCGTGCGGGCAGGCTGGATACACCTGCAAGTCGGGCATCTGCACTCCTCCCATGCTGAATGTGAAGCTCGTGTTCGTGAGCAGCGTGGGGCACAACGGCAACTTCGGCGGGATCGCCGGGGCGGACTCCTTCTGCCAGCAGCGGGCGGCGGCAGCCGGGCTGTCCGGAACGTACAAGGCATGGCTGAGCGCAGGGACGGTCAGCACCGGGCCGGCCTCGAGGTTCACCAAGTCGAGCATTCCCTATGCCCTCGTGGACGGAACGATCATCGCGAACAACTGGGCCGATCTGACGGACGGAGCGATCAACGTGCCTCTCAACCTGACCGAGTTCGGCAAGGTCCCGACGACCGGCACGCTGATCTGGTCCTATACCCGCATCGACGGGACTCCGGGGCTGTTCGGCAATCCGAATCACACCTGCTACGGTGGTGATTGCCATTGCAAGAGCTGGACGACCACGGAGACGCAGGGAAGCCCGATCCAGGGCAGCGCATTCGCCTTGCGGGACAAGTCCAACGATGACTGGACCGACTATTCGTTCGCCAATGCTTGCGGGGGTGAGTACTCGCTCTACTGTTTCCAGCAGTAGGAGAAGGCGCTGTCAACAGGGAGGCAGGCTGATGTCGGGGAGGATTCGAGACGCCATCAACAGCAGTCCGACCGTAATGGCTGTGTGGGTTCTGTGGATCGCCCTGTCCTGCGGCGGCAAGCAGGAGGGACCCCTTGCCGACTCGGTGGCGGATGTCTCGGCGACGTCCGATGCGCCGGGGCCGGAGGCCCTTGCCTGTCCGGACGGCAGAGCCGGGTGCGAAGACCTCACCTTCGATTCGGTCGGCGAGGTGGGGGGAGGCGACCTCGGTGGTGACGGCAGTCCTCCTGGAGATGCCGAGCTGCCCGATGGTACCGGGCCGGGCTGCACGGACCCGCTGGCGGGGCTGGACCTCGAGTACGGGGGGGCCCTGGAGCTTGCCCCGCCTGAGACCGCACTGGACGAGTTCATCGAGAAGGTGGACGAAGCTTTCGCAGAGGCCGCCATGGCCGAGACCCCGGTGGCGATCTCACGCGAGGATTTCCCGGTCTATGATTTTAAGCCCGAGGATTCGCCCCACGGGCGGCTGGCCTGGGAGTACCGTGTCCGGCACGGGCACTTTGACAACCCGGGGTACCTGGTGGCGTTCGAGACGCAGCTCGAGCAGGCCGGAGGAAACACGACGACGCTCATCTCCTTCCTGTCGGACAAAGTGGATTCGTACGTGGAGGACGGCTCCGTGGCATCGTTGATCGAGCGTGCGCACGAGCTTTCCGACGCGCCCGGTGCGTTGGCCTGTGCGGTACAGCAGGTATCGGCCGACCCCGGGGCACCCCTTCCGGCCGAGTGGCAGGGGCTTTCCGCCGACATGCAGGAAGCCCTGGCTGAGTTCCTGTTCTCTGCCTACATCGCTCACCGGCTGCACCAGGAGGCGATGGCCGGCTGTGCCGAGAAGATCCCGCTGGACGATGTTCTCTACGGAAAGGCCCTGACGCCCACGTATGAAGCGCTATCCGCCGCCGATGGACTGCAGGCCTGCGGCGATGCGGTGGACTTCCGCCAGCTGTTGCGCGGTGCCCAACTCCTGACTTCGGCGGCGGAAACGCTTGCTTCACGGGCGAGCGCATGGGACGTGGCCGAGAAGCTCGTGATGGACACGCCTCTGGGGCGAATCGTGATTGCGGGCAAGGGAAAGAACATGCACAAGGCCAAGGACGCAGACCACCTGTTGATCCTCGACCTTGGCGGGGACGATACCTACCTCGACGGCCTGGCGACCAGCCGTCCGGGGCTTCCCCTGTCGGTCGTGATCGACCTTTCGGGCAAGGACCTCTACACCACTCAGGCAGCAGGGCCTGCATTTGCCGCAGGCTTCCTGGGGTACGGAATCCTACTGGACAAGGGGGGAGACGATACTTACTCCGGACGGTACGACAGCATAGCGGCCGCCTGCCTCGGTGTTGCCGTGCTCAAGGATGATTCAGGAAACGACTTCTATGATTCCATCGACGGCGCTCAGGCCTCCGTGCATCTGGGTGCGGCGTTGTTGCTGGACATGGAGGGGGATGACCATTACTACGCATTCCGAATGGCCCAGGGGATGGCCGCATATCGAGGTGCGGCGCTCCTGCTGGACCGTGCGGGCAACGACTTCTTCGAGGCCGAAGACGACGAGGTGCTATTCCCTGCCGCCCAGAACCCGAACTACAACGCCAACATGTCCCAGGGAGCCGGGTACGGGTTCCGGAACGATGCCGTGCCGTTTGCCGAGACCTACTCGGGGGGCGTCGGAATGCTCGTGGATCTGGCCGGGAAGGACATCTACTCGGGAGGGATCTTCTCTCAGGCGGTGGGCTACTGGTTCGGGGTCGGCTTCCTCATTGATTCGTCCGGCGACGACTCGTACAGCGGAGTCTGGTACAACCAGGGCGCTGCTGCCCATTTTGCCGGCGGCGTGCACCTCGATTCATCCGGGAATGACACGTACTTCTGCGTCCAGGACCAGTGCATGGGGGAGGGCCGGGACTACTCCATCGGAACGCTCATCGAGCTGGCCGGTGACGATGACTACTATGGCAAGGGGGGCCGCAACATCGGCTCCGGTGATCTGTTCGGGAGCGGCGTCCTCTGGGATGCAGGTGGCCAGGACAGCTACAAGGACGATACCCCCTGGGCCGTCGGATTCGTCACCACGGACACGTTCGTCGAGAACTCCTTCACGTTCGGCCTCTTCCTCGACACGGGCGGAGAGCCGGATGCGTACGACCTTCCTTCGGAGCACGCTGCAGATTTCAGCCTGTGGACGCAGATCGGCAACAACAATGACGGTCAGTTCGCCAACGTGATTGCCGTGGGCAGGGACGAGTAGTCTAGTTGCAGCCGGCCGTGATTGAAGCAAGCTTCACTGCGAACACATAGCGGCTCCCGGGATGCTCGGTGAGTGACCAGAGGTTGTCGGAGGACTTCGAGTAGTGCAGATCCTCCGGCCCATAAGGCCAGCCGCGCTTGGCCAGGGTCTGGCCCTCCTTGGCCGTGTACAGTCCGAGCACGTTGCCGCTGCACGACATGTAGTACTGTCCGTTCCACGACAGGGCGCCCTGGACGTTGTCGATGCCGGGAAAGACCGCGTAACTGGCCTGCACCCGCCCGTCCTTCGTCGCCAGACGGCCAGTTGCCTCGTCGAGCTGCCATCGGACCAGGCGGCCGGAGATGCTGTCCGCCGAGTATTCTCCGGTAAGCAGGGTCGGCGGGATCGTTGAGCGGTCGAGCGACACGAACGAGAAGCGCGTGCAGCACGAGCCGGAGCAGAGCTTGTAGCGACCCACCTGGGGGATCACGTAGCGGTAGTTGTGCGCATGGTAGCCGCTGGCATCGGAGATCTTCCCGATCCAGTCGTTGTTGCCGGTCTGGACTTCGAGGATTCGGTTCATGTCGAACACTCGAAAGCCGGTCGTCGTGTCGGCCACGTAGAGCAGACCGCCAAACCAGGCGAGGCCCCCCGCATGGATGGGGACCGCCTTGAAGTCGGGGGTGCCGCCGTTCATGAATGGCTCCACGAGCAGCACGAGGCGGTAGTCGATGTCGCTCATGCTGGTCACGTCGTAAATGGCAAGACGCACCCCCTTGTTGAAGGCCGTGCCTTCGACCTCAGGCTTGTGGTACCAGCTCACGATGCCCAGCTTGTGCCCGTTGTAATCCCCTCCGTCAAAGGCGTCGGCGGTTCCGGTGATGCCTTGCGGGTACCAGTACTCGACCGCGTTGTCCCCGGAATTCCAGGTGAAGCCGATGTGGAAGCACTCCGTACCGGCGACGTTGGTGACCTTCGTGGCAACCCGATTGAGGTTCGCCACGACGTCGTCGAGCGTGACTTGCTGCACGCTCGGGTGAGCCACGATGCCGTCGATGATTGAGCTCGTGGAGGTCCAGGTGTCTTCGTCGTACAGGCGGAATCCACCAGCCTCGGCAGGGACGACCTTGTTCTTGGCGGCAGCGCCGGCTCCACCGGACTGTCCGCATTCCGGGACGGCAGTCGGGCAGGCCGGGAATGTTTCGGGCACGCACCCTGTGGCGGGATTGCAGGTCTCCTTGCCATTGCAGACATTGCCGTCATCGCAGGCAAGCGGGGCCTCGGCAACGCACCCGGAAGCAGGGTTGCATGATTCGGTACCATTGCACTGGTTGCCGTCATCGCAGGCAAGCGGGGCCCCGGGAATACATCCGACGGCCGGGTCGCACGACTCGGCGCCGTTGCACTTGTCTGCGTCATCGCACGTCAGCGGAGTCCCGGAAATACATCCGACGGCCGGGTCGCAGGACTCGGCACCATTGCACTTGTTGCCGTCGTCGCATGGCGTTGGACACGTGGCAGGGGTTTCCTCGGTCGTCTTGTCCTCCCAGTAGAGGTCCGGAAGCGAGGGCAATTCCGGGGCGGAATCCGAATCCTTGGTCAGATCCCCGACCTCGGGCGGGGCGGTCTGTGTGTCGACAGCGTCCGGCAATGGGGCGGTCGTCTCGCCATCCGCCGCGTGGATGTCAGCAGCGGAGCCATCCCCGACAGTGTTGTCCGAGCCCGGGTTCATGTCTCCGTCCGACGGGGCGTCCGGAGCCAACAGCGAATCATGCTGCCGGCCATCGGGAAGCAGAGGCAAAGCATCCGACGTGCCCAGTCCGTCGACGACCTGGGCGGGGCTGTCTGTTCCGCACGATGCCACGCCAATCACGAGCAGCAGGAGGGGGGGCAGTACCGATCCGCACCTCATCGAGGCTCCTCGAGTGCCAGCATCTCTCCGACCGCACGGGCCTGCTCCATGAGCTCCTTGTCCTGCTTGATTTCCCCAGGTTCCTGGGCGGCACCGTGGAGCACGTCGATGAGGTCTGCACCCACATAGGCGCAGAAGTCGATGAACGTGCCGCGGGCGTTGACCACTCCCGAGCAAAGAGGATCGTCGTCCCCGTAGGTGGTACACAGGACGACCGCTTTGCCGGCCAGCGGGCTGGCATCCCCTTCCTCGTGATGGGGGGCCATGAGCGCATAGCATCGGTCCATGAAGAGCTTGAGCTGTGCGGACACGGTGAACCAGTAGATCGGCGTCGCGTAGACGATGGCATCCGCCTCGATTACCTTGGGGTAGAGGGCGATCATGTCGTCCTGGATCGAGCAGAACTCGACCTTGCTCTTCTGACAAGAATCGCAGGCCTTGCAGGGGGCAATCTTCGATTGAGAGAGGGCCACGACCTCGACCTGGGCGCCCTTCTTGCGTGCCCCGGCAGCGACCTCGTCGGCGAGAATCGAGCTGTTGCTGTCCTTGCGCGGGCTGCTCTTGAGTACTAGAACTTTCGGTGCCATGTTCTCCTCCTGGGACTCTCACGGCAGCATCCTTGCTGCGGTGCGCAGTGTAACAGAAACGAGCCCGATGCCGAAAGGCATATCGCGTCCGTTCTTGAACAGTCACGGGCGACCTACTAGACTCGCTCGGGAAACGGCCGCGAGGGGGGAGAGCCTGATCCCCGGACGCGACTACGCAAGGGGAATCGCCATGACGAAGCATCCTATGCCGCCCGAGTTGATCCGTATTGCCGTCCTCGCACTGCTTGTCCTTGTCGGTGCGGGGTGTTCTTCGCCCGACGGGGGGACGGATCTCGCCCCCGACGTGGCTGTCGGGAGCGATGGGGGCACCGACGGGCAGCGGCTGGAGGGCGTCGCTGCCGAAGGGCTCACGGCAGGAGACACGGTCGATGCCGTGCCGGACGACGTGGCCGCGGTTCCCTGGTGCGAGGGATTCGAACCGGCGCCGGAAGGCTCGGACTTCACCGATCCCGGGCACAGGCTGCGGGCGGAAGGGTGGATCCGCGGCGACCTGCACATGCACTCGCCATACAGCGACGGTGAGGATTCTCTGGCCACGCTCCTGTCCCTGGTCGACTACCTGCAGGACCCAACGTTCGTCGCCTACCACCCGGAGTATGAGGGCAATGGCATCGACTATCTGTCGGTAACGGATCATCGCACGCTGGATGCTCCGACTGATCCGGACTGGAACGGCGACACACTCCTGCTCATTCCCGGCGAGGAGATCGGAGGGCCGGGCCACGCCAACGGGTGGGGGCTGACCGACGTGGTGATGGTCGACCCGGAGGGTGACGGCACGATTCTCGATGATTGGAAGACCGTCCAGGATGCCGTGCATTCTCAGGGGGGCCTCCTCTCCATGAACCATCCGTTCAGCATCGGTCTCGAGTTCCCGTGGGACCTGCGCGAGCACGACGCGGTCGAGATCTGGAACACGGCATGGACGCTGATGGCGGCGACGTATACGCAGACGGACCTGGCGGCGTGGGAGGCATCGCACGGAGCGGCGTCTCCTGCATTCGGCAGGGCTTCAGCGCTGGAAGGCATCGGCGGGAACATGCAGGCTCTCAAGCTGGTGGAGGCGCAGCTCAGCCTGGGAATGCATCCTGCGGTCGTGGGCGGAAGCGACCGCCATGCGCTGTTCGTCCCGGGCTTCCCCACGACGTGGGTCAAGGTGACGGACAAGACCCAGGTCGGATTCCTGGACGGGGTCCGCGACAGGAAGACCTTTGTCAGCCGGACTCCGGTGTCCGCCACCGTGGAGCTGAGCATCCTGCGGCCGTTCGAGGGCGAGAACGGAGCCCCGTGCATGCAGCGCTGGGACATGGGGGATCGGGTGCCCCTCCACGGGGAGCCGCTGGTCGTCCGGATTCGGGCCGGGCGGGCGCAGGGGGGGCTGGTCCGGCTGATCCGGGGCCATGCGGTCCAGTCGGACCAGGCCCTGGCCGACTCGCCCCTGGGCGAGGTGGTGTTCGAGGCGGCGATTGACGGTCCGGACGTGACGGTGGAGACCTCGCTCACGGTGGAGAAGGGGGACTGGATCTATCCCATGGTGCTCGAGCCGCTCGTGGCGGACGGGCTGCCTGCGGACAAGGCCAAGCTCCTGCCCAAGATCGCCAAGGCGGCGCTCCAGACCGGGGCCGAGGACTACGATGCGCTGGTCGAGGTCTTCTGGGACTTTATGGACTTCGACACGGTGCTGGCGCCGCAGGACTGTGACCCGGCCAAATGGGACCCGTACAAGCTGCAGTGCCTGCCGCCCGACGTCACTGGGATTGCCTCCTACTTCGTTCCGGACTGGGTGAGCCGGGGGCTCAACGTGCTCATCGAGAACGGCGAGCCCACGGCGTGGTGCGTCGGGGCGGTCGGCTCGGCCACGGTGTTCGAGGAGCCGGTGCCGTAGGGGCGAATTGACATGACGTCACGATGCGCCTACGCTCGCTTGCGTCAAGCGCCCGGGGTGAACGGAGAATGAGAATCGGAAGGCATTTGATGTGGCTCGGGCTCGTCGCGTGGGCTGGCGCCGGATGCATCACCAAGGCACCGTTGCACAAGCCGGACGGTGGACAGGATCTGATCTGGCCGACCACCGACGTGCGGGGGGACGATGGCACCATCTCCTCCGGGGACGGCAAACCGGAGCTGCATAGCGACGGCGGAGCCCCGGAGACGGACACCGTACCGATCGATGTCCCGGCGGACGTTGCCGCAGTCGAGCTCGATGGCGGCCCGAATGTGGACGGCGGACAGGACGTTGCCGAGATCCCTGATGTTCCGGGCCTGGACGGGGAGCTGCCGGGGAACGACGGAGGCCCGGACGCTGAAGGCGGCTGCATTCCCGACTGCCTGGGGAAGAGCTGCGGGGGCGACGGGTGCGGAGGGAGCTGCGGGGCGTGCCAGGACGGGTGCTCCTGTGTCAACGGGTCTTGCTCCTGCATTCCGACCTGCGGAGACGGCCAGTGCAACGGAACCGAGACCTGCGATTCCTGCGCCCTGGACTGCGGGTGTTCGGTTCCAGATGAGGTCTGTGATCTCGGAACATGCATCCCCTGCGGCACGTTCTGCGGGAACTACGGCAAGAGCTGCGGCACGTTTGCCACCTGTGAATGCGGGGGATGCGGGTGCGGGCAGGTCTGCTCCGCCGGACAGTGCATCTTCAACGCCTGCAACGGCAAGGTCTGTGGCGACGATGGCTGCGGAGGAAGCTGCGGTACCTGTCCGGCCGGATTGACGTGCTTCGGAGGAGCCTGCAAGGAGTGCGAGGACGGCAACGCCGTGGACTGGGACGGGTGCAACAACGGCAAGATCGTCGAGTTCCGGGTGAACAAGGTGACCGGGGGCTCGCAACGACGGGCATCGGTGGCAGTGCTCTCGGGTGGCTCGTTCGTGATCGCCTGGGAGAGCGACGGCACCGGGTGCGACTCCTTCGACGTTGTGGCACAGATGTTCAGCCCGCAAGGGGGCAAGACTGGCTCCGAGATCAAGATCAACCAGAAGACCACGCTCACGCAGCAGCTGCCACGGCTGGCGGCTCTCGACAACGATCGATTCGTCGCTGTTTGGGAGAGCGAGCTTGCCGGCGGGGCGGATTCTTTCGACATTGCAGGGCGCATCCTGGACTCAGGCGCAGCTCCGGTCATCGACGAGATCAAGGTGAACACGGTCGCGGCGCAGTACCAGGGCAATCCGCTGGCGGTCGCTTTCGGCGAGGGGGACGGGTTCATCGTGGTCTGGGACAGCGATGGTCAGGACGGCTCAGTCGCGGGGGTCTACGCTCGGCGCTTCAGTGAGTCGGGAGTACCGGTGGAGGTCAAGGAGTTCCAGGCGAACACCTACACGTCGGGCTGGCAGGGGCGGCCGGCCGCTGCCACGTGCCTGGATGGGAGCACCCAGATCTTCTGGGAGAGCGACGGTCAGGATGGCTCCTCCTACGGCGTGTATGGTCAGGCAGTGCTCGGCACGGGGAGCTTCTACCAGTCGGAGTTCAAGGTCAACACGACCAGTGCGGGGGACCAATCCGGTCCAGCTGCAGCAGGAATCGACATCTGCGGGACGCTGGTCGCCTGGGCCAGCACCAGTGCGGACGGGAACTCCTGGGCCGTGGCATCTCAGCTCCTGACCGCGGGGGGAGTCAAGAGCGGTCCCGAGGTTCTGGTAAGCCCTTACTCCCAAGTGTCGGTCGGGAGCGTCGCTGCGGCCTACCAGTTGACGGGGGGCTTCGTCGTGGCTTACCAGCGTTGCGCCGTCACGGCCCCCGAGGGGGAAGCGTGCAACGTTCATTTACAACGGCTGGACGGAACCGGAATGAAGACTGGAGCGGAGCTCAAGGTGAACCAGTATACGACCTTCCACCAGCGAATCCCGGCGGTCGCTACGTTCGAGGACGGCTCGTTCATCGTGGTGTGGGAGAGCGTGGACCAGGACGGCAGCAAGGAAGGCATCTACGCCCAGCGGTTCACCAAGGACGGAGCACGAATCTATCACTGATCCGGATGTGAGTGCCCTTCCCGGCAACCCGGTCTCCAGCCAGGGCTGGGTGACATCCTTTATTTCCTTCCAACTTGCGGTAGAATGCCCCCGCAGAGTCGAGGAATCCTCTGCCGGAGTAGAATGAGCGGTCAGTCGACAAGGTACTGCCCCGAGTGCTTCGCTGCCTTCGACAAGGGAGAAGAGCGCTGTCCAGAACACGGCCTGGAGCTGGTCGATCTTCCGGCAGACGAGACGCTTGTCGGCCGAATGCTCGACGGAAAGTATGAGATCGTGGAGAAGATCGGCCAGGGAGGCATGGGGACCGTCTATCGAGCCCGGCAGAAGCTCATCGGCCGCGAGGTGGCGCTCAAGGCACTGCGGTCCGAGATCACACGTGATCCTGCGGCAGCCAAGCGATTCCTGGCCGAGGTGCGGGCGGTTTCCCAGCTTCGCAGCAGGAACAGCGTCATCCTGTTCGATTTCGGGCTGTCGAAAGAGAAGGTGCTGTACTACACCATGGAATTCCTTGCGGGGGAGCCGCTCTCCAAGGTGGTCCGGAGGGGCCCGTTGGCTCCGGCCCGGGCCGTTCGAATCGCTCGTGACGTCTGCAACTCACTCCAGGAGGCGCACGGCAAGGGGATCGTCCACCGGGACCTGAAGCCCGACAACATCATGCTCGTCCAGGAGGAGGGGGAGGAGGTCGCCAAAGTCCTGGACTTCGGCATCGCCAAGATGGTGGCCGGGGATGAAGACGGCCGGCTGACGAAGACCGGCGTGGTCTGCGGGACGCCGGACTACATGAGCCCGGAGCAGGGGGCGGGCAAGCCGGTCGGCCCTGCCAGCGACCTGTACTCGCTGGGCGTGCTCCTGTACGAGATGCTGACCGGGAAGCCGCCGTTTGCCGCTGCCACCCCGGTCATGGTGGTCATGAAGCACATTTCGGAGCCTCCTCCTCCGGTTGCCGATGCGGCTCCGGTGCCGCTGCCGGTTCCGCTCCAGAGGCTGGTGGCCGCCTTGCTGGCCAAGGATGCGGGTGATCGGCCCGGGAGTGCCCGCGAGGTGGGGGCGCTCCTCGAGGGAATCGAGGCGTCGAGCGACACTCCGACCGCCGTGTGGGACGAGCCGTCCCCCGCCAACTCGCCGACGGCGGAGCTGCCGGCTTCGGAGGTTCCGACAGAGCCGTTGCGCGACCGTGGCGACCGCTCGCGGGAAGAAGCAGCTGGAGGGGATGTCGTGCTGGGAAGACCGCCCCGCACTGCGCTGCTCTGGGGCGGAATCGTGCTCGGTTGTGCCGCCCTGGCGGGAGTCGTGCTGTACCTGGCGCATCCCTGGAGCGCGGGGGGGCCTCGGACCGGAGGTCCAGCCTCCGAAGGGACTGCCACACGGGGAGAAGCCATCCCGGTCGAGCGTGCGACCCCGGCAGGGGAAGGCGCCGGAGCGGGTTTGCAGCACGTCGAGGAAGTTGCTGGTCCGCTGCCTTCCTCGGGAATCGACGCCGCTACGGCAGGAGCAGGAAGCGTGGCAACCGGGCAGGCGTCCGCGAGTCTGCAGGCGGATGTCGTCTCGGTTCTTTCGGATGCGAGCGTCGTCGATGTCGCCCTCCCGCCCGCTCCTGGGGTGGTTTCGGGGGACGCCTTCAAGGGCACCGCAGCGGAGGACATCCGGTTCTTCCGCACCGATTCAACGGGTGTGACGGCTCCGGACGTGTCCGGCGAGTCGGCCCGTGACGTCCGAACGGACGAAGGGACGACCAGGGCTGGACAGGGCTCTCAGACGTCCGGAACCGAGGCCGGCGCTGCCCGGACGAACCGCTCCGGAGCAGAGGTTCACGGGGGTGGGGCCCGGCGGCCCGAGGATTCCGCCGGAAAGCAGGACGGGAAGGCGAAGGGGGAGCAGGCCGCAGCGGTCGAAGCTCTGGTCCAGAAGGCCAACCGGGCCATGGACGAGAAGCAATGGAAGACGGCCTACGAGTATCTCAAGAAGGCCCGAAGCCTGTCGGACGATCCATCCTCGATGGAGCGGGCGATCCAGCAGTGCCGGGAGAGGAAGGCGAAGGAGGATCCCTTCGACGAGGGGGACCTTCTCTGAAGGAGCGATGACATGGGATGCAAGGTACCCGTTTCTGCAGGGGTGATGCTGGCCGTGGCGCTGGCGTTGCTGCCGATGACATCCTCGGCGCAGAGCGGACCCGATCTGGAACAGTCGCTGGCGTTGGGGCGCAAGCTCTTCAAGGCCGGGGAGATTGAGCAGGCTGCCGGTACGTGGAGGGAGGCATTCTTTCTGGCGGAGGGCGACCTGGAGCTGCGCCTGGCGATGAATCTGGGAATCGCCTATCACAAGCTCAGCCGGTACGAGGAGGCCTACTACTTCCTGGCATTCTTCGACGTACGGTCGCCGCAGACGGACGCGGCTCGGACGACCAAGGTGGTCGGTGTCCTGAAGGACCTGACCGCACGTCTGTCTGCCGGGCACGAGCGCGTCGGGTTGACGACGATCCCGCCGGACGCGACCGTGTACGTGGATGTGGTGTCGCCGGAGACGAAGTACAAGGCACCGCTCCTGTGGTATTTCGAGCCCGGCAAGCACCGGTTCATCGTGCTCAAGCCCGGATTTCGAACCGAGGAACGGCCCTTCCTCGTGGCGCTCGGAGAGACGGTGATGCTGGAAGTGGCGCTGCTGCCCGATAGGCCGGGCCCGGGTCTCGTGCCGGAGGACGCCCGGGATGGTGTGACCGAGCCCCCGGTGACGACCCCTCCCGAGGATCCGGGGGAAGTCGGGGCCCCTGCGGATCCGGGAGGCTTCGGCTCCGGTCCGGGGGAGGGCTCTTCCCAAACGTGGGCCTGGGTGACGTTGGGGCTGGGACTCGGGTTGGTCGGGATCGGTGGCGGCCTGGAGTACCTGGCGCTGGATCGGGCGGACGGGATCGATCGATCCGCACAGGGCAAGATCGACGGCGGCGAGCTGACCTTCGAGGAGGGAATGGCGTGGCGGGACCGGCAGTACGAGGACGACGTCCGGTTGCCGAACATCGCTGCCGTGGCATGCCTCGCGACCGGGGGCGCGGCTCTGGCAGCCGGAGTCGTGTGGCTTCTGGCGACTCGGGGAGCCGATGCCCCGCCGCCCGCTGTCACTCCGGTCGTGAGTCCGGACGGAACTTCAGGTATGTTGTTACAGATGTCCTTCTAGTCGGGCGCACGCCCGGGGAGGTGATACCGTGCGTTGGATGGCTCTGGCTGTGGCGGCGGGCTGGATTGGCACCTTCGGGCTGGCAGGGTGCGACAACGGGAAGAACCTGGTGGTGCCGGGGTACGAGCTGCCCGACGGGCGTGCCGGGGATGGCCGCACGGAACCGGATGTGCCCTCCGATGCTCCGATCCCGGTGGACCCGGACGTCGTGCCCGACGGGGCGGTGCTTCCCGATGGAGCCGTGCTTCCGGATGGAACCGTGCTTCCGGACGGGACCGTGCTTCCCGACGGCGGTGATACCGGAGACGTGACGGTTCCGGATGGCTCGGAGCCCCCGGATGGGTTGGGGGACGCTACCGATGGTGGCGATAAGTTCGTCCCTTTCAGCCCCTGCACCAAGACGAATGCGAAGTGCCCGAGCAAGGACGAGATCTGCCTGCTGCTGCCCAACTCGGACGAGGGACTGTGCCTGCTCAACTGCTCCAACGGGCAGTTGTGCCCCCCCTGGATGGAGTGCGTGCCCCCGGACAAGCAGAAGCCGGAGCTGAAGGTCTGCCTGGAGCTGGGTCCCAAGATGAGCTGGTGCAACAACAAGAAGGGGCGGATCTGCGAGGGGACGCTATCGTGCCTCTTCCCGCCCGGACAGGAAGATGGCGTGTGCACGACCTTCTGCAACCTTGGGGAGGAAGCGGCGTGTTCGGAGGGGTCCGTCTGCACGGTGATTGACCTCGAGGATCCCGAGGTGGACTGGGGGGCCTGTCTCACCGCTCCCGACTTCCCCGAGTGCAAGGACTCTGCCGAATGCGCGGCTGGAAGCACGTGCGTCCAGCTCAAGCAGACGTTCCGGTGTACTCCCAAGTGTGCGGAGATCGACGGCCCCTGCGGTCTATTTGGAACCTGCGTGCTCGCCGAGATGCCCGACATGACCAAGACCCCAGTCTGCCTGACGTTCCAGGGAGCCGGAGAGATCTGCTCCACGGCCAAGGGGATGCCCTGCAAGGACGGTCTAATCTGTGCGGACCTGGGGGCCTCGGACGGCTGGTTCCGGTGCGTTCTTCCGTGCCCGGACGGCAACTGCTCTCCGGGATTGGCCTGCACGGCCGTTGCATCGCTGGGGCTCGACGCGTGCGTGCCACTCGAGATGTCGCTCGGTCCCCAGGTCCCGTGCAACGATGCGTGGCCGTGCGAGACCGAAGGGCAGACCTGCCTCAAACCGCAGGGCAAGACCAACGGCATCTGCGTCACGGGGTGCGGGGGGGGATGCCCGGGGGGTACCACCTGCCAGGACGGAGGATGCGTCACGGTCTCCCCGGAGGGGGGAAGCTGCCTCGAAGCGCTGGGGATCTTCTGCCAGCTACCGGCCCACTGCATTCGTGACAAGGGAGCCAAGGGCCCGGGAATGTGCCTGAATCCCTGTGTCCAGGGTCAGGCCTGCGGGAGCGGCAAGAGCTGTCTTCCCACCGAATCGGGCCAGTCGTACTGCCTCGTGCCGGGCGAGTACGCGCAGCTCTGCAGCCTCGATGAGGGGATTGGGTGCAGTGCGACGTCCGGGCTTACCTGCCTGCATGTCGCTGCCGAGGCGGACTTCGGCTTCTGCGCACCGGAATGCAGCGGCCCGGGGGACTGCCCCGCAGGACCGGCTGGGACCATCTCCGAGTGCATGCTCAAGTCGGGAGGGAAGTGGTACTGCGCCTTCCTCTGCGGCGGGTTCGGCGGGAACTGCCCGGAAGGAATGAGCTGCTCTGGAATCGGGATCTGCGCCCCTTAGAGAGGCAAGGCTGATGGTCGACGGAGGAGGAAGTCCCGCCCAGGGCCCGTGCCGGGGCAGATGGTCGACGTGTTTCTCGAGGCTCGGATGGCGGAGCTGGGCGGTCGTCATCGGTTCGGCCCTCCTCGTCGCCGGCACCGAGCTGGCAGCAGACCTCATGTATGCGCCGGACAGAGGGGCCGAGGCACTCGGCTCCGTCGCTCCCATGGCGTCCGATGCCTGGCGCCTGGCAGAGAACCTGTCCGACCTGTCGGTCCGAGTGGAACGGGCGGGCAAGACGCTTCGGCTCAAGCGAAAGCGGTCCGCTTTCCACTCGCGGCTGCTGCCGGGATGGAACTGGGTCGGTCCGGTATCTGCGACATTGAAGGAGGGGCCGGCGCTCAGCGGATGGCCCCTTGTCCGTCCCGGCAAGCCGGACCAGGTGGAAACTGCGTGTCTGTGGGCCCATCCGGTCGACGATGCGAAGCTCGTGCTCTCCTTTGGCGCGGCCCCCGCAGCCGGCGAGCTTCAGCTGCTGCTCGGCTACCTTCGGACCGCTGCGTCGGGGGCATCCGTCCGCGTCGAAGTTCGGCGGGGAGGGGTGGTGTTGGGAAGGGAGAGCTTCTCCGGAGGCCCGGGGGACGTCCGTCTGGCTCGGATACCTCTTGTGCCGGGGGCCGAGTCGGGGCGCCCGGCACCGCTGGAGATTGTGATCGAGCCCGCGAAACGGGGGAAGAACCATCTGTGCCTGGACGGCCTTGTTCGGGCTCCTTCTTCCGGCGGCGAGGTGGCACCATGAAGCGGGTCGAGATGATCCGGGGTGCCGCGGTGCTCCTGGTGGTCGCGATGCTCGTGAGCGGGGCAGCGGCAGCCCGACTTGCGGGACCGACGGTCGTGAGCGAGTCGACTGCCCGCTTGCTCGATGCTGCCGACAAGGGGACCGTCGCGTCTCTCGAGGAGCCTTCCGTCTACGGTCCGCCGGTGGTCGGAGCCGTTGTGCGGCTGGCCGGGACGATGGGCGCCGAGAGCGCTGCATGGTTCCTCTCGGTTGCCGGGCTCCTGCTCGTGTGTGCGTTGGCAAGCGTCGTGATGTTTGCCGTTG
Organism: uncultured Myxococcales bacterium; assembly: GCA_903895725.1. Lineage (GTDB taxonomy): Bacteria > Myxococcota_A > UBA9042 > CAIXZC01 > CAIXZC01 > CAITUV01. The sequence continues at coordinate 36,663 of CAITUV010000029.1, read as the reverse complement.
CGGGCTTCTGGTCGGCACTGCTCGGTCCGACGATTCTGTTCCTGCATCCGCAGGTCATGCAGCTTCTGTTCGAGCCTTCTGCCGGAGGACTGGCTCTCTTCTTCCTCCTGTCTCCGGCGCTGTTGTTTGCGCTGGCTGGTGCCGTGCGCGGGGGCCGGTTGCCCTGGGCGGTTCTGCTGTCGGTTGCAGGTGGAGGGCTGGCCGGTGTATCGGTGCTGGCGCATCACGTAGGGCTCTGGGCTGCGGTCGGGGCACTGCTCGGGCTTGCCGTTGCGGTCCCCAGGGATTCCTCGAATGATTCGCCGGGCATGCTGCGTCCTGCTGCGGTGGGGCTGGAGCTGGCGGCAGCGCTCGTGACTTTCGTGGCGGCCGTTGCGGTGGGGGCCGTCGTCGCCGGTGCCGGGAAGGACAAGCTGGTGGGATGGCTCTTCGGGCCCTTTGGTGCGTTCCACCCGCCCATGATGGTTGCAGGAACCGTTTACTCCGAGGCGGTCGACGGGGGTCCCCCTCTCTGGGCGTCGGCGTTCCTGCTGCTGGTCCGGACTCCCATTCTCCTGTCGGTTATGGCCGTGGCCGGAGCCGTGCTGCTTCCCCGGCGAGGCATTCCGCTGCTGTCGGGTCCGTTGGCCCCGGTCATGCTCACCTGGGCAGCGCTGCTCGTATGCGCATCCCTGGCGGGTTCTCCACTGTTCTTTCCTGGGCTCAGCCTGCTGGCTCCGCTGAGCCTGGTCCCCTGTCTTCTTGCCGCTGGGGCGACGGCCGGTCCGGGCGCACTGCCCGGACGGAACCGTGCGGCCGCCCTGGCCGTCGGCATCATCCTCGTCGGGTCGACGGCCGGGTCCGGCCTGCATCCGGTCCCCTATCCGGCAGCGTTCGGGTCGCTCCTGTGTGGGGGGACTCAGCGATGCAACGCGGGCAATGACCCGTGGATGGAGCCGGCGCTGGATTCGGCGCTGATGGAGGCCGTGGTCTCGGGTGAGAAGGAGCTGGTGGTGACCCCCTGGGGCTCAAGAATTCAGGGGATCGCCAGACGACTCGTGCCGGAAGGGACGGTCCGGATCAAGGAGGGGGGCCCGTGGCGCACACTGGTCTGGCGGCCGGCCCGGTCACCGGCCGCATCGCTGCTGTTGCAGCTTTGCGTACCTGACGACGGGGGGGCCGACTTGCCGCCCGGAACTGCACGCCTGTGGAGCATATGCCGATGAGCGAAAGACGGTGGAAGCTGAGCATCGTGATTCCGGCCTACAACGAGGAACGGACGCTCGAGCAGGTGGTCGAGCGGGTCTTGAAGACTCCGTTTCTCAAGGAGATCCTCATCGTCAACGATGGCTCGAAGGACGACACCCGGACCGTGATGGCCCGCCTGGCCTGCCTGCCGGGAGTGCGCACGTTCGATCAGCCCCGGAACATGGGAAAGGGGGCCGCACTGCGCCGCGGATTCGAGGAGGCGACGGGAGACGTGGTCATCGTCCAGGACGCGGACCTCGAGTACAACCCGGCCGACTATGGGAAGCTGCTGGACCCGATTTTCTCCGGTCGGGCGGATGTCGTGTACGGATCCCGCTTCAGCCAGCTCGAGCGCAAGGTGCACTCCTATTGGCACACCATGGGCAACCGGGCGCTGACCACGCTGAGCAACTGGTTCTCCGACATGTACCTCACCGACATGGAGACGTGCTACAAGGTCTTCCGCACGCCGGTGATCCGGAACATCCGGCTCGTATCCGACCGCTTCGGTTTCGAGCCCGAGGTCACGGCCAAGGTTGCCCGCATTCCCGGGATACGGATCTGGGAAGTCCCCATCTCCTACAACTACCGGACCTATGCGGAAGGCAAGAAGATCGGTTGGAAGGACGGTGTATCCGCCCTGGCCCGCATCGCGTGGTTCAACCTCGCTCACGACTCGGGAGCTGCCTACAGGATTCCTCCGCAGGAGATCGTCCGTCTCCTGCGAGAGGAGGATTCCGCTAAGCCCTGACACAGGAATCCATCACGCGAGATCCGGTCTCTTGGGACTGAGAAGTCAGTCGCGGGAATCAGGCGGGTCTGCCGCCGGCGGCTAAACGAAACGCTTCTCCAGGCTCTGTTCGATCTGGGACTGGACCTGCCCCTTGAGCAGCCCGGCCCCGAGCCCCTTGAGCTCCACGTCGACCGTGATGTCGGCCGCAGAGATCTGGAATACGGCCGAGAACATCTTGCCCGATGCCGTGCCGCGGGTTCCATCCGGGGTCCAGTTGACGTCCGTGATGAATCCGGACATCTTCTCCTTGAACTTGTCCAGCAGCGCCTTGCCGCGAGAGATGGCTTCATCGAGAGGCAGGTTGTGCTTCCTGACCACGTGCACGTTGGCTCCCATAGGTTCTCCTCCATGCCTGGCATGTTGCCGGGCCATTGCTCACCAACGCCCGGCATGCGGCAAATAGAACAACACCGGGGGCGGGTTGTCAAGCTTCCTGCTCAGCATCTCAGCGGGGCAATCTAGTTGACCCGATACACGGTTGGTGCCACAGTTGGCCCATGGGCGAAAGATGCCTGCCGGCCTGTGCGGTCGCTTTCATCCTGGTACTGGCGACATGTGCCGTCTCCCCGGTGCGGGCGAGCGAGCGCAAGCGGGTTCTTCTACTCAACTCCTACCATACTGGATACAAATGGACCGATGACCTGACCCAGGCCGTTCGGGCGCGGCTCTCGGGGAGTCGCGACGTCGTCCTGTCGGTCGAGTACATGGATGCCAAGCGTTGGACCGACCCGGGCCACGAGGCGCTATTCTACCGTCTGATGCGGTACAAGTACGCGGCGGGGGCCGGCCGGCAGCGGTTGTCCGCGGCCATCGTGGCGGACGATCACGCACTGGACTTCGCACTCAAGCATCGCAACAGTCTGTTTGCAGGCGTGCCCCTGGTATTCTGCGGGATCAACGACTTCCAACCCGAACGGATCGAGGGGTTCGCCGGGGTCACCGGGGTGATCGAAGACTACGACTTTGCCGGCACTCTGGAGACGATTTTGCATCTGCACCCGGACACCACCGATTTCCTCGTGGTCGGCGACCAGACCTTGTCGGGAAAGGCGGCATTGGAGCGACTCGGCCGTGCGGCGGTGCCGTTCACCGGAAGGGTTCGTTTCCGCGTGCTCGACAACGTGTCGACCACGGAGCTCGTGGACACCGTCCGGGGGCTATCCGAAGGGACCGTTGTGCTCTACGTGTCGTTCCTCCAGGCGCGGGACGGCGAGCTGCTGGAGCTCCAGGACAGCCGGCGCCTCGTGACTCGCAACGCAAGGGTTCCAACCTATTGCCTGTGGGATTTCATCGAGGGAGGAGGTCTTACCGGCGGCCGCGGACTGAGTGCGTCCAACCAGGGAGACCAGGTTGCGGCACTGGTCCTGCGTATCCTTGCCGGAGCAGACCCCAACCGGATGCCCGTGCTGAACATCCAACCCTCCCCCTACCATTTCGACCGGGTTCAATTGAATCGCTTCGGCGTGTCCGAGGATCGGCTGCCACCCGACAGCATCCTCGTGAACCTGTCCGAGACGTTCTACGGCCGGAACTGGCCCTGGCTGTGGGGGATCGGGGCGTTTCTGCTGCTCGAAGGCATGCTCGTGGCGGGCATCGTCTGGCTGTTGGGAAAGCGCCGAAGGCTGCAGGAGCAGCTGCGGCAGGCGCAGAAGATGGAGGCCGTGGGAAGGCTTGCCGGCGGAATTGCCCACGACTTCCGCAACCAGCTCACGGTCATCGAGGGGTACTGCGACCTCCTGCTCGAGGGGGAGCGTCTGGGCGAGGCGGAGCGAGTCAAGGTCGAACGCATCCGCGATGCGGCCCGGCGGTCGTCGAAGCTCACGGCGCAGCTCCTGGCCTACAGCCGCCAGCAGGTGTTGCGCGCCGTCTGGCTCGATCTGGGCGAGGTGTTGAAGGAGCTCGGTGATTCCCTGGTCCGGCTCATCGGCGAGGACATCGAGCTGTCCATCGAAACCGCACCGGACGCGCTCCCCGTCTTCGTGGATCGGGTACAGCTCGAGCAGGCGGTGCTCAACCTGGTGACCAACGCCCGAGATGCCATGCCCAAAGGGGGACGCCTGCGGCTGAGGGCCTCCAATGTCGAACCGGGCGATCCGCTGCTCTCTCAGGCTCAGCTTCGCCCCGATCGGCGGTACGTCCGGCTGGAGGTGAGTGATACGGGAGTCGGGATTCCGGCCCAACTCAAAGAGCGCATCTTCGATCCGTTCTTCACGACCAAGGAAGTGGGAAAGGGCACCGGCCTGGGCTTGTCCATGGTGTACGGATTCGTCCGGCAGAGCGATGGAGCCGTGGAGGTCGACAGCACGCCGGGCCTGGGATCGTCGTTCCGGCTGCTGCTTCCCGCCGGGGGGGGAGTCCCGGAGTCGGCGGCCCCGGCAACGGCGGCTCCTGCCTCCGCTGACTTGAAGGGGTCCGGGACGATCCTGGTAGTCGAAGACGACGCCGCAGTGCTCGAGCTGACCGTCGATTCTCTGGAGACCATGGGATACCGGGTGCTCCAGGCCGCGCACCCGGGGGAGGCGGTGGCGACTGCCGCCACGTCGGGTGCAACCATCGACCTGCTCATCTCCGATGTGGTCATGCCCGGAATGTACGGTCCTCAGTTGGCGCAGACGCTGCGGGAGCGATTTCCGTCCCTGCCGGTGCTCTTCGTGTCCGGCTACACTCAAGATGCTCTTCGGCACATCGCGCCCGACGACCCTCTCGTCCTGTTCCTGAACAAGCCTTTCTCTTCGGAACAGCTCCGTGAGGCGGTCCGGACGCTGCTCAGGGCACCAGCGTCGGAAGGGGAAAGCCCTCCGGCGGCTCGGCCATGAGGTTGGGCAGCAGGAGCCCCGCCCCGTCGGCCAGCTCCAGCTTCCACGCATGGAGCATCAGGCGCGGTGCCCCGCCCACCGGCCGAGGATTCCCATAGCGGGTATCGCCGAGCACCGGATGTCCCAGCGCATACAGATGGACCCGGATCTGGTGACGTCGGCCGGTCACGGGATGGACCTCGAGCAGCGTGGTGCCAGGCATGGATGAGAGGACTTCGTGGGGATCGGGGCGAGGACAAGGGCTCTTGGAGCCCTCGGCCACGTGGGCCAGGACCCGGTACTTGGTGCGGCTCGGCTTGCCACGCTCGTCCACAGCGACACGTCCGCTCCCGAACTCGCGCAGAGGCTGGTCGATCTCGCCGGCCCCCTCCATCACCCCGTCGACCCAGGCCAGGTACGACTTGTGCACCAGCCTCCGTTCGAACGCCAGGTTCAGCCTCCGGTGCGTCGATGCATCCAGAGCAAACAGCACGAGCCCGCTCGTCTCCCGGTCGATCCGATGCACAACGAACGGGCGGACCCCGAGGTGCTCCTCGAGCAACTCGACGAGCGACGGCTCACGCTCGGGGCCACGGCCCGGAATGACCAGCATGCCGGCCGGTTTGTCCACCGCGATGACGTTGCCGTCTCTGAAGATCATCTTCCAGTCATTCATGGGCGGGTGCTCCAGGCAGGGCGGCGGAATCCGAGCCCCTCTCGGGAGTGCCAGGCGGCATCATGTCCACGGCAGACGTGAGGGATTCGTCCAGGCTCTTGCCGGACGTCCGGATCAGGGACAGGTCGGACACCACGACTCCAAACACGGGCACTTTCTCGCCGTCGGCCATGTAGGCGGACATGGCGTGGATCGCATAGTGGCGTCCATCGGCCTCGCCCAGGTAGAGGAGCGTATGTCCCTTGAGGAACAGACTTGAGGCGGGAGGAACGGAATCGAGCTCTTCCGGTCCGCCCAGGAGGATGCGGTGCCCCGGTACCAACTCCTGCCTCCCGCTGTTTCGGGGGAGCCCGATCCCCAGGGTCCGGTACACGCCTGCAATGAATGCGGAGCAGTCCACGCCGCCCTGCAACCCACCCCAGCCGTACGGTCTTCCGAGCATCCGGAAGGCCTGGCGGATGACGTTGGCCCGCGTGTACGGCAGAACCCCGATCCGGACATCGTCGCTCATCGGTATCATGGTTGCCACGAACCGGGCCGAGCCGTCCGGGCTGCGCTCCGGAAGCCGGACAACGTGGTGCCCGGGGCTGCCCCGTCCCTGGGGTGTCGAAGGCGCCGGATCAGGCCAGAGCGGCAGCCTTGCTCCCATCAGGAAACGAGTCCCCACCAGCCCGTCGGAGCCGCAATCGGGGCCGAGCAGCAGCTCGCTCCCAATGACGACGAGGAAGCGCTCAGGGGCTACGAGGGAGAGCCAGTCCCTCCGGTCCGGCACCCGGGCAACCTGCTCTCTCAACAGCCAGCCGTCGCAGTTGTACGCCCGCACGAAGAGCCAGCGGCCGTCGGTGCTCTCGTGCAGCACCACCAGCGGCTCCGCAGGGTCGAGGGCCGTTGCCTGGAAGACATCGAAATGCCGATCATCGGGCGTCTCGAACGCCGGCTTCTCGGTAGGCCACATGCGAAGTTCGCAGCGTTGCCATGTTGCGCCGAGGTGGACGGGATTCTCCTCGTGGACGGCTGCCGCATTGCGGTTCAGTGCGACGGCCTCCAGCTCCTCCCGAGCGATCTCCGTGCCGTCCCGATAGAGCGGGCGGTCGCCGGGGTCCCATGAAGTCGTCCGCTCGACCAGCTCCTTGCGGCCCAGGCTTTCCGGAAACGCGGCAAGGTCCTGCAACGCACCGTTCGATTCCTGAAGCACGAGCCCGGACCAGGTCGCCACCTCGTCGGGCGACATGCGGACTTCGTCGGGTGCGTCCATCCGTCCGATCCAGAATTCGGCACTCAGCATTTCGGCCGTCACGTTGGGCAGGGATACGAGCCTCCCGTCATCGCCGATGGGCTGGGCGACACCGGGGGATCCGGCGGCAACTGCATCGGCCCCACGCTGCGCCGGTCCCGGATCGGCGGGGGCTGGTGGCTTCCCCGGGCACCCGGCGATCAGCACGAGTGCAGCGAGCAGGGCAGCCGGCCAGGCCCCGGCGGGATCGCAGGGCCTCGGAGGACTCCCGACAAGAGCTGCACTGCCCGGTCTGTTCGCGGTCCGCTTCATCCAGCCCTCCCGCAGCGCTCCAACCGTACCGCCGGGAAGGGAGCGGGTCAACCCGGGCGTGTCGTTGTGCCGGCGAAGGCGGCCTGCTACACTCCGCTTGTGCCCAGCGAAAGGAGGGCCGTTGGATGCGCCAGCCTCACCACATTCCTCTTGCCGACGTCCGCGTCAGCTTTGCCGAGGAGGACGGGATCAATCCGTCCCTTCTCGTCTGCGTCGAGGGCTGCGGCGCTGACTGTGTCTTCTGCAACAGGCCGGGGTTGGGGGCTGGGGGTTGGGGGCTGGGGGTTGAGAAGGAGAAGGGCCCGAGAAGGCCCCTGTGTGGAGGGCGCTCTGCGCCCGACCCAAGCTTTCCGGCCCCTCTCCAGAAGCTCGACCAGCTGGCCCGGACTTTCGGGGCTGTCGCGCTCCAACTGACGGGCGGCGAGCCGCTGATGTACTCGGAAGCATTCGTCGAGCTCCTGGCCGGTCAAGCGGAGGAGCGAGGGAAGACATCGCGAACCTCGGCGCCCTCGCCGACGACCATCGAACAAAGCCGGCCCCGAGCGAAGACGAGGGGACCGTCGACCGTCCCTCGTCTCCCCATCGTCCTCAACACCGGCCTGCTCGTCCCCCGGGAGTCCGTGCTGGCCGTGATTCCGCTCGTGGACCGGATCATCGCCGGGGCGAAGTTCGGGAGCCCCTCGTGTGCGGCCAGGCTGAGCCGTGTGCCCGATGCGTGCGACCTCTACTGGGACAACCTGGCAGCGGTCCGGAAGGCTGGCGTGCCATGCTCCCTGCGCTTCCTGATCATTCCGGGACATCTGGACTGCTGCCTGAAGCCGCTGCTGGAACGGGCGGCGAAGGAGGCACCGGGCGTGCCCGTGACGCTGCTTTCCGGCTACATGCCCCCGGTTGCCTGCCCCCAGGCCCCGGAGATCCTGCGCCTGCTGACGCGGGAAGAAGTGCTGCGGGCCTCCGGAATTGCGGAGGCGGCAGGCGTGGCGTACAAGCGGAGTGCGGGAGCAGTCGCTCGATTGGGAACTGCCGATGGGACTCGCTGTGGGAGGCGGGCGATCGGTTCTCCGGACAAGATCGGCTGGACCGGCAATCATCATCGGCCATCCATGCTTGCGGCACATAGCCCCGACCACGCGGGAGGGGCCCCCACAGAGGATCCCCGGTCAACGAGACCCCTGGGCAGGCACCGCAGGTGGCCCGAGATGGCAGACCAGGGGCTGGAGCTGATCATTGACGCGGAGGGTCGGATCTGCTTTTCTACCTATGGTCCCGCTGCAATCGAGCTGACGGCCAGGGCATTCGGCCGGACGGAGGACGAGACGCCGTGAGCAAAGGCCCAACCAAGAAGCGTTCCCAGTGGGAGGAGATTGACACGCTCATCCGGGCCCGGTACCCGGTGTTGTACCTGGTTTCGTGGGAAGAAAAGAAGCTCGAGCGGTCGCTGGCCGCCCTGGCCTCCCGCCGGAACAAGAAGGCCTGGGTGTGGAGCTGCACGCAGGGGCTCATCCCGTTCGGCACGCCTCCGGATGCCACCAAGACCCGCAACAGCCCCACCCGGGATCCGATTCAGGCGCTCGACGCGGTGCTTTCGTCCAACGAGGGGGCCGTGTACATGTTCGAGGACCTGCACCCGTACCTCGCCCGCAACCAGTTCGCCGTGATTCGCAAGCTGCGGGAGGTGGCGCACGCCCTGAAGAACAGCTACAAGACGGTGGTGATCATCTCGCCGCTGCTCGAGCTTCCGGTGGAGCTGGAGAAGGAGGTCACGGTCCTGCACATGGGCCTGCCGTGCATTGACGAGCTGTCCGAGCTGCTCGACCGGATCGTGGCCGAGGTCAAGGACAATCCGCACGTCAAGGTCCGGGTCGACGCGGCCTCCCGGGAACGACTGTTGCGGGCAGCGCTGGGGCTGACTCTGTCCGAGGCGGAGAACGTGTTTGCCCGGATCATCGTGTCCACCGGCGTGCTCGACGGCAACGACGTGTCTGCGGTGCTGGCCGAGAAGAAGCAGATCATCGCCAAGGCCGGTCTGCTCGAGTACTTCGAGGCGCAGGAGGATTTCTCCCAGGTGGGTGGCCTGGAGGAGATCAAGGAGTGGCTCGTCCGTCGAGGCCAGGCCTTCTCCGACAAGGCGCGGGAGTTCGGGTTGCCGCCGCCGCGGGGCATCCTGCTTCTGGGCGTGCAGGGGTGTGGGAAGAGCCTGTGTGCCAAGGCGGTTTCGAGCCGATGGCGGCTGCCCCTGTTGCGCTTCGACATCGGGCGGATGTTCGGCAGCCTGGTCGGTTCCTCCGAGGAGAACATGCGCCGGGCGATCCAGGTGGCCGAGTCGGTCGCTCCGGCCATTCTCTGGGTGGACGAGATCGACAAGGCGTTTGCCGGTGTGGCGAGGTCGGGCGGCTCGGACGGCGGGACGAGCTCCCGCGTGTTCGGCACCTTCCTGACCTGGTTGTCGGAGAAGAAGTCCCCCGTCTTCGTGATTGCCACGGCGAACAACATCCAGGAGCTCCCGCCCGAGCTGCTGCGCAAGGGTCGGCTCGACGAGATTTTTTTCGTGGATCTGCCGGTGCAGAAGGAACGTGAAGAGATTTTCGGCATCCACATTGCCCGTCGCGGGCGGGACGTGAAGGGATTCGACCTGGCGGCCCTGGCGGCGCGGGCCTCGGGATACTCGGGGGCGGAGATCGAGCAGGCCGTGGTCGCGGCCCTGTTCGATGCGTTCCACGAGGGAGGAGAGCTGAGCGACCAGCGGATCCTCGAGGAGCTGGAGCACACCGTGCCCCTGTCCCGGACCATGGCCGAGGAGATCGAGCGCCTGAGAGCCTGGGCCTCCACCCGGGCGAGACGGGCATCCCGTCCCGAGGAGGCGGGGGAAGCCGGGGCGGGAAGGAAGTTCGAGTTCTGAACGGCTGGTGACCAGCGGTTGAGAATGTCGGGGCCGGAGTACTGCCGTTCAGCCACGCCGAAGCCTCGGCGGAGGCGGGCAGGAGTAGACAGGGGAGAAGAGAATGTCAGTATCCGTGTTGATCGTGCCGGTGATCGTGACGTCGTGGCCTACGATTCTGCCGGTGCTGACTGCAGCGGCCGCTGCCATGGGGTTCTCGGCGCGTCGGGATGGGCTAAACGCCCAGGACCGGACCAGAAGGGACGTGGTCCCGTCGGCCACGGTGGTGATGGAGAACAGTGCCCTGTCCGGGGCCGAGGTGGCTGCCGGGGAGATGGTGGTCACCCGCGGGGACGTTACGTTGAGGTTTTCGCTCGACGGGAAGGGGCACGTCAAGGTGTGCACCGAGGGGCGAGGCAAGAGCAAGCAGGAGCTGGAGGCCATCGGCCGCCAGGCAGCCGGGAAGGTGGCGCAGATGTATGCGTACCACCAGCTGAGAGCCGAGGCGGCTAACATGGGGTTCGACCTGGTCGAGGAGCAGGTGGACGAGAAGGGAGCGGTGCATATCCGATTGAGAAGACAGTAGGAAGCGCGGGCAGGGGCCACACAGCCCCGACCACGCGGGAGGGGCCATCGGTGCGCCGGCCGATGCAGTAGGGCCATCGGTGCGCCGGCCGATGCAGTAGGGCCATCGGTGCGCCGGCCGATGCAGTAGGGCAGTCGGGGCACGGGCCCGGGAGGAGCGGTTGAGCGGGAAGGACAGCAGATTCGACCACCTGGAAATGGAGCGCACACGGCCTCAGGCAGCGCCGGAGCCCCGGGGGCGGACGTTCGACCCGGCCGAGTACGTGACACGGGCCCTTGACCTCGAGCTGTCGGGCGACTGGGATGGGGCGCTGCGACTCTACTCCCGGGCGCTTTCGAGCCTGCCTCATCTGGAAGAGGCGTGGGTCGGGCAGCTGCGTTGCCTCGTGCGGCAGGAGGACTTCCACGAGGCCGCCATGTGGGCGGGCAAAGCGCTCGAGTACCTGCCCAAGTCCGGTGCCATTCTGGCCATGCAGGCCATTGCGCTGGCCGGCGAAGGGCAGTTGTCGGAGGCCCTGGCCTTGTCGGATCGGGCCATCCAGATGAGTGGAAACAGTCCGGCAGTCTGGCTGGCGAGGGCCTGGGCACTGGGCCGCGACAAGGAGGAGAGTGCCGGCCGTTGTCTTCGCAAGGCCGTGGAGGTAGCGCAGGACGACGTCCGGTGGCTGCTCGAGGCCGGAGCGCTGTACCTGCGATGGGAGAAGTTCGGAGCGGCATTGGAGCAGCTCCAGCGGGCCGTCACGCTTCGGCCGGCGCTTGCGGCCCCGTGGCATCTTGTCGGGGTGTGCCGGCTGAAGCTGGGCATGGCGGATGAAGCGGAACAGGCGTTCTCGCAGGCGGTTCGGCTGGCACCGGGGGTCAAGCGGTACCGTGAGAGGCTCGAGGAATCGAGAGGGGTCACCTGGTGGACATCCCTCTGGCGGCGTCTGGTTCGGCGTTGAGAGGAGGACTCGATGAGCGGTGAAGAGCTTCAGGTGGTCATCCGTCCGGACGGCGAGCTCGAGGTCGTGACTCACGGGATCAAAGGGAAGAAGTGCATGGACTACATCCGGCAGCTTGCAAAGGCCCTGGGGCGCGTCAAGGAATCGAACCCCACGGCGGAGTACTACGAGGCCGAGGCTGCAAACGAAGGGGAGGTCGAGCAGCACCAGTGGGTGCGGCGGTAGTCCATGTCCTGCCCATCGTGTGGGTTCTTCAACCTCCCCGGGACCGAGCGTTGCGGCCGCTGCGGGGCGAGACTCTTCGCCGCACAAGAAGAGAGCTTCCTCCCACGCCGCGTGGGGTCCGGAGAGCGGATCCGCCGCAGGCTGTGGTCCCCGTTCTCGGCGCTTGCCGCCCTGGTTGCGGGAGCCGGCTCGAATCGGCCGGCTGCGGGCCGAGGTCCCCTGGGAAGGGCGTTGTGGACCGCCCGCGTGGTGATCCAGCCGGATCCGATGGCCCCGCTCCTGGTCGGGTCACCGCTCATTGCAGCGCTCCTGTCGCTGGTTCCCGGGCTGGGGCATCTGTACGTCAGGCGGTTTCTGGGGGCTGCGATCCTGATGCCGCTCGGGGTTGTCAGCTTCCTCGTTGCGGCCCGATTCTACGGGACTCCTCCGGCCGTCTGGGCCATGTCCCTGTATTCTGCGTTGGCCGTGGCCTCGATCTTCCTGGTCGGGTCGGTGCGGGTCGAGGGTACCCGGTGGCTCCGGTTCGTGGTCATGATGGTGCTGCTGCTCCTCCTGTGGCCGCTGCAGGACCTGGCCATGCAGAGGGCCAACCGGCTCTGGCCGACGTTCTACGTGACCCTGGAGCGGGACCACGGGCCGTTCGAGTCGGGCACGCTCCTGGAGTTCCGCCGGCACGCGTTCGACCTTCGCCCTCCGGATCTCGGGGAGGTGGTGATGACCCGGACCCTGACCGTCGATCGGGTGCTGGGGCTGCCGGGTGATCATCTCGAATGGAAGGAGGAGGCCCTGTATCGGAACGGGGAGCGGCAGGATGCGTCGCTGCGCCCCCTGTCGTTCGGCGGCAATCCGCCCGAGTTCGAAGTGGATGTTCCGGCAGACAGTTACTTCGTGCTTCCGGTCGCCGTGGGCTACGAATCCCGCAACCCGATCACGTTCCGGAACACGGTCCTGCCCGCTGCGCTGGTCCCGGAGGGGGATATCTGGTATTCGTTTGCCGGCGAGGTTCCCGTGCCGGTCACCGGTAAGCTGCCGGAGGCTCCCCACGCACAGGGGGCCGGCCGGAACGCCAGGTAGGGTATCAGGCCGAGGCGGGGGCCGGCCGAAACGGAGGTTCTGTCCATGTCCATCATCGAGTCGCTGCTGTCGAGGGCCCGCGAGAAGGGAGCATCGGACATCCACCTGATTCCGGGACTGCCGCCCGTGCTCCGGATTGACGGCCGCATCGTGCCTCAGGAGATCGGAGGAATCGCGGGAGTCGGCACCGATTCCGCCTCGCTGACCCGGAGTCTGCTCAACCCCCGTCAGTGGGAGGAGCTCCAGAAGGAGCGTCACCTGGGGTTTGCCCTCATGTTTCCGGGGGTCGGGCGGGTTCGTGTAGAGGCATTCTACTCCATGGGACAGCTGGGCGCTGCCATCCGCCTGGCAGCCATCGAGCCACCGCGGCTCGAGGATCTGGGCGCCCCCCCTGTGCTCGAGTCGCTGACCCGGTCCCCCGCGGGTCTCGTCCTGGTGACCGGCCCCACGGGAGCCGGGAAGACCACCACGCTCAATGCCATGGTGGATTTCGTCAACCGGGAGCGATCGTGCAAGATCATCACCATCGAGGACCCCATCGAGTTCGTGCATCGCCCGAAGCGCAGCGTGATTGTCCAGCAGGAAGTCCACGATGACACCCCGGCATTCGCGACGGCGCTCATCCACGTGCTGCGACAGGATCCGGACGTGATTGTGGTGGGGGAGATGCGCAGCCTGGATACCATCCAGACCGCGCTCACAGCGGCGGAGACGGGTCACCTCGTGCTGGCCACTCTCCACACCAACAATGCGGCGCAGACCGTGGACCGGATCGTGGATGTCTTCCCGCCGCACCAGCAGAACCAGGTGCGCGTCCAGCTGGCTGCGTCGCTCGACGCCATCCTGTCCCAGCGGCTGCTCCCGAGAGTCGATGGAAAGGGGCGCGTGCTTGCCTGCGAGATGCTGGTAAATTGCCCGGCGGTCCGCAACATCATCCGGGACAACCGGACGCAGCAGCTTGCCAGCACCATGCAGTCCAACGCGGACCTCGGCATGTGCACCATGGACTCGAGCGTCCTCAAGCTCTACCATGCAGGCATCATCTCGTACGACACGGCCCGAGACCACCTGGAAAACCCGTCCCAGCTCGACAGGAGGGGGGGAAGCGGCCTCTAGATTCGGGGTACGAACAAGCCTCTCCACAGGGCTCCGGATCGCCCTCGAGGCAAATGAATCGGGACTGATTGGCCCGTCCGATGGATTCCAAAGAAAGCGAAGCAATAACAAGTGGTTACGCAGCGGCGGTCGGGGGGGGGTGTGCCAGGCCTGGTGCGCGGAATGCGATTTACTGTGACAGCATGTCACATAGTTTCTGTACGATTTTTTTCCGCCCGCTTGAATGTGCATTGCGAGGCCCCCGCCTGGCCCCCAAGGATGGGGGTGTCAAAGTCGGAGAGCAGGAGCTCCCGATTGAGTTTCCGGGGCAAACCAACAAGGGGGAGAACACGATGAGAAAGGTACTTGCGGCAGTGCTGATGACGGGGATGGTGCTGGCTGCGACGATCGCCATGGCCGACGAGCTCGTGACGGTCAAGTACAACGGAGTCCTGACGTCCGGGACGGCCCAGATTTATGTCAACGGAGCGAGCCCGCTTCCCAACAACTACATCTACGTGGCTCCCATGAGCCTGACGGTCGCGGGCCAGAAGGTCGTCGGTTTTTGCGTGGACCTCTACCACTACATCGCCACGACCACCTACACGGCGCTAGCTCAGCCCGCTCCCCGTACCGAGAACTGGTGCCGGATGGCGGATATCATGGAGGATTTCCAGGGCAAGGTATGGACGTCCGCGGACAACACCCTGGGCGCCTACCTGCAGCTCGCCATCTGGAAGCTGACCTACCCGGACAAGACCGTGACCACCAGCAACGCCACCTACAATGCTGGCGCGCAGAACCTTATTAATAATGCGGACCCCACCTGCCACCTGACCTGCAGTGCAGACGCCCAGCTCTCGCTGGACGTGGCTGCCAACATGTACGGCCAGCTCGTGGTGACGGCAGCTCTCGTCGAGCAGGGGCTCCCCGTTGCCGGCCAGGAGATCGAGCTGTATGCGGACGGCATCCTCTTCGGCGGTGGTCTGACCGGTGTGGATGGCAGGCTGACCGATGTCTATGAAGTCGGCGGCGGTGCAATCCCCGGTGCGTTCTCGGCGCAGACCGAAGGTCGCTGGATCACCCGCCTCATTCCCCAGGGAACTGTTTCCCAGACGCTCCAGTCGCTGGCCTACGGCGAGCCGTGCTCCCTCGATGCGACCGGAACCTTCGAGCCGACCCCCATGGGCGACCCGCTCACCATCGGCTTCTGGAAGCACCAGTTCAACGTTGCCACCGGTGCCAAGGGCAAGGCCCAGGTCCCGGCTGACGTGCTGCTCTCCTACCTGCCCCTCTCGGTGTTCGACGTGACCGTGACTTCGCTCCAGCAGGGCTATGACCTGCTGTGGCTCAAGAAGGCCACCATGAAGCAGCGGGCGATTCAGCAGTGCTTCGCCACGATGCTCAACATGGCCGACGGCCAGCTCGCATGGTTCACCGAGCTCGACCTGGATGCCGACGGCGTGGGCGACGGCTGGTTCTGGGAATTCTACCTGGCAGCCAACGATGCCTACATGGCCGGCGACTACGAGACCGCGCACACCCTCTGCGACACGATCAACAACCTGTAGCCTGATCTTCTTCCCTTCCTGATTCCCTTCCTGTCCTGACGACTCCTTCTTCTCCCCTCCAGCCGGCATCCATCGACCGTCAACCGACGGGCGGGCCGCCAAGCCATGGGAGCCGGCAAACGATTCGAGTCGGCAAGCCCCGTGAGCCCCGGAACCAGTTGAGCCAGCGAACCTTGGCCGGAAAGCGATTCCTCTGGTATGCTCGGACCTCGAAGTGGCCCCCGTCCGGTCCTGGAGACCGGGGCGACAGCGGAGGAGAGCCGGATGAAAGCGAGTCTCGGTGCGGCGGTCCTGATTGCGGTGGGATTCCTGGTGGCGACGGCGTGCAGCTCCGGAGGCTCGGTGGTGCAGGTTCCGGATGTCAGCCAGGAGGTCATGGGGCATGAAGACGCGGCTGCGGACGAGATCGCACCGGACGTGGTCCCTCCCGACGTCGGGGTGGACGTGCCTTTCGAGCTTCCTCCAACCCCGGACGCCGAGATCGTCGAGCGGGCCTGCGATCCGGGCGAGGGGTGCTTCCTGGACAAGTGCCAGGAGAACACGACCTGCGTGTCGGGCTGGTGCGTCGAGCACATGGGCGATGGCGTCTGCACCGTCACCTGCACCGAGGAGTGCCCTCAGGGATGGACCTGCCGAATGCTGGCCGGGACCGGGGCCGACCCGGTCTACGTGTGCATCTCCGACTTCGCGAACCTGTGCAAGCCGTGTGCGACCGCTGCGGATTGCAAGAGCCCGGGCGGCGCGGAGAACGCCTGCGTCTCGTACGGGGCCGAGGGCAGCTTCTGCGGCGGGACTTGCGACAACAGCGGCGACTGCCCCTGGGGATTCCAGTGCAAGGAGTCGCTGACCGTGGATGGTGCCACCATGCTCCAGTGCGTGGCGGAGACCGGCGTGTGCCCGTGCACGGCCAAGTCATCTGCTGCCGGCTTGTCGACGCCCTGTGCGGTGAGCAACGAGTTCGGCCAGTGCAGCGGGAAAAGGGTCTGCACCGATCAGGGGCTTTCCCTGTGCAGCGCGGCCTCGCCTACGGCCGAGAACTGCAACGGTCTGGACGACGACTGCGACGGCGACGTGGACGAAGGGGAGCTCACCGGCGAGGAGTTCATCGGCGTCTGCGACGACGGCAACGAGTGCACCAAGGATCTGTGCCAGGGCGAGCTCGGGTGTGCGTACGAGTCGCTCGACGCGGGCGAGTGCAAGGACGGGGACGCGTGCACGGTGGGCGACCACTGCTCTCAGGGGGGATGCGTGGGGACGCCGATCGGGTGCGACGACGGCAACCCGTGCACCGACGATACCTGCAACGGCCTGGGGGGCTGCAAGTACGCGTTCAACACCGTGGACTGCGACGACGGGGATCCGTGCACCGTGGCCGACGAATGCCTGGAGGGGAAGTGCAAGGGGGTGGCCGTTGCGTGCGACTGCCAGTCGGACGATGACTGCAAGGCGCTCGAGGACGGCGACGTCTGCAACGGAATCCTGCATTGCGACGAGACGGCATTCCCCTACAAGTGCGTCATCAAGCCGGGCACGACGGTCGAGTGCGACCTGCCTGCCGGAAGTGATCCTTACTGCAGCAAGCCATCGTGCGATCCGCTGACCGGTAAGTGCGGCGTGGCCCCGGACCACGAGGGGCTGGCGTGCAGCGATTCCAACGCCTGCACCCTCGGCGACCAGTGTGTGCAAGGCGAATGTGCGGGTCTCGGGAGCCTCAGCTGCGACGATGGGAACGGATGCACCGACGACTCCTGCGACGGCAAGACGGGGTGCCTCCACAAGGCCAATTCCCTGGCCTGCGATGACGGAAACGCCTGTACCCTGTCCGAGCAGTGCAGCCAGGGCAAGTGCGTGTCCGCGGGCCTTGCCGAGTGCGACGATGCGAACCCCTGCACCAAGGACGGCTGCGACCCGAAGGGCGGATGCACGCACGAGGCCTTGCTCGGCCCTTGCAGCGACGGGAACCCGTGCACCGTGGGCGACCAGTGCAAGAACGGGCAGTGCCAGCCCGGCCCGGCTGCCGACTGCGATGACGGCAATCCATGCACTGCGGACTCGTGCGGCGACTCCGGCCTCTGTATTCACCAGGCGTCGGCCGCTGCCTGCGACGATGGGAATGCCTGCACCTCGGGGGACTCCTGCATCCAGGGCAAGTGTGTCGGCGGGGATCCCCTGCTGTGCGACGATGCGGATGTCTGCACCACCGACTGGTGCGATCCGAAGAGCGGCTGCGTACACAAGCTGAACCAGGCACCGTGCGATGATGCCGACGTGTGCACGACCGGCGACCACTGCCACCTGGGCCAGTGCATCTCGAGCGGCAAGCTCACCTGCTCCGATGGCAACCCCTGCACGGACGACTCGTGCGCCCCCAAGACCGGGTGCTCGTTCCTACCCAACAAGGTTGCCTGCGACGACGGCAACGCCTGTACCAAGGACGATGCGTGCGGGACCGGGAAGTGCCAGCCCGGTATCCCCGTGGATTGCTCCGACGGCAACCTGTGCACCGACGACTCCTGCGATCCGGCCAAGGGGTGCCTGCACGCGAACAACAAGTCACCGTGCGATGACTCGAACGCATGCACCAGCAGCGAGTTCTGTTCCGGCGGGGTCTGCGGCGGCGGGACCCCGGTGACCTGCAACGACAACAACGGGTGCACGGATGATTCCTGCCACCCGGTCGACGGGTGCGTGTACAAGGCGAACACCGCAGCCTGCGACGACGCCAACGCCTGCACTTCGGGTGACGTGTGTGCAGACAGCAAGTGCAAGCCCGGTCAGGCCGTGGTCTGCAACGACGCCAATGACTGCACCTCCGATTCCTGCGACGCGGGCAAGGGCTGCGTGTCCACTCCGGTCGCGGACCACACGCCATGCGGACCGGGCAAGGAATGCATCGCGGGCAAGTGCGATTCCCTTTGCCAGCATGGAACGGTCACATTCAGCTACACCGGCGGGGCTCAGACCTGGACCGTGCCGTCGTGCGTCACGTCGATTGACCTCGAGGTCTACGGGGCGCAAGGGGGCAGCAATGCCAACTCACCCCCTGCACCCGGTCCGCTCGGGGGCAAGGCCACGGGCAAGCTCACCGTCACCCCCGGCACCACCGTATATGTCTACGTCGGGGGAAGTGGCGACAGCGGTGGCTGGAACGGAGGCGGAAAGGTCAACGGCGGCTACCCGAACGGGCGGGGGGGCGGGGCCTCGGACGTCCGCTATGGGGGAACCGGACTTGCCGACCGCAAGATCGTGGCCGGCGGAGCCGGTGCCCACGCCCCCTACAGCCTCGGGTACGGTGGTTGGCAGCAGGCCGAGGGAGGTGCCGGGGGAGGCCTTACCGGCGGAGCGGGACAGGCCAGCAACGGAAACCCTCCTCCGGCCGGAGGCGGAGGAGGCGGGACCCAGTCGAACGGTGGTGCCAAGGGGACCGACGTGGGGGGAAACCCGTCCAGCGCAGGCACCTTTGGGCAGGGAGGTGACGGGGGCGGCGAAGGGGACAACGACTCGTGCGGTGCCGGAGGAGGCGGGGGCGGCGGCTGGTACGGCGGAGGCGGCGGCGGACACCACAACTGCGGTGGCGGAGGCGGCGGCGGCGGATCCTCGTACGTGGGCGGAGTGTCCGGCGGTGACACCCAGGGCGGCGTCCGGTCCGGCGACGGCATGGTCGTGATCAAGTACTGATCTGGATTCTCTTTCGGCTCATGGGTACAATCACGTCGACCACGGGCGAACCGAGGAGGATGGACATGTCCAGACTGGGATTCTCTGCATGCGTGCTTGCGTTGATGGCATCGTTCCTGGCGCTGGGCTGCCTCGAGTCCAACCCGCAGCCCATGCCGCAGGGCAAGGGAGATACGGGCGGCGCTACCTACGGCGATGCTACCGAGGCGGCCATGGAAGTGGCCGCTGGCGATAGCGTGGTCGCCCCGGACGCATCGGCCGATGTCGCTCCCGAGTCCGTGGCGCCCGAGGATGCGGCCGATGCCATGGGGCCGGCCGACGTGGTCGATGCCCTGGACGGAGTTGGAGTGGACTTGGACGACGCGGTCGATTCGGGGGATGCCCCGGACGTGGAGAGCGGGGTGGCCCTTCCCGTCGAGTGCTTCCACGTGCCCTACATGGTCCCGGCCGGGCAGCCCGTGCCCGTGGCCGTGTTCGCTACGTCGGTATCCTGCGCCAAGTTCGACCACGCGGACGTGAAGGTCGAAGGCAATGCCGTGGACGTACAGCTCATCGGCAAGACGATGGAAGGCGAGTGCCCGCCATGCGTGTTCGACACGTTCGGCGTGATCTGGCTCCCCCCTCTTCTGCCGGGGCTCCATGTGGTGACCGTGGGGGATCTGCCCAACTCGAAGGGGGTCATCGCCAGCGGCGGCGATCTCACGGGCCCGACCTGTCCGGGAGCCTGCGCCGGTCCTCTCAAGGATGAGTGGGAGCTCCGCTGGATCGGGGGTATCGACGGGGTCGAGGTGACGTGTGGCGTGGGCAACGTCAGCTCCGAGTTCACGTTCGGGGAGGGGTGCCAGGACCATCCGGTCGCCGGGGCGGACTGGACGGGGCCTGCCGAAGCGTACTTCTGTTCCCAGGAGCAGATCTTCTTTGGCCAGGAGCCGATGTGGGAGACCACGGCGAGCTACTGCACCCACACGCTCGGTGCGGGCGATCCGGACGAGCACATCATCCTCGGTCTGACCGTGGACTACACGGACCAGCCTTCCGCCATTCCCTTCCTGCTTCTGGGGCATTGACCGGGGACGCAGCCGCGGTTGACTCCCGTCCATCCATGTGCAACGTTGCCTGTCGGACGCAGCGATGCGGGCTTGCCCGGATTGCAGCTTGCAGATGCCCTTCGAGGAGGTTGACGAACCATGACGGACAAGAACATCGACCAGGCGATGCTGATGGACTGGGCCAACGCGTTTCGCAGGAGCCGCATACTTCTGACCGGCCTGGAACTGGGGGTGTTCACGGCCCTTGGCGAGGCCGATCGGGCAGGCCTGGGAGGTCTGTCATCGGCCGACCTGGCGGCGAGGATGGGCACCGAGCCCCGCTACACGGATCGGCTGCTCAACGCCCTGGTCGCACTCGGTCTGGTCGAGAAGGGGGCGCAGGGCTTCCGCAACACCCCGTCTGCTGCCGAGCTCCTGGACTCCGCTTCCCCTCGATTCCAGGCCTCCCTGCTCCACACGTGCAGCGTGTACATGACCTGGTCGCGGCTCACGGACGTGGTTCGACAGGGCAAGCCGGCCCGCGATCTGCCGCCGTGGGTCGAGCGACCCGACACGCGTACCCGGCATTTCATCGGCGCCATGCAGCACTACGGGCGCCAGCGGGCACCTCAGGTGGCGAACCAGATTGACCTTTCCGGAGTGGAGCGCATCCTCGACGTCGGCGGCGGAAGTGGTGCGTTCTGCCATGAGTTCCTGGGCCGCCTGCCCTGCGCCACGGCGACATTGTTCGACCTTCCACCCGTACTGCCCCTTGCACAGCAGTACGCACAAGAGGCCGGCGTGGCGGACCGGATGTCGTTCGTCCCGGGCAACTACAACACCGATGCCCTGCCCGGCAACTTCGATCTCGTCTTCATGTCCGCCATCGTGCACATCAACTCGGACGAGCAGAACCGGCTCCTGGTGGCGAAGGGCGCTGCAGCCCTTCGCCCGGGAGGCCGACTGGTGGTCCGGGATTGGATCATGTCGCCGGACCGCACACAGCCGGCCGCAGGAGCTCTGTTCGCGATCAACATGCTGGTCAATACCGACGTCGGCGACACGTACACGGCCGATGAAGTCCGGGGCTGGATGGAAGCCGCAGGGCTGACGCGTGTGACCTTCCTCGAGACCGATGACGGCGGCGGACTGGCGGTGGGGGAGCGGGGGGGAATGGGACAATAGGACAATAGGACAATAGGACGTATAGGACGGATAGGACGGATGGAAGGCATGGGACGGGGGGGAACGAGGGGGGGCTCTTGACTAAATGCCGATGATGCCACTCGGCCGTCCGAGCCCAGCGGCCGGGGAGACTACTCGGCCGTTCATACTAGGCAACCAATCTCGCGCTGGAGGCCGTTCTCCCTCGATGGCGGCGGCGGGTCCTATTGGTCCTATTCGTCCTATGTGTCCTATTCGTCCTATGTCTTTCGCCGCCGCCCGCCGCCGCCCGCCGCCGCCCCGCCGCCCGTGAATATTGCGCCCGCACCCGCGCCTGTGTAAAATGGCGACCCGACCGGAAGCCGGAATGGCGGCCGTGATCGGTTGACCGCATCGAGCACCCCCAGGTCGGAGGCCATGACATGCGAGCGATTGGAACGAGTTGGACACGTATCTGCGCCCTGGTGGGGGCTATTGCCTTTGCGGGGGGGTGCAGCACCCCGTCGGAGATCGAGCAGGTGGACCAGGGGAAGCCGGACCTCGGGATCGAAGAAACGGCCGGGGGCGAGCAGGTACAATTCCCGGACCTGACGCCCGAGGAGGAAGTCCTGCCTGACGTATCTCCTTTCGACGGCCTCGGGGACATCCCGCTGGTGGAGGGGGAGTTCGGGTGGCCCTGCACCGAGGCCACGGACTGCAACTCCGGCTTCTGCATCCTGACCGGGGACAAGAAGATCTGCACCAGCACGTGCGAGACGGAGTGCCCGGCCGGATTCGTCTGTGCCCCGGTCTCGAACACGCCGCCGGACGTCATCTACATCTGCCTTCCGCGGTACGACAAGCTATGCCAGCCCTGCAAGGAGCACAAGGATTGCCAGCCTCTCGTGGGGGCGGGGACCGACCTCTGCCTCGACTACGGGAATCTGGGCAGCTACTGCGGTGCCGACTGCGGCGAGGTAAAGTGCCCGTCGGGATACAACTGTGCGGACGAGGCGGCCCCGGACGGGACGACCGTGAAGCAGTGCAGGCTTTCGACTGGCGAGTGCCAGTGCAGCGCATTGTCCAAGTACCTCCAGCTTTCGACCGTGTGCGGCATCACCAACGATGCGGGGGAGTGCCTGGGCGCGAGGAAGTGCGAAGCGGCCGGCCTGTCGGCCTGCGATGCCCCCGTGCCGGCGGCGGAGAGCTGCAACGGAACGGACGACGACTGTGACGGAGCGACCGACGACGTGGAGCCGACGGCCTGTCTCGTGAAGAACGACTTTGGCGAGTGCACCGGACAGACGGTCTGCTCACTGGGCAAGGAAATCTGTGAGGGGGCAACGCCGGCCAAGGAGCTCTGCGACGGGAAGGACAACGACTGCAACGGCTTCACCGACGAAGGGTTCCCGGATACCGACACGGACACGGAAGCCGACTGCATCGACCCGGACGATGACGGGGACGGCATCGTCGACGAGCAGGACAACTGCCCGCTCAAGGCCAACGCGGATCAGACCAATTCGGACGTCGACCCGCAGGGAGACGCCTGCGACAACGACGACGACAACGACGGAACGCCGGACAGCGGCGATTGCCAGCCCACCAATGCGCTGGTCTATCCGTTTGCCAAGGAGAACTGCGACGGCCAGGACAACGACTGTGACGGCCAGAAGGACGAGGGGAGCTGCGACGACGGCAACCTGTGCACGGACGATGTGTGCGATCCGGCCCTGGGGTGTCAGTTCCAGTTCAACTCCGACCCCTGCACCGACAGCAACCCCTGCACCGAGAACGACCACTGTGCGTTCGGGGAGTGCACCGGCTCCTTCCTGAACTGCGACGACGGCAACCCGTGCACCTCGAACTCCTGCGACCCGAAGATCGGCTGCACGTTCGTCTACAAGGGAGGACCTTGCGACGACGGGAACCCCTGCACGGTCAGCGACATGTGCAACCAGGGCGTTTGCCAGGGGACGGCCTCGGGCTGCGAGTGCAACTCGGACATCGACTGCAAGCAGTTTGAGGACGGGGACCTGTGCAACGGAACGCTCAAGTGCGACAAGTCCGGGGCACCATACAAGTGCGTGGTGAACCCATTGACGGTGGTGCAGTGCGTGCTGCCTCCCGGGGCCGACCCGGCGTGTGCCAAGCCCTCCTGCAACGCGGCAACCGGTGCCTGCGGGACTGCGCCGACCAACGAGGGGATGGTCTGCAACGACAACAATCCCTGCACGATCAACGAAGTGTGCGCCGGGGGCCTGTGCAAGGGGAGCAGCAAGGACTGCGGCGATGCCAATCCCTGTACCGACGACACCTGCGACCCCGTCGGAGGCTGTCTGCACACGTACAACTCCAACCCGTGCGATGACGGCAACACCTGCACCATCGGCGACAAATGCCAGGGCGGTGCCTGCGTCGCCGGCGGAGCAATGCCATGCAACGACAACAACGCGTGTACGACCGATTCCTGCCTGCCCGGCAAGGGATGCTCCTACACCTTCAACGACTTCCCGTGCGACGACGGCAATGCCTGCACCGTCGGCGACAAGTGCAACCAGGGGACCTGCATCGGCGGGGCGCAGATGGTCTGCGACGACGGCAACCTGTGCACCAACGATTTCTGCGACCCGCTGGTCGGCTGCAAGTACTCGTACAACCAGACCCCGTGCGACGACGGGAACGGATGCACGACCGGTGACAAGTGCCAGGGGGGAGTCTGTGCGGGCAGCGGCCAGCTCTCGTGCGACGACTTCAACACCTGCACGACCGATAGCTGCGATCCTTCGGTCGGCTGCAAGTACTCGCTCAACACGCTGCCCTGCAACGATGGCAACGCGTGCACCAAGGACGACGTCTGTGCTTCCGGTTCCTGCAGCGGCGTTGCGGTGAGCTGTGTCGACGGCAATCCCTGCACCTCGGATGCGTGCGACCCCAAGGCCGGGTGCCAGTTCGCCCCGGTTTCCGGGCCGTGTGACGACGGAAATCCCTGTACCGTCGGCGACCTCTGCCAGGCCGGCAAGTGCCAGTCCGGTGCGGGCATCAACTGCGATGACGGAAATCCGTGCACCAAGGACTCCTGCGGTGTGGACGGGAAGTGTGCCTACTCGAACCTGGACGGCATGCTGTGCGACGACGGAAACGAGTGCACGGTCAACGATGTGTGCGTCGGCGGCCTGTGCAAGGGGGCCGGGAATCCTTCCTGCTGTCTCAAGGACGCTGACTGCAACGACGGAAACCAGTGCACCAAGGACCTCTGCGTCGTCGAGACCGGGCAGTGCGTGTCGCAGGCCGCGGCCATGAACGGACTGGCCTGCAATGCGGACTCGAACGGCTGCACCGCCGGTGACGTCTGCCAGAACGGTCAGTGCAACGTCGGCCTGCCCGTGGACTGCTCCGCGTTTGCAGACGCCTGCAACGCAGCGTCGTGCCAGTCGAGCGGCATTCAGACCTACAAGTGCATCAAGACACCCAAGATCAAGGGGACTCCCTGCGATGACCTCCAGTTCTGCACGACGCAGGATGCGTGCGACGGAGTCGGGACGTGCATCGGCGGCATCCCCGTCGATTGCAGCAAGGTCTCCGGCGGCTGCATCTCCGGAACCTGCAACGAGGTGCTCGACAAGTGCGAAGGGCAGCCGGTGGCCAACGGAACCCCGTGCAACGCGGACGACAACGGCTGCACTCAGGGCGATTCCTGTCAGAACGGGAACTGCACCGCCGGGTCCGCCCCGGACTGCTCCTACCTGAACTCCGCCTGCATCATCGGATCCTGCCAGCCCAAGGCCGGCGACCCGACCGGGTTCACGTGCACATCGGTGTTCAAGCCCAAGGGAACCTCGTGCGAAGACGGCCTCTTCTGCTCTGTCGACGATGCATGCGACGGCGCCGGCTGGTGCGCCGGAGGACCTGCCAACCCCTGCACCGCGGTCAAGGACGGCTGCAACGACGGCCAGTGCAAGGAGGATACCGACAAGTGCGTCGCCGTCCCGAAGGCCAACAACACCGTCTGCACCGACGGCGATTCCTGCACCATTGGCGACGTGTGTCAGAACGGCATCTGCACGGGGACCAGCAACATCTGCGGCGAGTACAAGGTTTCCACGTTCAAGACCATGGCCACCAGCCAGGCTCCGGCCGTTGCCGGTCAGCAGGACGGTCGCTACCTGGTCTTCTGGACCGACAGCACCAACGACCGCTACAACGCCCGCAGCTACACCAACTCCTGGTCGAAGGAATACTCCGAGTTCGAGGCCTACCCGAGCTCCGAGGATGACCTGGATACCGACGCGGACGGATTCTCCGATGGCTCGACTGTGGCCGCATTCGTGCACCGGCGGATCTACTACGCCAACAACACCGACTACAACTGCGGGAGCAACTACCGGATCGGCTCGAGATCCATCGAAGAGCGGATCGTGCTGCGGTGGTACAGCGCCCTCGATGCGAACACCAAGGAAGTGAAGGTGTACGACAACACTCAGAACCAGTCCTGGGGGTCCTGTACCTACTACACCAGCGCTCCAGGGCCATACTCGTATGCATCCCCCTTCGGGAAGGTGCATGTTTCGTCGTCGCCGAACGGAAACACCGTCATCCTCTGGGACAACGGGGGGAGCACCTACGGCCGGATCTACAACTCTGCGGGCACTCAAGTGAAGGACCTCGGAGCGCTCGGCAGCGGGTGGCAGGGAGCCGACGTGGCGGCCCACTCGGACGATTCGTTCATCGTCGTCTGGTCCACGGGAGGCAACCTGTACGGGCAGCTCTATACCCCGACGGGCACGCCGGACGGAAGCCAGATCACTATCACGACAGCGGCCGGCAACCAGACCACACCAGCCGTGGACGTGTACTACAACGGCCGTTTTGTGGTCGTCTGGGAGACGGACGACGGTGGGGACAAGGACATCATCACCCGGATGTTCAAGAAGGACGGAACGCCCATCTCCCCTGCGGAAACCAAGGTCAACACGACCGACAGCGGGAACGAGACCATACCGGACGTGGCAGCCTTCGACCTGGCCGGCAACTTCGTCGTGGTGTGGCAGGGCAAGGATCCGTCCGGGTCCGGGATCTTCGCCCAGTTCTTCGACAAGAACGCCGGCACGGTCGGCACCGAGAAGCTGGTCAACGTGAAGACCTCGGGCGAGCAGACCGGTCCGAGGGTCAAGGTCCTGCCGACGGAGAGTGCCGTCATGGTGTGGCGAGGCTCCGACGCCCATGTCTGGGCCCGGAAGTACGACGCCTCCGGGGCGGCGCAGACGCATTCGGCCGAGATCGTCCACAACCAGACCGTGGAGCTGGAGCAGGCAGCCCCGGTCGGCGCCTCGCTTGGGGCCGACAGCTACGTCGTTGCCTGGGAAACCGCCCTGGCGGGGAACGACATCAACATCAAGGCCCGGCGGTTCGCCCTGGATGGGAAGGCACTGGCCAACGAGTTCCAGGTCAACACGACCAACAGCGGCTGGCAGAACCTGCCGGTGGTGGCCAGCGACACGACGGGCAAGTTCGTCGTGGCCTGGCAGTCCTACGGCCAGGACGGCGACGTGGAGGGCATCTACTTCCGGAGATTTGGAGCGGATGGAACGGGGATCTCCGGCGAGGTACAGGGCAACCAGGTCACTGCCTATGAGCAGCAGCAGCCGGCCATCGCCATGGATCGAGTGGCGGGGTCGGACGGCAACTTCGCCCTGACCTGGGCGTCGTTCCAGCAGCCGGGCGGCGCCGGGTACGATGTCGTTGCCCGCTGCTTCAAGGCGGACAACACCGCCATCGGCAGCGAGTTTATCGTGAACGGCACTACAGCCAACGATCAGCACATGGCTTCGGTGGCGACGCTGCTCCAGGGGCCCTCCCGGTTCATCGTTACCTGGGCCAGCAAGAACCAGGACGGGGACAACTACGGCATCTACGCCCAGCGCCTGTCTCCTGCGTGCACCAAGCAGTCGGACGAGTTCAAGGTCAGCACGACCTCGGCCAACATCCAGTCGCAGCCCGTCGTGGCGGCAGCAACCGACGGGTCGTTCATCATCGCCTGGCGTTCACTGGCGCAGGACGGTGACAACTACGGCATCTATGCCCAGCGGTATGACAGCGTGGGGAACAAGGTCGGCACCGAGTTCAAGCTGAACCGAGTGACTGCCGGGGAGCAATCCAGTCCGTTCGTGGCGTACCTCTCCGACAACACGCTCATGGCGGGGTGGAAGACACTGGGCGAGGACGAGGAGCTGGCATCGGTCAAGTTCCAGCACTTCAAGGCCGACTTCTCGCCGGACGGGCTCGACTACCTGGGCAACATCTACTACCAGTCGAACCAGGACAGCCCGCACATCGTCCCGCTGCCGCAGTCCAAGTACGTGATCCTGTGGCGCTCCGACGGCCAGGATGGTGCGTCGGGCGGCATCGTGGGGCGTCTGCTCCCGTAACCATCCCCGACTCAGAAAGAAGGTACGCCATGAGAGTGAAGTCGCTCGTTCTGGTGGTGGCATTGGCCGCTTCGTGCGGGAACGACCCGGTGACGACCCAGGTACCGGACACGGGGAGCGACATCGTTGCCCCCGACCTGCCCGACGTGACGGGGGACGTTGCGGAACCGGACCTGCCGGGGTCCGACGATGTGCCCGTCGAGGATGTCTTCGACTTCTACGTGGAGATTCCGGGGGGCGGGTGCAAGCCGGGAGACGGCTGCTTCGGAGACCCGTGCAGCTCCAACGAGGATTGCCTCGAGGGGTTCTGCGTGACTCATCTCGGCGAGGGAGTCTGTACCCGGCACTGTCAGGACGAGTGCCCGCCCGGCTGGGAGTGCCGGCAGGTGGGCAGCGGAGGTCCCGACCTCGTGTCCGTGTGCATCTCCCAGTTCACCCACCTCTGTCGTCCGTGTGCCACCAGCGCGGACTGCAAGAGCCTGGTCACGGTCGAGGACGTGTGCGTGGACTACGGGGCTCAGGGGAGCTTCTGCGGCGGCTCTTGCGACCCGGCGGCGAGTCCGGGTGAGGGCAAGATCTGCCCCTGGGGCTTCACCTGCAAGGAGGCGGTAACGGTCGATGGCGTCACGCTGCACCAGTGCGTGGCCGATGCGGGCGTGTGCCCGTGCACCGCGACGTCGGTGGCGTTGGGGCTGTGGACTCCGTGCGAGACGGCCAACGAATGGGGGACCTGCACGGGCAAGCGTGTGTGCGGGGCGGACGGATTGTCCGATTGCTCGGCGACCGTTCCGGCCGAAGAGACGTGCAACGGCCTGGATGACGACTGCGACGCAGCGACCGATGAGCCGAAGCAGGTCGGGGGCGACTACATCAACTTGTGCGACGACGGCAACGAGTGCACGCAGGATTCCTGCGAGGGGGAAGACGGCTGCCTGCACGTTCCCCTCGACGTGGGAGAATGCAAGGACGAGGACGTGTGCACCGTGGGCGACCATTGCGTTGCCGGACAATGCGTGGGGACGCCCGCCCTGTGCGACGACAAGAATCCGTGCACCGACGACGCCTGCGACGGGCTCGGCGGCTGCAAGTTCTCAGCGAACCTGGCCAAGTGCGATGACGGCAATCCCTGCACCGTGGCCGACTTGTGCGATGAGACGGTCTGTGCCGGCGTCGCCGTTTCCTGCGACTGCCAGGAAGACGCGGACTGCAAGGCGCTGGAGGACGGCGACCTGTGCAACGGGGTGCTCCATTGCGACACCTCGGCCCTCCCGTTCCAGTGTGCCGTCGTCCCCGAGTCTCCCGTGGTCTGCCCGGAACCCGAAGGACAGGACGCGATCTGCCAGGCCTCCAACTGCGACCCGGCCTCGGGCAAATGCGGGCTCGCTCCCGCTCACGAGGGTTTTGCCTGTGACGACGCCAACGAGTGCACCGTGGGGGATGTCTGCCTGGCGGGCAAGTGCGTGTCCGGGATCGCGGCCTCTTGTGCGGACGACAACCCCTGCACGGACGACTCCTGCGACCCGCTGGCCGGTTGCATCCATGCCCCGAACACCAAGCCGTGCAACGACTACGACACGTGCACCCAGGGTGACGCCTGCGCAGGCGGTCTCTGCCTACCCGGCGCACCGCTTGCATGCGATGACGGCAACGTCTGCACGTCGGACTCGTGCGATCCGGAACAGGGGTGCCTGCACGCAGCGAACCAGGAGCTGTGCGACGACGGCAACGAGTGCACGCTGCTCGACTACTGTGTGGGAGGCAAGTGCGTCAGCTCGGGTGACAAGAAGTGCGACGATTCCAACCCCTGCACCAAGGACTTCTGCCTCGCGCTCAAGGGGTGCGTGTTCGATCCGGCCCCGGGACCATGCAGCGACGGGAATGCCTGCACGCTGAACGACTCGTGCCAGGCCGGAAAATGCGTCCCCGGCCCCGCACCGGATTGCAGCGACGGCAACCCGTGTACGACCGACGCCTGCGGCCCGGCGGGAACGTGCCTGCACGAGGCGAACCAGGAATCGTGCGACGACGGCAACGGGTGCACTCAGGGAGACCACTGCGATGCGGGCCAGTGCGTTTACAGTGGCCTTGCCGACTGCGACGACGGAAACCTCTGCACGGATGACACCTGTGACCCGAAGCTCGGCTGCGTGCACAAGGTCAACCAGAATCCGTGCGACGACGGCGACGCCTGCACGCTGATGGACAAGTGCAAGAACGGAACTTGCTCGGCCGGGCTGACGCTCGCCTGCGAGGATGGGAACGTGTGCACCGACGATTCCTGCGATCCGGCAGCAGGGTGCATCCACAAGTCCAACACCGCCCCGTGCAACGACGGCAACGCATGCACGGTCGGGGACGTCTGCGCCAACTTGAAGTGCGCACCGGGAACGAAGCTGTCCTGCGACGATGCCAACGTCTGCACCACGGATTCGTGCGAGCCGCTGACGGGATGCCTCCACGACCCCAATCAGAACCCGTGCGAGGACGGGAGCCTCTGCACCGCATTCGATCTCTGCGATGCCGGACTGTGCAAGGCCGGTGCTCCAGTCGAGTGCAACGACGGCAACGTCTGCACGGATGACGGCTGCGATGCCAAGACCGGCTGTACGTTCGTGGCGAATACAGCGACCTGCGACGACGGCAACAAGTGCACCGAGGGGGAACTGTGTGCGGGAGGCAAGTGCACCGCAGGCCAGGCGGTCTCGTGCGACGACTCCAACGCCTGCACCAAGGACTCCTGCGCCCCTGCAACCGGCTGTGCCCATTCCACCCTTCCGGACGGTGCGGCCTGCGGGCCAGGGCCCACCTGGTCCTGCAAGGCCGGCGTCTGCACGCAGTGCGTCCCCAACTGTGCGGGAAAGGAGTGCGGCGACGACGGCTGCGGAGGCAGCTGCGGGCCCTGCACCGGCGGCATCTGCGACTCGGGCGAGTGCCTGCCCTCGAAGATCTACATCATGGCTCTCAACAACGCACACCAGGGGAACCTGGGCGGTCTTTCCGGTGCCGATGCTCTGTGCCTGTCTGAGGCAAAGGCCGCAGGCTTCAAGCAGACGTTCAAAGCGTTTCTTTCCGTCCCCGGAAAGAACGTCAAGGATCTGCTCACCGGAAAGAAGGCGTCCCTCGTACCGGTCTACAACCGGAACGACGAGAAGCTGTTCGACAGCTGGAACCAGGTCTTCTCCAGCGGAGGCGGCATCGGTTCATACTGGATCTACGCGTTCGACGGGAAGATGGTGGACGAGAGCACCGGGGCCAATCCCGACTGGTCCGACGCCGACTGCTGGACCGGGACGGACGCTGTCGGCAACGTCGGGGGCACGCACTGCGACTCCTGGACCTCCACCGGGGTCCAGGGCACGGCCACCGAGCTCGATGCTCACACCCTCCTTCTCCAGGAGACCTCCCACCCCTGCACCGACTGGCTCGCCGTCATGTGCGTGAGCGTCACTCCGTAACCACGGCACTCGCACGCGCCTCACGCAGGCGGGCGCAATTGCCTTGACAAACCTGTGGCGGAATGCGACAAGATTCTCACTAATCGGGATGTCGCCCCAGGACGAGCGGATGCGGATGGTGAGGGGGATCGGGCGGTTCATCCGAATCGGTTTGGACTCGTTGGACACTACTGTCTTCAAAGGAGGAAACAGATGAAGACGAAGCTGGCTCTGGCTGTGTGCGTGCTGTTCGGAATCTACGGTATCGGGTGCGGGGAGGAAGAGGAGAAGACGACCGAGGATACCAAGGTCGCCGAGGACGTCACGGGCGGCGAGGAAGTCGCTGCCGAAACGACGACTCCGGCCGAGGTCACCGAAGGTGAGACCATCGAGGGTGAGACCACGACCCCCGAGGAAACCGTCACCCCGACCAAGGTCACCTTCAAGGGAACGCTCATCGGGTTCGGAACCGACCTGCCCGTGGCCGACGCCTCCATCGAGCTCTTCGACAACGAAACCGGCAATGGCACCGGCGTCTCCGTCGTTTCGGGTGCAAACGGCGAAGTGGAATTCCCCGACATGGACTCCACCAAGCTCCTGGCCTTCAAGACCACCAAGGCCAATCACAAGGATACCTACCAGTTCAACTACGAGCCCGATGCCACGGACGAGACTCTCTGGATCGTGTCCAACACGGTGTACCAGATGGCTCTGGGCCTGGCCGGCCTGGTTGTCGACGCCGGAAAGGGCACCGTCGCCGGCGCCATCTACTACGTGAATGCCGACGGCGAGGAAGAGCCCGTCGGGTGCGCCACTGTCACCAGCGATCCGGCCGGTGACGTCCGCTACATGGCTTGCGAAGGCGGCCTCCCCACCACGCTCGACAAGCAGGCGTCCACCTGCCCCGCCCATGGCCGTTTCCTTGCCACCAACCTGCCGGCCGGCAAGTCCAAGGTCATCGCGAAGGTCGGAGAAACCGAGATCGGTTCCATCGAGATCTTCACCTACGGCGATGCCATCGGCATCAGCAACATCTACGTCAAGGGCGACGCCAACCCGACGCCCGCTGACTGCAAGTAGGCTTCGAGAGCGCCGGCCCTGTTCAAACGGGGCCGGTAAGTGGATGTACCGCCGGCGGCCCCCAGCTTCCCCGGGGCCGCCGGCGAAAGACCTGAGGAGGACGGCGTGAGAACCGCAACTATCCTGATGGCCTGCACCCTTTGCTGCATTCTTCCGACCCTGGCCTTTGGCCAGACCGATCCCAAGGCGGACGATGGCGTCATCGTCCCGTCGGTCGAGCCACTCGACGAGGCCGTTGCCGCAGAGAAGGAGGCTGCCGAGAAGGCCGCCAAAGAGGCCGCAGACAAGGAGGCCGCAGACAAGGCCGCAGCGGAGAAGGCCGCCAAGGAGAAGGAAGCCGCAGACAAGGCCGCAGCGGAGAAGGCCGCCAAGGAGAAGGAGGCCGCAGACAAGGCCGCAGCGGAGAAGGCCGCCAAGGAGAAGGAGGCCGCAGACAAGGCCGCAGCCGGGAAGGCTGCCAAGGACAAGGCCGCAGCGGAGAAGGCCGCCAAAGAGAAGGAGGCCGCAGACAAGGCCGCAGCCGAGAAGGCTGCCAAGGACAAGGCCGCGGCCGAGAAGGCCGCCAGGGAGAAGGAGGCCGCAGACAAGGCCGCAGCGGAGAAGGCTGCCAGGGAGAAGGAGGCCGCAGACAAGGCCACAGCGGAGAAGTCTGCCAAGGACAAGGCTGCAGCCGAGAAGGCCGCCAAGGAGAAGGAGGCCGCAGACAAGGCCGCAGCCGAGAAGGCAGCGGCGGAGAAGGAGGCCGCAGACAAAGCCGCGGCCGAGAAGGCCGCAGCCGATGCTGCAGCGGAGGAGGCTGCCGCTGAACCGGAGGAGGAGCCCACCGAGGAAGCACCCAGCCCGGACGATGGCAGCGAGTCCATCTCCGACGGATACTCTGAGGAGTATTCGGAAGAGGGGACCGAGGAGGACGAGCAGCCGCTGTTCACCGTCAACGGGTACATCCAGAACCAGTCCGGTGTGTTCATTTCCGGTGACGAGGACTACTACGAGTATGACTCGAAGCTCAAGAAGACTTTCCCCACCGACCATGGCGGCAAGCTGGGCGAGCTGTCCATGATGCGGAGCACCCTGCAGATCGAAGGTGACTGGAATCCGTCGAGCGCGGCCAGCCTCCATTTCCTGTTTCGCGGGGTTCGCAGCCTCAAGCTGGAGGCGGACGAGCAGGCGCAGGTTCCGGACCCGACGACGGCCGGTGACCCGATGGAGTGGGTGCAGGAGCAGTTCTACAACGAGAACGAGTTCCGGGAATTGTACGTGGACTTCAATGCCGCGGAGTGGTTGAGCTTCCGCGTCGGGCGGCAGCAGGTGACCTGGGGTGATCTCGGGCAGTATCGGCTGCTGGACGTCATCAACCCGGTGGACACTTCGTGGCATTTTGGTGCGCTCGAGAGCTTCGAGGACCAGCGGATTCCGCTCTGGATCCTCAAGACCCTGGTCGACGTGGAGCCGCTGGAAGGAAGCCTGGAGTTCGTGTGGGTACCCATGCTGGACGATCCGGAGGACACCGTGACCGTGCCCTTGACGTTCGTCGGTGCCTGGGGCCTTCCGTTGCCCCCCAAGCAGGAGTACCAGAGCAGCCTCAACATCCGACGCAAGATCTTCCACTATCCGGACAACGACATCGAGAACAGCCGTCTCGGCGTGCGATGGAAGGGGACGATCTCGGACCTCACCTACTCCCTGGTCTACTACTGGACGCACCAGATGAGCCCGCCGGTGCCCACGTACTTCGTTCAGCCGGTGGATCCGACCTCGTCGGTCGGGGCGCTCGGGAACGACATCGAGGTGCATCTGGAATTCCCGCGGCAGCACATTCTCGGGTTCTCGCTGGACTATGCGTTCAATTACCCGATCGGTGCGGTGGTGCGCTTCGAGGCGGCCTACGAGCCCAACCGGACCTACCCGGCCATCAGCTCGGCCGACAAGTTCACGGATGACTACGTCCTGGGGCAGGACCTGGTGACGCGGTTCACGACGCACGAGAAGCAGGTCTTCTCCTACGGGTTCCAGATCATGCGGCCAACGTTCATCCGGTTCCTGAACCCGGAGCAGAGCATCATGCTCGTGCTCCAGGCACTGGACACGGTGGTGTTCTCGGACAAGAAGGACCGGTTCGTGGATGTCCCGGGCTACGATTCGACCGAGGTCATGCTCGAGAAGACGAAGTTCGGCGGCTCCTACTACGAGGCACACCAGGTGACCCTGGTGGCATCCATGTTCACCTACTATCTGCACGGCCTCCTGATGCCGAGAATCACCGGCGTCTACATCCCGGGGGACGTGCAGGGTGGGTTCGTCACGGGTAGCCTGGGCTTGACCCTCGGGACCAGTTGGCGGGCCGCGCTCGGTGCCACGTTCTTCTTCGGAGAGGACCCGTACAAGAACGTCGGCCTGTTCCGCGACCGGGATGAGGTGTTCGGTCGGTTGACGTACCAGTTCTAGGATTTGCGGCGAGTCACGGGGAGAGATGTGTGCCCCCAACAGACAGGAGTGAGACGATGAAGAGACTGGCGATGGCATTCATGGCAGTGATAGTGCTCCTGGCGTTTGCGGCCCCGGCCCTGGCCGAGGGATCATTCACCAAGGAGAACTGGACCGAGAAGACCGGATTCAAGCCTGACCTCGCGATTCCCGGCTTCAAGGCCGGGATGACGATCGACGCCTCCAACTGGAGCGGCTTGAAGAAGGCCATTCCCGCAGGGCTCGAGATCCTCATCACCAAGTACAAGCTGACGCTTCCGACCACAGCCTACAAGGCGGTCCACCCGTCCGACGGGTACATCGCGGCCACGAACAAGTACTTCGGCCAGCCGCAGCTCATCGATACCGGCTCCGAGGCACGCAAGACAGGCATCAAGAACTACACGGCCGGGCTGCCGTTCCCGAATCCCAAGAACGGCCTCGAGGTCGCGTGGAACTACCAGTACTCCTATAACGGAGACGACGGCACGTTCCACTACGGCGTTTACTGGGTCTCGGCCAAGGACGGCGTCGAGCGCTGGGAGGAGTGGGTCTGGGAGTACATCATCCGCACCATCAACCGGACCGATATCGCCCCCATCCCCGCCATCGAGCAGTTCCTGAAGAAGAGCATCCAGTACACCTCCATGACGTATGCCATCCAGCCTTACGACAAGCGGGGCTTTGGCGCTCTGTACAGCCGCTACATCGAGCCCAAGGACCAGGAAGGCTGGATCTACGTGCCCACGATGAAGCGTGAGCTGCGCAACACCTTCGGCTCCAAGGGCGACGCGTGGAACTCCACCGACCTGCTGTACGAGGACGTCCGTGGCTTCATGGGCTACCCGGAATGGATGAACTGGAAGCTGCTCGAGAAGCGCACGATCATGGCCACCATGCATGCCGGAATCCCGCTGGGCAAGGAAGCCCGGGACAAGGTGTTCGATTTCCAGACCTGGCCCCACTGGAACCCGAAGATGAAGTGGGAGCCTCGGCCCGTCTACGTCGTCGAGGTCACTCCGAAGTTCAAGGACTATCCCTACTCGAAGATGGTCATGTACATCGACTCGGAGACCTACTACATCGTCCTCAAGGAGGCCTACGACAAGAAGGGCAAGCTCTGGAAGGTCCTGATCAACGCTTACAACGACTCCAAGGACATGACGAAGTACCCCCCCGGCATCGGAACCTCGCTCATCATCGACCTGCAGGCCGAGCATGCCACGGCGTTCCCGTCTTACAACTTCAAGGCGAACGTCGGGCTCAAGCCGGGCAAGTTCAAGGTCAGTACGCTTCGCAAGATGGGCAAGTAGGCGGGATTG
This sequence comes from uncultured Myxococcales bacterium, assembly GCA_903895725.1. GTDB lineage: Bacteria > Myxococcota_A > UBA9042 > CAIXZC01 > CAIXZC01 > CAITUV01. Next base: position 681 of record CAITUV010000029.1, on the reverse strand, counting down.
CAGGCCGGTCGAGAGACCCGGCCGACGTTCTCCAACCAGACAGGCGGTCGACCAATGCGTTTCTCAATTGCCATGATGCTGGGAACAGCCTTGTTTGCCCTGGCGATTCCTGCCTGCCACAACAGCGGCGGGCAGGAGCGGGTCGAGCGGCAGGGGCTTGAACGCCTCACGCAGCGAGATCGGCTCTACGATGCCCAGTTCGTGGGCGAGCATCTGTTCATCGTCGGATTCCCGGGGATCATCCTCCACTCTGCGGACCGGGGGAACTCCTTCGAGTTCCTCGACGGCGGGCAGGGCGAGGCACTGTTCGCCGTGGATTTTGTGGACGAGACCAGCGGGTTCATCGTAGGCCGCGACGGCCTGCTCCTGGCCACTGGAGACGGCGGCAAGAGCTGGAAACCTCTGCCGACCGGTGTGAAGGAACCCCTGTTCGACCTGGACTTCGTCGATGCCAAGACCGGCTGGCTCGTCGGCAACTTCGGCCTGATTCTGCATACGTCGGATGGCGGTGCGACCTTTGCTCGACAGACGGTGAGCGAGGAGGACGAGGACGAAGGCGAGGGGCCAGAGTCGGAAGGAACCGATTCGGCCGAAGCCGGAGCTGAGGGCCAGCAAGGCGGTGAGGCCCAGCAAGGCGGTGAGGCCCAGCAAGGCGGTGAGGCCCAGCAAGGCGGTGAGGCC
>CAITUV010000028.1 GCA_903895725.1 uncultured Myxococcales bacterium | reverse complement strand
CTCGCTAGCGTCCAGCTGGGAGCAGAAGGGGCATCCTGAGCGCCTGGCAAGGCTCGAGATGTGCGACTCGGAGAGCCTGGCCGTGATGGAAGCCTACCCGTTGGCGGCCGATGCCTGCCGGTCGGCTCGAAGGGTGGACCGGCGGCGCCGGGTGGCCGGACCGGAATCCGGAGGATTGCGTGAGAGCTTCCTGAGCAGCCTGGGGTCGTGATCCAGCAGCCGCAGCAGGTTCGCCATCGCCTTGGTCACCCAGTCCGTGCCGCTTTCGTACTTCTGGAACGACCGCGGACCCCCGCCAAGCAACGCCCCCGCCTGCCTCTGCGATAGCCCCAGTTTCCTCCGGATGCGTTGGACTTCGGACGGCGGCAGGATGTTGTCCACCTCGGTCTTGAGCTTGACGAACGCACTCTCAACCACGGCAGCATCGTCCGCATCGAAGACGACCTCGTCACAGTCCCTGCAGTACCAGCCAGGCTGCTGGATGGCCAGTTCCCGCCCCTTGTAGGTCGCGGTGTCCGACCGAGTATCCCGGACCATGTTGCCCCCGCAGGTGTGACACAGGATTGTCTTCTTCTTCTTCATGGCCTACCTCTCCTTGAAGGACAGCAGGAGGAAACCGGTGAGACGCTCCCCCGTGAACTTGACATAGAGCACCAGCCCGCCCCACGGCACGTGGTACACATCCTGCCAGGCCGAAGGGTCATGAAGGGCCGTCATCGACTTGTAGAAGTGTGCGGCCTTAATCCCCTGCACCACGTCCACCATTCCCGCCAATGTGAACCCGAGCCCCTGGGCATCACGCAACGCAGTCCGGGTCACCCGGCGGGTGTCCGCTACGGAGAAGCTCCTCTTGAATGCTGCCAGGTCATGGTGTGGCTTCCGCTTCTCCATGGAAATACTATGGCACCTTAGAGGTGCCAAGTCAAGGGGACTCTCGGGTTGCAGCCGAGACACGCCCGAGACACAAGGCAGGTCATCAAGGTGGCCTCAGCGTGCTTTAGTGTGCCGAGAATGTGGCAGAGCGAAATGGGGCGTAGAGCCGCATAGGATCTAGGTTTGTGGCCATTATTGGGCAACATTCTGAAACCGGGCCTGCCGGCCATGCATCTCCGCCATTGCAATCCTCCGGTTTCGTTGGCGGGGGCGGGCTGCGGCCGGCTGCGGGGGGCGTCCGCACGGGCTGCGCTGCTCGGCGGACGGACGTACGCCTGCGCCGCTCGCCCGGCATCCATCCCCCCTCGCTCGCCCTCGCCGTCGCCTCCGCCGGCCTCAACCCTGCGGTTGCAGTGGTGTGGGGAGCGATGGGCCGGTGACGGAAGCGTCAGGCCAACATCACGTGGCGACGAACCGGATCATGATGAAACCGAGAAGGAACAGGCAGGCCAGGAAGAACCAGAGGAACTACCCCGCCTCCCCGGCCACGGCCGAGGCCAGGGCGAGAACTGCGGTGGCGGCCGGCTCGAAGAAGGCGGCGCCGGGGCAGGGACGGCTGTCAGGGAACGTGACGTGCCAGAGGCGGCACGTCGAAGCCAGCGGGGCCTCCAGGTCCCGCATCAGCGAGGAGAGGAGGTACTCGTTGTCCTCTCGGGGGGTGGTCGAGGCTGCTCGAAGAAGCACCAGGAGCGGCCGCAAGGTCGATGCCCAGTCGACCCAGGCCACCGTGCCATCGATGCCGAGCAGCCGATGCCATTCCGTCGCGTGAGTCAGGCTGTAGCCGCGGCCGGCGGGGTTTCCCTCCTTGACGCACTGCCCCGCCAGCACCCAGGATTCGAGGATCCGATAGACTGCCTTCTGGTCGTACCAGGTCGCCCTTGCAATGCCTGCGGAGCTTCCGGTCACGCCCGACAGCAGATGGAGCAGGACTTCGGCTCGAGCATTGACGCCGAACAGTCGGCGCAGGGTCAACTGTGCCGCGGCCGGCCACACAGGAGGTGCAGCGGTCGACCCGGTCTTTGCGACGTCGCGACCTGCCCTCGCAGACGCTCGCAGGTGAGCGTCCTCGGACTCGCCTGCACCGGCGCCAGGCTGGCCGGTGCCGAGGCTGTGGCCGGCCGTCCACTGGTAGATGCGTGCGTCCTTGCCGGGTGTGGCGAGCTCGACGGTAGCGCTGCGGGCCGTCTTCTCGAAGCTGGTCCAGATCCGGGTCAGCCTGGAAGCGGAGACCTGTCCAGGGTTGGCCGACAGCCATTCCCTCACCAACTTGTCGAGCCGCCCGTCTCGCTCGGACAGAACGAGCGTGGCACAGAGCAGGGCCTCCAGGTCGAGAGGGTACCTGTCCTCGGCAGGAACGTGAGTGGCCACGCCCAGCGCGGTCCAGTGTCGCCAAAGCACCGTCAGCAGGTGCTGCTCGAGGCCTTCTCTAAAGCCCTTGGGAGACAGCGGCATAGCCGATCCTCGAAAGGAAGTCCTTCAGCACCATGCGGAAGGGCTCGGACACATCCTGCGTCACAACCCAGGCCGCCGCGCCAGCCATCTCTGCGTCGGTGGGACGAAGGGCCAGCAGATCCTGGGTGTGATAGTCGTTCCGGTCGACCGCTGCGAACAGCTTGAAGTGGATCTGGTCCAGCCTGCCCACGAAGAAGACAGTGAGCTGCGGACCGTAGTCCCGGCGGATCAGGCGGCCTACGAAGCCACTCGGAAGCCCCATGTCCACTTGGGAAGTCGGACCCGCATTGAACCATCCCACCGGGAGGTTGAAGTCACGTGCGACCGCTTGCGCTGATTCCGTCAGCCAGTCCGGGAAGTCGGATATGCGCTCGAGCACGAGTGTATCATCCAAGCCTCGTGCCCAAGCCAGCACGTCCACGTCCTTGGTGGTTCGGGGAACGAGTTGGAGCACGGCCAGCGCCGTCCCTCCGCAGACGACGATGTGCACCCGCTCCTTCGTGCGCAGCCGGAGCTGTGCCTCGAGGGCCGTCAGAATCGTATCGACGTTGTCCGGTGCCAGCTTCATGTCTAGGACTTTATCGACTCACGGCAAGTCTGTCAAGTCCTAATCGTTCACGGGCTTCCATCGTCTCGGCAAGCCGGTTTCCAAGACACACCCGAGACACAGGGCAGGTCGTCCAAGGGGCTTCAGCGTGCTTCGCCGTGCCGGGAACGGGGCTGAGCGAACAGGGGCGCAGACCCTCATGCGGCCTGCATTTGCTGCATTCTGCGGGGATTCTTGGGACGATGGGCCTGCTGGCCATGCATCTACGCCAAGGCGCCGCATCCCGTTGGAATTCAACACATTCCTGAGTCGAGGCCACGAAGATGGACACGCAGCGGACACGGCCGAGTATTGCGCCTTGCAAGGACTGACCTGCTTGTCCTGCTCGGAGCCGAGAAGCTGGGAGTCAGCATCTGTCGGGCAGTGTCGCGGCCGAAGGACTCCCCGTACACCTCCGAGCAGGCGACGGACCCGCCGGACAAGAAACTGGACGGCATCGTGGCGAGCACCGCCAACGTCAGCCGGGAAGAGGCCTGGGCCCGACAGATCCTGCACGGATTCGCGTATGATCCTCAGCCCGCGGATGCCATCATCCACGCGTGGGAGATGACGGACGTGGCGCTCGAGGCCGACACGATCCTCCCGGTCACCAAAATGGACGGAGAAGACGCCTACCTATACTGACGCAGGGAGGAGAGCCCTTGACGCAGCGACCCAAATTCCTGGTGCTCCGGGCGGGCAGCAGCCAGGCAAAGTGGACTCGACAGCGAGCGGCCGTCGTGCGAGGATGCGGGCCAAACCGACGGAGGGCCGTATGGGCATGGCAACACTGTCTCTGATTCTTGGCGTCGCACTCATGGGTGGGCTCGGCAGCTCACCGGGAGCTCAGCTCGCGCAGGCGGCGTACGCATCCCTTCAGCAGGCCAGCGCAGGCTGCCCGACCACAGAGCACGTCGTGGTGGCCCGCACCGCCAGGATGTACGTGGAACCCGACGCCAATGCGGCCGGGTTCGGACTCGCGGACGGGGAGGAGTTCGACGTCAAGACCGCCAGCCAGAGCCTCGGCATTCCGTTCCGCTACGTGGCCACCCGCGGCGACTGGTATGAAGTCGACAGCTGCGGGGAAGACCACGGCGGGTGCCTGTGCCAGGGGCCGCATGGCGTGCTGAGTGACTTCAGCCTGCGGCTGTTCGTCCGGCAGGAGGCGGTGCTCGAGGTGGTGACACGTGAAGTGGAAGGGACGGACGCCGCGGGGCTCAAGTACCGGATCCGGGCCGGAGCGCAGGTCGAACAGGTCGGTGGCCTGCGGCGGCCGGTCGGGCTCCCCGCATCGCTGGCCGTGCCCCTGCCGGACGACGCGGTAGGGAAGCGGTTCGTTCCTCAGGCATTCCCCGAGATCGCTCGCTCCGAGGATTCCGTGGAGTACATTCTCTGCCACGACAACACGCTGCACCGGCAAGCCGAGCGTGGCAAGGATGCCTGCGGCTCCTACCGGTCGACGCTGGCAGTCCGGGTAACCGTGTCCGAGGAGAACAAGCCACTGCGAGCCGTCGCGGTGCAGGAGTTGGGGTGCGTGCGCATCGAGGGTGAGTACGCTGTGGCTCCGCCGGACAAGGCTGCGATCCTGAAGAAGCACCCGAGTATGATGACGCTGATTGGGGTAGTCGCGGACTCGGGCGAAGGGGAGGCGCCGGGGGACGCTTTTGCAGGCAGCGCCGCAGCCGGGGTCTATGCGGTCAAGGCCGGGGCAAAGGTATGGTGGCCGACCGGCAAGACTGCGGGATCCGTGGCGACGCGTCACGACTTCCGTGTGCCGCCAGACATCACGGGAGAACGGTCTTGCTTCACGGCAGTCGCTGATTGTTCCTGGGCGGCAGCCTTCTCCGGCGCCCTGGGAAGCTCCGATGATGATGACTGCGGCGATCCGGCTCGGCACGAGCACCTGGAACTGTGCTTCGACCCGCAGGATGTCGAGAAGAAGTAGCGGCTCACCCCGACGCGGACCGTCCGTCCGAGTCCTTGCCGCGTGGTTCGGCCCTTTCGTCCACAGACGGCCGTCGGCCACCGTGAGGCTGAAGAGGGTCGCGTCGTCGCCCAGCGGGGCATCAATGTAGAGGGGCTGCGGCACCGCTGGCACGGTTGTTTGTGCGAATTCCGGTCTTCCATGTCGCGGGGCGCAACCGGGGCGCAGGTCATGTCAGAAGGGTGGTGTTTTCGGGGCAATTGGGGTGGAATTCGGTCGGGCCGAGAATGCCCGCAGGGCCAGTATCCATGATGCAGAGCGGCTTGTTTGGCTGGAGGTGCTTTGTCCGGCCTCCCCAGCCATGCATCTCCGCCACTGAGACGTAACCGGTTGATGAGCACGACTATTTGCCGGTGCCCCGATCGGCGAGGCACACAGGAGACACAGGAGGGGGGGCCGTTCGCCCGGCATCCTGGGCATCCCGCTGATCAGTTCTCCCCTCTCGGTGTGTCATGATCCGGCGGGTGCAACGGCCCTTCCTGGGGGAGAAGCGGATGAATGCTAAGAAGCTAGGCATCTTCATTCTGGTGGGCTTCATGGGAAGCAGTTGCTGGGAAAACTCACCGGCTGGGCCAGACGCTGTGGACGGTTCCGGCAAGGCCGCTGGCGACGCAGCCACGAGTGACCTGATAGATGCTTCGGACTCCGTTGAGGCCGAGTTGGGCCTGGACTTGTCTGATGTCAGCGACCCCGACTCACTTGTTCCACCCGGCTGCTGCCTGGACAACGATGACTGCGATGCCGGGATGGTCTGCGTCAAGACCAACCAGCCCAAGTACGGCCAGTGCGCCGCAGCGCCAGAGGCTCCAAGCTGCTATTTCCCTAAAGATTGCCCGGTGCTCCATGGCTGCTTCGACGCTGTCTACTGCGAGTGCGGCGAAGACTGCAAACCGGTCCCAGGGCTCTGTGGCCCGGCCAATGGTGAGTGCTGCGAGGACGACTCCGACTGCCCGGCTGGCGGCTTCTGCAAGGTCTCGGAGGAAGACCCCGACAACACGGCGTGCTTGGCTCTGCCCGCTCCGGGCAAGTGCTGGGACGACTCGTTCTGCGGCGACGGAGAAACCTGCATCGGAGCGAAATGGGCCGGATGTGCTTTCATGTTCGTGAGCCCGTTGACTTTCGGCATCTGTGCAGGGCAGGACTAGCGTTGGCCACCGACGGGCGAGCCTCTCTGGCTCACGCCCCCTCCTCTGTCACCGGCTCAAACTCCACCACATCCCCCATCTGCGTCAGCGGCGGGACCAGGTTCACGGCATCCCTGAGGGGCATACCATCAGGGTCCGTGTAGACCCCGGCGATACCGAGGCTGTGGCCCAAGAGGAACTCCACGGCCATGTCGTCGGCACCCAGGCGCTTCAGGCCGGAACGGATTCCCTTCCTGAATGAGCAGCCCCCGTCTTGCCACACCGGCTATGCGGCCCTAGATTGTCGGCAATTTGGGGAGGAGGACCTATGCGCGGCAGGGGTCTGGCAGTTGTGGCGGCAGCAGTAGCGGTGCTGGTTCATTGCAGGGCTCATGGTGCGGAGAAGGTCGACCTCGAGATCATCGGGGCAACGGCCTTGCAGGCACCGCAGATGCCCGCGGGCGTGACCGTGGAAACGATGACGAACGACTCGGTATACGGTCCCTTCGTCGCCGAGGATGGAACCGTTTCGTATGCGGTGAGCCTGAAGGGGCCCGGGATCCAGGAGAAGAAGAACGACTTCGTGGTTTACCTGCGCAAGCCGGACGGGTCTCACCAGGTTCTGGCCCGCCGGGGCGAGCAGGCACCGGGAGCCCCGGAAGGAGCTCTCTGGTTCAACCTGCTGTCGACGGGATTCACGTCCTCGGGAGCCATGGCGTTCCGCTGCAAGCTGGATGCTACGGCGGGTACCGGCGGGGTGACGAAGAGCAACGATCTGGCGGCATGGTGGTGGGACCCTGTCACGGGGTTCAAGCTCATCGCCCGGGAGGGGAGCCCCATATCCGGGGACCCCGCTGTAACGCTGTCATCCGGTGATCTCGACTACATCCAGCCGGCGCAGTTCTATCCGAGGACGACGCCCGGCGGGACGATGGTGTTCTGGAATCCGATGCAGTTCGGGGCCGTGACCGGCAACGCCCTGTTCGGTCCCAACCCGTTCTCCGTGGGGACGGTCGGGCGGACCGGCGACCCGGCGGTGGGCGTGCCGGCCGGCATCCTGTGGGCCGGGTCTGCGACCGAGGCTGCGTTGAACGGGGCGGGGCAGATGGCCAACCGCATGGTGCTGAAGAATGCTCCCGGGTTCTTCTCGGTGACGACGTCCAACGACACTACCATCTGCGGGCCCGGTCCCCAGGGAGCGTTTCAGGTGCTGGCCCGGGAGGGAGGGGCGGTGCCGACGGTGACTGGCGGCAAGTTCCTCGACTTCGGGGTCACGGACGACGCGTACTCCATCGCCGACGACGGCCGCGTGGCATTCAAGGCCGAGTACTGGGACGGTCCGCTCTACCGGTTCAGCCTGTTCCGCACAGACAAGAGCGGGAACGTGCTGCCCGTTCTGAAGGCGGGGGATCCTGCCCCGGGGCTGGAGGGCGAGGCCGCCACGATCGGCTCGGTCGGTGCGTTTGGCATGTTCCCGGACGGCCGGATCATGGCCAAGGCAACGGTGTACTACGATGCGGATCCCTGGGGCGGGTACAGCAGCAAGAAGTCGGTCCTGTACGTGCCTGGAGCCGGCGACACTCTGGTGTTGGCGTTCAAGAGCGGCGACCCGGTGCCCGGCATCCCCGGTGGCGTCCTGGAGTTTGAAGGGGGAGCCTCTCCGGTCGCAAACGGGGTCGGGGACATCGTGTTCAGCGGGAACGTGATCGGCGGCGGTGTGACCATCGACAACAACAGTGGGCTGTTCCTGTATTCGCCGGGCAAGGGATTCCGGCTCCTGATGCGCGAGGGGACCCCGATCGAGGTCGCTCCCGGAGACGTGCGCACCGTGAACATCGCCAAGGCAATCGGCAACGGCGGAGCCACGATCCCGCTGCGCACCAACGGGCGGCTGTCGAGCGTCACCGACGACGGGTTGATCGGGTTGGCCTTCCTGTTCAAGGAGGTCAATGCGACCCCCGGCCAGCCCGTCAACATGGCCATGGCACTGGCCCGAATGGTCGAGGTCCCGGACAACTCCCCGCCAGTCGCGGCCGACGATCTCTATCCGGCAGGCCAGGACACGCAATTGAAGATAGCGGCTCCCGGAGTACTGAGCAACGATTCCGATCCTGACAAGGATGCCCTCACCGCAGCGCTTGCGCAGGCCCCGGCGCACGGCAACGTGGCGCTGAGCCCGGACGGTTCGTTCCAGTACGATCCTGCTCCCGGGTACAGCGGGCCCGATTTCTTCACGTACCAGGCGTGCGACCCCGGGAGCCTGTGCGACACCGGGTCGGTGTACCTCGATGTGGCCGCCGGGGATGCGTGCACTCTGTTCGAGTGCGACCCCGCTGCCGGATGCCAGCCCGCCCCCATCAGCTGCGCCGACGGGAGCGCATGCACCGTGGACTCGTGCGACCCGCTCACAGGGTGTGACCACTCTGCCGTCGACTGCACCGACGGCGATGCGTGCAACGGAGTCGAGACGTGCAATCCGGTCACAGGCTGCGTGGCGGGCAAGGCTCTGGCGTGCGACGACGGCGATGCATGCAACGGAGTCGAGACGTGCAATCCGGCCACAGGTTGCGTGGCCGGCAACGCCCTCGCATGCGACGACGGCGATGCGTGCACCGCTGATTCCTGTGCAGGACAGGGATGCGTGCACGTTGCGGTGGACTGCTCGGACGGCGACGTCTGCACGGCAAACCTCTGCATCTCGCCCACCGGCTGCACGTCGCTCCCGGTCGACGGCTGCTGCAACGTGGACACGGACTGCCCGGCGGGTCACTACTGCCAGGACCACGTCTGCCTGGCGGTCGAGCCGGATGTCGTCGAACCACCCGACGTGATTGACCAGGAGGACACGTTGGGCGAAACCGCCGGACCGCCGGATACCGAGGATGTGACCGATGTCGGGACCCCGCCGGACGGTGCGGGAGCTGAAGACGGTGTCGAGTCGCCGGACGTGGAGTGGGACTCGGGCGCGCCGGATGCTGCGGGGGATCTTCCCTCGGCGCCCGACCTCGTGGACACGCCGGATGCCGGGGGGGACACGGGGTTGCCGGAGCTGCCCGCCCCTCCGGACGGAGACGTCGGGCAGGCGGAGGACACGGAAGCCCCCCAGGCCGAGACTGAGGACGGGGCTGTGCAGCCCGACGCAGCCGTCCCGGACAGCGCCGCTCCAGTCCCGGATTCCGTGCCAGTCGACGTGGGCGGGGACGCTCTGGCCGGAGAGCTGGCAACTGGTGATGCGGTGGCGCCGGACGAAGTGGGGGGCAAGGGGGCCAAGGGGGCCGGCTGCGCGACCGGCCTGGCCAACCGGCCGGACAACCTGTCGGGCATGCTGCTCACTCTCCTGCTGCTCGTCGCGGCCCTGGTCATCACCCGGCGGCCGGTGACCCTTCCAGGATCATCCGTCTCTTCCCGGCCCGCACCACGGCGGTCGGTCCCTGTCAATCCCGGCCGGCCGTCTTGAGGGCTTGGCGAACCCGTCGTCCGCGCCTAGACTTGACCCGGTACGAGAGGGAGGGGACGCATGCGAACGACCGGGGGAATCGTGGCCATGGCAGTGGCGCTCGGGGTGGCCTCCTGCGGGGCCGGTGCGGACCGCTCCCGGGATGCCGGGGGCGAGTTGTCCGGGATGGACCAGCCTTCCGGCGTGGACGGCGATCTCGGGCAGGCACGGGAGACTGTCGGCGAGCTGCCGTTGGCGGATTCCCGAGCCGACGTCGGCGATGGGGAGCGCTCCCCCGCAACGGAGGTCACGACCGAGATGCCGGCAGGGCTTTCGCCCGAACAGTCCGGCAATGAGGTGACGCCGTCGTGCCCTTCGGGCATGGTCCTGGTCGAGGAGACGTTCTGCATCGACCGCTGGGAGGCGACGCTGGAAGAGCAGGGGAACGACGGCCAGTGGATCGCTGCCGCCCCCTGGTACACGGTGGGCGATCGGACCGTCCGGGCGGTCACGGCCGAAGGGCTGGTGCCTCAGGGCTACATGTCGGGTGCTCAAGCCGCTGCGGCGTGTGAAGCGTCGGGGAAGCGACTCTGCACGTCGGAGGAGTGGCTCACGGCGTGCCGGGGACCTGCGGGGCAGGTGTACCCGTATGGGAACGAGCACCAGGCGGGGGCCTGCAACGACGACTGTCCGTTCCATCCGGTCGTGGAGTACTTCGGCACGACGGAAGGTATCTGGGATGCGGAGCACATGAACGACCCCGGGATCAACCAGCAGCCCGGCACGCTCAGCCCGGCCGGTGCCCATCCTCTGTGCGTGAGCAGCTGGGGTGCCTTTGACATGCACGGCAATCTGCACGAGTGGGTGGCCGATGCCGAAGGGAGCTTCCGGGGGGGATTCTATGCCGATGGCTCGATCAACGGCCCTGGCTGCACCTACCTCACGACCGCTCACGACTCGGCGTACCACGACTACTCCACCGGTTTCCGTTGCTGCCTGACCCCGTGAACATCGGGCGGGCCGAGGGGCCCGGGAGAACCATGGGCAAAATGTCGTGCAGGCTTTTCAGGGGACCAGCATTCCTCGTGCAGCAAAAGCATCGAAGACCACGGCAGCGGCATCGGGCCCGTAGAGCGCCATGGCCGTTTCCACCGTGATTTCGGCGGCGGCAGGCATCGAGACGTCGGACGGGAAATCGAACATCGACTGGAGGATGATCGTGTCGGCCGCGACGTTGCCCAGGCCGGAGCGGATGTCCCAAAGCGCCCGGGACCAGAGCATTCCGTCCCGGTGGACCAGCCCGGTCAGGTCTTCCGGGTAGTGAAGATTCCGGTCGATGCGCCGGAGACAGTGCGGAGTGCTGGTCGTGTAGGAAACCGAGTCCCAGTCTCCGATGCAGGCGGGGTCCGGGGTCGGTGCGACGAGCGAGGTCATGGTGACGGCCCAGTAATCCGCAAAGCCCTCGCAGATTCCGCCGGTATCACCGGCATACACGAAGGAGCCGAAGGGATTGGCCTGCGAATCCATCATCGAGTGCCCGTACTCGTGCAGGATCACGTCGGCATCTTCGGCATCGTCGACGCCTCCCTTGCCGAAGCGCATCACGTCGTGCTTCTCCCAGGAGTAGGAGTTGTCCACTCCCCACTGGTTGATCCGGATGTCCTGGGCCTCCATGTTGATGGGGGGCCGAGTCGTGCCGAAGCCCAGGCTCTGAATGTACTTCTGGGCCTGGGTCACCCAGAAGTAGGCCATCACCTGCTCGAACTGGTCGTCGTGCCGGTTATACAGGAACGAGCCGGTCTTCGAATAGGCCGGCGTCCCCGTATTGCTGGTCACCACGGCCCAGTCGCCCCGCAGGTAGCCGCTGCCGTCGAGGTTGGTGAGGACCACGGTCTGGTAGGCTGGCAGGAGCGCCGCGTAGTCCGCATCCTTCTGGTCGGTCAGTGTCTGGTCCTGGAGGAAAGCCACCGGGTTGGGAAGAAACACCCGGCCGACGCCGTTGACGGCGCCGGTGCCCGGTTTCGCTACGGCCGGCCCGGCCCCGAGTGAAGCAACCGCCACAAGCACCACCTGCACCATCATCATCCGACACGTGAAGTTCATCGCAGCCCCCCTCCCGCACCACCGTCAGCGCTGGCTCGCAAGTCGCCAACCGGCAAACTCGGAAAGCCAGACCAGCCACGAATTCTGATGATAGTCCAAACGGAAGCAGGTTGGCAACGGTCATGTGGGAAGACGACAAGATTCCGTTGACACGTTCCTTCATTCCGGTGGACGATGTTGGATGACTTCCGGGCCGCGGACTCGAAGGAACACACAGGCGCTGCGATCGCGTGAGCTCCGGAGAGGCGCCGGCCTCCCGTTGGACCTGCCGGAGGGGAAGCATGACGAAGGAACAAGTCCTCGAGAAGCTGTCGAGTGCCGTGGAGCTGTTCAAGGGGATTGGCACGGAGCAGCTCATCCGGTTCGTCGAGGGATCGACGCTGTCGCCGGTTGCGGGGAACGAGGCCTTCGTCAGGACGGGGGAAGAGGGGCGTTTCCTCGGGATCATCCTGGATGGGGAGGTGGAGATCTCGGTCACGGACGATTCCGGGGAGAAGCACCTGCTCGCCGTGCTCGGGAGCGGAGAGGTATTCGGGGAGATGGCGCTGCTGAGCAACGAGAAGGCGGTGGCGGACGTCGTGGCCCGGACGAGCTGCACGGCATTGCTGGTGCCGAGGACGCTGTTCTCGGCGCTCCTGGCTGCCCATCCGCCGGCCCTTGCGTACCTGTCGAGGCTGGTCATTTCGCGACTCACGTCGTCGCCACAGGCGGGGGCGGGGCGGGAGCAGGCAGCCGCTGCCTTCAAGCGGAGCGACGATCCATACGGCTTCAAGCTGCGCTCGGACCGTCCGATCAAGCTGCTGGTGGTGAACTGCGGCTCATCATCCCTCAAGTACAACCTGTACGACACCGGGGACGAGCGACGCAGCGTGTCCGGGCTGGTGGAGAAGATCGGGGACGAGGGAACGCGGCTCGTGCACACTCGGGGAGGGGAGCGAAAGACCGTGTCGCTGCCCCGAGGGACCCACCGGGAGGCATTCCTGTCCATGCTGGAACAGCTGACATCGGCGGGGAGCGGCGCTCTGAGGTCGGTGGACGAGCTCGAGGCGGTTGGGCATCGGGTGGTGCATGGCGGGGACAAGTACGGGCACGCGGTCGTAATCACGGACCAGGTCATTGCGGACATCGAAGCGGCAGCCGTGCTGGCTCCGCTGCACAATCCTGTCAACCTGGTCGGGATCCGGGAGGCCAGGCGTCTGTTCCCCAAGGCGACGAACGTGGCGGTTTTCGACACGGCGTTTCATCAGACGATGCCCCCCTATGCGTACCTGTACGGGTTGCCCTACGAGTATGCGCAGCGCGGGGTGAGGCGGTACGGGTTTCACGGGATGAGCCACAAGTACGTTTCGTTGAGGGCCGCCGAGTTCCTGAAGCGTCCCTTGAACGGCCTGAAGCTCATTGTCTGTCACCTGGGAAACGGGGCATCGGTCTGTGCGGTGGAGCATGGCCGTTCGGTGGACACGTCGATGGGGCTCACGCCGGTCGAGGGATTGTTGATGGGCACGCGGTGCGGCGACCTGGACCCCGGAGTGCTGATACACCTGTTGCGGAGCGAGGGGCTCGGCGCCGAGGGGCTGGATCGTCTGGTCAACCGGGAGGGGGGCCTCAAGGGGCTGTCCGGTTTGTCCAACGACATGCGGACCGTTCAGAAGGCAGCGGACGAAGGCCACCAGAGGGCGTTGCTGGCCTACAAGACGTTCTGCTACCGGATTCGGAAGTATGTGGGAGCGTACCTGGCGGCCATGGGGGGGCTGGATGCGCTGGTCTTTACCGGAGGGATTGGCCAGGGGGCGCACGGGGTCCGTGGCCTGGCGTGCCAGGGGCTGTCCTGCATGGGGATCACGATTGACGACGAGCGCAACAGGGCAGCGTGCTCGCCTGCGGAGGCCCGGGACATCAGTGCCGAGGGTGCTGCGGTCCGTGTGTTGGTCATCCCGACGGACGAGGAGAGGATGATCGCGCGGGAGACGCTGCGGACCCTGGCACGCAGCGTGGTGACCCGGCATCTGAACAGCCAGGAGTGGGAGCCGGTCCCGGTCGAAGTCTCTGCGCACCACGTTCACCTGAGCCGTGCCCACGTAGAAGCGCTGTTCGGCCCGGGAAGGAGGCTGACTCCGCTGCACGATCTGTCGCAGCCGGGCCAGTTTGCGTGCCAGGAGCAGGTGAATCTCATCGGTCCACGGGGCCGGGTTGACCGAGTGCGGGTCCTCGGACCGGAACGAGCCGAGACGCAAGTGGAGATCTCCATGACCGAGCAGTTCAAGCTCGGAATCCACCCGCCCATACGCCAGTCGGGTGACATTGCGGGATCTCCGGGCTGTACTCTGGAGGGGCCGATGGGGAGTGTGTCGCTCCAGGAAGGGGTGATCTGTGCGCAGCGTCACATCCACCTGTCCCCGGAAGAGTCGCTCCGGATGGGGCTGCGGGACAAGGACATGGTATCGGTGAGCATCACCGGGGATCGGGAGCTGACGTTCGGCGACGTCCTGGTGCGAGTGCATCCGTCGTTCAAGATGGCCATGCACATCGACACGGACGAGGCGAATGCGGGCAACGTGGCGGCCGGCGCAACCGGGTATGTGATGTCGGTCCAGGGGGCCCGCTGAGCCAGCAGCGGTGAGGGGGGAGGTGGAGACATGACCGAGCGGGATTTCAGCATCTTCGACAACATGATCGAGGGCGTTCAGATCGTGGACCGGGAGTACCGGTATCTGTATGTCAACGATGCGGTGGCCGCACATGGAAAGTCCACCCGGCAGGCACTTCTCGGCATGCGGATGGAGGATGCCTACCCGGGCATCGAGAAGACCGTGGTGTTTTCCCGGATCCGGTCGTGCATCGAGGAGAAGCGGTTCCACCACATGGTCAACGAGTTCAAGTTCCCGGACGGCAGCACGGGGTACTTCCAGCTCCGGATCCAGCCTATCCCGGAGGGGGCGCTCATCCTGTCATTCGACGTGACGGAGCAGCGCCGGGCGGAGCTTGCCATGGAGGACCTGAACCGTGAGCTTGAGGCCCGGGTCCAGGAGCGCACCGCGGCGCTCAAGCGCTCGAACGAGGAGCTGCTCCATTTCGCATACGTGGCCTCGCACGATTTGAAGGAGCCGCTTCGTACGGTTGCCTCGTTCGTGCAGCTAATCGAGCAGCGCTATGGTCCGCGTCTGGACGAGAAGGGGCTCAGGTACATCCGGTTCGCGGTGGATGCCACCCGGCGGATGGAGGTGCTGATCACCAGTCTCCTGGAGCTGTCGCACATCGAGACGAGCAGCCAGGCGTTCGTGCGGATCGAAACGGCGGAGGCGGTCCGGCTGGCGATGGAGAACCTGGCGGAGCGGATCGCTGCGGAAGAAGCGGAGGTCGTGGTGGGCGAGCTCCCGGCGGTGGTGGGGGACCCCACGCAGATGACCCGGCTCTTCCAGAATCTGCTCGGCAACGCCATCAAGTTCCGGCGGCCCGATGTTCGCCCGCGAATTGAGATCAGTGCTCGAGAGGAGGGGGATTGGTGGAGCTTTCTGGTGGCGGACAACGGGATCGGCGTGGCCGAGCAGGACCGCGACCGGATCTTCCAGATGTTCCAGCGATTGCACTCACGGGCGGACTATCCGGGAAGCGGGATCGGGCTGGCCATCTGCAGGAAGATCGTGGAGCGCCACGGTGGCCGCATCCGGGTGGAGCCCACCCCAGGTCAGGGGGCCACGTTCGTGTTCACCCTCCCCGCGGTCCAGGGCGGGGCGTTTCCCGCTCTGGGATGAGCCGCTACGATTCCGTGCGGACGTTCAGGATTGCGTCCCCGGCATCGACCGTGACCGGGCCGATTCCTGTACGATGCTTGTGGCAGACCGGAGTTGACAGGGTCGGCCGCGTGAGATAGCACAGTCCCGGGGGACACTTCCGTCTCGAACCAGGCTGCGAAGAGGAGGCCGTGATGACGAGGGCTGCCTTGGGGCGTTGGTGGATGCCTGCTCTTGCGCTTCTCCTGCTGGGCTGCTCCGGGGAAGACTCCGGGCCGGCAGGGGCGGAGGACGTCGGCGACGCTCCGACCGATTCCCGACTCCGCTCGGACGTGAGCGATGCGGCGGGGGACCTCCAGCCTGACCTCGGGGAGAGAACGGATACCGTCGATGCCGTGGAGCCGGACGGGCAGGTCCGTTGGCCGGACCTGGATGCAGCCGCGGACGGCGACGCTGAGGGCACCGGTCTCAAGGCGCCTCCGGGGTTCTTCGGGTATCCCGAGTACGGGTTCGACAGCAAGGGGATGGAGCCGGCGCTGGCCGATCTTCTCCAGGCCTGGCTCGACGGCGGGCAGGCGGGGGCCGTATTGTGGGCAAAGGATCACGACACCCAGCTCTGGAATGGGAACCTCCAGCTCATGCTGCGCGACACGATGCGGGACGGCGAGCGCCAGGTACCGACCGACAAGGTGTTCTCCGCCGGGGCCCAGGTGATCGACTCCTACCAGGACATCTCCTGGATTTCTCTGTCGTTCGAGGGGCTGCTGTCGCTCATGCAGGACGAGGCCATCACCGGGTTCGAGAACCTCTGGCTTCCGGCCGCTCCCGTGGTGGAGCCGCTCCCGGACCCTCCGGATTTCACGCCCATGGAGGACTGGGCCATCGATGCGATAGGTCTTGCTCCGTGCCTCCAGAACAGCTCGACCGGGCTGGGGGTGACGATAGCGGTCCTGGATGCAGGTTTCCAGTTTGCACCCCAGCTCATCGAGGCGGGGCTGCTTCCTGAGGGGACCAAGATCCACAAGCCGAAGGAAGGATTTCCGGACGACTGGGAGGATTCGCCGCACGGAACCGCCGTGGCGCAGATCGTGCACCGGGCCGCCCCCGGGGCCAAGCTGGAGCTGCTGATCGTTCCCAACTCGGAGGTGATGCTGGGCAAGGCGGTGGACTGGTGCATCGCCAACGGTGTGGACGTGATCAACGCGTCCTGGGGCCGGTACAACCAGAGCTTCTACGATGGGCAGGGCCCCATCTGCGAGAAGACGAAGAAGGCCTGGGACAACGGGATCGTGTGGGTGTCGGCGTCGGGAAACTCGGCCAACGGAAAGCACTGGCACGGCGGGTGGAAGGACGACAACGACAACGGGATCCACGAGTTCGAGAACGGTCAGGAATTCCTCTCGTTCTCCCTGGACGAAGGGGAGAAGGTCACGTTCTACTTCACGTGGGATTCGTGGCCCGCCGTGATCCTGGGTGGGTACGTCATGTGCCTCGAGTACTGGGGATATCCCCTCGATGATCCCGGCCAGATCGTCACGGAAGTCAAGTGCACCAAGGCCCTGAACTTCAACGCAGAACCGGAGACCCTGGCCTCCATCATGCTCGATAACGAGGGATGCCAGACCGAGCCGGACAAGTACCTCTGCCTCGGCGGCGACTTCAAGCTGTCGATCCGGGTTCCGGAGGGGATTCTGGGGCAGATGCTCAAGCCGCCCAAGGGACAGAAGCTGGTGCTGTTTGCCAGCCCCAAGGCGGACGGGTTCGCCCTGTCTCAGTCCATGGCGGAGGAGTCCATGGTCGACCCGGCAGTGGTCGAGGAGGTGCTCACGGTCGGGGCCGTCCACTGGGAATCGTGGGACGAGGGCACGGTGGCGGCATACAGCTCGTACGGTCCCACCAACGCGGGGGTGCAGAAGCCTGAGATCGTGGGGCCGTCCGGAGTCTACACGGCGTTTTCGACCAAGGTGACCGGGACCTCGTTCTCAGCCCCCTATGCTGCCGCCGCTGCGGCCATCGTGCTGCAGAAGCATCCGGAGATGACGCCGAACGAAGTCAAGCAGGAGCTCATCGATCAGGCCGTCTCGGCGGCGGACGTGATCCCCGACCAGAAGACCGGGTATGGGAAGCTGCACCTGGACTGCTGCGCGCTCAACTGCGAAGGGAAGGAGTGCGGCGGCGATGGCTGCGGCGGAGTCTGCGGGACCTGTGCGGCCGATGAATACTGCTTCAAGGACTTCTCATGCGAGGCAGCGGGCACGGACGAGTGCCCCTTCGGGTGTGACGATGGCGACCCCTGCACGGACGACGTCTGCCTGGTCAGCGGCAACTGCATCTACGTGCCCATGCCGGACGGAGCCAAGTGCCAACCGGACGGGGACTGGAAGTGCGAGGGCGGACTCTGCTCGTGCACCTCGACCTGCGGGGTGAAGGAATGCGGCCCCGACAACTGCGGCGGCACCTGCGGCGACTGCAACGACGGAGTAGTCTGCACTCAGGACCTGTGCAAGCTCGATGACGGGACGTGCACCCACCTTGCCGACGATGAGTCGTGCAACGACGGTGACTCGTGCACCATGGACCATTGCGATGCCAAGGCCGGCGGTTGCGTACACGTGGACTTTGGCCTGTTCTGCGACGACGGTGTGGCCTGCACGACGGACTTCTGCCTGCCAGCCTCGGGGTGCATGGCCTCGACCAACGATGCCGCGTGCGAGGATGGAATCGCATGCACGGTCGAGCACTGCGATGCGGAGAAAGGGTGCGTGGCCGTGCCGATGAACGGACTGTGCGACGACGGTGTGGCCTGCACGCAGGACGCATGCGATGTCGAGGCGGGTTGCATCCATGCGCCGGACGACGAGCCGTGCGACGACTCGAGCCCGTGTACGGTCGATTCGTGCGCGACCGACAAGGGGTGCGTGCACTCACCGGTGACGAACGGGGTCTCCTGTGGAGTGGGGCAGGCGTGCGTGGACGGGAAGTGCGAGTGCATCCCGGCCTGTGCGGGGAAGGAGTGCGGCCCGGACGGCTGCGGCGGGCTCTGCGGGATGTGCCTGGTGGGGCAGGCGTGCGTGGACGGGAAGTGCGAGTGCATCCCGGCCTGTGCGGGGAAGGAGTGCGGCCCGGACGGCTGCGGTGGGCTCTGCGGGATGTGCCTGGTGGGGCAGGCGTGCGTGGACGGGAAGTGCGAGTGCATCCCGGCCTGTGCGGGGAAGGAGTGCGGCCCGGACGGCTGCGGCGGGT
>CAITUV010000027.1 GCA_903895725.1 uncultured Myxococcales bacterium | reverse complement strand
TCGCCCACGCACGGGTCGTCTCCCTCCTTGGCCTGCTCGTTGCACCAACCGTTCCAGCAGGACAGCTCCCCCTTGCAGTCGACCGGTTCTCCCCCGGTGCACTTGCCATCGGCAGAGCAACTGTCTCCGGTTGTGCAGGGATTCCCGTCCTTGCAGGCCGTTCCTTCCGGGGCAGGCATCATGTCATCGCAACCGCCGGTCGCCGGGGAACAGGTCGGAACGACACAGTCCTGCTGGTTCGAGTCGGAGCATTCGACCGCCTTGCCGGGTGCACAAGCGCCCTCCGAACAGGAGTCCACGACCGTGCAGGCATTCCCGTCGGTGCACGCAGTGCCGTCGTCGGCGTTCTTGATGACGCATCCCAGAACCGTGTCACACTCGGACTTCTTGCACGGGTCGGGCTTCTTGCAGAACACCACCTCGCCGCCGCACTCGCCGGCGGCATCGCACAGGTCACCTTCCGTGCATGCGTTGCCGTCGTCGCAGGAGGCCCCCGCCTGCGGCTTGTTCTTGCACTGCCCTCCGCTCAGGCACAGGTCGAGCGTGCAGGGGTTGTTGTCGTTGCAGTCCTGATCCGTGGTGCAGGCACTGACAGCTTCAGGCTTGCTTGAACTGTCTCCCGAAACGTCGCCCGGAGTCACCTGCGTTCCGGTACCACAGCCTGCTCCCAACCACAGGGAGAGCACCAGGGGAAGCGCCATGGCGGGGAACTCGTGAGACCCTCGCACCGGCAGTCTCTGGTCGGCCCTCAGGCGGAAAGCACTTTCCGTTCGGTCTGCAGCTTGACTCATTGCCAGCCTCGTCTTCATCGCCATCCCCCGGGCGGTCATTGCCGCCCACACCGCAACATCCAAGAATCGCGCCATGGTGTAATACGGAATGGAGAATAACCGATCGGGCTGAGAGGGGCAACAGTGACTTCCAACCTCGACCGGAACGACGTTCCTCGTGCTCGGCAGGGGTGAGTCTGGTACTGTGGAGTCCGGTTCCCCTCTCGTCGGAATCCACCCCGCACCATTGCTCGGGGATATCCGGTGCTCGGGGATGTCCGGCGGCGTCTCCCGGCGACGGACAGCAGGGTCCGGAATTGTGCGGAATCAGGAGGAAGGCTGTGACTACTGAACTCCACGGTCGAATCCAGGAACTGCTTCCGTCACGGCTAGGCGACGACATGCTGCTCCGGCTCCGAGTCCCGAAAGACGGCCTGTCGTGGACCGTGATCTACTCGGAAGACCCGTCTGTTCCCCCCCGCAGCGGGGACGGTGTCGAAGATCCGCTGGGAGCCGAGAATCCCGAAGTTGATGACCTGGGGCACTGGACCGACATCTGGGTGCGACACCCCTGGAAGACGGCGTCGCCGCTTGAGCTCTGGAGATGGGCGGCGGTGAGTGTTGATGCCGACCTTGGCCCGCACTGGTTCCAATTCCTGACCGAGAGAACCTGCACGAAGGCAGATCCTCTCTGTGCACGGGTTCGGCATGAAGAGCCCCTCGACGTCGACATCGTCACCCGAGCGATCGTGGGACCG
>CAITUV010000026.1 GCA_903895725.1 uncultured Myxococcales bacterium | reverse complement strand
CCCCGCCGCCCCCGCCGCCCCCGCCGCCCCCGCCGCCCCCGCCGCCCCCGCCGCCCCCGCCGCCCCCGCCGCCCCCGCCGTTCCCGCCTACTTGATCGGGCAGTTGGCGCAATGAGATGCCCCGGCCTTGGACGTCGCGTCGGGGGTGTTTCCGTCCGCACCGATGTTGACTCGACAACCGTTGGGAGCCGGTTCATTGACGCAGGTGTTGACGGGGTCGCCCGCGTCAATGCAGCCGGAGCTCGACAGCAGGCGGAGATCCCCCTTGGCAACGTCGACGAACGCGGGATCGAGCAGAAGCGTGTTGTCCTTGGAGGCGTGGTCGACTTCGCCCGACTTGCACTTCCAATAGTCGCAGTAAAACGACTTGAGCGCCGGGACCGGGTTGGCGGGGTGATTCGAGAGACCGAACCCGGACACGAACGCCACGATGGAGTTGGTCAGCTTGAGCGTGCCGGGCCCCTTCTCGGCCAGGACGAAGCCGTGTCCGATCCCCGCCTTCTGCCCGAGGGATGCGCAGGTGAAGTGATTGACCGACAGATTGGCGGAGGCATCGAAACGGATGCAGGCTGACTCTCCGGCCGGATTGCCCGCTCCTCCGTCCACGGTCCAGGCTTCGTTGTTGGAGGCGGATACCGGCTCTCCCAACCCGCTGAGCAAGAGGGCCACGGCGCTGCCGCCCGGACCGCCGGTGTCTCCGCTGCCGCCGCCTGCCCCCCCCGACAGGGTCCGGATGCGGTTCACATCGATCAGGAAGTCGAGTCCGGCAGCCACGGAAATCGCAGCGGCCGCACCGCCGGTTCCCCCGGGGGTCCCGGCCGAGGCCGGACCTCCGGACACGGTGTGGACTTCGTTGTCCCGCACCGCGCACGACTGGTCCCCTTCGAGCAGGATGGCCTGCGCCGTGCCGCCGGGAAGACCGGGGGCCCCCGGCTCATTGAATCCAGCGGCCCCGCCGAGGATGCCGGAAACGACATTCTCAGAGACTTCGCAGCCCACGCAATCCTGGACACGTATACCGACTGCCGGGCCACCGCCGGTTCCCGGGTGGCCCGCTCCCGGTGAGGTCACACCTCGCTCCCCGCGCACGGACGACACGGAGTTGCCCAGGATCAGGACATTGGCGGATGCGACGACCACGATGGCACCGAGGTTGGTCGGGTTGATCCACCCCTCGGTCTGCACGTTGAGGCCGATGATCGACTGGCCGTCCACGCCGTAAAGGTAGACGATGGGGGCCACACCGATGTGGTTGGTGGGGTCCACCACGTTGTTCTCGGCCCCTTCCCCGATGTGGATGGCGTAGCCCACCTGGCTTGCATCCACCTCCTTCTCCCCCGGCAGGAGGCTCGAAGCCCCCCCTTTGACCACGCCGAAGGAGTTGTGACGGAGCCAGTTGTTCTCTGAAGATTCCAGGCCGATTCCGATGGCAATGCCTCCGGTACCGGCCGTCTTGGCCGGAGTACCGGCCTTCCCGGCAGCGCCGCCCGTGACCGAGCTGAACGTATTGCCGGCGATGTCGGAGAGAGAGGCGGCCTTGAGCTCCAGCCCAGCTGCGATCCCTCCCGCACCGGCCGTGGCTTGACCTGCGGCACCGACGGCACCTCCGGCCCCCCCCACGATGCCGCCGAAAGAGGTTCCGACGACCGATGTCTGAAGCGAGTTCTCAATGAGGATTCCGGTGGCCCGCCCGCCGCTTCCCGGGGACTTGTCCGTGCAGGCCGCGGCACCGCCCTGTCCACCGGCCCCGCCGACAACGCCCAGGATCTTGCTGTTCTCGATGGAGGTGGAATTGGCCCACTGAAGCAGGATTCCGACCGCGTCGCCACCGGTACCGGCCGGGTCGACACACCCCGAGGTACCCACAGCCCCGGCAATGCCGGACAGGGTGGCTCGAAGCACCCGGACCTGGTCGGAGAATCGAATCGCGATTCCAGCAGGAGCTTCGCCGGTCACCAGCCCCGCTCCGCCCTGCCCCGACACCATGACATCCTCGACGAACCCGCCCTGGATGGGGGTCAACGGGTTGCCCGAATACTCGATTCCGTACCGCCCCCCCTGAATCGTCATTCGGCGGATGGAGACGGCGTCGGCGTGGACGATGAAGCCGGCTTCCGCTCCGGCAGGCACGACGAGCACAACCTCGGTCGCTCCGGTTCCGGCGACCACGGTGCCTTCGGTATTGATGGCCAGGTCGCCCTCGGTGTAGGTACCGGGCTGCACATACACCGACTGTCCGGGCTGAACCGCCAGGAGTGCCTCTCCGATGGTATCGAACGGGTGCTCCTGGGTCCCATCTTCCAGGCCCGGAGTGGCGCCGGCATCGACCCAGAGGACATCCATCCCCTCGCAGCCGTTCTCGGGCAGGCCGTCGAGGTTCAGGGTCCCGCTCGGACAGGAGTCGGTGGCGCAGAGCCCCTTCTGACACGAGCCGATCTGCCAGGGATTGCTTCCCATGCAGGAGGCGAAGCACTTGCCGCAGTGAGCAGGGTCGGTCTGTGGGTTGACCTCGCAGCCGTCGTCTGGAAGGCCGTTGCAGTCCAGCGTGCCCCCCAGGCAGGCAACGATGGTGCATTTGCCCAGGATGCACGAGGACGTGGCCGAAGGAAGGGTACAGGCCTTGCCGCACGCTCCGCAGTGGAGCGGGCTTGTGGCGAGAAGCGTTTCGCAGCCGTCTTCTGCCGTCTTGTTGCAGTCTTTGTAGCCGGGGCTGCAGGATGCGATCTTGCACCCCCCCGCCAGACAGATCCCCTTTCCATGGGAAACGAGGCAGGAGACCCCGTCGGGCCCGTTGACGAGCAGGCAGCCGAGCGGCTCCATGCAGTGACCGACCTTGCAGACCTTGGATCCGCTGACCGAGGCGAAGCACTCGTCCGAGGTGACCGCCTTGCCGCCACCGCAGATTCCACCGGCTTGACATACCGACCCAGCGACGCATGCCAACCCGTCGTCACAGGTTGTTCCGGCCTGAAGCGGAGCGGTGAGGCACTTCCCGGGGTCGGCCGACCCGGCGGGGCTGCACCAGGCCTTGAGGCACGTGCTGCCGCCCGCCGCGATGGAGCAGTCCTTCGGGGTGCCGGCACAGTCTCCGCCCGAACAGACGTCCGCCGTGGTGCAGGGGTCGGCATCGTCGCACGCCAGCCCGTCTCCCAGAGGAATCGACTCGCACTGGTCAAGCTCCTCGCTGCACTTCCCGACTGCGCAGGCGTTGCCAGGGCACTCCAGGGGCTTGCCGTGACACTGTGCCTTGGCGCACTGGTCGCCGGCCGTGCAGAAGAGGCCGTCGTCGCACGGGGAACCGTCGACCAGCGCCGACCAGGCGGTCAGGGACTTGGAGGGAATGCAGGCGAGGCAGGGGACCAGCGGATGGGTCTGCCCCTCACCGGTACACTGCCCTTCCACGACACATCCGGCTACGATGGGGTGCTCGCACGCTCCTGCTGCACAACTGTCCTCCGTGCATGCAAAGCCGTCCTCGTCGCACGGGGTTCCGTTGGCAAATGGGCCGTGCTGACACGTGGCGCCGACGCATTCGTCCAAAGTGCAGGGGTTCCCGTCGTCGCACGGGGAGCCTGCAGGAACGCATACCCCCGACTGACAGGTTGAGGCCTGGGTGCACGTCAGGTAGTCCTTGCACGGAGTGCCGTCCGCCTCGAGGCTCCAGGAAGAAGAGCTGACCGCGGGGTCGCACACCAGACACTGCCCCGATTCGTCGGCCGGTGAGGCCCCCTCCGGCCAGCAGACGGAATCGATGAGGCACGTCCCTACGGTCGGAACGAACGAGCACTCCGCCGATTCCGGGTCGCAGACATCCTTCGTGCACCAGAGGCCGTCGTCGCAGATGCCGTTGCCTGAGCACTGCCCGAGCGAGCAGACGTCGCCGACCGTGCACGGGTCCTGGTCGTCGCACAGGATTCCGTCCATCGCGTCGGACCAGGAATCCTGGGACAGATCGGTCCGGCAGACGGTGCAGGCCAGGGGTCCCTCCTGCCCGTCGGGCACACAGGTTCCGCCGATCCGGCAGAAGCCAGACTTGATGGGATGGAAGCACTCGCCGTCCGCCGCACAGAGGTCGAAGGTGCAGTCGAGCCCATCAGAGCAGAGGGGGGTCGCTCCCTGGCAGCTCCCGGCGAGGCAGGCATCGTCCAGGGTGCACGGGTCGGCATCGTCGCAGGGGGCCCCGTCCAGGGGAGTGTGCGTGCATCCGGCCGGGCTGCACTCGTCTTGAGTGCACGGGTTCGCGTCGTCGCACGCGGAGCCGGGCTGCTCAGGGTCACAGGCAGCGTCCAGGACGTCGACATCTTCCACGGTCTCCCGGATCTCGTCCGGCCCGACGTCGGGCATGGGAGGTACTTCGAGCTCCCCGTTTCCGTCGCCCTCGAGATCGCTGGCGGGCTCCTCATCGGTGGGGGTGTCTCCCACATCCGGGACTGGCGGAGAGGACCAGCCGCATCCGGCGAGGGCCAGGAGGAGGGAAAGCGCCACTCCGCACGCGGGGAACCCCGGTCGGCCCGATCTGGACCTTGTGCCGAACCGACCCGCTTCGTCTCCCCGTCCGGTGGATCTGGAGCAGAGCACGTGCGTGAATGGGACGCCGTCGAAACGAGACATGGCCTGGTCCTCCCGGTAGTCACGGCTGAGGCTGCGGGCGATTCCGAGCGCCGGGTCGGTCTCTACCCTCGAGAACTGGAAGTATAGGGCCTGCCCCGCAATCGATGCAAGGCTTCAGGTCGACGGACCTCCATCATCAATCGGTCCGCCTGGCGGGAGAATCGTCCAGAGCGCCGCGGATGGCCAGGGCCAGCCTCCGCAGGGAAAACGGCTTTCCAAGGAAATGGACATCAGGCGACAGGAGCCCCTGTTGGGCGATGACATCCTCGGTGTATCCGGATGTGTAGAGGATGCGAAGCCCCGGTCGAAGCCTCAGCAGCGCTTCGGCCAGCTCGCGGCCGTTCATCCCCGGCATGATCACGTCCGTCACCAGGAGATCCACTCGCCCCGCCGCTCCCTGGGCCAGGGCCAGGGCCGCGTCGGGAGATTCGGCCTCGAGGACGACATAGCCGAGGCGGCGAAGCATCGTCACGGTCACCTCGCGCACGAGCGGCTCATCCTCCACGCAGAGCACGACCTCCGCACCGCCACTGAGCTCCTCCTCCTCCGCAGGCACGCCGGCCTGACGCTCCACGGTATCGGCCAGAGGAAGGAAGACCTTGAACACGGAACCCTTGCCGGACTCCGAACGGACGTCGATGGCCCCGAGATGCTGGCGGACGATTCCATACGACGTGGACAGCCCGAGCCCCGTCCCCTGCTCTTTGGACTTGGTGGTGAAGAAGGGCTCGAACAGGCGGGACATGACCTCGGGCACCATCCCGCAGCCGGTATCGATCACGGACACGACGGCGTACGGGCCGGTGCGGGGCAGAAGCAGGCGCTCCGCCAGCCGCGTATCGACCATTTCGACTCCGGTCGTGACCAGCAGGCGGCCTCCATTCGGCATGGCGTCCCGGGCGTTGACGCACAGATTGAGCACGACCTGCTCGATCTGTCCCGGGTCCACGACCACCTGCCCGGCAAACGATGCCGGCGCAACCTGGAACTGGATGTCCTCGCCGATAAGCCGCGACAGCATCTTCTCCAGCCCCAAGACGATCTCGTTGATGTGCATGCCACGCGGCAGCATCACCTGCTTCCGGCTGAAGGCCAGGAGCTGGCGCGTCAGCGACGTGGCCCGTTGCGCAGCATCGCACACGGCCCTCAGCATCGGATGGTGGGGATGGTCGGACGACAGGTCCAGCAAGGCAAGCTCGGACTGCCCCGAAATCTCGGTCAGAAGGTTGTTGAAATCGTGGGCAACGCCTCCGGCCAACCGGCCGACGGCTTCGAGCTTCTGCGACTGGAGGAGCTGGGCCTCCAGCTGCACCTTCTCGGTCTCGGCCTTCTTCCTCTCTGAAATATCGCGAAACACGACCATCGATGCGGGTCTGCCTTCGTGCTCGACGGAGCTTGCCGATGCCTCTACCCAGAAAGGCTCCCCCGTCAGCTTGCGAAACATCACCTCGATGACCGGAACTTCCTCGTTTCCACGATATACCCGGGCCACTCGCTGTCGGACCACCGGGTGGTGCTCGGGCACGATATGGTCGAGGATCCTTTGGCCCACGATATCGGCCTCGGTCTGCCCGCCGAATAGCCTCACGGCCGCGCGGTTGGCCAGCACCACCTTCTCGTCGGAATGCACGAGGATTCCGCTGGGCAACAACTCAACCATGCGGCGGTAGCGCTCCTCGCTGGCCCGCAACCTCTCCAACGCCTCGTGCTGCTCCGTGACATCCACCACGACGCCCCTGAGGGCGGGCCGCCCATCGAACGTCGTCCCCACGCCCTGCAGCTTGAGCCATCGCGTCTGCCCATCCGGCCGGCACCAGCGAAACTCGGTGTGGGCCTCCTGCCGAGAGGCCTGTTCGGACACCTCCCGCTGCAGGCTCAACAGCCGCTCACGGTCTTCCCGGTGAACCGATTCGATGACTTCCGCAATCGGCTTGCCGACGAGCTTTGATGTGTCAACTCCCAACATGAGCAGCATGCTGCGATTCACGTACCGGACGACTCCATCCGACACATACGCGACACCAATGAGAGAGGACTCCAGCAGGTCGTCGAGGGCCTGGTTGGCATCTACGAACGGCGAGCTGCCGCCGCCGGCATCCATGCGCTTGGTAGTCAATTCACTTCACCCGACCCACAGCAACGGCATCAGCGCTTCCCGGGTCCAGAAGACCCGTGCCCTGTTGCTACTCCAACTGTGCTGCAGAGTCAATGCTCCCGGGTTCGCTCCTTGCCGGTGCCCAGGCAATGCTCGCAGACGGCTTCGCCGCTCCCTTCGCAGTTCGGACAGGTCTTTGCCCCGATTCCCAGGAAGCCGCCGATCTTCCCCTTCCCTTCGCACGCGGAGCAGACGTCTTTACCGGTACCACTGCAGAACAGGCACGAGGTTTCGCCCATGGCCACCCTCCGACACGAGTTCTCTCCTGACGACAACTTTGTTCCCGCAACCAGTCTAGCAGCTTGCAGAGGGCAGAGCAAGACCGGTCGTGAGTCTGTCCGTCCCTGAGTCAAACCGTCTGCGCTGCAGTCCGGTCGTGCGTCAGTCCGCCAGGAGAGGGCACTGCGGATCGTCTCCCATGACATCGCCTGAAGCCGCCCGCGCCAGTGCCCGGCAGCCGGCGCAGTCTTCGATGCCGCACGCCGTGCAGAAGATGCCTGTCAATCGGGGTCGGGTGGCCCGTGAAGAGAACTTCTTGAGCCTCTCCCAGATCGACACGAAAGGCTCGGCCAGGACGTTGCCCTGCGGGATCGGGGTCCGTCGGCACGGGTAGACGGTCCCGTCCGGCATGAGCGCCATGGACCCCTCGCCCAGGTTGCAGAGCGCACCCGACAGTGGCTCTTCGGCCTCGCCTCGCAGGTCAAGCCAGAAAGCCTTGTAGGGAAGCAGCTCGAGCGGGTCCAATTCCAGCCCTGCGGTTTCGCCGATGGCACGGACCGCAGCAGCCCAATCCTCCGGCTTGAGCACCTGATCGAGCAGCCCGACCCCGCTTCCCAGAGGGACGAAGCGCTCGAAGATCACCCCCGAGAGCCCCAGGTCCCGGGCAAGCTGCGCAGTGGGCTCGATGTGGGCCAGGTTCAGGCGCGACAGGGTGGCCATGAGCACGATGTCCTTGCCGGTCTTCTTCAGCCTGGCGAGATTCGAGACAACCCGGTCCAGGTTCCCCTCCCCCCGGATCCCGTCGTTGGTCGACCGGTCTGCAGACTCGATGGAGACCTTCAGCGTCGTGAGGCGGGGAAACGAGGCAATCGAGCGGATCACACGCTCCGTGGCGATGGTCCCGTTGGTGATGATCGCGGCCTCGTCGAAATTGGGCAGCTCATGAAGATGCGCCACCAGGTCGAAGAGTCCGGGGAGAAGGAGAGGCTCCCCCCCGGTCAGATTGACGGACACGGCCCGATCCGGGAGGGCCCCGAAGATCCGGTCGGCCATCTGCACGAGCACGTCGAGCCCTTGCTCCGACTCGCTTCCGAACGTATCCTGGTAGCAATGTCGGCATCTCAGGTTGCATCGGTCGGTGGTGTGCCACTGGAAGCCAAACGTTTTCATGGGGGCAGCATACACGAGCGGCGTCAGCGTGCAAAGCGACAAGGCCTTGACGCCCCACGGGGCTGGCCGCTATGCTTGCGGCCAGCCGAAACGGCACTGAATCAACTTGCGAGTACGAAGCCTGGAGGGGGGTTCGTGCGTTCTGCGTTGCTCCGTCGACTGCTGCACAGGCCGATCGTCCTGTGGACTGCGGGGTTGGCCATGCTGGCCGCAGCCGTGGTCGCGTGGTCCCCGCTGGAATCCCGGATGAGCCGGATCTCCCGGGACTTCCGTGACAAGGCCGGCCTGGGGGAGCACCTCGACGCAGCGATCCCCGGGGACAATCCATGGAGGTTCGACGGGTTCGACTACCACTCGAGGGGGATCCGTGTGAACCTGACCGGAGGCGAGGATACGATCCCCATCCACTTCCTGCCAGCCACCGTGGAGCGTCCTCGCGGCCGCCAGGTCGGGAGAGCCTTCAGCCTACACGTTCCGACTCTACCGGCCCGGAACGCGGAGGCTTTCCAGAGGGCGGCGGCCGGCATCGGCATGGCGCTGGAAGCGCATGCCGAAGGCACGCAGCCGTGGGAGGAGACCGCATCGCCCACCAATCTGCCGGGGTGGTTCTACGGGGCCGCAACGGCCCTGCTGCTGGGACTCCTCCTCTGGCTGGGCCTGCAATCGCTGGGGCCGCTTCGAGCACGTGACCGAGGAACCGGGACCGGACCGCCACGCCGTCCCCGCCGGGCGGCAGCCCTCCTCCTGCTCCTGTTCGTCGGGGCCTATCTGTTTCGTCTTCTCGCCTCTCCCCACGCGCCGCTGCATGCGAACCTCCACGGGCTCGAGGCGCTTGACCACCTGCTCCATCCGGTCCGCTCCCCCTACCCGAGCTACTCGGGGCGATGCCAGGAGGGAATCGTGGACTTCTTCTTCCTCTTTCTGCCCCGGTCGCTCGATGCCTACTGGCGGCTGGCCGAAACCGTCGGGGCTGCCACCGCTGTGGCCGGAGCCGTGGCTGCAGGGCTGCTGTTCCGCTCGGCATTTGCCGGGGGAGCGGTGGGGGTGCTGCTGGCCGTCTCACCGCACCTGGCAAGGGTTTCCACGAGCCTGGCCCCGTTCAGCTGGGCCTGTCTGCTGTTCCCGCTGACCGTGGCCTCCCTGGTCTCCTACGTGCGGAGTCGGGACCCGAAGCTGCTGGCTGTCGGCTTCCTCTCCGGGTTGCTCCTGGTGAACCTGCACCTGGTCACCGCCCCCCTCCTCCTGCTACCGTTGTTGGTGTTGCTGACCGCAGCTCCCGACGAGCGAAGGCCCGGAATCGTGCCGTTGACAGGGGGCTTCCTGGCCCTGGCGATTCTCTCCTGGCCCCACCTGCACTCCCAGTGGCAGCTCAACGTGGCCGAGGGGCTCCACTCGATCTGGACCGATCCGGCCTTCCTGGCCAGCCCCTTCACGTCCCAGAACCTCTTCTTCCACCCGGCGGCCTCCCCCGTGCTGCGCATGTTCCTGACTCTGTCCGGCCTGCTCGTGGCCCTGGCACTGCACCGCCGTGCCGCCCTGCTCCTGCTGCTCTGCTTCCCCCTCCTCCTCCTGTGCTTCACGGTGCGGACCTGCTTCACCGACCTGGTTCGATACCAGGCGCTTCCCCTGCTGTTGCTGACTCTCTTTGCGGGGGCCTCGGTCGCCTTCGTGGTCGGGCATCTTTCCCGCCGGTGGATTCTTGCCGGACTGCTGCTCCTGGCACTGGGACTGGGCGTCGAGGTGCCCCGGACCGCGCTGACCCACTTCACGCCGGACGTCGAGGCCCAGCAGTTCCAGTTCCTCGAAAGGGCAGTCCCGCTGCTTCCCCGCCGCGGCATCCTCGTGCTTCCCCCGAGGATTCGGGAGTATCGGGCCAACAACTACTTCCCGGTCAAGCTCCTGAAGGATGCGGGCAAGACGTTCTCCATCGCGTACGGGGACGAATTCGTGGAGAGGGTCAGCCGAGACGGTTGGCCCGAGGAGGACGTCTGGTTCTTCCAGTCCCTCTACCATCACCAGGTGGACGTGGCATTGCAGGATCCGGTGCTTTCTGATATCCCCTTGGAGAGGGTGGGCGAGGTCGAGTCTCGGCTGACCCGATGGAGGGAATTCGTTTCCCGCCACACGACCGAGTGCACAGCCTGGGACGTCCTGCGCTCCCCGGCCAGAATGGTGGCCACGGTGCCGATGGAGTTCAACCGACAGCCCGACGGGCCCCTCCCCGTCTCGCTCTGCCGGCTGGCTCAGGCCCGGTGAGGACGCCCCGGTGGGAAGGCCCACGGGCAGGCGCACCTTCGCCAGGAGGACCAGGAGATCATGACCAGCAAGTCGTCGAGGAAGAACCAGGGCAAGACGCGCCTGATGCGCAGGACCCGGCTGAAGACCGGCATGTCCCCCGAGACGCTCGTCCACACCGGCGAGCAGCGCACCGAAGGGGTGCGCATGGGGGCGTTCCAGTACACGGGCGAAACCCTCAAGGAGACCTCCCCGAAGACGGTGGCCGACTGCTCGTCCCTGCCCGGCGGAACCGGTGTGACCTGGCTCGACGTGGATGCCCTGCACGACGTCCAGGTCGTGGAAGGGGTCGGCAAGCTGTTCAACGTCCACCCGCTGGCGCTGGAAGACGTGCTCAACACCAACCAGCGTCCCAAGTTCGAGGACTATGGTCCCCACCTCTTCCTCGTGCTCCGCATGCTCCAATGGGATGAGACGGCCGGTGAGGTGAAGGGGGAGCAGGTAAGCCTCGCTGTCGGCAAGGACTGGCTGGTGTCGTTCCAGGAGACCCCGGGCGACGTCTTCGAGCCCGTCCGGCACCGCCTGCGGACGAACAAGGGTCGTCTGCGCCACATGGGAGCCGACTTCCTCGCCTTCTCCCTGCTCGATGCCATCGTGGACAACTACTTTGTCGTCCTGGAACGCGTCGGGGAGCAGCTCGAGCTGCTCGAGGAGGAGCTGCTGGCCTCCCCGAGCGAGAAGACCGTCCACTCGATCCATCGGCTCAAGCGGGAGCTCATCTACATCCGCCGGGCGGTCTGGCCGCTGCGGGAGGCGGTATCCGCCCTCGACCGCCGCGAGTCCCCCCTGCTCACGCCGCAGCTCCAGCCCTACCTCCGCGATCTCCACGATCACACGGTCCAGATCATCGATACCGTGGAGACCTGCCGGGACATGCTGTCGGGCATGCTCGACCTCTACCTGTCCACGGTGAGCAACCGGATGAACGAGGTGATGAAGGTGCTGACCATCATCGCCACGATCTTCATCCCCCTGACCTTCCTGGCCGGCGTGTACGGGATGAACTTCAAGCACATGCCCGAGCTGGAGTGGACCTGGAGCTACCCGGCTTTATGGGGGATCATGCTCACGACCGGGCTCGGGATGCTGTACTACTTCCGCAAGAGGAACTGGCTGTAGGGGGGAAATCAGTTTGCGAAGCCGGATGGGTGCTTCGCCCGGGGTGGTCTCGCGCTCACTCCTGCTGTGGTGGGAAGCAGTTTTCCCCCTCGCAGTCCCAGTCGTCGGGATATGCGAGGGATTGCGGGTCCGAGTACTTGAGGCTGGCCTTGATCGCGGCCCAGTCGCAATCACCGCCGGTCTTGGCCGTGGCGAAGTAGACCCAGGCCTGGTTTGCGCTCCCCGGGTTCTTCTCGGTCCACCCTTTCTCTTCCTGATACCAGAAGCAGGCGGCGCCGGTGGTCGGGTGCGACAGCTCATTCGGAACCTCGGGCGGCCGCGGCGGCCGGCACTTTCCCATGCAGCAGACGGTCGGAACGAGCCCCAGGGAAACCTCCTCGGTCTTGGTGGTCCCTTGCTCTCCCTCCACCTCCACGCTCACGACGGCCGACTGCGGATAACACCCGCCGTCCTCGCCGTCGGGCTTCCACTCCAGTGCGGATAGACAGGTGAGTGTCTCTTCATCGCACCAGGACTTGCGGACTGAGCACTCCCCCTCGTCCAGGGCCGGCGGACACGGGCCGTCGCTGCCCAGCTCGCAGGCCTTCCGGAACGCGACTCGGCTGTCGAGGGGTACGACGTGCTCGTACCCGATGTCGGTCATCGCCAGGAACTGGAAGTCGCGGGGGTTCGCGGTCAGGAGCTCGTCCTCCCCCGGAAGAACGGTCCCATCCCCCCCCAACAGGTACAGCCGCCCGGGAAACAGATCCATGTCCGATGCCAGGGAAGGCATTCGGACCGCAAACCGCCAATAGCCGCGGAACGTGCTGCGGATGTCGACCAGGGCATCCCGAACCAAGTCCGGCCGGTCCTCTTCCGCAAGGTCCAGCAGGTTCAGGAACCGGTAGTGGCCGCCGGTCAGGCAAGCCACCTCCATCTGGCGGGGATCCCGCTCCGGGTATCCCACGGCCTTCATCTGCACGAAGTGCACCGGGATGCGCTCCTCGAACGGCTGCGACTCCAGCTCGGCACGGAAGTCCTGGAAGGCATCCACGGAATCTCCGAGGTTGTTGCCGCAGGGGCCGGTGCATTGGCTGCCCTCGGCCCCCAGGCCGCACGTGTCCGGCCCGTCCCCCACCACGATGATGTGACGGAAGTCCGCATCCTGGGCATGAGGGTTCTGCTCCAGGAACTCGTAGGCATCACGGACGGCCAGCCACAAGGGGGTCCTGCCGCCCTCCTGCCCCTGGAGGCCATCCAGCGCCGAAGGCCCGGTCAGGTTTTCGATCACCAGGTCGCGATTCGTGCCGAAGCACTGCTCCTTCCTCTGCTCGTAGTCCATGGCCTCGTTATCCCAGCCCGGCAGCTCACACACCACATCCACGGCTTGCTCGTTGAAAGCGAGAACCAGGAGCCTGTCCTCGGGATTGAGGGAATGGATGAGAGACTTGACCGCGGCAATACGACTCTCGTTCTTGTCGGTGGCCAGCTTGATGAAATCGGAGCCCATCTGGAAAACGACGTTGTCCTTGGAATCCTCGTTGTACGGAGGGGTCTGCATCGTCAGCCCCTTCATGCTCCCGCTCATGTCGATGAGAACCACGAGCGCCACGGTGCCCCCGTTGTCGTCGGGCCCCCCGTACCGATAGAAGTCAAGGCCGTCGAAGTCGGACGGAGGGAACTGGATGCCGGAGCACTGATCTGTGTAGTCGAGCTCTCCGGAGGCCTCCTCCATACAGGTGAGGTGCAGGTCGAACCGACCTTGAGACATGTTGTCCAGCGTCACCTTCCCCATGCCGACCTTGTCACCAGGCTTTACCGAGAGGTCCTGCTCGTTCTCGTCCATGACGAAGGTGCCCCGCAGGAGCACGTGAAGCAGCAGGGCCTCCGCCGAAGAGTCAGCGCCCCGACACACGGGCTCATAGGAGGCCTTCCCATCCGCTGAGGTCAGCCTGCGGGCAGGGTCTGCAGCGAGCACCACCAGCTCGTCGAACTTTCGAGTCTGGAGGTAGATGGTCTCCTGGCACGCCGCGGTTAGAAGGAATCCCACCGCAACGATCAGCCGAACCGATTGAACCGGATCCCGTCGAACCATGGCATTCCCCCCCTTGGCTGCCCGATGATTCTATCCGCTACGCCACTCCCGTCAATCCTCGCTGCTGGTCAGCCAGCGGATCAGCCTGACGAACCAGGGCTCGTGCTTCTGAGCCAGCTCGTCCATGTCCTCGTCAGGAACACCGCTATGGCGGGCCAGCAGCTCCCAGTAAGCTTCACTTCCGGGTGTGCGCAGATTCAGCTCAGAGACCTCCCCGTGTCGAACACGGTGTTCATCGGCCCGGACTTCCTCGAGGATCTGACACCGCTGGCAGATACGGCCGTCATCCGAGACGATGGCATCCCGAGGGGACTTGAAGCGCCGACCGCATCGAGTGCAGCGAAGCGCTCCGGCGGAATCCGCCTCGACCAGGAGGTCGGTCAAGTCCGCTGAGGCACCGGAAGGCGCCGATGCCCGCCGCTCCTCCCTCGAATTCGACGGGGCCGCCTCAACCTCCTCCTTCGCTACAGCGGCGCACGATAGAGGCTGCCCCGCAGGGTTTGATGCCGGAGCGGCCGAGTCAGGCACAGCCACCGGCTCCGGAACCTGGACAGCCGCTTCAGGCAGGAGGACGGGGTGAGGGACCTTGGCCGCCGAATCAGGCCAAAGGCCAGGCTTCTCGACCGACGGGGCCGGGGAGGGTTGAGTGCCCGGCTGCTGCGCCGAATCCTCCGACGCCGGAGCGGGTGAGCGAGAGGCCCCGGTTGATTGCGCCTGCGCCAGCAGGTTGGTCACGCCGGCCACGTCGAAGCCGCTCAGCTTCAGCCGTCGGTCAGGTTCCCCGCACAGCTGCAGCACGACGTGGTGCTCCAGCGGCGTCGATTCCATTCGCCAGCCGACGAGGTCCGATGCCGGCCGCTCCTCGATGGCTGGCTCCTCGCCCAGCTCCGCCACAGCGATCAGCAGGGCCTCTCCCGCCAGAACGAACACCACCTCCCCAAAGCGACCGTCGGGCAGGTATCCGGTCTTTGCCGCTGCGGTGGGGACACGCCCGGCAAGGCGGGAAGCGAGGGCATCTCGAGTTGCAGAGGCTCCGGGAAGAGTGACCTGCCCCATGTGCCCTCCTACCGCAGAAAGTCTAGCGGGGAAACCGCCCGGCCCGCAAAGCGCTCGAGGAGCCGCCCGTCCCAGGAGACCAGCGGTACTTGAAGGGTCTCGGCCAGGGCGGCGAACTCCGCGTCGTAGGTACTGAGCCCAAACCTCGCTGCCATGCGGAGGACCAGCACGTCATCCGATTCGATGGTTCGGACGGACGGAATGGCCAGCCTGGCCTGCGCCATCGCCTCCTCGCACTGGGCGAGGGTCGCGAGCCCGCACCGGAAGTACCGGAGTGCTACGTTGCGGAGCTCGGACCGCCAGAGCACCGGGGCATACCAGGTCGGGTCGCGGCGCCAAACCCGTTCTGCGACCTCGCTCCGGTCTGATGCCAGGAACAAGGCAGCGATGACGTTCGTGTCCGCCACGATCACGGCCGCCCCTCGTCGATGGCCGCGTCGACCTCGGCCGGCGGCAGCTTCCCGGAGAAGCGTGAGCGCAGCCTCCGAGCCTTGCGCAGGATCGCATCCTCCTCGAGGCTGTCACCTTCGTCGGCCCCGAGCGCACCCTCGATGATGTGGAGAAGCTCCCCGTTGAGGCTTCGCCTGCTGGCCGTAGCGCGCAGACGCAGCTTCTTGTGGAGGTGCTCCGGGACGTTCTTGATGGTCAAGGTGGTCATGGCCCCTCCGTTGCCGCCATTGTGGCACTATTATGGTACCGTTTTGGAGGTTCCGCGTCAACCGGCTCTTTCGGTGTCATTCTGGTTGTGGTTCAGTGCGTCGGCAGTCTGGTTGTACTCGGAACGTCAGCGGTGAGCGACGCGTCGGCGGAGAACGAGGAGCACGGAGGCAAACACCAGAAGCAGGGGCAGGGGGAAGGCGGGCGAAGAGGAACCAGCCTGGCAGCCGCCGCCGTCCTTCTTCTCCCCGGGGGTCTGGCCGACGTCCGCTGCGGGCACGTCAGCGGCAGTCTCGGCAGACTGTGCGGCATCCTCTTCCGGGGCGGAGACATCCGCTACCGGCTCACCATCGGGCTGGGCAACGATGTCGGCCGCGACCGGCTCCTCGACGACCGGCTCTTCGACCACCGGAATCTCCCCCTCCACCACTTCGACCGAGATGGAGACCGTGGCCTTGCTCCCGGGGTCCGGATTGGCCAGAGCCAGCGTAAGAGTCGGCTGCTCCATCACCGGAAGCGTCACGGGCTCTCCCGCAGGCAGCGGGTAGACGGCAGGGCCGGCCACGTGCACCGCGTGGGCCCGCACGCCGGTACCCTTGGCATCGAATGTGATCTTGTAGGTCTCGTTGCCCACCAGCGGCTTTGCGAGGTCGAAGTACTGGAGCCCTGTCGGCTGAACGATGAAGTCCTTGCCGTTGTAGTTGTCGAAGCTGTTCGAGGTGAACTTGCCGAGATCGAACAGGTCGTAGCCGAACTGCCCTTCAGCGACCGAAGTGTCATCGAGGATGTTGGCCGCAGCGTACTCGCCCAGCATCGGATCGAACCCGCCGTGCGACTCGGCCTCGTCGATCGAGGCGATGCCCGTGGTCTTGGACGTGACAAGTGCCTTCACGCCGTCGAGCCCGAGCCGCTGGTACAGGTAGCCCCCGAACACGAAGCAGGCCCCGTAGTTGACCGGGGGCTCCATGACCAGGGCCAGCGACGGCTGCTTGAGGTAGGCATCGAGGTTGCCGGGATCCTCGTAGCCGCTGTAAGACATGGCCAGCTCCGCCAGCGACTCGTCGAGCCAGCTCTCTTCCTTCTGATCCTTTCCGAAGTGGGCCAGGTGCTCATATTCGTGCGCAATCACCCCCTGCATGTACTCGCCGCCCACGTCCTGCGACTTGACATGGATCATCCCGAGCTCGTTGGAGCAGTAGATCATCGGGTTGCCCGCGCACGATGCGTTGAACGGTGCCAGGTCCTCCCGTCGGAAGAAGCCGTCGAACGAGTACTGCTTGTAATTGGGGATGTCGTAGAGGAGGAGCGTCAAGTCGGGATCGTCCTCGTGGAACTTGGGCGGGGCCCCGAACAGGGCCTCATTGTTCGCCACGACCCCGGACTCAGGCGTCCTGGGGGTCGCCTGCTCCATCGCGGCCAGCACGGCATCGACGTCGGCCTGGGTCACGCTCTGGTTCCACTCCTTGTCCGCAACCCAGACCGCTACCTTGGTGCCGAGGCCCCGGCAGGTGGCGGCAACCTGGATGTTCTTGGGGGGCATGACCGACAGGTCGTAGGTCCAGAACTTGCGGGCCTCGCCCACGGTCGGAAACCCGCGGCCGCCAGGAACCGGCCCGAGGTAGGGGCGGTCTGGGACCGGATGGAGCTGCTTGAGCAGAGCGGACCCGCATGGGCCGGGGGCCTTGGCGCCTGCAGCAGGAGCGGCAAAGGCAAAGGAGGACCCCGATGCCAGGACTGCCGCAAGGAGACAAGAGACAAGAAGACTTCTCACAAGGGTCTGACTCGTCATTACTGCACCTCCTGTTCCATTATCACCCTGGGGGCAGCAAGCCCAACGCCCACAGCGTATCCACAGGGCCCCTCCCGCGTGGTCGGGGCTGGGTTCCTAGTCCAGCGTCCCGAACGCCTGCACCACCTTGGGGACATCCGCTTCGAACGTTTCCTTTTCGCCCGTGGCTTCAAGGACGTAGATCTTCCGGCCATCGACGACAAGGCCCAGCAGGTAGAGGAAGTCCACCCCCTTGTACGTGTGGCCGAACAGCATCCAATGCCCCTTTCCCTCGCCCGACACGAACTCACCTTCCTTCTGGATTTCGTACCCGCGCGACAGGGTCATCTGCTTGCGTGAGGCCTCTGTCCAGTAGGCGAGCGTGCCGCGCTCCCTGTCCTCGTTGCGCTCCACCCGCATGGCGATGACGGCCCCTTCGGTCGAAATCGCCTTGTAGTCGTGCCAGCCGGTCTGCTTGCGGCTCGCGTATCCGTCCGGCGTCTGGAGCGAGACGCACGACGTGACCAGCGCCAGACTCGCCAGGATGAGCAGGTTCTTCGTCTTCATCGGTTCCCTCCGGTGCATCCGCCCGGCGGCCCGAGGGCCGCTTCGGGCACTTCCGTTCAGTTGACCAGGTACTCGGTTCCCAGGAGATCGAGCCACTCCCAAGGTAGCTGGAATGTGCGTTTGGGCCCCGTCGTGGCCAGCCGGAACGTGACCGTCACGGTTGCCAGGGCCACCTGCTGCGACAGGAGGCGAAGCCGCCCTTCCAGCACTTCGATTTCCTCGACCACGGTGGCGATCTCTTTCTGCACCGCGAGCTTGTCCTTGAGCGAGCCTGCCTGATCCAACAGCTTCTGGAGCGAAGCAAGGTAGTCTCTCTTGGTCTTGAGCCGGAGCTCGACGTCGTAGTACTCGGCGGTGATATCCTGGGCCCGGATGTCGGTCTGCGAGTCATCCACCCGCCCGATCTCCTTGAGCAGGGGCTCCACCAGGGGAAACTTCTCCGCAGGGATGCGAAGCACGAGGCGGTTGGCAGCCAGCTGCTCCATGTAGCCTCCCTGCTCACCAATCCACCGGACGAGCCGGTCCTGGGCCTGCTTGACGTCGTAAACGTCCACCCAGAACGCTCCGGTGTAGATGATCTTCCGCTCGATGAGGGTCGGCTGGGACGCGACCTCCTCCTGGCCCCCCGTTCCGGCCAGGAGCCCCCGCTCCATCTTGCCTGAGACTGGCATGGGCTTGGGCGTTTCGGCCGCAGCAACCTCGTCCCTCCAATAGGGGCTTGCGGGTTGCGGTCCGCTGTAGGAATCCTTGGCCGCCATGGCGCCGCACCCGGCTGCAGCCAGCATGGCGAGAGCCACGGCAATTGCCGCGGTCACACGGTCCAGATTCAGATGCATGCTTCACCTCCGCTCAAGGAAAGGCCTGTTATGACGCTTTCGGCGCGTTGGCCTGGCCGATGACGAAACGAGGACGGACCAGCGAGATCAGGGCCGGCAGCAGGATCAGGCCGCCCAACATCGAGATGCACATCCAGACCGCGAGCAGAATGCCCATGTCGGCCTGGAACTTGAGGAACGACCATGCCCAGAACACAATACCCGACACCATGGTGGTGGCGGTGAACAGCACGGCCTTGCCCGCGGTCGTGATGGCCCGGCGCACAGCCAGGTCCAGGTCGGGCTTGACCGCATATTCCTCCTGGATTCTGGAGACCACGTACAATCCGTAATCCACCCCGAGCCCGACGCCGAGAGACACGACCGGCAGGGCGTTGACGTCGAGCCCGATTCCCAGGGCCCCCATCATGGCGTACGTCAGGTAGTTCGACAGGAACAGGGGAACGAGGAACAGGATGCCGGCGACGAAGCTCTTGTAGGCCAGTGCGCAGAACAGGAATACGGACAGGAATGCCAGCGCGGTCACCCGAATCTCGGACCAGGCGATCACTTCGTTGACTGCGGCCAGGAGGCCACCGTAGCCGCTCGCCAGAAGGAACTCCGCTTCGTCGAGCGGGTGGGCTGCGATGAATGCCTTGGTCCGGTCAACGACGGTTCGCAGCGTTTCTCCCTTGTGGTCCCGCAGGTACATCGTCACCGTGGCCCGCTGGGCATCCTGGGTGATGTACCGGGACAGGTCTCCCGGCTCGGACGAGGAGAAGATCATGCCGAGGAAGAAGCCGGCATCGCGGCGGTCGTGGGGGATGAGCTCCCACTTCGGGTCCGACGCGTGCATGGCCGAGATGACCGACGGCAGCAGGCCGGCAACCGACGAGGTCGAGCCCACCTCGGGAAGGGTCTCCATCTCCCGCTGCAGGGCCTCCATGGTCTGGAGAACCTTGGGCGACTTGATCGGGTTGCATTCCCGGGAGATGCACTCGATGTCCTTGGTGCAGGCCCGTCCGACATCGCTCTTGCACTTGCCGGTCTGCGAGTCACAGCCGAAGCACTCCTCGTCGCTGCTGCAGGTCATGCTCGGGTCGTCAAAACAGCTTCCCAGCTCCTCGTTGCAGCCGTGGGCCTCGAGCAGCTCTTCCCGAGACGGCTCGGGGCAGTCCTTCCCCTGCACGATGACGTTGAGGATTTCCGTGTTGCCGAACTTCTGTGCAATCCGCTCGGTATCCTGGTTGTACTTGGAATCGGGCCACAGCATGGGAGTCCCGGGATTCACGTCCCCGATGACGAGGCCCGAGGCAAAGTACAGGCCCACGGCACCGACCACCACCGTGATGCCGACCACGGTCCAGCGTCCCCGGCCGACGCAGAAGCCTGCGATGGTGGACAGGGACCGATCCAGGAAGGACGGCTTGGCCGCTGCCGCCTTCTCCTTAGGCGGCGGCACGAACGAGAGGAGGACCGGGTTGAAGATGAGGTCGCTGACCACGAAGCTCATGACCCAGAACCCGCCCAGGATGGCCAGCTTCTGCATCAGCGGAATCGGGGTCAGGATGACCAGGAACACGCCGATGGCATCGGTCACGATGGAGACGATGCCCGGGGCGAACAGGCCGGTGAAGGTGGCAACGGCAGCTTCTTTTCGGTCTCCCTTGGCTCGAAACTCTTCAAAGTAGCGCTCGATGAGCTGGACCGAATGGGACAACGCCCGGGCCGAGATGATGAACGGCACGACGATGACGAGCGGGTCGAAGTTGTAGCCGAGCCAGCCGATGAACCCGAGGCCCCATGCAGCCGAAAGCAGGGCGGTAAGGATGGGGATCCCCACGCCTCGAACGTCCCGGAAGTAGACCAGGAGGGTCAGGAAGATCGCAGCCAGCGTCATGAGGAACAGCTTGACGAGCTGGGGGTACTGCTCCGCGATATGCCCCAGCATGACCGGACGGCCGATCACGTAGATATTGGTGTTGCCGTCCTCCTCCTGCTCCACCAGCTTGTTGAGCTCGCCGTAGATCTTGGGCGGGTCGAGCTCGCTGTCCAGGAAGCCGGCCACGACCAGCGCGGCCTTGGAATCCAGCGAGACCAGGGTGCCGAAGATGCGGGGGCTCGAGTAGATGACCTCCCGCAGCTTCTCCACCTCGGCCTCGTTCTTGGGCAGCTCGGGCCACATGATCGGGTCGGCCTTGAAGAGCGGCCCCTCCTGCGTGAACTCCACGGTGATGTTCTTCACCTTGCGCTGGGCGATGGAGAGCACCTGGTAGTTGTTCACGCCAGGCAGCATCTCCACGGCCTTGGTCACTCGCTGGACCTTGGCCAGCGTCTCGAGATTGAAGATGTCCCCTTCCTTGACCTCGATGGCCAGGAGCGCCGTGTTGGCACCGCCAAACACCTCCTGGTACTTGACGAACGTCTCGACGTACGGGTGGTTCGATGGGAACAGGTCGATGGTCTCGCTCTTGATCGGGACCTGAGGGATCTTCCAGGCGAGCACACCGGTCGCTGCCAGGATCAGGATGAGGACCGGCCAACGGTTGTTGATGATGAAGCGTGCGATTCGGGCTTGCATGGTGGCCTCCTCTCAACGAGCCTGGCGGGACCAGGTGGCCCCACCGTCACGGGTCTGCATGACCAGCCCCTGGCCTCCGACCAGCACGCCGTCCCCCTCGCCTCCAAATGCAGAGGTCGAGAGCCACTGGTACACGCCGAGCTGCACGCGGCGGACTTTGCCCGGAAGCAGGCCGCCGTCACCGGCCGTCAGGGGAACCTCCAGCATCACCCCCCTGCGCCCGACAGCGAAGACCTTGTCCTTGGCCTTTGCCAGCCGGAACAGGTGCTCCTGGGTACCGGTCTCCAGCCGCTCCCAGCTGTCCCCCGCGTCCCGGGAGAACAGCAGCGCTCCTTCCGAGCCGGCGATGAACCCGTGCCGCCCATCCACGAACAACACCGAGTAGAGCGGTGCCCACTCGCCGCAGTCCTGGGGGACCCACTTCTTCCCGCCGTCGTGCGTGACCAGCAACGTCCCGGATTCTCCGGTGATCCACCCGGTCTTTGCATCGACGAAGCTGACTCCGTTCAGGAGTCGATCGAACGAGGGCTCCTCGTCACCGGCCTCCGCTGCTCCGCCCGCAGGGGGAGCGGGGATTTCGGCCTCACCGCCTTGCTGGGCCTCACCGCCTTGCTGGGCCTCACCGCCTTGCTGGGCCTCACCGCCTTGCTGG
>CAITUV010000025.1 GCA_903895725.1 uncultured Myxococcales bacterium | reverse complement strand
TGCCGCTCGGCTTCGGTGAGCAGGGGCAGGCGCGAGACCGGCTGCCCGGGGTCGGCGACCATGCCCTCGAGGAGTCGCTGCCAGTGGCCGATCATGCGCCGGATCGTGGCCGGATCGAACAGGTCGGTGCAGTACTCCATGCTTCCGGCGAGACCGTCGCCGGTCTCCTCGAGCGACAGCAGCAGGTCGAACTTGGCAGTCCCGCTGTGCACGGTGTGGTCCAGGATCTCGAGGCCCGGGATGCGGACCTGGGAGTCGGGGGCATTCTGGAGCACGAAGGCGACCTGGAAGACGGGGGCGTGGCTCAGGCTCCGGTCGGGATGGATGGCCTCGACGAGCTTCTCGAACGGAAGATCCTGGTGGGCATAGGCTCCCAGGGCCACCTCCCTCACCCGGGCGAGGAGCTCGCGTGCACTCGGCTGTCCGGACAGGTCGGTCCGCAGGGCCAGCGTGTTGACGAAGAAGCCGACCAGTTGCTCGATCTCGGACCGGTTGCGTCCGGCAATGGGGGCCCCCACGACGATGTCGTCCTGCCCGCTGTAGCGGTGGAGCAGGGCCTGGAATGCGGCCAGGCAGGTCATGAACAGGGTGACCCCTTCCTGCTGGCTGAACGCCGTGAGCCGCCGGCCGAGTTCGCGGGGCAGGACAAACCGCTCGCAGGCGCCCCGGTAGGTCTGAACGGCCGGACGCGGGTGATCCGTGGGCAGTTCGAGCAGTGCGGGTGCCCCGGCGAGTCGCTCCGTCCAGTAGGCAAGCTGCCGGTCGAGAACGTCCCCCTGCAACCATGCCCGTTGCCACACGGCATAATCGGCGTACTGGATGGGCAACTCGGGCAGCCCGGGCTGCTGCCCTCCGGAGAAGGCCGTATAGGCGATCTTGAGCTCGTCGAGCAGAACTCCCATCGACCAGCCGTCACAGATGACGTGGTGGGCGGTCAGGAGGAGCATATGCTCGGTGGCGGACAGCCGCAGCAGACAGGCCCTCAAGAGCGGCCCTCGGGCCAGATCGAAGACATGGCGGGCTTCCTGCCGGGCGATCTCCTCGGCGCGGTGGTGCCGCTGCTCGTCCGGAATCCCGGACAGATCCTCGACGGGCAGGTCGATCGGAATGGTGGATCGGATGACCTGCACCGGTTCGTCGTCGACGGTCTGGAAGGTGGTTCGCAGGGCCTCATGGCGCTGGACGACCAGGGCGATCGTCCGATGGAGCACATCCGTGTCGACCGGTCCGAGCAGATGCAGGACCAGCGGGACGTTGTAGACGGCCTTCTCGGCCTCGTACTGATCGAGGAACCAGAGCCTCTGCTGGGCGAATGAGAGAGGCAACTGCCCGGTGCGGGATACCGGGGTCAGCGGCAGCCCGGCCTGGCCGTCCCCTGGCTGGGCTTGCTCGAGGTGATGTGCCAGGCCCGCAATGGTCGGGGTCTCGAAGACGGATCGCAGGGGCAGGTCAACCCTGAAGGCATTGCGGATGCGGGAGAACAGCTGCGTTGCCTTGAGGGAGTGTCCCCCGAGATCGAAGAAGCTGTCGTGAATGCCGACCTTCTCGATGCCGAGGAGTTCCTGCCAGATGTCGGCGAGTCGCTGCTCGGTCGAGTTGCG
>CAITUV010000024.1 GCA_903895725.1 uncultured Myxococcales bacterium | reverse complement strand
GAGATAGACGCGGCATCCTTCCGGCTGGCAGGTGATCCCCACCTTTCCGTGATCCGCTGCCAGGCTGCGCTCCAGCGCCTCGAGCTCCTTGCCCGCTGCCTTGTCTTCGCGAACCGCCATGCGCAGGTACGCCGTCAGGTGATACCACGCAGCGGGAAGATCCTTGGCCATCTTGTAGGCGACGGCCAGATTGGCATGGACGTCTGCCCGGCTGCCCTCCGTCACCTCGTCGAGTATGTCCAGCCAGACCTGGATCGCCTGCTCGAACTTGCCGCTCTTGGCATCCGCCAGGGCCTGCTCGGAGAGCTTCTTGAGCTCCTCAGGCGTAC
Source organism: uncultured Myxococcales bacterium (assembly GCA_903895725.1). Lineage (GTDB taxonomy): Bacteria > Myxococcota_A > UBA9042 > CAIXZC01 > CAIXZC01 > CAITUV01. The sequence continues at coordinate 4,747 of CAITUV010000024.1, read as the reverse complement.
GGTCCGATGGTCCGGAGCCGGCGGCAGCTGCTGGTGGTTGCTGCGCGGCCACATTCAACGAGCCTAGTGCGCACAATGTGCTGAAAGCCACCAGTGCGACGCGTGCCAGCATGCTCATCCCTCCATGGCAAAGCCCCGGGCAATGTCCTCGCATGCCCCCGGGCGCTCCTAGGGAGCCGGAGAGTCGCACGGGCGTTGCCGGTCCTCTTCGCTGGTAATCCTCGTAGCATTCCGAGTGGATCGCGTCAACATCTTTGGGGGAGCGTGAAAGGCGCTGCGGTTACTGCACCAACACGCAGAGAACAACCCATCGGCCAGCTCCTCGCATCGGATCAACAACCAGAACCGCCCGGTCTACAAGATCCTCGGGGCCGAACGGAAGGTCTGGGTGTTGAGGATGTGGACACACTATGAATGAGGGGCGAAACTGTGCCGGGCTGTCGTTGCGGAAGTCCGGGCGGTTCAATTCCCCGCCCCCAAGGTCCATGAGGCCATCGGGTAGTGCAGGAACTCATCGGACGTCAGGGCGCGGTTCATGAGGCGGACGGAATCGATGAGGCCAGGGAAGAACCCGGTTCCAGCACAACTCTGGGCTCCGATGCAGAAGTCCGAGGAGGTAGTCGTGTCGGGTGCGAGGACCGACACCACGCCCGCCGTCTCACCGTTGAGCAGGACCGCCATCTTGCCCGAATCGACGGTCATTCCTGCGGCAACTGCCTTGCTGATCGAAAGAGCGGGGCCCTCGGCCCTGGGCCACGATGGGCCGGAATCCAGAACGCACCCGTATACCTTCTGCGACCCGGCCAGCACGCCGAGCGCATACCCGCCATCCCCCTTCTCGCGCTCAGCCATCCGGCAGTCATTCTCTGCATCGGCGCACGGCTTTTCCAGAGCGCCTACCGCCTCCAGCGTCATCGGCGAACCATCCGCAATCTGAGGCACTCCGGAGGCCTTCCATTTGTCGTCGATCCCGTCAAACACGAACCCAATCCCCTCCGGTGACGCTCCCCGGACCACCTGTCCGCCTCCCATGAACTGTGCAGAGCTCTTCCACGCGCTGCTGTCCACCGCCACCGTCCCACTCCCCTCGTTGAACCGCCACCAGCCGGAATAGCCGTGGCAGCCATTGAGCAGGCCGAAGCATCTCGGCCCCACTCCGGCCGGGGCATTGGGGAGTGACGACACGAACGGAGCAACCGACTTGGCCGCCGCATCGCCCCAGTACATCGTGTACTCCCGCAACGGGTACGCCGGTGCCTGCTCCGTCCCCTGGTTGTTCACCACGGTGTTCGCCAGGAACTGAACCTTCGGAATGCCAGGGTTGGCCCGGTGGTAGATGTAGTCCGCGGACTTGGCGACGCTGTGGATGAGGACGTCGTCGAGGCTTCCCGTAAGCCAGCCGCCCTTCTGGGCTGCCCAGTCGGTCGAGACTCCAAGCCTCACCGTCTTGTTCGTCGCCAGATCGCCAAGCGCCTTGGTCCCGGAGGCAACGGAGACCCCGTCCGTGTAGAGAGTGATTCCCTCCTGAGGGAAAAACGTGCGCACCAGCGCAACATGGTGCCACGTGCCGTCGCTGAGAGCTGGCCCACCTGAGACCAGCAGCTGCCCGTTGCCGTTCCCGACCGCCCCCAGGAGAACGCACGAAGGATCCACGGCGAAGGTGAACGTGTCCTTGCCGCCGCCGGGAAGATCGGTTGTCTTGGACGCTATCACGGGCTGGCCAGAGCAAGTGGCTCCGGTCGGAATCTTGAGCCAAGCCTCCACTGTGAACGACTGGCCTGACAGGCCCAGGTTGTCGAGCTCTCCGCCTCCTGGGATGACCACCTCCCCGGCACCACCGAAAGCCAGCCCCCCACCGCCATCCCCAAATCGCCCTCCTGACGGCACGGCCCCGTTGTTCGTCCCGTCATGCTGCCCCAGCACATCCTTCCCATCCCCATCCAGCCTCCAGTACCCCACCACGCCGCACAGATCCTCCCGGTCCTTCCACGTGCCGTCGTCCAGGACCATCGGACAAGGCGTGTCTGAATGCGGACGAGGGCCGAGGATGCGGGTCCGCTTAACCGTTTCGCCCGCTTTGATCGGGTCTCCGGTGCCGGGCTTCTCGGTCACCCGGATGTCGTCGAAGTCGGCCTGGGCAGCGGGTGCGAACTTCGTGCCATAGGGGGCCTTGGAGCGGTAGTAGGTGTCAATCTCGTCCGGCGTGAGGGCGCGGGAGAAGAGCAGAACTTCATCGACGCTCCCGTTCACCCAGCTCTCCCGGACCACCGACGTGCACTCGGAGCCGATGTGGTAGTAGGATGAACCGATGGTCACCTCGCACCCCCCGGTCTCAAGAGGAGCCGAGGCAAGCATCGAGCCTTCGAGTCGGCCGTCCACATACAGCTGCATGAGCGTGCCGTCGACGACCCCGGCAAGGTGATGCCAGTTCCCATCGAGCACGCTCTTGGAGACCGTCAGCTCATTGTACTTGTCAGGCCCGGCCACAAGGGTGTTGCTGAGAACCGGGGTGGCCGTCGCCGAGAGGCCCAACTGCGAGTCCGGCCCGTAGCCCCGCTGAATCAGAAGCCAGCCCCCGCCTGCCCCGGGCGTCTGCGTCTTGAACCACGCCATCATGGTGACGGCACCATTGGCCCTCCAATCCCCCATCTTCGGCGTGACAATGCCCCCAGCCCCGGGAACAAGCAGTGCCCCGGTGTTGTCGCCGAACGCTCCGTCGACCGCAGTGCCTCCCTCAAGAACCCCGTGGTGGCTGCCAGCGGAGGCATCAAGCGCCTTGCCCCCATCCAGCTTCCAGTACCCTGCGATCGAATCATCGATGATCCCATTGGCCAGCGGGATCTCGACCGGCTCGTGGGTCCGACGCCAGGTCGAGTGCTTGCCATCCTGAGACAAAGCGATAGGTCGGGAATGGGCAAAGCCGGCCGGGAGCGGCTCGCAGGCATCCTTCTCGCCATCGTCATCCAGGTCGAGCTGCTGGGGATCGAACGCGTAGGGGCAGAAATCGTCCTTGTTGAGCACGCCGTCGTGGTCGAAGTCGCCACCGCAATTCTGCTCGTCGAACATTCCGGGGCTGCAACTGCCGGCGGAGCACCCGTCGCCGATCGTACATACATCCCCGTCATCGCAGGCCTCACCGTCCATCGCTGCAACGGAGTAGGTACACCCTGTCTTGTTCTTGGTGTCGCACACGTCCGCGGTACAAGGGTTGCCGTCGTCGCAGAACTCGTCGTTGGGCTGGTGCTGACACCCCTTGCCGGGGTCGCACGATTCCGTCGTGCAGTACTGCCCGTCGTCGCAGCTCACCGGGGTGTGGAAGCACCCCGTCAGGCCATCACACCCGTCGTTCGTGCACAGGCTCTTGTCGTCGCACGAGATGGACGGGAACGTGCATCCGGTTGCCGGGTCACACTTGTTCTCGGTGCAGGCGTTCTTGTCATCGCAGACCAGGGCAGTGCCGGGCTGGCAGCCATAGACCATGTCGCAGGTTTCCGTGCCGTTGCACACGTTCTGATCGTCGCAGACGGGTGCCACTCCGGGCACGCAACCTGTTGCCGGGTTGCAGCTTTCCACTCCGTTGCATGCGTTCCCGTCATTGCAGGGCACCGGAGTGTGGAAACAGCCGGTCAGGCCGTCGCACCCGTCGTTCGTGCACAGATCCTTGTCATCGCACGTGAGAATCGGGAAGACACAGCCCGTCTCCGGGTTGCACACCTTCTCGGTACATGCGCTCCCATCGTCGCATAGCCCCGAGTCCGGTACGTGCGTCACGCTGTCCGCTTCCTCGTCGCACGCATCCTTCGTGCACTCGACCCCATCGTCCAGCACAGGGACGATGCCGGCCACCTTCTCTCCCGTGGCCGGATCACACGCTTCGAGCCCGTTGCACCAGAGCCCGTCGTCGTAGGTTCCCTCCTTGACCGTGGCTGCGTCCACCTGGCAGACCAGCGTCCCGGCCGGCACTTCGCCTCCTTCCGAAGCTGCAACGCAGTGCAGAACGCCGTTGCAGAGGTCGGCATCGTTCAGCGGCCCGCACTCCTCGTCGGTCTTGCACAGGCAGAGACCGCCGGCAATCTCGTCCACCAGCTCTTCCAGAGGGAACAGCGGGTTGGCGCATGCACCGCTGCTGCACGCGTCCTGGGTGCACGGATTCCCGTCATCGCATTCCGGTTCCTCTCCGTCCCCGACCGGTGCGAAAACGCACTGCCCACTCTCCGGATTGCACGAACCCGTCGTGCAGGGATTGGAATCGACGCACTCGCCGCACGAGCCTCCGCAGCCGTCGCCGCCGCATTGCTTGCCGTCGCACTGGGGCTGACAGAACGTCTCGGATTCATCGTCGGACACGTCGGACACGTCGGACACGTCGGACTGGGCGGGGGCGTCGGGGACATCCGCTATGTCGGCCGGGCCGACGAGATCGGCCAGATCGGCGACGTCAGCCGCGTCGAGCGCCCTGAGGAAGTCGCTGGTTCCGTCCGCCAGGGCGGTGTCAGCGTCCTTGGCGTGGGCATCGGGCATGTCGCCCGTGAATTTGTAGCTCTCCTGAGTGATGCAGGAAGATGCCAATGCCATCATCGCCAGCAGCCAGGCCATCCGCTTCATGCGCAACCTCCTCCCCCGCCACAGGGGGAGCCGAAAATCAAAATCCCGCGCCGAGAGAAAGCCCCACACCCAGTGACGGCTCGAGGGGAGCCACGGTCAGGGGCACAGCCGCACCGTCAGCAGCCCCTCTTTCCGGACGGTC
>CAITUV010000023.1 GCA_903895725.1 uncultured Myxococcales bacterium | reverse complement strand
TGTGGGGGGGGGGGGGGGGGGGGGGGGGGGGGGGGGGGGGGGGGGGGGGGGGGGGGGGCAGAAGACATAGGACGAATAGGACAGATAGGACGAATAGGACAAATAGGACCCGCCGCCCCCGAGAGAGAACGGCCCCTGTGGCGGGGGTGGTTGCTGGACATGAGCAGTCGGGGCAGCATGCGGGGCAGAGGAACGGCCCCTGTCGCGGAGGTGGCCTTCTAGCATGCCAGGCCGAGTAGTCCCCTCGGCCGCCAGTCAAACCCACCCCCTAGATCCGCGCCGCCCCCTATGCCTTCCATTCGTCCTATTCGTCCTATACGTCCTATACGTCCTATCCCCTCCCAATCCCCGCCTCTACCTCGAGCTCGCGCTCCACGCGCACGCCGGCCGGCGACACGACGCACCGCAGCGCAATGGGCACTACCCCCTGCTTCACGGCTCGGCGCAGGGCTTTGGCGAACGCAGGATCGATGTGATCGGCAGGCCGGAACCGGGCCACGTCACTGCGCTGGACCATGAACACGACGAACGCCCGGAATCCCTGGCGCACGAGGTGGGCAAGCTCCTTCACGTGGCGGGTCGCACGCTCGGACACGGCGTCGGGAAACATGGCGGTGTCGCCTTCCCGCAAGGAGGTGTTCTTCAGCTCGACGTAGGCGGGAATCCCGTCCGGGGACTCGAGCAGGGCATCGAGGCGGCTGCGAGGTCCGGCGCTCACGGCAGAGGCGGCGTGGTGGGCTGTCGAGCGACGCGGTTCAGCGGCCTTGCTTTGCGAGTCCAGGTTGCCGCAGCGGCCCTTCGCGTCCGGCACCGCGACCTCGCTGGACAGGAGCCGGTACCCCTTCAACGTCGGGATGTCACCCCGCCGCAACGCCTCTGCGAAGACCTTGGCCGGGACCGACGTGTCGACGCCGACCCAGGCTCTGCCGACCCGCACGGCATGCAGCGACCAGGGCAGCTTCCGGTTGGGGTTGTCGCTGTGCGAGACCCGTACCGTGCTTCCGGGAGCGTTGCACGACTTCATGGATCCGGTGTTGTTGGTGTGCACCGGTACGACGGTTCCGTCCTCCAGCTTGACGAGCACGACGAACCGGCTCCGGCGGCGGACCCACGTGCCGGGGTGGGTCGGGGGGAATGGGTGGTGGTGGAGGGTCGTCATGCCGCCAAGAGTACACGGCCGCGGCGGAAGCGCAAGCCTGGCGCTTGCCCGGAAGCGCTCAATCTGGCAGGATCACCGGGCATGCAGCGAGGCGGAGGTACCCTATGCTTCGATTCGACAGCATCCTGATTGCGGCGGCGACTGCGGTGCTCCTTGCCTGTTCTTCCGGCGGGTCGATGGTGGTGCTCCCGGATGTGACGGACACGGGCAGCGGCACGGTCGAGGAAGTGACGGCTGAAGCCGTTGCCGAACTCCCCGGCACGCCCGAGTTGGTCGAGGAGCTTCGAATCCCGGAAGAAACGTTCGACTTCGGCGGGCCGCAGTGCCAGCCCGGAGAAGGATGCTTCCTCGACCCGTGCCTCGAGAACAAGGACTGCCAGAGCGGTTGGTGCGTGGAGCACATGGGCGACGGAGTCTGCACGCAGCTCTGCACCGAGGAGTGTCCCCCGGGTTGGAAGTGCCAGCAGATTGCCGGAGCGGCGCCGGACCTGGTGTTCGCATGCGTGTCCGTGCATGCCAACTTGTGTCGGCCGTGCGAAGACGGCGGTGACTGCAAGAGTGCCGGCGGGCTCGAGGACGTGTGCGTGAGCTACGGTGTGGAGGGAAGTTTCTGCGGCGGTTCCTGCGAGGCGACGCAGGAGTGCCCATGGGGGTTCTCGTGCAAGAAGGTGGCCTCGGTCGACGGCGTGGAGACCATGCAGTGCGTGGCGGATACCGGGGTTTGCCCTTGCACGGACAAGTCGGTCGAGCTGGCGCTGTGGACGCCGTGCGAGTCTGCCAACGAGTGGGGGAGCTGTGCGGGCAAGCGGGTATGCGCCGACGGTGGGCTCAGCGCCTGCGATGCCCAGATTCCGGCCCAGGAAGCCTGCAACGGAGCGGACGACGACTGCGACGGCGAAGTGGACGAGCCGAACCTGGTCGAAGGCAAGTACCTGGAGCTGTGTGATGACGGCAATGCCTGCACGGCCGATTTCTGCAAGGCTGCGGCCGGGTGCGACCACGACCTGCTGAACGAAGGGGAGTGCGTGGACGGCGATGCCTGCACCGTGGGGGATCACTGCGAGGACGGTCAGTGCTCCGGGCTCCCGGTCGCATGCGACGACGGCAACGAATGCACCGACGACGCGTGCGATGGCAAGGGAGGATGCTCTGCCACCTTCAACGCAGCCCCCTGCGACGATGCCAATCCGTGCACGGTGGCGGACCAGTGCAGCCAGGGCCTGTGCAAGGGCGTGGCCGTTTCGTGTGACTGCCAGGAGACTGCGGACTGCGCCTTGCTCGAAGACGGGGATGTCTGCAACGGGACGTTGTTCTGCGACACGGGCAAGCTGCCCTACCTCTGTGCGGTCAAGCCGGGCACGACCGTTGCCTGTCCCAAGCCGCAGGGAGTCGATGCCATCTGCCTTTCGGCGACGTGCGATCCGATCACCGGGGCCTGCGGAACGGCACCGGCCCACGAGGGATACGCCTGCGACGATGGCGACCCGTGCTCCGTGGGCGATTCGTGCCAGGCGGGCACGTGCGTGTCCGGCGTGGCCATGACCTGCAATGACGGAAACCCGTGCACGGACGACTCGTGCAAGCCCGCTGTAGGGTGCGTGACCGTGCCCAACACGCTTGCCTGCAACGACGGCGACCCGTGCACGACCGGGGACAAGTGCATGGGCGGAGTCTGCCAGGGAACCGGAGTACTGATTTGTGACGACGGGAACGTCTGCACCGACGATTCGTGCGACCCCGCCAAGGGGTGCGTGAACGCAGCGAACCAGGCGGCCTGCAGCGATGGGAACGCCTGTACTACGGGGGATTCGTGCTCCGGCGGGAAGTGCGTGGCCACCGGGACGGCCGACTGCAACGATGACAACGGGTGCACCGACGATGCATGCGACTCGGTCGCCGGGTGCACGCACAAGCTCAACAAAGCTCCGTGCGACGATGGAAACGCGTGCACGACCGGCGACAAGTGCACGGGCGGCGCCTGCCAGTCGAGCGGGGTCCTGCTCTGCGACGACGGCAACGAGTGCACCGACGATTCGTGCGACCCCGCCAAGGGGTGCGTCAACCTCGCCAACAAGGCGGCCTGCAGCGATGGCAACGCGTGCACGGCAGGGGACTTCTGCTCGGGCGGCAAATGTGTCAGCACCGGCACGTTCAAGTGCGACGACGGGAATCTGTGCACCGACGATGCCTGCGACCCGGCTACCGGCTGTGTGCATAAGGTGAACCAGGTTCCATGCGACGACGGGAATCTCTGCACCTTCGGGGACCACTGCGACCTGGGCCAGTGCATCGGAGGCGGCAAGCTGACCTGCAACGACAACAACGTCTGCACCGACGACGAGTGCAAGCCGGGGGTCGGCTGCGCCTTCACGCCCAACACGCTTGCGTGCGACGACGGCACTGTGTGCACGGTCGGTGACGTCTGCTCCAAGGGCTGGTGCAAGTCGGGTGCACCGCTGGCCTGTGACGACGGCAACCTTTGCACCACCGATGCCTGCGACCCGGTCAAGGGGTGTACCAACAGCCCCAACGTCCTGCCGTGCTCGGATGGGAACGCATGCACCGTGGGAGACCTGTGCAAGGACGGGTCCTGCACCGCCGGTCCGGCGGCCGTGTGCGAGGACAACAACGTCTGCACGGCCGATTCCTGCAGCACCAAGACCGGGTGCGTCAACGAGCCGGTCTCCGGCAAGTGCGAGGACGGCAATGCGTGCACTGCGAACGATGCCTGTGTCAACGGGAAATGCACCGGGGGCGGGGCGGTCACCTGCAACGACAACAACGTATGCACGGACGATGGCTGTGACCCGTCCAAGGGGTGCCTGTTTGCGCCCAACGAGGCCGTCTGCTCCGACAAGGATGCGTGCACGCTCAACGACCAGTGCTCGGGAGGACAATGCGTTCCGGGGCTGGCCCTGACCTGCAACGATTCGAACCAGTGCACAGCGGATTCGTGCGACAAGAACAGCGGGTGCGTCTACGTACCCATCGCCAACGGAACCCCCTGCAACCAGAATGGCGGCGTCCAGTGCGTAGACGGGAGTTGCATCAAGTACGTCGCCGGGTCGCAGCTCTTCACCTACACGGGCGGTGCCCAGACGTTCACCGTGCCGGCCGGGGTGACGACCGTGCGGGTCGTCGTGGTGGGCGGCGGCGGCGGTGGGGCCGGCAGCCACTACGGTGGAGGAGGCTCGGGCTATGTGAAGTACGGCCAGTACAACGTGGCCGGGTCGGTCAGCGTGACGGTGGGTGACGGCGGCGTCGGCGGGATCTCGGGAACCAACGACGCTCCGGGGGGCAAAGGGTCGACCTCCAGCTTTGGTGGCTACCTGTCCGCATCGGGAGGCAACGGCGGCAATACCAATGGCCCGGGAGGCGGAGATGGCGGCAGCGGCGGCGGCGGCGCAGGTAACTCGGGATGCGCCGGTGCGGGGGGCAGCGGCGGCTCCAAGGGGCAGGACGGATGCAGCTATCCGGGCGGTGCCGGCGGCAACTACGACAACCTGTCCGGTATTCAGCAGAAGGCGATGACCGCTGGAGCAGGCGGCGCTGCCGGCCAGTCCTCGCACAGCGGTGGCGGCGGTGCCGGCGGCGTGCTCGTGAGCGGCAGTGGCCCCAGTGCGGCCAACGGCGGCCAGAGCTACAGCGGCAAGGGAGGGCAGGGCTACGGTGCCGGCGGCGGTGCCGGCGGCTATACGCCCGATGTCCGGCCGCCGGGGGGCAAAGGAGCGCCCGGGATGGTGTTTGTGGAGTGGTAGGGAGACGGGCAGTGAAACCCCAGCCCCGACCACGCGGGAGGGGCCTTACGGATACGCCGTGGCCAGGGGGTCGATGGTCGATGGTCGCCAGCGTGTGGGGCGGAGAAGATGCCATGTCACATCCAATCTATCTGACTCGTGACCTCCCGGGAATCGGGGGGATGCTCAAGCAGCGGCCCGAGGATTTCGTCGTGGACGAGATCCCGCTGTACGCCGCATCCGGGACCGGAACGCACCTCTATTTCCGGGTGCGAAAGCGGGGCATCCCGACACCGGCAGCGGTGCAGCGGATCGCCCGGCACATGGGGGTGAATCCGGAGGACATCGGCTATGCCGGCCTCAAGGATGCCCAAGCCGTCACGACCCAGTGGATGAGCCTGGAGCACGTGCCCGAGGAGCGGCTGCGGGAGTTCTCGGACTCTCAGGTCGAGATCCTCGAGGTCACCCGCCACGGCAACAAGCTCAAGACCGGGCACCTGGCGGGGAACCGGTTCAGCGTGACGGTCCGGGACATAGCCCCCGATTCGCAGACCGAGGCCGGTTCGGCCATGGCCAGCGCCCGGGCCGTCCTGGATGTCCTGTGCCGCCGCGGGGTGCCCAACTTCTTCGGCGAGCAGCGGTTTGGTGCCCGTTCCGACGGCAGTGAGCTGGGGCAGGCGCTGGTGGCGGGGGATGACGAGCTGTTCCTGTCGCTCTACGTGGGCCGGCCGAGGGACGACGATCCCCCCGATTGCCGCGCCGCCCGTGCCGCGTACGATGCCGGAGAGCCGGCCAGGGCGCTCGACCTTTGGCCCCGGCACTACGGGAGCGAGCGGCGCACCCTGGCGGCCTATCTCCGCAAGCGCAACCCGCACCACGCAACGGCGGCGATGGACAAGCGGATGAAGCGGCTCTTCGTGTCCGCGTTCCAGAGCCGGATGTTCAATGAGATTCTGGCTGCACGAATCGACACGCTGGACCAGGTTCTTCTCGGTGACCTGGCGCAGAAGACCGATACCGGCGGCATCTTCTTCGTGGAAGATCCTGTTCTAGACAGGCCACGTGTAGAGGCATTTGCCATCAGCCCCACAGGCCCGCTGTTCGGCCACAAGATCCGCCTCGCACAAGGCGAGCCGGGCCGCATCGAGCAGGAGGTGGCGGACCGCTACGGCATCACGCCGGAGGGGCTTAGACGGGTCGATCAGCTCAAGATCCCGGGCACCCGCCGGGCGCTCCGCTTCCCCTTGAAGGACGTGTCGCTGGAGTCGGGAACGGACGATGCGGGGGCGTTCCTTCGGCTCGGCTTCACGCTGCCGTCCGGGTGCTATGCGACGGTGGTTCTGGGGGAGGTGATGAAGGAGGGGGCGTAGGGGGGGGCGGTGTTCAAAGCCGCGGGCTGGGGCGATTGATGGCCCCCGAGAAGCCCGAAATCTACACAGCTAGAGTCAACTTACTTAGCGTTGACGCGTGCGTGAGTCCGTGTTAGAGGACGGAGAACGGTGTGATGCGGCATTGTTTGGACGGTTGGCGGAGCGTGCTCGGGATGGCCGCACGAGGAATGGATGGAGAAGTACTGCCCCAAGTGCTTCAAGAAGTTCTCCGGCCAGGAAGTCCGCTGTCCTGCTGACGGCAAGAAACTGGTTTCCATGGTGGACCGCGACCTGGTCGGGCAGGAGCTCGACGAGCGCTACAAGGTTCTCTCCCTGCTGGGACGCGGGGGCATGGGGGTCGTTTACGTGGCCGAGCAGGCCATGATCGGCCGCAGGGTCGCCCTCAAGGTACTTCGCCGTGAGGTGGTTCAGGATGAGACGACGGTCAAGCGCTTCCTGACGGAGGCGAAGGCCATTGCATCCCTTCGGAACCCGCACACGGTCACCCTTCATGATTTTGGAATTACCGATGACGGGCTGCTTTACTACACCATGGAGCTGCTCGAGGGCAGACCGCTGTCGAAGGTCATCGTCGGCGAAGGGCCGCTCGACTACGAACGGGCCGCACGCCTCCTGTCTCAGGTGCTCGAGTCGTTGGAGGAGGCGCACGAGAAGGGCATCCTCCACCGTGACCTGAAGCCAGACAATCTGTTCGTTTCGGTCCGGAGGGGAGTAGAGCACGTTACCGTGCTGGACTTCGGGATTGCCAAGCTCGCCGGCGATACCTCGATGGAGAGCATCACCCGGACCGGGATGATCTGCGGCACGCCGGCCTACCTGGCACCCGAGCAGGCGTTGGGTAACCCTGCCGTCCCGGCCAGCGACCTTTACTCACTGGCCATCGTGTTCTACGAGATGCTTGCGGGGCTTCCGCCGTTCCACGACACGACGCCGATGAAGCTCCTGCTCCAGCAGCTGAATGCCAAGCCGGTGCCGATTTCCGTACGCAATCCGAAGGTCCAGGTCCCAGCATCTATCGACGCGTTCCTCCAGAAGGCGCTGGAGAAGGAGCCCGAAAGCAGGTTCACGTCCGTCGTGTCGTTCAGGGAGGGGCTGGAGCGGGCGTTGGAGGTGCATCGGCTGGCTCCGACCACAGCTTCGCTGCTTCCGATGGAATCGACCTCGGACGGGCTCCGGGGGCTGAAGGGCGTTTCGACAGGGGAGACGCACGACTATGCCGCCCGGAGTGAGGCCGGCGGGACTGCACGGCCGCAGGGGCCGGTCGCTGCCGTTTCCAAGGGGCTGGTCGATCCGGGGGTGACCACGGGGGATGCCTCCGCTGGTGCCGCTCCGGAGGGGCCGACCGGGCAGGGAACCTCAGGTACCGGGACCGCTTCGACCGCCGCACTGGAGAAGGCGGCCGGCATGCGCAGCACGCTTGGAAAGTGGCTTGCAGTCGGGGCGCTGGCGCTCGCGTGCGGAGTCGGGCTCCTGGTTTGGAACCCCTGGAGCGGGGCGGACCCGCAGAGCAGCGGGGGCGAGGTGGTGACTCCTGAGGCGCAGGCCCCCTACTCGCCAACTCCGGTTCCTGCAGCGGGGACTCCGGCGCAGGACAGAGCGCTCGAGGAGGCCAATCGGGCTCGCCAGGATGCGGAGGCCATGGCTCGAGCCCAGGAAGAGGCCAGGCGCCAGGCGGAGGAGAAGGTCAGCGCCACGGCCGGCGAGCTTGTTCGTCTCAAGGCGGAGGCCGACGCAGCCAGGAAGCAGGCGGAGGCCGCCCATGCTCGAGCCGATGAGGAAGCTCGCCTGAAGGGCGAGGCCGAGGCCAAGGCTCGGGCTGCCGAGGACGCCGGGCTCAAGGCGCAAGCTGATGCCACGGCCCGGGCTGCCGAGGAGGCCAGGCTCAAAGCCCTGGCCGAGGAGAAGGCCCAGGCCGCCACTTCCAGCTCCGCCGCAGCGGCCGGCCGCAAGCCAGACGCCAAGAAGACGGCAACGGTTGAAAAGGGAAGCCCAGACAAGACCGGAAGCAGCACCGCCGGTACTACTACCAAGGCGGTCGAGCCGGCCAAGGAAGAGGGAAGCGGGTTCGGCTTCCGCCCGGTGGAGGTCGACGATTCGAAGGGTCCGACGCCCGAAAGTGGCGACGACGGCGGCTTCGGATTCCGGCCCGTCGAGGTCAAATAGCGGGAAAGCACGGGGAGGAGAGCATGAAGGTCGCAACCTGCGTTGGCGTTCTGCTGACCCTGGTCTCGGCAGTCGGCCTGCCAGCCGCCGTTTCAGCCCAGGAGCCGACGGCCCCTACCGCCGCCAGGAGGACGCCGGAGGAGCTCAAGAAGCTCTCTGAGCAGGCCCTGGCGGATGCCAAGAGCGGCAAGTTCGAGCAGGCGATCCAGGTCTGGCTGGACATACTCGACGAGGTGACGGAGGGCGGCCGGGCAGACGTCCATGCCAATCTGGCCGTCGCCTACAAGATGGCCAAGGATCTTCCCGCGGCGTGGTACCACCTGACGGCGTACCTGCGCATGGCGGTTCGCGAAGACAAGGCAGCGGGCAAGGAGCTCGAGGCGCTGGAGCGCAGCCTGGCAGCGGATCACGGAAAGGTGGGGATCACCTGCCAGCCGGAAGGATGCCGCGTCTATCTC
>CAITUV010000022.1 GCA_903895725.1 uncultured Myxococcales bacterium | reverse complement strand
GTGGTGTCGGTCATCCTCGGCATTCCCAATGTACAGTGTGTCCGTCGGCTCAGAGTGTTCTGTTATCCAATCCCGTTGTCAAGCCATTTTGTGTTCGGACAGGAGTGTAACGTACGAGCCGAAAAGTGTAACGTGGCAAGGAACCCGCAAATCGGCCAGCCGGGCGGGCCGGCGCAATCGAGGCCAGGTGGGAAGGGGACGGAGGCGGGCAGGAAGTGTAACATCCCTGTCTCCGCAAACCCTTGTCCCGGGCCGTTGCGAGGGGCGCGAGTGTAACATCGGACACATTTCCGTGGGCATGTTACACCTTGCAGGCCGGTCGCAGCCGAGAGGCCCACGCGGCCCGGGACACCTGTCCAAGCAGCCAAGGATGAGTGGCAGAACGGCCTGGATGGCGGTCGGGCGCATGCTCGAACCCCTTGACGACCCCCTCCGTTCCCTGTCAGAGGGCCTCCTGGCACGCAAGTTGCTTTGCAGGAACCAGTCGGCGTTGAAACCGAGACGGAGGTAACGTGACTCGAACGACTCCCCTCCTCAGTGCCTGCATGATCGTGCGCAACGAGGAAGCCAACCTCCCGCGCTGTCTTCTCAGCCTGCGAGGGCTGGCGGACGAGCTGGTCATCGTGGATACCGGCTCCACGGACCGGACGATCGAGATCGCCGAGTCCTTCGGCGCCAAGGTGCTTCGCGAGACCTGGCGCAACGACTTCTCCCTCCATCGGAACCAGTCGCTGGACCTGGCTACCGGACGCTGGCGCCTGGTGATCGATGCGGACGAGGAGGTGACCGAGACCGCCATCGAGCAGACCGTGTGGCATCTTGAGCACGATGACCTGCCCCCGCTGATGATGGTGCGGGTCATCATGGACTACCCGGACGGGAAGCGCGTGGCGATGTTGGCACCAAGGCTCATGCAGGCGCATGCCAACGTGCGCTACGTGCACCCGATCCATGAACAACTGGACATCTCGGACATGCAGGCGGGCCTGTCCAACGTACGCCTGCTGCACCATGGATACTGCTCCCCGGCAGCCTTGACCGCCAAGGAGCGGCGCAACCTGGCGGTCGCAGAGGCGATGCCGGACGGCCCGCACGCGTGGCACTGCCGTGCCCGCTCCGCCCTGACGCTTGGGGAGTGGGACAAGGTCGTGGCATCGTGCAGGAGCCTGGTCCAAAGCGCGGAAGCTTCGGTAGTGCTGCGTCTCGAAGGCTGTGTATTGGGCGGCATGGCCGCCTGCCTGTCGGAGCGGGACGAAGACCTGGCGTTCATGGTGGAGACCGGGCGCGGCCTGGGCGAGGACACGCCCGATCTTCGCTATCTCGAACTGGTCCACGCCGCGAGGCGATACAAAGCATGCCTGGAGGAACAGGGGGATTCCACGGACTCCCCGACCTTTCTGAGGCCCTGGTCCTTCTGGCACGACAGCCGGCTGGCATCGGCAGTCCTCGACGTGATCCTGGGCAAGCGAAAAGTCGTGGAACGTCCGGCTGGGTCCGAGGGGGAGACTTCCTCCCTCCCGGCCGGCCGGTGACCCAACAGGACGGAGGAGAGACAATGGCAGATGCGGTGGTGGCTTTTCAGGAATGGCAGTCCTTCCGGGCCGGGACCGGCTGGACCGGACTCATCCAGGAGCAGGACCGGTGGATCGACACGACCCGGTACAGTAGCGCCGTGGTGGAGGCGGAGTGTCCTCTCATCAGCAACTGCACGCTGGTGATCGAGGGGTGCGACGTCCAGGGCGGGGCGTTTACCACCCACACGGCGTTGACCGCCTCGACGGCTGGGGCCGTCCAGTTGTACCTGCAGCGCTCGGCTCCGTACGGTGCGGCCGAACGCCTGTCGTCGCTGATCCGATGGAGAATCGAGGGAGACCCGGGAGACGAGTGGAACCTGATGTTCCGCCTGAACCTTGTTCTGAAGAGCTAGGAGGAAGACATGGCCACGATTACCAACAGGCAGTTCTCATCGATTCCGCAGGGGAGCGCAGCAGCGCCCCAGTACTACTCCCCGGCGATGCGAGGCGAGGGGGAAGGGCAGGAGGTCATCAAGTTCCAGGATTGGCTGGAGCTCGGAGGCGGGTCCACGACGGGCGATGTGATCCAACCGGCCCGGCAGTGGATCGCGGGTTCAGCGTACCCGCTGTTCCACCTCAAGTGCCAGGTGCCCTACATCAGCAACTGCACGCTGGTCCTGGAGTCGTCCCAGACCGTCGAGGGCCCGTGGACGTCCGCCGCGACGATCGGGGCGACCGGGATGATCCTGGTCGCGCTGTCGTCGGAAGGCGGCGTCAACAAGTTCAGCAACTACCTGCGCTGGAGGCTGAACCCGGCCGCGCTCGACTGGGGCATCTGCTTCCAGATCAAGGCATTCCCGGGCAAGAGCGTCGCGGAGCCGGTCGTGGGACCGATGAGAGTGTAGGCAGGTTTCGCAGGGCCTTCGAGGCCCGGACATGAACCACTGAATGGAGGATACCGATGGGGATCGCGATACCGATGCAGCCGTTGGCGACGTTCAAGGGGGCAGCGACCGGGGCCGCCCCGATCATCCAGCCCGCGGTACTCTGGCTCAACGGCCAGGATGCGACCGAGGTCGCACTCGACATTCTGATCTTGCAGCACACAGCCGGGACCGGTACACTCAACCTTGTGCTGGAGACCTCGATTTCGGCAGAGGGACCATGGACGCCGCTGGCCACGTTCACGGGTGGGTACTGCAAGACCACGAAGTACTTCACCGCTCGGGAGGGAGGCACTGCCAAGTTCGAGCGCTTCATCCGCTGGAACCTCGACCGCTCCGATCCGACGCTCGACACCTGGACCACCACCTTCCGCATCTGTGCGACGGTGAGGTGAGGGGGGACTGGGAAGACCACAGAAGGCCAGAGGAGGTGACGTCCATGGCGGCCAATCCAGAAGACATTATTGGTACTGCGCATCGAATTCAGGGAAAGAAGGGGAAGATTATCCTGCCAAGCCACAAAGCACAGCCTCTAGGCTATTCCAAGTGGTGTGCGGTCAATTGCCCGTGCCCCCCGTGTCCAGAGCCCGAACCCTGCCCCGACTGTCCTCCACCCCCAGAGCCCGGCTGTTGCGCCGACGCCGACTGCCCTCCCGGACAGATCTGCCAGGGCCAGCAGTGCACCCCGTGCCCCGAGCAGCCTTGCGATCCGGGAATGGCCTGGAACCAGAATCAGTGTGCGTGCATTGCCGCAGGTCCCACACCGGGAGCCTGTCCGACCTGTCCCCCGAACACCACGTTCCCTGTTGGTGTTGCAGAATGTGCTTTTGGTATGCTGAATTACATTATGAGTACGTTTGATGTTAATATTGCTGGACTTCTAGTTGGATGTCAACTTAGTGCGCCAGCACAGATATCTATTTCTGGTGAGTGCAATGGCATTTGGGCTATTGGCGGAACATCGTATCTTAGTGAGCACAACAAGGCGACTAGTGCTGGTTATGCTTCGTGCGTTCGTGTTTCGAGGATAGATCAAGCATCGCCATACGTCCTCAAGACCTGTCAGAATACACTCTATGTCGGAGCTATTCCGGGAACGGGACAGACTCCAGAAGGGGTGCGGGCTTGTACTGACGCTCTCTGGCAAGTCCTAAGCAACTCTGGCATACAACTCGCCTGGCCCGCGGCCTCAGGGTGGCCGAACCTGAAGGAGTGGATTCTCGATGGGCATTTCATCCAGGTGCCATGATGTCACGTGATCTTCGCAGAGGCTTGAGCGCACAGGCGCTTGCCGTGGCGATGGTTTTGTTTGCCGGCTGCGGGGGGACGAAGACCTCGGACGGAGTTGGCAGCGACGTGGCTGGCTGCCCCACTGCAGATGTGCGAACCTCCGAGGCCTACATCCAGAGTTGCCCGCAGCTCGACGACGTCATCGCCGGCGAATGCCCGAACATGCCCCCCGACCCCTGCGCTGCCTGTCCCGACACAGGCTACTGCAAGGCCGGGCACTGCTACGACTGCTCGGAGGAGGGCTTCTGCAACGCGGTCGAGTGCGAAGACGACGGGAATCCGTGCACTCTGCAGAGGCTGGACCCTGTG
This sequence comes from uncultured Myxococcales bacterium, assembly GCA_903895725.1. Classification (GTDB taxonomy): domain Bacteria; phylum Myxococcota_A; class UBA9042; order CAIXZC01; family CAIXZC01; genus CAITUV01. The sequence continues at coordinate 6,387 of CAITUV010000022.1, read as the reverse complement.
TCCGGCGAGTGCCGGTTCGTCGCGAACGATGCCTGCCGGGAGCCGGTCCAGAATCTGGTGCGTTTGTATCGAGAGGCCCAGGCCCACTACGGGCTATGGCTGGAGTCGCAGGACAGCGGGGAGTGGGCCGCCTCCAAACCCGTGCTTGGCGAGCAACTGACGCTGAACGAGGGCTGGACCCCCATATCCGGCTCGTGCTGCAAGGAATCCGGCGGCCCGGATGCCGACGGCGATGGAGCATGCGACCCCGATCCCGCTCGGTTCCGGACTGTGACGTGGAGGGCGTTGGGGTTCGACATCTCTGGAGCCCACCGTTTCGCTTACTCCTTTCACCAGTCGGGGGTGGGGAAACCGGGCGAGGAACTCTTCTCCGTCCATGCCAGGGGCGATCTGGACTGCGACGGGAAGCCGATCGAGTTCGTGCTTCGCGGGGGTTTCCGGAAGTATGCAAATGGGGGGTCGGGACCGTTGCTGACGCTGACCAACAAGCTGAGTTCACCTGTTCATCTGGAGTATGTGGCGGAAGACCAAACGGCTTCTCAAACGGCCGTCCCGACGGAATGGGCCGTGACTCAGTTCCTATCCGAGGCCAGGCAACCCTGGCCTTTCGATGCCTTCTCCGCTCGGGTCGAGGATACGGTCTTCTTCCGGCACTTTGAGGCACTTGAGGCTTTGGCAAGGCTTCACGCGGGTGCGGTGAGGTACTATTCGATTCCGAAGGCCGAGGTGGGGGCTCCCGGCTGCATGGTGTCAGTGCCTGACGGCCCCCTGCTCGGGCAATTGGCGACGTTCCTTCCCCCATACAAGGGTTTGCACTCCGACATCACTCCCGAGGCTAGCTGCTGTTCAGGCGACTGGAGTCCGGACGCGGACCAGGACGGCATGTGCGACATGCACGTCGGGCAATGGACTTCCGGAGCCTGGCCTTCGATTGGATTCAAGATGCTCGGAGGGCAGCGGTACAACTATGAGTTGAATGAGGAGAGCGGGGCCGGATTCAAGTTGGAGCCCGGCGTCGATCTGGCAATCAATGGCCGGGCCTGGAGGGATCCGGGGTGCGACGGGCACAGGGCGAGTCTGGCGTTCAGGACGCCTCTTGCCCTGAAGGATGGTTCATGCCGTCCGGTTTTCGGCATGAACGAACAGGTCATCGCCGACATCGAGTTCTTTCCGCTCGAGGGGGATGGGCATTCTGTGGTCATCCCCGCGGTCCGGGCGATGGAACATCCGTTGTGGCCCGGAACCTTCAGTTTCGCCGATTTCCCGGGGTGGTGGTCCACATTGGACGTCGCTGCCTTCGGACGAGTCTTCGAGGAGCTCGACAACGTGTTCTCGCAGATGGAATCATCGATTTCGTCCTATTTCGCAGAGAACTGCGCTTTTCCCGATGCGCCAGCGACCGGTGCCGAGGATGGGTGGCTTTCTGTCATAAGTGACGCCTGTTGTTGGACGGGCAATTTCGTCTTCGAGCGATGGGATGGCAGGTGCGGACCGTTTCCTCAACTCTGGTCCGACCCGTTCTGGACCGCGCTCGGGTTTTCAGTACCGTTCAGGCACCGGTTCGCATATGGCGTCAAGCTCTTGCCGGCCGGGACGTCGGGGACGCTGGTGGAACTGGAGGCGGTCGGTGACGACAACTGCAACTCCACCCCGAGCAGGTTTGTTCGCTACGGGCTCGCCCAGAAGAAGCCCGACGGTTGCTCGGTTCAGTGGCTGCAAGGCTGGCACATCGAAGACATGTTCGAGTGAGGCCAGTGAAGATCCTCCACCTCGATGATGTCCAGGCGGTCCCCGTCGAGTTGGCAGGGGCATCAGGGGTCGACGTCCGAGTCCTCATCGGCCAGGCCGCCGGGGCCCCCAACTTCACCATGCGGCTTTTCGAACTGGCCGCTGGGGGAAGGACGCCGTACCACAGGCACGACTACGAGCACGAGGTGTTTGTGCTGTCCGGACGGGGATGCGTGTGGCAAGGGGATGAGCAGACCGAGCTGTCGCCGGGCACGGCGGTCCTGATCGAGCCGATGGAGTGGCACGGGTTCGAGGCGGACGGGGTGGAAGGGATGCGCCTGCTGTGTCTTGTACCCAACCGGGCGTATTTGCCGGGGCAGTTCCGGGTGGACGAAGGGGCGTGGGTACCCGATGCCGGCCGCCAAGAGCCAGGGGAAAGCACCCAGCGCGTCCAGTCGGCAGGTCAGCCGGCCTCCGTGATTGCGCAGGACGCGGAGAAACTGGCCGAACCGTGGCTGGACCTGTCTGTGCTGGAGGGCTACGAGTTTGTGATTGAACGGCCGATGATCCCGGGGGACACGCTGACACTCCGCAAGCGAAAGCCGCCGCCGGAGCGTTGAGTACTGTGAGGGGGGGGGGGCGAGCTGCAGAAGTGCCTTGGGTGCGGGTTGCGGACTACCGGGAAACTCCGGTCAGTTCGCATTGCGGGATCTCCGCCGGAAGCCGAAGGCAAGGAGTCATGCATGGACACTTGGGATACCCTGTTCGAGCAGGCGAAATGGAAGTGTCAGGGCAGCTACAAGGCCCAGGCGAGCATCAACGGCGGGCTCGACGTCCAGATGCGGTTTTCGTCAGCGGGTAACACGTTCCCAAAGGTGCCGTTTCTGCTGGCGTGGCCCGAGCAGTTGGACCTGCTGGGGCTCGTGCTGGCGCCCGGGTTTGCCACGGGCAAGGTCTCGGTGGGCGGGGCCGTTCTTGAGGGGCTGGAGGTGTTTGCCGAGGTGGCGAAGAACTCGTCTCTGGGCGGGATTCAACTCGGCATTCGTGTTGCCTCGCTCACCTATCCCTATGTCCATTGGGGAACGCGGCATCTCAAGTTCCAGGGGACGTCCAACCAGGGCATACTCCAGGTCATCGGCCTGTTCGACCTCCCATTGCCTGACGGGGGAGGGGGAATGCTGGGGCTGCCGGTCGGACTTGAACACCTGAGAGACAAACCGGCTCAGTCGGTCGAGCTCGGCATGCCCGATCCGGACGATCAATTCAGCCGTGGGATTGTCCGACTCGGTGCGGTCAGCCCGAGCTCCGGACACGTCCTTCCCTCGCCCCATCACAATCTGGTGCTGTCGGACCAAGCTCTGGCCGCAGGGCCCGTTCCGGTGGTCGCTCCGTTCAGTGGGATAGTGCACCGGATCGTCCACCGACTCGTTCTGGCATCCCAGGGCGGGCAGAACCTTGGTGCCCCCTGGATTGCATACCACGACTTCGCAGTTCACATCGCGTCAGGGCCGAGGTACGATGTAGTCATCGGGCACCTGCACGGGTTGTCCCCGGAGTCATTTCGGCCGGAGGACTTGAAGGACATGGCATACTCCTTCGGAATGCAGGATATTCCGGTTTCGCCGGCCGGTTTTGCGGACGGCGTCGTTCCGGGGATCTCCGGCGTGAAGTTGGCTGGCACCTATGCGTTGAGCGGGAACAACACCGTGCTTCTCGCCGAGTTTGATTGCTGGCGCCCTGTCACGGCAGGGCAGGTTCTTGGAACGGCGGGGGGATATGCGTTCTTCCCGGGACCATTCAAACCGGAACACACCATGAGCTTTGGTGCGATGGACTACCGTGCGCCCAAGAATCTACTCGCGAGTCCCGTCACCTATGAGCTCGTGGACGAACGGATGCTGTTTGCGAAATCCCCCTTAGAGCGGCTCACCGGAAGGCAGTTGCAGCAGGAGGTGGCTGGGGCACTGTGGCACAAGGAGGGCATGCCGTGGGACGTGCCGTTCGGGCACGTGAGTTTCGACCGGCCAAAGACTATTGCCGGAAACTGGTTCGCACTTGGGGCCGAGGGGGCAGAGAGGGGGTTCCCCGTCAACCAGTTGGCGCTGGTCTACGACGTGTGGGATCCGAGCCGGCCGCTGGTATCGGTCGGGGACGAAACGTTCATGCTGAAGAGCTTCGGGAGCGAGGTGCCCGGAGAGAACGGGGTCTACCGGGTTTCGGCATGGGGAGGGGGGGGCTCGCTCGAGGGCCTCTGGGATACCCCCATGGACAAACTGGAGTCGGAGGCGATGCTGCTGGAAGTCAGGCCCGGCCGTGGTCCGGTTGAGCCCGGAGAGGGCGGCGAACCGGGGCCGGCCACGCTGGTCGTGGGCACCCGGAAGGGGGAGTCCGGCTGGCAGCTCGTGGTCGCGATGGTCCCCCTGTCGCTGGAAGCGCTGCCGAACGGATGCCGGATGGGCAAGTTCGAGTACTGCGTTCCGAGCCGTGCGACGCGGGTGTACAAGAGATGACGGGGAAGCAGCGTTGGCTGGCAGGTCCGAGATGAAAGCAGGTTCGGAAGGAGCCGGCCGGCGGTTGGCCATGGCGGCGTTCCTTTGCGCGGTTCTCTCGGCAGGAGCCTGCAGCCGGGACTGTCCATTGCAGGGTGACGCAGGCCAGGTGCTGGACTGCGGCAACGGGGGCAGAACCGACACTGGGGGCGACTGGAAGGACGGGAACGTCAGTGGCGCCCCGGACGGAGTCGACCTGCCCCGCGTGGATGTCGAGGGCGAGACGCAGGGCGGATGCGGGGACGGGGTGTGCGCAGGCAAGCCTGGCGAGGACTGTGCGGCGTGCCCGCAGGACTGCCCGTGCGGGGAAGCGCAGAAGTGCGGAACCGCAGGCGTGTGCTGCAAGCCGGCGATGTGCGGCACGCTGGGGCATGAATGCGGGGCCACGGTCGACGAGTGCGGGCTGACGCTTCAATGCGGCATGTGCGAGGGGGGGGAAGGCTGCGTGGCGGGTGTGTGCAGCCCCGAGGTGTCTCAAGCGAACCTCCATTTTCCGCAGGTCGTTGCAGGCGTATCCGCAGAGATTGTCGGCGTCGGGCGGTTTGGGGGAGAGACTGTAGCCCTGTCCCGCAGCCACCTGGTGGTTGCCGGTCCGGGGGAGGGGGGGGGCCTCGAATGGCAGTCTTCGGTCCCGGTCGCTCGCTGGGCCCTCGCCCTGGCGCTGGACGGCGGCCGGGCCTACGTCTTCAGCTCCGGGGCTCACCCGGCAAGCGGATACCTGTCGCCGACCTGGATCTACGGGTACACACTGTCGCAGGACTCGCCTCCGGAGAAGTTCGGTGGTGCCGTCTTCCCTTCTTTCGGTGGTGACGGCCTGGTCGGGGCACCTGCGAAGCTGGCTGCCGGTGGGGGACGGGTCTTTGCGATCGCACAGGGACGAGGGCCGGTCATGGCGGACATGAATGGCCCCGCGGGCCCGGGAGTCGTGTCGAAGGGCTGGAACACGGCCGGTGCCATGCTGGACATTGCCCTGGACGGCTCGGTGCTGTACGCCCTCGACGGTCTGGAGGGGCTTGTCGCATTCGATGCCAAGGCGACGGGAAGCCTCGATCCGCTGTCCACGCTCCAGGTCGCCGGGTTCGGATCGACCCTGGCGGTGGAGGGGGGGCTGGCGCTGGTGGCCGGAAGCGGCGGCGGGGCGTACGTCGTGGACGTGAGCAACCCGTCCACTCTCAAGCTCGGGGCCTTTGTCGAATGCGGGACGGGGCCGATCGTCGAGATGGCGCTTGTTCTCCCCCTGGCCTACGCGTTCACGGAGCCGGACCACCTCCTGGTCGCCATCGATCTTGCGGATGCCCAGTCGCCCGTCTGCCTGGGGTCGGTCCCCCTGGCCGAGGCGCGGGGTCTGTGGGTGGCGGGAGACGAACTCCTGGCCGCTTCGGGCTTCTCGGGGGTTTCCGTGGTGGAGGCCGGCGCCCCGCAGGCTCTCGGGATCGCTCAGGTGCTGCCCCTTTTCGGCGGGAAGCTCCACGACGGAGTTCTGGCCGGGCAGACCGGCTTCCTCGCGGGCAGTGGCGGGCTCAGCGTGTGGGATCTCTCTGAGCCGACCGAGCCTGCGTGGAAGGCCACGTACTCCCTCCCCGGAGAGGGAACCGACGTGGCCGAGCACCAAGGCCGGGTCTGGACGCTGTCGCAGGAGCCGGGCACAGCGTCCTTCCTGACCTCGTTCGACTTCTCGAGCCCGGGGGCCCCGGGCCCGGTAACGCAGGAGCTTCCTCCCGGCGCATCGAACCTGGAGGCGGGGGACGATGCGCTCTACTTCACGATCCCCGACGGGAAGTCCGGCGGCTGGCGGCTCGACCGGGTTCCCTACGACGCGGGAAAGGACGACCTTCCCATGCCGTATGCGGCCCTGGCCGAATGGCCGCTCTCCGTCCGGTTTCAGGCACCGCACCTGGTGGTGGGGTGGACGAAGAAACTGGGGACGTTGCCGCAGTTCGGGTTCCACGTGGTCGGGAAGGCCGATGGGGAAGGGACCGGGCCGTACGACGGTTCCGTGGTCGGCACGTTCTCGGTGGTCGGAGGAGCGGGGCGGCCGCCCGAGATGGGCCTGGCGCTGAGCGGCGACACCGCGGTGCTCAGCTTCCCGATCTTCTCCGGGGACGAGTTG
>CAITUV010000021.1 GCA_903895725.1 uncultured Myxococcales bacterium | reverse complement strand
GTGGTGTCGGTCATCCTCGGCATTCCCAATGTACAGTGTGTCCGTCGGCTCAGAGTGTTCTGTTATCCAATCCCGTTGTCAAGCCATTTTGTGTTCGGACAGGAGTGTAACGTACGAGCCGAAAAGTGTAACGTGGCAAGGGACCCGCAAATCGGCCAGCCGGGCGGCCCGGCGCAGTCGAAGGGGGAGTGGCAGGGGAACGGAGTCGCTCAGGAAGTGTAACATCCCCATTCCCGCAAACCCTTGTCCCGGACCGTTGCGAGGGGCTCGATTGTAACATCGGACGCTTTTCCAGGGGGATGTTACACTTCTCGGGTCACGCACCGACAGCTCCCCGCCCGGTTTGCTTTGCACTCCCAAATGCCAAGCGAGACCGTCACAGACCCGCCTGGAATGCGAGTGCCAGCCATTCTTGTGCCGTGCGATGCCCGCCATTTCGACCCCACCCGGTCCGTTTGGCACGGCAGTTGCTTCACTGGGCGGATGTCGATGTTGACCCAAAGAACGGAGCCACCGTGGCCGAAGCGACCCCACTGCTCAGTGCATGTATGATCGTCAGGAACGAGGAGGCCAACCTTCCCCGCTGCCTCAACAGCCTTCAGGGGCTTGCTCGCGAGCTGATTATCGTGGACATCGATGGGAATCGCGATACCGATGCAGCCGCTTGCGACGTTCAAGGGGGCAGCGACCGGGGCCGCCCCGATCATCCAGCCCGCGGTACTCTGGCTCAACGGCCAGGATGCGACCGAGGTCGCACTCGACATTCTGATCTTGCAGCACACAGCGGGCACGGGTACACTGAACCTCGTGCTGGAGACCTCAATCTCGGCAGAGGGACCATGGACCCCGCTGGCCACGTTCACGGGTGGGTACTGCAAGACCACCAAGTACTTCACCGCTCGGGAGGGAGGCACTGCCAAGTTCGAGCGCTTCATCCGCTGGAACCTCGACCGCTCCGACCCGACGCTCGACACCTGGACCACCACCTTCCGCATCTGCGCTACGGTGAGGTGAGGAACAGCGACGAGCCTGCGTATACAGGCACCTTGAGAAGTCCCCTTTGTGAGGGAGGAGGATTCCATGACTTGCCTTACTTGTACGCGTGACGTATATGACGTGATTGGATCGGCTCATTCTGGGGTTGGGGCGGGCCACTACGCTGGCAGAGGTCCTGCCGTGGTCGAGCAGGCAGGCCCCCCAATCCTCATGGCGAGTCAGAGCGATTTGGATAAGCTGGAGAAGTGCGCACTTAGGTTTTTCATCGGCGCAAAGGCTATTGTGCACGATTTGGGTACCTCAAAAACAAAGTTTCTTTGTGCGACATATGGCAATGAGTGGTTGAGTGATCTTGTAAATGATGGTTGCAAAATTGGTGTTGGTTCGTATGGAACTTGCTGGAGCAAGTGGAAGAAAGGCCAGGCGTGTATTCCGATTGGAGTAAGCCCCAATCCGCCGAATTGCATAGTCGGCTCAGTCAATTCGCTTGTATTGACAACAAAATGTGTTGAAATGCTGGATGGGAACACTGTAAATAGGGTAAAGAGCGCAATTGACTGTATTGTTGATCTTTATAATCACGGAAAAGTAACAACGGCCGATATTTCAAAGGCGATGGCTGAGGCGTGGGCTGAGGTGATCGGATGAAACGTGTTCTCCCGCTCGCGACCCTTGCTGTATCCTCTCTTTGGGCTTTGGGTTTTGCTGGTTGCAGTGAGGGAATGGGCGGGGAATGCACGGTCTGCGATGCATCCGGCTGCCCCGCCGGCGATGCACGAGTTCGCGAGCCCGATGTCCCGAGTTGCCCGCGGCTCGATGACGTCATCGCCGGCGAGTGTCCGAACATGCCCCCCGACCCCTGCGCTGCCTGCCCCGACACAGGCTACTGCAAGGCCGGGCACTGTTACGACTGCTCGGAGGAGGGCTTCTGCAACGCCATCGAGTGTGAGGACGACGGGAACCCGTGCACGCTGGAGGAGATCGACCCCGAAACCGGTGCGTGCAGCAGCATCGTCAACCCGGCCTGCGACGAGCCCATGCGGAACATGTTGCGCATCTTCCGTGGGGCCTCGGCCTACTACGGAACCTGGGACTGCAATCCGGACACGAAGACCTGCGAGGCCAGGAAGCCGAAGCTCGGCAAGCCGTTTGCCATGGAGCAGGGATACTCCCCGGAGGCCGGCACCTGCTGCGGCGCGAAGGGGGGGCCGGACAAGAACGGCGATGGCTTCTGTGATGCCGACGCCGCTCCCTTCCGTACGCCGGTGTGGCGGGTCCTGGGGTTCCATCTCGACGGGGTCCACCGCTACTCCTACTCCTTCGTCCAGACCGGAACCGGAGCGTTTGGAGAGGAAATGTTCTCGATCTTCGCTCGGGCCGATCTGGACTGTGATGGGAAGGTCGGTGAGTGGGTGCTGAAGGGCTCGTTCAAGTCCGATGGGGGGAACTGGGATTCGGCGGTTGACAGCTTGCCGGTTGCAGCGCTGAAGGAGTTCGAGTACCTGCCTGAGGATGGGGGGGGGCGGAGCAGGTCGCCGGTGCCTGGGCCATCGAGCAGTTCTGGGAACCGTCAAGCGCCGGCTACGATTCGGGTCTTGTCCAGGCCGCTGGCGTTTCTCTCAGCATGGCGGCAATCGTCTCGACAACGGCTGAAGGCTTGTACGGCCGTCTGGACGAGCCTATTCGGAATCTTGCTCGGCTCCACGAGGGGGCTTTGCGGTACTATCGCATTCCCAAGGCCCAGGCCGGGGCTCCGGCCTGTCAGCTCGCGTCGCCGGCACTGGTGGCCGAGTACGCGAAGTCCCTTCCGAGCTACGAGCCGTTGGACAGCGAGTATTGGAATCCGGTCGAGGCTACTTGCTGCGCGTCGCTGGGAGGCACAGCCGTGGACTCAAACCATGATGGACTGTGCGAACGGAGTCCCGACAGGTGGGACCTTGACCCATGGGCATCGCTGGGGTTTGATATCCTGGGGCAGCACGCGTGGTGGTACCAGTTCAAGGAGCTTCCGGTCGGCTTCGACCCTGCGGCCGGTGAGGACACGTTCGGCTTCCGGATCGATGCCATGACCAATGAAGGGTGCGACCCGGTGGCATCCAGGGTCAGTCTGCAGCAGAGGGTGTCCCCCGTAGACGGCAAGTGCGAAGTGCCCGCAACCGCGGACTGGTATGTTCTCCTGCCGGACATGGAGTACTTCCCGATTGCGGATCTCGACTCGAGCATAGTTCTTCCCCTGGGCGGAATACCCTGGGGGCAGATGCTCGGAAACGAGCTCTGGCATGGGGTGAACTTCTCGGAGGGGGAGGGCATTCCCAACCATGATGCCAGGGTCGTGCTGTTCGAGCCCATGTCCTCGTTGCAGACCATTGCCAATGGGGTCTCGTCCTACTATGCGCAGCATTGCAGCCTGCCGCCCCTGCCGGACTGGACCCCAACGGACTCGGACTGTTGTGACTACGACGCGTACGACTCGCTCAAAGCGGAGTGCCAGGGCCAACCGGAGTCGTGGAGCCACGAGTTCTGGACTGGCATCGGATTCCGGATGGTGGTGCCTCACCACTATGTCTACCGAGTCACCTCGACGCCCATGGAGGCTGACCAGCTTCTGATCACGGTCGAGGCGAAGGCGGACCTCAACTGCAGCTTCTCGGTCGGGAGCACTCTGCGGCGTTTCGGAGTGGCGTCCTCCGGTCCTGGTGGGTGTGCCGTCGAGTGGATCGAGGGGTACGACACGGAGAACCTCTTCCAGTAGGCCGCGGTCGGGGCTGAGCCGCCCGATGGGCGCTCGAGGATTGACGGGAATGCGAATGCGCTGCCGGACCGGTGTGCAGGCCCGGGTTGGTGCGATGCGCCTTACTCTGGGTCGAGCGGATGTGCAGAGGGAGCATCGGCGGTGGAGGGAGACATGAACACATGGGATTCCCTGTTCGAGCAGGCGAAGTGGAAGTGCGAGGGCAGCTACAAGGCCCAGGCGAGCATCAACGGCGGGCTCGACGTCCAGATGCGGTTTTCGTCCGCGGGTAACACGTTCCCAAAGGTGCCGTTTCTGCTGGCGTGGCCGGAGCAGTTGGACCTCCTGGGGCTCGTGCTGACGCCCGGGTTTGCCACGGCCAAAATTTCGGTCGGAGGGGTCGTTCTTGAGGGGCTGGAGGTGTTTGCCCGGCAGGTGACTGCCGGGGCATTGCAGGGGGCCGTTCTCGGGATCAAGTTGAAATCCGCCGGGTATCCACTCGAGCATTGGGGCGACCGGCTCGCCAGGTTCGTCGGGGCTCCGAATCATGGCATCGTCCAGGTCATCGGTCTGTTCGATTTGCCGCTGCCCGACCAGGGGCACTGGGTTCTGTCCCTGCCGGTGGGGCTGGAGAACCTCGAGCCCAAGCCCGAAATGCTGCAACCGCCAGAGCCGGGCCAGGTGGACAGTGACGACATCAGGAGTAGAGGCATCGTGCCGCTCGGAGCGCTCAGCCCTCAGACCGGGCATGTATTGCCCTCCCCCCATCACAACCTGGTGCTCGCCAAGTCCGTCCTGACCGGACCCGGGATCCCGGTGGTCGCTCCCTGTTCCGGCATTGTGCACCGGATTGTGCACCGGATCATCCTGACCTCACAGGGCGGAAAGGACGTTGCTCCCTGGATTGCCTACCACGATTTCGCCGTTCACATTGCGGCCGGCCCGAAGTACGATACCGTCGTCGGTCATCTGCATGGGCTGTCCCCTGTGACGTTTGGAGAGGAGGATCTGAGCTGGATGGCATGCGTTCCCGGGATGCCTGACATTCCAGTGTCTCAGGAGGCGTTCGCTGAGGGGCTGATCCCCGGAATTCCCGCCGGTAAGCTCCTTAGCGCATACGCACTTGATGTCGACAAGTCCATCTACTCCGCTGAGTTCGATGCCTGGAGGTCCGTGGTGCCGGGGCAGGAAATCGGCACTGCCGGAGGCTATGCCCTATTCCTGGAGGACTACAAGCCGGAAAACACGGTGCGTTGGGGGGCAGCGGACTACTCTGCCGACAAGAACAAATTCGCGAGTCCGGCTACCTACGAGATCGTGGACGAGCGGATGTTGTTCGCCAAGTCGCCACTTGGGCGGCTGGCAGGCCGGCAGTTGGCAAGCACTGCTGGCGGTGCGATCTGGCGGAAGGAGGGGCAAGCTGTTGCACAGCCCTTCGGACGGGTGAGCTACGACCGGCCTGCAACGATTGCGGGTAACTGGTTCGCAGGGGACGCAATGGGGGAGGCCAGGGCGTTGCCGTCGAACCAGTTGGCGCTCGTCTACGACGTGTGGGATGAGAAGCGCCCGCTGATCTCAGTAGGTGACGAGGGTCTGTGGATGAAGAGCTTGGGGGTCGAGGGACTTGACGAGGACGGGGTCTACCGGGTCTCGGCCTGGGCCGGAGAAGGCGGCATAGAGGGCCTTTGGGAAACGGGATTGGAGAAGTTGGAGTCGGAGCCGATGCTGGTGGAACTGAGGCCTCGACGTGGTCCCGCTGTGGTTGCGGAAGGCGCCTCGCTCGGGCCGGCCACACTAGTTCTCGGGACGCAGAAGGCGAAGTCTGGCTGGGAGCTCATCGTCGTGATGATCCCCCTTCCAATCGGAGCGGTGCCGCATGGCTGCAAGGCGGGCGATATCATTGCCTGTCTCCCGGCAGGTGCGGCAAGGGTCTACCGGAGATGAGTGGAGGATCCGGAAGCTCACGGAGGGGCGCACCGCTACCCAGGGCAGACGGTCCCGTTCGTTGGCCTGTCATGTCAGCGGTGTCTGCCGCTGTCCTGTTGGCCGTAGCCTGCGGCAGGAACTGCGGGCCGGTGGCGGATGTTTCCTCGACATCGGAATGCCCCGGCCCGGCAAGGAGCGATGTCACGGGAGCCGAAACGGCATTGTGGGACTCAAGCGACGCACAAGGAGCAGATCTTTCTCGAACCGACTCGGATTCCGTGCCGGCAGCGAGCTGCGGCGACGGATTGTGCGCCGGCAAGCCCGGTGAGGACTGCACCTCGTGTCCACAGGACTGCCCGTGTGGGGATGCACAGCAGTGCGGTCCGGCGGGCGTGTGCTGCAAGCCCGCAGTGTGCGGTACGCTGGGCCACGAGTGCGGGGCCACGGTCGACGAGTGCGGGTTGACGCTGGCGTGCGGCGAATGCGAGGGAGGGGAGAGCTGCGTGACTGGAGTCTGTCGGGCAAGCGACGTCGTGGGGCTGGTCCCGGAGGTTGTCGCCGCATCGTCCGCCGAGGTGATTGAGGGGCGGATGCACGACGGCTTCGGCGTGGCACTGACGCCGACTCATCTGCTGATGTTGTCTGCGGCCCCGGACGGCAAGTGGGCATGGGGACCGGCTGCATCGGCTCCCCCGTGGCCGGTGGCCTTTGCCGAGGACGGTGAGAGGGCCTTCGTGCTCAGCTCGTTCTACCACCCGGCCTCGGACCCAGACGTACTCCCAATCACCTTGACAGCGTACTCGATCGGCCCCGGAAAACAGCCCGTTCAGTTGGGAAAGATGTCGCTGCCGTTCGGCGCCATGTCTGCGCTGGTGTACCGACCGGCCGGGCTGGCCCTGCACAACGACCGGCTCTTTGCGATTGGGCGGGGGCGGGGTCCTGTGGTGGTGGATGTAGTGGATCCCGGCACGCCCAAGCTGTTGTCCAAGGGAATGGAGGACCTGTGGTCGCTCCAGGACGTGCAGGTGGACGGCAACCGCCTGTGGCTGCTCGACGGCATGGAGGGATTGCGGGTGCTCGACGCCGATTTCGCGACAGGGGCCGAGCCGCTGGGCTCGCTCGGGCTGCCGGGATTCGGGACCACGTTCGATGTGGAAGGGAACCTGTTGCTGGTCTCGGGAAGCGGGGGGGAACTGTACATCGTCGATGCGACCGACCCTGCCACCCTCAGTGTGCTGGGAACCGTGCAGTGCGGAGCAGGGACGGTCCGGGCGGTGCAGCTCGTCCCACCGTTTGCCTATGTCCTGCTGGGGCCTGCCGGGCAACTCGCCGTGATGGACATGGCTGACCCCGCGGCACCGAAGTGCCGGGGAAGCCTCCCGGCCAAGGGGGCGGTGCGGCTCTCCAGCACGGGCGGGCAGGCCCTGGTGGCCAGCGGCTTTTCCGGGCTTCGTATCGTGGACCTGACCAACCCGGACGGACCGGTCGAGATGGAGCGGCTGTCCCTGCCTTTCGGAAAGGCCGCCGATGGCATGGTTGCGGGACACAAGGGCTATGTGGCGGGCACCGCAGGACTCGCTGTCTGGGATCTGGCCATGCCCGCGGAACCGGCCTGGATTGCCAGTTTCCCCCTTCCTGGCGAAGGTGTCCAGGTGGCCGGCCATGAGGGGAAGGTGTGGGCCTTGTCCAAGGCCCCTGCCGCAGAGGAGCCGGAAGCGGCCTGGCTGACCGAGCTCGACTTCTCCAGTCCCGGTGCCCCCGGACCATCCAGCGTCGAGCTTCCCGCCGGAGCGCAGCACCTTGTCGCGGGGCAGGATGGACTCTACTTTGTCATCGCTCCCGAGGCCGCGGGGGGCGGGCAGATGCTGAGGCTCGCCTACGACGCCGCTCACGGGGATCTCCCGGCCCCGTACATCGCACTGGCCGAAACTCCGTTGGCCGTTCGTTCCGCTTCCCCCTACCTTGTCGTCGGTTGGATGGCCTCGGGAGACGGGTTGCCGACGTTCGGGTTCCACCTCGTCGGCCAGGACACCCTGCCCGACAAGGGGATTCTTGCCGGCACCTTTTCCCTGCTTGCCGGGGCTGGGCGGCCCCCGGAGATCGGGCTCGCCGTGGCTGGCAAGACAGTGCTGCTGGGTTTCCCGCTCCTCCCCCAGGACGGCCTCGGCGGGGTGGCAGCCGTCGGAATCGAGGATTCCGCAACCCCTGAGTTCCTCTCGGCCTCGGTTTGGGGCGGGACTCAGTTCCTGTCCGCTGGCAAGTCCCGCTCCTGGTCGATATCGCCCAGGAGGGGCGAGCTCACGATCCTGAGTCTGGACGTCTCTCCATCGGGCCTGCCGACTCTGGACCCGTTGATGTTCGGTGCCACGGGAGTCCCCGGAGGGCCGTGCGTGATGGAAAGCGGCTATCTGTTCTGCTTTGGGGACACGCTCAGCGTCATCGATGTGAAGGCCTGGACGGGGGGCGAACCATGAGGCCGGGCATGACGGCAGCGTGGGCCGCAACGCTGGCAGTCGGTCTGGTGGCCTCCTGCGGGAACGACTGTCCGGGCAGTGGTGGGGCTGGGGCATGCCCCAGCGTTGCCTCGGAGACGGCCGGAGAAGAAGGCCGCAGCATCCTCGATGCACCCAGCCAGGACATCAGCCCGCGGTCGGACGTTTCGGAGACCCCGGACACGAGCCATTCCACGAGCGATGCCGAAACCGTGGAAGTCGCCGCCTGCGGGGATGGGAAGTGCCAGCCTGCGCTCGGTGAGCAGTGCGGGAGTTGCCCTCAGGATTGCTCTTGCCCGGCAGGGCTGTTGTGCGCCGACGAAGGGGGATGCTGCCTGCCAGGCGTCTGCGGCGACCTCGGTATGGAATGCGGTGCCGTCACGGACGATTGCGGAAAGGAATTCGACTGCGGTGGGTGCGCCGGCGGGATGGTCTGCATAGACGGAGCGTGCACCGACGGAGTTTGCAAGCCGGCACTCGAGCGGGTCTCTTCCGGGAAAGTGCTCGCCGTCAGCATTGACGGCCCCCTTGCGCTGGCGGGCACGGCAAGGGAATTGCTCGTGCTGCAGCGCAGCGATGCCGTCGCACTGACCCTGACATCGCGTATCCCCGTCCAGTGGGAGGTCCGTGAAGTGGTGGTGAAGGGAACCTCAGGCTACGTGCTCACTCGCAGCACGCCGCCGCCGGTCAATCCGCCGGTGCTCGCCCGGTATGAGTTCCTGGTGCTGCACATAGGCGTCCCGGAGACCCCGGAAATCGTCGGCTCCGTCGTGTGGACGGCAGCACCGGGGGAAGCGGAGACGACCGACTTGGAGGTCGCAGACGGGATGGCTTGGCTGGTCCTGGGGGGCAGAGGGCCCTATCGGCTCGATGTCTCCGATCCCGACCTCCTCGTTAGCCCGGTCTATGCGCTCAACCCCGGCGGGCAACCCCCCGGTGCCGCCAATTTGACCGGGCTTGCACTTAGTGGTAGCCGGCTCTTCATGCATGACACGTCCGCTGGGCTTGTGCAGTACGATGTCTCGGGTCCCGGCGAGCCCAAGAAGATTGCAGCGTGGAAGACCGTAGGGGCTCAGGGAGGAGTCGCAGCCGCCGAGAATGTCGTCGTCGTGGGAGGTGCAGGTGAGCTGCTGGTCATAACGCCCGATGCCCCGGGAGCCGAACCGGTTCAGTTCTCCGGGTGCGGCGGAGTGACGTTTCACTCCCTCCGCGCGCAAGGAAACCTCGTGTGCGCGCTGTTGCACGCTGGAAGTGTGCGAAATCCCGTTGCCGTCGACTTCTCCGACCCGACCGCTCCGGTCTGCCAAGTGGGAAGCCCTCTGCCTGCTGCCTACTCGCTGGCCATGTCCGGGGGCACGGCCCTGGTCGCGGGCGGAGACTCCGGCATTCTGGCCTTCGACCTAGCGTCGTCGGATGGGCTGGAGCCGCAGGGATCGCTGTCACTGCCCGAGGCCGGACTCAGGACCGGATGGATCGCCGGACCGCTGGGCTGCCTGGGAACACAAGCCGGTCTCGGCCTGTGGAATCTCAGCAGGCCGGAAGCACCGGAGAGCCTGTCGTTTCTTCCGATACCAAGCGGGGTCTGCGCATCAATTGCACTCGAACGTCGAATCCTCGCACTCCGCTGTGGTTGGTACCACTCGTCAGAGAGCGCGGGACTGCTGCTCGTGGACCGCACTGACCCGACCCGGCCTGAGATCGTCGAAGAATTGCCCCTCCCGGGCATCGCCATGGAGCTCACTCGGAGCGGTGGCCACGGGTACCTCCTGCTCCGATCAGAAGCCGGGAAGGCACCGGACCTGCTGCGCGTGGACATCGGGCCGGACGGCGGGCTCTCGACGCAGACGATTCTGTCGCTACCGCTGCCGTCCGTCCGACTGGTGACCGCAGGTGATCGTCTCGTGAGCGGGTTCCTGCTCGAGAAGGTCAGCGAGCAGGACATCGGCGGCATCGACTTGCTCTCGGTCGACCCGTTCGGAACGGCTGCCGTGCTGGGGCAGTTCTCCTTGCCATTGAACGGGGCGGGGCCTCTGTTCGCCGCCCATGGAGGTCGGGTGTTCATCGGCCAGCAGGAGATGGCGCCGGACCTGGATTCCACGCCGTCGGCCCTTCTGGACGTCTCGGGGCCGGCTAGTCCTGTTCAGGTCGGCTCGGCCGTTGTTCACGGTAGCGCCGCTGCCATGACTGTGGGCCGGGTCTGGCTGCCCGGGACCTGGGGGAAGATGCAGGTTCTGGATATCAGCACTTCGGAAGACCTGCCGATCCTAGCCTACAAGGTCACACAACCTGATCAGACGGCATCCTATACTCCCTCCGAGGTATTCGTCACCGGCGGCTACGCGTTCCTCTTCGGCGAGGAGTTCTCCGTCGTGGACGTGCATGGCTGCTGGGCGGGGAAGTAGCGCCGGGGATGTGCCGTGGGTGCGGAATGCGGATGTGCCGTGGGCGGTGGTTGCGGATGTGCCGTGGGTGCGGCACCTCTCCCGAACGATCCCCATCCTCTGAACCCCCCGGCACGGGGGGTGGCCCAGCGGCCTTGGCATTACCTCGGCCTGCTATAGCCCCGGGTCCGGGGGCGGACCCGGGGTCCTCCTGCGGATGTGCCGTAGGGCGGGGGATGCGGATGTGCCGTGGGTGCTACTGGTGCGTTGCAGTACCCGGAGTAAACGGCGTGCTCAGCCAGTGGAAGTTGTCCAGGATGACCTGGGAATCGAAGATGCCGTCCGAGGCATCGTGGATGTGGAATACCAGCTCGAACTGCTCCCCCGCCTTGATCTGCCAGGAGGTCGTGAGCCAGCCGGTGGACGAGCCGTGCGCCGAGTCGGCAGGGCCGCACTCGTAGCCCGTTCCGGAGATGTTCGTCTTGGGGTTCGAGCACGGCTCCGAGAACGCCGTGTTGATGGCGATGTAGCACTTCTTCTGCCCCTGGTCGATGAAGTCGTAGTAGGCATTCGGGTTGCTGCACGCGGTCGAGTTGATCACCACCTTCTGGCCGCCCGTGGTCTGGGGGGCAGTCAGGAACATGTAGAACTTGTCGTTGAACGACGTGCCGATGTATTCCTCGTATTCCTCGGAGAAGAAGATGTAGTCGATGGCGAATCCCAGCGCGTTGGCCGGGGCCTTGAGCACCACCTTGAACTCCACGTTGTCGAACGTCTGGTAGCCGTCCTTGGCATACGGGTCGCTCGTCGAGCTGCCCCCGGGCAGGTCGGTGCTGTGGGAGGTGCCCGTGCAAGGCCCTGAGGCCAGCAGCGCGTAGCTGTCCCCTCCCCACGGCTTGAGGTCGTTTCCGCCGCTACCGAAGTGGGAGACGGCCTCCCAGGCGGAGTCGATGCTGTCGCCGGTCGGCGAGGAGAACTGGGCCGAAATGATGGCCGGGCCAAAGCACATCTCCAGTGCACACAGGTAAGCGTCCACCGAGTGCCCCGTGCATTGCCCCGGACACTTGACCGCCTCGTCGACCGTGCCGTTGCAGTTGTTGTCCAGGCCGTCACCGCCGGTTTCGAGCTGGCCGGGGTTCACCTCGCCGGCACCGTCGTAGCAGTCGCCGGGGCCGAAGGGGCAGGTGGCCGGGAAGCCTACGACCGGGAGGTTGATGTTGCACCAGTCGTCGCCGTCCTCGTCGCACCCCTCGTCCAGCGCACCGTCGCAGTCATTGTCGGCATCGTCGCAGATCTCCGGAGCACCGGGCCCCAGGTTCGGATCCTGGTCGTTGCAGTCGCCGAACTTGACCGAGTATCCGGGGCCGATGTTGTCGCACTGACACTGCTTGGTCTCGAACACGCCGAAGCCGTCGCCGTCGTTGTCCTTGTAGTACGGGATGCATCCCTCGGCACCGGGGTCGTCCACGTTGCCGTTGCAGTCGTTGTCCATTCCGTCGCACAGCTCGCCCATGAAATGGTTGACCCACGGGTTCTTGGGATCGCAGTCCGTGTCGTCCTTTTCTGAGTCGTTGTCGTCGTCCGGGTCGCAGACGTCGCCACCCTCGTCATCGTCCGAGTTCATCTGGGACGGGTTCTTGTCAAACGGGCAGTTGTCCTCGCCGTCCTTGACGCCATCCCCATCCGAGTCTGCGTTCGGGTCGTCGATGGGAGGAAGCACGTAGCCTTCCCCCTGCGGGTGGCTCGGTCCCTCGTCATCGACCACGTCGCCCCCTCCGTCCGCCGGGTCTTCGGTGGCGTCGGTCGGATCGTCCAGATCGGTGCATTTCCCGGCAACGCAGTACAGCCCGGCCGCACAGGTGCCGCACGAATTCCCCGCACCGTCCGTCCCGCACTCCTTCCCGTCGCAGGTGCCGCCGAACGAGAAACCGTCCTGTTCCCCGCCGTCGATCTTGACCGTGTCGCCTCCGCAAGCCGACACGACCATCCCCACGAGAGCCAGCACCGCCAGGAAGCCTAGCCGATGAGTCATGATGCCCCCTCCAATCCGCCACGGATTAAACCAAAGCAGGATTGACTAATCAAGGAGTTTCGGGTGCGTGCGGCCGTGCGACCCTTGATTTGCGTGCCTTCTCGCGGCAGAATGCCCCTGTTCCACCGGCACCTTCTCCACCCCTGGCCGGGGACACGCGAGGACCACATGCCAAGACACGGATGGACCGCAGCAGCGCTGGTCGCAACCCTTCTTCTCCCCGCAATGGCTCAGGCAGCCTGGACGCAGCAGTTCGAGCTGTTCGGCAGCGGCAATACCACCGTCGCCGTTGCAGCCGGGTCCGGCGAGAACGCCGTGGCCTTTGGCCAGAATTCCCAGCAGGGCCAGGCCAAGCCCGCGCTGTACTACACCAAGGACGGCAAGACCTGGCAGACCACCGCCGCCCCCAGCGACTTTGCGTTCATGATCACGCTCGACATGCCCGACACCAAGTTCGTCTATGGTGGAGGGCTGGGCATGTTCAAGTCCGAAAACGGCGGCAGCTCCTATGCCGAGGTCAAGCTGCCCGGCGGGGGAGGAATGTTCGACTTCATCTCCCTGTCCCGGATCTTCGCCCTCGACCCGGTCCACGTCTGGGCCGTCGGCGGCGACAAGGTGTACTGGACCCCCAACAGCCTCAACTGGGAAGTGACTACGCCAGTCCCGGACCTCGAGATCAACTCGGTCTGGTTCGTCTCTTCCCAGAAGGGCTGGATCGCAGGCGGCAAGGCCGACGAGATCACCGAGACCGACCCCATGAGCGGCGAGGAGAAGGTGGTCGGCTATGACTACAAGTCACAGGGCACGGTGATGTACTCCACCGACGGGGGGAAAAGCTTCGCCCCGTTGCTCATCGGGGCCCCCGACTACTTCCGCCACATCACTTTCCTCAATGACAACATCGGCCTGGCCGTCGCCAGCTCGAACGCAAAGCCGTTCTACTTCAAGCGCACCACCGACGGCGGCAAGACCTGGAAGGACATCGACCTTCCCCCCGCAGATGCCGGCATGGAGTGGGTGCACCTCTCCCGCATCGCCATGGTTTCCCCACTGGAAGGCTGGGCCGCCGGGTGCATCGCCTATCCCGATTCCGAGATCGACAACATGGGCAACAAGGCGGTGATCCTGCACACGATGGACGGGGGCACTTCGTGGGACTTCGACCCGGAGGGTGAAGGACAGGGCGGCTATCTGGACATCGACTTCGCCGGTCCCCACTGGGGCTGGGTCGTGGGCACGTTCGGCCGGATCCTGGGCTATGACGACGGCACCGCCTGGACTCCGCCCGAGGCCGAGCCGGACGTGATCCAGCAGGGCGATGCCCCCGTCGGCAGCGATGCCGCCACCGGCGAGGATGCTGGCCCCTGGGCCGGCATCTTCGGCCAGTTCGGTGAGGAAGTGACCATCGGTGGCAACTCCTGGCCCGGCGGCGGAGACAGCCACGGAATCAACGTCGGAAGCGACGATCTGGGCTGCGAGAAGGTGACCCGCAGCACGGGGTGCACCATGGCGGGGCTGGGCGGAACCGGTGGCGCAACCGGAAGCGGGGCCGGCACCGGTGCCATGGCTGTGCTCCTGATCGGCGCACTGGCCCTGCTGGCCGCCCCCAGGCTCCGGCGCACGGGCACCACCGTGGCACCAGCGGTCTTCCCCTCTCGCACCGGCACCACCGTGGCCCCAGCGGTCTTCCCCTCTCGCACCGGCACCACCGTGGCCCCAGCGGCCTCTCCCAAGCGGCGGTCCTATTCGTCCTATTCGTCCTATTTGTCCTATTTGTCCTATGTCTTCCCCGCCGCCCTCGCACTCATCTCCTGCTCCGGCGAAACCACCGACCTCGTCTGCCCCGAAGTCACCACCCAACCCTTGCCCGTCGCCGACGTGCAGCCCGCCGACGATACCGATGCCGGAACGCTCCCCTCCCAGTTCGAGTGCATCCTGGGGGCCGGCGAGGCGCCGGCCGAATTCCCGACCACCCTCGGCCGGGAGATGAAGCAGAACGACTTCCTGGTCTACGTCAAGGCAGGCGAAGGGGGGGGCAGCGACCTCGTCCTGGTCAGCCCCGACGGCAAGCAGACGGTGCCCCTCACCCGGTTCGAGTCCCCGGACGTCGAGGTCGCTCATCCGGCCTGGTCGCCCGATCGCAAGCACGTTGCGTTCGTGTCCAACTTCAGGGCCGAGTTCAATGACAGGAAGCGCAACGTGTTCGTCGTGGCCGTGGACGGCTCTGTCTGCCATGCGCTCACTCCGGGCGTCGAGGCTGCCCGAGTGCTCCCCGCCGCGGACCTGTCCGTCACGGCGACTGGCTTCTTCAAGTACGGCCAGGGCTCCATCGCCGCTCCCGTGGCCGAGGCCTCCGTGGCGTTCCCCGGGGCTGGCGAATTCGCCAAGACCGGGACGGGCGGCGAGTTCCAGGTCAAGCTGCCTCCCGGCAAGGGGACCGTCGTGCTGCGCGGCAAGGTCAACGGCATGCAGGTCAAGGGGCTGGCCCCCTACGAGGCCGAGGCTGGAAAAACCGTGGAGCTCGGCACGATCCTCGGGTCTATCGAGGCCGACTACCAGGTGGGCCCGCTGTTCTGGCAGCACGATTCCAGCCGGGTCTTCGCATTCACGTCAGAGGCCGTGGACGCCCTGATCGCAATCGACCCGAAGACGGGCGAGAGCACCTCCTTCCTGGCCAAGGAGGACGATTCGATCACCACGTTTGCCCCCTTCCCCGATGAGGCCCTGGCCCTCGTGGCCTTCAAGTCGGCCCCCGAGTCCTGCTTCCTCTACACCCTGACCGACAAGCCGGAGGCAATTCACGAGTTCCCGTTTGCCGGCCAGGCAGCGGGGGCTTTCGTCTCCATCTCTCCCATGAGGTTCCTGGCCACTCTCCAGGCCGACAGGCTGCTCCTCCTCGGAGCCGACCCGGCCGGTGAGCTCCAGATCGTCGATGCCACGCCGGGCAAGATCACCGGGCTTTCACCCACTCACCTGGACTGGTCGCTGGCCGGCACGGAGATCGTGGCCACTCTCGATTCCGCCGGGAAGACCAACCTCGTCGTGGTCGACGTCAACACCGGCGCCACACGCGCCATCACCACGCACGGCAAGGCCTCGATGCCCGCCTGGTTCGGGAGGTAGGTTCAGTTCTGTTTGCCCGGCCCCATCCCGGCCGCCGAGCTAGTACAGCCCGTTGCTCACTTCGATCTCGTAGTTCTCGCAGGTCGGCTTCTTGCCCGGGGCCAGGAAGACCCGGATGAAGAACTGCTGGGAATTGTCCTTGCACCGGTGCATGGTGGCATCGGTATCGTCCGCATCATTGTCCGGGGTCAGCTCGTGGTTCGAGTCCGGCCGGCAGGGGGCCTCGCCGCCTCCCATGGCTCCCGGCCCCGGGATATCCGGCCACACCTGGGTGGCGGCAGGATTCGAGAAGTCGGTGTACCACTCGGCGTCCGTGGTTTCGCCGCAGATCTGGTTGGCTGCCCCGCACCCGCCCCAATAGAGGTCGAACAGGTAGGCGCTGCCCGGGTTCTTGTTGAACTTCACCCGCACGTGGAAGGAGTCGGTGTTGGCTTCCGGGTTGTCCTTCCCGAAGAAGCGGAACCAGTCGCCGCTGCCGTTGGGATCGTTGCTCGAGAAGGTCTTGCTGCTGCCGTTGTCCGGGAAGCTGCCGACCTCGTAGGCGACCGAGCATCCCATGTTCTCCTGTTCGAGCGGGTCGTCGGCGCATTCGCATCCGTCGCTGGCATCCTGGTTCACGTCGTGCCACCCGGTCTTGCAGCCCGAGGCGATGCACTTGCCCTGCACGCAGATGACCGACTCGACCTGCGGCATTCCCTGGGACTGAGCGCATAGCTCCTGGTTGCTCCCTTCGTCGAGCATGCCGTTGCAGTTATCGTCCGCGTTGTTGCAGATCTCCTTGGCCCCCGGGTTGATCGTGGGGATGAGATCGTTGCAGTCTGCCAGGAGCTGGGTCTTGTACTTCCCGAAGCCATTGCACAGGCACTTCGAGTCCCCCGGGTTCCCATACCCGTCACCGTCGGCGTCGGCATAGAAGTAGCTGCACCCGATGGCATCCTGGTCGTTCTGACTGCCGTCGCAGTCGTTGTCGAGGCCGTCGCCGCAAACCTCGAACGCCTTCGGGTTCGACCCCCATGCGCTGTCGTTGCAGTCGCCCGACAGCTTGGCCGTGTAATTGCCGTACGGCGTGCACACGCACTGCATGTCCTCGGTGACTCCGAAGCCGTCCTTGTCCGCATCGAAGTAGTACGCAGTGCATCCCTGGGCACCGGGGTCGTTCTGGTTGCCGTCGCAGTCGTCGTCGATGAAGTTGCCGCAGATCTCGTTGATGCCGGGGTTGATCAGGATGTTGGCGTCGTCGCAGTCGCCCGGGACCGCCGCACTGTACTTGCCGACGCTGTGGCACATGCACTTGGACTTGTTGTTGCCGAAGCCGTCCCCGTCGAGGTCCTCGTAGAACTGGGAGCAGTTGAGCCCGTCCTGGTCGTTCGGGGACCCGTTGCAGTTCTCGTCCTTGGTGGTACCGCAGTCCTCTTTCTGGCCCGGGTTCACCGTCGGGTCCGTATCATCGCAGTCGCCGAAGTCCTCCGCCGTGTAGACGCCGGCCGGACCGCATTGGCACTTGCTGGCACCGCCTCCCCAGTCGTCGCCGTCCTGGTCGAGGTAGTAGTCCTTGCACCCCAGCGTGCCGGTCTCATCCACCTGCGAGTTGCAGTTGTTGTCCACGCCGTCGCACAGCTCGGTGGCATAGTGGTTCACCGTCGGGTCGGTGGGAGCGCAATCCGTGGCGTCGATTTCGCCGTCCGCATCGTCGTCGTCGTCGCACGCGTTGCCGGACCCGTCGCCGTCCGAGTCGAGCTGCGGCGGGTTGAAGATCAGCGGGCAGTTGTCGGCATCGTCCTCGATCCCGTCACCGTCCTTGTCACCCTGGCAGTTGTCTCCGATCCCATCCTTGTTGGTATCGGTCTGGAGCGGGTTGTAGTCCTGCGGGCAGTTGTCCTTGGTATCCAGGATACCGTCGTTGTCGTCATCCGGGTCGCACTCGTCGCCCCCGTCCGGGAATCCGTCCGTGTTGGCCTGGTCCGGGTTGAACAGGAACGAGCAGTTGTCGAACTCGTCGTCCACGCCGTCGTTGTCGTCGTCGACGTCCACGCAGTCCATCTGTCCATCCAGATCGAAGTCCGGATAGCCCTCGTCCAGCTTTCCGTCGCAGTCATTGTCCTGGCCGTCGCACTGCTCCACCGCTCCCGGGTAGACCTTGGAGTTGAACGGCTCGCAGTCCTCCAGATCCTTGACCATGTCGTTGTCGTCGTCCGGGTCGCAGAGATCGCCCATCGCATCCGAGTCGAAGTCCTTCTGGTCCGGGTTGTAGTGGAGCGGGCAGTTGTCCTCCCAGTCGGCCAGGTTGTCTCCGTCATCGTCCTCGCTCTGGCAGTCTGCGACTCCGTCGCCGTTGGAGTCCTTGAAGTCCTCGTCGTTGTCCCCGTCGCAGTCGTCATCCATGCCGTTGCAGACCTCCTGCTTGGCCTGGGGAGCATCGCAGATCTGGTTTCCGTCCTGGCAGAGGAAGCTGCCCCGGCACACGCCGTACGCATTGGCCACTTCGCAATCCACCTTGGGGATGTCTTCGTCGATGAGCTCGTCGCAGTCGTCATCCGTCCCGTTGCACTCCTCCGGCTTGGGGGCAACGGCGTCGCATTCCGTGAGGCCGGACGGGGTGCACATCTTCTCGCCGAGGCAGGTCCCATACTCGTTCTGCACGTAGCAGACCGTGGTCCGCCCCTTCTTGACCGACAGCTCCGAGCAGGAGCAGACGCCGCTCTCCGGCATGCACTGGCCGATGACCTCTCCACCGATGTCGAAGTCCTGGCAGATGTAGCTCTTGGGGCAATCGCCGTCCCACTTGCATTCGCCGCCGCAGAACTTGCCGAAAGGACCATAGTCCACGCAGCGGTCCCCCGTCTCCACCAGGTCGCCGCCGCAGTCGTTGTTGGTCTTGCACGGCTGGCACAGGTGGACGAAGCGAGGCACGCAGATGTACTGGCAGTCGGGGCAGGTATTCTGGATCAGCGAGCACGTCCAGCCGTCCTCGGGGCACTCCTCCACACAATCCGTGGAGCACACCTTTCCCTCCCACGTCTCGACACAGTACCCGGAGAGGCAGTCGCCATTGACCTCACAGGGCCAGCCGAAACCGCCCGGCTCGACCTGTCCCTGGTCGAACCCGAAATCCTCCACCTCGAGCGCATCGCCCGCTGTCTCCGGCTTGGTGACCACTTCCGGAACCCACTGCTCCTCCCCCGCGTCCGGGAGATTCACCGGGACATCGTCGGGCAGCACGGACTGCTCCGGCTGGACGTCCGGCAAGTCCCTCACGACCTGGACCGGAGTCTGCCCGCAGGCAGTCAGCAGGACCATAACAGCAACGGCGGACACGGCGGAGCGCAGTGTTTTCATGACATCCTCTCCGAGCCTTTCTCACTTGCCCGAAAGCCAGGATGAGTCTACATTTGCCTCGGTTTGATGTCAACGCGTGCGTACGCCGGGGAGGAGTCATGCAGGACACGGGGGGCAAGGACAGAGTCACAGCGCCGGCGACGGCCTCGGAAACCGAGGGAAAAGCCACTCAGCTTGTGGTCGAGATCGAGAAGGTCTTCACCGGCAAGCGGGAGGTCGTGGAGCTGGCCGTGGTCACCCTCCTGGCCGGCGGTCACCTCCTGCTCGAGGATGTCCCCGGTGTTGGCAAGACCACACTTGCCCGCACCCTCGCCAGGGCGCTCGACTGCCGCTTCGGCCGCATCCAGTTCACCTCGGACATGCTCCCCTCCGACGTCATCGGAACCAACATCTTCCACCCGGCCTCCGGCCAGTTCCAGTTCCGCCCGGGGCCCGTATTCGCCAATGTCGTCCTGGCCGACGAGATCAACCGGACTTCCCCCCGCACCCAGAGCGCTCTGCTCGAAGCCATGAACGAGCGCCAGGTCTCGGTCGACGGCGAGACCCGCCGCCTCGATGACCCCTTCTTCGTGATTGCCACTCAAAACCCCAAGGAGCTGCACGGCACCTACCCCCTGCCCGAGTCCCAGCTCGATCGCTTCCTCCTCTCCCTCTCCATCGGCTACCCCGACCCCGCGGTGGAAAGCCAGGTCATCCTCGGCCTCAACGACGAAGAGCAGATGCACCTCGTCCGTCCCATGCTCGACCGGGACGGGCTCGCCCGCATCCGCCAGCAGGTCCGCTCGGTCCACGCCCGCCCGGAGCTGGGAGCCTACATCCAGAAAATTCTCGCCGGCAGCCGGGAGACCGACCGATTCGAGCTCGGCGCAAGCCCGAGAGCCGGAATCCAGCTCCTCAAGGCCTCCAGGGCAGCGGCTCACCTGCGCGGACGCAACTTCGTGACCCCCGACGACATCCGGTGGGTCGCCCCGTTCGTCCTCTCCCACCGCCTGGTGGTCAAGAATGCCGGGCACCTGGCCGGCGGAAGGGCCGCGGCCTTCGCCCGGGTCGAGGAGATGCTCGAGTCGATCCAGGTCCCGTGATGGCAACCGACCGGCCGGCCGGCTTGTGGCAACGACTGCGCCCCAAGGGGTTCCGCTTCTCCTTTGGCGGCACGGTCATGCTCATGTTCACGCTGACGCTCGGCTGGCTCATGATCCGCTTTCCCAGGTTCCACTCGATCAAGGTGGGCTTCGGGATCATGCTGCTCCTCAACCTCCTGTTCTTCCTCCGGTTCAGCGACCGCCCCAAGCGCTCCTGGTTCGACCGGATGATGCAGTCCAGGTTCTTCCCCAGGAAGCTGTCGTTCACCAACGAGGGCCGCTTTCTGGTCGTCATCACCCTCGGCATGGGATTTGCCGCTGTCAACACCGGCAGCAACCTGCTCTACCTGTTGCTCGGAATGCTGCTGTCGCTGATCACCGCCAGCGGCATCCTGTCCGAGTTCTCCGTCCAGAAGGTCGACTGGGTTGCCGATTTCCCCGACCTTGCTGTAGCCGGCACCGAGACGCTCTTTCCGGTCCGCATCCGCAACTCGAAGCGTCGATTGAGCTCGCTTTCCCTGGACAGTGAAGTGCTGCTCCCACCGGACGTGGAGGTCCGGCAGGTCCGGGGGACCGTCCTCAAGCTCCAGGCCGGGGCGTCGGACCGGCTCTTCTCCCGGGTCCTCTTTCCCCGCCGGGGGAGATACCGGCTCGTCGGGCTCTCCCTTGGCACCGGCTACCCCTTCTCCTTTTTCCGCAAGAGCCGCCAGTTCCAGATGGAGCACCCGGTGACCGTGCTGCCCCGGGCCGATCGGGAAGTCTCCCACCTGGTGTTCGCCCTGTCGGCCGGGTTCGAAGAGCATGCAAACCGCGTCGGACGCGGCCAGGAGTTCTTTGCCGTGCGCCCCATGCAGGCCGGTGACGACTGGCGCGACGTACACTGGAAGCAGTATGCCCGCACCGGCCGCTTCTCGGTCCGGGAGTACGAGGCGCTGACGGCCCGCAGGCTCCATGTCCGCCTGGCCTCGTCGGCCCCGACTGCCCCGGTGGCAACGCCGGACAAGGCGCCTGACAAAGCCCGGGACGAACGCCGTGAAGAGGCCGTGGAGCTCGCCGCATCCCTGGTCCGCCGTCTCATCGAGGCGGGGTTCGAGGTCGGCCTCGTCTGTCCGGGAGCAGGCCTCCACCCCGGGGCGGGCCCCGCCATGCTCAAACAGGCGCTGACCGCTCTGGCCCTGCTCGATCTCTCGTCCACGGCCTCGGTCCCCAGGCCCTCCATGCTCCACGGCCGAGAAGTCGTCGTCGACGTGGACCTCGACTCCCTCGAGGTCCGTGCCGACGGCAAGGTTCTTTCCGGAGGGATGCCATGACGCTGCGTCTCTCCGTCCGCCTCCTCGGGATGCTCCTCGTCGTCGTGGCCAGCCTCCCCATCCTCCAGTCGGGAGAGCTGCCCTGGCCCGTCTGGGGGGTCGTGGCCGCAGGCCTCGTGGCCGGCTGGTTCACCTCCGGCCGCCCCTGGCCCAGGGTCTACACCGTCCTGCTCACCGCCCTCCTCTTCGTCGGGTTCTTCGGCATGGTGCTGCTCTCCCTGCAGAACGGCGAATGGCTCGTCAACAGCATCACCTTCGGTCTGCTGGCCACCGTTGCTCGAACCCTCCAGCAACAGAGCTCGAGGCAGCAGTTCCAGCTCATAGCGCTCAGCTTTCTGCTGATGGTGGCCGCGGCCGTAACGAACCCGGACCCGGCGTTTGCCCTGTACTTTGTTGCCTACAGCGTGCTGCTGACCTGGGCGCTGACCTACACACACCTGCTCCAGCGGGTCGAGGAGGCGGCCGGCGGCTCGGGCATGGAGTGGAAGGCCTCCCGCTTCGTGTCGGGCCGGTTCCTGCTCGGTTCCTCTGCTCTCGCCCTGGTGCTGCTGGCGTCGTCCATGTTCATCTTCCTCCTGTTCCCCCGGCTCGGGCTCGGCTTCTTCTCCGCCCAGACCCGACGCTCCAACCCGATCACCGGCTTCTCCGACACGATCGAGCTGGGCCATTTCGGTAACCTGGCCGATTCGACCCGAATCGTCATGCGTGTCGAGTTCGGCGAGGGGAGGGACTACCTTCCTCCGGTCTCCATGTTGAGGTTCCGGGGGATCTCGTTCGAGACATACGACGGCCGCTCCTGGAGCCGTCGGCAGAGCAGCCCCCGGCCACTGCGCCCCGGCCTCGACAGCTACTTCGAGGTCGAGGCCACCCCCCGGCTCAGGCCCGCGGACTACCACGAGGCCGAGATCGACATCTATCTCGAGCCTCTCGAGTCGGAGAACAAGGTCCTCTTCATGCCGGTCCGCCCCATCGCCGTCCGCCACCTGGCGACGCGGTTCGACCGCTTCCGAGGCACCTCGCGCACCTTCGAGCAGGACGATGCAGAAGACCTCACCATCGCCGGTCCTTCGGGAACCAGCTTCTCTTACACGGCCAAGGCCGGCGTCCTTCGTGCCTCGGTCGAGGATCTCCAAAGTCTCCCCATGGACTACCCCCGCGCATTGAGGCGCCGCTACCTGCAACTTCCCGAATCGCTCGATCCGCGGATTGCCGAGCTTGCGGCGGATGTCGCTGGCGGTGCCGGAAACCCGTACGACATGGCCGTCGCCCTGGTCGACCACCTCCAGAAGGCCTACGGCTATACCACCGAGGGAGCCGGGGAGACTGCAGACCCCATCGCAACGTTCCTCTTCGAACGCCGCAAAGGGCACTGCGAATACTTCGCCACCGCCATGGTGCTCATGCTCCGCAGCCTCGGCGTCCCCTCCCGCCCGGTCAACGGCTTCCTCGGTGCCACGTACAACGAGTTCGGCGACTTCTACGCCGTCACCGAAGGGAAGGCCCACACCTGGGTCGAGGCCTGGTTCCCACGCTACGGCTGGCTCACCTTCGACCCGACCCCGGCAGCGGAAACCCCGCCCCAGGATTCCGGGTTCGTCGCGGTGCTCGAGCTCTGGGTCGACGCGCTGCGCCTCCGCTGGTACAAGTGGGTCGTCGAGTACGACCTGGAGAAGCAGCTGGCGGTCTACACTGCGGCCTACAACCTGTTTGCATCGCAGCAGAACCAGGTCCACCTCGCCCCCGACCTCTCGATCTCCCAGATGCGGGCCGAGATGAAGAAGATCGGCAACAGCTTCCGCTCCCCGACGTTCCTCGGTGTCACCGCAGCGCTCGTGCTTGCGGTCCTCCTGGTCCCACTCGTTCGGAGGCTGAGAGGGAGGAACCGCAGCCGGCTTTCCCGCCTCGACAAGCTGGCGGAACGGCTTCGCAACGTCCTTCGCAGGAAGGGGTTTCCCGTCACCCCCGGAACGACCCTCCCCGCCCTCGCTCGTGCCGGTGTGGCTTCCGGCTTCCCCGCTGCCGCCGACCTCGCCCATCTCGTCGTCCTCCTCGAGCAGGCTCGCTGGAGCGATGCGCCTCCCCCGTCGCACGGGGAGCTCGAGGTCCTGCTCCGCCGGGTCGAACGCACCCGCCCCTTGCCCAGGTAGCCCCCCCTCATCCGGTTCTTCCCCGAGCCCCCAGCCCCGAGCCCCTTTAACTGTTGACCCTCCCCCCGTCATGCACTAAAGTATTTGGCAACCGATAATGGCGCGCCGGTAGCACGGTTCGCCCGGATGGACAATGGTCGACACCAACAAGATCCTGGGGCAAGTCATCAATGACCGCTACCGGGTCCTGGAGCTCATCGGAAAAGGGGGCTCCGGACACGTGTACAAGGCCGTCAACGTCGAGAACAACGAGCTGGTGGCCCTCAAGATCCTCAAGATCTCGGCCGATTCTCCGGAGAGCGTGATCCGTTTCGAAAAGGAAGTTGCTGTCTCGGCCCGCCTCACCAACCCGCACTCGATCAAGCTGTTCGAGTTCGGCCGCACGGTGGAAGGCTACCTGCTCATCGCCATGGAGTTCCTGGACGGGACCCCCCTGTCCACCCTCATCGAGAAGGAAGCCCCCCTCTCCCCGAAGCGTGCGGCAAGCATCGTCATCCAGACGCTCGAGGCCCTTGCCGAAGCGCACCGTCTCGGCATCGTGCATCGTGACCTCAAGCCGGACAACATCTTCATCCTCGATCAGGGGGGAGACGACTTCGTCAAAGTGCTCGATTTCGGCATCGCCAAGTTCCTGCACGAGGATACCGTAGGAGATACGCTCTCCCGGGACGGCTTCATCTTCGGAACACCGCTCTACATCTCGCCGGAGCAGGCTCTCGGCTGGCAGGTGAGCCCGGCCTCCGACGTGTATTCCCTGGGGGTCGTCTTCTTCGAAATGCTGGCGGGCTTCCCCCCGTTCAGCGCCGAAACCCCCATCGGGCTCGGCATGAAGCACATCTACGAGCCGCCTCCCATCGACCGGCTCAAGGTCGACGGCACCTCGTACGGCGGAATCCGGCATCTCCTCACGATGATGCTCGAGAAGCGCCCTGAGCGTCGTCCCGCCAACGCCGGAACGGCCCTGGCGCTGTTTGCTGCCCTGGAGGAGATCACCGAGACACCCTTCCCGGTCATTGCGTCCAGAGTGCAACCACAGGTCGGCGGTACCTTCGGGCACCCGACCGTCAAGGCTCGGCCGGTGCCAGAGGACGAGATCCTCGCCTCGCCGGCCTCGGAGCAGAGCTCGGCAGCGCAGACGGAGGCGCAGCCGGAACCCATTGCCAGTGCACCGGAGAGCACCGAGTCCCTCGGAGCAGCGGTCACACCACGGGGGGTCCAGATGTCCGAATCTCAGGAAGAATCCGGCGGAAAGAAGAAGCGCAAGCGCAAGAAGAAGAAGAAGGGCGGCTCAGGGGGAGAACAGACGGCACAGGGGTCCGCATGGGAAATGAAGCCTGCCGACCTGCTTGGGGCCGACGTCAGTGCCGAGTTTACCGGCGAGCTTACCGAGGAATCGGCCGAGTACACCGGTGAGCTGGATGGCGATGGCGGTGCCGAGGAAGCCGGGGCAGCCCCCTCCAAGCCCTCGTCGTCGCCGGCCCCCTCATCGGCCGCGGCCACACCGGCACCGGCCGCTGGCCTGGAGGCCGCCCCGACTCCCAGGGCATCGGCCCCCTTTGGAAGCCCGGGCTACGAGCGCAGGAAGTCGGAAGGCGGACAGCCCGTGCTCCCGAAGATCACTCCGGCCGATACCTCCGGCCGAATCGACATCAAGTCCGCCATGGCCGACTTCGCTCTGCCCGGCGCACCCCCTTCCCCTGCCCCTTCGGCAGAGGATGACTACGACGCCGAGGATTCCGATCCGGGAACGGTCTCCCATTCCGCCCCCAGCGGCGTCGGTGTGTTCGCCTGGATCGTGCTGGTGTTCGGTCTTGCCCTCGTGGCATTCGTGCTGTACGCACTGTTCGTCAAGACCCCCAGGTCCCCGCAGACCGACGGTGTTCTCGCACCGCCGGCCGTTCACCTGTCCGTTCAGACCCTGATCGATTCCTGAGGAGGAGCGCACCATGGCCAATTTCAACGTGTTCGTCCCGGCCCGCAAGGGCTCCGATATGCCGGACCTGACTCTCAAGGTCGAGGCCTCCAACTGGCTCGTTGCCCTCAAGGAGAGCCTCAAGCAGATCGGCGAGCAGGGCGACGCCCTTGCCAACATCGTCTGCGAAACCGCTCCCGACGGCTCCATTCGCGTGGCCGACCCCGGCAGCCGACGGGTCTTCGTCATCTCCAAGGTCGATTCCGCCCGTGATGCCGAGTTCGAGAAGGAGGCCGAGCGGCGGGCCGCCGAATCCCGCTCCCTTGCCGAGGCCGCGGAGAAGGCCCACAAGGAGACCGAGGCTCGACTCAAGGAGGTCCAGAATCGCATGGCCGTCGTGCCCCCCAAGGTGCACGAGCCGGCCCCGGCCGCTCAGGCTGCCCCCGCTCCCGCCCAGGTCCCGGCGGCCGTTGCTGCCCCCGTCGCGGCCCCTGTCGCTGCCCCCGCCCCGGCCGTGGACGAAACCGCCAGGCGCCTCGAGGAGGAGAAGCGACGGCTCGAAGCCGAGCTGGCCGCTGCCAAGGCCAAGCTCGAAGCCGCTGCCCGGAAGGCCGCCGAGGAAGCAACCGGCGTGCTCGGCAGCGTCGAAGTCGCCAAGGTCGAGAAGAAGCCCGCAGACAAGGCCAAGGAGGCCCCCAAGGCGGTCGGCAAGGCCAAGGGAGACGAGTGGGGTGACCTCGATGACTGGTACGATGGCGTCGACACGGCGGAAGAGACTATCGACGGCGTCGTGTCCGACCTCTTCCTGGCCACCTCTCAGCTCCATGAGAAGAACGAGTCGGAGTCCGCTCTCGAAGTGCTCAAGCTGGCAGCCAAGTACGTGACCTCCGAGGCGGCCTCCATCTTCTACTCGGACATCAACTCCGCACTCAAGGATCTCGTCATCGTCGCAGCCTCCGGCCCCGTCGGCAACAAGATCCTCGGGGTGAGGGTCCCGCTCGGCAAGGGCATCGTCGGGTTCTCCGTCGTCAACGGCGTCAAGCTGATCGTCAACAGCGTCGATCGGAACCCGAACTTCTATGGCAAGCTCGACCAGGAGTTCGGCTTCAAGACCAAGTCCATCCTCTGCGTCCCGATCCAGCATGGCGAGCGCACCTACGGCGCCATCGAAATGATCAACAAGCGCGGTGAGGAAAGCACCTGGACCACCAACGATGCCAACGTCGTCGAGTCGCTCGCCAAGATCCTCGGCCGCGCCATCGAAACCAGCGTCAACGCTCGCAAAGACTGAGCCCCGCATCCCTCTCCGGGCAGGCCGCGCCATGGTCGACAAGCCGCTGGCAGAAATGACCGCCGAGGAGCTCGAGCGAGCCGTCGAGTTCCACGACTACCAGTACTGGCAGCTCCATGCCCCGGTCATCTCGGACGAAGAGTTCGACCTCCTCGTAAGGCGACTCCAGCAGCTCCGCCCCGATTCTCCGGTCCTGACTCGGATCGGCGGGACGGCTCCCCAGGCGGAGTCGTTTCGTGACAGGGTCGTCCACCCGTCTCCCATGCTGTCGCTCGACAAGTGCTACGACGACGAGAAGCTGTTCGCCTGGCTGAAGACCACGGTAGGAAGGACCCTCAAGACGGCCGCAATCGAGAACGACTTGCGTCTGCCGTCCGCCATCCGGGAGCAGTTCGCCCCCATCGAGCGGGAGGACCAGATCCCGCCCCTGGTGGAGAGGCTCAGAGTCTCGGTCAGCCCCAAGGTCGACGGGGTCGCTGCCGCCCTCCGCTATGCTCAGGACGGACGCCTGGAAGTCGCTGCAACCCGCGGGGACGGGGTCGCCGGCGAGGACTTCACCCTCAACGCACGCCTCATCCCCGGGATCCCCTGGCAACTGCCGCCCCAGGGGGCTCGCATCGAGGTCCGGGGCGAAATCCACATGAAGCGCTCCGTATTCCGGAGCAAGTACGCGGCCACCTTCCCCAACGCCCGCAACCTCACTGCCGGCTCGCTCAAGCAGAAGGAGAGCAACCGGGCGCAGCTCTTCGACCTCAGCTTCCTGGCCTATGACCTCATCGTGACCGGCCCGCAGGCCCGCGTGCCTGAAACCGAGGAGCTCAAGAAGAAGCAGCTTTGCTCGCTCGGCTTCGTTCCGGTCGAGACCCGGTTCGTCGAAGCGGCCCAGGTCCCCGACCTCTACCTCCAGGCACTTGCCGATCGGGATTCCTGGGATTTCGATGCCGACGGCATCGTCATCCGGCTGGACGACGGGGCGCTCCAGGAGGTACTCGGCCTCACCGCACACCACCCGCGGTTCGCCATCGCTTACAAGTTCCAGGGGGATACCGGCCTGACCACGCTGCGGCAGGTCGAGTGGAGCGTTGCCCGAAGCGCCACCATCACCCCGGTTGCCCTGGTCGAGCCGGTCTTCCTGTCCGGGGCCCGGGTGTCGCG
Organism: uncultured Myxococcales bacterium; assembly: GCA_903895725.1. Classification (GTDB taxonomy): domain Bacteria; phylum Myxococcota_A; class UBA9042; order CAIXZC01; family CAIXZC01; genus CAITUV01. Next base: position 139,693 of record CAITUV010000021.1, on the reverse strand, counting down.
AAGCACCCTCCACAACATCAAGGAATTCCGCAAGCTCGACCTCCACGTCGGAGATACCGTCCGGATGAAGCGTCGCGGGGACGTGATCCCGAAGGTCGAGGAGAACCTCGGCGGCGGAGAGGCCCCCTTCCCCGTGCCGGAGAGCTGCCCCTCCTGCGGCTCGCCCGCACTGCTTGCCGCCCCCCAGTTCTTCGTCTCCGGTGCCCGATTCCAGCGCTCCGGCGATGCCCCGCAGCTCGATGTGCTCATCGCCAACCGCACCGATCCAACCGCACTGGACGGTCTCTTCAACCTCCTCGAATCCGCCAACTCCGCGGCCCGTCGCTCCGGCGACCTGCGCTTCAAGGAGGCGCTCACCTGGGCCCGCAACGAGTCGGATCGCCGACGGGAGCTGACCCGATTCCTGAATTCACTTCCGGCCTTGCGCCCCCCTCGACCTGCCGTGCTCGGTCTGCTCGTCTTCTCCCCCGACCTGGCCGCCAGCCGCCTTCTGTTCGAGCTGGTGCTCTCCCGCGTCCGGTCCCACCGGATGGAGATCCGCCTGCTGGCAGTTCGCCACAGCCGCTTCGAGTCGGCCCCCTCGCCGCTCCTGCTAGAGCTGGTCGAGGCCGGTCGGGCCGACTCGGCCTGGAAGCACCTGGCCGCCTCGATTCCTGCCCTGGAAGCGCTGCTGGCACTGGATTGCCGGGCCGTGAATGGAGACTGGTCCGATGAGCTTCTTGCCCGGACCACCGAGCTTGCCTACCAGCTCTGTGACGACTTGCTGGTCTGCTCGACACCGCAGGATTGCCGGGACACGCGCCTGGGTGCGCTCGAGCACTTCATTGCCACCATCGGAGTCGACGGGTTCGGCCGCAAGATCATCGAGAACCTCTACGACAACGGCCTGCTCCGCAACCCGGAAGATTTCTTCCGACTCGAGGCGCAGGCCCTGGTCCCGCTGGAGCGCATGGGCGATCTGCTCGCGGGCAAGCTGGTGGAGAACGTGAGGCAGGCCCGCACCATGCCGCTGAGCACGTTCCTCCAGGCGCTCGGCATCGAGGAGCTGGCCCGCAACATCTCGACCCTGCTGGAGAGGGAGTATTGCACCCTCGACCGCGTGCTGGAGCTGACCGAGGCCGACCTCATGCAGCATGAAGGGGTTGCGTTCGGTATCGCCCACCAGGTGATCCACGGCCTGAGACGGGCGCGTCCTGCCATCGAGGCGCTTCGGCCGTTCGTCGTGCTGTCCGAGCCGGCCCCTGCGACCTCGTCCGGCCTCCCCTTTGCCGGGCTCAGCTTCGTGTTCACCGGCAGGATGAAGTCTCTCCAGCGCAAGGATGCCCAGGCCAAGGTCAAGGCGTTGGGCGGAGAGACCCCCGACGACGTCGTCACCGACTTGAGCTTCCTCGTGGTCGGAGACGAAGGCAGCCCCCTTTTCGGGCAGGGTGCGCGGGGAAGCAAGATGGTCAAGGCCGAGAAGTACGTCGCGGCCGGCGCCGCCATTCGCATCATCAGCGAAACCGACTTCCTCCAGATGGTCAGGCAGGCGGGGGGAGAGAGCTGATGGTCCGTCGGGTTCCCTTTTCGAGCCCCCGCCGCGCTCGCGTGCTGCTCGTCGACGCTACCCGGATTCCGGCAAACTCGCCGTTCATCGCACAGCCGGTTGGTCTCCTGTCGCTGGCTGCCGTCCTCCGTCAGGATGGCCACGAGGTGAGAATCCACGACTGCAAGCTGGGCCTGGAATCCCTGACCCCGCTCCTGCAGGAGCTCCAGCCGCAGGTCGTCGGATTCCGCACGCTCTCCTCGTTCGTCCGCATCCTTCCCCTGCTTGCCCGTACCGTCCGCTTCCTTTGTCCCGATGCCCGGATCATCGTGGGCGGACCCCATGCTTCCGGCGATCCGGCCGATGCCATCGCCCGCACCGGGGCCGTTGCCGCGGTCATCGGAGAAGGGGAGGCCACCATCCGGGAGCTCGTCCCGGCTCTCGTCGACCGTGCCGACCTGACCCGGATAGACGGCCTGGCAATTTCCTCCGGGGTGGGGGACCCCACGTCGCCAGTCGTCTTCACGCCGCCCAGAGCCCCCATCGCAGACCTCGATTCCCTCCCACTGCCTGCGTGGGACCTCCTGCCGGTCGATACCTACTTCCAGAGAAACCGGGCCGGCACATCCCGGGCCGGCCGCTCCCTGACGGTCTTCACGTCGAGAGGGTGCCCCTACGGGTGCGCCTTCTGCCACAACCTGTTCGGCCGCCGGTTCCGGGCACGCTGCCCCGAGAGCGTGGTCGACGAGATGCAATACCTCGTCCGGCGCTACGCCGCAGACGAATTCGAGCTGCACGACGATGCCTTCAACACCGACCGGGCCCGCATGGAGGCTATCTGCGAAGGACTCATCGCAGCCCCGACCGGAGCGGACCTGGCGTTCCCCAACGGGCTGCGGGCGGACCAGCTCACCCGCTCCGACATCGAGCTCCTCCGTCAAGCCGGTACCCACCATGTCGCCCTGTCCCCCGAGACCGCCAGCATCCGTCTCCAGCGCTACCTGGGAAAACGGATGGACCTCGAGCGGCTGCTCGAGGCAGCCCGGGTCTGTGACGAAGTGGGCATATTCACCGTGGGCTACTTCATGCTCGGATTCCCCACCGAGACGGAAGCGGAGATGCTGGCCACCGTGGACTACGCCTGCCGCTCCCCGCTCCACACCGCCTCGTTCTTCACCGTGACTCCGTTCCCGGGGAGCCGACTCTGGAGCGAGGCGAGGAGATCGGGCCGCCTCTCACCCGCGTGGACCGCGGACTGCTACCACGACACGTCGGTCAATCTCAGCCTGGTTCCGGATGACCGCTTCCGGGAGATCCGGCAGGAGGCCTATCGGAAGTTCTACCTGACCCCGCGTCGGGCCGTCGGGATCGTGCGGAGCGTCCCCAACCTGCGCACGCTGCTTGTGAACTCGGGATTCGTGGCGGAACGGCTGCTGAAGTAGGTGCCCCCACCGCGGCGTTCGCCGCGCCGCCCCCACCCTTCGACCACGCTCAGGGCAGGCCGTGGGGCGGCCGCAGTGCCCACGGCAGAACCGCCTCGGAAGCTGCGACCTCCTCCTCGGCAGAACCGCCTCGGAAGCTGCGATCTCCTCCCTTGGGGGAGGCTAGGTGGGGGGCTCTCTCCTCCTCAGCTTCACATAGAACACCGCAGGCCCCACGATCAGCCCGAGCGCATAGAATGCGCACATGACCTGGGTGAAGATCCACTCCCGGCCGGCGACCAGCGCCACCAGCAGAAAGAAGTAGATGTCGACCTCGTTGAAGTCGAGGATGCTGCGCACCGCTCTTGCGAAGAATGCGACCCAGTCGCGCCAGGTGCGGTTCGGTGGCGGAGTGCTGGGATTCTGGTCCACCCGTCGGGCCACGAACTCGGCCAGCGTGCCCCGGTCCCGGTGCTCCATCAGGTCGAAGTCGGTCTCGACCCGGTGTGCGATCCACTTGCAGTATGCGGCCACCGAGCATCCGGCAAACCCGAGGAACGGCCCGAACACGTCGAGGACGTTCCCGTCCTTCCACCAGGCCCGCAAGGAGATGGCTGAAAACATCCCCGCCATGCCGATGATGTCCACCGCCTTGTCCAGGTAGTAGCCCGAGAAGGTGCTCGTTCCACGGTATCGGCACAGGGTCCCGTCCATGTTGTCCAGGACGAGCCCCAGGTTGATCAACAGCCCGCCGAGGACTCCCCCTCCCCACCCGGGAAATGTGAGCAGGACCGCCATCCCGACCAGCTTGCAGGCCAGGCTCGTCCACGTGATCCGGGCCGCGGTCAACCATCGGGCATCGGCCACCGGCCAGAGAAGGAGGATGGTCAGCGGGCGGGCGAAAATCATCGCCCAGAAGTCTTTCGACTGGTAGTTCCGGAGCCGGTACAACCGCTCGGACCAGGAGGCGGAGGGGGGATGCTCGAGACGACCTTGCATGAACGCTCCTTGCCACCAAGAAAGGCCTGGGCCCCTCTTGCTAGGCAAGAAGTAAGACTAAAGCGGAACTGAATGACAGGTCAAGGGCCCGTGGCGAGTCTGATGGTATCGACCCTGGAGACGGGGTCAAAAAAAGCGACACTATTTTGCAGCGACCCCTTCGTCCCGCCACCGGACCCGCCACCGGATCCAGTCGTGGAAGGTCAGCAGGCGGTCCCCGATCGGGTACTTCCCTCGATACTGGGCGGTATCGCTGTACCAGGGGCACTCGGCATTCGTGTCCCGGACGATCCGGAAGCTGCCCGTTGCTTCGTCGAGCAGCTCGACACGATAATGCCGCCAGGCTCGGAATCCGCCCCCGAAGCGGGCCGTGCCGACCTTGATCTTTGGCCCGAACACCTTGAGTGTCAGCGTCCCGTCCGGATGGGAATCCATCATGTGGACGTTGCCCGTCTCCGGATCCACCCGGTACACCAGCAGCACGTGGCCGTTGGGATCATAGTAGGTGACCCCCGGGAGAATGCTGAACCGGGTCGGGTCGATCGGGTAAGTGTCCGTCCCCTCCAGCTTCGCGTGCATGCGGAACGTGGCCGAGCTGACATCCGCCATGGCCCGGACGATGAGCCGCACGGGATCCTTGAACTGGCTGAAATCGGACCATCGCTCCGGGTGGTTGTTCGATGCGTACCGTCGCCCCTTGTTGCTGTTCCAAGAGAAGGGACGCCGGGTCTTCCACGCGAAGTAGGCCCGCATGGCATAGGGCAGCGTGGCGCAGTCCGTCTCGAGCCGCAGCCGCTTGTCTTCCGGCGTGTACAGCGGGTTGACCTTCGGGTCTTTCAACCCTCGGGCGATCCGGAAGACCTTCTTTTCCCGGGCGCGGCCGATCGTCTCGACCCACTGGGCGAACTCCAGCTCGGCCTCCTGATCCCACCCACGCTCGACCGTCCATGCACCCGTGTAGTACCCGGTCTCACGAACCTGTTGGATAGGCAGTGTTACTTCGGTGCCCGATGGAATCCCGGCTCGCGTCGCGGCCGGGAACAACAGCCCTGCAACCACTGCTCCGACAAGCAAGAGACGGCCGTAGAATGTCGGATGGACCATTCCCACCTCCGTTTCCCCGCCTGGCAGGGAAGTGTAGGCTATGCGATCCATCCGACCAGGGCAAGCAAAAAGCATCGGGGGCCGATATTTCCCCCCTCGGGGGCCGGTGCGCCTGGGGGACCCACGGTCCATCCGCACCCCGCACCCACGGCACATCCCGACCGACCGGCACCAGGCTGGCACACATTCCGTAAATACCGTGCCGGTCCGGGCGTCTCTGGGCCGCCTTTCAACTCCGGGATTTCCCGGCTGGAGGTGGAAAATGGCAGCAATCCGTGGCCTTCTGGCGCTCTCGTTCCTCGCAACCTGTACGCTCGGCGCAACCCCGGCCAGTGCGCAGGAAGACGACTACTACGTCTACTACGGCCAGCACCCGCTCCCGGATTCCCTCGTGCAGGAAGGGTACTTCGACGGCGACTGGTGCGGTGAGGAAGGGGAGCACTATCACCCCTTCTCCCCCGACCCGGAAGAGCTCGACTTCTACATCATCGAGGACGGGGCCTACTACTACGTCGGCGACCCGCTTCTCTACGGGTACACGGAGACCGTCTACTGGTACTACGACCCGCATCCCCTCGACTACTACGGCTACCACCACGTGTGCTACATCGGCGGCCCGCACACCCACTTCTTCGCCCCGACCGTCCTGTGGGCCGACTATTACTACTGGGACTCGTGGGCGTTCATCTGGTACGGGCCGTGGCCGGCATCCTACGTCCCTCACCGTCGCATCGTCCTGTCGACCTACTACCCGGACCGGTGGGGTCACTCTCACCACCACGCCAGGCACCACAAGCACTATGCGGGGCATCCGGTCCCCAAGCACCAGCCGGCACACCATGCCGGCCCGCTTCCGGGCAAGCTCTCCTCCAAGCCCCGGTTTGCCGGCCCCTCCATCCATGGCAGTCAGGCCACCAAGCACAAGGGGCCTCCCAAGGGGATGAAGGCAGGACAGAGTCCGCACGCCGATCGGGGAAAGAAGGGGAAGCGGGACTCCCAGGACGCGGCCATCCCTCGCGGTAAGGGCAACCCCGATGGTCGGCAGGAAGCCGGCAACCACAAGGGTCGTCCCGACGGGAAGCAGCCCGCCGGCGCGGGGAGGGACCCCCGCGGCAAGAAGAAGGGCGGGGATGCGGCCTCGGGCAAGAGGAAGGGACGAAAGGGAAACGCATCGTCGGGCAAGAGGAACCCGGGACAGCCTGGCGGCCACCGCAACACCCCCACTCCCCGCTCCAACAAGAAGGACCGGGGCAACTCCGCTGGCCGTCCGTCCGGAAATTCGGGGCACACCTGGACCGGCACCAGCAAAGACTACGGTTCAGCCAAGGCGCACTCGGGTAACTCGAACCCCCGCAACAGCGGCAACCCGAGCCCTCGCAACAGTGGCAACGCCTGGGCCGGCAAGAGCAAGAGCAGCAGCGTCGGACACGTGGGCAACGCAAGTCCTCGCAACAGCGGCAACTCAAGCCCTCGAAACAGCGGCAATGCCTGGTCCGGCAGGAGCAAGAGCAGCGGCTCGGGCAATGCGTGGTCCGGGCGTTCCTCCTCGGGCGGGAGCCGGCCGGCATACAGCGGTTCGAGCAACGGCGGGGGGCGTGGCAAGTCCCAGGCCCGCAAGTCCTACTCGTCCTCCCGGCCGTCGACTCCCAGCTTCAGTGGTCGCCCCTCCGGCTTCAGCTCCGGCTCACGCCCGGCAGCGCCCTCGGGCCGGCCGTCGGGCGGTCGCCGGGGAAGGTAGCTACTCCGACTTCGTCCCCTCCAACTCCTTCTTCAGCCGATACAACAAGTTGAACGCCTCGATAGGAGACATGGTGTCGAGTGTGAGCTCCCGGAGCGTGCGGGCGAGTCGGTCGTCTGCCGTCGGAGCAGGCGGGGGGGGCTCGGCACCGTCTGCAGCGGGCCGGCGGACGGCATCGAACAGGGAGGGTTGCTGAAGGCCGTCCGGCCGCTTGCGGCGGGCGGGGCGAGGGCGCTCGATGCGGATGTCGCCGGTGCCGTCCTCGATGGATGCGAGGATCTCTTTGGCCCTGTCGATCACGGGCAGCGGCACCCCGGCGAGGCGTGCCACCTGGATGCCGTAGGAGCGGTTCGTCCCCCCTTCGACCAACCGATGGAGGAACAGGATCTCGTCGTTGAACTCCTTGACCGCGATGTTGAAGTTGCGGGCCCGCTTCTTGTACTCCGACATCTGCGTCAACTCGTGGTAGTGCGTGGCGAAAAGGGTGCGGGCGCGCAGGTTGTCGTGGAGGTACTCGACCATGGACCAGGCGATGGAGAGGCCGTCGTAGGTGCTGGTCCCTCGTCCCACCTCGTCCAGGATGACCAGGCTGCGGCGGGTGGCCTTCTTCAGGATCTCGGCCGCTTCTTTCATTTCCACCATGAACGTGGACAGGCCGCGGGCCAGGCTGTCCGTCGCACCGACCCGGGTGAAGATGCGGTCGACCAGGCCGATGGTGGCTTCCCGGGCGGGAACGAAGCTGCCCATCTGCGCCATGATCACGGTCAGGGCCACCTGGCGCATGACGGTCGACTTGCCCGCCATGTTGGGACCGGTGATGACCAGGAGCTGCTGCTTCTCCGAGTCGAGGACGATGTCGTTGGGGACGAAGCGGGATGCCGGCATCATCTTCTCGACGACGGGATGGCGGCTTTCCTTGAGATCGAGGAGGTCGGAGCGGTCCACCTTCGGGCGACAGTAGCTGCTTGCATGGGCCAGCCGGGCAAATGACGTGAACACGTCGAGCGCGGCGACGGCAGCCGCTGCTGCCAGGATCGTGTCCCGATGCTCTGCGACTTGGTCGAGCAGGTCGAGGAACAACTCCTCTTCGAGGGCATTGGCCTGGTCCTGGGCATGGAGGACCTTCTCCTCGTACTCCTTCAGCTCCGGCGTGAAGTAGCGCTCCGCATTGACGAGCGTCTGCTTCCGGATGAAGGTCTGCGGCACGAGGTGGAGGTTGGCCCGGGTGACCTCGATGTAGTACCCGAAGACCCTGTTGAATCCGACCTTGAGCGACTGGATGCCCGATTCGGCCCGCAGCTTCTGCTCATAGTTGAGGAGCCATTCCCGTCCGCCCCGGGTGAGCTCGAGCAGCTCGGCCAGCCCGGGGTTGTACTCGGGGACGAAGATACCCCCTTCCCGGGACAAGGGCGGGGCTGGATCACGAAGGAATTTCAGCGCGATCTCGAGCGGCTCGGGCGGCTTGCGCAGGGAGGCGGACAGCCGTCCCAGCTCCGGGCTCCGACATCGGGACAGGAACTGCTGCAGTCGGTCGAACAGGGCGGTGGAGCTTGCCAGTGACTGGAGCTCCCGAGGGGAGGCCTGGCGGGTCACCACCCGGGTGGCCAGCCGCTCCACGTCGTAGAGCTGCTTGAGCGTCTCGGCCAGGTTCTCCCGCAACATCGACTGCTCGACCAGCTCCTGGACCGCGTCGAGTCGACGGTCGATGGCCTCGGGGTCGACCAGGGGATAGGTGAGCCAGCGGCGCAGCAGGCGGGCCCCCATGGCGGTGCTGGTGCGGTCCATGAGAGCCAGCAGGCTGCCCCGCCGGTCGCCCGAGTACGTTCGCAGCAGCTCGAGATCGGTTACGGCCGTCTCGTCGAGCACCAGGTAGTTCCGGATCTCGTAGAGCTCGAGCGGCTCGAGCTGGAGCCGGCCGTCTCGCTGGAGCGACTTCAAGTAGCTGACCAATGCCCCCGAAGCGGCCAGCACCTCGAGGCCGAGGGCGGCTCCGTCCGCCAGTCCCTCCAGTGCCGTGCGGGCTTGACGTGGCTCGAACCATACGTCGGGGGCAGGGCGCAACGCCGCAGCCGGAAGCACCGAAGCGACCTTCTCCATCAGGCCGGCTAGCCGTTCCGGATAGACGATCTCCCGGGGCTCGAGGCGGGCCAGCTCGATTCGGAGGTGGGAGAAATCATCCGCCCGGCACGCCCGGAAGCAGCCTGTCGATGCATCGAGGCACGCAAAGCCGATCCCTTCCAGCCCCTGGAACACGGCCGCCAGGAAGTTGTTGGCACCCGCCTCCAGAGCATCCAGGTCGAGCACGACGCCGGGCGACACTACCCGGACGATTTCTCGCCGGACGATCCCCTTGGCCTGGGACGGATCCTCCATCTGCTCGCAGATCGCCACCTTCTTGCCCGCTGCCAGCAGCTTGGAGACGTAGGTCTTGAGCGCATGGTACGGAACCCCGCACATGGGGACCGGGTTTTCGGCCGACTTGTCACGGGATGTGACGGCCACCTCCATGATCGGGGCCGCTTCCAGCGCATCCTCGAAGAACAGCTCGTAGAAATCCCCCATCCGGAACAGCAGCACGGCATCGGGCACCTGGGCCTTGGCCTCCAGGTACTGCCGCATGGCGGGAGTGATGTTGTGTTCGTTGGTCATACGGGCTCGATGGACGCGCTACTCGTTCTCGTTGAAAAAGTAGACCTCGGTCACTTCGGAGGTGAAGATGAACGTGCTCTTCTTCGTGTTGCCATCCAGGTCGCCGTGCGCCACGGCGTACCACCAGCGGCGGTCCGGATCCTTGACGTAGATCTCGGAGGGCACGGGATCTTCCGGCGCCCAGCCGACGGTCACGTACTGGAACCGGGTCTCACCATCCGTGGGGCGGGAACCCAGCGCACACCAGCCCGGGTAGGAGCCGGAATCCTGCGGACAGGAGATCTCCCATTTGTGGAGCTCGTCGTCCACCACGGGGGGGTAGAAGTCCGAGTCGTCGTGGCTGGCCTCCGAGTTGCTCGTGTCCACGTACTGCCCGTAGGTCTGGTAGTACGTCTCCTGCTTCATCTTGATGTCGGCCAGGAAGGTAATGGCCTCGGTGGTCCGGGCCTTGCGGATGTACTTGTTGTACCCCACCCCGGCCACGACGGACAAGATCGCCAGGATCACGACGGTGACCATCAACTCGATGAGCGTGAAGCCGTTCTTTCGTCGCATGGAATCTCCTCCGTCAGCAACGGGGCTCTGTCACGAGTGAGTATAGCCCGTCCGACCGGTGCGTGACAAGCCTCCGATAGTGGCAGACCTCAGTAGCAGGTGACGCGAAGCCCGCCCACCTTCCACCCCTCCTGGAGACGGGCCGCAGACAGGCGTACCTTGAACGAGCGGGAAGCATCCTGGACGGTGTACTCGAGCTCGACGACCACGGTGTCGGGGCCCAGGTAGGTGACCTCGGGCACAGTGGAGAGGGCAGCGAAGTAGCGCTTGTCCCCGCAGGCCTTCATGTCCGCGGCCACGTCGTCGTTGATTCGGTAGCCCTTCTTGTTGGCACTGGCTGCCTCGAGGAATGCGGCCGACAGCCCCTCGACCTTTCTGGCCTTGCGTACGATGGACAACAGGCCATTGAATCGGCCCGTCGATTCCGGGTCGGGGGAACGATCGGCCCCGCCGAGAACCAGCTTCGAGACGAGATCCTTGTCTCCCACGGGCACAGCGTTTCCCCCCGTGACCTTGAAGCCGCCCTTGGCCTTCCTGGCCTGGACCGAATCGAGGAACACGAGTCCCTTCTCTTCGTTGACCGCCACGGTGACCGAGATCGATTCCGTGCCGGAGGGAAACCGGGTGAAGTCAGGCATCTGGCGGGTGGCAGCGAGGAAGTTGCCGTAGGGGGAATCGGTCCGCTTCCAGATCGGTGCCTCGGGCTTGCGAGCCTCTTCCTTGGTGGCCTCCTTCCCCTTGGCGGCCTCCTTCCCTCTGGCCCCCGTCTTCGAGCCCTTGCCGGAGTCCTTCTTCGCGTCCTTTCCCTTTTCCTTTTCCTTTTTCGTCTCCTCTTCCTTGCCCTGCTTCGTGTCCTTGGCGGGGTCTTTCTTCGGGTCCTCCGTGGTCCCCTTCTTGGGGTCATCCGGGAGAGAGCGACCCAATCCGGCCGGAGCGACGGGCTGGGACAGGAACAGGAGCGCGGCAAGGATGATGGGCATGATTCCTCCACTCGAAGCAAGCGTCGCGTGGCCCCGGAAGCACGTCGGGCCGGGGGCCGAACGACCTCCCAGATTGTGTGGGTACGCCGGGGACTAGTCAAGCCAAGAAGGAACCGGCACCCAGCCCCGACCACGCGGGAGGGGCCGTCGCAGCCAATCGTCGATCCGCTGGCGGCCGTCGCAGCCGATCTCCAATCAGCGGGCTTTCTTGCGGGGCCCGGGCCCCGTGCTAGAGTACCCGCTGGACCCGTGCCGTCGGCTGTTTCGGGGCCGATGTGAGTGGGGAGGAGGTGTCGCCTTGCAGAAGCTCTTCTTCAGCCTCTTGTCGTTGCTGTCGAGCCTTGTGGGTCTTTACGGGGTGATGCGGCTGGGATGGCACTGGGAGATGGCCGTGCCCGGGGCGCTGACGCTGCTCTTCCTCGGGCTTGCGCTCGTGAGCGGGAACCGGACCACGGTCGAGCTGCTCGATGAATGCGATGACGACGAGCTGGAGGAGACGTGGCAGCAGGGGGCGGCCTCGGTCGCCGCTCGGGCCGGGCGCGCGGACCTGGCGCAGGAGGAGTCGGGCGCGGTCGATGGGAGCGCTCGTGGAGTGCGGCTCGACGAGGAGCGTCCTGTGCTGGCATCGCTTGCATCTCCGGTCCCTGCCGTGCGACGGGGGAAGCACCACACGCAGCGGCTCGAATGGGGACAGGTCGAGGAATTGCTTCGCTCCGTGGACGGACCCACCCGCTTCTGATACCCTCAAGCAGGTTGAACCAATCCCCCGGCCTTTGCACACGGGGGAGGAATGCCCGGGCCAGGGCCACCTGTGCCGGGGGAGGTGACTCGCATGCGGGGAACCGTTGCATGGCCGGTCTGGTTTGCGTGGGTGGTTCTCGTGGCGGGGGCCTGCAATGCGCCTCCGGACGGGCTGGGAGAGAGCGTCGGTGGAACCGGACCCCGGGTGATATTCGACCTCGATGCCAAGCCGTTGCCCGAGATCCCTCTGCCGAACAACGCGGCCACGGTCCATGCCCCCACCAGTGCCACGGGGCGTCGTCTGAACATCTCGCTTCGGGCCACGACGAAGCTCGAGACCGAGCTGCGCACCAAGATCAACGGGCTTGACGGATTCGGGACGTTCCAGCCGGTGACGGTATCGTTCGATGCGAGGCTCGATCTCGACAACATCCGGAAGCGGCACGTGGAGAACCTCGACGTCGCGGATGATGCCATCTACCTGGTCAACGTGGACCGGGATTCCGACTCGTTCGGCGAGCTGGTGGCTCTGGATGCGGGCAACGGCAACTACCCGTTGGGGTGCGAGTGGCCGTTCCAGTACTGGGACCTCGACGAGCATGCCGACTCGCCCAACCTGCTGTTCGAGACGCACGAGGAGGATCTCAACGGGAACGGGAAGCTGGACCCGTACGAGGACATCGACTTCGACGGCGTGCTCGACCATCCGAACACCTGGTCCGGCAAGCCGGTGGGCTCGATCGGCCCCGGCAACTTCGAGGAGTGGCTGGGGAGGCCGGACCGGCCCATCGACGACCTCATCACGTTCTATGAGAAGGAAACGGAGACGCTGGTGCTCTGGCCCGTGGTGCCCATGCGTGAGCGGACCACCTACGCAGTGGTGTTGACCCGGCGGCTGGTGGGAGAGGACGGGGCGCCGGTGCGGTCTCCCTTCAAGACGATCCACCACCTGCAGCAGGAGAAGGAGCTGGAGCCCCTGGCCGATGCGCTTGCCGTGGAGGTTCCCTCCCTGTCGCTCGACGACGTGGCCTTTGCCTGGTCGTTCACGACCCAGTCGGTCACGGCGGAGATGGAGGCCATTCGGGCGGGCCTTTACGGTCACGGGCCGCTGTCGGGGCTGGCAACGGAGTATCCCCCCGACCTGGAGCCGAAGATCGCGGTGGGAACGGACGAGGCGGGCAAGGCACCGGTGAAGCCCTTCTTCATGGGTACCGAGGATCTGGCCATGCTGTTCGAGGCCATCGGCGGGATGGTGCTCAACTATGCACCCGAGGTGGTCGAGGCGCTCAAGCTGGACACGCAGCACGTCGACTACTTCGTGCTGGGGCGGTACACGACGCCTTACTTCCTTGCGGACGGGGACGGCATTGCGACGCCGATGTATCCGGCAGACGACGACGAGTGGTTCCGCATCGATCTTCGCAAAGGGACTGCGGTGCACGGGCCGTCGGGGGTGTCGTTCCTCTGCTCGATTCCAAAGACCACTGCGGACCACAAGCCGCCGTTCCCCGTGGTCGTGTACGGTCACGGCTATTCCGGGGCCCCGTTCGAGATCTTCGGCTTTGCCGGGCGGTTCGCACAGTTCGGGTTTGCCTTGTGCGGGCTCGACGCGGTGGCGCACGGCATCGCGTTGCCTGCGGACGAGGACATTGCGTATGACACGCTGATTCCGACGATTCTGGAGCCCATGGGGCTCTTGCCCTTCTACCTGTCGATGTCGGCAGCGCGGATCCGGGATCTGGACAACGACGGCAAGCTCACGTCGTTCGACAACGGCGGCGATTTCTGGAGCTACGACATGTTCCACACGCGGGACATGGTTCGGCAGGCCTCGGTGGACACGATGCAGTTCATCCGGATTCTCCGGTCGCTGGGCAGCCTCCTGTGGGCTGCGGACAGCAACGGGAACGGGAAGGCCGACGACCTGATGGGGGATTTCAACGGCGACGGGGTGCCGGACTTGGGGGGGGAGGGCAACCCGTACTACCCGGTCTGGGGGCAGTCGATGGGGGCCATCATCACGCAGGTGCTGGCCGGGGCCGAGGCAACCGTGTCCGCTGCTGCGCCGGTCTCCGGGGCCGGAGGGCTGGCCATGGTGGGCTACCGATCGACCAACCCGGGGGTGCCCGAGGCGGTGCTGATGCCGTTCATGGGGCCCTTCGTGATCTTCACACCGCTGGCGGACGAGGAGGACACGGTGGAGGTGGCGTTCATGATCAACCACCTGCACCGGGAGAACCGCCCCCAGCAGGTGCCGAGGCCCCACTACTACCCGGTGCTGAGGACGACGTCGATCCGCCCGGGGGACCGGGTGGTGGTACGGAACCGGGTGAGCCAGGAGGAGATCTCGGCATTCCGCCATACCGACGGGCGGGGGTTTCGGGTGTCGCTGCCTGCCGATGCCGTGGGTGCGGTCGAGAAGCGGCCTTTGCTGGGGCTGAAGGACGGGGACACCCAGCCCGTCCCGGTTTCGTGTGGTCCGGGGACGTGGACCGTACCGGTGGACGAGGCGGGAAAGCCGGCAGGCCCTGCGACGTGTCCGTCTCCGGACCTCGACCGGGCGCTGCTGTTTGGCGACGCGTGGGAGATCGAGGTTTACGACGGCTGGGACGGGCCGCTCAAGGAGAAGCTGGACCGGTTCGGGCTGGAGGCGCAGTACGAGGGGGCCATCTTTCCGGTGGGGGCACCGCTGGTGGCGCTGGGAGCCGGGTTCGGCAAGGCCCGCAACACCCCCGAGTTCCGCAAGCTCATCGGGTTTGCCTCGCTGGTGCTGACCCGCGGGGACCCGATCAACTGGGCACCGCACTACTCCAAGGCGGGGCGGCTGGATTTCTCTTATGATGAAGGTCCGCTTCCGCCGCAATCCTCGGTCGTGCTGTACCACTCCATCGGGGATCCGAACGTGGCCGTGTCGACGACCCTCGCCCTGGCCAGGGCCTCCGGGGCGCTTCAATACCGGCCCACCGAGGCCAACGGCGGCGTGCCGGACAACGCCCGCCTCATCGACGGGCACGTGGCCGAGGGGGTCGAGGGGTTCTGGCGCAACACCAGCACCGTCTTGACCGTCCAGGACTGGTTCGAGAACACGACCAAGCTCATTCTCGACCTCCGGTGGCCCAAGGAGTTCGAGGCCTACCTCGAGTTGGACCCGCCTCCTCCCTTGCCGGTCCATGCGGACCCGGACGACCTCGACAACGGCACCGACGAATTCGGCGAGCCGAGTCTGGACGCCCGCGTGCGGGCCACCGCAAAGACTGACCCGGCCACGGGAAAGCCCGTACCGTTCCAGATGCCGGAGACGGGGCTGGCCGATTCGCCCGACGGGTTCCAGGCGCTGAGACTCCCGTTCACCTTCCCGCTCGGTGCGCACGGCGTCGAGCCTTCCCACCCGGGCCGGAAGTTCAATGTCAACAACCTGGTCGAGAACCAGATTGCCGTCTTCATGTTCACCAACGGCCAGAAGCTGTCGGACGACCCCTGTCTGGCCGATTCCTCCTGCCCCTGGCTGCCCAAGTCGGTCAAAGACGCGGGCAAGAAGCTTGCCGAGAAGTTCGACAAGGAGTAGGGAGGCCGTCCTCCCCTGCGGGGGGGGCGTGACTCCCGCTCTCTGATCTGCACACTTGCCGGGGTGCAACCTGAGCCGTATTCTGGTACAACCGTGCTGTCGATGATGGCAGCAACAGGAGGAGCTTGATGAACATGAGCGCCGGGACCGACCTTTCCACCTTCGTCCGAGCCGTCGCACAGACACTGGTGCCCGCCGCTGCGGCAGCCGCTCTCGTCCTCTCGTGCGGGGGCGCGGGGGGAGCCGGGCCGACGGTCGATGTGACCGCCGTCGACACCGGGGACCTCGTCGGCGATGCGGCAGGAGAGCTCGTTCTGCCCCCGGACGGAGGTGCACCGGATGGTCGGATCCCGGATGCTACGCTTCCTGACGTGGTCGCTGCCGACGGCGAATCCGAGCTTCCGAGCGGGCCGGACGCGGCCGACCTGCAACCTCCTCCCGACGGGAGCGAACCGGATGCTGCCGGCGATTCCCTGGCCGATTCCGGAGGGGATTCCTCGACCGGAGACGCGGGGCCGGATCTCCCTTCCGGCGAGACCGAGGAGGATGTCCCCTCCGTTCCTGAGATCTGCACCTCCGATGCCGACTGCGCCCCGTGGGCGCTCGTGTGCGACCCCCTGTCCGGCACGTGCGTGGAGTGCCTGTTCTCCACGCCTCACTGCCCGGCCGGGTGGATCTGCGAGGACTTTGCGTGCAAGGAGACGACGGTCTGTGGGGGCGACGAGGAGTGTGCGGCCTTTGAGACGGAGCCGTTCTGCGACCCGGTCACCGGTCTGTGCGTGGCCTGTTTCGAGGACTTGCAGTGCCCCGAGGCCAACAAGTGCGTGGACGCGGTCTGCCAGCCCTACACGCCCTGCGAGAGCAGCAAGCAGTGCGGAGATGAGGAGCTGTGCTGGCTGGACGAGGGCATGTGTGTGGAGTGCGTCCTGCCCGAGGATTGTGCTGCGGGCGAAGAGTGCAGCAAGGACCACACCTGCGAGCCGGTGACCGCGTGCACCAGCGACAAGCAGTGCACGCCGCTGGGCATGGTGTGCGACTTCGAGGCAGGCCTCTGCCGGCAGTGCGTGGTCCATGGCGATTGCCCGGCCGAATACCACTGCCTGGGAAACGAGTGCATCCTGGATTCCTGCCTGGCCGGCAGTGCCCGGTGCGAGGCTGGGGGCATCGAGGTGTGCAACGACGTGGGAGACGGGTACCTGCCGGTGGTGCCTTGCGAGGCGGAGCAGACCTGCGTCGAGAGCTTCCCGGAGGCCGTCTGCACGGACTGGATCTGCCCGGCCGGCCAGTCCTGGTGCGACGAGCCTGCCGCGCCCGAGACCGCGGTCACCTGTGCGGTCGACGGGCTGTCCATCGCGGCCACGATTCCCTGCCAGGAGACGGGGCAGGTCTGCCTCGGCGGGGCTTGCCTGGACGTAATTTGCCCGCCCGCAGCGGTCACTTGTGATCCGACGGGATTCTCCCTCGTGACCTGCGTGGAGAAGGGAACCAAACAGGTCGAGGAGGCGTGCGGCCCGGGCAAGTTCTGCAAGCTCGGGACGGAGAAGGGGACTGCCTCGTGCGAGGTACAGGTTTGCCCGCCGGACCAGGCCGTGTGCGTCGGCAACGTGGCGTCGACCTGCAATTCCAACGGCTCCGACGTGCTGCCGGGAGGGACCGATTGCACCGCGTTGCAGCAGCAGTGCTACAAGGGAGCGTGCACGGTCTGTGAGGCAGCGGAGAAGTGCGACGGCATCGACAACACCTGCAACGGCGTGGTGGACGAGAGCCCGGCGGATTGCGGCTCGCCCAACGTGTGCCACGTCGGGGCCTGCTACAAGCCGACCAACCAGTATCTCTGCAAGGTGGCCCTGTACGGCGGCCATGTGTACCAGCATTGCCTGGGGCAGTCGGCCAACTGGAACGAGGCCCAGGCGGCCTGCCAGGCCTGGTACGGAAGCTCGCTGATCTCGCTGGCCGACAAGCCGGAGCACAACTTCCTGATGTCGCTGACGGGCCAGGTGGTCTGGGTCGGGTACACGGATGGGGCGCAGGAGGGGGCTTGGACGTGGCTCGACGGCGGCACCGAGTTCACCTACTTTTGCAACGGCCAGCCGGACAACTGGCAGAGCAACGAGGACTGTGCGGCCGCAAACTTCTATTCGGGAAACGAAGGGAAGAAGGGGTGCTTCAACGACTACAGCTGCACGACCAAGCTGACGGAGTACATTTGCGAGAAGCCGTAGCGGTCCCATTGCGAGCGCACCGGCGGGACATGCCGGTCACACCCACGGGGCGTCCATGGATTTCGTGACGCTTTTCCTGCTGATCGTCCCGCTCATCACGCTCTACGTGAGGACTCCGGCCTCCATTGCTCTGTCGGTCGATGCCTGGGCTTCTTTGTCCGGTGTGGTGGGGACAGCGCTCCTGTTCTCCCTGGCCGTCTGGCTGGCGTTCTCGTGGCACGTGAAGCGGGCCAGGAGGCGGGCCGAGCAGTCGGGAGAGGATCTCGTGATCCGCATCGGGCGCTTCAACCAGGGATTCGCAGTGGGATTGGCCGCGCTCTATTTCGCTCACGTGCACATGTTTCGCCTCAAAGGGGCGTTCGAGCGCCTGTTCTTCTCGAGCGAGCTGTTCCTGGTATCGGACCTGCTCCTCCTCCTTCCGTTCCTCTTGCCCTTCCTCGGCTTCAAGGTGATGGTCGGCCGGACCCTGATGCGGATGCGTGGGTTGCCCGCTCCCCTGCTTCCGGAATGGAAGCGTCAGGCACGTACCGTGGCGGTCATGCTGTTCCCGCAGCTCGTCTACCTGAATGCGTATCGGTTTCTCACCTCCGGCGTCCCGGTGGTCGCTGAGTGGTTGGAACGCAATCCCCTGATGGGGTTTGCGCTGGCGGGGACGCTCATGTTCCTGCTGTTCGTGCTGTCGCCGTACTACATCGGGCTCCTGTTCGACCGGGAAGCGCTCGGGTCGTTCAAGGGGGGAGAGGGGTTGCCGCCGCTCCTGGAGCAGCTGGCCAGGAAGGCCTCCGTGGACCTGTCCCGAGTGCACGTGTGGTTGACGCGGGAGCGCCGGGTGGCGAATGCGGCGGTCAGCGGGCTGGTGCCGGGCCACAGGACCGTGTTCGTGACGGACCACCTAATCCGCTCGCTTCCGCAACAGGAGGTGGTGGCTGTCGTGGCGCACGAGGTGGGTCATGCCCGCTTCCATCACCTGGCCTTCAACTTCCTGCTGGCCATCTTCTCGTCCGCGTTTGTGATGGTGGGGCTTTCCCTGATCATCGAGCAGCTCGAGACGCAGGAGCAGCTTGCCCTGGCTGTCGTGCTGCTGGAGGCGGTCTACCTGCTGACCGTCTTCAGCCTGATGGCACGGCGGTTCGAGCGGCAGGCCGATCTCTTTGCGGCCTGGGCCGTCGGTTCGCCGCTGGTGGTGGCGTCCTCACTGTTGCGGCTGGCGCTGGTGAACCAGGTATCGACGAAGCGGGGGAGCCTGACGCATCCCTCGATCCTGAGTCGAGTGAGGCGGTTGGAAGGGGTTGCCGGGCTTCCCGGCGAGCGGTGGGGCCGACTGTTGCGAAGGGCAGCCTGGGAGAATGCGGCCATCGCCGTGGTCCTGGTTGTCCTGTTTGCTGCGTCTCTGATTCTGGTCGATTCCATCCCATCGTGAAATTGCCGGGGTGCGCGTTGTACTCTATAATCCGGGCACGACGGAGGGGGGCATGAGGGGCATTCCCAGGAAAGGCATCGTGGCGGGCGTTCGGTTCGACAGGGCAGCGATGGTGCCGATTCTCCTCCTCCTGGCGGGGGTGTGGGCCTGCAGCAGGACTCCGGAGCGTGTTCCCCTGGCGGAAGTGGGGACGTTCCGGATCCAGGCATCGGAGCCATTCCTCAAGACGGGATTGGAGCTGCTCCCGGAACGGTACTACCTGTTCCGGCACGTCGGAGGCAAGGTGTGTCTCCAGGGGGATCGTCGCTGCACTCCCCCTCGCGGATCCGACCTTCCCGGGGAGGAGGCGTGGGGACTGCAGGTGATGGTCCAGGGGCAACCGGTAGCTGTGCGTGACGGGACGGTGCTGACGGTCGATCAGGCGGAAGAGCTGGTGTTCTATGTCCCGGAAGGAGAAGAAATCACTTATGGCGAGGACAAGCTACCTCTGTACCAGGACAACACGGGATTCTGGGACATCCGCGTCGAGAATTTCTCCAGTGCCCCTCAGCCGGAATGGACGCAGGGGGTGAGCCTGACGAGCTACACGTCGGGCGGGTACTGCGATCCCGGGCTGCTCCCGATTCTCAAGCGCATCCAGGCCATGGGGGCCAATGCGGTCCAGTTCGTGATGGTGTTCGAGACCGATTCCAAGAGCATCTACCCGGTCGACTACAGCCCGCGTGACTTCTGCCTGATGCAGGCGACGCAGGCGGCGCGGCGTCTGGGGCTCGAAGTGGGGTGGAATCTTCACGTCGACCCGCCCGAAAACGGCTGGCGGGGTGAGCTTGCGCCTCCCGACCACAAGACCTTCTTCGATGCGTACCGCGAGTTTGCCGTGTTCTATGCGCAGATGGCACAGGACAACGATGTGGCCTTCTTCATCCCGGCCACCGAGATGGTCTCGCTGACCCGCACCGAGGAGGACCGGAACCGCTGGCTGAGCATCTTCCTCGAGCTTCACTCCCACTTTTTCGGCCCGATCACGTACGGGGCCGACCGGGTCGAGCTGCCGGTTCTCGATGCCGACTTCTGGAACTCGTGTTGCGACCAGATCGGCTTGACTGCGTGGTATTCGCTGACGTCGGACCCGCACCCGACCGCCATGGAGCTGGATCCGGCCTGGGCCAAGCAGATCAGCGTGCTCGAGCGTTATGCCGAGTCGGCCCAGCAGAGAATCCTGCTGGTCGAGGCGGGATACCGTGCCATCGAAGGGTGCGCCACGGAGCCGGCCGACTACCTGCGCCAGATCCGGCCCGACGAGCTGTGCCAGGTCGAGTCTTTCAAGGCCCTGCTCAAGGCATTCCCCGAGAGCCGCCGGCAGCTCTTCTCCGGGCTGCTCATCTGGGAGACCACGGCTCCGGGCGAGAAGCTGACCGACTATTCGCCCCTGGACAAGGTCACCGAGAGCGTGATCCGCCAGGCATGGACCCGAGCCCGGTAGGCATCACCATGTCGAACCGCCCGCAACTTCCCGGCACGTTCGGCCGGGCTGCACCCCACAGGAGCATTCCTTGAGCACATCCCCGAACACGGCCCGGCAGGCCGGCAGCGGCGTCTTCTGGCTGACCCTGGCCAAGCTCTACTTCATGGCCACCGGCTTCCTGCTGGTGATCTTCCTTCCCAAGCTGTTCGAGAAGCTGTCGGGCGATACCACCGGGGAGGTCTACGGAGAGTACCGGGTGGTGGTGGGGCTCATCAACCTCCTCAACATGGTGCTCATCGGCGGGGCGCTGCAGGCGGTCTCCAAGTTCGTCTCGGAGCGAGAGGACCGGGTCCGCTCGGTCAAGTGGCAGGCGCTGAAGCTCCAGGCGATCATCGGCGGCGGTCTGACGCTGGCGCTGTTTCTCGGGGCGGATTTCATCGCGATCCACTTCTACCGGCAGCCCGACCTGGCCTTCTACCTGCGGTTGGCATCGCCGATCGTGCTGCTGTACTCGTTTTATGCCGTGGTCATCGGCTGCATGAACGGGCTCAAGCGGTTCCGGCACCAGGCGACCATGGACATCCTGTTCGCCACGCTCAAGGTGGCCCTGACCATCGGGCTCGTGGCGGCGGGCATGGCGATCGGAGGGGCCATCGGCGGGTTCCTGGCAACGGCCGTCATTCTGCTGGTGCTGGCGACCGCCGTGCTGGGAAAGCTGCCCGCAGGCGAGGCCGTCTCGTGGAGATCCCTGCTGTCGTTCGAGTGGAAGACGCTGCTGTACGCGTTCTTCCTGAACGGCCTGCTCCAGGTAGACCTCCAGCTCCTCATGGCAATGGCACCGCCGGAGCTTGGCACGCCGGAGAGCCAGACGGGCATCTACGGTCTGGCGCTGCAGTTGGGGCAGCTTCCGTACGTGGCCACGATCTCGGTGGCGTTCGTCGTGTTCCCGCTGGTGTCCGGAGCCACGTTCGCCAACGACCACCAGCGGGCCCGGGACTACGTGGCCAGGACCAACCGTCTTGTCACTGCCGTGCTCGTCGGGCTGGTTGCCGTGATTGCCAGCGATGCCCAGACCCTGATGTCGCTCTCCTTCTTCCCTAAGGTCTACGCCTCCGGGGCCAGGACCTTCGCCATCCTGTGCGTCGGCTACCTCTTCTTCGCCAGCGTGATGATCAACGCCAACATCTTCACGGCCAGCGGCAAGCCGACGTGGTCCATGGTGCTGTTTGCAGGCATGCTGGTTGTGTCGACGGCGCTCAACGCCCTGGCCATCCCCCGATTTGGCGGGGAGGGGGCCGCCGTGGCCAGCAGCATCGCCATGTTCGGCGGATTCGTCGCAGCGGGGCTCATGTGCCGGCATCTGTTCGGCACGTTCCTCTCATTGGCGACTCTTGTCAGGACGTTCCTGGCTGCGGGGGCGGTCGTGGGGATCCACTTCCTGATCCCTCACCCGGGCGGCCCCGTCTGGCTTCTCTTGCGGCTTGGGCTCGGATTCGTGCTATACTGCGGCCTGCTGCTGGCACTCGGCGAGTTCCGCCTGGCGGAGATCAAGGGGATCCTGGCCAGGAGGCGAGGGGCCTGAGCGGGGTTTGGAGCGGGGATTGGCAGTAAGCGTAGGCCGGTACAGACTGATCCGACGCATCGCCATCGGCGGAATGGCCGAGATCTTCCTTGGCGAGGTGCAGGGCGAGGCCGGCTTCGAGCGGAAGGTCATCATCAAGAAGATCCTCCCGGTTTACGCCAGCGAGCCGGAGTTCATCCGCCGACTGGTGGACGAGGGGTTGCTGGCCGCCCGCCTCCAACACGGCAACATCGTCCAGATCCTGGACCTGGGGCGGCTGGGGCCCGACTACTTCATCGCCATGGAGTTCGTCGACGGCGTGGATCTCCGGGACGTGCTGGCCACCTGTGCGGAGAGCCGTTTCGTCCTGCCACTACCCATTGCGGTGCACATCCTGTGGCAGGTATCCCGAGGCCTCGGATACGCTCACGACAAGAAGAGCAACAAGGGCGAACCGCTCGACATCGTTCACCGCGACATCAGCCCGGCCAATGTCTTCGTCTCGTGGGAAGGGGCCGTCAAGCTCGGCGACTTCGGCATCGCCAAGGCCAGCCAGCGACTGAGCCGGCACACGATGACCGGAGTGCTCCAGGGCAAGTTCCCCTACATGTCACCCGAACAGGCCGAGGGGGGACCGCTCGACCAGCGCAGCGACGTATTCTCCTTCGGAATCCTGGCGTACGAGCTCCTCTCCGGCAAGCGACCGTTCGGCGGGGATTCAGACATGCAGGTGCTGGTCCGGGTCAAGGAGACCCGCTTTGCACCGATCCGGGACGTCCGGCCCGACCTGCCGCCCGGGCTTGCCGATGTGGTCCACAATTGCCTTCAGCGTGACCCCGAGAGGCGCTATGCCAACGGAACCGCGCTGGAGCGGGCGCTGGGGCAGCTCATGCAGCAGCAGGGCTGGGTCGTCACCGAAGGGGATGTGGCGGACACCCTCAACATGCTTTACGGGAGCAAACGACGCTCGCTGGCCGACATGACCCCCGACGAGGAGGCCCGAGCCCAGGTTCTCGATGCCTCTCCGCTCGACCCGTACGACCTCCAGGCCGGCCTCCCCGCGGCACCGCTCCGGCTGCGGCGGGAGCCGCAGGCGGACCGCACGCGAAGCGTCGTGGTGACCCCTCCGCCCAGGGCAGCGGTGCGCAAACGGCGCTCCACGGCCCTGATTGCAGCGGTCGCCGGGCTGCTGTTGGGCGGGCTGGTTGCTGCGGATTACTTTGCCTTCCACCTGCTGTTGGGCGGGGGGGGGGGGAGAGAAATAGGACAAATAGGACAAATAGGACAGATAGAAGACATAGGACGGCCCCCCCCGGGCCCCCCCCTCGGGCCAGCGGACGCCCAGGCCGGTGGGCAGAACACTGTCAGTGCTGATGGGCAGGCTGGCGGGCTGGAATCGGCCGGGACCGCCGGACGGGCTGGCGCAATGGCTGGTGGGCAAACCGGTGACCCGAAACAGGCCGGGACCGGCGGACAGACGGGCGGACAGGCCGGGGCGCAGAACGGCGGGCAGGCCGGGGGGGGACAGAGCGCTGGCGCCAGCAGTGGGCAGTCCGGGGCGCAGAACAGCGGGCAAACCGGCGGGCAGGCCGGGGGACAGAGCGCTGGCGCCAGCAGTGGGCAGTCCGGGGTGCAGAACAGCGGGCAAACCGGCGGGCAAACTGGCGGGCAAGCCGGCGGGCAGGCTGGGGGACAGACGGGCGGACAGAACGCTGGCGGCAGCAGCGGGCAGTCCGGGGTGCAGAACAGCGGGCAAACTGGCGGGCAAGCTGGCGGGCAAACTGGCGGGCAAGCTGGCGGGCAAGCTGGCGGGCAAACTGGCGGGCAAACTGGCGGGCAAACTGGCGGGCAGGCTGGGGGACAGAACGCTGGCGGCAGCAGCGGGCAGTCCGGGGAACAGACGGGCGGACAGACGGGCGGGCAAACCGGCGTCGAAGCCGCAGCGAACCGCTCGATTACTCGCTTGACCGTGGTTCCTGCCGACGCTCTGGTGTACGTCGACGACAAGCTGGAGGGCAACCAGCCCCAGCGCATCACCTGTGTCTCCGGCGAGAAGCCGAGGCGCGTCCGAATCGAGCGGGACGGGTACGTGACGCAGGAGTTCGAGCTTTCGCATCCATCGCCGCGCATCCTGGGCAAGCAGCTACAGCACCTCGAGACGGGGCGGTTCCGGCTGCGCTATTTCCCGGCCTCCGCAGAGGTCCTGGTGGACGGCATCGCCCGGCAGCCGGAGCAGGGGTTGAATATCATCGCCCTCGAGCTGCCGGCGGGGCCTCACAAGCTCCTTGTGCGCGCCGAGGACAAGGTCACGAAGCGGGACTTCACCATCGAGAAGGACAAAGAATGGACGGACACGATCACAGCGGGCCAGTAGACGGGGGAGAAGGCGGAACCCGGACCGTGTTCCTTGCTTCGGAGGTGGAGCGCCTGTCCGCCCCCTCCTTCGAGCTCGAGGTCGTGCGGGGGCCGGACAAGGGTACCCGGATCTCCCGGGACGGGATCATGCTTCGGGCAGGGAGCTCGCCGGACAATGACCTGGTGCTCTCGGACGATACGGTGTCCCGGCAGCACTTCCGGATCGAAGCCACCGAGCGGGGAAACCGCATCCGGGATCTCGGCAGCAAGAACGGCATCCTGGTCGATTCCCTTGCCGTGGCGGATGCCTGGTTGCCGCCGTCCTGCCGCATCACGGCCGGCAACACGCAGCTCAAGTACAAGGAGGGGCGGGAGCGGGTCGATCTCGAGCTGACTACCGGCAGCCGCCTGGGGGAGCTGGTCGGTGCCTCGCCGCAGATGCGGCATCTTTTCGCCATGATCCAGCGTATCGCGCGGACCGATGCCACCGTGCTCGTCGAAGGGGAGAGCGGCACGGGCAAGGAGCTGACCGCCCGAGCGCTCCACGACCTGTCTCCACGGGGCAAGGGGCCGTTCGAGATCGTCGACTGCTCGGCCATACCCGAGTCGATCATCGAAAGCGAGCTCTTCGGCCACGTGAAGGGGGCGTTCACAGGGGCAGTCGCGGCCCGCAAGGGGATCATCGAGTCTGCGGCCGGCGGTACGGTCTTCATGGACGAGCTGGGCGAGCTGCCGCTCGCGCTCCAGGGCAAGCTGCTGCGGCTCATCGAGCGCCGGGAGGTCAAGGCGGTCGGCTCGGACAGCTCTCGGGAAGTGGACGTCCGGATCGTGGCCGCGACCAACCGCAACCTCAAGGAAGAAGTGGCCCAGGGAAACTTCCGTGAGGATCTGTACTACCGCCTGGCGGTCGTCAAGCTGCGCATTCCACCGTTGCGGGAGAGGCCCGAGGACATTCCGCTGCTGGCGGATCATTTCCTCGACCAGTTCTCCCGGCGGGACAAGAAGCGGTACACGCTGCCGCACTCCGAGCTGTCGCGGCTGTGCACGTGGGCGTTTCCCGGCAACGTTCGGGAGCTGCGCAACGTGATCGAGCGGGCCTGTCTGCTGTCGGACGGCGTGGAGCTGGACGTGGACCTCCAAACCCGGCCTCCGGTGATGCAGCCGGGGGTTCCCGACTTCGATCACTACCTCAGCCTTCCCTACAAGGATGCCAAGGATGCCCTGGTATCCTCGTTCGAAGAGAAGTACTGGACTCGGCTGCTCGACCTGTGCGGAGGGAACATCTCCGAGGCCTCACGTCGAGGCGGCATTCACCGCAAGTCCCTGGAATACCTGATCAAGAAGTTCAAGTAGATCCCCCCCCCCAACACACAGCCCCGACCCCGCGGGAGGGGCCCTGCGGTTGAACCGAAAGTGTGCTTAGGGAAGCCCTGCGGACGAACCAGAAGTGTGCTTACGGGGCCGGGGCGGGCTCGGCGGCCGGAGCCGGGGCCGGAGCGGCAGCACCCTCAGCGGGGGCCGGAGCCGGAGCAGCAGCGCCCTCCGCAGGGGCCGGGGCCGGAGCCGGAGCCGGAGCAGCCTCCGGGGCGAGGATGCCCAGGATCTGCTTGGCGCGGTTGGCGACCTTCGGGCTGGCGTCGTTGGCGGCCTGCTCGAGCAGGGCCTTGGCCTCCGGGATCTCCCGGGCGGATGCCAGGTAGCTGACTGCCGTCAGGCGGACGTACTCCTTGTCCTGATCGGCCAGGGCTTCCTTGAACGCGGCTACGGCGACGTCGTTCTTGCCCAGGTGCATCATGCCGAGTGCGGCATCGAGCTTCACGTGGACCTGCTTGGCGCCCATGGCCTTGGCGAAGAACTCCTCGGCCTCGGGCTCATAGGTGTACTTGCCGTCCTGGATCCCCTTGAAGAAGGCACGGCGCATGGCCACGCCCTGGTCGAGGAGCTGCTCCATGAGGGGCTTTGCGAATTCCTTCTCGCCCCACTGGTACAGCAGAATGGCGGCTTCGCTCTTGACGGCCAGATCCTTGTCCTCGGCCAGCGTCTTGAGGGTCGGGATCAGGGTGTCCACCTTGTTGGCGCTGAGGGCGCGAAGTGCGGTGGCCTTCTCGTAGGGCTGGGCATCGCCCTTGATGAGCACTTCGAGCTTGGCGATGTCCTCGGGGTTGGTGCTGCGCCCCATCTTGTAGATTTCCTGGATGCGCTCACGGCGCTGCTGGAGCTCCTCCGCGGCCTTGGCGGCGGGGTCTTCCTTCTTGGCTTCCTCGGCCTTCTTGGCTTCTTCTGCGGCCTTGGCAGCCTCTTCGGCCTTCTTGGCTTCTTCGGCGGCCTTGGCAGCCTCTTCGGCCTTCTTGGCTTCCTCGGCCTTCTTGGCTTCCTCAGCCTTGGCAGCCTCTTCGGCCTTCTTGGCTTCCTCGGCCTTCAATGCTTCTTCGGCCTTCTTGGCTTCCTCGGCCTTCTTGGCCTCTTCAGCCTTCTTGGCCTGCTCTTCGGCCACCTTGGCGGGCTCCTCGGCCTTCTTCTGCTCTTCCTTCTTGCCGCAGCCACCCAGGGCCAGGGCGAACGCGAGAACCGACAGCATGGAAACCAGACGCATCTTCATTCCTCCTTCGAAATCGTGCGATAGCTCCGAGTCAAGTGCCCCCTATATACAAGGATCGGGGGCAGGGTTCAAGCACAAAGAGGTCCGGGCTTATTCCCGAAGGGCCAACTAGAACTCGAGCTCGGCCAGCCCCATGCCGCCCGGGTACGCGTAGCTCACGTCGTTGTCGTAGCCGTAGACCGTGATTCCGATCTTCTTGTCCGACCAGATGGTGTGGACGCCGTCGTTGACCATGGTGCGGTAGACGCCGTAGCCGCTGCTGCCGACCGGGATGAACGACGGCGGGGGGATCTGCATGTCGTCGAGCACGACCTTGCCCGCATTGAGCGGAGCGATGACGTTGAGGTAGTCCTGGAGGTAGGCGTCGGGAGTGAGGAACACGTAGGAATCCATGTACTGCTGCTCCGGCACGGCCAGAGTGAAAGCCGGGTCTCCGATGGGAGCGCAGTTGCCCATGCCCATGTACAGCTCGCACGTCGTGCCGGACAGGCACTGGGCGGTGGTCGAGCAGTCCGGACCGATGCAGGCTCCGGAGAACGTGTCGCAGGTGAACGGTGACGGGCAGTCGGTGTTCGACCAGCAGGACAGGACGTTGGGCGCGCCGAGGATCTCGTAGCTCGAGGCCATGAACTGGCCCACGAGGATCGGCTTATTCGAAGTGATCTCCAGGTTCACCTTGGTCTGGAACGTGAAGTACTTGCCGGCCGACAGGGTCGGGACCTGGACGATGGCCGGGTTCAGCGTGACGGTCGTTCCGTCCTGGGAGGCCATGATCCGGACGTAGTCCTGTTCCTTCCACCGCTCCCAGAACTTGCTGACGAGGTAGTGGGTTCCCCAGGTCGATACTGGCATGAGCTGCATCTCGACGTGGTCACAGCAGCAGAGATCGGAGGTGAACGGGCACTCGTGTCCGCCAAACACCGCGACTGCAGCGTTGGCCGTGATGTGGGAGCCGGACAGGTCGGCCCCCGGCTGGGACGATTCCACGTTGAGCACTTCCCCCTGCGCCAGCTCGACGGTCTGCGACTGGCCGGGGCTCAGGGCGGGGATTCCTCCGCCGGCCAGGGTGGCGACCGACGGCGTGAAGGTCACCTGCGTCGGCACCGACGACAGCCCCACCACGGTGAAGAAGCTGGCCGGAGTCGGCTCGGCAGGAGGCTTGGCACCGCCGAAGCCGTAGGCCATGACGTAGTACTCGGCCCCCATGGCCGGGGCCGGCAGCAGCACCGAGGCATCGTTGGAGAACACCTCGACCTTGTTGGACAGGGGGTTGAACTGGTACACGACCACGGGGCGGCTGGCGTTGATGCGGAACGCGTTCTTGCCCTTCATGGTTCCCTCGAGTCCCCAGGTAGGCGGAAGCTCGAACTTGTGCAGCGACATCGGCCCCAGGGTCGCGGTGAGCACGGCGCCATCCGGCTTGGTGACGGTCACTTCCGCCTGATCGGTCTTGGAGGTGTTGGACACGATGACTGCGTACTGGGCACCGGCGGCATCATTTTCCATGTCGCTGTAGTTGTCGAGGTCGAGGGCGAAGAACTCGCACCCAGCGTTGGTGTTCTGCTTGAGGTCGCCGGCGCACGGGCTCAGGCATGCCCCCATGTAGCAGGTCAGGCCGCCCTGGGCGCAGTCCTGGTTGAACTCCCACCCGCCGCCGTCCCCTGTGCAGCGCATGGAGATGTTACCTTCGCACTTCTTGCTGCCCGGGTAGCAGACCAGGCACTTCCCGCCGAAACAATCCTTTCCGCCCGAGCACTCTTCGAGGACCTTGTAGTCCTGGCCGCTGGCGGAGCACTCGATGACCTTGCTTCCCTTGCAGGAGGTCTCGTTGGGCTTGCACTCGAGGCACTGCCCCTTGACGCAGGTCTTGGCACCGCACTCCTGGACCTCCCAGTTGGGGTCCATGCCGTCCGGCGAGCAGACGTGGACGGTGTTGCCGACGCAGCTCTTGTTACCGGGGATGCACGGCTTGTCCGAGCACTGTCCTTCCAGGCAGTACTGGTATTCGGACGGGCAGTGCTCCTTCATCACGCACTCGACGCAGGCCATGCTGGCCGGGTTGCAGTAAGGCAGCTCCGGGTCGTCGCAATCGTCGTTCTTCTTGCACTCGACACAGACGCCGGAGAACTGGTCGCACACCGGCTTGTCCGCCGGGCAATCCTGGGACACGGTGCACTTATCCTTGGGGCCGGTATCTCCGCCGAGGGCATCACCGGACACATCGCCGCCGCGGCCGTCACCGGGCAGGAACGTGACATCGCCATCTCCGTTGCCACTACCGCTGCAGGCAGCCGAGAACAACGCGACCGTCGCCAGCAAAGTCACCGTCTTCTTCATCGGTCCAAACCTCCATCAGGCGCACAAGGCGCGGGCGGCAGTTTACTCGCGCAGCGCGAGGGAGGCAACAGATCAGATCAGCACAGCCGTTTCTCCCCGGGGGAGGACGTGGACCCGGAGGTCCAGGCCACGACGACGCACCACGGCCTGGGCGTGCCGGCCGCGTCCCGGGTGCCACGACAGGGGAGGCAGGGGGAGCCACTCGCCCCCGGGGTGAAGGGGAACCAGGGCTTTCGCCCCGAGGTCCAGTGCGGCCTGAACCGCCTGGTCCGGGCTCATCACGGTCCTGCGGCCGAGGATCAGGCTTCCTCCGACCGGGAGAAGCGCCAGGTCGATGGCATGGCGCCGGCCGACTTCCGCATAGACCGGTCCGTACGCCCCGTCGCCGCCGAAGAAGACCGTCGTCCCGCCGTCGGAGAGGACGTAGCCGTTCTCGTCGGGAGGGGGAAAGGTGTGAGGAATGCGATACGCCGTGATCGAAAGCCCCGCAATCTCAGCCGCATTCTCCCCGTGCGGCTCCAACTCGACTACCCGGGGGATTCCCGGAGCATCCGTCGTAGCGTTCCTTCCGGTGCCACCGTGCAGCGGTATACTGCTCCTGGTGCGGCCACGCAGCGCCGCTGCCGTGCCGGGCGGGCCGACGACGACGGTGCCCGGTCCGGCCATGCGACGGATCGCTGCCGGCTCGAAGTGGTCGGCATGGAGGTGGGAGCAGAGCACCACGTCCGGAACGGGCATCCGGCTGAGCGGCAAGCCGGGGCGCACGAGCGCAGGCAGTAACCTCATCCGCATGGAGAACCAGGGATCGGTCACCACGATCCGCCCCCCGATCCGGAGGATGGTCGTGCTGGCGCGGATGAAGGTGACCTCACAGCCCGGCATGGTCGAAATCCTCGTGCAGGCCTCGGATCACGGGGCCTTGGTGCGCTGGGCGTAGATGAGCTCCCACACCTGCTGGACGGTCAGCGTGCGATGGCTCATCTCCACGGCCGGCTCACCTCCCAGCCACTCCAATTTCCGCTGGACAGGGAGGTAGCTGCACGGGAGCAGGCAGACGTTGCTGAACCGGGCCTTCTGGCGGTCGTGCTCGGCGTTGTCCTCCCGGGTCAGGAAGAACTCCGGGTCGAGCCGTCGGTCATCCGGGAGCCCGGGCAGCGCACTGGCGTTGACCCTGGCCTTGGGGAAGCGCTCGTACCAGCGGTCGTCCGCGGGGAAGTCCATGTAGTGAGCAAACTTCAGGAGCACGACGGCAACGAGCAGGAACGCGGCAAACGCCCCCACGTTGGCCTTGAGGCGTCCGATCACGGCCATGCGGGCGGCACCGAAGACCATCAGCAGCAGCAACGGCGGCAGCCCCATGAACAGGAACGACATCTTGAGCTCTTCCCAGTTCTCCTGGAACCCCCAGAAGACCCAGGTCACCACCATCCAGGCGATCATGGCCCAGGCCAACGGTCCCCTCTCCACGAACAGCGGCCGGACTCCCATCACCGCCAGACCGCACAGCAGCAGACCGAAGGTGCTGAGCGCCACCATGGGGATCATCAGGAAGACCGGGTAGGGGAAGTGCGGGGTGCGCACCCACTCCCTGTAGAACGGGAAGTTCAACAGGCCGTTGAACTGGAAGTCGATCCCGAGGAACGAATGGGGGAACGTGGGGCGGAAGCCCTCGAAGTGCGCGTATTGGCTGGGATGCATGAACGGGGAGCCGAACGCGAACTGCTTCCAGTACAGGAACGGGAGGATCGTGATGAGCCCGCCCGCGACGAACCAGGCCACCGCCTTCCAGCGTGAACCGGTGCGAGCCGGGCCCCCGGGCCTCCCTCCGACGGCACCTCGGTGTGCGACCCAGAACAGGAGGATGGGCGCATAGATGATCCCTTCGTTCCGGATCCCCCCGAACGCACCGCACAGCAACCCGGCCAGGAAGGGACGGAACGGATCCTCCTCGAGCACCAGGAAGAGAATCACGACCAGGAACAACCCCAGGAAGTTCGGGTTGAGCCGCTGGTACGAGAGCAGGAACGGGTTGATCAGGAGCAGCACCGCGGCAATGCCCGACAACAGCCTCTTGGCGGTCAACCGGTGCAGGAAGCAGAAGAATGCCAGCGCGGTCAGCGCGGGAATCAGCGCATAGAAGAACCGGAACCCGAACAGCCGGAAGAACTTGTAAAACGGCGATGCCACCACGGCCGGTCCCAACCGCTGGTCCTTGGTGGCGATTCCGTAGGCATCCTTGCGGACGAGGTCGTCGGGGAGGCGCCCGGAGAGCTTGTAGTCGAACGCCGGTTTTCCGTCCGGCCCCCGGAAGTCGACCGGCTCACCGGCCAGCAGGGCGGCCGGGACAGCGATGTAGGTGTCCCAGTAGCCCTCCGCAGGGCCGTGGTAGTTCCACGCGTACACGGCGAGCACGAGCCAGAACACGAGCAGGCTGGACTTCTTGCCCCGCTCCGGCCGACTCAGGGTGATTTCCACAAAATCCGGCATGACCGATCCGCCTCAGACCGGCCTCACATCATAGAGGGGGGCGTTCCGATTGGCAAGCGTCGAGCGGAACGGCCTCCAGCTCGAGCGCAGGAGCCTCGAGAGCGGGCATGGCGTCCTGGGCGGCCGTAAGACAGGCCAGGATCGACTTGAGGTCGCGCAGGAAGAAGAGGAACACGACGGGAGCCCCGATGCCCAGGATGACGACATTGGTCCACGATGCCCATTCCCAGATGCTCATGGATTCCCTCCTTCTTTCGGCCGGTCCGCTGCCACTCCGGCCAGGTAGGCC
The DNA here is from genome assembly GCA_903895725.1 of uncultured Myxococcales bacterium. GTDB lineage: Bacteria > Myxococcota_A > UBA9042 > CAIXZC01 > CAIXZC01 > CAITUV01. The sequence goes on along the minus strand of CAITUV010000021.1, from coordinate 107,681 downwards.
AGCAGGGACAGCGGGAGAGTGAAGAACATCGCATACTCTTCCCAGATATCGAACGTCCCGCCGAACAGCTCGACTGTCAGGATCCGGGTACCGTCGCCATCGTGCCCGAGCAGGCCGAAGAGCACATAGTAGGCAATGGACCCGAGAAGGCCGGCTCCCGCCCCCCACGTGCCGGCCTTGGGACGCCGGAACGAGGGCACGAACAACCCCAGGAGGATCGGCACGAACACCGTGGAGGTAAGCAGCGTGGCCAGGAAGACCCAGAGGGACATGATCCGTTCGAAGTAGAACGCGATAACGAACCCGAGCCCCCACGACAGGAGGACGCCGATGCGCGTCATGCGGATGAGCTGTTTGTCCGAGGCCTTCGGGTTCAGAATCGGCCGGTAGAGGTCATAGGCGAAATTCCCGCCTCCGATCAGGCAGTAGGAATCGATGGTGGACATGGCCGTCGACATCACGCCGGCCACGAAGAGCCCCAGGAGGCCGACCGGCAGCGACAGCACGGTGATGCGCAGCAGCGCGGTGTTCGGGTGCATGTCCGCGGGCAGGAGTCCCTCGGCCGCAGCCGTCCGGGCGATGAGGCCGAGCAGGGTGACGCACCAGTCGTACGAGCCCCACAGGAAGATCCCGATGAGCAGCGCGTTGCGAACCGCCTTGTAGTCGCGGGCCGCAAAAATCCGCTGGTAGAAGCTGGGCTCCACCAGCACGGTGAGCCCCGTCATTCCATAGATGACCACCAGCCAGGGCGTCATGTCTCCGAGCTGACTGAAATGCGTCGCGGGGAGCAGGTCGAACATCCGGTCGAATCCGCCGATGACGTCGAGCGCGTACGGGACCGCAATGGCCACCATCAGGCACATCAGCACGAACTGGATCGAGTCGGTGAGCACGTCGGCCCACAGCCCGCCTCCCCAGGTGTAGGCCAGGGCCAGGCCTCCGAAAACCAGGGCACCGAGCCACGGGTCCCAGTCAAACAGCACGCTCGACAGCCACCCGAACCCGAACAGGGAGATCACCGGCAGCGAGTACACGAACGATGCCACGGCCGCCACGTAGCGGGACGGCTTGCCGTAGTATTTCTCGAGGATGTCGGGCAGGGTCTTGAATCCGCCCTCTCGAAGCCTGCGGCCGAGCACGAATGCCGCGATGATGTAAAACAGGTAGTAGGGCCGGGAGTAGCCGAACCAGGCAACGAACCCGCTCTCGTAGCCGATCTCGGACGTCCCGAACAGCACGTCGAGGCCGTAGTACGTCGACACCAGCGTGGTGACGAGCAGCGGGGTCGTCATGGCCCGACCCGCCAGGAAGAAGTCATCGAAACCTTTGTGCTTCTTGCTCAGCCAGACGCCGATGGCGAGCATACCGGCCAGATAGATCCCCAGGACAACGAGGTCGAACCAGTGCAGGATTCCCAATCTCTCTGGACCCCCTCCACGAGCGTTGCGGATTTCTACTATGGGGGCATGGGATCCTCATGTCAACGACGTTCTTTTCGCAGGCGCAAAGATGGCGGCTTTGCGTGTCAGGAAGCCCTGGACTGCAGTCGGGAGATCACGCCTGGATTCAGGCGGCCGGCTCGATGATCTGTCGCAGCGTGGTCAACAGCGCCTCCCGGGTCTTGACGTTCTCGTCGAGGTACGCGGCAGCGGCCTCCTTGCCCTGGCCGATCCGCTCCTCTCCGTAGGAGAACCAGGCCCCGGACTTGCTCAGCAGACCGAGGCGTGTGCCGAGCTCGATGAGCTCGCCGGTGGCATCGAAGCCCTTGCCGAAGACGATGTCGGTTTCGACTTCCTGGAACGGGGGCGCCAGCTTGTTCTTGACGACCTTGATGCGCACCCGGTTGCCCGTGGCCTGCTCCCCCGTCTTGAGGGTTGCGAGGCGGCGGATCTCGATGCGCACCGACGAGTAGAACTTCAGTGCGTTGCCCCCCGTCGTGGTTTCGGGCGACCCGAACATCACCCCGATCTTGTTGCGGATCTGGTTGATGAACAGGATGGTGGTACCTGCCTTGGCGCAGACTGCGGTGAGCTTGCGCATGGCCTGGCTCATGAGTCGGGCCTGGAGGCCGACGTGCTGGTCCCCCATGTCGCCCTCGATCTCCGCCTTGGGAACGAGCGCGGCCACGGAATCCACCACGATGAACCCCACCCCCCCCATGCCGGCCAGTGCCGCCGCGATGTCGAGTGCCTGCTCGCCATAGTCGGGCTGCGAGATCAGCATTTCCTCCACGTTGACGCCGAGCTTGGCCGCGTACCGGATGTCGAGCGCGTGCTCGGCATCGATGAACGCTGTGATGAGGCCGGCTTTCTGGGCCTCGGAGATCATGTGCAGGGCCAGAGTGGTCTTGCCCGACGACTCGGGGCCGAAGACCTCGATGACCCTCCCCCTGGGCACCCCGCCGATGCCCATCGCATGGTCGAGCCCGATGGACCCGCTGGGGAAGGTCTTGACCCGCTCCTGCGCCCCCGTGGCCATGGACATCAGAGTGCCCTTGCCGAACTGCTTCTCGACCGCCTTGATCATTCCAGCAATCTGCTCCGCAATGCTCATCTGCTCCTCCTCCACGCCGGACCACCCGGCAAAGTCAGCTCACGAATCGGTCCATGTCCCGGTACTGGAGGGCCTGTGCCACGTCGGCCTCCCCCAGGTCCTCACGGCCATCGAGGTCCGCAATGGTCCGTGCGACCTTGAGCACTCGGTCGTAGGAGCGGGCCGACAGCCCCTTGAACTCGAATGCCTGGCGCAGCAGCCGCGTCCCCTTGTCCCCGAGCCGGCAGAATCGGCTGACCTCCCGGCCCGACATGACCGCGTTGCAGGACGTGGTTGCCCCGGTGAAGCGCCCGGCCTGCACCTTGCGCGCGGCGATCACCCGGGAGCGCATCTCGGCCGAGGACGGCCCGGTCCGCCCCCCCTGGAGGCGGTCGAACTGGACCCCCCGCACTGCGACGTGCAGGTCGATCCGGTCGAGCAGCGGTCCCGAGATCCTCGACATGTAGCGCTGGACCGCATAGTCGTCGCACCGACACTCCCGCTGCTCGGAGCCCTTGTGGCCGCAGGGACAGGGGTTGAGGCTTGCGACCAGCATGAACGAGGCCGGAAAGGTGCAGCTCATGGTGGCCCGGGACACGGTGACCGAGCGGTCCTCCAGGGGCTGGCGCAGGCATTCGAGCACGGCCCGGGGGAACTCGGGAAGCTCGTCGAGGAACAGCACGCCGTTGTGTGCGAGCGACACCTCGCCCGGTCGGGGGATCGCACCGCCGCCCACCAGCGCTGCGTGGCTCAAGGTGTGATGCGGGGCCCGGAACGGCCGCCCGGTTACCAGTCCCCGGTCTCGGCTCAACAGCCCAGCCACGCTGTAGATCTTGGTCGTCTCGAGCGCCTCCTCGAGGGACAGCGGCGGCATCAACGTGGGCAGACGCCGGGCCAGCATGGTCTTCCCGCTTCCGGGGGCCCCGACCATGAGGACGTTGTGTCCACCGGCAGCGGCGATGACGAGGGCCTCCTTGACGAACTCCTGTCCCTTGACGTCGGCCATGTCGAAGGGGAACTCGGCGAGGTCTGCGGGGACGGAAGGGACGGTGGGGTCGATGCTCTCGTCGCCGCGAAGGTGGTGGACGACCTGGTCGAACATGTGGACCGGGAGGACCTCGATGTTTCGGACGACGCCGGCCTCGGCCGCGTTGGCTTGTGGGAGGAAGATGCGCCGGAATCCGCGGTCCCGGGCGGCGAGCGTCATGGGGAGGACGCCCGGGACGGGGCGGACCTCGCCGGTGAGGGAAAGCTCGCCGAGTACGAGGGTTCCATCCAGCTCTTGGTGGGGCACGATGCCGCTGGCGGCAAGGAGGGCGATGGCTTGAGGAAGATCATAGGTAGTTCCTCTCTTGGGGACGTCGGCCGGTGCCATGTTGACGGTGACCTTCCTGGAGGGGAACTCGAAGCCGCAGTTTTCGAGGGCGGAGCGGATGCGGACGCGGCTCTCGCGGACCGCGACCTCGGGAAGGCCGACGACTTCGAAGCTGTTGAGACCGGGTCCGGTATCGCACTCGATCTCGACCAGGTACCCATCGACCCCGACGACCCCTGCGGACATGACTTTGGCGACCATCGTTCACCTCCCGAACGGTTGCCCGTTGCCGTCCCCCGGTTATCGTCACGAGAAACGATTTCGCGCGGGGTTGGGGAGAAATTCTGTGCCGAGGCAAGGTCCCCCCTCCTGGCCTCCCCCGATGGGGGAGGTCGCAGTCGCAGAGTCGGATGCGCCGTGGGTGCCGCCTCCCCCGAACGATCCCGATCCATTGAACCCCCCGGGGGACCCGGGGGTGGCCCAGCGGCCTGTGCCCCACCCCGGCCTGGTATAGCCCCGGGTCCGGGAGCGGACCCGGGGTCACCCTGCGGATGTGCCGTGGGCGGCGGGTGCGGATGTGCCCCTCATGCTCGGCACGTCATCCTGAGCGACCCGGCCCTTCTGCCTACGAAGTTGGATCTGCCCCCCTGCCGGGAGCGAAGGACCTCGGCTCTCTTGCGTTCGAACGGCCGCAGGTCCTGCGGCCTTTCCCCACCGATGCAAGGAGCACACCTCTCTTGCGTTCGAACGGCCGCAGGTCCTGCGGCCGTTCCGTTGCCCCGGCCGAGGTCCTTCCGCCGCCTCCAGAAAGGCACGGCCGGAGGAGGAGGCCGTGCGTCGGGGGCGTCAGGATGACGTGCCGAGCGCATGGGCCGTTTGGTGCCCATGCCAGCGGCCCATGCGGTGCATCGGCCGTCGGGGTGCCCGTGCCATCGGCCCATGCGGTGCATCGGCCGTCGGGTGCCCATGCCATCGGCCCATGCGGTGCATCGGCCGTCGGGGTGCCCGTGCCATCGGCCCATGCGGTGCATCGGCCGTCGGGTGCCCGTGCCATCGGCCCATGCGGTGCCTCGGCCGTCGGGTGCCCATGCCAGCGGCCCATGCGGTGCATCGGCCGTCGGGTGCCCGTGCCATCGGCCCATGCGGTGCCTCGGCCGTCGGGTGCCCATGCCATCGGCCCATGCGGTGCATCGGCCGTCGGGTGCCCATGCCATCGGCCCATGCGGTGCATCGGCCGTCGGGGTGCCCGCAATGCCGCCCCACTAGCCCCCACGGCCTCCAGCCAAACCCGCCCCCTAGCTCCGCGCCGCCCCCCTATGCCTTCCATTCGTCCTATTCGTCCTATCTGTCCTATTTGTCCCATTTCTTCTCCCCCCCCCCGGGTCTTTTTCCTTGCACCCGGGACCGGGCTGTGGCCAAGTGGAAGTAGTGGCATCGGGGGGCATCATGAACAGATTCGTGCGGCACCTGGGCGTGGTAGCTTTCGTGGTGCTGTTCGGTTGGGCGAGCGCTGCTTGCGATTCCGGGAGCGGTGGCGGGGAGACCGACGTGCCGGAGCCGGGGGTCTGCATTCCGTCTTGCGCAGGCAGGGATTGCGGGGATGACGGGTGCGGCGGCTCGTGCGGCTCGTGCAAGCACCCGCAGCAGTGCATGGCAGGAACGTGCCGGGAAGAGGGCGAGCCTCTGCCCGACGCCTCGGGCGGCGACGACGCTGCGGACGTGACGGGTGGGGACGGTTCCGGCCAGGCCGATGGCCGGTCCCTGGACGTGGCCGACGGGAGCGGGACCGACGTCGGCGACCCGGCCGAGGACGGGGGCGCGGCAGAAGCCGGCGGCGGACCCGAGGTCGTTGGCCCTTCCGGAGACGGTGACGGCGACGGAATCAAGGACAACGAGGACAACTGCCCCTCCATGGCCAATCCCTCCCAGCTCGATCTCGATGCCGACGGCCAGGGAAACGCCTGCGACCCGGACGACGACAACGATGCCGACCCGGACGATACGGACTGTGCTCCGCAAGACCCGGCCATGGGCAAGTTCGCACCGGAAAAGTGCGACGGCGACGACGACAACTGCAACTTCGAGGTCGATGAGGGGCTGGGGGGACAGGGGTGCCTCCCCGCGTTCGTCGACAGCGACTCGGACGGTTACGGCGATGCCGCATCCCAGGTGTGCGTGTGCAAGCCGGAGAGCCCGGGCTACTCCCCCATAGCGGGGGACTGTGCGGACAAGAATCCGCAGATTTCCCCCGACGTCATGGAAACCTGCGACGGCAAGGACAACGACTGCAACGGGTTCGTCGACGACCCCGGGGCCGTGGGGTGCAAGCCGGTCTACTGGGACACGGACGATGACGGCTTCGGAGGCGGCTTTGCCGTCAGTTGCGAGTGCAAGCCGGGTGGCCTCGGGCTCACGGACAAGACCGGCGACTGCGACGACGGCAATCCGGATGTCCACCCGCTCATGACCGAAGTGTGCGACGACATCGACAACAACTGCGACGGCAAGACCGACGTCGGCTGCGACGCCGACGGGGACGGCTGGTGCGGCCCCTTCTTCGCCGTCATGGGGACTCCGGCCTCCTGCCCACAGGGCGGAGGGGATTGCATGGACGACAACCCCCTGGTCAACCCCGGGGCCAAGGAGGTAGGCAAGGACGGTCTCGACAACAACTGCAACGGCGTGGCCGACGAATCGGGCGGGGAGATCAAGTTCGAGTGCAAGGGCCCGTGCACGGGGCACACCATGGAGGCCTATCTCTGCTCCATGGAAGTGTGCTTTGGCGACCTCCAGCTCAGCTCCCAGATCTGGTCCCCCACCGGGGACATGGTGGACAGCTCGTGGGAGGCCGTCAGCCACTTCGGAAACCCGAACAACGACCTGAACCCCTGGGCAGGAAACAGCTACGCATTGCTGGCCTCGGGGCCGGCCACCGGGACTTCCCATACCACCGACCTCCCCGGAGGCGGGGGAACTCCGGACCCGTATGCCAAGGACGGATACACGACCTATGACAACGTGGAGCTCAAGCTCCAGATCAAGGCACCTTCCGGCGCCATCGGCTTCTCCATCGACTACGTCTACTTCTCCGAGGAGTACGAGGAGTACATCGGCAGCTCCTTCAACGACAAGTTCTACATCATCCTGAACGCGCCGAAGACCACCCAGGGGAAGTCGGTCGTGATCAACAGCACCGCCTGCAGCAAGCCGAGCCAGTACTACGACTTCATCGACCCCCAGTCCGGGGAGAAAAAGTGCTACATCGCGATCAACACCGCGCTCAGCGAGCCCTGCTCCAACCCGCAGACCGACATCTCGGGGACCGGGTTCGAGTGCGGGCCGGCGGACAGCCAGCACGGGTCGTCCACCGGATGGCTGAGCACCTCCTGGCCCATCGAGGGGGACGAGGTGTTCAACCTGACCTTCCACATCCACGACACGTCCGACGGCGTGTTCGATTCCGAGGTGATTCTCGACAACTTCAAGTGGCTGAGCGATCCGTTCTCGGCCGGGACCGTGCCTCACTCCAACAATCCGTAGTCAGCGCAACGGGGCCACCGGCTGCACGAACGACCCCATGACCCAGGAGACCGAATGGAGCTACCCAATCCCAATCCCCGAGTGGCAGAGCCGACGTTCGGCAGCGAGCTGCTGCGCACGCTTCCTGACGAGCTGTTCGAATGTCCCGTGGTTCACACCCAGCCCGAGCCCTGGGAGCTGGTCAAGGGGCTGTTTCATGCCAGGAGGGCGAGCGCAGGAGCAGAGGCTCACGAGGGAGATGAGCCGGGCAGGGTCCATGTGGGGAGGGTGCCCTGCGCCCAACCTGAGCTGGCATCTGCCGTTGATTGGGTGCACATGGTGCAGACCATGGAGCACGCCCGGGTGCGTGAGGTCTCGGCCTCGTTCGGGCCGGCCTCCGCTGTGTTCGGCATCGGAGGAGGCTCGGCACTGGATCATGCGAAGTACACGGCGTGGACTCGGAAGCTGCCTCTGATCCTGGTCCCCAGCCTGCTCTCCGTGGATGCGGCGTTCACCAAGGCGGTCGGCGTCCGGGAGGGGTCCCGGGTCCGCTACGTGGGCGAGGTCTACCCGGACCACCTGCTGGTGGACTACCCCCTGATCCAGGCGGCCCCGCCGCTGCTCAACCGGGCAGGGGCCGGGGACATCCTGTCGATCTTTACCGCACTGTGGGATTGGAAGGAGGCCGGGGCAAGGCTGGGGGAGGCCTACTTCCCGGACGTGGCCGCACGGTCCGCAAGGCTGCTGGAGCGGCTGCTCGAGAAGGGGGAGGCGCTGCGCGACGTAACCCCCGAAGGGCTTCGTCTGCTGGCCGAGCTGTACGTGGAGGAGGTCCGACTGTGCGAAATGGTGGGGAATTCCCGGCCCGAAGAGGGGAGCGAGCACTACCTGGCCTACTGCATCGAGGCGCAGACCGGGGGACACTACCTGCATGGGCAGCTCGTGGCCTTGTGCATCCTGGTGGCCGGGGCCGCACAAGGCCAGGACATCGGCCCGGTACGGGGGTACCTCGGGCGGCTCGGGCTCGACTGGAGGCCGGAGGCGGTGGGCGTGACCCGGGACCAGCTCGTGGGGGCTTTGTGCGCCATGCCCTCGTACGTGCGTGAGGAGAAGCAGCTTCTTCCCGGGGTGTTCCACTTCATGGAGGCGCTGTCCGCCGAGGATGCCGAAGCCATCCTGAAGCGAGTGCTCTGAGCGTCGGGAATCCTCAGTTCCTACTCGTTCACCGTGTCCAGCAGCGCTGCGATGCCCGTCATCAGGGCCATGGCCATGTTCGGCCCCGGTGCGTGGCCCTGGCTGAAGTGCTCCTTGGGGTCGTGGGTCATCTTGGGATACACGTAGCCGCACTCCATGCCGGCCAGGCCGATCACGAAGCGGTCCGGTGTGGCCAGGTGATCGATCATCGCCGGCTCCGGCGGCGCATCCGGGTACATCCCCGCATAGCCGGGCGGGGAAACGATGCCCCCGATGATCAGCTCGGGAGTGAATTCGCCCGGCAGCGTCACGAGGGTCAGCACGTCTCCGAGGCGCCAGACGACGACGGGCAGGTCGAGGCAGCCGAAGAAGTCGCACGGAGGCTCTCCGGTCAGGTAGATATAGCCCTGGTAGCCGTCCACCACTCCGTCGGCCAGGCCGATGTAGAGCTCGGGATTCTCCAGGGCAGCGGGGATCTTTGCATAGCCGAACGTCGGTGAGAGCTTGTCGGCCGGGGTTGCCGTGGCCTGCTCGAGCGCTGCCAGCACGGCCTCGGCATAGCCCTTGCCCACCAGCTCGGCCCGCTCGAACCCCTCGTCCCCCAGCTCGACAGGGGACTGCATGAGGCCGAGGTCCGAGCTGAAGTACACCGCCAGCCCGCCCTGGGAGGCCTCGACGTCGGCCAGCAGATAGAAGGGGAAGTCCGCAGAGACCTGGGTGTTGTCCTTCCACGTGGTCTCCGGGTGATTCGCAACGGACACGAGCGTTGCGATGGTCTTTCCTCCTCCTGTAGTGCGGGCCTGCACGATGCCTACATAGGGGTCGGTGATGTCGGGCGAGTCGATGTCCCTCACCAGGTCGGGGACGTCTGCATGGGTCACGGACAGCTCGGCCGGCTCGACCGCCAGCAGGGCCTGCACGATCGACTCCGCTGTCTGCTCCTCGATCCAATCCAGGTAGGCCTTGTCCACCCCCACTTCCCCGAAGATCCCGATGGAATCGGGCACCGCGTGGCTGTGCGTGGCGGCGATGACCAGGTGCTCCCGGGGCAGCGATGGCGGGTTGCCCAGGCGGGCCAGCACCTTGTCCTTGATCCCCTCGATCCGGGCGATGCCAAGGCCCAGTGAGTCCACGGCTGAAAGCACGAGCCACTCGCCCTGCACCCGCAAGGCAACCGTGCGGCACCAGAGCGGGTCATGAACCGCGGTCGGATGCCTCCAGCCGAAACCGCCGAGCTCCAGCGTGTCCAGCTCCCCGTCCCCGTCGAGGTCCTCGAACGGCTCTCCCTCGTCCCAGTGAGCGTTGCCGTCCAGGTCGGTGTAGGGCTCGAACTTCGGCGTGATGTCGACCTTGGCGGCCCCGGCCAGGAGCTTCTCCTCCGGCAGCGGCTCGGTCCAGTCGATGGGGACGGTCCCGTCAGCCGACAGGTCGGCCCTGGTTTCGCCGGGCGCATCGGCCCGCAGGTCGCTTCCCCGTCCGTCCGTTCCGTCCGGCAGCCCCAGATCCCCCGCAACTGAATCCAGAACGTCCGCTGTCGAAGGCACGTCCGCAGTCGTGCCGCCGTTGCCGCACGCAGCCAGAAGCAGAATCACCACGCAGTTCACGACGAGTCGGCTCGAAGTACTCATCCCCCCACCTCCCGCCCGCACAATGTACACGCACAGGGCTGCGTTGCAAAGGGGGGGGCTTGACCAGTCGGCCCTGCCCACCGCCTTCGGACCCTGGCGCCGTGCCCGCCGGCCACGTCCCGCAGCGTCCGTCCTACCAGGGCTGTGCATACCCGAGAAGGTGCTCGGTCTCGTAAGATTCGCAATTCGGGTCTGGCGAGATCATGTGGTCTCCGGCGGCCTTCGAGAAGCAACGGTACAGGGCCACGGCCCCGTCGAACGGCTGTGTGGAGATGTAGCCGAGAGGCCCCATGGGCTGTTGTCCCTCGCAGCTCTGTTCCTTGGACACGAAGCTGTCGTTCCCGACCATGCACTCGAACAGCGGGATGGAGCTCGGCTGCGGCTCACGGTGCAGTCGGAAGGCCTGTTCCGGCACCATGCCATCCGGCAGGATTCGGGTGGAGGCCCAGTGTCCCCGTCCCGCTTTGTAGCCGCGAACGAGCTTCGTGAACGGGAGGTTCTCGAAGCCGCAGGCGAGCTTGGGCGGATTGAGGTCAATGCGATTGGCCAGTGCCCATACCGGCCAGGCCGGCTTGAAGTCTCCGGACTCGGTCACCATGCCGAGCCCAAGTCCCCCTGCGGTCTCGGCCGGGTGGTCCTTCATGCGATGGTAGATGTAGTTGGAGATCCCCGGGGTCCCCACCACGTTGTAGAGCGACTTGCAGACGCCGTCGGCCTGCGCCTGCGGAGAGGACCCGGGACCCAGCGAGTTCACTCCGCTTTCGGTCAGCTCCACATCCCAGGCATGAGGGTGGTCCGGGAATGCGGCCATGAGCCAGCCCACGGTGACGCCGATGTTGCCATACGTGACCCGGGGAAGATCATCCGGGCCGAACTGCGGCTTGAGCAGGTCCGGGGGATAGGGATGGTAGGCCACCCGCCACTCACGGCCGCCGAGCTTGGGGGCCAGGGCCGACACGAACGTCTTGACCGACAGGAGCGGGCTTCCGGCCGACGGCATGTCGAACGTCGTGTCGAAATGGTGGGTGAACGACATGAGCACCTTGGCGTGAGGCTGCTGGAGCGTGATGGCATCATAGGCAGCGGCGTAGTTGTCCGCATAGATCTGGATCCAGGAATTCGGGTCACAGGGAGCTCCCTGTCCACAACCGACGTCGAACCAGTCATTGGAGTTGACTTCGTTGTGGATCACGAAGTCCGCGATGCGGCCGTTGCCGTTGAGACCGTTGTATCGGAATGCCAGCATACCGGCAAAGCGGGCGTAGTCCGAGGGATTGTCCGGTTTGCAGAAGCCTTCGAATCCGGGTGCCACGGGGGAGCAGGCCACGTTCTTCCGGGCCCACTCCGGGACGCCGTACACCACAGCGGTCACGACGACCCCTTTCTCGGTGTACTCCCGGATCTCGGAGTCGACGCCTCCGCTGATGACGAAGCAGTGCCCGTCGAACTCCTGTTCCCCGTCGCCGCACGGAGGCGGCTTGACGGAAGGCTCCCACCCGTACCAGACCAGGTTCATTGCCACGGAGCCGGTCCCGTTGCCTGCGATCTCCTGCTTGTCGGGCCAGTGATCGGGCTGTATCCCCTTGACCTGGTAGGCGGTCTTGGCCGGATAGGGAAGTGGCTGGGGCACGCCGCACTGGTTGGGCACACCGCCGCCGCCGCACACTTTGGGCGGGCTGCACTTGCCGCAATCCTGAGTCGTGCCGCACTCGTCCACGAAGGGCCCGCAATCGAGGTTCGCAGGGCAGCCGGGAGTGCAGGGAGGGGGCCCGTCCGGAGCGCCGAGCTCCGGCGCCTGGTCGGCCGCTGCCAGGTCCGGAGTCGCCGGAAGATCGATGGGTTCCGGAATGCCCTCGAAGTCCTCGGCGAGCGTGGCATCGGTTCCGTCCGCGAGGGAAGCGTCCGGAGGCGGGGCGGACTGGTCGTCCGGTCGATCGATGTGCAGCTCCTCGGTCCGACCGACATCGTCCGGAGTCCGGGGAACATCGGCGACGGAGGTCTCGGCCGTTGCATCGCCGACGCTTCCCGACTCACCGCCGCAAGCCGCCAGGAACATCGCCAGCACCAGGCAGGCCGCAACTGCCGAGCATACCGTCGAGGCGAGACGCTGCCGGGGAGTGATGGCCTCAGTCACCCGCTTCATCCGTTGCTCTCTCCCTGCGATCCTCGAACCACTGGAACGCGTCGATGATGTCGAGATAGACGCCGTCGAAGCCGGCGGCCAGGATGCGATCGAGATAGCTGTCCGGGGAGCCGAACAGGATGGCCTGCCAGGCGGGGTCCCAGTACCGGACCTTGTAGTTGCCCTCCCAGTCGGGGTTTTCCGCTGCCAGCCAGGAGGGCGGCGATTCCTTCCATTGCGCATCCCAATAGAAGCGGTAGTCCTCGGCTTCGCCGATGCTCATGTAAGAGATCACGAGTCGTCGCCCGCCGTTGGCCTTGGTCTTGAGCCCTTCGACCTCGTCCTGGGTCAGGGGGTCGTCGAAGACGAACGCGTCGACGACGAGGAGGTCGTGGTCGGTCGAGGCGACGGCATCGAGGAATTCCTGCTTGGATTCGAACTCGCCCGGATTGATGAGGTAGAGGAAATTGTGGGCTTGCGCCAGCTCGGTGACGTCCTCCGCGTTTGCCCCCGGCGGCTCGGGCGGGTAGGTGGGGATGTCGTCGAGCTCCCTGCGGTCCGCAGGGAAGGCGATGAAGCCGTGCTCGTCGGCAAAGGAGATGGACTCGTCGGCCTGGCCGTCGTCGCCGCAGTAGTCGATGGCCAGTGCATTGCGGCCAGCCTCTTCGAGGCGGTCGAGGAATGCGGTCAGCAGGTCGTGCATGTCCGCCGGGGTGACGTCCCCTAGCTCCGGGTAACCGAAGTTGAGATCCTCCTGGCCGCAGCCGTCGATGGCATCGACGTAGTCCTGGGCGAGCGGGCCGTCGGGAGCGCCGTCCAGCGTGAGCAGCTCGAGGCCGTTTTGCGGGATCACGACGAATCCCGGGTTGCTCGTGCGTGCATAGCCGGCGATTTCCTGGACGAGGCTGCGCATCTCAAGGCGATAGTCGACGGCCTCGTCGTGCCGGTCTTCCGGGGCCATGGCATCGAGCCCTTTGGAGCCGGTGGCATCGGGAATGCCGCCGCCGCCGTTGAGCTCGGTTGCCGGCATGGGCTGCGGGTTGCTCTCGAGGCAGGCGGGGAGGCAGAGGGCCAGGCCCAGGCCCGCCAGAATTTGAAGTGCCAAAGAGATCCCCCCGTTCGTTCTGAGCTTCATGGGCCGCCTCCACCCGTTGTGCGAAGCCAGCTTACACTTTCCGCAGTCAGGGGACAACGCCGGGGTTGGGGGTTGCACCGGGACGCGAACGGAGTATCCTGGCAGTGGCGGAAGCAATCGAGGAGGGATGAACATGAGACAGCGGCAGGGGGTGTCGGCGCTGCTTTCCGGGGTGTTGTGGATGGTCCTGGCGGCCGGTTGCGGCGGGGGTACCGGGGAGGCCGACGGAAACGGCCCGGGTTCCGACGCGGTGCAGCCGGGGGACGATGCCGTCGTGCCGGCCGACGACATTGCAGGCCTCGATTCACAGGCCCCGCAGCCAGCCGTGCCCGACGAGCCGCTCCAGACCGAGAGCAGCATGTCCCAGGAGAAGGGGCAGATGGCGCAGTACTACGCGCCGCTTCCTTACACGGCCGAGGCGAAGATCGAGCCTTACACCCTGCCGCTGGCGGCCGGTGACGTGGCGAACTGGGAGGTCGTCGTGGGCAACCTCGGCCTCGAAGGGAAGACCGACAAGCTGCTGGCCAACGGCTTCGTGGTGATTCCCTATGGCGATGAAGACGACATTGCCGCCCCATACCGGGATCTCAAGGATCAGAACGTGCCTTTCTTTGTCACGGTGGACACGTGGCTGCACCTGTATCACGTCCAGTTCGACGAGCTCCTGATGACGCTGGAGGAGGAGATCTTCTATGCGGACATCGTGGCGGTGACCGATGCGCTGCTGGCCGGCGCAGAGAAGCTCTACGGAGAGTCGGATGGGTTGCTCAAGGAGGCCGCACGCCGCAACGTGGCGTTCCTGCGGGTGGCCCGGGAAGCGTTCGTCGTGGCCGATGATGCCACGACCAAGCCCGCGACCCAGGTGCCCGGCTACGTGGCCGACGTGGTGGCCGCGGAGCTCGAGCTCATCGACGGTCACAAGGGGTTCGTGGCAAGCCCGCTGTTCCTGTACAAGGAGGACTACTCCCAGTACGTGCCCCGAGGCCACTACACGAGGAGCGAGAAGCTCAAGGCCTACTTCAAGGGGATGATGTGGTACGGCCGCCTGGCCCTGCTGCTGAAAGGGGGCGAGCCTGCATGCGAGTTCGACAAATGCCCCGCCCTCATCCCGCCTGCGGATGCCGATGCCCAGACGGTGCAGGCCCTGCTGCTCTCCCTGGACCTGGCAGGGATCGATGCCGGCGGGGAGACGGCCAAGGTCCGGTGGGAGCGCATCTACCAGGCAACGAGCTTCTTCGTGGGGCTGGCCGACGACCTGACCTATTACGAGTACCTGGACACGGTAACGAAGGTGCTGGGCGGCTCCCCCGCTTTGGCCGAGCTGACCGAAGCGGACAACCTGTTCGACATCCGGGCCGACCTGGCGCAGAAGCGGTCTCCGCAGATCTACGGGGGCACCGGCGGCCAGGTGATCATCGTGGAGCCGGGCGAGGAGGTGACGCCCGAGATGCTGGACAAGCTGCTCAACAAGAGCAAAGGGTTCCGGCTCATGGGACAGCGGTTCATTCCCGATTCGTACGTGATGGGACGGCTGGTGTCGCCCGGTGCGGGGTTGCTGAAGGAGGGTGCGGACGGAACCGTGTTCACGGCGGTTCCGACCGACGTGGGGATCATCCGGGGCTTCCCCAGGGGGCTGGACGTCATGGCCGTGATGGGCTCGCAGCGGGCTCGCGACCTGCTCTCCGAGTACGGAGACGACCAGTACACCAAGTTCGACGTGACGTTTGCTGAAATGTCGGACTTCCTGGCCGCACAGACGCCGGAGCAGTGGCACGCCAACCTCTACTGGGGGTGGCTCGATGCGATCCGGACGCTGCTCGAGCCGGCCGGACCGGGCAACCAGACCTTCATGCAGACCCAGGCATACACCGATCGCTGGCTGACCGCGTCGCTGGCCTCGTGGGCGCAGCTCCGGCATGACACGATTCTGTATGCCAAGCAGAGCTACACCCCCGGGTTCGAGACATCGATTCCCGAGCCGGTGACCGGCTATGTCGAGCCCAACGCAGCCTTCTTCGCCAGCCTGCTTGCGCTCAACGAGATGACCCGCAAGGGGCTTTACGACATGGGGATGCTGCCCGAGGCTGCCAAGAAGCGGCTGCAGAGCCTCTCCACCGCGTTGCAGCGGATGCTCGACATCGTGATTGTCGAGCTTTCCGGCGAGCCGCTCGTGGAGGCGGACGTCTGGTACATCGACGGGCTGGCCGACACGCTGGACAAGGTCGTGGCCGGCGTGGAGGACCAGGGGGTCAAGACGACGCTGATTGCGGACGTGCACACCGACCAGAACAGCGAGAAGGTGCTGGAAGAAGGCACCGGCTACGTGGAGCTGCTGGTGGCCGCGTACCGGCTCCCGAACGGAAACATCGGCCTGGGTGCGGGCCCGGTGCTGTCCTACTACGAGTTCAAGCACCCCATGGACGACCGCCTGACCGACGAGAAGTGGCGGGAGATCCTGGCCGGTCCGACCGAGGACGCCCCCACTCAGCCTGACTGGACCACCCACTACCGCCAGCCGTGAGGCGGCGGCGGCGGCGGCGGGGCGGCGGCGGGGAAAAGACATAGGACGCATAGGACAAATAGGACGAATAGGACAAATGGGACCCGCCGCCGCCCCCGAGGTAGAACGGCCCCTATCGCGGGATTGGCCGTTTAGCACGAGCAACCGACTAGCCCCATCGGCCGCCAGTCAAACCCACCCCCTAGATCCGCACCGCGTCCCATGTCTTCCATTCGTCCTATACGTCCTATACGTCCTATACGTCCTATCCCATCCTCTTCCCCGGTATCGGCCGTAGCGGCCAGTGCGCGGCTTGATTCCGGCTTCCTGTGAAGCTACGATAGCGAGCGTCCTGAGGAGGTCAGCATGAAGAGGCTTGGACTCGTTCGTCTGGCGCTGGTCGCATTCGCCCTGCTCGTCGTCGCCTGCACCGGCGGGGTGCAGCTTGAAATCGATCTGGCGGAGCCGGTGCCGGATGCCATGGTGGATGGCGGAGCGGACCTGGGCGCTCCGGAGGACGTGCCGGGGCCCGAGACGGGGCCGGAGGTGGTGCCGGAGGCGTGGTGGCCTGACGGGGGGATCGACGGGCTTGCCGATCTTGGCGATACCGGCGGCGTGGTGCCCGGTGAGGCCGGCTGGCCATGCGATGCCGCCGAGGATTGCCTGGAGCCGTGGTGCATCGACACGCCTGACGGCAAGAAGTGCACGCAGACCTGCACTGAGGAGTGCCCGCTCGGGTGGGAGTGCATGGAGTATCCTCCGGCAAAGCCCGACCTGATCTTCCTCTGTCTGCCCCCGTCGACGAGCCTGTGCAGGCCGTGTACCAAGAACGGGGATTGCCTGGTCGGCGGAGTGGACTTCGGGGATGTCTGCGTGGACTACGGTGCGGCTGGCTCCTACTGCGGCAAGCCGTGCCTGGAGTCTTCGGAGTGCCCCGCCGGATACCAGTGCGAGGAGGTGACCGACGTTCTCGGAAAGCCCAACTCCCAGTGCAAGCGGGAAGGGAACGAGTGCGGGTGCGTGGCCGACTGGATCGACGAGGGGGCCTACACCGAGTGCTTCGAGGCCAACGCTGCCGGCGTTTGCTACGGGACGCGCAAGTGCTCGCCCTCGGGGCTGACCGCCTGCGATGCGCAAGTCCCCATGGTGGAGGAGTGCAACGGGATGGATGACGACTGCGACGGGAGCATCGACGAGGAGGTGCTTCCCGACGTGTGCATGGTGAAGAACGAGAACGGCAAGTGCTTCGGCGAAGAGGTATGCGAGGACGGCAAGTGGGCATGCGACGCCAAGACGCCCGGACCCGAGCTGTGCGACGGCGTGGACAACAACTGCAACAACCTGGTGGACGAGACCTTCCCCGACACGAACGGCGACGGCAAGGCGGACTGTCTGACGGATGACGCGGACGGCGACGGTGTGATGAACAACGACGACAACTGCCCGTACGTGGCCAACCCGGACCAGAAAGACTGGGACCTCGATACCATAGGCGACCAGTGCGATCCGGATGATGACAACGACCAGTTCGCGGACGGCGAGGACTGCGCTCCTCTGGACAAGAAGGTGAGTCCGGGTGAGACCGAGGCATGCGACGGCATCGACAACGACTGCTCCGGAAAGGTGGACGACCCGTTCCCGGACACGGACATGGACGGGCTGGCCGATTGCCTGGACGAGGATGACGACGGTGACGGCATCCCCGACAAGCTCGATTGTGCACCGCTCGATTCCAACGTGGCCCCGGGCATGCCCGAGCTGTGCGACGGAACGGACCAGGACTGCGACGACGAGGTGGACGAGGGGTATCCCGACGCGGACAACGACGGCAAGGCCGACTGCGTGGACGAGGACTACGACGGTGACGGTGCCGTCGATGCCGACGACAACTGCCCCAAGACCCCGAACCCCAAGCAGGAGGACCAGGACGCGGACGGAACCGGCGATGCCTGCGATCCGGACGACGACGGCGACTTCGTGGCCGACACCAAGGACAACTGCGTCGGGAAGTTCAACCCGTTCCAGGAGGATCTGGACGAGGATGGACAAGGGGATGCCTGCGACACCGACGATGATGGAGACGGTGTCGAGGACGGTACCGACAACTGCCCGCTGTCGGCCAATGCGGACCAGTCGGACCAGGACAAGGACCAGCTGGGGAACCCGTGCGACCCGGATGCGGACGGGGACGGCGATCCCAACGCACTCGACTGCGAGGAGCTGGACGCCACCGTGTTCCACGGAGCCAAGGAAGTTTGCAACCAGGCCGACGATGACTGCGACGGCCAGGTCGACGAAACCGGTGCCGAAGGGTGCGCATCCTGGTATCCGGACGCGGACGCGGACGGATTTGGCGCCAACAAGGCCCCCCTGTGCCTTTGCGGGCCGGAGCTCCAGTACACGGCGACCGAGCCCGGAGACTGCGACGACGCCGATGCCCTGGTGAACCCTCAGGGAGCCGAGAAGTGCAACGGCAAGGATGACAACTGCGATGGGGCCATCGACCCGGCTTTTGCTCAGGGATGCGCCGCCTACTACCTCGACGCGGACATGGACGGGTTCGGCCTGCCGAAGGACTACAAGTGCCTGTGCGCCGCCGCTGGCAAGTACGTCGCTACCAAGGGCGGGGACTGCAATGACGGGGATCCCAAGACCAACCCCGGAGCGGCCGAAGTGTGCAACGGCAAGGACGACGACTGCGACGAGACGGTCGACCCACCGCTCATTCCCGGGTGCGTCAGCTACTTCGCAGATGCGGATTCCGACGGATGGGGCCTGGCCACCGACAAGAAGTGCGTCTGCTCGCCGTCGGACGCGTACAAGGCGCTGCTGGCCGGTGACTGCGACGATGTGAATCCGGAGGTGAATCCGGGCAAGACCGAGGTGTGCAACGGTACCGACGACGATTGCGACGGCAAGAGCGACCCGGCCGGCACCCCGGGCTGCCAGCCCTGGTTCGCAGACGGGGACGGGGACGGGTACGGCTGGACCCCCAAATCGGCATGCCTCTGCGGTGCCCTGGGGGAATTCGTCGTGAAGGTGGGCGGAGACTGCGACGACGACGACGCCCTGCGCAACCCTGCGGCCAAGGAGAGCTGCAACGGCTCGGACGACGATTGCGACTACAAGGTGGACGAGGACTTCCCGGACATCGGCAAGCCGTGCGACGGTGATGACATCGACTCGTGCAAGAACGGCGCCTGGGAGTGCAAGCCGGACGGCCTGGGAACCGTCTGCTCCGGCGAGGATCTCGTGAAGGCGGAGCTGTGCAACGGCGTCGACGACGACTGCGACCTCAAGGTGGACGAGGGCTTCCCGGACACGGACGGCGACCAGCAGGCCGACTGCATGGACCTGGACGATGACGGTGACGGCAAGGTGGACTTCCTGGACAACTGCCCGCTCGCCGCCAACTCGAAGCAGGAAGACTTCGACAAGGACGGAGAGGGGGATGCCTGCGACACCGACGACGACGGTGACGGCACACTCGACATCGAGGATTGCGGGCCGCTCGATCCGGCGCTTCACCTCGGGGCCAAGGAGACCTGCAACGACATCGACGACAACTGCAACGGCGTCGTGGACGACGACTGGCCGGACAAGGGGAAGAAGTGCGACGGGACCGACAACGACAAGTGCGAGATGGGGACGCTCACGTGTGCTGCCAACGGGGTGGATCTGGAGTGCGTCAACGAGATTGCGAAGAATATCCCCGAGGAGTGCGGCGGCGGCGACGAGGACTGCGACGGCCAGACCGACGAGGAGAATGCCGTCGGCTGCAAGGACTACTACCTTGATGCGGACGTGGACGGCTACGGTCTGGAGGCCAACAAGAAGTGCCTGTGCGCATCGTCCGGCCAGCACACGGTGACGCAGGCGGGCGACTGCGACGACGGGAACCCCAACATCAACCCCTCCAAGCAGGAAGTGTGCGGCAACAGCAAGGACGACAACTGCAACGGCCAGACCGACGAGGGATGCATCACCTGCCAGTACATGGGGCAGAAGTACGGAGCGGGCGACTGGTCCTGCCCCGTCAACATGCGCATGCCCTACCAGAACGAGTACGCCAAGGTCCAGCCGTGCGTGGCGGGCAAGCAGATCGACTACTACCACGGCACAGCGTGGCAGGTCGGCGGGTGCAACTGCAAGTGGAACGGGAGTTGGTGCGGCCAGCCCTCCATCGAGACCTTCGAGCAGGGCCGCCTGTGCGGAGACTACTGGGCGCACCACGTGTGCGTCCCGAAGTAGGGGCTGAGGGTGCAATCAGGAGGCACGAATGGCTCGCAAGAAGAAGACATGGCGGGAGCAGCTCATGGACAGCAAGGATCTGCCCAAGGTGGTGCAGCTGAACGAGAACGGGCAAATCCACTTGAAGGCGAAGACCATGGCGATTCCCTCTCCGCTGGCGGTCGATGCGATCATGGCCAAGGTCCCCAAAGGGAAGCTGACCACGATCGATGAGATTCGGAGGCAGGTCGCAAAGGACAACTGTGCGGACATCGGCTGCCAGCTCACGTGCGGCATCTTCGCCTGGATCGTGGCCAATGCGGCGGAAGAGGCTGCGGCCGCGGGGGAGAAGAAGATCACTCCCTACTGGCGGACGCTCAAGTCCAACGGGGAGCTCAATCCCAAGTACCCGGGCGGAGTGGAGGCCCAGAAGAAGCGGCTCGAGGCCGAAGGGCACACGATCTTCCAGAAGCGGGTCAAGTGGTTTGTCGAGGACTTCGAGGCCAAGCTAGTGAGAGAGAGGAGAGGATGAGGTTCCTGCTGGATGAGCCGCACTCGGTGGCCAGGAAGCTGGTGGGCAGCGGGGCACCGGTGTATGTCACGGTGGATCCCATCGAGTATCACGGGCCGCACCTGTCGCTGCACAATGACTCTGCCATCAGTCAAGGCTTCGTGCGGGAGATGCACACCAGGCTCCAGGCGGAGAACGACTGGCCATTCCTGCTCGGAGGGGCAGTCGATGCCGGGGCAGACCCCGTGCCGGGGCCAGGCACACGGCCTGTTGCCCCGAACGAGGTCTTCCGGAGGGCCTGGGACGCGGTCCGGAGCGTTGTGGAGCTGGGGGCGAAACGAGTCGTCCTGATGACGTTCCATGGCAGCCCCCGACACGTGCACGCCGTGTTCCGGTGCATTCGGAAGTTGGAGAGGATGGGGATCCAGGCCTTCTTCCCAACTGTGGTGCTGTACCGTACGGTAGTGGATCCAGACGTCGAACGGCTTCGTGGGGTCTTCGACCGGATCGGAGATGAAGGGGTCCGGCGGCAGCTGCTCGAGCGGCCGTCTTGCGACTTTCATGCCGGGTTCCTGGAGACGTCCGCCGCGTTGCACTGGGCACCGGAGACCGTGAACCGACACGACTTGACTCCCCCGTGTCCCCAGTTCGAGCCGGACCGCTGGCTTTCGCTGGCTGCCCGGGCGGCTCACAAAGCGGGCAAGGTCCAGCTCGGCAAGGAGCTCCGATTCCTGTCCGAGGCGCTGGGGTGGTATCGAGTCCGCCCATTCCCCGGTTACAGCGGCTGGCCGCACCTGGCGAACCCCGAGGCCGGGGAGCTGATTGCCCGGGAGCTGGTCGGACAGGCTGTTGCTCTGGCCGGGGGGGTCTTCGATGGCAGCCAGAGAGCCCCAGCTCCGATTCTGGGATGGACGACCGGTGGTCGGCTCGCCGGCTGGGTCAATTCGATGTCAGCATAGTGGTCGGTGCGCGGCGGGATGATGGCACATCGGCCGAGTTATGACGCCGAAAGCGTCACAACTGCCGGGATGATGGCACATCGGCCGAGTTATGACGCCGAAAGCGTCTGAGCCGGCTCAACCCGACTCAGCGGGGGTTGGTGAGAGGGTGCTCGGGCGGGCCTTGTCGAGAGGGAGCCTTCGGGCTTTCAGTAGCGGGCAGAGACGGTCAGCATGCCGGTGAAGCCGGGGGCATCGATGCCGGAGCCGTGGTACTTGTAGTTCAAGTCGGCCAGGTTCTCGAGGGAGAGGTTGGCATCGAGGAAGTCGAACGGAGCGTAACCGGCGCGCATGTTGTAGGTGACCCAGCCGGGCGTGCCCTTGCAGGCCTCTTCGGAGAGCAGGACGCCGGGGTTGTTCGGGTCTTCGCAGATGCGCAGGTCGGTGTAGTCCTCGCCGGCAAGCCGGTCCTGACGCAGGGCCCACCGCACGAAGAACTCGGCGTAGAGGCCCAGGTCAGCATCCTCCCACTTCAGACCACCGGCTCCCATGAGGGGGGGGACTCGGCTTGCGGGATTGGTCTGGCCCGCGCTGTTCTCGACGTCTCCCTTGAGCCAGGCCGCATTGCCCCAAAGGGAGACTCCGGCGAAGGGACCGACGGCCAGGCCGCCTTCGACTCCCTTGTACTGTCCCGATGCGGCATTCTCCCGCCGGTACACGGGCAGCTCACCGACGTCGTCAGCCGTGAGCCCCAGCGCTTCCCACTCGGGCTGCGTCAGCTCGACCCGCTCGAACACGTCGTCGAGCCAGGTGATGAATCCGGCTGCATTGGCCCGGACGTACTGCTGGTTCACTTTGGCACCGACTTCCAGCGTGTTGGAGCGGACCGGGTCCAGGGAGCCGTTGGGCGCGTCGAATGACTTGCCCGTGTTCCCCAGGGCCGTGGTTTCCTGGAGGTTGGGCGAGCGGAATCCCTGCGAGAAGTCGGCGTAGACGTTCAGCAGGTCGCTATAGAGGTACTTCAGGCCGGCCGTGCCGACCAGCCCCGTGTTGCTGTAATCCACATCCCCCAGACCGGGCACGTCGGCGGCCGAGGCAGCGAAGTGGGATACACGGCCGCCCAGCGCCACGTTGAATCTGGACTTTCCGAACTTGACGAAGTCCACGTCAGAGCCCAGGAATGCCCCCAGGGAGAGGTAGGTGGAATCGTCGGAGTAGGTCCCCCGGTCCTTGTCCTTCCACTCCCAGCTTCCGTCGGCCGCAGCTTCCCGGGCGGAGGACTTGACGAGATCATAGTAGCCTTCGCCGCCGGCCTGGAGCCGGAGGCGCTTGTCCCAGAGTCGGGCCTCCCAAGTGGCGAAGAAGCCCGGGGTGTGAACGACATCCTCGTTTTCCGCCTTCTTCTTGAGGATGTCCTGCCCCAGGGCGATGCATGCATCCCGGTCCGTGACGATGCCGGCGTCATCGGTCTTGCAGCGGAAATCGTTCATGAGCTCCCGGGTCTGGTGGTAGGAGAGATTCAACTGGACGTGGTGCAGCCAGCCCGTGCCGAAGCGTTCCGCCCGCACGTACGAGAGCAGGTCGTCGTTGTCGTAGTTGCGGACGCGGCCCTGACCCAGAGTGTCAGTGCGCCCGGCTCCATACAGCGAGTTCCAGAACGCGGCCTCGGTCACGGTCCAGCTCTTGCCCACGAGCTGGGTGGCCTTGAAGCGGCCGCCGAAGCGGTTGTAGTCGCTCAGGGGTTGGGTTTCGCCTCCGCCGGCCCTCAGATCACCGCTGTAGAGGTAGGTTCCGCCCGCAAACAGGTCGGTGATGTTCGAAGTGAGGTCGGCCTGCGCCGTACCTCCTCCCCCCAGGACCGACGAGTTGAACAGCAGGCGCCCCGAACCACCGAGGAAGTCGTTGGCCGGCGTGCGGTGGCTCAGCGTGACCGCATTGATGACGCCACCCATGGCATCGCTGCCGTACCAGACGGAGCCGGGGCCGCGCACGACTTCCAACCGCTCGAGCGACCAGGGGTCAATCATCGACAGATACTGGTTGGGTCCGGTCCGGAAGGTCGAGTTGTTGAAGCGTACGCCGTCCACGAGGATGAGATTGTCCGGTCCCACCATGCCTCGGATGATCGGAGAGCCGGCCCCGGCATTGGTCTTCTGCACATGAACGCCGGTCGTCTCGTTGAGGGCGTCGGGAAGTCCCTCAGCCGTCTTGCGGGCCAGGGCTTCCGCAGTGACGGCATCGACCGAGCGGCCGGTCTCGAACTGCTTGCGGGCCGAACGGTTCGCCACGATGAACATCTCCTCCATTTCGAGCTTCAGGCCGTTGGAGCCGTCGTCCTCGGTCGATTCCTCGAACGTTGGAGTCGGTTCCTCCAAAGCGTCGCCCGGGTTCTCCGATGCGGTGGTGGGTCCCTCCGGAGTGGTGGTCGGTCCCTCCGGAGCGGTGGCCGGCTTCTCTTCGGCCAGAGCGGGCAGCGACAGCAGGGAGACGACAGCGAGCGTCATCAGGCGGTGCATTCGGGATCCTCCTTCGGTTCAACCGGAGTTTGATTCGCACAGTCCAGACCGGATGCCAATAGGTAGATCCACCTACGACTCCCCAACTCCGGCTTGTGCCGACGACTCTGGGATGTGCCGACGACTCTGGGAGGTGAAGGCGTCTCGAGGGGCAGGCGCTACCGGAAGAATTCCGGGATCATGGCGGGCGTCTCGGGATAGATGTTGCCGATGGCCATCAGGTCGTCCGGGTCGAGGGTACGCTTGACCGCTCGCATGGCTCGGATGACGGTGGCGGGGTACTGGTGCCGCAGGATGTCCCGCCTGGTCTTCCCGATGCCGTGCTCACCGGATACCGTGCCTCCGAGCTCGACCGTGCGGACGTACCAGAGGTGAACCAGCTTCTTGAGCCGGGCCACCTCGTCGGGATTCCGGCCGAGCAGGCAGATGTGCGGGTGGGAATTGCCGACGTGGCCGTAGCGGACCATGGTGTCCGCTCCGGCATCTCTGGCGCTCCGGTCGACCAGGT
Organism: uncultured Myxococcales bacterium; assembly: GCA_903895725.1. GTDB lineage: Bacteria > Myxococcota_A > UBA9042 > CAIXZC01 > CAIXZC01 > CAITUV01. The sequence continues at coordinate 83,033 of CAITUV010000021.1, read as the reverse complement.
CCATGAGGGGGCGGAAGTGTTGCGGCGGGACGCAGAACTCGGTGGAGACCTTCAGTCCGCCCTGGGGATGGAAGGAGCGGGCTCGGGCGTTGAGCCACTCCGGAACCGAATGGCGCAGGTCCCGGAACCAGGTGCGGTCGCGTACGCCGTCCGCCACGACCGTATCGTCCAGCATCGGGTGGAAGTCGGACAGTGGGTACAGCTCCTCTTCGATGACCGTCTCGATGCTCCGGCCATTCGTGTCGAACTCGAGGAAGAGCATGGCTCCGGCTCCCGGAGGAATCACCGGTGGCCGGGAATGCAGTGCGAGGATGTCGAGAGCGGCCCGATCGAACAGCTCGACGCAGCGGGGGCGCCCCTTCACCGTGCGGGTTCGGAAGGCCACAGCCAGGTCGAGCACTTCGGTCAGAGACGGGAAGAAGACGAGAAAGGCCACAAAGGGGCCCGGGTCGGGGATGAGACGGACCCATATCCTCGTGATGATGCCGAGCGTTCCCTCGCTGGAGGAGAAGAGCGCGACAGGGTCATGGAACGGTGCGTAGCCGGCCGTGTTCTTGTCGGGCCGGCTCTGGCGCAGCGTGAGTCGTTCTCCCGTTCCGAGCACGACCTCGATCCCTTCGATCCAGTCTCGGGTCATGCCCCAGCGGAAGGTCCGGGCACCGGAGGCGTTGGTGGCCACGTTGCCGCCGATGGTGCACTCGTTCTCGCTGGTCGGGTCGGGCGGATAGTACAACCCTTGCGCCTCGACGGCCCGCTTGAGGTCCGCTGTCAGTGTTCCAGGGAGCACTTCGGCCAAAAGCCTGTCGCGGTCGATGTCCGCGACGCCCGTCATCTTCTCGGTGGAGACCACGAGGTCTCCCTGGGGAACGGCCGCCCCCGTGGTGGCTGTGCGGCGGCCGACGGGAAGAAGGCGCTGGCCCGAGCGGCGGCACTTTCGAACCAGTCGGGCGACCTCGTCCGCGGTCGAAGGGCGGACCAGTCCGACCGCGTGACCGTGGAGTCCGGACTCGTCCGTCTCGTAGGCCGGTAGAACGTCTCTGTCGGTGATGATCCTGAGGGGCATGGAACCCCCGTCGGTTGGTGGGCGATGCTACGCCTTGAGCAGCTCGGCCACGTCGGTGGCTTCCCAGGTGAAGTCCGGGTCCTGGCGGCCGAAGTGGCCGTAGGAAGCGGTCTTGCGGTAGATGGGGCGCAGCAGCCGCAGCTTCTCGATGATCGCCTTGGGGCGGAAATCGAAGTGCTTCTTGACCAGGTCCTGGATCCTCGAGAGAGGCACCTTCTCGGTCCCGAACGTCTCGATGCGCACGCCCACGGGGCGGGCGACGCCGATGGCATAGGCCACCTGGATGGAGCACTCGTCGGCCAGTCCGGCCGCGACGATGTTCTTGGCCACGTAGCGGGCGAAGTAGCAGGCCGAGCGGTCGACCTTGGAGGGGTCCTTTCCGGAGAAGGCACCGCCGCCGTGGCTTTCCCAGCCGCCGTAGGTATCGACGATGATCTTGCGGCCAGTGACGCCGGTATCGCCGTGGGGACCGCCGACGACGAAGCGGCCGGTCGGGTTCACGAAGACCTTGGTATCGCCGTCCATGAGGGAAGCGGGCACGACCGGTCGGATCACGTTTTCGATGATGGCGTACCGGATCTCCTCGTAGGAGGGCTCGGGGTTGTGCTGGGCAGACACGACGACGGCCTCGAGGCGGGTGGCCCGGCCGTTGTCATATTCCACGGTAACCTGCGACTTGCCGTCGGGGCGCAGGAACGGGATCTTGCCGTTCTTGCGCACTTCGGCCAGGCGGGCGGTGAGGCGATGGGCCAGGGAAATGGGGAGCGGCATCAGCTCGGGGGTTTCGTTGCAGGCGTAGCCGAACATGAGGCCCTGGTCACCTGCGCCCTGCTCATCGAAGAGCCCCTGCCCCTCGGTGACGCCCTGGGAGATGTCCGGGCTCTGCTGGTGGATGGCCGTGAGGATGGCGCACGACTTGTAGTCGAGGCCGAAGTCGGGGTTGGTGTAGCCGATTTCCTTGATCGCCTGACGGGCGACGTCGGGAATCTCGACGTAGGCCTCGGTGGTGATTTCGCCGGCCACGACCATCACGCCGGTCGTCGTGAGGCATTCACATGCGACTCTGGACTTCGGGTCCTTGGCGATGAGCGCGTCGAGCACGGCATCGGACACCTGGTCGCAAATCTTGTCCGGGTGGCCTTCGGTCACCGACTCGGACGAAAACAGCATCTTTCCATCCCTTCTAGCCATGTAAATTCCTCCGTGACGGACAGCGGGCCTTCCCCGCCGAAATCCTGCGGTAACATATTACCTTGAAGGTACGGGGTCAAGGCGAAATCCGCCCGGCGGCGCAACCCGTCCGGGTTGCTGCGGCGAACAGTGGGCCAAAGCCCCGACCACGCGGGAGGGGCGCCATGGATGTGCAGTGGGCAGTGGGCCAACGCCCCGACCACGCGGGAGGGGCCCGCTTTTTGCGCAAACTCGGGCCGGTGATATCCTGACAGGAGGATGGCGAGAGGGATGTCATGGCAGGGGACAAGGGAAAACCGAAGAGGCCGGCACCGAAGGGCAGGTCGGGGCGTGGCAAGGGGGGCTCGGGGAAGCTGCCCGTCGCCCTGGCCATCGCCTTGCCGGCGGTGCTGGTCGGCGGGTTCCTGGCCTATCATGCAAGCCCGTGGTTTTCGGGCCACGTGGACGATGCCGCCAGTCGAGTGAAGGGGTGGTTCTCCTCGGAGCCTCGCGTGGGCGGCGGAGGGCAGGCGGGCGACCCGGGAGTCGTGGGACCCGGCCCGGAACAGTCAGGCGAGCCGGTCTTCAAGGAGCCGGTGGGCCCGGCCATGGATCAGCCGCTCCCGGATGGGCCTCTGGTGGAGCCTGCCCCCGGTACCGGCCCGGACCCGGCTTTGGACCCCTCGGTGGCCCCGGCCGGCAAGGACGGTCCGTCGGTGCCCCGAAGCCAGGAGTCGAAAGGCCCCTCTGCCGGTGGGCAGGGGGCCGGAGCATCCGCAAAGAAGGTACTGCCTCGACAGGAGCGCAAGGCCGTCGTCACCGCCGAGGTTCCGATCTCGGCCCGGCAGGCGCAGAAGCTGGCCACCACGCTGTTCGGCGGCAAGGTGCTGTCGGCCACCTCGGGCCGGGGCGAACCGTGGTACACCATCCGGCTGAGCGGCGGGAAGAAGCGCTATCCGTTCGACGTGACGCCGGCCAGGGTCCTGGTTTCGACGACGGCTCTGTCGGGGCCGTTCCTGCGCAACGGCTCGGGGTTCGTGGCGCTCCTGCGGGTCGAGGATCCTTCGGGCGCCGAGTGGACCAGCTGCTTCGTCGGCGCCACTCTGTTCAAGGGGACGGTGCGGGCCCCGGGGGCCGTTGTGGGCAGCACCGCCATGCAGGCCCCGCGCGGGCGAATCGTTCGGCAGGAGGCTGTCGATACCCAGGGAGACGGCGTGGCCGAGCTCGTCCTCGAGATCGAGAGCGAAGGGCCCCAGGGCGCCCTGTTTCGCGACCTCGGCGTGCACTCGTTCTCCGCCGGCGGAACCGTCGGCCGCTGGACCGTCCGGACCCTGGACGATGCTCCGGGGTTGCCCGCTGATTCGGCCGAGTTCCGGAACGTCAAGTTCAAGGACCGGGACGGGGACGGCAAGCTGGAAATCGAGGTCCAGGCGGGCCGCCGCAGCTTCAAGATCAAGGAGGACATGAGCCGCGAGGTCGCCGGGGAGAAAGTCGTGTCCCGCGTGACCTACAGGCTGGACCGCGGGCGGTACGTGGTGGACAAGACGAAGCGATGAGCGGTCCGCCGACGTCTTGGGCTTTCCACCGGGACGCGGACACAACAGGCACGGTGACATGAGCAAACCGAGTCCCCACCTGTCCCCAACGCAGAAGGAGCTCCTCCTGGACCTGCTCGAGGTCGAGGAACTGTTTCGGGACGGCCGTCTGGCCGGCGGCACGATCGCCAGCCACGTGATGTACAAGATGGTGAGCCGCCGAGGGCGGACGCTGCCCGCCCCGGTCGCCGGCAAGGTCCAGGCGGACCACGTGTTCGTCGGCGTGTTCGCCCGGACGGTGACTCGGCTCGTCTCGCTCGGCCTGGTCAAGCGCCGCTCGGTGCGGGGGGATTTCCCCGGCCTCCCCTACCAGTGGGGGTTTGCCCGTCATGGCAAGCGGGACAAGGACATCTTCCTGACCGACGCCGGGCTCGAGCAGGCCCGCCAACTGCGGGAGAAGGCGACCGCCCGCTCCGAGGCTCGCCAGCCGTCCGAGGCTCGCCAGCCGTCCGAGGCTCGCCAGCAGTCCGAGGCTCGCCAGCAGAAGGAGCCCCCGCAGGAGCGCGCTCTCCCGAACGAGGGGCAGGCGCCGGTCATCCAGTATGCCGTCAAGCCGAAGCCGCCCGCGGGCAAGCCCGCCCAGGTGGTGACCGGGCAGTTCGTAGTCCGGTTTCCCGGCTACTCCGTCACCTACGTGTACACCAGGCGGCCCTAGTGCCATCGATTTGGCCGCGCGAACTGCCCGTGCGCTGCATCGGCCGATGGGTTGGCTGCCCCGGGGATTCCAGCGTGGCACCGGCAGTCAGGCGTTCCGCCTACGGTGCTTTCCGGCCTGTCGTGGCGCTGGCCCGGCATCGGTCCAGTAGACCAGCTGCATCGAGCTGTTCGAGGAGCAGGTCGGCCACCACCGTGTGGCCCAGCGGGTTCAGATGGCAGCAGTCGTCGATGCGCAGCGTGTCGGCCGGGTGGTCTGCCAGGAGGGGGCGCAGATCGATGAGGGTGACCGGCCGGGTCGAGGCCCATGTCCGCAGGCGGGAGTAGTAGTGGGCCGTGCTCTCGTCCTCCCCGTCCGACCAGGGACGGTCAAGCATGGGGAAGAGCACGACGACCAGCTTCGCCCCAGCATTCTCCGTCAGCTCCTGGATCCGTTGGAGCTCCGCCACCGATGCCTCGAGCTGCCCCACATCCTCGCCGCTTTCCCGGTCTGAGGCGGCAAGCGCCTTGAGCGTGAGGAACTGGTAGAACGCGGACTGGGCCACCAGGAAGCGGTTGACGGCATCGGGCAGGGGGAGGAGAGAGAATGCGGGCACGTCGTCCCGCTCCTTCAGGCGGATGTCGAAAGCGGTGTTCCCGATGACGGTGTAGCGGGCCATGTCGTTGGAGAAGACGCCCACGAGCACGATGTCCGGCCGGGCCGCCAGCCCCTTCCTCTCCAGCGACAGCCGCTCCTGCAGCGAGCTGTATCCGGGGACCGCCAGGTTGACGAGGTCGATGGCTCCGCAGCGCTGTTCCAGGAGGCGGCCCAGCAGGCTCGGGAAGCTCTGCTCGACCTCCAGGTGAACGCCGTAGGTGACCGAGTCCCCGAGGATGACGACACGAAGCGCAGGGTCTTTCGAGCGGGGGAGGCCGGTCCTCACCCCCTCGGAGTCGAAGCCGCGGGCATCGCGGTACTCCCACCAGGCCTGCCCGTCGGGGAGCCGCTCCACAATGGCTTCCGCACTGCTTCCCTCCACCGGGCGGAAGTGGAAGTAGCCGCCCGGGACAAGGATGCGGAAGGTCCCCTCGACCAGCGCCAGGCCGACCAGCAGGCCGGCCAGCAGGAGCGCCGCTGCCGTGGCCGCCTGGAGCGGCCGTCTCAGCTGGGGCATCGACTTGGCGGTCCGAAACGCCAGAAACCCCACGGTGACGAGGAGGAGGGCAGGAAGCAGGGTAAACAGGAACAGCGTGGCAGTCAGTCCGGAGGGAGCGGAGGGCGGCATCGCTACCCCGGTCAGGCCAGGATCCGGGTGAAATCCGCAAACCGCAGGAAGAGCGAGCCGACGCGGGCCAGCATGGCCAGGCGGTTGGTGCGCACCCGTTCGTCGTCGCACATCACGAGCACGTCGTCGAAGTAGCGGTCCACCGCGGGCTTGAGCCCCACGAGGGCGGCAAGCACCTCGGGGAAGCGTCGTTCGGCAAACAGGCCGGCGGCCTTCCCCTCCACGGCGAGGAACGCGTCCCACAGGGCTTGTTCCGATGGCTCGAGCGGCAAGGAGGCATCGAACGTTCCCCCGCTGTTGCCGCGGGTGATGTTGATGACGCGCTTGAAGGCCGTGATGAGCGGCTCGTAGTCCTCGCGGCCCCGAAGCGGCTCGACGGCCCTGCACTTCTCCCGCACGTCCCACGGCAGGTCGAATCCGGCAGCCAGGCAGGCGTCGACAACCTCGGTGGCATGGTCGGTTCCGAGCCAGTGCTTGAGGCGCTGCTTCATGAACTCGAGCAGGTCGGTCGACAGCTTGGCCCGGTCCTTGATCAGGTCGCCGTAGTTGTCCATGGCCAGGTCGACGAGGCGGCCCAGCGGGATTGTGAGGTTGCGGTCCGCAAGAATCCGCAGCACGGCCAGGGCCGCTCGCCGCAGCCCGTACGGGTCCTTCGTCGCGGTGGGGACGAGCCCCAGGTGGTAGCACCCGACCAGCGTGTCCATTCGATCGGCCAGGGCCAATGCGATGCCGGCAGGGGATTCCGGGAGGCGGTCGCCCGCAAAGCGGGGAAGGTAGTGCTCGTCGATGGCCATTGCCACTTCAGCCGGCCTGCCTGCGGCCAGGGCGTACACACGGCCCATGATGCCCTGCAGCTCGGGGAACTCGCCGACCATCCGGGAGGCGAGGTCGGCCTTGCACAGCGCACCGGCCTCGGCTGCCGTCGCCCGCTCCACGGGGAAGAGCTCGGCAGCGAAGCGCTCGGCCAGCCCGGCCACGCGGTCGGACTTGGCCTTCATGGACCCGAGCCCGTGCAGGAAAGTCTGCCCGTTGAGCTTGTCCACGAAGTAGGAGAGGGGCTTCTTCTTGTCTTCCCGGAAGAAGAAATGGGCATCCTCGAGGCGGGCGGAGAGCACACGCTGGTTGCCTCTCAGCACGACCGCGATGTCGGCGGGCCGGGTGTTGTTGACGACCAGGAAATGGTTGGACAGCTTCCCGTCCCGTCGGAAGGCGAAGAACTTCTGGTGATTCTTCATGGAGGTGACGAGCACCTCGGCCGGCATATCGAGGAACTTGGGGTTGAAGGTCCCGATGGCAACGACGGGGAACTCGACCAGGTGAGCGACGTGGTCGAGCAGCTCCGGGTCTTCGATGAGCTCGAGTCCCGCTTCCCGGGCCTGGCGCAGCGCTTCGTCATGGATGCGCTGCTTGCGGTCCTGCGGGTCGGCCAGCACGCTTCTTTCGGCCAGAGTGACGAGGTACTCCTTCGGCCCGGCCACTTCGACCCCTTCCCGTCCGGAATGGAAGCGGTGTCCCCAGGTGCGGTTTCCCGAAGCGATCCCGGCGAACTGGAACGGCACCACCTGGTTGCCCAGGAGCGCGAGGATCCAGTGCACGGGGCGGACGAACGCCTGCGGATTGGCCCCCCAGCGCATCGACTTGGGGAAGCGAAGCTCGCCCAGGATCTTCGTGCAGATGCCGGGCAGCAGCGCCACGGCCTGTTCCCCCTTCTGGGCCTGGCGGACCACGACGTATTCCACGTCGCCGACGAGGGTCAGCTCGAACTGAGCCGGGTCAACCCCCTGGCTTCGGGCAAAGCCCTGGCCTGCCTTGGTCAGGTTGCCCGCCGCATCGAAAGCGACCTTCTTCGACGGGCCCCGCTTTTCCACCGTGCGGTCTTCCTGGGCCGTCCGGAGACCGTTGGCCACCGCCACGAGGCGGCGCGGCGTCACGTAGTGCCTGACCGACTCTGGCTCGAGGCGTGCCTCGTCCAGCTCCCGCTTGAGGAGCTGGGCCAGCAGCGCTGCGGACTCATCGGCCATCCGGGCCGGGATTTCCTCTATGCCGACCTCCAGGAGGAAGTCGTTTCTTGCAATGTCGTTCATGGCTGCCCCCACTTGCGTCCCAGCATGGGGAATCCGAGCTTCTCACGGCTCGCCAGGTACTTCTCCGCACAGGAGCGAGCCAGCGTCCTCACCCGGCCGATGTATTTCTGGCGCTCGGCGACGCTGATGGCCCCTCGCGCATCCAGCACGTTGAACACGTGCGAGCATTTCAGACAGTAGTCGTAGGCCGGCATGGGGAGGGGTTCCTCCAGCGCACACAGCCGCATACATTCCTTCTCGAACCGCTCGAACAGGAGGAAGTGCAGGTCCGTGTCGGCCAACTCGAAGTTGTGGGTGGAGAACTCCCACTCGTTGCGCTTGAACACGTCGCCGTAGGTCACGTCGCCGACCCAGCGCACGTCGTACACGCTGTCCACGTTCTGGAGGTACGTGGTGATGCGCTCGAGCCCGTACGTGATCTCGGCTGCCACCGGGTTGACGTCGATGCCCCCGGCCTGCTGGAAGTAGGTGAACTGGGAGATCTCCATGCCGTCGAGCCAGACCTCCCAGCCCAGCCCCCATGCACCCAGCGTGGGGGATTCCCAGTCATCCTCCACGAACCGGATGTCATGCTCGAGCGGGTTGATTCCCAGCTCCAGCAGACTGTCCAGGTAGAGCTCCTGGATGTTGAGCGGGCTGGGCTTCATGACCACCTGGAACTGATAGTAATGCTGGAGGCGGTTCGGGTTGTCTCCGTACCGGCCGTCCGTGGGGCGTCGTGAGGGCTCCACGTAGGCCACGTTCCACGGCTCCGGGCCCAGCACCCGCAGGAACGTGTTGGGGTTGAAGGTGCCGGCCCCCTTCTCGAGGTCGTACGGCTGGGTGACGATGCACCCCTGCCGTGCCCAGTAGCTCTGCAGTTTCAGGATCACATCCTGGAAGTTCATCCATCCCCTCCATGTGCCGAGCGAACCCTAGCATCCAGGGGGGAGGCCGTCAAGACGGCTACAAGGAGGACTCGTACGAGAGAACGTCTGCGTACCCCTTGGCTGCATCCGCGTCGAAGTACTTGAGAGAGCCGGTGCTGCCTCGCAGATGGTAGTTGAAGAACGCAATGGCGAACTGGTTGATGATCGGGTGTGCGATGTCGGGGTCCAGGTTGTATTCGGCACAACCGTCCCCCAGCGCATTGTCCGCGTCCTCGATGCCCATGCTGTTGGCGATGTAGACCAGGTCCAGGAGGCAGATGTCGGAGTACGTGAAGTGCCCGCCCGTCTCGAGCATGAACAGGTGCTTCGGGGACGGGAGCTTCTCGTATGCCGGATAGATCTCGTTTTCCGGCTTCAGCGTCTTGTCCAGCTTGCCCCCCTGGATCAGAATCGGGACGGGAAACTTCTTGATGTCGTAGCCCAGGGCCCCGAGCATGCTGGTCGCAGGTGAGTGGGCCACGACGGCCTTGATGCGCGGATCGATGAACGGCACCAGCACGCTGGTGAAACCGCCGAAGGAGTGACCCGACAACCCGACGGCATCGGTCTTGATGGCACCGAAGAAAGGATCTCCCTTCTTGGTGTTCCGCCAGGTCATGTGGGCGGTGGTCATGACCGTGTCGTACGGGCGGTCGAGCGCGGACAGGATCATGTCGTCCATGTTGTACCCGTCCTCGGCCAGCAGGTCGTAGAGCACGTTCCCCGAATGGTCCATTCCCACCACGACGTAGCCGTGGCTCGCCATGGGGACCGTGTAGAACACGCTCTGGAACCGGATGCCGTAGGCACCATGCGAGAAGATGACCAGTGGATAGGGGCCGTCGGAAGTCCGCACCGGGGAATCCCGGGTCACCTTCACCTCGATGGGCGGAAGCTGGTCTTTGTACTTCTCGACCATGGCGGCCGCCTCCGGCGGAGCATCCTTGGAGAAGTCGATGGCATCGAACGGTCCGTCACGGAATTCCTCCGTGGTCGGGTACCAGATCTCGATGCGGATGGTCCGCGGTTTCCCCTCGTGGCTGTAGAGGTCGATCGATTCCGTGCGCACGCCCACCGGGAACGGGCCCCAGGCAGCGGGATCCGGGGCGTGATCCGGGCCTGCCGCACAGAAGTCGCCCACGCAGCCGGGCGTCTCGTCCACCTCGGCCGGCGGAAGGTCGGGAGCGACCTCGACGCCGGCAAGATCCGCCGAAGCCTCGACGCTGTCAGTCCCGGCGGACAAGTCTGCGGCCACTGCGTCGACGACATCGTCCGCCCTGGCATCCGGACCCGAGCTTTCGTTGCCCGAACAGCCCGCGGCAGCCCACGCGATCAGGATTGCGACGGCCGACAGCATTCCGGCAACGTCCCTTTCGACAGTCAGTCCAGAGCGACCGGACATGGCATCCCCCACCGGTTGAACCACTGCATTCTACCCGAAGCCACGGACATGGGCAAAGACTATGCGGCGGGGGCGGGGGCGGCGGGTGGCGGCGGCGGGTGGCGGCGGCGGAAAAGACATAGGACGAATAGGACAGATAGGACGAATAGGACAAATAGGACCCGCCGCCGCCCCCGAGGAAGAACGGCCTCTATCGCGGTATCGGTTGCCTAGCATGAACAGCCGATTAGCCCCAATGGCCGCTAGTCAAAAGCCCCCCCTAGCACCCCCACGTCCTATGCCTTCCATGCGTCCTATTCGTCCCATGCGTCCTATTCGTCCTATTCGTCCTCCTCTCCCCCCCCCCGACGGCCGCCAGCAAAGCCAGCGCGGCCAACACCCGTGCGCCGGCTCCGGCGGCCCCACCCCCGACTCCGCACCCACTGGAGCGCTTGACGGACGGCGCGGACCCTTCGACGTCGCTCGGGGCAGCCGTGTCGGACCCCTCGACGTCGCTCGGGGCAGCCGCTTCGGGTCCAGGGCCTGCCTCGTCGGACCCCTCGACGTCGCTCGGGGCAGGCGTGTCGGACCCCACGACGTCGCTCGGGGCAGCCGTGTCGGACGGTTCGGAGAGGACCTCGAACGCGATCAGAGCCGCATTGGTGGCGCCGCTCGAGTCCCGTACCAGCACCTTCGCGACCACCGGTCCGGGCTGCGGGTAGGTGTGCTCCGCCGTCGGCGAGTCGGCCCAGTCGCCATCGAGCTCGCCGTCGTAGTCGAAGTCCCATCGATACTGAAGGGGCTCCATCTCGGCGTCAGAGCTGCCCGAGGCGTCGAGAAAAGCGGTCAGCCCCTGGCGGCCGGACAGGGCGGCGGAGGCGGTCGGGGTGATGTTGTCCGTGGGGGCAGCGGCATCGGTCGCCGCCCGGTAGACGTCCAGCTTGCCGTACCCCCACTCGTTGTTCGGGAGAGTCCCCATGAACGGCTCCGCAGCGGCACCGCCAAGCAGGGCATCGAACAGAACCTGGCCGGACGCGTCCGCCTTGTGATGGCGAAGCAGAGCCAGGCTGCCCGCCACGTGCGGGGTCGATCCGGACGTACCGCCGAACCCCCAGTACCCCGCTTCCACGACGAGTCCGCCGGACTGGTAGCGGGACAGTGCCGTGATCGGGTCGTCCGGTGCAGTGAGGTCGAGGCCGAGAAAGCCGTCGATGCGGGGGCCTCGGCCGGAGAAATGGCGAAGCGTTCCTACAGCCCCATCCCGCCCCGCATAGGCCCCCACGGTCACCGCCCCCGTGGCGGTGCCGGGATGACACAGGGTGCTCTCGTCGGTCTCTCCCTCAATGAACGTCAACGTTCGCTGCCAGGTCGTGGCACCCTCCATCAGATAGCCGTGCACATCCAGGGGGGTATCCGTCTGATTGACCACGGTCCATTCCCACAGGCCGGAATTGAGCTGCCAGTCCTTCACGTCCCAGACCATCAGGTATCGCCAGGCAATCCCCTTTTCCGAAACCGCGGCGTGGGACTCCACCTTGATCTTTGGTGCCGCATAGAACGCAGTCGTCGTCTCGAGCGGGACGACCAGGGCCTGTGCCTCACCGGGGACCTTCAGGGCCACCTCGAGGTCGGCGGCATCCCCCGGCCAGTAAAGGGAAAGCACGAACCAGCCGCTCTCGAACTGGTTGGGGTTGGTCTTCCCACCCGGGATGTCTACGGAGACCGAGGATTCCCCGGGGGGCAGGGTCCGGCGCATGTGCACCCCCATCCCGCCCAGGTTGCCCGCAGGGGCGACGGTCACGATGTCATCCTCGGCCAGGAGAGAGTCGATGGCGACCTCGAGGTTGCTGGTCCCATCCATGAACGTCTGGCCCCAGCTCGCGATCTCGAACACCAGGACGTCCGCTCCCTTGTCCCGGGCCCAGACCACCTTGTCCAGGAAGGAGGCTCCAAAGTCGTACCCCATGCTCGTGTCCAGGGAACAGTCGATCGACAGCATCTTCGCACCGGGGGCCATGCCGCAGTACCGGGTCAGACCGGGCGTCCCACCGAGCAGGATCCCGGCTACGGCCGTGCCGTGCATCGCTCCGTTGTCCCCCAGATACAGTGTGTTGAACTTGGTGGGAGGCAGGGTCGACAGATCGATTCCTCCCGTGTACTCCTTTCCTCCAGCCAGCGCCCAGGCGACCTTGGTCTTGCCGAGCCGCACCAGCTTTTCGATCGGGGCCAGCGCTCCGTTCCGGTCGACGTCGTCCACCATAAAGAGCGGCTCGCCGAATCCCGGTTCCTTGTCCCACCAGCCCAGGTCCGCACCATAATCCCGCCTGCCGTTCCCGTTGGTGTCGAGGTAGAGCCAGTCCACTCCCGGCTCGAACTGGCCGTCTCCGGTCAGCCCGGTCGGCACCGGTGCCGACAGGAACCCGGCATCGAGCAACCGGAGAATCTCGTCGGTCTGGAGCTGCCCGTCGCCGTTGATATCCACTCCATCCACGCCCGCCGAGAACGTCCCATCCCCGTCGGCATCGATCCAGGGAAAGTAGCCGCCGTCCGGCCGGAAGAGGAGGGGATGGAACACGTCGATTCCCATGTCGATTGCCGCGATGAGGACCCCTTCTCCCGGAACTTCTCCGGAGCTCATGGCCGTGAGATCGGCCAGCCAGGGGCTCCCGGTCATCGGCCGCGTCACGTCCAGTGCCGGGCGGGGCTGGAACAGATAGTCCGGCTCGATCTGGCGCACCATGGGCCGCAGAACCAGCTCGGGCAGAGCGGAAAACGGAATCCAGGCGGGGTAGACGTTTCCGACGTGAGCCGCAGGGAGCGCTGAAGCGGGGAAGGAACGCTCCGGAGTTGGAGCCGAACGGGTCGGAGTCGAGGGAGGCTCTGCTGGAGCCGGAGGAGAGTGAGTCTCGGCAAGGGAAGTACGGTCCGAGGTGTCGGCCACGTCCGCCACGCCGATTGCCGGCGGAGGCCCCTCGCGCCGAAAGAGGATTCCGAGCGCTTCGAGGGCGGCAACTTCCTCGGGCGACAGCGGCCCCGATGTCCGCAGGCTGCCGAGGAACTTCTGCGGAGTCAGAATGCCGGTGCGCAGAAACGGGGGCGGGGATTGAGCCACGTTCTGCAGGAAGCGCACCGTCGGTGCCACCACGGCCGGACGGGGGGCGGAGGGAGGCGTCTCGTCGGCTGCGGCGGTTGGCGACAACCCGGCAAGAGCGGCAAGCAGCAGAAGGGCGGTCTTGGCTTTCGGGCGCATGCGACCTCCGACGGGAGGAGTATGCACGGAATCGGGGGGATGGGGAAAGGCAATTGAAGGGGGGGGACGATTGCGACTACGATTACGACTACGATGCCGATGTCGATGTCGATGCCGATGCCGACCCGGGGGGAAGGGGGGGGGGAAACTACAGCACGTACCTCGACATGTCCTGGTCCTGGACCAGCGAGCCGAGGCGCTTCATGACTTCCTCCCGGGTGAAGACCATGCGGCCGCCTGCGATGTCGGGGGCGTCGAAGGAGAGGTCCTCGAGGAGCTTCTCGAGGATGGTGTAGAGGCGTCGGGCACCGATGTTCTCGAGCCGTTCGTTGGCCAGCACGGCCAGCTCCGCAATGGCATCGATTCCGTCGTCGGAGAATTCAATCTGGACCTGCTCGGTCTTGAGCAGGGCGGTGTACTGTCGGATGAGCGAGTTTTCCGGCTCCACCAGGATGCGGCGGAAATCCTCCCGGGACAGGGCATCGAGCTCGACCCGGATGGGGAAGCGTCCCTGGAGCTCGGGAATGAGGTCCGAGGGCTTGCTGACGTGGAAGGCTCCGGATGCGATGAACAGGATGTGGTCGGTGCGGACCGGCCCGTACTTGGTGGACACGGTGGTGCCTTCGATGATCGGCAAGAGGTCCCGCTGCACTCCTTCCCGGGAAACGTCGGGGCCCTGGGTGGATTCCCGTCCCGCAATCTTGTCGATTTCGTCCAGGAAGACGATGCCGGATTGCTCGACCCGGCGCCGGGCCTCCTCGGTGACCTTGTCCGAGTCGACCATGCCGGCGGCCTCCTCCTGTTCGAGCAGACGGAGGGCTTCACGCACCGGCACCCGGCGCTCCTTGCGCTTGGCCGGGAACATGTTGCCCATCATGTCCTTGAGGTTGACCCCCATCTGCTCCATTCCCTGGGAGCCGAAGATCTCGATCATGGGGTGGAACGCCCTGTCCTGGACCGAGACGGCGACTTCCTGGGAATCGAGAAGGCCGGCATCGAGCTGCTGGCGGAGCTTCTGTCTGCGGCGGCTGGTGCCGTCGGTTTCGGCCGGGTCCACCTCTTCGAACGTCGGTCGGCGGGTCAGGAGGTCGAGGACCTTGTTCGTTGCGTTCTCCCGTGCCCGGGCGGCCACCCGCTCTTCCTCTTCCTTCCGGACCATGCCCACGGCGGTTTCCATGAGGTCTCGGATGATCGAGTCCACGTCCCTTCCGACGTATCCGACCTCGGTGAACTTGGAGGCTTCGATCTTGAGGAAGGGGAGCGTGGCCAGGCGTGCGAGCCGGCGGGCGATCTCGGTCTTTCCCACTCCGGTCGGGCCGATCATGATGATGTTCTTGGGGAGGATCTCTTCCTGGAGATGCTCCGGGACCATCTTGCGGCGCCAGCGGTTCCGCAGTGCGATGGCGACTGCCTTCTTGGCGTCCTTCTGGCCGACGATGAAACGGTCCAGGTACGCGACGATCTCGCGCGGGGTCAGGGCAGCTTCCCCCAGGGATGCTTCAGCCACGGGGCACCTCCCGGCTCAGGGTTTCCTCGACGAATCGGTCGTTGGTATAGATGCACATGCCGGCAGCCACGGCCATGGCATTGCGGGCGATGTCCGCGGCAGAAAGGGCCGTGTGCCGCTTGAGCGCCCGGGCGGCAGCCAGGGCGAAGTTGCCGCCGGAGCCGATGGCAGCGACTCCCTCCTCCGGCTCGATGATGTCGCCGTTGCCGGTGATGAGCAGCAGGGTGTCGACGTCGGCTACCAGGAGCATGGCCTCGAGGCGCCTGAGAATCCGGTCGGTGCGCCATTCCTTGGCCAGCTCGACAGCGGCCCGCATGAGGTTGCCCGAGTGGTCCTTGAGCCTGGCCTCAAACCGCTCGAACAGGGCGAACGCGTCGGCCGTCGACCCGGCAAAGCCGGCCAGCACCTTGTCGTGATGGAGGCGTCTGACCTTTCGGGCCGACTGCTTGAGCACGGCATCACCGAAGGTCACCTGGCCGTCCGCGATGAGAACGACCTGGTTGTCGTCCCGGACAGCCAGGACCGTGGTTCCGTGAAACGTGGGTTCGGTCATTCTTCTTCCTCCCGAGGGTGCGTCTTGCGGTAGACCTCCATGAGCAGCTTGAGGTCCATGTGGGTGTACTTCTGGGTCGTGGAGAGACTCGAGTGCCCGAGCAGCTCCTGGATGGCGCGGATGTCGGCCCCCCGCTCGAGCATGTGGGTGGCAAACGAATGCCGCAGCATGTGCGGGTGGAGCGGCTTTCCCAGGCGGACTGCGAGCCGGTCGAGCACGCGGCGTACGCCCCGGTCGGACAGGCGGGTACCGCGCTTGCCGAAGAAGAGGGCGTCAGGGTCGCGTCCCGTGCTCCACAGGGGGCGCTCGGCCAGGTAGCGGGCCAGGGCATCCCGGGCAGGGTCGCCGAGATAGACGAGCCGCTCCTTGTTGCCCTTGCCCGCTCGGATGCGGGCCTCACCGCGGCGCAGGTCGAGGTCGCCAAGGTCCAGTGCCACGAGCTCCGACACGCGCATGCCGGTACCGTACAGCAGCTCGAGAATGGCGACATCCCGGTTGAGCGTCGGCATCTCTTCCTTCCGGTGCGCATCGTCCCGAGCGGCCGGGCGGCCCGGGCGGGCCGTCTGGTCCATGAGCGCCTCGGCCTCCCGCTGTGTGAGGGCCTTGGGGAGCGGCTTGGGAAGCTTGATGGCCGGCAGCACCGCCGCCGGGTTCTCCTCGATGACCTCCTCCCGGACCAGGAAGCGGTAGAACGTACGGATCGTCGCCTTGCGCCGGGCCACGGTGGCGGGGCGGTGCCCCTGCGCCTCCATGCCCAGGAATTCCCGGAGCTGGCGTCGGGTCGCACGGGACAGGCTCGAGCTCCGCCGGGCCAGGAAGTCGGCCAGTGCCTCGATGTCGGCGAGGTAGTTTCGCAGCGTGTGTCGGGAGTACCCGCGCTCCACCTGGAGGTAGGTTCGGAACCGGGACAGGAGTTCGGTGCGTTCTTCCACGGGGCCCCCGCATCACGGGGTCAATATATGGCGGGGGGCGGGGAATGCAAGCGAGGCTACAGGAGCTTCTTCTTCTCCGGCCCCTGGATGGGGGCCGGCATCACGAAGCAGCGGCCGGAGTAGATGTCCGCATTGCGGCAGGCGCACACCAGGAGGCGCATGCTGTACCGCTGTGCGATCTGCTTGAACTCGGTGTACTTGCGCTTGCGGTACTCCTTGTCGACCAGGTGGACCGTCTCCCCGTTGGGGCCGCGGTACCAGGGCCCCAGCAGCGCGGTCTGGACCCGGCTGACCCGACGGGCCAGTCGATTGGCTACGTCCACTCCGTAGTGAAGGTACGCGACGACGACATCTTTGACCCCCACCTCCCGGAAACGAGCAAGCAGCGGCTCGAGGTCCTTGGCGGAATCGTTCTCCGTCGGGACGAGCGGCTCGATCCGCCCCCGAACCGGCACTCCGAGCTCCCGCAGCCGGCGGATCATGTGGAACCGGTCATCCGGCATGGCCACCCGCGGCTCGAACAGTCGGTGGAAGCTCTCCGAGAGAGACGCCACGTTCACGGTCACCGTGATGAGGTGCGGGTATCGCGAAGCAATGTCCATGACCGACCGGGGCATGATTCCCTTGGTCGTCAGGTTGACGTACACCCCTGCGGAAAACAACGCTTCGAGCGCCTCCCCCGCCACCCGGTTGGCCAGCGCGTTGCCGAAGAACGATTCCGAGACGGTGTTGAAGAGCACCATGTTGGGCAGGCTGCCACGCCGGGCGAGGCTCGCCAGCTCATCCCGTGCCTGCTGGCCCAGCAGCGTGTAGAGGTGCACCACGTCGGCTCGGGAAGGATCCTTGGTCTGGTACTTGCAGTAGTGACAGTCGACCGGGCAACCGCTGACCACGTTGAAGGCGAGCACTCCGGCATCGGCCAGACACTGGGGCAGACCGCTGGTGAAGGCTCGGCTCTTCTTCTCGCTGATGCGAAGCTCGCCCACCGTCCTCCCCCGAATGCACCCATTCTGCCGGTGGATGCGCTCCTGATTCTGCCCGGCAAACCACGTGACATCGACGCTCAGGATGCGACATCGCCGCGACCCAAGTATAGAGCGTGCACGCGCAGGGGGTCAAATTTCTACATCTCAACATCTGCCGGGGGCGGGGGCTCGGGCCTCGGGGGGCGGGGGGGATGCGACTGAAGGGTGGACAACCGGCCCGCACGGTGGGAAGATCACGGACCGGTGGCGCCTGGGCCGTCCTCTCAGGACCGGGGCAACGACAGAGGAAAAAAATGACTGGGACCGGCTGTTCGGGCAGAGGGCACTGCCGATGAAGAGGGTTTCGAGACGAGGCTTCCTGGGCAGCGTGGTCGGCCTGGCCGGCGGGTCGCTCCTCCTGGCTTCCGGGTGCTCCGGCAGCGGGGGAGGGGCGGGAGACGGAGGGCGTACGGACGGCAGCGACTTGGCGGAGACGGGCGACGGGGGGACCGGCGGTGATTTGTCTCCCGAGATTCTCCGGCGGGTCGGACCGGACGGGAAGCTCCTCTTCGTCTGCATCGACTCGCTTCACCCGGCCGTGCTGGAGCTCGATGCGGCGGGTAACGCCGGAGGCGGTCCGGGGAATTGGCTCATGCCCCGCCTGCGTGAGCACATGGATTCCGGTGCCTGGTTCAGGAACGCCTCGTGCTTCCTGCCGTCCGCCACGGACATGAACCAGCTCAACGTCGTGGCCGGGACGCATTCGGGGCTGACCGGCGTGATCAGCGTGTTCGGCCAGCTCACCGGGTGGGATGCAGCGGGCAAGGCCCTGCTTCCGGCGATCCACCACTCCATGGCCCGGGACGACCTCGGTCGGCCGGTGGACACGCTGTTCCATGCGTTCAAGCGCCGCTTTCCGGACCGGAAGGTCGCGTTCGTTGCGGGCAAGGACTGGGTTGCCGAGATGTTCCGTACCGATCCGCCGGTACTCGATTTCATCGTGACGGGGCGCAGTGTGCCGGAATTCCGCCCGAAGCCGAAGGCGCCCAACCTCTTCGATCCCAAGTCGGACGGTGACGGCCCGTGCGACCCGGAATCGGCCTGGCAGACCGGCATCGTCACGCCGCTCCTGGGCAAGGTCCCGGACATGTTCCCCTCCGACGAATGGATCGTGGACAGCGCACTGAAGCTCTTTGCCCGCGAGGATCCCGATTTTGCCTACATTCTGCTGGCCGAATGCGATGACGCGGGGCACTCGCTGGGGACTCCGTGGAATCCGGCGGAGTTCATCCAGGCGGACCCTGCCATCTCGCTGGAGAAGGGGTGTGCGGACCCGGGCGGCTACCAATGGGTCAGCAGTCGCAACCCGAACCTCTACCGGGAGCCGATGCTGGATTACCTCCGTGAGGTCGACCTCCAGTTCGGCCGGCTCATGGACGGGCTCCAGGAGATGGGGGTGCTCGACCAGGCGACCGTGGTGGTGTTCTCCGACCATGCCATGGAGAACCAGGTCGTGGGCAAGGGGTGGATTCCCGGCTACTTCAAGGACACTGACTACCTGCGGTTGCTGCAGGAGGGAGGGTTTGCCGGGGACGGTGACGTGGCCGGAGTCTCCGCATCCACCATCTGCAATCTGTACTGGCGGGACGGCAAGGAGCGGGTGGCCGGGGCTGCAGCCCTGCTGAGGGCCTACGAAGCCCCAAATCCCATGAGCGGGCAGAAGGAGTGCCCCTGGTGGGTGGTCGACCGCAAGCAGATGAAGGAGGGTTACCCCGGCGTGTGTGGTCCGGGCGAGCTGTACCATCCCTACTTCATCGACCTGGACAAGGAAAAGACCCTGGCGTGGCCCGACCTCATGCTGTTCACCCGAAACGGCTGGCAGTGCCCGACCTACATGGCCTACCTGCCCACGAGCCCCATCCCGCTTCCGGCGAACGTGGATGCCCTGTGCCCGTTCCTGGGGGGGCACGGTTCCGTGGACACGGCCCCGATCCTGCTCGGGATCCGCTCTCCCGCCCTGGCTCCGGGCAAGGTCGACAAGCCGGCCCGGGTGGCCGATGCTGCCGTTACCGTGGCGGCGCTCTTCGGGCTCGAGCTGCAATCCACCACGGTGGGGACGGTTCTTGGAAGCTAGACGAGGGGGACTGCCTGCCCTCAGGGAGGTCGAACCGTGACTGCGCGTTTCATGTTGCCGGCCTGCACGGCCATTCTGCTCCTGGTCTCGTTCGCATCCGCTGCGCAGACGGCTCCGACGAACCGGCCGCTCGTGACGCAAGAGGAGCTGGCCCAGCTCGAAGCCGACCTCATGGCCCGCGTCAAGGAGAACCAGGAGCGCCGTTGTCTCCGGCCCGTGCTACGCGGAAAGCCCCTCGCCGGAGCCGCTGACGCCGACATCGTGGAGGTCGTCGAGGGGAAGGCCTTCGCCCCCTGCTTCGATCTTGTCGGGGAACAGGCCGAGCCGCTGCGTGCCTGGCTGGACCTGGGAACCCACGAGGCCGGCCCCCCGGCAGCCCTTGTCGATGCCTGTGCGGGTCTTCCGGCCGCGGTGACCCGGGCTGCCCGACACGAGGATTCCTGCTCCCCCTACCTGTTCGGCCGCCGGGCCGTTCCCAGGCTCGTGACCGCGGTGAGGGGAGCCAAGGCCCTTGCCATGCAGGTGCGCATGCTGGCCGATGCCGGAAAGAGCGCTCAGGCACTGTCCCTGGGGCTGGATTCTCTCCGCTTCTACCAGGATCTGGCCCGCGGGTCCGGGGCCCCGCTCATCGCCGGCATGCTGGCCACGGCCGCCCAGGAGATCCTGGTTCGGGACGGGTTGCGTCCCGTGCTGTCCGGTGCTCCACCGTCCGGTGCGGACCTTCAGAAGGCGGCAGGCGAGGTCGAAGCGCTGCTCGCCTCGGAGCCGGGTTTCTGCGATTTCCTCCCGTACGAGAGGTACGGGATGCCCTTGCAGCTCCTGCTCCCCGGGCTCAAGGGGAAGGGGTGGGTTCCGCCGGGCGGATTCGACGATCTGGGGCCCGTCCCTGAACAGCCGGAGGGAGGGGCGGCCCCCGGGTCCTCCAAATGGAACGAGCTGGCCATGACCTGGCTCGGTCTGGAGCGGGTCCACGGGATGCTGGGACAGGCTTGCCTCGGTGCCCCGGGGGCCCTGGCTCTCAAGGGGGCACTGGATGGGTTGGGGGTCGAGCTGGCGAGCCGGGCATCGGGCTCCAACTGGAGACGCATGCTCAGCGTGCTGGTCTCGCCGGATCCGGTCCTGACGATCCGGGAATGGGTATTCGACATCCTGGGGGGGATCGCGGTCCCCTCATTCGGCAAGTACGTGCTGAAATTCATGGAGAGGCGCTTCCAACTCCAGGCACTCCGGATCCATCTCGAGATCCTGAGGGAGAACGGCTCCTCCGGGAAGTGTCCGCCCATGGGGCCTCCAGTCGATCAGCGATTCGAAGGAGTGTTCAGGGACTCAGCCTCGGTCGAGCCCATGCAGGTCGATGTCGCAGCGGACGGGACCATCACCCTCCGCCCGTCGACTGCCTTCTGCGCCGCCCTGGGCGAGGCAGACAAGCCGCCGGAGTACACGTTTGTGTGCCGATAGCCGGCATCGCGGACTACTCGCAGGACGATGTCGATTCTTCTCTGTGTAGGGATTGGTGGCCCATACGGGACTCGAACCCGTTCTACCGGCTTGAGAGGCCAGCGTCCTAACCGATTAGACTAATGGGCCACTACTACTCAAAACACCATGGCTCGGGGACGAGGATTTGAACCTCGACTAGCGGGGCCAGAACCCGCCGTCCTGCCGTTAGACGATCCCCGAATAGTCATGCCCTTCCAAAGGGCAGGCAATCTTATAGCCCCGAGGAATTCGGCTGTCAAGCCAAAAAAACGGCGTTTTGGCAATCGCCGGGGGCGTTGCTATAATGCGGCTCGCCCGGGGGAATCCCGGGGGGAGGTTGGCCTTTGCGTACAGCGGTCCTGGTCGTCGTCGTCCTGAGCCTGGCATCCTGCGGAGAGGGAACGACGGTAGTGCAGAAGGAAGAGGACGTCGTCGACCTCGAGGCATCGGAGGGTCGTGCGGGAATGGAGCTGGGCCCGGAGATGGCACTGCTGCCGGATGTTCCGGAGGTTTCAAGCGACGTCGAGCCCGACTGGGGCGGTGAGGCGGAGCTGCTGCCAGACCCGGAGCCGGCCGACGTTCCCGACGCTCCGGACCTGAGTCTGCCCGACACGGCCGACACGGATGTCGAGCTCATCCCGATGGACCTGGAGACTGCTTCGGACCTGGAGGCCGACGTCTTCGTTGAGCCGTTCGAGCTGCTGCCCTGCCAGGATCACGAAGACTGCAACCAGAAGGGGATCTGCCTGGCCGACGAGATGGGCGGAAAGAGCTGCTTCCCCTGGTGCGAGAAGGACTCCGAGTGCCCCGAAGGCTACGTCTGCCGCCTTCCGTTCGGGTTCGAGGATTCCGCATGCTTCCCGGTCGCGGCCAACTTGTGCAAGCCGTGCCAGACCGACCAGGATTGCACTCCCCAGGCGTTTCCCGTGACGGTCTCCTGCCTGAACTTCGGTCAGGACGGCTGGTTCTGCGGCTCGGAGTGCACGCAGGACGGCAAGCTGCCCTGCCCGGACAGTCACTACTGCGGCACGGTTGCCGGCAGCAACCTGCTGCGCTGCATGCCGAAGCCCGGGACCGAGTGTCAGTGCCAGGCGTGGATGGACGGCCTGTCGACCGCCTGCTACGGGGAGAGCGTGCTTGGAAAGTGCTTTGGAGTGCGGGTGTGCGAGGACGGCATCCTCCAGGCATGCAGCGTGTCGGCACCGATGCCCGAGTCCTGCGACGGCAAGGACAACGACTGTGACGGAGAGGTGGACGAAGGGATCGAAGCCAGCGCTCCCACCTGCATTCTCGACTTCGATTCCGGGGCCTGCCAGATTCCCAAGCAGTGCGTCCAGGGCAAGTGGACCTGCGTCAAGGCCCAGTTCCTCGACATCTGCACGGTCGCGGACCTCGAGTGCTTCTGGTGGGGGGCCGTGACCGACTTCGACTCGGACTACTACCCCGATTTCTGCGACGCGGACGACGACAACGACGGGTTCTGGGACGAGGAGGACTGTCAGCCGCTCGACCCGAAGATGAACCCCGCCGCCCTGGAGCTGTGCGACGGCGTCGACGGAGACTGCAACGGAGTCGGGGACTACGACCAGTTCGGCAAGAGCCCATGCAGCGCAGAGAGCCTCTACGGCACGTGTCCCGGCCTGTCTGTCTGCATCGACGGCGCGTTGAAGTGCGATGCCGTCGCACCGGGCCCGGGACATTGCCCGGCGCCGGAGGAAAAGTGTGAGTTCTTCGCACTGCCCGAGTACCTGGATGCGGACAAGGACAAGATCCCGGACATCTGCGATACCGACCTGGACGGCGACGGTGTTCCCAACGACGACGACAACTGCCCCGAACTGGGCAACTCCAACCAGTTCGACCTGGACCAGGACGGCAAGGGCGACGCCTGCGATCCCGACGACGACAATGATGCCGTCGACGACCTGCAGGACTGCTGCCCCTACCTCTTCAACCCCACACAGAAGAACACGGACGGCGACTCCATGTGCGACTCCTGCGACCCGGACGACGATAACGATGGGGTCAAGGACGAAGCCGACAACTGCTCCCTCCAGTCCAACCCGGATCAGAAGAACAACGACAAGGATGCCAAGGGCGACGCCTGCGACCCGGACGACGACAACGACGAAGTCCTCGATACCATGGACAACTGCCCCTGGGTGGCCAACCTGACGCAGAGCAACGCCGACGGCGACAAGGAAGGCGACGCCTGCGACGTGGATGACGACAACGACCAGATCGCGGACACGAGCGACAACTGTCCCTTCATCTACAACATGAAGCAGGAGGATCTGGACAAGGACGGCGTGGGCAATGCGTGCGACAGCGACATCGAGGGGGACGGGGTCGACAACGACCAGGACAACTGCCCCCTGGACTTCAATTCCGACCAGCAGGATTCGGATTCCGACTCACTGGGCGACCTCTGCGACCCCGACCGGGACGGTGACGGAGCGGTCAACAGCCTCGACAACTGCCCCGACCTGCCCAACCCGGACCAGAAGGACTCGGACAAGGACTGT
This sequence comes from uncultured Myxococcales bacterium, assembly GCA_903895725.1. Classification (GTDB taxonomy): domain Bacteria; phylum Myxococcota_A; class UBA9042; order CAIXZC01; family CAIXZC01; genus CAITUV01. Next base: position 59,568 of record CAITUV010000021.1, on the reverse strand, counting down.
CCGTCCACGCCCTATCCGGCCCTGACCGAGTGTGGGGACCTGTGCGATGCCGACGTGGACGGAGACGGGAAGGTCAACACCCTGGACAACTGTCCCTCGGTCTACAATCCCGATCAGGCCGACCTGAACCAGGATGGCATCGGCGACGCCTGCACCAAGGACAAGGACGGTGACGGAGCCTTGGACGATGCGGACAACTGCCCCAAGACCTACAATCCGGACCAGGCCGACACGGACGGCGACAAGCTCGGCAACGCATGCGACGCGGACGACGACAATGACGACGTGTTCGACAACGTCGACAACTGCCCTCTGGTCTCCAATCCGGACCAGAAGGACGGCAACGGCAACGGAATCGGCGACGCGTGCGAAGGCTGAACGAGGGGGGACCTTGCTGACGGGACTCGACGTTCTGGTGGGGGAGGAGTTCGACTGCTGCCGCAATGCCCGGATCGGCGTTCTGACGAACCAGTGCGGCGTGGACTCGCAAGGCATCCACCTGGTTGAGCACCTGCTGAAGAGGGGCCTTGAGCCGTCGCTCCTGTTCGGCCCCGAGCACGGCCTCTGGAGCACCCACCAGGACATGGAGCCCGTTCAGGGCATGCTGGACCCCGTGTTCCGGTTACCGGTGGAGAGCCTCTACGGCAACAGCGAGGGGTCGCTGGCCCCTGCCCGTGAGAAGCTCGCCGGCATCGACGTCCTGCTCATCGACCTCCAGGACATCGGGACCCGGTACTACACCTATGCCGCCACGGTGGCCAAGACGCTTCGCGTGGCCTGCGGTACGTCGCTTCGCATAGTGCTGCTGGACCGGCCCAATCCCATCGACGGAGTCACGGTCGAGGGGGGGCTTCCCCACCCGTCGCTGCGCAGCTACGTGGGGGAGCTTCCCGTGCCGCACCGTCACGGTCTCACCCTGGGCGAGCTGGCCACGGGCTGCGTGGACGACGAGCAGTTGGACGTGGATCTCACCGTGATCGCCCCGCGCGGGTGGGACCGGACCCGGTACCTGGACGAGCAGCTCCCGGGCGCATGGCCCGAAGATATCGGAAGCGGTCGCACGGGCTCCTCGCCGCAGAAGGCTCCGCTCTGGATTCCGCCTTCGCCCAACATGCCCACCGTGGAGACCGCCGTCGTTTACCCCGGGCTTTGCCTGCTCGAGGGGACCAACGTGTCCGAGGGGCGGGGAACCACCACTCCCTTTCTCCTGTTCGGCGCACCGTTCGTGGATGCCGAGAGGCTGAAGACCTCCCTCCGCAACGAGCTTCCCGACGGCGGCTTCGTGGTGACCTCGGCCTGCTTCCGCCCGCAGTTCGGCAAGTGGGCGGGCCGGCTGTGCAACGGGCTGAGGCTTCATGTCACGGAGCGGTCGAGGTTCCGGCCGCTGCGGTTCGGCATGGCGCTCGTGAAGTGGCTTGCTCTCCTGTTCCCGGCAGACTTTCAGTGGCGTACCCAGACCTACGAGTTCGTGGACGACCGGCTGGCCATCGACCTGCTGCTCGGTCACCCCGGTGCCCGGGAGAGGCTGGAGGCGGGCGGTGCCGTCGAAGAGGTCGCTGCGGAAATGGAGCTCACGGCCAGGGCATTTCAAGACAGATTCTCAAAGGTCGGTGGAGGAGCTTGATGAAGGTTGCGTTCTACGGGGGCAGCTTCGACCCCCCCCATCTTTGCCATGTGCTGTCCGTGTCCATGGCCATGTCCATCGCGGACCTCGACCGGGTGCTGGTGGTGCCCTGCCTCGAGCACGTCTTCCACAAGAACCTCACGCCGTTTCCGCACCGGGTGGCCATGGCCAGGCTGGCCTTCTCCCAGTTCGGCGATCGGGTCGAGGTCTCAGAGGTGGAGGCCGGCCTGCCCGCCCCGAGCCGGACGCTCGACACGCTGACTCATCTCCAGGCACAGCATCCGGACTGGGAGATCCGATTGCTGATCGGCAGCGACATCCTGGGCGAGACGCAGAAATGGTATCGTTTCGACGAGGTCTCCCGCATTGCCCCGCCGCTCGTGATTCCACGGTTGGGGTACCCGGGAGGGGAGAACGTGCCCCCGCTGCCCGACATCTCCAGCACCCGTGTCCGGGAGCTGCTCAAGGGGGGCCGTCCGCCCGGGACCCTGTTGCCGCTGGTCGTTGCCCGCTACGTGCAGTCGCACGGCCTGTATCGGCCGTAGGAAGGCTCGGGCAGGGGCACGGGCAGGGCCAACACAGCCCCGACCACGCGGGAGGGGCCCTGTGGATGTGCAGCGGGCAGGGGCTGGAGGAAGAACATGAACGTACTGATCCTGGGGGCGGGGCGTGTGGGCACGAACCTGGCGCGGTTGTTCGCGGCCAACGGCGTGGACGTGACTCTGTGGAACGCCTGGGCACTGGACGAACCGACACAGGCCGCGCTGGAGGACTCTCCCCGTGTGAACGTCCTTTCCGGCAGGCCGCTCACGCTCGCACCGCAAGAGCCTGGGGAGGAGTGGGAGCTGGCGCTCCTGGCCGTCTCGGATGACGCCATCCCGGTCGTGGCACGTGAGCTCGATGCGTCGGGGCTTGCGCCCGCCGTGCCCGTTCTGCACTGTTCCGGCTCGCTGGCGGCCGAGAGGGCCCGGACCGGAAAGCGACCCGTGGGCAGGCTTCATCCCGCGTTTGCCTTCCCTTCTCCCGGTCTCCCCTTGTCCACGCTGTCCCGCATCTGCTTCCTGCTGGAAGGGGACGCTGCGGCTACGGCAGGAGCCACCCGGCTGCTCTCAGCGTGCGGGCTTCGATTCGTTGCCGCGTCTCCCGACCCGGTGCTCTACCACGCTGCGTGTGTGACGGCGGCCAACTTCTCCGCTCTGCTCGGCATTGCGGCGGGCCGCCTGATGGAGTCCGCCGGCATCCCCGAGGGAGAGGCCCGGCCGCTGCTCACCTCGCTCATGGGGGGCGTCCTGGAGCATGCGGCCGGCGAGGGCTTTGCCGCTTCCGTCTCGGGGCCGGTCCTTCGCAACGACCTGCAGACCATCCTGTCCGAAGCCCGGGCCGTCGGTCGCGAGGCTCCGGACCTGTTTCCCCTGTTCCTGGAAGGCAACCTCACGCTGGCCCGCATTCTGGGGCGAGATGAGCTGGCCGATTCGTTGACCCGCTGGATCGAAGGAGACGAGGAATCCGAGGACTGAGGTGGTTCCGGAGACCGTCTCAGCTGCAGCCGGACGTCTCACCGCAGGTATTGCACTTGTAGCACGCACCATTGCGGGTCATGACGTCGCCGCAATTGTGGCACGAAGGGGCATCGTCCTGGCTGCGGACGATGGAGGCGACTGCGGCCCCGGCCTGGGACGGCTTGTGGGACGCAAGGGGTTGGCCCGGAGCGGCCGATGGACTGTGGCCGTTGGCGTGTCCGTTCCCGTAGGCGTGGACGGTTCCGTCCTCGGAGAGGAACTTGGACTGGAGCCAGCGGAAGATGTAGTCCACGATCGACTTGGCGATGGGAATCTCGGGGTTGTTGGTGAATCCCGAAGGCTCGAACCGGAGGTGGCTGAACTTCTCGATGAGGGACGCCAGCGGAACGCCGTGCTGCAGGGCGATGGAGATGCTGGTGGCAAACGCATCCATGAGCCCGGACACGGTGCTGCCCTGCTTGGCCATGACGATGAACACCTCGCCCGGCGTTCCATCCTCGTACATGCCCACGGTCAGGTAGCCGTCGTGGCCGGAAATGCCGAACTTGTGCGTCACGGCCTGTCGTTCGTCGGGCAGGCGCCGGCGGACGGCCTTCGGGATCTGGGCCTTGGCGGATTCCTCGGACTTGCCGGTGGAAAGGGGCTGGACGACCTTGCTCCCGTCCCGGTAGATGGCAATGGCCTTGAGCCCCATCTGCCACGATTCGATGAACAGGCTGTACAGCTCGTCCACGGTCGTTTCCCGGGGCACGTTGACCGTCTTGGAGATCGACCCCGAGATGAACGGCTGGACCGCGGCCAGCATCTTGAGATGGCCCTGGTAATGGATGAAGCGGCTGCCATTGGCCGGCTGGAGCGCACAGTCGAAGACGGGCAGGTGCTCCGCCTTGAGGCAGGCCGCACCTTCGACGGTACCTCGGTCCTCCACGTGGGCCAGGATGTCACGGACGTCGTTGCCCGAGTATCCGAGGCGGTGCAGGGCCCTCGGAACTGACTGGTTGACGATCTTCATCAGGCCACCGCCGACCAGCTTCTTGTACTTCACGAGGGCGATGTCCGGCTCCACCCCGGTCGTGTCGCAGTCCATCATGAAGCCGATGGTACCCGTCGGTGCAAGCACCGTGGCCTGGGCGTTGCGGAAGCCGGATTTCTCGCCGGTCGAGAGCGCCATCCCCCAGATGCGCTTGCACGCGGCCAGCAGGTCGGGATCCACCAGGCGGGAGTCGATCTTGTCGATGTGCGCACGGTGCTTGCGGATGACCTGCAGCATGGGGCCCCGGTTCGTCTCGAACGCTTCGAAGGAGCCCATCTCCTCCGCCACGCGGGCCGACATGGCATAGGCCTCGCCGGTCATGAGCGCGGTGACGGCCCCGGCCATGGCCCGCCCCGGATCCGAATCGTAGGGCAGACCGAGCGACATCAGCAGGGCACCGAGGTTCGCATAGCCCAACCCGAGCGGACGATACCGGCGGCTGTTGACCGTGATCTGCTCGGTGGGATAGGACGCCCGGTCGATCACGATGTCCTGGGACAGAATCAGAAGGTCCACTGCGGCCCGGAAACGCTCGACCTGGAAGTTCCCTTCAGCGTCGAGGAACTTGAGAAGGTTGAGGCTGGCCAGGTTGCAGGCCGAGTTGTCCAGGAACATGTACTCGCTGCACGGGTTGGAGGCATTGATTCGCCCGCCATTGGGACACGTGTGCCAGCCGTTGATGACATCGTCGAACTGGATGCCCGGGTCGCCGCAGTAGTGAGCGCTCTCGGCCATGAGCCGGAGAAGCTCCTGGGCCCGAACGGTCTGCGATTCCTTGCCGGTGCAGACTTCGCGGGTCGAGAAGTCGGCCCCCTGGACCACGGCCTCCATGAAGCGGTCAGACACGCGGACCGAGTTGTTCGCATTCTGGAACATGATGGAGCTGTACACATCCCCGTCGAGCCCGCCTTCGAATCCAAGGTCGATGAGGGCACGGGCCTTGCGCTCCTCCTTGGCCTTGCACTCGATGAACTCCCGGATGTCCGGGTGATCCACGTTGAGGATCACCATCTTGGCTGCGCGCCGGGTCTTCCCGCCGGACTTGATGACGCCGGCAAACGCATCGAATCCCTTCATAAACGAAACCGGACCGGAGGCGACGCCGCCGCCGCTCAGGAATTCCTTGGAGGAACGAAGGGGGGAGAGGTTGACGCCCGACCCGGAGCCGTACTTGAACAGCATTCCCTCCGTCTTGACCAGGTCCAGGATGGAATCCATCGTGTCCTGCACCGAGTTGATGAAGCATGCGGAGCACTGGGGATGCGGTTCCGTCCCGACGTTGAACCAGACCGGACTGTTGAACGACACGTGCTGGTTGACGAGAAGCCAGGTCAGCTCATGGGCATAGAGCTCGGCTTCGGCCGGGGACGCAAAGTAGCGGTCTTCCAGGCCCCAGTGCGCCAGAGTGCCCACCACGCGGTCCACGAGCTGCCGGAGCGAATGCTCCCGCTCCCCCGTGGTCCGGTTCGTCTTGAAGTACTTCGAGGCCACCACGTTGACCGCGGTCGGGGACCAGTCCCGAGGAAATTCGATCCCGTCCTGGCCGAACACGACCTTGCCTTTCTCACTCAGGATTTCGGCCTTCGTGAGCATCCATTCCTTTTCCTCGTACGGGTGAGTGCCCGGCGTGCTGAACACCGGCTCCCGGAAGAAACGGCCATCCGTCGATGCCCGCTTCTTGTGCGCCGCCCGGTCCCGACTCGCGTCGGTTCCGAACAGGCCACCCGACTGTTGATCCTTTCGTCCCTTCTTCACCGTATTCGAACCCACCATGTTCAGCATGGCCTCTCCTTGTCAGTATGCGCGAGTGCCCCCCCGAAGGCCAGTCTTTTCAGACCGCCCCTGCTTACGGCCTTGTCCCTTTCGGGGGATCGGCGCAGGCGTCGAACATATGGTATGGCCGACCGATCCCGCGTCAAGAAAAAAACCACAACATCTTGGGGTCGATCCGGATCGGTCGCCACAACATCTAGAAAATACTGGAGAATCAGGGCTTCGGCGCGGACGGGCACGAACCGGGGGTTTCGGGGGCCCCGGTTTCGCTGTTGGACGGGGAGATCGGCAAACCCGCCTGCGGCAAGAGAATGATCAGAAACCGGGGGGAAAAACCGGTCTCGACGTGCAGCTCTCCCTCCCGGTCCAGGACGATCCTCAGACGCCTGTCACCCGCCAGATTGCACGACACTCCTGTGCGCTCATCCGATCCCTGCTGCAGTCCGGAGCAGGCCGCCGCCTCGGCCTCGAACGAACCGGCCAGCCTGTCGTGCCCTACGTAGCGCTGAAGCGCGGCCTGCCACCGAAGGCAAGCTGCCCTCTCGGCGGCCGACGATGCAGCCAGCTCGCACAGGCGGGCCACGGCGATGGCCGGCTGGACCCGTTTGTCACCCAGGAGCCGGTGAATCCAGAGCAGATGGTACGGCACGTCACGCTCCACCGCTTCGTGCAGGCGCGAGTCGATTTCCACTCCGGAAGGGTTGCGGATCCGGACCAGTGCCGCCAGGTAGTTGAGAGATGCTGCCCCCCTCAGCACCGGGTCCATGAGGCCGCCTTTCTGCCCGAGGAGGCGCTCGAGCTGGTTCTTCAGCTCCCCCAGCCCCTTCTGGGTTTCGTTGGCCTGTCTCGCATCGGCCCAACGGGCCATGATGGAGAGATACTCGATGTGCACCTGCCGCTGTGCGTCATCGGCGCAGCTCCTCAGGCCCCGCTCGATCATCACCCGAGCCTTCTGAAGGCGGACGACGTCGCGGGTCAAGATCGCGGTCACGAGCAGCTCGATGGCAACGGCCTGAGCCATTGGACAGTCGCCGGAATTGGCAGGATGCAGGAGGAAGCGGTTCATGACGAGGTCTGCGTCGCTCTCTTCCCCCACCGGCGACAGCAGGGTGAGGAGTGCGGACATGGCCGGGGCACCGGCTGACAGAACCTCCGGGCGGACGGACTGAGCGTGGACCCACGCAACGAGCTCCCGGGGCAACCGCCTGCCGGCGTACACCTCGGCCGACCAGAGGAGGCCGAAGACCGCAACCTGGAGCAGGGGACATCCGTCCGCCGCCTCGCATGCAGCCTCGACCCGCTGCCCAAGGAGCCCGTCATCCGGAGGCAGCCCCTGCGCCGCAGCCAGGCGGGAGAGCTCCCGGTACAGCACGAGCCGGTGCCACCAAGCCTCGGCCGGGGCCCTGGTCTGTGGCACGAGACGGTCGAGGTTGTCCCAGTCCTGTCTCCAGGCCAGCAGTGTGGCAGCTTCCCGCACACAAGGGGTCGTTTCCTTCCCGACGAGCTGCTCCACTGCGGCCACCCCCTCGGCCTCCGCCCCTTCGAGGAATTTGTGGAGCGCCATGGTTCGACAGGAGGCGCAATCCCCACGCTCCCGGCAGGTGGACTCGATTCGCAGCTGCCGCCGCTGTGCCCGTGCGGCCGCTCCGAGTGCGACGCCGTATTCCCGCTGGGACCAGCTCCCCTCCACGTCCGGGAGCTGGAGGTTGATCCGGTCCAGCTCACCGTTCCGAAGCGCCACGTCGGCCAGAACGGCCGAGGAATCAGACCGCTCGCAACGGGCCTCCACGCGCCGGACATCGTCCGGGGACAGAGGGCCGAGAGCGGCCCGGATACCCGCCGCTGCACACGAGGCGCGCTCTGACGGCGGAACGGCCCCAGCCAGGTCCCGGCATCGGGCCAGCCAGTAGGCCGGCAGGTCCGTTCCCTCCGTCGAGACGTCACGGCTTCCGGGCGGAGACTCGAGGCGCAAATCGAAGACCCGTTGCTGCCGGGCAAGCAGGAGGCAGCCCCGAAGCACAAGGTCGGAGTGGTCGCTCAGCCGGTCCGGGACCGGAACCCGTTCAAGCATGTCGAGAGCACAGGCCAGCACGCTCCGGGGAAAGTCGGTCAGGCCCGGCCCGGGAAAGCCCTCCTCGGCCAGCTCGATATAAGCCCGGGCCAGTCCTGTTCTTTCGTTTGCGCTGAACTCGGGAATCTCGCAGCCGGGCAGCCGACCCGCATCGGGCTCCGCCCCTTCAACCCGCACCTGAGGCGTCAGGAGCGCCACGGCGAACAGGAATGCGGGTAGGAGATGGTGCCCACGAAGGGGACGGAACGTGACGTTCATGGTCTCCCGCTTCCGGCCCTGAGCAGCTGGTCGAGGTACGGGTCCACGGGCAGCTCATAGGATGCCCTTTCTCCCCGGTCCGGGTGCAGGAACGTCAGGCGGAACGACTGGAGCGCGAGCATCGGTGCCGGGATGGGGGAGCGGTAGCCGGGAGGAAGATGCTCCTTCTCCCCCAGGAGCGGAAATCCTGCCGCCGCAAGCTGAATGCGGATCTGGTGGAATCTCCCCGTGCGCGGGCGGCAACGGACCAGGGAAACGGGGCCTTCCCGACGGACCGGCTCCACCTCCGTCACGGCGAACCGGCGGGTCTCGCGGCCATTGAAGCGCTCCCGGGTCACATCGATGGTTTCTGCCAGGGTCATGTCCCCGGGGGCACCTGCGACGACCGCATAGTACTCCCGCTCCACTTCATGGCGTTCGAGTTGCCGGCGGAGCGGGGCCACGTTGCCCCCGGAGATCCCGAACAGCATCAGCCCGGACGTTTCCCGATCCAGTCGATGGAGCGCAAGCGGGCTCGGCGCGCCGGGCCGCGATTTCAGCAGGTCGGCCAGGAGGTCGAGCAAGGTCGGCTCGCCGGTGCGGGTCGGAGGGACCGAAACCAGCAGCCGCGGCTTGTTCACGACCACGAGCGAGCGCGACAGCTCAATGACTGAGTCTTCCGACAGGCCCGGCTGCCTCGACGGCCTGCGGCGGTCCGTGTCCACGGAGACGCGGCTCCCGGCCTGTAGCGAGGTGCGCCAGTCCAGGCAGGGGGAATTCCCGACGAACACCTTGCCGGTCTCGAACAGGAGCCGAGCCTGACTCTGCGACAGGGGGGCGATTCTCCGGACGGCCTGGATGGCAGGCTCTCCATCGTCCAGAGCCTGGGTTTCCCCCCGGATGTGCCCTACCTGAACCATGCGCCGGAGTCCCCCTCGAGCTTCCGCATCACCTTGAGCACGGCCCGGAGGTTCGAGTCAAAGAGAGAGAACGGTACCTTGCGTCTGGGATGGTCGTCCCCCTTGTCCAGGGCGAGGAACGCGGTCAGCTCCTCCCGGGTTCCTATCCCCCAGGTGGAAAGGCAGAACGGGATGGCACGCTTGGCATCGACATAGTCCGCAATGGCCGACAATCGGTAGAAGGTGCGCCGGTGGAAACGGGTCGGCTTGAGCCGCTTGGTGAAGTCGACGAACCCGTTGGAGTAGGTCCCCTTGAACGTCGCTCCGTTGTCGAGCGAGTAAAGCCGGGATTCCCCGAAGTCGAACTCGCACGTCTTGACCTCGCGCGTTGTCGTCAGCGACTTGAAGTGGACATTGGCACCGGGGAAGCGATCCTCGTTGGCGTTGAGCACGTCCATGACGAGCATGTCGCTGAGGTCCCGTGCCAGGCCGGCCAGCTCGATGTCCCCGGTGTAGGTGGCGGACTTGCAGTTGTCCGGCTTGTAGAGGCGGGTCTTGGTGGTGACCTTGACCATCTTCCCCTTTTCGGGGAACGCTCCTTCCCGGGTCAGGTGACGGAACAGGGCGGACTTCTTCAGGCGGTCCGACTTCCCGATGGCCTGGTAGAACTGAAAGTCGAGCACCCACTCCTTGACGGCCCCCTCGAGCTGCCCCTTGCGGCAGCGCGAGAGCACCAGCTTCCGGTTGCCTTCCTTGGGGCCTTTGTACGCGGTTTCGGACAGGGCTTCCTCGAGCTTCTTGCAGCCTGCGGCATCGAGCGTGTAGAGGATCGTGACGGGATACATCTCCTCGAGGCCCAGGATCTTGGCCATCTGGTAGGTGAACACCTCGCCCCGGTGGTAGGTGTTGCCGTTGGTGGGCTTGAAAATGGCGATGTTCCGACCCGTGGAGTCCTTCACCTTGACCCAGACGGTCGTGCCCTCGAACCCCTTGGCTGCCTTGAAGGCCAGGGACTTGTCGTGGCCGATGTCCAGGTTGCGCAGGAGTGCCTCCCGGACCAGGGGCGAATGCTGCAGGCGGCCGAGCGCTTCCTTGGCCGGTGCCTCCTGGCTGTCCGCCAGGGACTGGTACGCGGCCGCGGATTCCTTCCATTTACCCGCGTACGCGAGCGCACGGGCGCTCAGCTCGAGCGCATCGATGCTTGAGTTGCGGTCGAGCGCTCGGGAGACGGTCTCGGCTGCCCGGGCAAAGCGACGGCCGTCGAGGAGCAGGCGGGCGTCCCGCAGCAGAACCTCGTCGATTCGAGCGGGGGCAAGGGCCGCCTCGGCCGTCACCGGAGAGATCTGGAGCACTCCGGCCGGGCTCTGGTCCCCGGGGCCGTCGTCGTCCCGCCAGCCGGCCAGATAGAGCGTCTTTCCGTCCGGGGAGAACCACGAACCGATGTCGAAGTCGGCCCGTGCAGGAAGCAGGAGGAGCTCGTTCTCTCCAGCCGACGTGACCAGCGCCAGGTGATATCCGTCCTTCTCGAATCGGAGCGATACCAGCGCCTTGTCGTCCGGGGCCAGGAAGGACCGGACGGCCTTCTTGAGGTTGAGCTTCTTGAGGATTGCCCGGGTCTTGTCCAGGCCGCTCAGCTCCTCCGCCGTGAACTGCGGGGCCGATTCGGCCGACTGGAAGCGGACCAGCTCGGTCTCCACCGTGACCCCGAGCCGATCCGTGACCCGCAGGGTGATCGAGCTCTCGGTCTTCTGCTCGGCCAGGAGCACCTGGCTCGAATCCGCTGCCATGGCGAGCACCAGCACGTTTCGTGCGGTCTGCGGTGATCCACCGGGGGACTGACCGGCCACTGCGGGCGGGAGAAGGACCGGGACGAACGCTGCGGCTTCGCCTGTCCCGGGCAGCGGGAACAGGGATGTCACGAGCACCAGGAGAAGAGGAAAGGGCGAGTGCAAGATACCACCTCCCAAACGGTCGTGGTATAGTAGCACGATTGCCCGGTCGGGCCAAGGAGGGCACCCCGAATGTGCGTGCGCCAGTCGAGACGGGCCGGTGCTCTCAGCCTGCTTGCGCGGGCCATTCTGGCCGCCTCGGTTCTGCTCTTCTTCCTGGTTCTGCCCGCTGGATGCCCGGCCCGGGCACAGGAGTCGGCGGGGACCACGGTCGACGTCTTTCGGGGGCCCGTGATCTCCTCGTCCCGAGTGCTCGGACTGGGGGGGGCCTACACTGCGGTCGCCGAAGGCACGCAAGGGGGGCTTCTCAACACGGCGTCCCTGGCCAACCGATATGCCTGGTCCTCGGACTGGTTCGACTGGGATTTCAACCTCGACTGGCTCATCCTGGTTCCGGGAACCGATGCCGACATCGACAACGACGGCCTGTACGCCGGGGAGGGGGACGGCTATCTGGGGATCAATCTTGGCGCCGGCCTCCAGTTCGGGCGGTTGGGGGTCGGCCTCTGGCTCAACTCGGATACCTTTGCCGCCGAGTCCGGCGACAACCGGCTGACCTACGCATTCACCTACGGCTACCTGGGAGCGGCCTTCGCCTTCCTGCAGGAGCAGCTCGTGGTCGGTGCCGGGGTTGGCGGGGGAGGGCTCGAGGTCATCTCGTGGATCGACCAGGCGGCCGAAGGGAAACGGGCCGATTGGAAGCAGACCGGGACCGTCAAGTGGAACGGGGGGGGGCTCGAGAGCGGAGTCCTCTGGCGTCCGCTGAAGCTCCCCATCCGCCTCGGGACCAGCATCCGCTTCCCGATCCTCATCGACTCGTCCAAGCGGGACAAGATCGACCAGGACCTGGCCTCGGCCCCGCTGCCGGACTCGGTGCGCATTCCGTGGCGCATCGCCACCGGAGTCTCGTTCTATCACAGCTTCGGAGGGCACCCCTACAACCAGCGGCGGGAGGACAAAGCCGTGAGGGCGGCAGAACCCACCCCCCAGGGCGAGGGGGCCGCCCAGCCTGCGGACTCTCCCCCGTTGAACCGGCGATACATCCTTGCTGCGTTCGACCTGGTCTTCTGCGGTCCCGCCCCGCCCGGGGCCGTGGGGGCCTCACCCTTTGCGGGAGGCCGCCGGGCGGAGAGCGGCAGGACCGGCAGCCTGTCGGTCCACGCGGGGCTCGAGTCGGAGGTGTGGAGCAACCGCCTGGTCATCCGCGGAGGAAGCTACCTGGAGCCTCCCCGGCTCGAGGAGACCGAGATGAGGCCCCATGGGACGGTGGGGCTGGACCTGCGGCTGTTCCGGCTCTTCTACTGGGACTTGAGGGCGGGCATGTCGTTCGACCTGGCCCCGCGCTACTACAACTGGGGCCTCGGCGTCGGCTTCTGGCACTGATTTTTTTTCGAGCAGGGCGGGATCTGGCACACTTTTTTCCCCTTATTAAGTGTTGGGTTGGGCGGTCCAGACCCACCTGAACGACCACCAAGGACCGTCCCGACCTGTCGGTTCTTTGAGGCCCTTGCGGCCGCACCGATGCGTCAGCCATGACGCGTTCCACACGTCCAGGGGGGACGTCGCTGTGGGACAAGTTGGTGTGACACCGGCGGATGTGGCAACGCCCGCCGGTGTCACACCCCCACCTTTTCTAATCGTTGTCAGCAGAGGGAGAGATTGCTCGAGGAGGGCGAGGTCTGCACCGGGGGGAGGGGGTGTGACATGTCACAGTGTCTCGGCGGATGTCTCATGTGGCATTGGTGATGTCTCGCGTGTGCGCACCCCGCCGAGGCCGTCCAGGCGATCGATTCTCTAGAGCGAGCCCAGCAGCTCTTTGGCTTCGGGGTGGGCCTTGTCGATGGACAGGAGGCGGGTGAGGTAGGTCTTGGCCTTCTTCTTGTCTCCCTTCTCGATGTTGAGGCGGGCCAGGGAGAGGTAAACCTCGACCTTCTGGTCCTTGCTTTCCAGCTCGTTGATCCGCAGCAGGAGGGTCTGAAGGATCGGAAGGGCCTCTTCGGTGCGTCCCTGCTCGACCCGCAGCGAGGCGGACAGGAACAGGGCCGGCAGGAAGGAGCCGTCGATATCGAGGCAGCGGGCCAGGGCCTGGAGCGCGTCATCCGGCCGGTCGATGGCCTTGAGCACCTCGGCCAGCTCGAACAGCAGGGCCGGCACCTCCTTGAGCTGCTTGCGCTGGGTGAGCCACGACACCCGCCATTCGAGCAGCGGTGCCACTCGGGGCAAGTTCTTCTGCTTGCGGTAGTGCCGCAGCATCTCGTCGACCAGCTCCGGATCCTCCTTGGCCTTGTGCGCCTCCTCGGTCCAATTGAGGAAGAGGTCCTCCCGGTTGAGCCCGTCCCGGTACGCGAGGGCGAGCCGCTTGGCCAGGTCGGCCCGCCGTGCGGGCTCCTGGGTCTTCTTCACGCGGGCCAACAGGGTCTGGGTGAGCTCCTCGTAGCGCTGCAGCCGCTCGAGCGCCAGGCTCTCCATGTCGGCGGCATCGTCCGATTCCGGTTCCGCAGCCAGTGCCTGGAGGGCCAGGAAGAGCCCACGGTCCGCGTCGGCGAGGTCGTTGAGGGCCACCCGGGCTGCAGCCCGGAAGCTGTCTCCCTTCTCCGTGGGGTCGGTCACGAGGCGGGCCAACTCCTCCCAGGTTTCGACCGCGGCAGCAAAGTCATGCTGCTGGACCAGGATCTGGGCGGTCTTCCGGACGGCCTGGACGTTGTCCGGGGCGAGCTCCCGGAGAGAGCGTAGCTTCTCCAGCGCTGCGACCGGGTCTCCGACCTCGTCGGCCAGGGTGACGGCTGCCTGGTAGAGCAGCTCGATGCGGCGCACGGGGTCGTCGGAGCGACGGGCCTGGTCTTCCAGGGTTGCGACCAGCGAGTAGAGGTCTTCGCCGCCTCGCAGGAGGTCGAGCTTGGCCTCGACCGCACCCTCGTTGGTGGGATCGATCTCGATAATCTTCTGGAGGTACGCGACTGCGGCTTCGGAATCGCCGGTCTGGATGGCCAGCTCCTTGAGCTCCCAGTAGATGGCCACCTTCTCCTCGGGCTCGAGCAGCTCCGCCAGCTTCTCGAGCGTTGCGGCGAGCTCCTGCGGGCGGTCCTGGCCGCGCAGGATGTCGGACATGACGAGCAGCGCATCCCGGTTCCCCTCGTCTCGGTCGAGAATCTGGCGGCACAAGGCCATGGCCCTGGAGGGGGCACTGAGCCGATCCCGTGCGATCTGCGCCGCTTCGAGGAGCAGGTCCGCTGCCTCGTCGACCTCGAGCAGTCCGGCCCAGCGTTCCAGCAGCTCCACCAGCTCCTTGAACGAGCCGGACCTGCGGTAGACGTCGGAGAGGCGCTGGATTGCCTCGAGGTCATCGGGCGCGATGCGCAGCGCCTGGCTGTAAAACTCGCCGGCCCGGTCATCCTGTCCCACCTGCTGTGCGATGCGGGCCGCCTCGAGATAGAAGCTCTTCTTCTGCTCCGGGTCCACTCCGATGTCGCCGAGACGGGCCAGGACGAGGAGCTGCTCCTCCGGCTCCTGGAGTCGTTCCAGAACCTGGGAGAGAAGCTGCAGGGCGAAGAGGTTGTCCGGGTCCAGGTGCAGGATCTCCCGCAGTTTGAGCTCCGAGAGGTTGGCGTTGCCCATCTTCTCGAGGTAGATGAGCGACAATCGACGGAGCAGGTCGGGCTTGAGCTCGTCGGAGCCGCTGTCCGCGCACACCTGCTCGAGTGCCGAGGCGAGATCCTGCCACCGGCCCAGCTGTTCGGCGAGGCGTTCGGCCCCCACGAGGATGTCGTGGGTCTCGAATCGCTTCTGGCGTATGGCGGACAGGTAGGTCTCGAATGCCTCCACCTCACGTCCCTGGATGTCGGACATGAGCAGGGCAGCCTCGGCCAGGATCTGGGCCCGATCGAGGCTTCCCTCCACTTCAGAGGCCTTGACCTTGAGCAGGCGGGCGAGCTTCTCGTTGTCTTTCCGCTGGCGGTAGATCGGCTCTAGCACCTCCACGGCGGCCAGGGCCAGCAACGGGTTGTCCAGCATGCCGTCCAGGCGCTCGAGGGCCTGCGACTCCTCCGGATCCAGGGCAAGCACGTCGCGATATCCCTGGACCGCACCGGCCTGATCGGACAGACGGCTTTCCTTCAGGTATGCCGACTTGAGCAGGAACTCGACCCGCTGGGCCCCTTCGAAATCGAGGGCCGCCGAGTCGTAGAAGCGTGCAAGCTCCTCGAACCGCTCCATGCCGTTGAGGAGTCCCTCGATCCGCCGGACGGTGGGCAGGTCGGCCGGGGCCTCCACCAGGATTCGTCGGCACCACTCCAGGGCTGCCTCGGCGTTGCTCAGCCGGTCCTGGCAGGCCTGGGCGAGCAGCGTCCCCAGCGTGACGAACTGGGCGGCTCCGCTGGCGAAGTCGAATGCCCCTGCCAGGGTCTCGACGTAACGGTCCCATCGGCCGCTCTTCTCCGCCAGCCGCTGCAGGCGGGAGGTGAGCTCCGGGTTGGCCGGAGAAAGCTCCAGCAGTCCGGCAGCCAGGGCAAACGGCTTCTCCTGGTCCCCCATCCGGTCCGAGAGCACGTCGATTGCCTTGAGCACGAGCGGCAGCCGATCCTCGACGGAGGTCAGCAGCTCCAGACGGGTCTCGTACAGTCGAACCAGGGCCGCCAGTTCGTCCGAGACATCCAGCGCGGGCTCGAGCAGCTCGGCCACTTCGGCTCCGATCTCGGGATCCACGAGCTGGCTCATGGCCAACTCGGTGATGGTCTCGGACAGGGGGGGATCGGACAGCAACGGAGCCAGCCACTTCAGGCCGTCCCCCTTGCGTCCCAGCCGTTCGAGCAGGATCGAGGCGAGCTCCTGGCGCAGGGCCGGTACCTCGGATGCATCCCCCTTTTCGACGAGCACTTCATCCGCCTGTGCCACGGCATCCCAATCTTCGAGCGCCACGCCGCATCGGCGCCGCCCCGACAGCCCTTCCAGGTCGTTTGGCTGGTCTTCCAGAAGCTCCCCGTACCGGTGGAATGCTTCCTCCCGGTTGTCCAGGAACTCTTCGTTGAGGTGCGCCAGCTTGAGGAGCACTTCGCGCCGGGCCTCCGGGTCGGTGACCTCGTCCTTGACCTGCATGAGCAGGTCGGACAGGGTTTCCCATTCCTCCAACTCCCGGTAGATGCCCTCGAGATGGGCACACACCTCGGGGCGGACCTTCGGCTCGTGCGCGATTTCTTCAAACCACCTGCGGGCCTTCTCCACGTCGCCCAGGTTCTGGCGGTACAGCAGGGCCAGGTCGAGGCCGCGGGCAATCCGTCCTTCGGCCCCGTCTTCGATCTCGATGGCCTTCTCCAGGATGGGGGCCAACTGTTCGAAGCTCTTCTGGTTCCGGTACCATTCTTCCAGCCGGGCCAGTGCGGTACGGTCGTACTCGTCCACCGAGAGCACCCGCTCCCAGGTTGTGGCGGCTGCCTCGGGGTTCCGCAGGACTCCCGCATCGAGCTGGGCCGCCTGGTGCAGGTAGCGAACCAGCAGGGCATTGTCCCCGGCCAGCTCGGCCACCTCGGTCAACACATCCCGGTAGTCGGCGTGGAGCGACGCAGCGTCGGCCAGTCTGGCCAGGCGCTCCTCCGTCTCCTGGACTCCGGGGAACATCTTGAGCGACTGGGCGCAGTGGAGGAAGGCCACGTCCGGCTCCGACCCTTTCGTGAGCTCCGCCAGCTTGAGGTGGATCCGGTTCTGCTCGACAGCGTCCTCCTCGAGAGAGAGGCGCATCTCGAGGACCCGCCGGACCTTCTCCTCGGCCCCCGTGGGCGGGTAGGCCTGCTCCAGCCCGGCAGCGATCTTGAGCCGCTCCCCGTCGGGGATCTCGTCCGTCGAGGCCAGGTGCTCGAGCACGGTCCAGATCGGGGCAAGCGCCGGGCTTTCCTGCAAGGCGGTCAGCAGCTCGTCCACCCCCTCGGGAATCCGGCCCGATTGGGACAGGAGCAGATTGCCGAGGCGGAAGCGGATTGCACCCCGCTCCTCCGGTGCCCCGGTCCGGTCGATGCGGCCGGACAGGAACTCCTCGAGCTCATCGACTCGCGCAAGGCTCACGAGCAGGGCCTCGAACCGTTCCACCACCACCGGGTCGTCTGGGAACTCCTGGACCAGTGACGACAGAAGCGCATGGGCTTTGTCCGAGTCCTCGAGGGTCACTCCGGCTACCTGGGCGGCCTCCAGGAGGCAGGCCCGGCGCACCGGAGCCTCGGTGCTCAGGGTGCCGAGCTGCTCCATGAGCGCCACATACTTGTCCCAGGCCTCGAGGTCCTGGTACAGGGGACGCAGGCGCTGGCGGGAATCCGTGGCCAGCTCCTCGAGTGGCCCCTCCGCAACGACTTCGAAGTGTGCCGCTGCGGCCGAGCGGTTCTCGGCCCGATCCGCATACAGCCCGGCCAGCAGATGACGGATTTCAAATTCCGGCTCCGCTCCGGCGACGAGGTCGTGCTCGAGAAGCCCTTCCAGGAACTCCAGGAGGTCGGTCGTCTCCTCCACGGCCAGGGCATGGTCGACCAGCCGCTGGCGACGCTCGGCCGACGTGGGGTCGATGGCCAGCATGACCTTGGTCGCGGCAAACGCTCCGCGGGAATCCTTCTGGGCATCCACCCGGACCCTGTAGATCTTGTCGAGCCAGTCGAGGCGCTCCTCGTCGTTGGGGGCCCGTCCGGCCAGCTTCTGGTACAGGCCGACCAGGAGATCCCATTGAGCGGCCTCGGTGCGGGCCGAAACCAGGAGCCCGATGGCCTCCTCGGACGGGGCATCCCAGCGGTCGACCACCTCGTCGAGCTGCTCGAGCCCCTGCGGATCGGCCGGGAACGCAGCAAGCACCTGCGACAGCGTCTCCGAGGCCTCGGAGAACTGCTCGAGCTCGCCGGCCAGGAGTGCGGCCAGGCGGAGCTGGACTTCCCGCCGCTCCTCGGGGGTGGCACGGCTCATAAGCTCGCGGCGCAGCGTTGCGGCGACTCCCTGCAGGTCTCCCTGCTCGAAATGGATGCTCTCGATGCCCCGGTACGCATCCGCCTGGCTCGGATCGAGCTGGAGAATCCGCTCGTACACGTCCAGCGCTTCGACCAGGTCGGCAGTCTTCTCCCGGTAGACCGATGCCACCTCGTACAGGACGGCCACGCGGGCCTTGTCCGACGGGGCGGAGTCCACCTTCATGCGCAGCACTTCCACGAGGCGGTCCCAGTTCTCCTGCTGGGCGTAGAGCCCCTGGAGCCGCTCGATGGCAAACGGGTTGCCCGGCTCGTCGTCGAGCATGTCCCGGTAGATCAGCTCCGCATGCTCCAGGTCCTTGAGCTCGTCATGGTAGATGCCGACCATCTTGCGGCGCAGATTGTTGCGCCCTTCTGCCTCTTCGAGCTGGACCAGCACGTCGAGGTAGATGTCGAACAGCTCGTCGAAGCTGCCTCGCTCCCGGGCGTGGGCCACGAGACCGTCGTGGATCGATTCCGAAGTCGGCTCGAGCTTGAACGCCTGGCTCATGTAGAGGAATGCGGCGTCGGTATCCTTGAACTGCTTCTCGTACAGGAGGGCCAGGGTGCGGTAACGCTCGACCCGGTCGACCTCCTGCGGGTAACGGTCGATCTGTGCCTTGTAGACCTCGGCCAGCCGTTCGTGCTGCCCCCCCTTCTCGAACAGGCTCTCGAGGAGCTGGGAGGCTCGGAACCCGGCCTCGGCGTGGTCGGAGAAGATGAGCTCTAGAAGCTCGATCACCTCGTCCGAGGCCACGTCATCTTCCACCAGCGAGCCGAGCGCGTCCACGGCCCGCTCCGGGTTTCCGAGGTCGTACAGACGGACCTTGGCCAGCCGCAGGAGCAGGGCATGCTTCTCATTCCGGTCGTCGACCAGCTCGGAGCGGGTGGAGAGCAGGTCCTCCAGGGCATCGTGTCTTCCTCCCGTCTCGAGGATCCGGCTGAGGGCGGCAAACGCCCGGTCATTGATCGGGTCGGCATCGATGACCGCGTAGTAGTGGGCGGCGGCGCGGTCCGGGTTGGTGAGATTCTCCTCCTCGACACGGGCCAGGTGGAACAGGATGTCCAGCTTGTCCGCCGCGTCCCGGGCGAATCGGAGCCGCTGCTCGAGCGTGCGGGCCAGATCGTACCACCTCTCCTCGGCCTGCAGAGCGGCTTCGAGCAGCGAGAAGGCGAGGGTGCGGCGTTCGTCGTCGAGCAGCTCCGGGTTGTCGATGGCCCGGGTCAGGCTGTCGACAGCATCTGAACGCTGCCCTTCCCCTTCCTGGAGCTCGGCCAGAGTCACCAGCACGTCGGCCCGCTTCCGGCCGTCGATCTTCTCCACGGCCATCACGAGGACTCGTATCCGGTCGACGGTGCGCCCTGCGGTCTCGTACAGCCCGTCCAGCGACCAGTAGTTCTCGATGTCGTCGGCGGCGAGCTCGATGAGCCGCTCGAGGGTGCGTGCCGCCAGGTCGGGGTTGGAGCCGGTTTCCGCCAGCGCTCCGGACAATGCCCGCAGCGCCTCCAGGTGGCGGCTGGTCTCGACATCTCCGATGCCCGATTCGAGGGCCTTGATGACGCGGGGGGTCGCCCCGATCTTGCGCCCCAGGGCCACCAGGTCCTCCACGAAGCTCTCCCGGGTGGCGTCGGCCTCGACTGCCAGGGCCAGCGATTCCAGCCCGGCCTGGCGATCCTCGAGCCGGTCCGCCTGGAGGCGGCCCAGTGCGTGCCAGGCAGCCGCAGCGGCCTGGGATTCCACCGACAGACGGGCCTTGACCTCGAGCACCTCGGCGAGCCGCGCCCATTCGCCCGCATCCTGCACAATGGGCTCCAGGACTGCGGCGGCCTTCAGGGCCACGGTCTCGTAACCCTGCGCCTCGTTCATGTGGAGCAGGCGGGCCAGTGCCTCCAGGAAGTCCGAGTTGCCGGGCTCCTGCGCCACGATGTCGGCCAGTAGCTGGAACGCACTCTCGATGTCCCCCAGCTGGTCCCGATGGAGCACGGCGAGCTGGAAGGCCACGAGCCGTCGGGGCTCGTCCTCGAGGCGTGCCAGGCGGGTCTGGAGCAGCGCGGCCAGCTCGGGCCAGCGCTCGTAGCCCGTGTAGAGCCGCTCCAGCCGGGAATCGACCTCCTCGTCCTCCGGGGCCAGGGCATGCAGCTCCTCCACCCACGGGATCGAGTCTTCCTCCCGATTCAGCTTCTCGGCCAGCAGGTTGGCAAGGCGAAGATAAAGTGCCCGCTTCTCGTCCTCCTCCCAGACGTAGTCCTTCTTCTCTTCCAGGAGGGCGAGCAGGTCTGCGTGCCGGTCGGACTGCTCGAGGAGCACCTCGAGACGTTCGAACAGGGGGATGTCGGACGGGGCGGATAAGCGCGCCCGCTGGAGCGCAAGGATTGCCACGGGGACGTCAGCCAGGGCCAGGGCGAGGTCGGCCAGCAGCAGGGCGACGGGCTGGTCGAGCTCCTCGGGGAGCGGGGCCTGGGCCGTGAATTCCGATTCGCCGATGGACAGGAGCCCCTTGCAGACATCGGCCAGGTCGGCCAGACGGTCCGATGCCCGGCCGGTCCGCTCGAGTCTCTCGAGCAGCCCCGGGGCTTCGGGGGCGATGGCGCTCATGAGCACGAGGTTGTCGAAAGAGTCACCCGGCTGCTTCAGCTTGTCTTCCAGGATGTCTGCGCAACGGGAGAGAGTATCGAAGCGCTCCTGGTCCTCTTGTGCGACCTGGGCCTTGCGGGCCAGGACCTCGACCAGGGAGGACCACTCCCCGGCCCCCTCGTAGCGGCGCTCGAGGAGCGGGAGCACCTGGGCCAGGGCCTCGCCTTCGTCGAACAGGCGCCGGATGTTGCCCCAGGCATCCTCGTCGTCCGGCCACTGGTCGAAGACCCGCTCCCAGGTCTGGGCAGCGGCATCTTTCTTCCCGAGCTTCGAGTCGAGCAGCGAAGCGAGCTGCAGGAGGTCCTCACGCACCTGGTCGGGCGGAGCGACCTGCAGCTCTTCTTCGAGCACCTCGGCCAGCGCTTCCCATGATTCCAGCTCCTCCAGGGCGCGCTTGAGCCCGGCGAATGCGTCGAGGTCCGACGGGTCGAGCTCCCGCAGCTCACGGTACACCGCGGCGGCCTTCTCGGGCTCTGTCACGATCTCCTCGTAGAGCTGCGCAAGCTTGTGCAGCTCCACGCGGCGGGCATCGAGCTCCGGAGTCAGGTCGGCCATGGCCCGGACGACCCGCTCGAAGTCCTCCCACGAGCTGGTGGCCATGTAAAGCCGCTCGAGCTCACGAAGCACCTCCAGGGAGTCGGCGGTCCGGGCGAGCTGCTCCTCGAGCACCTGCTTGGCCCGGGCCGGATCCTTGAGGCGTACCTTGAACACGCTGGCCGTTTCCAGCGCAAGCCGCTCCTGCACGTCCGGCGGCGCATCGCCGAGCAGATCGACCATGAGCCGGGCCAACCCCTCGAGGCTGTCTGAGCGCTCGGCCCGATCGACCACGGTCTTCATCAGGGAGAGGTCCGATGCCTTGACTCCCTCCAGGAACAGCCGGACCGTCCGGGTATAGGCGGTTTCCGCCTCGCCGGCCTGCTCCAGGGCCTCGGCCAGCTTGAGGGCTGCCTCCTGTTTCTCTTCGCCCGTCGCATGCTCGGCCAGGATCGACAGCGGGCGGGCTGCCTCCAGCCCGGGCTTGCCTTCAGGCAGCGCAGCCAGTGCCATCCGGGCCAGCTCCACGTCCTGCGGGAACTGGTCCAGCAGCGAGTCGAGCACCTGGCGCTGCTTGGCCTTGTCCTTGAGCACTTCCTGAGTCACCCGCACCATCTCGAGTCCCGCAATGCGGGCTCGGTCGATGTCGGTCTCCTTCTGGCGGAACTCGTCCAGGAATCGGAGCAGCCCGGGCAGGTTCCCCTCCTGCTTGAACATCTGGAGCAGCTCGGAGAATTCCCCGGTCTGGGCCAGGATGCGCTGAAGGTGCTGTCGCACCTGCCGGTTGTTGGGATCCTCGGCCAGCAGCTTGCGGAACACGTCCCCGGCCTCGCCACGGCGGTCGAGCTTCTCGGCCAGGAGCAGGGCCAGCCTCTCCCGGTTCTCCCGCTGGGCGGCCCCGGTGCTCTTCTCCACGGCCCGCTGGTACAGCTCGGCCAGCGCGTCGTACCGCTCCAGCTTGTCGTAGAGCTGGCGGAGGCGGCGGAAAGCCCAGGGGTGCTTGGGGTCTGCCGCAAACAGCTTCTCGAGCAGGTCGGCCCCCTCGTCTTCCAGGGACAGCCGCTCGATGGCGATGGTGGCCAGCTCCTCGAGCAGCTCCTTGCGATCCTGGCCCCGGGCCGACGTGAGCTGCCGCTTCCCCAGGTCGAAGAACTTCTCGTAGTCCCCCCGGGTTCGGTAAGCCCGGGCCAGCAGCTTGAGCGCCTCGTCGTCCTTGGGGGCAAGCGAGACCACCTGCTCCAGGTGCGGGATGGCGCTCTGCTCCTGGTGCTGAGATTCGACCAGGATGCGGGCGATCTCCTTGTGGAGAGCGAGCAGCACCTTGGAATCCGATTCCAGCTCCACCCGGCGCTCGAGCACTTCGATGAGCTCGCCCCAGCGGCTGTTCTTCCGGTAGTAGTCCTCCAGCGCATCGATGGAGTCCCGGTTCTGCGGGTCTGCCTGGAGAATGCGTCGGTGAATCGTCACCTCCATTTCGGGAACCGGAAGCTTGTCCTTGCTCGTGTAAATGTCGAGCATCCGGCGCAGCAGGTCGATTCGGCGCTCGAGCTGGTCGTCCGCCAGGCGGTCCAGGCGGGCCGAGTAGTGCTCGATCACCGCGTGCCATCTGCGGGTGTCGACGAGCAGGGTGGCCAGGCGCTCGAACGCGTCCTCGTCGGCCGGGTCGAGCACAAGGACCTTCTTGAGGCTGTCGATGGCGCGGTCGGGCTGGGCCAGCTCGCCTGCGGCCACGTCGGCCATGGCCTTGAGCAGGCGCACCTTCTGGCTGTCCGGGACCAGGCTGGCCCGGGTCGACAGCACCGAGTAGAGCTTGCGATAGTCCTTGTGAGCGCGGCAATACTCCTCATAGAACAGGAGGGCGGGCTCGTTGCGGGGATCGATGGACTTGATCCGGCGGTAGAGGCGCTCGGCCTCCTCCAGGTCGCCCAGCTTGCGCCACTTGAGCGCGGCCTCCCATTCCAGGTACCGTCGCTCCTGGTCCCGATCCCTAGTATCCTGCCGGGCCCGGCCCAGCAGGTCGGCCAGGGCATCGAAGTTCTCGACGGACGAGAACACGTTGACGCAGAACTCCACGACGTCGGGGTTGCCCGGGTAGCGCTTGTACAGGTCGTCGAGCGCGGCGGCCCCCTTCTTCTGGTCGCCCAGCTTCAGCATGAAGACCCGAACCCGCTCCTTGAGCAGCTCCTGTCGGGCACCATCGTCCTTGACCCGCTCCGTCCACTGTTCGACGAGCTCGACCAGGCGGTCCCACTTCTCGCTGGCCTTGTAGCCCTCGGCGAGCTCCACGAAGAGCTCCTCTCCAGGGTTCTGGTCCAGCGCTTCTTCGATGAGCGGGATTCCCTCGTCCAGCCGTCCGAGGCTCACCAGCTTGCGCCCCAGCTTTCCCTTCAGCACCGCCCGCTCGATGTCCGTGGCGGAGGAGAGCTGCGACTCGAGCTGCCCCACCTGCTGCTCGGCTTCGACCACCGCTGCGTCCACCTGTGCCTGGCCTTCCCGAGCTTTGTCCGCCCACCCCTTGTACTCCTTCCCGAGCATCCGGAAAGACTCGCTGGCCAGGTGCAGGTTGTGACTGGCCAGAGCAGCGTGCCCCAGCTGGAACAGCGTATCGGCCCGCCGCTCCGTCCCCGTCTCCGCCGTCGCCTTCTGCCGGAGGAGCTGGGTCACGAACAGCGCCAGCTTCATCTCGGTCAGCATGAACACGGCCCGCTGCGCAACCTCTTCGGACGGGAGCCGCTCGAAGGCCTCGGTCACGAGGATCAGCGCCTCCTTGGGGTCGCTCCCGTACAGGAGCCCCGCCAGGCGGAGCTTGAGATTGGCGGCCAGCACCGCGTCACCGGCCGCATCGAGGTGCTTGCGGACGATCTCGACGAGGCGGGACTTGAACTCGGCAAGAACGTCGCTGTCCGAGATCCCCTCCACCACCTCCTGCAGCCCCTCGTAGAGGGCCTGGAAATCCCCTCGTTGGGCCATCGACCCCACCAGGGTATCCAGCGCAGCCTTGTCGGTCGGCGACTTCTTGACCTTGTCCAGCAGTTCCTCTTTTCTCGCCATCTTGCGCTCCCACGCGTACTAGGTATCCCCAAGAGCCTGATAAGGCACAGCGACTCTAGCCTGTTTTCCAGGGCCGTTCAAGAATTATGGCGGGGTCCGAACCGCATTCCCGAAACACCGGCGGCCGTCCCTCCGTGTCCGCCTCTACGGCACTTCACGGACCGGGGCTTTGGAGGCCAGGAAGGAGATGAAACGCGACTTGAGCTGGTGGTTGGCCAGGACCAGGCGTCCCGGCGGAAGATTCAGCAACGCGCCGATGAACCCGCGCAGCGCCGCATGCGAAACGGCGTCCGGACGGTCGAAGATGAGGTACTGCAGCTTGCCCCGCTCGAGCGCCATGGTCATCATCTTCTCGACCAGGGTCTCCGGAGTGTGCACCTTCCGGGGACCCCGCTCCATCCGGATCGCCCCTCGAGCGCATCGAGTCCCACAGACCCCGCACCCGAGACAGAACCCGGCATCCACGACCGGAATCGGCTTGCGCTCCCCGCCGTTCCCGCCCCTGGCCACCGTTCCGGCCGAGAGCGCCTGCACGGGACAGGCCTTGACGCACACGTTGCAGCCGTTGCATTTCTCGTCCGAGAAGGTGGGGAGGAAACCGGAAGTCATCACCATGGGCGACTCCCGAAGCAGCCGATAACCCGCCAGCACCTCGCAGCAGCAGCCGCAGCAGTTGCAGATGAAGGCTCCCTTCGTCTTGACGTTGTCGCCGAGCTGCACCAGCCCCGCCTCGACCGAGCCGGCCAGCAGATCCAGCGCCTCCGCCTTGTCCACCGCCCGGGCCATACCCCGTCGGGCGAAGAACTTGGCCGGTCCCCCCAGTGACAGGCAGACGTCCATCGGATCCTTCACCCCCCGGGCGCTGTTCCGGCACGGTTTGCCCCGGTGCAGCTGGACGTGCCGGCAGTGGCACAGCCCGATGGACCAGGCCGACGCCTCGGAAACCATGTTCGTGGCGCGCTCGAAGTCGAGCACCTCGACCGGCTCCCCGGCACTGTTCTGCTCGTGGACCAGCGGCCTGAACAGCTGTGTCTCTCCCCCTTTTCCCAGCTCGTACATGAACCCCCGGGCCGGGTCCTCGAACGCATACTCGTGAATCAGGTGCGACAACTGCTTCTGGTCCAGCTCCGGCCGTATCCGCATCATGCTGAACTCGAAGAACCCGATGACCAGCGGGTTCAAGTACCACCAGGCCTTCCCATCCTTGCGGACGTCGAACAGGAGCCCCTTGTCCGCCATCCGGTCGAGCACCGGCTCCAGCTCCTCCGGCGCCCTGCCAAGCAGACTTGCCAGCTTCCGGGTTCCGGTGAAGCCGTACGGCATGGCCGCGGCAATGGCGGCCTCCTCGTCGGAAAACAGCATCGACAGGATGTCGTAGAGCGCCCGGTGCGGCGGTGCACCCACCGGGTTGTTGTCCAGTCGTTTCCGCAGCGCTTCCCGGGCATGCTTGAGCGAGAGATGTCCCATGAGGCCCTCCGCAAAGTCGAACGACATTGTCCCAGTTTCCGTGGTTTTGGCAAGGGATACCGCTAGACTCCCACGGTCCACCCCGGGCCCGCAACCGCATGGGCCAGCACCCCGTCGACCACGGAGCCGGGGAGCAGGAAGGAGCGCTCCACGCAGGCTCGTGGGCCGACGGTGCAGCCGTTCGACAGGATGGCCCCCGGACCGAGCCGGGCTCCGGCCGTCACACGGGCCGACGGGCCGATGTATCCGGCATTCGCCCCGCGGCCCGTGGTTTGTCCGGGCGACAGGGACTTGAGCAGCAGGAACCGGTCGTCCCGGGAGGCCAACACCTGGCGCAGCGCCCCCATCACCTGGCTCCAGGTTCCCAGGTCGAACCAGGGGAAATCGGCCACCTCGGCAAAGACGGGCAGCGACTGGCGCAGAGCCGGCCACAGGCCCTCCTCGACGACCGAGCAGAAGCGTTCGGGCAGCATCCGGTAGACTTCGGGCTCCATGACATAGATGCCGGTGAATACGCAGGCCTCCGGGCCCCCCCCACGAGGGAGGATCGCCTCGACGCGGCCGTCCGGATTCACTCGGGTCGTGCGAGGGGCATCGGGCGTGGCCCCGGGGTGGAGGAGCAGCGTGGCCCGTCCGCCGCAGTCGGCATGGCGGCGCAGCAGCTGCCCGACCTCGAGCTCAAACAGCACGTCGCCGTTGACCACCAGCAGGGGCAGCCCGTCGAAGAAGCGGCGGGCCCGGGCGATCCCTCCGCCGGTCCCCAGCAGGATCTCTTCCCGGCTCACGTGCAGCTCGATGCCTTGCGGGAGCGATTCCCGCATCCGGTCGAGGAACGCCTCCACCTGGTCCCCATGGTGAAACGCATTGACGACGATGCGGGAAAGCCCCGAGCGAACCAGGCGCCGGAGAGTCAGCTCCAGCACCGGGACGTCGAGCAGCGGCAGCAGCGGCTTGGGGTGATTCGACGTGTACGGGGCCAGGCGGGTTCCGAGCCCGGCCGCCAGGACCATGGCGGCAGTGTCACGGAGCATGGGGGGCGATACCGGGAGCTAGAACACGACCGAGGCATAGCCGACGAAGTCCACCGGATCGCCCTCCGGGATGACCTCGTGGCTGGTGGTCTGGGTCAGCAGCTCGCCGAATTCGGAGCCGAGGAGTCGGGCTGCTGTGACTGCCGCGGCAGCGGCCCCCGGGCAGCAGGCATTGTAGTTGCTCAGCCCCTCCTCCAGGCATCCCTGGGGATCGAGGTTCAGGAGGCGTGCGACGAACTGGGCGTCGTTTTCTCCCTTGGCCCAGCGGTGAGCCTTGTCACCGATTCCCTGACTCGTGAAGCCGTAGCGGGGGCCGTAGTGGGTCAAGTCGGTGGAACCGACGAACACCGGACGCTCGCTGAACCGGCGGGTGAATTCCATCAGCAGGTCGACGATGTCCAGGATGATGTCGCGGGGGGGCAGGTGGAGCACCAGGATCCTGGCCTGGGGCATGAGGCGCTGGATCATGGGCATCTGCACTTCCACCGTGTTGTCCGGCTCCCAGGTCTGGGCGTCGGTCTGCTTGAAGCGGAAGGCACCGGCCAGGCCGTTCATCATCTCGTCGTGACAGCGGAGCTCCCCAAGCGGAGTCGTGAACCCCTCGTCCACGAACAGCATGGAGCGCTGGTAGCCGTGGACGTGGCCGCCGAAAAGCACGACGAGGTCCGGATTCCTGCGGGCCAGGTTGTGCCAGACTTCATACGCGACGCGGCCCGAGTAGGTCCAGCCTGCGTGGGGGACGATGCCGGCCACGGGCGGCTTGCGAAGCTTCTGGGAGTCCTTGACCTGCGAGGCATAGTCGTTGAGCTTCGCTTCAATCTGCTTGCGCGTGCCCGGGTACCACGTACCTGCAAACGTGCTCTTGACGAAAGGCATATCAGTCCCTCAGTGCAGACGTCACAACGGCGTCAGCAATAGCGCAAACAGCGCAGAAAGTCAAGGAAAACCGAATGGTTCGCCAGGCACTTGAAACGAGGCGGCGGCCCCGGTAGTATCCGGTGCCGATGTGGAGGTGTACTCATGCGTTCCATCGGCTTCATCCTGACATCTGCGACGGGACTTGTGCTGCTCGTGCTGTCCGTGGCCGCTTCGTCCGCCTTGGCGCAGGAGCAGTCCGCGGGCAAGGTCACCGACAGCGAGTGGTCCTCCTTCTACGCGGTCTATGACGGCCGGGCCGATCTCGGCAAGCACAAGGAGGCATTGGGAATCCTGGTGGACCTGGCGTCCCGCTACCCCCAGGACAAGCGCGTCCAGGTGCTCTGTGCCATGACGGCCTACAGCTACGCACACCGGCTCGACGACAAGGGGCGGATGGCCGCAGCCAAGCAGGGGATTCCCTGCGCACAGCGGATCCTGGACACGAACAAGAAGGACTACGAGGGGCGGTTCTGGCATGCCATGACCACGTTCAAGGCCAAGTCCGCCGAGGGGATCCGGGCCGCACTGAAGGAGAGCACGCGGGTCAAGAAGTACCTCGAGGAGATGATCAGGGACGAGCCCGGCCGCTTCGAAGCCTACATGCTGCTCGGGAGCCTCTATCGGGAGCTGCCGCCGGTGCTCACCTGGGGCGACCCGAAGAAGGGGCTGGAGATCCTGGAGAAGGGCACGGCCCTCAAGCCGGACGATCCGGAAATCCTCCTCGAGCTGGCCGCGGCCTATGCCAAGGTCGGAGACAAGGCGAAAGCCAAGGCGACCTACCTGCGCTGCATCAACGACAGCAAGTCTCCCAAGGACCGTACCTGGGAAACCGAGGATGCCCGCGACTACGCCCGCAAGATGATGAAGGAGCTCGGCGAGTGAGCCGCACGAACGAGCCGCACGTCCTGCTTGGGCTGGACGTGGGCGGAACCAAGACCGAGGCCGTGGCGGTCAGCCTGCGGGACGGCCGTCACTGCCGCCAGCTCCTCGAAGGGAGCAACTACCAGGGGCGGGGCATCCGCAGGGCCGCAGAGGTGTGGAGCGAGGCCATCGAGAAGTGCCTGGCACCGTGGGCCGGACGCATTACCGAGGTGGCAGCGGCCGGGCTCGGCGTCGCGGGGCTGGACCGTCCCAGGGACGAGGCCGTGATCCGCCCGGAGCTCGAGAAGATCCTCGGTTCCGTCCCGTTCGTCCTCGTCAACGACCTGTTCCTGGTCCTTCGAGCCGGTACCCCGGACGGAGTGGGGGTGGCCGTGATCTCGGGGACCGGCTGCAACGCCGGGGGCGTGGCCGCGGACGGCCGCCGCTTCCGGGTCGGCGGCATCGGTCCCGACTTCGGCGACCTGGGAAGCGCCACCGACATCGGAATCGAAGCGCTTCGAAAGGCTTTTCGTGCCCTGGACGGCCGCGACCCGCCCACGGTCCTCGGCGAGATCATCCGCTCCCGCCTCGGCCTGGAGCGGCTGGACGACATCGTCGACTTCTTCCTCGCGGACGGCCCCGAGATCCCGGGCGGGGGGAGGATGGACGCCGGGCTCCTGGCACCACTCGTGTTCCAGGCCGCCGGGGCCGGAGATGCCCCGGCCGCCGCGATCCTCGAATGGGCGGGAAAGGAGCTCGGGCTTGCCGTCCGGGCCGTCGCCCGACGGCTGTTCGAAAGGGCCGAGCCATTTCGCCTCGTGATGGGGGGCAGCGTCCTTCAACGGGGGCAATCTCCTCATCTGAACGATGCCTTGCTGGCCGATGTCCGGGCGGAGTTTCCCTCCGTGGTCCCGGTCGTCCTGGGCTGGCGCCCGGTATCCGGGGCGGTAAGATATGCGCTGGACCTGTTTGAAGGGGCCCGGCGGAATGAGGCAGCCCGGGCAGCCCGGTGCGCCCTGGTGGATGGGGTGTTTTCGCCCCTGGAAGCGTAGCAGTCCCCGCTGGCCCGGCGCAATCCGGCTGCCGGTTCGGAAAGGAGGGGGGGCATGAAGATTGCGGTCATCGGCGGTGGAAGCACGTACACGCCCGAGCTGGTCGAAGGGCTGGCCCTCTGGCAGCTTCGCGGCGGACCCGACCTGGTCTCCCTGCACGACATCGATGCCGGCCGCCTGTCGGTCGTCGCCGGATTCTCGGCCCGAATGGCCGCTGCGCTGAACTCCGGCCTGGTCGTGGAAGCGGAGTCCGATTTCGACAAGGCCGTGCAGGGGGCCGACTTCGTCGTGTTCCAGATCCGGGTCGGCGGCCAGCAGGCCCGGCACGAGGACATCCGCATGGGGCTCGATCGGGGGCTCATCGGCCAGGAAACGACCGGTGTAGGCGGCTTTGCCAAGGCACTCCGGACCATCCCCGTGGTGCTCGACATGGCCCGCCGCGTCCGAGACGCCAATTCCCGTGCCTGGATCATCAACTTCACCAACCCGTCCGGAATCGTGACGGAGGCTATCTGCCGGTTTGCGACCACCCGCTGCATCGGGCTGTGCAACGTCCCCACCGAGTTCCAGATGGACATCGCCCGTCACCTGCGCATGGCCCCCGAGGACGTCATGCTCGACTGGGTGGGGCTCAACCACCTCGGGTGGGTCCGCCGCATCCTCGTGCGCGGCCAGGACATGCTTCCCTACCTGCTCGAAACCTTCGATTCCGAGCGCGGGCCCAAGAACATTCCGGACCTCGACTACCCGAGGGGCTTCCTCAAGGCCCTGGGAATGATCCCCTCCAGCTACTGCCGCTACTACTACATGCCCGACCAGATGATGGCGGAGCTGCGCCGCAAGCCGCGCACCCGGGCCCAGGAGGTCATGGAGATCGAGGACCGACTCATGGACTACTATCGGGATGCGGCCAACGTGGTCAAGCCACTGCTGCTGTCCGAGCGCGGAGGGGCCTGGTATTCCCGCATCGCGGTCGACGTCATGGCTGCGCTGGGTTCGGCCGAGCCCCGCAGGGTCATTGTCAACATGCTCAACCGCGGCTCCATCGAAGAGCTCCCGGGGGATGCCTCGGTCGAGGTTCCCTGTATGCTCAGCTCCGCGGACGTGCAGCCGCTCCCCGTCGGGGAGGTCGACGAGCGCATCATGGGGCTCATCCGGCAGGTCAAGTCTTACGAGCGCCTCACCGTCCAGGCCGCGGTCTCCCGCGACCCGGACCTGGCGTTGATGGCACTGGTTGCAAATCCCCTGGTTCCCTCGGCCGGCCTTGCTGCCGACGTGCTCCAGGCGTTGAAGAAGCGAAAGATTCTCTGATCCGTCGAACCTGAGGAGGAGGAAACGCACATGTCCAGTCTGGCGTTGTTGGGAGGAACACCGGTACGCAGCCGTCCATGGCCTCGCTGGCCCGTCCGCGACGAGACCGAGAGGCAGCAGCTCCTCGACTCGTTCGACAACAGCTCCTGGGGTGGCTTCCCGTTCCCCGGGAAGAAGACCTCCGAGCTGGCCGAGCGCTTTGCCCGCTTCCAGGACGCGAAGTACGGTATCCCGTGTGCGAACGGGTCCATTTCGCTCGAGATCTGCCTGCGGGCCGCAGGGGTCAAGGCCGGCGACGAGGTCATCGTCCCGTGCACCTCCTGGGTTGCTACGGGGGCGGCCCCCATCTGGGTCAACGCAGTCCCCGTGTTCGTCGACATCAACCCGGTCAACTACTGCATCGACGTGGATGCCATCGAGGCGGCCATCACGCCCCGCACCCGGGCCATCATCCCCGTGCACCTCGGCTCCGCCATGGCGGATCTCGACCGGCTTACCGACATCGCTGCCCGCCACGGGCTGGCGCTCATCGAGGACTGCGCCCACGCCCACGGAAACCGATGGCGTGACCGCGGCGTGGGCTCCTGGGGGACCTTCGGGTCGTTCAGCTTCCAGACCTCCAAGATCCTGACCTCGGGCGAGGGCGGATTCATCACTACCAACGACGACGTGCTCCGCCAGAAGGTGATGAGCATGGTCAACTGCGGCCGCAAGGAACCGGGCTATGACGGCTTCCAGGGGCACATCCTCGGGTACAACGCCCGGATGACTGAGCTCCAGTGTGCGCTCATGCTGGCCCAGCTCGCTCGGGCCGAGGAGCTCCAGCAGCGGAAGGAGGCTGCGGCCGACCTCCTGACCCGCGGCCTGGCCGAGGTCGGCGGCTTCATTGCGGTCCCCCGTGACCCCCGTGAGACCCGCCGGGGCATCTACCAGTTCATCCTGAAGTACGATGCGTCCCAGTTCTGCGGGCTCCCGAGAGACCGGGTGCTCGAGGCACTTGCGGCCGAGGGGGTCGACATGGACGGCGTCTTCTACGTCCCCATGCCCTTCAACCCCATCTTCGCGGCCCGCTCCGACGAGTTCCCGATGCTCCGGGAGCGCTACGGCGACGGGATCCAGGCCCCGGAGACGCTGCGCCGGATGAAGTTCCCCGTGGCCATGCGGTTCGCCCACGAGGAAGGGTGCTGGCTGCATTACCCCTACCTGCTCGACGGTGAGCAGGGGGTCCGGGACATCGTGGAGGCCGTCGCCAAGGTGAAGAAGCATGCGGCGGACCTCGCATGAGGCCCCAAAGCCGCGTTTCGGGCCCGACCCTTCGAGCGGAGCGTTGAGATGAAGGAAGTCCCGGTTCCTCCCGACCTTTTCTCCCCCGGCACACGCCATCTCTTCGTGTTCGCCCACCAGGACGACGAGATCCCGTTTGCAGGCATCCTCCAGCGGGCAATGCCTCACGCCGAGGCCGTGTGGATGACCAACGGCGACGGGCTCGCTCCCATGGCCGGCATGGCACAGGACGAGTATGCGGCGCTGCGCGAGAACGAGAGCATCGCGGCCATGGCCGTCCTCGGCTGGCCCAGGAAGAACCTCACCTTCCTGCGGTGGTCCGAGCTGGCCCTGTACCCGCTGTTCATTTCCCTGTCCAAGGCCCCGACGGCCCAGACCGCCCAGGCCGATGACCGCCGGCTCGTGGCCTCGGTGGCCGGCTCCATGGAGGAGTGCCTCACCCCCAAGGTGGAGCAGGCCGACGTCGTCTGGGCACAGGCCTGGCAGGGGGGGCACCCGGAGCACGACATCGCCCACTTCCTCGCCGCCAAGGTCGTCAAGGACGTCTCCTTGAGGCAGAACCGCCGGATCCGCTTTTTCGAGCTGCCCAGCTACGAGCTGACCGTCCTGGTGCCGCTCCGCTTCGGCCCCTGGAAGCGCGGCCCGGTGCACCGCATCCGTCTCTCCGACGAGGAGTTCCGCCGGAAGGAGGCTGCGTTCACGGCCTACCGGACCCAGGAGTGGGCCATACGGGCATTCCGCCGCATCATCGGTGCCTACGGGATGCTCTCCGCACTCCGACTCAAGCCGTTCACCTTCCGAAAGTTTGGCAGCGAGGAGCAGTTCGCACCCGTTCCCCAGGGACGCAGCTACCTGCGCTCCCCCCACGGATTTCCGAGGCTCGACTACATCCGGGAGGACTACCTGGGACAGCCCGTCACCTTCCCCGGCAGCGTGGCCCGCTTCGTCGAGCTGGCAGGCGGAGAATAGAGGAGCAGAACCGATGGTCAACGCAAGGTTCGTCCGGGTGGAGCAGGGAAAGGAGCGGGACTTCCTTCCCGAGCTCTGTCAGCACATCGAGCGCTGGGTCGAGGCCGGTCGCCGCGTCGTCGTGCTGGCAGCGGATCGCAACGCGGCCGGCCGCATGGACGAGGCCCTCTGGACCTTCTCCGATGCGGCGTTCGTCCCGCACTCGGTGCTCGGCAGCGAGTCCTCGTCCCTGGACCGCGTCCTCATCGCCACCCCGGAGGCCGGCGTGCTGCGGGCCGACGTCTTCGTGAACTTCAGCCGGGAGCCGGTCCCCGCAGCCGACTGGGAAGAGGCCCCCACCCACGTGGACATCTGGGAGTTCGTCAAATCGTTCGACCCGGAGGCACGAAAGGAGTCCCTTCGGAAATGGCAGCGCTACCGGGAGCTGGGGCTCCAGCCCGTGGAAGCGCATCTCGAGTAATCGTGCAGGGAGGTTGACCATGACCAGGCTGTTCCTTTTCGTTCCCGTGCTGCTGCTGGCGGCTCCGAGCGCCGTGGCATCGGACATCTACATCAACGGCAAGCTCGTCCGCGGCATCACCGGCGTCAAGCTCGAGAACGTGACCGTGGAGTTCAACGACAAGGGGGAGCTCCACATCACCGCCCCCGACTTCGAGGTGCATCCCGCCCCGGCCCAGGGGGAACAGTCCGTCGAGCCCGTCGGCACCGTGGCCCTCCTGAAGAACCGCTACTTCCTGTTCACCCAGACTCCGTCCCCCGGGAAGGTCCCCTACACGTTCGAGCTGCTCGTCAACGAAAAGCCGGTCAAGCAATTCACCTCCGAGCAGGACCAGCTCACCGCCGAGCTCACCCTGTACCTCAAGCCGGGACGCAACGTCATCACCATCAAGTCAACCTATCTTGCCAGGGGAGGCGGGGCGCTGACCGACCAGTACCAGGTGTTCGTCGGTCGAGGCAGCCCCAACGGCGCCGCTCTCGAGATCAACAAGGTCCTGGTCAGCTTCGCTCGCAAGGGAAGCGACACCGGCGACAGCCTCGACACGTTCGAGGTGGACGTGGAATGAGCGCCCCCTACGGGCCGCTGACGGCATGCGCCGAGGCGACCGCGAACATCGCCATGGTCAAGTACTGGGGTAAGCGGGATTCCATCCTCAATCTCCCCGTGGCCGACAGCGTCGCCCTCTGCCTCGACTCCTTCCCCACGCGGGTCCTGGTCACCCAGGCGGAGACCGCCCAGGACGAGGTGATCTGGTCGGGCCGCCCGGTCCAGCCCCCCCAGCTCGGACGGTTCGGGCGCATCCTTGCCCTGCTGCGCGAACGCTCCGGTCTGCGTTGCACCACCCGAACCGAAGTCCGACCCCAGCTTCCGGATGCGGTCGGCCTGGCCGGCTCCTCCGCCGCCTTTGCCGCTTTCGCCCTGGCGGCCTCCGCAGCCTTCCGCGTGGAGATGTCCGAGCGGGAGCTCTCCGCGCTGGCCCGCCTCGGCTCCGGCTCAGCGTCGCGCTCGGTTCCAGGCGGGTTTGCCCGCTGGCACCGGGGGCAACAGGCCGATGGGAGCGACAGCTTTTCCGAGCGGTTCGCCTCCGCCCTCCACTGGCCGGAGCTGAGGCTGCTGGCCGTCATCGTGTCCCGTCAGCCCAAGCCGGTCTCCTCGACGGTGGGGATGATCCGCACGTCGCGTACATCCGCACTGTTCCCGCTGTTTGCGGATCAGTGCTCCAGGCTGGCCCCCGAGGCCCAGGCCGCCATCGAAGGTCGGGATTTCGACCGCCTGGCCCGGATTGCCGAGCTGAGCGCTCAGACCCTGCACGGTCTCTGCCTGACGGCAAGCCCCCCCATCCTCTACGTTCGGCAGCGGACCATCGAGCTTCTCGAGCTTGCCTGCGACCTGAAGCGCTCTGTCCCCCTCTTCTTCACCCTCGACGCCGGCCCGAACCCCATCTTCGTGACCCTCGCTCCCCACGACCTCTCCGTCTCCCGGGAGATCCTGCAACGCTTTCCCGACGTGGAGATCCTCTCGTGCGGGGTGGGGGGCGGGGTACGCGTGGCAGACCCCGGCCCGATTCGGAGCCCGTCATGAGCCGGCCCGATGCGGGGCCAGTCGTGAGCCCACCCGCCTCGAGCGGGTATGGCCTCGTCGTCGACCTCCCCGGCAAGTGGATGCTCGCCGGAGAATACTCGGCCCTCACGCCGCGAGGGCTGGCGCTGGCTGCTGCCGTGCGCCCCGGGTTCCGCCTCGAGCTCCGTCCGGCCACGGGAGCGGCCTTCCGTCTCGACGGTGCCTCGTTTTCCTCCCTTCCTCCGGGGCCCGCAGGGGCGTCCCCCGTGGACTTCATGGAGCAGGCGTGGCTCGAAGCCGCTGCCTGGAAGCAGAGCCATCCTCCCTCCCCCGGCACCTCCCTCGCCGAGCCGACCTCGGGCCACCGGTTGTCTTCGAGCCCTCACACCGACGGCTTCGAGGCGGTCTTCAGCCGCCTGCCCGCGACGGGGCCACGGCCGGGGAGCAGCGCGGCCCTGGTCGTCGGGATGATCGCGGCCCTCGACCGATGGTGGGGGCTTGGCCTGTCCGTGGAGCAGCAGATCGCACTTGCCCGCCGCGCCCACTCGCAGGTCCAGGGCGGCGGCTCGGGGTACGACGTGAGCACCGTGGCCCTCGGCGGGATCGTTCTCTCCCGTGCCACTGGCGGTCCGAAAGCACAATCCCGTCCCGCGCTGCAAGGCCTCTTCCTGGTGTGCGCCCGCGCCACGGCCAAGGTGCCCACCACCCGCCACATCGAGGCCTTCCGCAGCGCCCTTTCCCGGACGGACTTCCGGCGTGCCCTGACCCGGCACGTGAGGGCCTCCAACTCCCTGGTGCGCCTCCTCTGGGAGTGGCCCGCCTCGCCTCCCCATCGGCTCGCCTGGATGGTCGAGGCCTGCGAGCGGACCCTGACCGACCTGAGTGCCACAGGCAGGCTCCGCATCTTCACGCCGGAGATTCGGGCGATGCAGGCCGTCGCCCGACGGCAGGGGATTCCTGCCCGGATCTCGGGAGGGGGCGGCGGCGACGCGGTGGTGGCCTTCGCTCCGGGACCGCACCAGGCGCAGCGTCTTTCCGATGCGTTTGCGGCCAGCGGATGGCCGGCATCCGTGCTGGATCCCGATTCTCCTTGTGGGGGGCCGGAAACCCTGTTAGTTTCAAAACCAGCATCGTGAGGATTCGCCATGGCAGACCTGTTCAGTCAGCTTCTCGACTATGAGTTCGGCTACTTCTGGGTCCTCGTCGGGATGGTGCTCATCATCCTGGAATCGCTCGGGGCCGCCCTGGCCCTGGCCAGCATCGGCGTCGGGGCCCTGCTTACCGCAGTGGTCGCATTCTTCGGCCTCCTCTCCCTCAGCGGCCTCCTCGTGGTGTTCGTCGTGGCCTCCCTGGTGATGTTCGGCGTCTCCCGGCCGGTGGCCCACCGTCTGACCGGTGAGGGGAACAAGGTCAAGACCAACACCGAGGCCATGCTCGAACGCACCGGCGTGGTCATCCGCCCCATCGGCGGGAAGACCGAGCCCGGCTACGTGAAGCTCGCCGGCGACGAGTGGCGGGCCTTCCCCCTGAACGACATGGCCATTCCGTCGGGCATCCAAGTGGTGATTCGCAAGGTCGAGGGAAACACCCTCACCGTGGAACCGTGTTCAACCGCCAAGGAGGAGAACGCATGAGTCCGGAGATGCTGTTCGCTGGTGCCGGCATAACCGCCGGTGTCGTGCTGCTGATGCTTGCCGCAGCCTTGACAATCATCATCGTCTGGAAGGGATTCAATATCGTCAAGCAGGCGGAAGTCATCATCGTCGAGCGCCTCGGGAAGTACCACAAGACGCTGACTTCGGGCGTCAATATCATCATTCCGCTGGTGGACAAGGTCCGCCAGATCTACTGGCGGGCCGAAGGGTATGGTCCTGGAGGAATCAAGCTCGCATTCAACAGGACGTTCGACAGGATTGACCTCCGGGAGACGGTGTTCGACTTCCCGCGGCAGAACGTCATCACCAGGGACAACGTCACCATCGAGATCAACGCGCTGCTCTACTTCCAGGTCACCGACCCCGTCCGCGCCGTGTACGAGGTCCAGAATCTGCCCGACGCCATCGAGAAGCTCACCCAGACCACGCTGCGCAACGTGATCGGCGAGCTCGACCTCGACCAGACCCTGTCCTCCCGCGATACGATCAACCTGAAGCTGCGGACGATCCTCGACGAGGCGACGGACAAGTGGGGCGTCAAGGTCAACCGCGTCGAGCTCCAGGACATCAACCCGCCCGGCGCAATCCGGGAAGACATGGAGAAGCAGATGCGGGCCGAGCGAGAGCGTCGCGCCCAGGTTCTGCAGGCTGAAGGTACCAAGGCCGCCCAGGTTCTCCGGGCCGAGGGTGAGCGCGAAGCCGCCATCGCCACTGCGGAAGGTGCCAAGCGTGCCAAGGTGCTCCAGGCCGAAGGCGAGGCCGAGTCCCGCCTTCGCATCGCAGAAGGTGAAGCCCAGGCCGTCAAGATCCTCCTCGATGCCGTGGGCCAGCGTGGCGACCCCGTCCAGTACATGGTCGCCATGAAGTACATCGATGCCCTCAAGGACATGGCCGCTTCGCCGCAGAAGACGGTGTTCCTGCCCTACGAGGCCTCGGGCGTCATGGGCGCGCTGGGCGGGCTCAAGAAAATGTTCGATGCCGACAAGAGCGTTGCCCCGGCCGCGCCCAAGCCGCCGGTGGTGCCCAGGTAGCCCACTTCTCCCCTCATTTGAGATTCCATGACAGCACGTCGGTTTGAAAGGCCGGTGCGTCGCCGCTTCTGCGGCCTTCAGTCCTTTGCCAGGTGCAGGAAGTACTCGATGTTTCCCTCGGGACCGGGCACCGGGGATTGCGTGGTGCCCAGGTGGACGAAGCCGCACCCGAGGGCTGCCTGTGCCACCTTGTCCACAGCGGCCAGCCGCAGAGCCTCCTCCCGCACCACCCCCTTGCGCCCGATGTGTTCCCGGCCCACTTCGAACTGAGGCTTCACCATCGGCAGCGCGGTTCCGCCGGTACGTAGCGCGGCATGAAGCACGGGGAGCACGAGCGTCAACGAGATGAACGAGAGGTCTGCGACGACGAGGTCGACTGGTGCCCCCAGTGCGGCGACGTCGAATTCTCGGATGTTGGTCCCTTCGAACAGGGTGACGGCCGGATGCTGGCGGATCTCCCAGGCCACCTGCGCCTTGCCGACGTCGACGCCGTACACGTGCAGCGCCCCCCGCTTGAGCAGACAATCGGTAAACCCGCCGGTGGAGATGCCGGCATCGAGCACCCGCAGGCCGGTGGGGTCGACTTGGAAGTGGTCGAGTGCGTGCTCGAGCTTCAATCCGCCC
Organism: uncultured Myxococcales bacterium; assembly: GCA_903895725.1. Lineage (GTDB taxonomy): Bacteria > Myxococcota_A > UBA9042 > CAIXZC01 > CAIXZC01 > CAITUV01. The sequence continues at coordinate 21,012 of CAITUV010000021.1, read as the reverse complement.
CGGGACACGTAGGGAATCGGGTTGCCCCGGACCCGGACCGTCGCCTCGGTGCTCACCAGGGTCCCCGGCTTGTCCACGGGCCGATCATCCACCAGCACCGCCCCCGCCAGCAGCATGGCCTGAGCCTTCTGCCTCGTGGGTGCCAGCCCCTTTTCCACCAGCAGGACGTCTATTCGCGTCTTAGGCATCTCGCCGCCCACTGCATGTGCCCTCAGAGGATCGTCTGGGGCGGTACTCATCACCGGCCCTCCATGCCGACGGTACACAGCCCCGACCACGCGGGAGGGGCAACCGCAGACGAGCGCCGATCAGCGAGACCGTGTGTGATTCACTGCCCACTGCCTTCCTGCTTCCTCAGCGTCACCAGCTTCTGCCTCGCCTGGTCCAGCCGCTCCTGCGCTGCCTTCAACCGGAGCGCACCGGTCTCGTACAGCGTCAGGGCCTCTTCAAGGGGCACGTTGCCCTCCTGCAATCGGCGGAGGACTTCCTCCACCTGGGAAAGAAGCGCTTCGAAGCTGAGCTCGCCGCCGGTATCGCTCATGGAGACTCCTCTGCTGGACATGCCTCGGACCACGGGCTAATATTCGCCCCCCGGGGTTTCGCCAGTCTAGTGCAACTGGCCGGCGGAGCCAAGCGGAACAGGGTCCGCTCGCGGGGTGGGTGCACCTTGGGAGGTATCATGTCCACGAACGTGCAGGTTGCCAGGATTGCCGTCGTCCTGATTGCGTTGGCAGTCACGGGCTGCAACAAGCCGAGAACGGGTCAGGAAGAGGCTCCTGGCGCCGAGTCCGGGAAGGGCGTCGCACAGGCCGGGGGACCTGCCGGTGCACTGCCGGAGGGTGCGGAGAAGGGGGCCCCCACGGCCGCCAAGGCTCAGGTCGACGCGGCCCGGGCCGCTGCCGATGCGGCCCCTCGCCCCGAGTCCGATGCCGCGGACGAGGAGTGGATTGCCTCTCCGGATGCCGGGCCGGGTCCGGTACCTCCGGACGAGTTTCTCGAGAAGCTCAAGAAGATGAAGTTCGCACTGAGGCGGGACGTGGTCTGGGTCCGTTCGGCCGTGGCCAACATCCCGTCGTACGAGCAGGCGCTGGCCCGCTTCGACCGGGAGTTCGAGGAGTGGAACATGTACGGCCGGGTCCCAAAGTCTCCCGACGTGGAGCCCCTGCGGAAGGAGCTCGAGGCCATCGCAGCCCAGGCCGGAGGGGCCTATTCCTACCTGGACATCCGCGAGGAAGCGCTGTCCTCCCGAGAGATTCCGTCGGTGATCCACGGGGACCGGGCGTTCGAATTCGAGGAGAACGACATCCGGGGAATCCTGCTCGTGACCATGAACCTCGCTCCTGCGGACGAGACACTGCTCAAGGCGATGCTGGCCGGGCTGAAGTCCTCCAAGCGTCTGCTGCACGTTCTCAAGGCCAGACTGGGGGCCGACGGTGCCACCATCAACGCCCGCGCCTACTACTTCCGGGACGAGAAATTCCCCATCCACGTCATCGAGCCCAAGAGCCTGGAGGCCGAGATGCGGGCCTACGGAGTCGGTGACTCGGTCGAGGAGGCCGTCAAGAGCGACCCCATCGGCTACCTGCAGAACGCGGGGATGTCCGTCCGGGAGTTCAACGCCTCGCTCCCGGACGTCAACCGGGCCATGCGGTTGCTCTCCGAGAGCAAATTCAAGGAGGCTCGGTCGGCCTTCTTCCGGAAGGCCGTCGAGGACGCAGACAAGGCGTTGTCGGCACCATGATGCCCGATCATTGCGTTTCGCAACGGGCGTGTTTAGTATTCGCCCCGTAGCGCGGCCCGGAAGCGGGGCAGGGGCCGCGAAACAAGGAGTCGAGATGGTCAAGGAAATCCTAGTCAGCCAGCGAATCTACCCGCTGGAAGTCATCTACGCGACCGCATACATCTACCTCGATCGCTGCTACGTGTTCCTGGATCGGGGGGAAGGGGACAAGGTCTCGGTTCGGCTGAAGGCCAAGCCGGAGTGTGACCGGAAGGCATTCCAGGCGATCATCGGTGAGTTCGAGAACGAGCTGGTGAACCAGGCATTCCGGCGCAAGGTCGCGCAACGGACCCAGGAGGTGCGGGAGGCCATCGTCCACCGGGCGCTCTTCTCGTCGCTGCCCGAGGCTGCAAGCCTCACGCTGGAAGACGAGGGGGACTACCTCGACGATCCGCTCGGGATTGCGGTTCCGTGGGAGGACAAGTTCGGGAAGGAGAAGGGCAAATGAAGGTCGTCCTGGACGGGAAGCTTTACCGGCTCGGCGCGGTCCGCGAGGCAGCACGCCAGTTCGCCGGCCTCGCACGGATCCGGGTTCAGGGCAGCAAGGGACGGATCTCGGTCACCGTCGACGACATCGACCCCGACATGGGACCGGCCCTGGTGGACGAGCTGCTCAACTTCGCATTGGCCGGCACGATTGCGGCACGAGGGTAAGAGATGGCGGTCAGCTTCGGCACGTTGAAGGGAGCCGGCCTTGAGCGGCTCAGCCCGTTCCGGTACGGGCGCATCCGGGATCAGGTCCTCGTCACCAACGAGGCCGGCGGCTTCGTCCTGCTCAGCCAGGAGGAGTTTGCGGCCCTCGTCGAGGGGACTCTGGCAGAGGACAACCCCAGGTACCAGGAGCTCCAGTCGAAGCACTTCTTCCGGTCTGACGCGGCCACCGCATCGCTGGCCCGCGACTACGCCCGCAAGAATGCATTCCTGTTCTCCGGTCCCTACCTCCACATCGTCATCGTGACCTTGCGGTGCAACGAGGTCTGCGTTTACTGCCACGCTTCCCGGCGCGACGTGTCCGAGGATTCCTTCGACATGAAGCCCGAGCTGGCCCGGCAGGTGGTGGACACGATCTTCGAGAGTCCGTCGCCGGTCATCAACATCGAGTTCCAGGGGGGGGAGCCCCTGGTCAACTGGGAGACCGTCCGTTTCCTGATCGACTACTCCGTCGAGAAGAACCGGACAGCCCGCAAGAAGCTCGAGTTCTCGCTCGTCACCAACCTCAGCCTCATGGACGACGAGAAGCTGGCGTTCCTGATGGCCAACAACGTCCAGATCTGCACCTCCATCGACGGTCCAAAGGAGGTCCACGATCACAACCGCAAGCTGCTCCGGGGCAGCAGCTACGACCAGGCGGTCCAGTGGCTGCGGCGGGCCGACCAGGCCTACCGGGAAAAGGGGCTCGACCCCGACCTCTACCACGTCGAGGCGCTTCTCACCGTGACGCGAAAGACCCTCGAGCATCCCCGGGAAGTCGTCGACGAATACATCCGGCTGGGGCGCAAGGCCATCTTTCTTCGCCCGCTCAACCCGTTCGGGTTTGCGCTCAAGACGTTCCAGTCCATCGGCTACACGTCGCAGGACTTCCTGCGCTTCTACTTCGAGGCCATGGACTACATGATCGACCTCAACCGCCGCGGGGTCGAGATCCTCGAGCGGACTGCCGCGATCCTCCTGACCAAGATGCTCACGCCCGTGGATCCCAACTACCTCGATCTGCGGTCTCCATGCGGTGCGGGGATCGGTCAGGTTGCGTACAACTACGACGGGACCGTGTTCACCTGCGACGAGGGACGCATGCTGTACCAGCAGGGGGACGACATGTTCCAGATCGGAACGATCCCGGAGAGTCGGTTCCAGGATCTCATCGGGGACCCCACGGTCAAGGCACTGGCCGTGGCTTCCTGCCTGGACAACATCCCTGGCTGTGTGGACTGCGTGTTCAAGCCCTATTGCGGCGTGTGCCCGGTCTACAACTACGCCCAGCAGGGGGGTATCTTCGGGCAGATGCCCACCAACGACCGCTGCCACATCTACCACTCCATCCTCGAGTACCTCTTCGGCCGGATTGCGGAGGGGGACAAACAAGTCCTTGACATTCTGACGAAATGGACGATAGTTAGGGACAGGAGCGTGTTCTTTTCTCACGACTGACGGACGGCCCCGCAGCAGGAGGAAGGCTCATGACGAAGGACAAGCTGCCCAAGCTCAGGAAGAAGGTGAAAGACTTCCTGTCGAGCGAGGAGGGAAAGATCACCCGCAAGCAGGCGGCCCAGATCTCCACCTTCCTGCTCATGGCGGGCACTGCTGCCGGCCATGCCCTTGGTGCGGATCAGGGCGTTGGTGGCGAGCAGCTCGACAACCTGGAAGTGACGGCTGCGGGACACTGCTCCCACGGCTCTCACGGGTCGCACGGCTCTCACGGGTCGCACGGCTCTCACGGGTCGCACGGCTCTCACGGGTCGCACGGCTCTCACGGGTCCCACGGCTCTCACGGGTCGCACGGCTCTCACGGGTCGCACGGCTCTCACGGGTCCTGGTAGGAGAACGCTCCTGGTCCGGCTGCGGTGCGGGTGTCCGAGTTTGCGAAAATCCTGCTTCAGCATCCTTCCCCCAGGGTTGACGTGTAGTGTCCGCTGAATCCCTCCTCACCATCGAACTTGGTACTCGATGCAATAACCGATGTGCCTTCTGTCCCCAGCATCACTTGCGCTGCGTGGCGACCGATGCCCGAACCCGCCCGGGTGGCACCGCCTCCGTCCGTGACGGAGAGCTGTCCACTCAGGCCGTGCTGGGCCGGCTCGAACGGGGCCGTGGCAAAGGCTTCTTCCGCGTGGCATTCACCGGCGGCGAACCCACCGTCCGGCTCGACCTGGTCCGCCTCGTGTCCGCCGCAGCCCGCCTCGGCTACACGGAGATCGGTGTCACTACCAACGGGCGAATGCTCGCGGCCGGCGACCTGGCCGGTGACCTCGTGGCAGCCGGCCTCAACCGCGTCTCGTTCTCACTCCACGGTCCCGAGACTGTCCACGATTCCCTCTCCGGCGTGGCCGGCGCCTTCCGCCAGCTTTCCGCCGGAGTAACAGCCGTCAGGGAGGCTGCGGACCGCACCGGACGTGGCATCGAGCTGCATTCGGTCACCCTGCTCCTGCCCCAGAATGTCGATTTCGCGTCTGACACGGTGCGTATGGCCGCTGCTCTGGGGGCCCGTATCCACATCCTCCAGCCCTTCATCGCGTCAAAGCCCAATCTCCACGTCGCAGCAGCCTACCACGTGGAGATGAGCCGCCTGACTCGGGCCGTCTCCGAGGCCGGCCGGGTCGCGCTGACCCTGGGGACCCGTGTCAAACCGTACAACATCCCCTACTGCGAGCTCGGAGACCTCGCCGGGCTCGAGCTCCAGAGCTACCGCCTCTCCACGTTCCGCCGCCAGGAGGAGGAGCTCCACGAGCTCAGCTCCTTCGCTCAACGCCAGTTCTTCCGAATCGACCGCTGCCCCACCTGTCCGACCCCCTGTCCCGGGTTCCGGATCGAACAGTACCCCCGTCTCCGCATGGCGGGCGAGATCGCACAGGATGTGACAGGGTGGCGCAGTCGGGAGATCCTGCTCCCGGGGCTCGACCTCCTCGACGGGGATGCCCTGGTCCAATGCCTGCGCACCATCCGCACCGGCGGGCCCCAGGTCATTCCGGTCTCCGGTGGCCGCATGTGGTGCGAGCCCGAAGCTTTCGTCCGGTCCGCAGTCGAAGCGGGCATCCAGGACGTCCTCCACGTGCTGCGCACCGAGTGGGACGGCGCCGGTCCGGACCATGCCCCGGTCGGCGAACCGGAACCCGGCAACGAGGACTCCGTCCTCCACCTGGCTGGCCTGCTGGCTGCCGAGGGGATCCGCAACCGCCTGCTCGTGGCCCTCCCCGACCTTCCAGAGTTCCCTTTCTCGCTGGAGGGCTCCCTGCCCTTCGAAGGAATCGTGACCGCGGTCCCGATCGGCTGGCGAGGGGTGGAGCCCATGCAGGCCGGCGCTGGCAGCAACGGGGCTCGCAATGGCAACGGGGCTCGTAACGGTAGCGGGGCTCGCAATGGCAACGGGGCTCGCAACGGTAACGGGGCTCGCAACGGTAGCGGGGCTCGCAACGGTAACGGGGCTCGCAACGGTAGCGGGGCTCGCAACGGCCTGGCGGGGTTCCTGGACAGCGTCGGCCCCACGGCCCTGACGTCGGCCATCAACCTCTCTCGCCACCTCCCGCTGGAGCTGGCCACCTTCGATGCCCTGCGCGTGCTCGACTCGACGGGCTCTCGCTGGCAGAAGACCTTCTCCGCCCGATTCCCCTCATCCGACTGGTCATCCCGGATGGGCCGCCACCGTTTCTCTACCCGCTCGCACTCCTACCTCTTCTGGTCTATTTTATTCTTCCTGTATTGACTTGCCGGTGCGGAGGTTGAGAGCAGCGAGGGGGGGAGAGGCCGCGCCGGGGGAGAGGCCGCGCGGGGGGAGAGGCCGCGCGGGGGAGAGGCTGCGCGGGGGGAGAGGCCGCGCCGGGGGAGAGGCCGCGCGAGTATGGGCTCAGAATGGGAGGTGGTGCAGTTGAACGGGGCCGGGGCCTCATCGGCCGGCGCATTGGCGCCCATCGACCCTCAACCGGAGCCAGCCCCGAGCGGAGCCGAGGGGACCATCGACTGGCTTGCTCACGGCAGGGGGGCTGTAAGCAGGACTCCGACCCGGTCGCCGGGGGGAAGAGTGGCCGGAGGCTTGTCCTCCAGGTAGGGGGCGACCGCCTGAAGCAGGAGGCCGGCCTGTTCTCGGCCCAATCGACCGTAGTACGCCCGGCTGCCCGGGGCCGCATCCCCCGGATCCGCGAGGCCGAACTTTTCTACCAGCTCTGCAGGGAGCGGTTTCGACAGATCCAGCTGGAGAGTTGCCGGAGCCTCCCGCACCGTGAACGGGCCCGGGGAGGCCGGCAACATGTTGAAGTACATGTACATGAGCGCGCCGAGGATCACCACGAAGACGAGCATCTCGTACGGGAAGCGCAGAGTCGGCCACGAGCTCTGTACCGTGCGCCGGGTGATCCGGCGCTGGACCGAGGGCAGCAGCGTCTTGGGCGCCGGCGACGGTCCGAGGCGGCGGAGCAGGTCCACGGTCTGCCGGTAGCGCTCAAACCGCCCCCGGAACGCTTCGTCGGCAGCCAGGTTCGAGTCGAACCGTGCCCGTTCGTCCGGTGACATTTCGCCGTCCAGTGCCGCCAGGAAGATGTCCTCCTCCGGCCGGATGTTCTCGCCTTCGTGCACCATCAGATCAACTCCTCTCCATCCAGGTGCCCGCTCATGAGCCGGGCGAGCATTCCTCGGGCCCGGTGAATCCTGGACTTGACCGTCCCCTCGGCGAGCCCGGTCAGCTCCTGGATCTGCTCGTACGTCAGAAGCTCGATATCGCGCAGAACCAGCACTTCACGAAAGTCCTCCGGCAGGCGGGAGATGGCCTCATGAAGCGCCATTTCCATCTGCTGCGTCGCCACCAGGGCTTCGGGGTTTTCCGGCCTTTCGCCGATGGGCCTGTAGTCCGGCTGCTCCACCTTGTCGTCGATACACGATTCCTGGCTTCGCTTGCGCCGCACGTTGTACCGGATCCGGTTCTTGTACATGTTCGAGGCGATTCGCAAGAGCCAGGTGAGGAGGCTCCCTTCGCCACGGAATCCCGAGATGAACCGGAACGCAGCGATGAAGACCTCCTGGGCCACCTCTTCCGCTTCGTAGGCGTTGCCCAGCATGCGGTAGAGGTAGGAGAAAACTCGGTTCTGGTGCTCGATCACCAGGCGGGTGAAGGCCTTCCGGTCCCCCCTCTGGGCTCTTGCAACCAGTTCCAGCTCCCAGGCTTCCATGATTCCCGCCGGCAATTGAGCTGCGCTCCAGGGGAGGGGTAGACCCACCCCGGCAGCCCGTTTTCCTCCTTGAAAAATAGAGGACCGGGCTGTAAGCTGGCAAGAGAAAACTGGGGGGAGCCGCTGTATGCAGCTCGATCTTGCACTATTCCTTCGCTTGTCCCGCACCCTCGAGGGGACGACTGCCGAGGCGCAGGTGGCCCTCGACGACCATGCGGCCGTGCTGTCGGCGCTCGACCGCTTCCTCCTTTCCATCAATGAGCGCAGCGAGCTGTTGCGTCCTCGGGAAGCGGCCCCGACAGAAGCCGCGATCAAGGTGGAGCTCGAGGAGAGCCACGAGATCCCGCCCATCCCCGAGGAGGAGACTCCGGCTCCCGCCGCCGAGGAGGAGCTCCCTCCGCAGATCTGGACCCGCCAGCACGATCTGCTGTACGAAGACGTCCTCTGGCTCTTCCGAGTCGGCGACAACGAAGGGGCGCTCATCTCTCTGGGCCGCCTGCTTGCCGTTGCGTCGGATACCCAGGAGCTTCAGCGCTTCCTCGAGATCAACGAGAACAAGCTGGTCAATCTCTACGAGCGGATTCTCGGGTCCTTCAGGCTGCCGCTCCAGGTCTCCGACGACGGGGTCGGCGACCGCTATTTCATTCGTCCCCAGGATGCGCTGTCGCTGCTGCGCATCGGGAAGGATTGCGAGAACCTCGACCAGCTCATCGAGCGTTCTCCCATGACCCGCATGCAGACTCTGGCCCTGGTCCATCGTCTCCACTCCGAAGGGTTGCTCGCCGTCCAGACCGGTGACGCCCAGCAGAACGTGAACTAGTCGTTATTGGCTGCCTTGAGGGTGAAGCGGAACGTCGCCCCGGCGCCGGGGCGGGATTCCGCCCAGATACTGCCCCCCATGGCAACAACGGCGGAACGACAGACGGCCAGTCCGATCCCGTTCCCTTCGTAGCTCCCTTTGGGGACGAGGCGTTCGAACGGCTCGAAGATGCGCTCGGCCTGCGTGGGATCGAAGCCGATACCATTGTCCCGGACCGAGAATTCCCAGCACCCGCTCCACTTCTGAGCGTCGATGCGAATCCGGGGCGGGGCCTCCCCTCGGAACTTCAGGGAGTTGGCCAGCAGGTTCTGAAGAACCCGGGTCAGGCGGGCCTCGTCGGCCCACACCCGGGGCATCTGTCCCACCTCGACGACGGCCCCCGAGGCCGAGATCGGGTCTCCCAGGAATCCCAGCACCCGGGTGAGCACGGTACCCGATTCGCAGGCGACCAGGTTCACCTCCTGGGAGGAATCGAGCACGAGCCGGGACAAGTCGTCCAGGAGCCGGCTCATGTGGTGCACTCCGTCCACGATTCGCTCCAGATCGGAGCGGACCTTGTCGTCCGCCAGGTCCTCGAGTCTGATCTGAAGCAGGGATGCGAAGCCGCCGATCGCCCTGAGCGGGGACCTCAGGTCGTGTGCGGCGGCATGGAGCAGCATCCGCTGGCTTTCCGTTGCCGACGTGAGCTCCTGGACGGCCCTGCGCAGCGTCAGTTGCGCCCGAGTGCGCTCGAGCGCCTCCGCCTCGAGCTGCCGATTCCGCTCCTTGAGCTGCTCACGGCCGCTGCGCAGCTCACGCTGGAGCCTGAGCGTGATCCAGAGCACGAGGCCGATGGTGCAGCCATAGATCACGGCGTTCATGGCCAGCACCGCGGGGTGAAGGTATACCTCGCGCAGCCCCGGACCCAGGTTGATGAGGGGCGAGTACGGGAACACTCCCGCCCACTCCAGCCAGACCAGCGTCACGATGCCCGCAGTCCCCGCTGCCGCCACCAGTGCGACGCACCAGGCGGGAAGGAACCAGGAGATCGCCATGAGAGTACCCAGCACCAGGGTGAGCATGTGGGAGGTCTGGCTGCCCCCGAAATGGAGCTGGAGCGTCCATCCAGCCAGGAGGATCAGCGCGGTCAGCGCCGTCGATGTGTACAGGATCCGGAGGGAGTTCCATCCGGTCCGCGGCGCCAGCGCATTCACCGCGATGAACAGCAGGCCGACGATGTCCAGGACCAGATTCACGACGATGGAGGCCTCGAACACTTCCGGGACGACGAACGGAGGAAGCGCCTCCGTGACCCACGCCACCATCTGCACAACGGTGTAAAGCGGATGCACTGCCAGGAAGAGCCCGCCGACGACGAGCGCTCTGCGCCGCAACTCGGCATGGACCTCCAGTCCACTAGCCGCGGCCGGTCCTGCGAGCAGTCGGTTTCTGTCTTCAGTCATTCTCCCCCGGGGCCAGAGGGGAACCACCACCTCCAGCCATACCACCTCCGGGCAAAATGTGCAAAACAGATTGTCTCGACAGGGAGAGGAGGGCCTGGTCGTGACGCCGGCAGAGTTGCCCGACACGCCCCCCGGAACGAGATGTCTGGCTCCGGTGTATCCGGTTCCGTCAGGGCCGGTCCGCCCTTGCCGGGGGCTTGAAGAACGGGCGCTGCAGGCGTATGCAAGGACAGGGGGAGGTCGGGGCCCAGTGAAAGGAGAAGAACGAATGGCACACGAATGGGTGAAGGAGTTCCCGGGGCGCGTCGAGGTGTGCAATCGGGATGGGATTCTGGTGGAGATCAACGACCGGGGGATCGCATTTGAAGGGGGGAAGATTCACGTCGGAGACAGCGTCCTGGCCTGTCATCCGGAGCCGGCGCGGTCCAAGCTGGCTCACCTGCTGGCCACAGGCGAGCGCAATGTCTACACCATTGAGAAGAACGGAGCGCGGCGGCTGATCTACCAGGCCCCCTGGTTCGTCGACGGCCAGATGGCGGGGGTGGTGGAGCTGGCCCTGGACATCCCCGAGGTCATCCCGCATTTTGTCAGGAAGTGAAGGCCTCGTCGGCAGGGGGGGCTCCCCCACTGCCGCATCCCCTTTCCCCGGTCCCGTTTTCCCTCGCCATGGGGAGCGAATTGGTCTAGAACGGGGTACGAAGGAATGCGTATGAGCGCCCCCCTTTCCGGCGGGGGGAGACCCGGACAATTCTGGCTGCCGAATGACATGCGGAGGCTGCGACATGGTTACACGGCGAAGTTGCGGACTGGCCATGAGACTGGTCCAGACGGCCCTGGCCGGCGGCGTTGCGGCTGCCCTCGTCCTCGCTTTCATTGCCGGACTCGGCTCCGGCGCTGCGGGGGGAGATGAATACTCAGCCGGCCGATTCCGGGAGGCCCCGCTGTCCACCCGGTACAAGGCCGCGCGGGAGGAGATGGACAAGGGGAACTTCCGGCAGGCGCTTCAGGGGTTCCTCGCAGTCCGGGACGAGGCCGGCGACGCGTGCGAGGGAGCCGCTGCCGTCATGGAGGCCGCCCGCTGCCACGTGGCGCTCTACGAGTACGATCAGGCCGTTGACCTCCTGAGCGCGTTCATCGCTTCGTCCCCCGGGACCGTGTGGGAGGGGGTCGCATTGGCCACCCGCGGCGAACTCTACCTCAAGATGCCGGACAACTGCTATCGGAAGGGGGACCGCTGCTGGTTCAACACCGACGTGCGGGAAGGGCAGGCCGAGTATGCCTGGTACGTCAAGGCGGATCTCGCCAAGGCCGACCGCATCGCCGCTCGAGACCGCCTCAACCTGTCCGTCGAGGAATCCACCCGGGCGGCTGCCGCCCCGGCCGTCGGTGCTGCCTGTCTGCCCGGCGGAAGCATCCGGGCCGAGGCCATCGCCAACAACCGTGCCCTGGCCGATCTGTTTGCCCAGTTCGGCTACCAGGCCTGGGACGATGCCACCGATCCCCAGGAGATCTCCACCGTCGACCTCTCCATCCCGTTTGACAAGGTCACCCGACAGCGGACGCAGGTGCTCTACCTGCTCGACGAATGCGAGACCATCGGCCAGGGGTTGAAGGACCGGCATCCGGTGGCCGAGGCGAGGCTCCAGAAGGCCATGTTCTTCGCCTCCTTTCCCGAGAACCCGCCCAAGGCCTTTGTGGAGGCCCGGAACAAGGCGTACGACGAGTGGGCCAAGGCCCATCCCGACGGCCAGCCTCCGTTCAAGTACGAGCGCTGGCAGCGACCAGCCCATCTCGATCCCGTGGCGATCTCAGCCTCCATCGTCCAGGATTTCCCGGGGGACCCCGACATCGACAAGTACGAGGCGCTGCACGGACGCTTCCTGGCCGGGGACCAGCAGTACAAGGCGGCAGCAGAGAAGTACCGTGAGTTCCTCAAGAAGCGCCCCAAGAGCCGTTGGGTCGGCGATGTCCGCTCCAGCCTCGATACCATCGTCACCCCCACCGTGTCCCTCTATCTCCCCTCCGTTGCGTTCCCGGGGCGCCCCGTGACCCTGTCCGTGACCGGGCGAAACGTGAAGAACGCGCGGCTGGAATTCCGGCGGCTCGACCCCAAGGCGTTCCTTGGGGCCCAGTGGTTCCTGAAGACCGGTGCCACCGACCTGGCCCAGCAGGTCAACGGAACCGAAGGCCAGAAGTTCCTCACCGACCTGTTCGGCAAGGGGGAGCCGGCGGAGACCGTCGATATCCCGCTCGACGACCCGGGAGACCATACCTCGGTCACCCGCTCCCAGGAGCTCAATCCTGCCCGCAACGGCCTGTACGTCTACCGGCTCAAGCTCCCGTCAGGCGAGCAGCTCGGGCTGTTCACCCGTACCGAGGTCATCCTCGTGACCCGCTCGCTGGCCGGTCGCGTCAGTTACTTTGCGGCAGAGGCCGTCAGTGGCAGGCCGGTTCCCGGTGCGCGGCTCACCGTGCGCGAGGTGTACCACCGGCAGGGGCTACTGTTCGGCTTCCAGGAAGTGCGGATTCACGAGCTCACCACCGACGAGCGGGGAATGGCGGAGCAGCGTTTCACCGAGGGGAAGGGGATCTCGGGCAACCAGTCTTCCGCCTGGCTGGTCGCGGGCGACTCGGTCGCCCTGTCCGACTATGACTACCCGCAATATGTCTATGACTCGGCAGGGGAAAGCGGGGTGGACAAGGCGTTTGTGTTCACGGATCGCCCCGTCTACCGCCCGGGCGACCGCGTGAGCTACAAGATGGTCATCCGGGAGCAGGCTCAAGGGCACTACCGGAACGTCGCCGGCCGCCCGTTCCACGTGACCGTGACGACTCCGCAGGGGAACCTGCTGGCGCAGCAGCGCAGCCAGGCGGACGAGTTCGGAACGGTGCACGGCAGTCTGCTCCTGCCCGATTCGGCACCGCTGGGCTACTACTACATGTCCGTGGTGGGCGGTGAGGCCGACGATCGATACGTCTACCTGTCGGCCGGCGCCAACTTCCGGGTCGAAGAGTACAAGAAGCCGGAATTCAAGGTCGTCGTGACCCCGTCGGCAACGATGGCGGGGCTCTCGGACAAGGTGACCGCCCAGGTGCAGGCTCTCTACTACTTCGGAGGACCGGTGGCCGGTGCCCGGGTCACGTACACCGTGGAGCGGTCCCCCTACACTCACTCGTGGCGGGCTCCGGACCCCTGGAGCTGGCTGTACGGCGAAGGGTGGGACGGCCTCTATCCGGACTACTACTACGGCGGTACTCCCGTGGCCAATGGAGAGGGGGTCACCGGTCCGGACGGGAGCTTCCAGGTGGAGCTCCCGGCGCTGACCGACGACGAGCTCAAGCTGGAGAACGACTGGCGGTACACCGTGCGTGCCACCGTCATGGATCTGTCCCGGCGCTCCATCGAGGGGAGCGGTACTGTGGTGCAGTCGAGGTCCCCGTTCTTCGTGCACATCGAGCAGCCTTCGGGGTTCTACCTCACCGGTGACAGCCCCGAGGTGCGTGTGCACACCATGACGCTCGATGGCAAGGGAGTACCGGGCAAGGCCCGCTGGACGCTTGCCAGGCTCGAGTATGCCTACGGAGACAAGGAGCCGAAGCGGCATCCGGCCGGACAGGGAACCGTGGACGTGGACGAGCGGGGTGAGGCGGATGTGAAGTTGGCCCTCCCGATGCAGGGGCATTTCGAGATGGTGGTGACCTGCACCGATGCGTCCGGCCGTGAGGCCAAGGGATTGACGGGCATCTTCGTAGCGGATGCCAAGACGTCACGCTCCGACGTCCGATATGCCGGGGTGAGCCTCTACCCCGACAAGCGGGCCTACAAGCCGGGAGAGAAGATGCGGGCCCTGGTGGTGGTGGAGAAGCCCGGGTTTGTGCTCGTCACGGCCGAGGCCGCGGGACAGGTGCTGTTCGAGCAGCTCCTCGAGATGGATACCACCGGGCGGGTCGTCGAGTTCCCGGTGGAAGCGAAGCATGCCCCCAACTTCTTCCTGTCGGCCGGACAGGTGCGGGACCACGACTGGTACTGGGGACAGCGCCAGATTGCGGTACCCCCTGCGGACAAGCTGCTGGCGGTGGAGATCCTCCCGGATCGGGCGGAGCACAAGCCGGGGGAGAAGGGAAAGGTCAAGGTCAAGGTGACGGGGCCCGACGGGAAGCCCGCCGCCGCAGACGTCGCCCTGTGGATGTTCGACTCGTCCGTGCTGTACATCCAACCCGAGACCATGGGCAACGTGGCCCAGTACTACCACGGCCAGCTCCGGTACCAGGGGATGTACGTGAAGCAGTCCGGGTACGCCTATCTTCCCTACCGGGCGTTCGTGCCGGTCCCCGATCTTCCGTACCAGATCAACGGCCTGCCGTACGTTCCGGACTTCTCGGGCGGGGGATACGGCTACGGTGCGTTGGGGCTGGACGAAACGGGCGGGATGGGATGGGGAATGGGAGGCGGGGGCTCGGGTCCCATGGGCCGGACCACCACGAGGATGTATGACTTCGACTCCGAAACCGTGGAGGGAGCCTTTGCCCTGCCCGCCAAGGGGGAGATGGACCGTGCCAAGGCCGGTGATCTGCCGGCCGCGGCCCCGGCGGAGACGACCGCCACGGCGCAGGCCCTCGCCGTGGGGCCGATTCCCGTGCGGGAGTACTTCCCCGACTCGGTGATGTGGGTTCCCCACCTTCGGACCGGGAAGGATGGGCTGGGAGAGGCTGAAGTGGCCTACCCCGACTCGCTCACGACATGGGAGCTGCGGGCCGTCGCCGCCGATTCCGGCGAGCTTGTCGGGCAGGCCGCGGGACAGACCGTGACCACGCGGCAGATCGTGGCACGGCTGGAGGCCCCCCGCTTTCTCGTGGAAGGAGACCGGGCCTGGCTGGCCGGCATCGTGCGCAACGGAACGGCCGGGGAGGTCGAGGCCCGAGTCCGGCTTACCGTCGAAGGGGAATCCATCGAGCTGAAGTCGGATGGCTCCGCCCGGATGACGATCGGCCCGGGGGAAGAGAAGCGGGTCGACTTCGAGGTCGTTGCCTCCAACCCCGGCGAGGTGTCGGCCGTCCTGTCCGTGGACGCTGGAGATGAGAAGGACGCTCTGCGCAGGAAGTTCCCCGTGGTGGCCTGGGGCGCGAGAAGGCTCGAGGGCAAGAGCGTTTCCGTCGCTGCCGGCCAGGCTGGAGCGGTCTCCTTCGACCTGCCGACCGAGGATCTCCGTAGCGGCGAGGAGCTGGTCGTGGCGGTCGACGGGTCGCTGGCCGGAGTGCTGTTTGCAGCGTTGCCCTACCTGCTCGACTACCCGTACGGGTGCGTCGAGCAGACGCTGAGCCGGTTCCTGCCCGCAGTGCACGTCCGGGGGGCGCTCGAAGCAGCCGGCGTCAAGCTCGACGGGATCCCGGCGCTGCCGGACGAAGCCACCCTGGCGGACCCGCTCTCCAAGCGTGGACCCTGGTACCATAACGGTGTGTTCTCCTCGTCCGGCCTCGACCGGATGCTCGACGACGGGCTGGCCCGGCTCATGTCCATGCAGGGCGGCGACGGCGGCTGGGGCTGGTGGGCCGGCTTCCCCTCCGACCCCTACATGACGGCGCACGTGCTCGACGGACTGCTGGAAGCCAGGGCCCTGGGAATCACCGTGGACGAGAACGTCACCTATCGCGCTCTGGCCTTCCTGGAAGATCGGCTGGCGCGCCAGGAGGAGCGCAACCTGCACCTCGACCTGTTCCATGTGTACGTGGCGAGCCGCCTGAATCCGCAGCCCGAGGAGCGGCTCCAGCGCCTGTTCGAGAAGCGCAACGAGCTGACCGACTACGGCCGGGCGTTGCTTGCTCTTGCCCTCCACCAGTCCGGTCGCGCAGCGGATGCCGATCTGGTGCTCGACAACCTGGCGGATCGCGCCTGGGTCGACGAGAAGACCGGGACCGCCTCGTTCAAGGATGCCGGCAGCCACTGGTGGTGGTGGTGGGAGGACCGCGAGGAAACCGTGGCCTGGGTGCTCCAGGCCTTCCTGACGATCCGGCCCGCCGATCCCCGCGTCGACCAGTTCGCACGATGGCTCGTGGTCAACCGGGAAGCCGGGCGCTGGGCCTCGACGAAGCAGACCGCCGCCGCCGTCCGCGTGCTGGCCGAGTATCTCAAGCTGCGATCCGAGCTGGCCACCAACGGCGAGGTGAGAGTCCTTGTCAACGGCAAGGAGCGGGCGGAGTGGACGATCGCCAAGGGACAGGCTGCCCTGTTCCACAAGTCACTGACTCTGGCCGGCAGCGACATCGGAGACGGCCCCGTGACCGTCACGGTCGAGTTCGAGGGGGAGGGGCGGGTCCACTCGTCCGCGTTCCTCAGCTACCTCAGCAAGGAACAGCCCATCCCGGCCTGGGGAAACCAGATCTCGATCGAACGAACCTACTACCGCCTGACCCGAAAGCCCATCGAGAGGGAAAAGGAAGGAGAGGCGGAAGGGGACGGCCCCCAGGGGGGCCCGCACGGCTGGACCGGCTACTGCGGCTGGGGCGGAGACTACCTCGGGGGCTGCGGAACCGCAATGGGCGGGCCTGACCCCGGGTTCGAGCGCCAGGAGCTCAAGGACGGAGACCCGCTGTCCCCTGGCGACCTCATCGAAGTCGTGGTGCGCATCGATTCCCCCAACGACTTCGACTACCTTGTCTTCGAGGACCCCAAGCCCGCCGGAACCGAGCCGGCCGAGCTGACCAGCGGTGCCCGCTACGAGAACGGTGCCTGGTGGTACCGGGAGTACCGGGACCGCAAGGTCGTCTCATTCCTGGATCGTCTTCTCCAGGGAAAGCAGGCCCTGAGCTACCGTCTCATCGCCCAGATTCCGGGCACGTTCCGGGTGCTGCCGCACGAGGCCCACGCCATGTATGCGCCCCGAATCCAGGCCGGGTCGAAGTCCTCGAGCATGTTGATCGGTCCGTAGACCTCTCCACTTCCACGAGGTCTCGGGGTCGGCATCGGCATCGACATCGCAATCGTAGTCCCGGTCGTAGTCGTAGTCGTAGTCGCAGTCGCAGTCGCTACCAGAGAACAGTCCACGCAAGCCCCCCGCCATTGGATGAGGTCCACGGAATCACGAGGCTCGTCTCGGGTTCCTTCACCTCGGGAAGCTTCAGCGCTGCCGCGTGCCCGAGATTGATGCCCCAGGTCAGACCGGCAGCAATGGCCCCGCCGACCCAGGTCCAGTAGGAGGCGTTGATGTAGTCATTGAACCCCCGGTAACGTTCCGGGTCCTTCTCGGCGGACTGCTGGGTCTGGTAGATACCCTGAGCAATCGCGCCGGAGGCCACTACGGCGAGGCAGACTGACTCCGTGACCATGAATGCGACTCCAGCGCTCTTCTGGCCGGCGTAGTACTGCCCCATGCCCGGGAACAGCGCGGATCTCCAAACCACGCCCGACCTCGTCGGCAGGTCCTTGGGGGGGACGAGGATCAGGGTGACGTTCTCCACCCGCTCTTCTCCGGCGTCGATCCGGAACCGGTTTCGATGGGGGACGTAGCCGTCCGCTGTCACGACCACGTTGTGCTCGCCCGGGTCGAGCAGGCAAGCTTCTCCCACCCGACAAAGTACAGGATCACCATCTACCTCCAGCTTCGTCGTCTCGGGGACGTTCGACAGCACCTTGAGCCGAGCGAGCTGCCGGTCCAGCTCGTCGAGCAACTCCCGGGCTCTGGTCGCGTGCCTTCCCTCCGGCTCCTCGTCCAGGCAGCGTCGGTACTGGTCGAGTGCCAGCCTGAGCTTCCCCATCACATGGTAGGCTCGGCCGATGTTGAAGAGGTACTTTGCCTTCGGGGTCAGTCGGTAGGCCTTGCGGAACTCCTCCACAGCGGATGCGAACTCCCCCTGGTCCACGTAGAGAAGTCCTTGATCATTGTGCTTCCTCGCCATTTCTTCGGGCGTTTCCTGGGCGAGCAGGGGGTGCGAAACGACGCACAAGTGTATGAGCACGGGCAGGACAGCTGGTACGCGAAGCATCGGTCGGTCACTCCTCCTCGTCGTCCATGAAGTCAAGCCGCTTGTGCAGGTTCTCCGGCTTGTTGTCGGGGGACTTGCCCCCATCACTGGGCTTCTGAGCGTCACCCGGAGCAGCGATGTCGCCGGGGGCCCCCGTTCCGGCCTGTCCGGCGGAGTTCCCCTGCGCAGTCGGACCTGAAGACCCGCTCTTGTCCGCCGGAGCGGCCTTGTCCACCGGAGCGGCCTTGTCCACCGGAGCGGCCTTGTCCACCGGAGCGGCCTTGTCCACCGGCGCGGCCTTGTCCACCGGAGCGGCCTTGTCCACCGGAGCGGCCTTGTCCACCGGAGCGGCCTTCGGGAATTCCATTGCCCCATCCGTGGGTTGCTGCTCCCTGGCAGCCTCCGTACCGCCGTCTGGAGTCGCCGTGCCGCCGTCTGGAGTCGCCGTGCCGCCGTCTGGAGTCGCCGTGCCGCCGTCTGGAGTCGCCGCGCCGCCGTCTGGAGTCGCCGTGCCGCCGTCTGGAGTCGCCGTGCCGCCGTCTGGAGTCGCCGTGCCGCCAGCCTGCACGTCTCCGAGTGTATCGGTCGGAGCGGTGTCCGGGAGGGGGACAGAGGATGCGCCCGAGCTCAGACCCGATTGACCCCCTTCCGGCGGGGGGGGCGCCGTATCGGACGAGCTGCTCGCTGGGCCATCGTTCTGGCGGGTGCCCATCACCCCGAGGAGGATGCCAGCCACCACGAATCCGACCAGCATGACGAATGCCGCAGCGAGGCGGATCGAGCGGCGCAACACCACCGTTCCCCGAGTGGGCTGGGGGGCGGGGGGGACGTCGGCCGGAGCGGCGATTCCTGTGGGGGCGCTTGCTGCTTCTGCCACGACAGGAAGCCCCTGCTCCTGCAGGGCAGGCGGTGGTGCTGGGCTCGCCGAGACCGACCGCCCGGACCCATCGGATTCCATCCGGCTCGTCTGGACTCGGGGGGGACGGTCCTTCTCGGTAGGCATCTGGTCGTCAGGGAAGAAAGTCGGGCTACCGGATGCCCTCGCCTGGATTGCATCGAGTCGATCTCTGACGAGCCGTGCGCTGTCCGGTCTCCCGTCGGGGAAGGTAGACAGGAGTGACAGGACCAGGGCTTCGAGCTCGGGGTCCATCCCCTCAGTGCCCAGCAATGCAGAGGGGGGGGTTGGGCTCTGCTCCGCCTTGGCCTGGGCCAAAGCGATGATGTAGAGGGTATTGGAATCGAACTGGGTCGACTTGATCCGGTCTCCGAACGGAGCCACGCCCGCGAGCATCTCGTAGAGGATGGCTCCGAATGAGTAGAGGTCGCTGCGGTGGTCCACCATGCTGGCCTTGCCGACGATTTGCTCATAGGGGCAGTAGGCCGGGGTGCCTGGAACCTCACCGCTGCGCGTGTGAAACTCGGTCTCCCGACCCTCTCCGCCGAGACGGGCGATACCGAAGTCGATGACCTTGACCAGCTCAGTTCCTCCGGGGTCCACGAGCATCACGTTGGAGGGCTTCAAGTCCCGGTGAAGGATGCCAGCACAGTGAGCTTCCTCCAACGACCGGCAGATCCCCTGGGCGATGCGTAGCGCCCTTTCCTGCGCCAGGCGTCCAACCTTGCGGATGATGCGGTTGAGTTCCTCGCCGTCGATGTACTCCATCACGATGTAGTCGATGCCGTCATCGGTGCGGCCGTAGTCGATGATCTGCACCGTGTTCGGACAACGCAGCGCCATCAAGGCCTGCTTCTCACGGCGGAAGCGTGCAGCGAACTGGGCATCTCCGGCCAGCTCGGGGCGAGCAACCTTGATCACGCAGGGCCGGTCCTGAAGGCGGAGCTGCGCGGCCAGGTACACCATCCCGAAACCGCCGGCACCGAGGGCCGATCGGACTTCATACCGGCCGTCGAGAACCCTCCCGATGAGCATGTCGTCGGGAGGATCGGAGAGCAGGACATGCCCCTTGGGGCAGAACTTCCCGTTCGCCTGAGTGGTGTTGCACGTCTTGCAGACCCGCATGGGCGCGCCTTTTCCTTGCACCAGGCAGGTGCCCGCCGTGAGGGGGAGTATGGCGCTCCAAAGGGAGTCGCGTCAAGTTAATGAAGTAGGCATCCGCTGCGTGGTTCGCGGGGGGGCGAGCTGACACCGTCAACGGTCGGTGAGCGCGCTGTCGGTGCTTGACAGAATGCCTTCCGTGGCCCGAGAATCGTGTTGTACGAGGCAGGTACCGGGAACCGGTCTTCCTGGCGCGGTGGTGGTGGGCTGAACAGCACTGGCATCGGGCTGCAGGGGGCGACCAATCGGGGTGGAGGGGTGCATGATCCGGGGCATGGTCACGGGATTGTCGGGCGGGTTCCTGGTTCTTCTCGTTGTGGCATGCAGCCCTGCTGGGGGGGGGGACTCGCCGGCGTTTCTCGAGGTGGCTCCCGGAGCCCTCACGTTCGAGGCGGACCAGGATTCGGCCACGCTGCTGGTGAAGAACACGGGGGACGAGGCCGCGACGTTCAGCGTCCAGGTGGCTGCAAGCTCCGGCGGGGTAAACTGGCTGGCGGTCGAGCCGACGAGCGGGGCCCTGGACGGAAGGGATGCCGAAGCCTTGTCGGTAACGGTCGTGGACCGGTCGGGCCTGGTCCCCGGGGAGTTCGATGGGACCATCTCGGTGCAGGGCGCCGGGCTGGAGCCGATCGTGGTGCCGGTGGTGATGCATGTCGGCCAGCCGATCCTCGAGGTGACCCCGCCCGGCGAGCTTCTGTTTGCAGCGGGCGATACCAGCCGGACCCTGACGATCAAGAACAAGGGGACCGGGCTTCTGGCCTACTCGTTCAAGCTGCCCGGTGCGTGGATTTCCACCGATGCGGACCCTCAGAAGGAGATCCGCTCGAACGAGCCGCAGAGTCTGACGCTGGTGGTGGACCTGACCCAGGTTCCCTGGTACGGCACGGACGGCGGAGATCTGGTGATCACGTCGAATGGGCTGGACGATGCTCAGACCAGCGGCACCGTCACCATTCCGGTCAAGGTGACGGTGGACGATTCGTGTGAGGTGGATGCCAACTGCCTCAAGCCGGGGCACTTCTGCGACCTGTCGGAAGGTGCGGGGAAATGCGTTCCGGCGAAGGTGGACGGCATGCAGTGCC
>CAITUV010000020.1 GCA_903895725.1 uncultured Myxococcales bacterium | reverse complement strand
GGGAGCGGCCTCGGCAGCGGGAGCGGCCTCGGCGGCCGGAGCGGCCTCGGCGGCCGGAGCGGCCTCGGCGGCCGGAGCGGCCTCGGCGGCCGGAGCGGCCTCGCCAGCCGGAGCGGCAGGCTCCTCAGCCTTCTTCTCGGTGGCCTCGTCAGCAGGTGCCTTCTTCTCTTCCGCCTTCTTCTCGACCTGCTCGGCCTTCTTGGTCTCTTCCTTCTTGGTCTCGTCCTTCTTTCCGCAGCCGGCCACAACGAACATCGCCACAACCATCATCGCAAACAGCTTCGTCTTCATGGTCTCCCTCCTTAAGTTGTCATGGCCCGCATTAGGCCCGACCACGAGCGGCGATCCTAGGTCGGTCCGTTTTGCGTGTCAAGTCCAAAATGACCGGGTTGTCCGCCCGGCCGTGGCAGGGTATGCTGGCGACCTGAACGACGGAGGTCGACGACCATGCGGTCAGCAGCCTGTTTCCTGCCTCGCCAGCGATTGTGCTACCTGTTCGAGCCGGTGAGAGCCGCCGCCGTGCTGTCGGCCCGAACAGCCGCCGTGTTGCTCTGCCTGGCGGCTGGCGGCTGCCGGGAGACCCCGGCCTCCGGCGACGTCTTGGGGCTGGGGGACGGGCAGGAAGGGGATTCTTCCGCCGGTGATGCGGCGCAGGGGGATTCCGGCGTCTGCCGGGGGGAGCTCTGTCTGGCGGGGGATGCGGGCGGTCGGGCCACCGATCTTGCAGACCAGCTGGGAACGGAGCATGCCGGACAGCAGGACGGGTGCGGTGCGGACTGCGGCGGCGATTGTGGACGGAACTGTGGCAAGGATTGGACCGGCCAGGATTCCTGCGGTCTTGAGCCGTGCGAGGACATCACGGGGGATCCCTGCTCGAACGGCGTTCTTCCGGACGGTATCACGGCCTCGTCAGTTGCAGGGGCGTTCGTGGCGGATTGCGGGACCTACAAGGCGGAGATCCGACCGGTGGCAGGGGGTAGCCTTCGGTTGCGCTATCTCGGCTCCGGGGCCCCGCACGACTACTCGTGGGCCGTGGTCGCCCCCCCGGACCCGAGCGGCTGGACGCACGGCTACGACGGCCAGACCTTCCGTCTCTGCCGTGCGGGCGGGCTTGCTGCAAAGCTGCGCTTCCCGGACTGCCGCCTGAGCATCGAGAACCCCCAGGGGACGGTGTTGTTCGAGGAGATAGAAGGGGGCGGGTACGCGGAGAGCCCGGTTCCAGGCGATGCAGCTGCGACCTTGAGAAGCCTGAGCTTCGTGTCGCCCGCGGGGGAGAGGTTCTACGGGTTTGGCGAGAAGACCGGGCCGCTCGACAAGCGGGGGCGCAAATTGGTCTTCTGGAACAGCGACACGCCCGGCTACCCCGTGGACATGGATCCCCTGTACCAGTCCATCCCGTTCTTCATCGGCCTGCGAGAGGGGACTGCCTACGGCCTCTTCCTGGACAACAGTCACCGGCTGGAATTCGACGTGGCGGCCTCGGTCCCGGACCGGGTCTCCCTGGCGGCCAAGGGGGGAGAGATCGACCTCTATTTCCTGGCCGGGCCGGGGTTGCCGGACGTGCTGGACCGCTACACGGCCCTGACCGGTCGGCCGCATCTGCCGCCCCGGTGGGCTCTGGGGTATCACCAGGCCCGTTGGAGCTACTACCCGGATTCGAAGGTGAAGGCGATTGCCGCCGAGTTCCGCAAGCGCGACATCCCGGCCGACGTGATCTGGCTCGACATCGACTACATGGACGGGTTCCGATCGTGGACGTGGAGCCCGTCCGGTTTCCCGGACCCGAAGGGGCTGGTGTCCGGGCTGGCGGACATCGGATTCAAGGTCGTTGCGATCATCGATCCGGGGCTCAAGGTCGACCCGCTGTGGCCGATCTACCAGCAGGGGCTTTCCGGGGGGCACTTCCTGGAGGAAGCAGCGGGCAAGCCGTTCGTGGGGACGGTTTGGCCCGGTGACTCGGCCTACCCGGATTTCACGAGGCCTCAGACTCGGGCGTGGTGGGCGGGACTGACCCCGGCGCTGACGTCGGTGGGCGTTCGCGGGATCTGGCTCGACATGAACGAGCCGGCCAACTTTGAGGCCGCGGATGATCACACCGTTCCGGGGTGGGTGGCTGCGGACGGAGACGGCCATCCGACGACCATGGCCGAGGTCCACAACGCGTATGCGCTGTTCGAGAACCGGTCCTCGTTCGAAGGGATGATGGCTGCAGTGCCGAGCCGTCGTCCCTTCCTGCTGACCCGGGCCGGATTTGCGGGGATCCAGCGGTATGCTGCCGTGTGGACCGGTGACGCAGCGAGCACGATGGCGTCGCTGGGCACTTCGTTCACGATGCTGCTGGGGCTGGGGCTTTCCGGTGTTCCGATGGTCGGCAGCGACGTGGGAGGATGGACCGGGTCGCCGACGCCGGAGCTCTTCGCTCGCTGGATGGCGGTGGGGTCCGTGTCTCCGTTCTTCCGGGCGCACGTGTCCACGGGAACGCCGGACCAGGAGCCCTGGTCGTTCGGCGTGGAGGTCGAGGACATCAGCCGTCTCCTCGTCAAGCAGCGGTACCGGATGCTGCCCTATCTGTACAGCCTTCTCCGGGAGGCCTCGGTGAGCGGCGCACCGGTGCTGAGGCCGCTGGTGTGGGACTTCCAGGGGGATTCATCGACACACGGGCTGTCCGACCAGGGGATGGTGGGACCGCACCTGCTCGTGGCACCGGTGCTCGAGACCGGGGCGACGGAGCGCAGCGTCTATCTTCCGGCCGGGGGGTGGCTCGATCTGGCCTCGGGGGCGCTCTTCCAGGGGCCGGGGGCGGTCACGAGGGACGTCCGGCTCCAGTCCCTTCCCCTCTTCCTGCGGGAAGGGGCGGTCGTGCCGATGGGCCCCGACATGAGCTGGTCCGACCAGCAGGCCGTCGGCCCGCTTTCGCTCGAGCTGTTTCCGTCGGAAAGCCCGGTGACCTTCCATCTCTACGAGGATTCGGGCGACTCACAGGACCACCTGGACGGCGCCTACGCCCTGACTCCGCTCACACTCAAGCGGACCGACGTCGGAGCGATCCTCGAGATTGGGGAACGCCAGGGTAGCTGGGCACCGCCGGTGCGGAAGCTCCGCCTGCGCGTCCGTCCCGTCGACCATCCTGCGACGGGGGTGACGGTCGCAGGGGCAACGCTTCCCCCACTTTCCGATTATTCGGCGGTGGAGTCGGCCTCAAGCGGATGGTGGTGGGATTCCAACGACCGAAGCCTCTGGGTCGTGATGCCCGACCAGGAGGACGTCGTCGTGACGATGGACTATGCTCCCGAGCCGCTGGCGCAGGAACCCGACGTGCTCGTCGCCATCGAGGTGACGGTTCCTGCCGGGACACCGAACGATGCGACCATCCACATCGCCACCTCGGCCTCGGGGTGGGCGCAGCAGCCCTTGTCCTGGGTCAAGCCCGGGATGGTGGCTGCCGGCCTGGTCAAGGTCCCCCGGGGACACTGGTTCGAGTACAAGTACACGCGGGGGGACTGGTCCACGGTGGAGAAGTGGGCCGGGTGCCTCGAGGCGACCAACCGCTACGCGTACGGGCAGGCGCACCCGACCAAGAAGGATTCCGTGGAGATGTGGGCCGATTCCTGCGGCCAGTAGCGGGGGGAGTCGGAGCTACTCGAGCTGCGCTTCCTGGAAGCGGGCCTGGAACTCGGTCTCGAACGCTGCGACGATGTCCGGGTGATTGGTCGCGATCATGATCTCATCATTCTTCGTCGCTGCCGAGTAGGACCAGTTGGCGCTGCCCGCGATCACCCAGGCGTTCGATGTGCCCGGATCAATGATTAATACCTTGTGATGGAGCTTGCGGTACCCCCAGTCGGCCTGGACGTTGGAAGGGAGGACCGTGGCCCCGGAGCACCATCCCTTGGGGGCCACCGAGCTGCTGTCGTTTCCCTGCTCCGTGTCGTAGACGCCCCGGATCTCGACCTCGCCGCAACGGTCGAGCATGGCATCCTTCACCTCTTCCAGCGTGAACGCAAAGATGCTGAAATGGATCGTGTGGCCGGCCCCGGCAATGGCCTTCTCGAGTCGGTCGATCATGGCCCAGTCCGGTCCGAAGATCACTTCCACCTGGGCCCCGTCCACCGTGTCTTTGTGGACGGTTCCGTCCCCTTTCTTGTGGAAGGCCTTGCCGTTCCACATGGAGTCGAAACGGGTGCGGAACGCCTCGACCAGCGCAGGCGACCGCAGGACGAGCAGGTTGTTGGCGTTGGACTCCGAGTCGAACGTCGAGTAGTTGGCCGACGACACGACGAGCAGGTCGTCGTCGACGAGGGTGAACTTCGAGTGCATCAGGGCCGAGTCATCCTGATCGTTCTGGATGGTGATGCCCGCCTGCTGGATGTACTGGATGGCCTTCTCTTGCGCCGGGTCGGCATAGCCGTCGTCGACGATGATCCGGACCTTGACTCCCCTCTTGTGGGCAGCGATCACGGCATCTGAAACGGTGAAGTCCTGAAGCTCCATGACGCAGATGTCGAGGGTCTTCTCCGCCTTGTCGATCTCATGGGCCACCCGCATGCCGATGTCGGTCGGGTTGCAGGGACACAGAGCCTTGTCCTGGCACGACTTGGAGAAGAAGGGGAGGATGTCGGGACCTTCGGTCTGCTCGAAGCAGGTCGGCGGGGGCGGGCCGATGTCCTTGGGCGCTACGGTTGTGTCCGGTTCGGGCGAATCCAGGTCCGGGCCGCCGTCACCCGGTTCTACAGTCGCGTCCTCCTGCCCCCAGGGGTCGATGCCCGACGGCACATCCTCCTCCCCTCCGGATGTCCCCGGAGCGCAGGCGAGGAGCCAGGCAGCGGCAGCGATCAGAAGGTGGCTTCCGGTTCGATGTCGAACGCAATCATGTCGTAGGCCCAACTTGTCCACGAGAGTGTCCCCAGGTCGTAGAAGTCGAAGAAGTCGATCGAGAATTCAGGATTGTACGCGCTGTAGATTCGCAGCCGCTTCTCGGCCGCGGTCAACGGGGTGTACCCGATCATCAGGTGGAACGGCGGAAGCGCAAACTGGCGCACCTCCCCCTTGACGACGAACCGCCACATCGAGGTGCCGTACTCCTCGGTGATGTTGATCGTGTGCAGTGAGATGGGCTCGTCGTCCCCCTCGTAGTACCACTTGAGGAACCCGGACGGACAGGCCCCGCCGCACGCTCCGAGCGGGCCGTTGTCCTGGGGCATCTGGAACCGGGGGAAGGGGATGAAGGGGGTGATGAGCAGGGCCGGCGTGCCCACTCCCACGAGGCGGCCGATGTCGTCCTCGAACAGGGCATTCACCTGGAGGTTGTCGGGACCATCGTGGTACGTGAACCCGTAGCCTTCGAGGAAGTGGGCGACCTCCCCGGAGCTTCCCGCGAGGAAGAACTCCTCGGCAGACTGCCCGTGGATGGAGGATGCGGTGAAGCCGGCCTCCAGCCCCAGGTCCTTCCAGGCCCCGTCAACCCGCAGGAAAGCGACGCCCCTGCCGACCGCGAGCACCTGCCCGTCATCGAATGAGCGTACCGCCAGGAGGTCGGCGGACGTGAACGGCTCCTCGACGGCAAACCCCGTCCCGTCCCCGTGGAGGAGCTGCCCCTTGAGCCCCACCAGCCAGACATCGTCCGGGCCGGACCCCGAGACGCCGGTCAAGTCGAACGAGACCTTGGCCTCGTGCCAGTCGCCGCCGTAGCCGGTCACGATCCGGTGCGGGCCGACGGCCACGATATCCCCGGGGTCGCTGCCCCAGACGGCCTTGAGCGGCATGTCGGTGACCGAGCCGATCAGCTCCCACTTGGTGCCGTCATAGCGCACGACCACGCCGTTGTCGCCGACCGCGACCAGGGTCCCGTCCGGGAAGCCGACGATGGAGCTCAGGTTCTCGGAGGTCACGCTGGGAAGCTGGTAGAAGCCGCCTTCCTTGGCCAGGAAGACCTTGCCCTTCTCCCCCACCACGACCTCTCCCTGCTTGCCGGTGGCGGTAGCGTGGAGGGCCACCTCGGCCGGTGCCCCTTCCAGCGTCTCGAAGACATCCCCGGCCAGGGTCACGACCGACGAGTCCACGAACTCATGGATTCCAGTAATGTACACGATTGAGTATGGGGTGGAGTCGGAGATGTTGCTATAAGCCCCCGAATAAAAAATGTATTCGGCATCGTACAGGTCACCGGAGAGCTCGACGGGCATGCTCTCGAGGCGGATGTCTTCGGGGACGAGCCCTTCGAACCGGCCGGGGAGGAGGAAGTACCCGTCGGAGCCGAGCTCGAGCCAGGCTTCGACCCGATAGACCCCTTCGAAGCCCTTGAACTTGGGCGGGTCGTCCATGCGAAGGCGAAGCGTCCGAGACAGCGGGATGTTGAGCCAGATGTTCTGGTCGGTCACGATGGTGCCGGGCGCGATGTTGACGTGCCGCTTGACGCCCATGGCGAGGGGGTGGAATTCCCCGGTATCGGAAGCCTCGTAGCCGCCCAGGCAGATGACCGCGACCTCGCCGAGGCGGGTGTCGGTCAGCTCGTACTTCCAGTGCTGGTCTCCGTCGGGGTCGACCTCGTCCTTGGCCTTCATGTCGTACATGGACTGGAAGATCGACGTGGTGGAGATCTCGCAGAAGGCGGTCCTGCGGCCCATGGACGGGGTGCAATGGGGGCCGAAGGTTCCGACTGCGGCGCACATGAACCCGTCGCCGCACTCGTCATCCGCAGTGCATTCCCGGGAGCAGTACTTGCCCGACTTGCTGAGCGGCAGACAGATGCCTGAGGTGCAGTCCGCATCGTCGACGCACGGTGCGCACAGGCCGTCGGCGCCGGGCTTCTTGTTCTTGCAATCGCCGGGGGGGACGACGACGTATTTCCCCAGGCCGGCGACGCGACCGGAGACGCCACCGGGCAGCAGCGGAGGCGGCGGATCGGGGGGCGGGCCGGTGGAGGGCGGGTTGTACGGAATGAGGTAGACGGTGACGTTTTCGGCATCGACCTGGATCACGCTGGCGGCATCATGGTCGGGCTTGGTCACGTGGACATCGACGGGACCGGAGAGGCCGGGGCCGGAGAGCGTCACCTGGCCATTGGGGTCGGTCTTTCCCTGGAAGGGAGTGGCCGGGTTGGAGCCGAGGATCACGGTGGCTCCCTCGAGCGGCTCCCACTGATACGCGTCGAAGACGGTGACGTTGACTGCACCGTCCACGGGGGAGCCCCAGGTGCCTCCGTCCCAGGCGGTCGGGTCGAAGTAGCTGAACGCGAACGGCAGCACGGCGGTACCCTGGGGGGTGGTGACGGACACGTCGCAAGTCCCGGGGAGATGGGGCGGCGAGTACACCCGGAGCGTGCCGTACCCCATGGCCTTGACGCCGGTGGCATCGTGGTCACAGAAGCGGACCTTGGAATCCTGGTGGAAGCCGGCACCGACGACCTCGACGAACGTGCCGCCGGCCTGGCTGCCGTAGTTCGGGGTGACGAGCCAGACTTCCGGCTTTGCCACACCGTACAGGAACCCGTCCTGGAGTGTGGCGGTACCCGAAACCGAGACGACGGTGACATCCACGAGCCCCGGGCTTCCGGGCGGGGTCACGGCCTCGAATTCCCCGGCCGAGATGAACTTGAGCGCACCGGCCGGCATGGGGCCGAACAGCACCTGGGATTCGGGGGTGAAATTCTTGCCGAAGATGCGGACCTTGGTTCCGCCGGCTGCCGGACCGGCCTCGGGCTCCACGGCCAGGACCTGCATTCCCGGCACGTAGGTGTAGGCAGCGGGGGCCTTGTAGGTCTTGCCGCCGCTGTCGACTTCGACTGCGACCGTGCCGGTGCCGGCGGGGACCTTGGCCACCACCCCGCACTGCTCGTGGTGGATGCCGATGATCTCTGCCTGGCTCTGGCCGAAGCGGATCGCAGACACGTTGCCTTCCACCAGGTCGCAGCCAAGCAGGGTGGCCAGGTTGCCGCCCGATTCCGGGCCGCCGTCCGGGATGACCGCGACGAGGCCGGACATGGGGGCCTGCGGATCGAAGTAGAGGTACCCGCCCGGCAGGGACGACCAGCCCCACGTGCCGGCGGCCATGACATCGACCGTGCCTTCCGGCCCGGGGGGCACTTCCACGGTGACCGAGCCGTTCTCGACCTCGAGGACTTTGGCCTCCTGGTCTCCGAAGCGGACGGTAGTGACCGGTCCGAGCCACTTGCCCTGGACCTTGGCGAGCTGGCCGCCCGTGGTCGGGCCGGCCGCCGGCTCGACGTGGGACAAGGCAGGATCCACGGTGAACGTGAAGGCCCCCTTCCCTTCGGCGACGGCTCCAAAGTGGGAGACGAAGACGTCCGCGGGGCCGGCGGTCTCGCCGGGGGGAGTCACGGCAAAGACGGTGGACTCGTCGACCACGACCACGTCGAGCGCTGCCCGTCTTCCAAAGACGAGCTTGAGGCCGTCGGAGAAGCCCGAGCCGGTGACGGTGACCGGGGTACCGCCAGCCAGCGGTCCCAGCGCCGGCTGGACCGACTTGACCGAGAGGTCGGTCTTGTAGAGGAAGCCGGCCGGGAGGATCTTCGTTTTGCCCCCGGCCCACCTCACCGCCACGTCGGCAAAGCCGATGGCATGGACCGGAGTGACCACCCGAAGCTTCTTGCTGTTGACATAGAAAACGTCGGGAGACTGCTGCTCGTCGAACCAGACCTCGACCCCCTTTTCAAACCCTCGGCCAAGGACGAAGACGGTCTCTCCTCCGGCCGGGATTCCCATGGCCGGATCGACCGAATCGACGGAGAGGGGGCCGGTCGTGACTTCGGTGTCGGTGAGGTCGTCCTGGGTGTAGATATCCTCATCAGTCAGCGCCCCGGAAGTGTAGACCGTGCCCACTTTCGGAATCGGCCGCTGGGACAGGGGATCGACCTCGCATCCCAGGGTGAGGATCACGAGCAACGCCAGACAGCTTCCGGTTCGGGTCTTCACGGAGCCAACCTCGCACGGATGATCTAATTACCACGTTTCGAGTTTCAATGGAAAGGAAGAAGCGCCTTCCCGCCGGAGCTGCCTGCAAGAAGGGTGCCAGCGGGGAGGGCCGGAGCCGGGCCGTGTGCGCGACGGGTCAGAGCTCCCGGGCGGGCCCTGACAGGACCATGGGGTCGTCGAGGAGCCCGGTGAAGGTGGAGGGCTGGCCCGCCGGGGCCCCGACGGACAGGACGCAGAGTTTGCCTCCGACGCGGATTCCCCCCTCCTCGTCGAAGAGGTCGGTGATCCCACGGCGGGCGTGCAGGACGGCCTTTCCAGACGAGTTGTAGACCATGACCGTGAGGCGGGTCCATCGGCCCAACGCCAGGCGATCGTCGACCTCGAGCTCGTTGGTCTCCCCGTCGGCCGCTGTGATGCGGGCGACCCATCGGGCCGAGTCGCCGTCGCCCACGAGGAGCAGTTGCAGGGCCACCGAGTCGAACAGCACGACCGGCTCGCCGTCGGGCGGGAGCACGAACGGCTTGACCCGGAGCGAGACGGACAACCCATGCTGCAGATCGGTGCACCATTCGGAGGGGAGGCGGACCTCGATGGCCGAGTCTCCCGAGGCGGGTCCCCGGAACAGGGCGGCCTCCCCCCGGTGCTGGTCGCGGCAATGGGGCCACTTGTCGACCTCGTCGCAGACGTTGGTCACGTCGGTGACGTAGCCGCCGTTGTGCTCGTGGACTACCGAGGGGTAGGGCATGAGGTTGGCCCCGGACCGGGCGGTGAAGCCGGAGTAGTAGGCGGGGAGGGTTTTCTTGCCGGTCACGCCGAGGCCCCGCCGGCCCGTCTCGATCATCCGTAGCCAGTCACTGCCGTCGGTCACGGGTGCGGGGTTGAGCTTTCCGTCCTTGTCGACGTCCAGATTGACTGCGCCGAGGAAGCGTCCGTCCCGATCCCAGTCGACGTCGCAGAGGTCGCCGGAGCAACGGATGCAGCGGGAGGAATCGCAGGCGGGGGACCAGAAGCGCGCGAGGCGGTCTTCGAGTGACGTCCCCTTGCCCGCTTCGGAGTAACAGTACAGGTAGGGGAGGAACCAGCGGGGGTAGCCGGTCTCGGGCAGGGTTCCGGTCTCCGCCCCGGTCAGGGGAAGCTCGCCGCTCGAGAAGCGGACGAAATGCCGCCCCTGCTCGGCTCCCTCGTCCTGGAGGCCGCAGTCCGGGGCGCACAGCTTCCCGTGGCCGGAAAAGGTGGCGCACCGGAATCCGGGGCGACAGGGCCTTGACGCTCCGCATGGGTCGAACACGCCGTCCCAGTCGATCGGGGGGGGCATGGTGTGGGAGTACCCGTAGCTCATCTCCGACAGGTAGAGCGCACTGTTGTCCGGGGACGGGGAACGGAAGTTGTGCAGCAGGCCGAGCAGGTGTCCGGCCTCGTGGATGAGCTTGACCGACAGTCCTCCCTTGCCGGTCGCTCCGATGACCGAGGCCCGCCCGGACACGTCCGTCTGTCCGCCCCCCTTGTGGATTCCGACCATGTAGTGGAACGTGTTGGTGTACTTCCGGTCGGGCGAGAAGAAGAGGTCGAACGCCAGCGAGCGGTGCCCCAGTGCCGGGATGTGGGCCATCCGGGTGGCATCGGGAATGGCGATGGGGTCGTCCTGGAAGATGTGGAGCTTGAACGGGTAAGGGGGGGCGACGAAACGGGGCACCACGCGGCTACCGTCTGCCGGCTCGTGCGTGTACGCCTCCTCGAAGGCCCGGCGGGTGGCCTCGAGCTCGGCGGGGGGGATGGAATGTTGGGCGGGGGGGGCGTTTGCCGGCTGCCAGTAGTCATACTCGAGAAAGAAGTCGTACACGGTCGGAACGGCCCCCAGGGCGCTCAGCGGGAGCACGGCAATCATCCGGGCGTCGGCCGGGCACTCGTCCAGGCAGGTACCGGAAGGCCCTCTCATGCAGTCGGGGGCTTCGTGGTAGGGGGCCTTGCTCGACTCGGCATAGCAGCGACGGACGCCAAAGACCTCCTCGAAATCCGACAGGCCGTCGTTGTCGGTATCCCGTGCATTCCAGCCGGGAGGGAGGGGGACTGGAGCTCCGCAGGCACTGGCCGAGGCCTGCTCCTTCGAGTCGCATGTGCCGAGCTCGACTTCGATGTCTGCGGAGAGCCCGTCCCGGTCCTGGTCCCCGCGGGATGAGCCCCGGGACACGAACAGGCGGACTTCCGGGGAGGAGTCGGGCAGGAATGCCCCGGCAATCAGAAAAGCCTCGGGCATTTCGTGGCCGACAGTGAGGCCGGGAAGTGTCCCTGCTGCGTTGTTGGTTGCCTGGTAGGGGGCTGGCAGTGTGGCCCAGGGGGGGGGCAGCAGCCAGAGCGTGGCATCGTGGTCGAGGGAGGGGGTGGCAGAGGGGGGGAGAGCCGGGGCGGTGCCGGGCTCCGGGGCCGGAATGCCCGTTACGACGGCCCCTGCAAAGATCCGGTCGCCTGAGGCCAGTTGGGTTGCCAGCGCCGAGCGTCCGCCAAAGAAGACCCCGTCGGTCTCATACACGGTTTCGTCCCCGACTTTCACATTCAGGGCCACGGTCCCGGCGGCACGAGGGGTCCAGGGGGCAACCAGCAGCCGAAGCCTGCATTCCTGATCCGCTGTCCAGGTGAGGCTCGGAAGCCCCCCCGGTCCGTCGTCGGCGGCCGCCACCACGGTCCCCGATTCCGGGTCGCCCGGCCGGTCCGTGCGAAGCAGCCAGAGCACCGGGTCGGGCCAGAGCCATCCCGGCGCCGGCTTGACCTGGGGAACGGTCACCGTGACCACATCCCCGGATTGGACGGACAGGGAGACCACCAGGGGCGGGGTGAGCGGCGGAACCTCGGGCCCTCCGAGCAGGTCGACCGGCCGCGCTTCCAGCAGAGGAAGCAAGTCCCGCTTGTCCGGAGGTTTCGAGATGCCCCCGGTCGCCTGCTTCTCGTTGCCGGGACCATGTGGTGGGGCAGCGGACGATGGTTGTGCAAGGCCTTGAGGTGGCGGATTGGGGCCTGGGCGTCCGGCCGGAGGCGGGACGGAGAGCAAGGTGGCCCAGGCCTTGAAGGCCTCCATGGCAGCGGAGAGCTCCGCTGGAGTGACGGTCTGCAACCGGACCGGATTGGCCGGAGCGTGACGGCGGACCTCGGCCTGTTCGAGGGCATCGAGATCGGACCAGGCGAGGGCGGCGGCCGGTGCGGTGACGGAGACGACCATACGGTCGATCCAGTCGGGCGGAGGAGCATCACCGTGGAACTGCTTGCAGGATTGGAAATGCAGGCCGAGGTCGGGGTCGAGCTCGGGGAGACAGGGGGCCATCTCGCTGACGGGGGACGTGGCCTGTGTAGCGGAGGGAAGGACCGGTTGGGCAGGCTGCTGCGCCACCGCCGCTCCATTCAGGAGCACGAGCACGAGGACGACCAGACTGGGCACCGCCTGACCCACCGTTCCCTCCGTTACCGGCGGCAGGGATTGTACCGTTCGGCCGAAGGGATGCAACGGCATTCGAGCGTGGGGGCTTGTGACAGCCACGCGGCAAATTACTGGCTCTCGAATCCCTATCTAGTTATACTATGGCGCTTTTTGAGGGGGAGGTGCGGCGGTGGTCCATTCCGATTCTCCGGTGAACAAGCTGGCGGTGCTGAACGAGATCTCCACGGCGCTCATGAGCGAGCTGGAGCTGCCTCACCTGTTGGAGTTGATCCTGGATCGGGTGCGGACGGTGTTCGATGTGGACCGGTGCGCGATCCTCCACTTCGACGGCGGGACGGGACGGCTCAAGATGCTTCGGGCCGTGGGGTACGACGAGGTGGTGGCCGAAGGCTTCGAGATCGAGGTCGGCGAAGGGATTTCGGGGTGGGTGGCGAGCACGGGCATGCCGGCATTCGTCAGCGACGTTCGCAAGGACCCCCGGTATGTTCCCGGGGTGACCGGGGCGGTATCCGAGGTGGCCATTCCGCTCAAACGCAACGGCGAGGTGGTGGGGGTGCTGGACATCGAGTCCACCCGGCCGCTGCGGCTCGAGGAGTTCGACATGGAGCTGGCGACGGCGCTGGCGGCCAAGTGTGCAGCCGCGGTCTACACGGCCTCGCTGCTCCAGGATCTGACGGAAAGCAAGTATCAGCTCGAGCAGCGGGTGCGGGAGCTCCAGGTGCTCAACCACGTGGGGAAACTGCTGGGGCAGGTGTTGCCGCTGGACGACGTGCTCAAGGAGATCCTCCGCCTGGCCCGGGAGGTCCTGCACTTCAAGGCTTGTGCCGTGCTGCTGCCCGACGGGGAGGAGACGACGGTGCTGCGGATCCGGGCGGCCGTGGGCTACCCTGGTTCCACGGTCGGGAGCGTGAGGATACGGAAGGGCGAGGGGATCACCGGAAAGGTGTTCGAGTCCGGGATTCCCAGGCTGGTCGACGACGTGACCCTGGCACCGGGGTACATTCCGGGGATCATCGGTGGGCGCTGCGAGATGGCGTGTCCGCTGCTGGCCCGGGGGCGGGTGCTCGGGGTGCTGGATGCCGAAGGGGAGGAGCCGGGCTGCTTCGATGAGGCCAGCTTCGTCCTGTTCTCGACCTTTGCGTCCCAGGCCGCAATTGCCATTCGAAACGCTCAGATGCTGGAGCGACAGCAGGCGGTCTACTACCAGACGATCAGCAGCCTCGCCAACGCGCTGGAGGCGCGTGACGCCTATACCCGGGGTCACTCTGAGCGGGTCACCGGGCTGGCCGTGCAGATCGGGGAGCGGCTGGGGCTCAAGGCGGAGGAGATGGCGACGATCCGCCAGGCCGGGCTCCTGCACGACATCGGCAAGATCGGGATTCCGGACATGGTGTTGAACAAGCCGGCTGCGCTGTCCCAGGAGGAGCGGGGCGAGCTGCAGCACCACCCCACGTTCGGGACCAACATCCTGGGGCAGCTTGCGTTCATGCGGCAGGCGAGCCGGGCCATTCTGCACCACCACGAGCGGTTCGACGGGAACGGCTATCCGTCGGGGCTCGTCGGTGCCGAGATCCCGCTGGTTGCCCGCGTGATTGCCGTGGCCGATGCGTGGGATGCCATGACGTCGGACCGCCCCTACCGGGATGCCATGCAGGACGACAAGGCGCTGCGCGAGATCGTGGAGAACTCGGGGCTCCAGTTCGACCCGGCCGTGGTCAGGGCGTTCCTGGAGCTCATCGGACGGGAAGAGCTGGCCCCCTGAGCGCCCGGTTCAACG
Organism: uncultured Myxococcales bacterium; assembly: GCA_903895725.1. Taxonomy (GTDB): domain Bacteria; phylum Myxococcota_A; class UBA9042; order CAIXZC01; family CAIXZC01; genus CAITUV01. The sequence continues at coordinate 143,958 of CAITUV010000020.1, read as the reverse complement.
GGCATTACCCCCACAATCGGAATGAGGCGACAGGTACAACGGGCATCTGCGACCGTCGTGCCGGCACGACATGCTCCCGGCGGTGCCTACTGTCCTGCGTGCGGCTTCCTGGCCCAGGCCACGATCATCACGGGCGGCGTCATGACGACGGCTCGAAGGAAGGCCTGGGTGAACTCACGGCGGAACCTGAACTCCGCCAGACCGGCGGAATTGACGCACATCAGGCAGTAGAGGGCCACGACGATGCTGAGGTTGTCGAGGATCAGGCGCCAGACCTCCGACCAGAACGTCAGCCCTTCCGGCAGGCCGTCGCTCCATCGCACGAGGGCAGCCACGGCCAGGTAGAGCAGCGCAGCGACTCCGGCGGCGATGGAGAGCTGGAGCAGGCGGGTGACGATGCGGCTGACTCGTCCTGGTTCCCGGTCGAGGCCGGCCGGGACGGGGAGGTCGGCCTCGGTTTCGACGTGCCTCCGCACGAATCGGGGGTTGAGCTTGACCACGAGGACGGGGACCACGGTCAGGGCCACCAGCAGGCAGATCCCGATGGAGAACGTGAGCATGAACCCGAGGAACATGACCGGCAGGAAGGAGCTGGCCAGCAGGACGCAGAAGCCGACGATCACGGAGAGGGCGTTGACCACGATGCCTCTGCCCGAGGCCGACAGCGTGCGCTCGACCGCGGTCCAGGGGTCGCCGGTGAGCGACAGGTTCTCCCGGTAGTGCCACAGGAAATGAATCACGTAGTCCACGCCGACGCCGACCACGACGCTGGCCATCATCACGGTGGCGATGTTCAGCTCGATCCCGAAGTGGCCCATCAGTCCGAAGATGATCCCGAGTGCGAAGGTAAGGGTCAGCGCGCCCCAGATTCCCGCCACGATGCTACGGAAGAAGAGGCAGGTCAGCAGGAAGATCAGCGTCAGTGACATTCCGATGCTGATGAGCTGCCCGCGGACGATGAGCTTGACCAGTACACCGAGGACCGAGACGAAGCCGGTGACCATGGGGAACTCGCTCTCGGACAGGTTCTCCCGGATGAACCGCTCCGTGTCGGAGACGAGCTTGAGAAAGCCGTTGGAGCTGGTGGTGTTCACCCGGGCCGACAACTGCCCGTGCGTGTAGGGGAAGTCGACCATGTGGTCGAAGTCGGACAGGTCGGACTGGAACGAGTAGAGCAGGAGGAACTGGGCCACCGCCTCCCGGTTGTCCGGGATCACCTCCCATGCCGGGTCGTCGTCGTGGAAGGCACGGTTCATCCGTCGGATCGGGTCGATGATGGACTGGGTCCTCGAGACCATGGGCTCCCGCTCGAGGAACTCTTCGAGCTGCTGCATGCGCCGGAGCAGGCCGGGATCCTTGAGATCTCCCTGCACTACGACGTTGATCTGTGCCGAGCCGCCGAACACCTTGTTGACGTACTCGTTGGCCGAGCGGATGGGGGTTCCCTCGGCGAAGTAGTGGACGGGGTCGGTATCCACCACAACGTCGGGAATCCCGGTCATGGCGACCACTCCCAGCGCGGCCGTGACGGCCACCAGCTTGCCTCCGTGCTTCCGAAGCGCCTGCGATGCCCATGCGAGGAGGCGATCGGTCAGTCCGGACGCAAACTCGCGGGCGACGTTGGAGGGGGGCTTGAGCAGGACCATCATGGCCGGCACGAAGGTGAGGCTGAGCACGAACGCCATCACCACGCCGAATGCGGACAGCAGGCCGGCCGTCCGGGCCGACGGGATGACATGGGTGGTCAGCGTGAGGAATCCGGCCACGGTGGTCAGGCCGGCCGCCAGCACGGGCGGGCCGAGAGACGATGAGACCTGGAAGATCTGCCCGCGCCTGTCGCCCTCCGGGTCCCGTCCTCTCCGGCCCAGGTAGTGGGCCACCAGGTGAATGGCATAGTCATTGGCCACGGCGATGAGCATGACCGGCATGATCACCGTCACCATCATGATCTTCTCGCCGAGATAGCCCATGAGCCCGAAGGTGGCCGCGACGCTCATCACCACGACGACGAGAGGCAGCACCGTGCCCAGCCAGGTGTTGAAGCTGAACACCAGCAGAATGATCATCAGCACGATGCCGATGGGCAGGAAGGTGCGCATGTCGCTCTGCATGCCGACGAGCACGGCATCGCGTGTGACCGGCAGGCCGGTGATCAGTGCCTTGTCCCCGAACACGTCCCGGGTAACCCGCTCGGCATCCGCTGCCATCCGGACGTCGATGAACTTGGCAGTCGGAAGGACGATGAATGCCAACGACTTGAGATCGGCTGAGACGATGTTGCCGACGTACATTTCGTCCCGGAGGCGGGCCCGGGTCAGCTCCTTTTCCTTCTCGGTCGTCGGGGGGGCCTCGGGATCGATGAGTGGAACCGGCTTGAAGTTGCCCTTGCTCGCCTCGAGGTGCTTGACGGTGAAGAGCGACAGCACCCGGTAGGCGTCGGGAATCTGCTCGAGCTCGGTCTGGAGGCGGTGGAGCTTCGACAGCGTCTCGCCGTCGAACAGGTCGTCGACCGGAACTGCAACGAGCACGATCTCGGAGCCGGTGAACATGTCCTCGAATTTCTGGAGGTTCTGCCACTCCTTGAGCTCTTCGGGCAGCAGGTTCTTGATGGAGGGGTCCATCTGGAGACGGATCACTCCGCTTCCCAAGGCCAGGGTGAAGGCGAAGCTCAGGGCCACGACCAGACGGGGATTGCGGATGACGAACGCTAGCAGGCGGGCGATCATGTCGACTCCCGGCCCGGGGGGTGAAGGCTGGGCCCGGGCTCCACTTCGGGAACCCGGGGTACCCCGGAACTTCTGCGATTCTGCCAGATTCGAGGCGGAGCGGAAAGCCAGAATTGCGGCCCCCTTTCCGATTGACCTGGAAGGCGGTGCGACTATACTGGCTGCCGATGTTCGGCAAACGGCTCGGTGAGAACATGGCACAGGTCGTCCTGAAGCACGTCTGGAAGCGGTACACCGATTTCGTCGCGGTCAAGGATTTCTCCCTGACCATGAACGACCGGGAGTTCATCGTCCTGGTCGGTCCGTCCGGGTGTGGGAAGTCCACGACGCTGCGGATGGTGGCCGGTCTGGAGGAGATCTCGGAGGGGGACATCTTCATCGGAGACCGTCGGGTCAACGACGTTCCGCCCAAGGACCGAGACATCGCCATGGTGTTCCAGAACTATGCGCTCTATCCCCACTGGACCGTGTTCGAGAACATGGCCTTCGGGTTGAAGCTGCGCAAGCTTCCGAGGGAAGAGATCCGGAGCCGCGTGGTCGAGTCGGCCAAGGTCCTGGAGATCGACCATCTGCTCGACCGCAAGCCCAAGGCGCTTTCCGGGGGCCAGCGCCAGCGGGTGGCCATGGGGCGGGCCATCGTGCGAAACCCCAAGGTGTTCCTGTTCGATGAGCCGTTGTCCAACCTCGATGCGAAGCTCCGCGTGCAGATGCGGGTCGAGATCAGCCGCCTGCACAACCGTCTCCAGACCACAATCATCTATGTCACGCACGACCAGGTCGAGGCCATGACGCTGGCCGACCGGATCGTGATCATGCATGACGGGAGGATCCAGCAGGTCGGAACGCCGCTCGACGTGTACGACCGGCCTGCGAATCTCTTCGTGGCGACGTTCATCGGCTCGCCGTCGATGAATGTGCTGGCGGCCCGCTACGACGGTCGGACCATCGTCGGGAGCGGGCTCCACCTGGTGCCGACGGCGGCCCAGAAGGCACGGCTCGGCAACGAGGAGCGGGAGCTGACCGTGGGAATCCGACCGCAGCACCTGTCCGCAGGGGCCCTCGTCGGAGCCGGCGTTGGGGCGGACCGCCCGCACGGCCGCCTGGAGGGCAAGGTCGAGGTCATCGAGCACCTCGGCTCCGAGCGCTTCGTCTACTTCCGGGTGGCGGACAAGCAGGTGACGGCCCGGCTGGACCCGACCGCGTCCACGGCCAGCGAGGGGGAGGTCGGGACGTTCGGCGTGGACGTCGAGGCGATCCACCTGTTCGGATCCGACGGCACCAACCTCCTCATCGATGCCTCAAAGGAGTCGTGATGAGAAGCAATCTTCGGCGCATGGAGCACGAGTGGACGGGGGCGGGCATGAAGGACCGGAGCGTGTTGGTGATGCGGGTGGGGGCGGTGCTGGGGGCTCTCGCACTGGCGCTGGCGGCCTCGTGCGGCCGGGAAGAGTCGGCGCAGGTCCGCAGGACGCAGCTGTCCGAGCTGGCCGACAAGGCGGCCGTCGCCCCTGCGGATTCCCGTATCGCAGCCCTTGAGGAGAGGCTGGCCTCGCTGGAGAAGAGACTGAACGGCATGGGTGGCAGCGGGCAGGCGGCAGTGGGCAGTGAGCCAAATGCCACCGGAGGATCCGGCGAAACACCCCCCGGCGCGGCCTCCGGCCAAGGCACCGGAAATGCCACCGGAGCACCCGGCGAAACACCCCCCGGCGCGGCCTCCGGCCAAGGCACCGGAAATGCCCCCGGAGCACCCGGCGAAACACCCCCCGGCGCGGCCTCCGGCCAAGGCACCGGAAATGCCCCCGGAGGATCCGGCGAAACACCCCCCGGCGCGGCCCCCGGCCAAGGCACCGGAAATGCCGCCGGAGCGGCAACCCCCCCGGAACACAAAGAATTTGAGCTGACGTATGGGGAGCCGTCGCCGGCGGTGAGGATCGTGGTGTGGCATGCGTACCGGGGGCGGGAGAAGGATGCGTTCGAGAAGGTGCTCAAGGAGTTCTCGACTCGCTTCCCCGGGTTCGACATGGACGTCCAGGAGGTGCCCTTCTCGGCGCTGCGCGACAAGATCGTCGTGACCATTCCGAGAGGGACGGGGCCCGACCTGTTCGTGTACGCGCACAACAATATCGGAGATTGGCTGCTCAAGGGGGGAATCCTGGCCCCCTTGTCGAGCTACGTGGAGAAGTATGACAGCTTCGACAACCTGGGGAAGTTCCTTCCGGACACGGTCAAGGCGCTGGCCTACGACGGGACGCTCTATGGGCTGCCGCTGGCGTTCAAGTCTCATGCTCTGTTCTACAATCGGAAGCTGGTGAAGGAGCCGCCCAGGTCGATGGAGGAGCTCATCCGCATCGGCAAGGAAGTGCAGGCTGCGGGCGGCGAGGGGGAGGAGCGCACGCACGGGCTGGTCTATGATGCGGGTCTCCTTTACAACCATGCGGGCTTTGCTCATGCATTCGGGGCGACCATCCTGGACGACCAGGGAAAGGCGCATATCGACACGCCGGAGTTCCGGGCATCGGTGGATCTGGTGCGGGAGCTGTTCACGTCGGCGGGGATTCTGCCCGACCTGAACGACATGATGGGGACGTTCCTGTTCAATTCGGGCAAGGCGGCATTCGTGATCAAGGGGCCCTGGTTCCTGGGGGAGGTGGATGCCGGCGTCGACTATGGGGTGGCGTTGCTTCCGGAGGTTGCACCGGGCAAGCCGATGAAGCCGTTCCTGGGGTCGGAGGGGGTCTTCCTGTCTGCGGGGAGCAAGAATCCGGAGGCGGCATTCCAGGTCATGCGGTACCTGGTGAGCAGCGAGGCCGCTCGGGTGCGGTACCTGGAAGGGGACCAGCTCGTGGCGAACCTGGAAGTCTACGAAGATGCTCAGCTCGCAGGGAAGGCCAATCCGGCCCTGGATGTCTTCCGACGCCAGGCGGAGAGCACGGTGATCATGAGCTCGAGGCCGGAGATGCAGGCGGTCTGGTCGACTGTGGACAATGCATTGCGCAACGCGGTGTTCGGCGGGGCGGACGTGGGGACGACGCTGACCGAGGCGCAGGCCAAGGTGGAGCACGACATCTCGACGATGGGGACGAAGTAGGACATGCAACGGCCGGGACTGCACCATTGTCTGATTGCCGCTCTCCTGCTGGCCGCGGTGGCTGCGCTGGCCGGGCTCGGGGTGCAGCGGTACGTGGGAGCGGGTCAGGAGCGGCGCACCGAGGAGTTCCGGGCGCTTTCGTCGGCCTTGCAGCTTGCATCGCTGGTGCGCAGCGAGGAAGCGGCTGCGGTCACGGCCGTGTTCGAGAAGGAGCGGCCGTTGCTGGCGGATGCCGGGGCGCTCCGGCTGATGTTCGTGCAGCGGGGCAAGGTGGTCCCCGGGCTCAACGTGTCCCGGCCTGCCCGCGTGGCGGTTTCGTTGGGGGAACAGGCCGAGGGGGCGGACGACGAGAAGCTGGTCACCCTGTGCGCGAGCCTGGACCGTCAACCCTCGGCCGTGGCTTCGGATCTGCTGGACCGGATGGGGCGCAAGGCCCTGGTCTGGCGGGCGGCAGGGCGCGTGGTCGCGGCCTGGCCGGTCATGGGTACGGACGGCTTTGCGGGGCTTGCGGCGGTGGAGATGGAGCAGGCACCGGCGGCCCCATCCGCCTTCCCGGTCGCGGCAGCGCTCGTGGGTGTGTTTGCCGGGCTGTTCCTCGCCCTGTTCCGGGTATCGGGACGGCCCCTGGTATCGTTTGCCGGAGCGGCCACGGCGGTGCTCCTGGCGACGGGAGGGCTTGTGGCCCGGGACGAGGGGGCCAAGGCGGATTCCTTCCTGCTGGCTCGGGATTCGGCCGCCACGCTGTTCGTCAACCGGGTGCTTCCGCACGACCCGGGGGCCGTGGCCGAGCTGGATGTTGTCTGGACCGACGTGTTCCGGGCCCCAGCCGAGGGGGTCGAGGTTCTGGCCGGCGGGGGAGATGCCTTGTCCCGCAGGGAAGGTGGCAGCTCGGGCGGGGAAGGTGGCAGCTCGGGCAGGGATGGTGGCAGCTCGGGCGGGGAAGTGGCCCTGACAGGCGGGGGCCTGCTCTGCTTCGAGTCGGCGCAGGTGGCCGCACAGGTTGCGCTGGATCGGACGTTCCCGACGGTGCTGGTGCTGTTGATCGTCCTGGTCATCTGCGGCCTGGTCTTTCTCCCTCTGTGCGACCTCGTGCAGGGGATCTCGACGATGCCGGGCACCTATGCCTACGTGGCCCCGGCGATGGTCGGCATGGTCGTGCTCGTGCTGGTGCCGTTCCTGATGGGGGTGGGGCTCGGGTTCTTCAACACGGACTACGAGTTCGTCGGAATCGAAAACTTCCGCGACATCCTGTTCCCGTCTGCGGAGTCGGACACGAATTTCTATTTCACGCTGGGCGTGACCGTGTTGTGGACGGTGAGCAACGTCGTGCTCCACGTGGTCATCGGGTTGTTCCTGGCCTTGATCCTGGTGGGGCAGCGGGTTAGGCTGCGAGGGCTGTTCCGGGTGCTACTCATCGTTCCCTGGGCGGTTCCGAACTACATCACAGCGCTGGTCTGGAAGTGGATGTTCACCTCGCAGATGGGGGCAATCAACCTGATGCTGGAGGCGGTGGGGCTGGAGCCTGTGTCCTGGTTCGGCCCGAGCTTCTGGACCAACTTCTTTGCTGCGCTTGCCACCAACACGTGGCTGGGGTTCCCCTTCATGATGGTGGTCTCGATGGGGGCTCTGCAGAGCATCCCGAACGAGCTGTACGAGGCAGCCGACATGGACGGAGCGAGCCGTTGGCAGAAGTTCCGGTTCATCACGCTGCCGCTGCTCAAGCCGGCGTTGTTCCCGGCCATCATCCTGGGGACCATCTGGACCTTCAACATGTTCAACATCATCTTCCTCGTGACCCGGGGGAGGCCGGACAACAAGACGAACATCCTGATCACCGAGGCCTACCGGTTCTTCGCCGAGCTGAACCAGTACGGGGTGGCCGCGGCCTATTGCGTGCTTATCTTCGTGATCCTGCTTCTGTATACTCTGGTGACCAATCGGGTCACCCGGGCCACGCAGGGGGCATTCGAATGAGACATCGGGGAAGGGAAATCATGGCCATTGTGGCCACCAACCTGTTCCTGGCGGTGTTTACCCTGCTGACGCTTACGCCGCTGCTATACGTGTTGAAGCTGGCGTTCTCGGGGGACCGGAAGGGGTTGGCCACCCTGTCGCTGCTGCCTTCGTCTCCGACGCTGGATAACTTCATCACGGTGGTCACTCGCTCGGAGCGTGGGGCGTGGGTGTTCGGGCATCATCTGCTCAACAGCATCGTGATTTCTGCGGCCACGACGGTGCTGGGGATCATCCTGGCCTGCACCGCGGCCTATGCGTTTTCGAGGTTCAAATTCCCAGGGCGCAAGGCGGGGCTTCTGTCGTTCCTCGTCTCGCAGATGTTCCCGGGGATCCTGATGATGATCCCGCTGTACGTGGTGATGCAGAAGCTCGGGCTGCTCAACCGCCAGATGGGGCTGATCCTGGTCTACAGCACCACGGCAATCCCGTTCTGCGTCTGGATGCTCAAGGGCTATTTCGACACCATTCCCAAGGATCTCGAGGAGTCCGCTGTCATCGACGGGGCCGGCAAGTTCCTGATCTTCTGGAAGATCATGCTGCCGCTGGCAGCCCCGGCGATTGCGGTGACCGCGCTGTTCAGCTTCATGACGGCGTGGAACGAGTTCCTGCTGGCCTACACCTTCATGACCGATCCGCTGGCGTACACGTTGCCGGTGGAGATCCAGAAGTATGTCGGCGAGGAGATCCAGTGGGAGCTGTTTGCCGCGGCATCGGTCCTGGTGTCGATTCCGGTCATGGCGCTGTTCTTTGCGCTGCAGAAGAACCTGGTCGGCGGGCTGACGGCCGGCTCGGTCAAGGGGTAGGGGATGAGCCTGCGGCTCCCCGATGTCCGGATGACCGTGGCAGCGGCCTGCTTCCTGGCTGCCGGGATTCTGGCTGCTCTCATGGACTACCCGGACCGCGGGCCTGCGTTCCGCTACGCCGGGGATCAGGAAGATGCGGTGTCGCCGGCGGACTACCCGCTCGTCGAGCTGGGAATGGCTGCGAGCCTGCTGCGGGAGCATTATGCGTTCCAGGGCCGTCTCCAGCCGCATCGGATGCTGCTGGCGGCGCTCCAGGGCATGGCCGAGCAGTATGACTGGGTGCTGATTGCCCCCGCCGTGGATCTGGAGGAAGGGGCAACTCCGTCCGAGGCGCTCCCCGACCGCATCGAGGTGAGGATGCGCGGGCGGGCGGTCACATTCGACATCGGCGGCGTGGAGGATCTGTTCCAGATGGTCTGGCAGATCTCGGATGTTTTTGCCACGTTTTCCCCCCCGGAAAAGGAAGCCCGTGAGCTCGAGGATGCGGCCATCCGGGGGATGCTCAGCGTGCTCGACCCGCACACCAGCTACCTGGACGAGACCGAGTACAAGGACATGAAGCTGAGCACCGAGGGCTCGTTCGGGGGCCTGGGCATCGTGATCTCGGTGCGCAACGGCAAGTTGACCGTCATGTCGGTCATGGCGGGGACGCCGGCCTCCAGGGCCGGCCTGGTCAAGGGGGACGTGATCACGCGCATCGACAAGGAGAGCACGGTCAACCTCCTGGTCAACGAGGCGGTGGCACGGCTTCGGGGCAAGCCGGGGACGGAAGTGACGCTCTGGATCGAGAGGGAAGGGGAGGCAGAGCCTCGGCCGGTCCCGTTGACCCGCGAGGTGATCGAGGTGGCCAGCGTCGTGGCCACGAATCTCGACGGGGTCACCGCCTACGTGCGGGTGAAGAACTTCCAGCAGTCGACGGCAGACGAGGTGAGGAAGTACCTGGATGCGGCATGGCCGCACCATGCGCCGGCCGGCGTGGTGCTCGATCTTCGGGGCAACTCGGGCGGAGTCATGGGGAGCGCTATCCAGCTGGCGGACCTGTTCCTCCCGGATGGCAACGTCGTGACCACGGTGGAGAAGGTCCGTACGGGGCAGGATACTGACGTATCGGAGACCGGCGACCGCTATGAGGAGTGCGCACTGGTGGTGCTGGTGGATCATGGGAGCGCCAGCGCGTCGGAGATCGTGACTGGTGCGCTCAAGTATCGCAACCGCGCTCTGGTGATGGGCCAGCGGACCTTCGGCAAGGGGTCGGTGCAGTACGTCAACGAGCTGCAACGGGGCGCTCTCAAGCTCACCGTGGCCCAGTACGTGGGGCCGGACATGGAGGCGATCCAGGGGGCGGGCATCGAGCCGCACGTGGAACTGCGGCGGGTGGGAGCCACCAAGGGGGTTCGCCTTCCGTCGTTTGCCGACGGCTTCGTCGGGGAAGGGGCGCTGCCGTATCACCTGGGGCGTACGTCGGCCCGCCCGGTGCAGGACCCGTCTGTGTTCTTCCTGCGTTACGTGGAAGACCAGCAGGAGCCGGATCCGGACGACTACGATGCCGTGTTCATCGACCACGAGGTGCTGCTGGCCTGGTCGGTGCTGAGCTACGCACCGGCCCGGACCGCGTCGGCCATGCTCGAGAAGGCACTGCCCCTGCTCCAGGAGCTGGCCGAATGGGAAGAAGAAGTCATTGGCGAGCTTGCGTTGACGGAGGGGAAGGAATGGACCGCCGGTGAGGTTCCGGCCGATGCGCAGCTCGAGCTCTCGGCCCGGCCGGACCGAGAGTGGCTGTCGGGCGGGGATGAGGGGGCCATCCTGGTGTCGGTCTACAACCGGGGGGATCGTACCGTGCCCCGGCTGCACGTCCGGACCGAGTCCGAGGCAAGCCGCCTCGACCGCCGGGGATGCCTCATCGGTACGCTCGAGCCCGGAGCCGGCTCCTCCTGTCGGCTTCGCTTCAAGATGCCGGTTTCGTCGCCGGCCCGCCAGGACCGGGTCTTCGTGGACCTGCTTGCCGGCAATGACGAGGTGCTGGCCTCGACCACGACGGTCATCGGGTGCAACGAATCGCCCCGACCCCGTTTGGCAATCTCCTACCGTCTCGACGATTCCCGCGGGAATCGGGACGGGATGTTCCAGGTCGGTGAGGCGGTCGATGTCCTGGTCCGCATCCGCAACGTGGGCCGGGCCACTCTGGAGAAGGGGCTGGCCACGGCCAAGGACCTGTCCGGTCCTGCACTCTACGTGAATTCGGGGCGCGAGGAGTTCGCCGACCTGGCGAAGGGACAGGAACGGCCTTTCAAGTTTGCGTTCACGGCTCAGTCGGCCCCGGAGGACGGCACCTGGCGGTTCGAGCTGGGCGTGGTGGATGTCACCAGCCGACGTCACGTGTCGGGCACGCAGGAGCTGCCGGTGGCACCCGACGGAGGAAGCCCAGCGGCCGTCCGGCGCTGGCTGGCACCGGTGCGGACCCCGCTTCCGGTCCTGATCGCACCCCACGACCGGGCACCGGTGGCCGGCCTGATCCTGGGCGACGGCGCGGTGGAAGCATTCGAGGAGCTAGGGCAATGGCTCCGCCTCCGACTGCCCGGGGATGTCCAGGCGTGGGCTCCGAAAGCGGCGCTGTCGCCGGCCAACCCGGGTACCCAGGCCACCTTCGTCGATACGTGGGTCGTGCTCGAGCCGGCTGTCCGCGTGGAACGACGCGTCCCCGACTCTTTCCTGGGAGCCGATGCCCGCATGACCCTTGTCGGGCATGTCGACTTCGGGGTGGGTCACGCAGCCGAGCAGTGCGGCGTGTCCCTCTACGTCAACGGGCGCAAGGTGGAGATGGCCTGGCTGGGCGACCTGCCCCCCGACCGCCACCAGGTTCCGTTCCGGTTCGAATTCGACCTCGACGAAGGGGTCAACCAGATCGTCGTAACCGCATTCCAGAAAAACCAGTCGCCAGGGTACGCCGCTTTGTACTACAATCGGGTGATCGGCGGGAACGCCGACCCGGCGACGCCGGTCCTGGCTGAAGAAGGGGGAGCAAGATGAAGCGAGCCATTCTGGCCTTGCTGTTGCTGTGCATGCTGCCGGCCCAGGTGCTGGCGGAGGACATCGACCTGATCATCGAGAAGGGGCTCAAGCAAGTGCAGCGGGGTAACCTGAAGGGAGCCTACTCCACCTTCAAGGAAGCGCTGGCGCAGGACCCGAGGAACGGCCGGGCCGCACACGCCCTTGCCCAGGTTTCCTCGTTCCTCGAGCAGCCCGACGAGGCCGTGTTCTTCTACACGGCCTATCTCTACCTCGAGGCCGATTATCTCAGCGATACCGAGGAGATCCTCAAGGCACGCTCCAAGCAGGAGCGGGCCATGTACAAGCCGGCCACGCTCAAGGTCGAGGTGGAGCCGGCCGAGGCCGAGGTCACCGTTGACGGAATCGCCATGGGCAAGGGGACCTTCGAGCTGCGGGTCGCATCGAATCGGGACTATACCCTCGAGTCCTCGTTCACCGACTACCAGAACCACAAGTCCAGTGTGAATCTTCAGCCGGGCGAGGTCAAGACCGTCACCATCCGGCTGGAGAAGATCATTTACCAGGGGAAGATCAAGATCAAAATCCTCCCTTCGGATTCCATCAAGGTGTTCGTGGACACGAAGATGCTGGGCACCTCTCTCAAGGAGGTCGATGCCACGGAAGGGAAACATCTGGTCTGCTTCAAGAAGGAAGGGTTCGACCGATGGTGGCGCTATGTCACCGTGCCCCGCGAGGGGACGGTCGAGCTCGAGGCGAAGCTGCGGGAGCAGTCACGTCCGGACGAGTCCTGCGAAGTCTGGCCCACCGAAGACTAGCGGCGGCCCATAGGGGCGCATCCGCTGTGTTCATCGCCCGGCTCCTCCCTGCGACGTGGCTTGGGCCACGCCTCAGTCGTCGTCCGGGCTCGCGCCTGGCGGCTGCACCCCTCTGAGCCGCCGCTCATGCGGGGGACGTTCGGCGCATCCGCTGCGTTCATCGCCCGTTCAGGATCTGGGCTTCCAGGTACTCCTGGATCGCCTTTTCCGTGTCGAGCGCCCTGCCGGTGGCCGACTTGACGGCCCAGAAGGCCAGCTCACGCTCTTGAGCGTTGCCCTTGCGAATTCGCTCGAGCAGTGCGGTGACGGCCCCGTCGCCGGGGATTCCGGCCAGCGCCTCGATGGTGCGACGGCGCTCGTCAAACTTGGATGCCGAGAGGTGGGGAAGGAGGGGGGCCAGGGCCTTTTCATGGCCCGCCCGCCCGGCAGCGCAGAGAGCCGCAAAACGAATCTCGGTGGTCCGGGTCGAGTCCTCCCAGGCGGCCATGAGCATGCTGCCGGCCTTTTCTCCGCCGAGGCGGGAAAGCGCTTCGAACAGCTCGGTCTCGATTCCGGGAACCCGGAGCATCTCGAACAGCTCCGGCACCGCTTCCCGGTTGCCCGTCTGCCCGATGGCGACGACGGCCGCCTTGCGCAGCTCCCCTTCCTCGTTCCGAGTGATGTCGACGAGGACATCGAGCGCGTCCTGGGTCTTGAGTCCGCCCAGGCCGGAGATCGCGGCTTTCCGCCCGGCAAGCGGGAGGGCCGGGTCACGGGCCCGTTTGGCCAGCAGGTCACCGACCCCCTGTCCGCCGACCTTGCCGAGTGCCTGGACGGCTGCCCGTGATGCCCGGGGCGACGGGGACGCCACCTGGAGCATCAGGAACTCCATGGCGGCCTCGTGACGCAGCATTCCCAACACGGCAATGCCTCGAAGCAGAACCTCCTCGGGTCCTTTGTCCGCGGCTTTTCGCGTCTTGTCGAGGATGGTGGCCCCCAGCTCCTTCTGGCCCGTGTTTCCGGCAAGCGTCATTGCCTGGGTCACGACCTCCGGATCCGTCGAGTCGAGCAGTGCAGAGATGGCCTTGGCGTCCGGCCCCTGCTTCTCCATGATGCGCAGGGAAGCCATCTGGCCGTTGCGGTGCTCGCTGCGGGCCAGGGCGGGCAGCAGAGCCGGGTCGGTTGCGGCCTTCTTCTCCAGGTCAGCGTAGCCCGGGCACTTGCGCAGGTCGGCCTGCTTGCAGGTCCGCAGCGCCTTGTCAGGCGGCGTCTGAGCCAGGGCCGGCCGAGGAGTCAGGCCCGTCATGGAGAAAAGGTCGGGCAGCGGGAGCCGGCCGGGCAGGAGGGCCGGCAGCAACAGGACGGCGAGGCACAAAGCGAATGGCAGGCGGCGGTTCAATTCCATGAGGGCTCCTGTGTAGTTCAGCAACATCTAGTCTCCGGTCAGCGGCGGACCAGGGGAACCTTGCGACGCAAGACCCAGAGCAACAGCGTCGCGGCGAGCACGACGACAGGCGCAGCCGCAGAGCGGGAAGTCGTCTCGGCGTGGACCGTGCAACCACAATCGGGCGTCGGCTTGCCGGTTCCCTCGACGGCCTCGGTATCACTCCCGGCAATGTCCCCCGGGGACCCATCCTGCTCAGCCACGCTCGTCTCCGGAGCACCATCGGCGTCCGAGTCGCAGAGCGCACGGTTGGCCGGGTCTCCGTAGTAAAAGCACACCCCTTCCTCGTCGTCCGAGGTGAGGTGATTGCCCGGGTCGTCCAGACAGGTCGAGTCCTGGACGAACATGATGGCGAGTGGGTCGTTGGAGTGGTTGAGCCCGAACACGTGGCCCGTCTCGTGGAGGACCACGTAGCGGAAGTCCTGGGCCGCGCTCTCCTCCTCGCCCTCACCGCACAGGGAGAAGTCGAAGTTCTCGAGGTTGAACGCCAGGTCGGCATCGACGATTTCGCCCGTCTTGGGGTTGTAGCTGAGGGTGGTGAGCGCGATATAGGTCTGCTTGACGGGGTCAATGGACCAGCCGGAGTGGATGAATGCGACCACGTTGTGGGTTTCTCCCTCGACCAGCTCGACGACCGGGTCGGGCTCATAGCCGGCCACGACCAGCTTGATCGGTGAGCAGGCCGGCTCGCCCCAGGCAGCGAAGGCCTCAGCGACGGCCTGGTGCTCTCCATCGGATTCGATCTCGTCGATCTCGCCGGCATCGACCCAGAACGGGATCTCCTCGATGCAAGGGTCCCAGTGCACCGGATTGCCAAGTGCCGACAGGTAGTAGTTCCAGGCCGCTGCCTGGGTCGGTGCGAGCAGCAGAGGCAGGACCAGGAGGAACGGCAATGCCGTGCGGAACGAGACGCTGGCCCGGGGCCGCAGTCGGGTCCGGCGGGCCAACAGGGCCAGCAGGGTCAGAGAGCCCAGGAGCAGCGCAGCGGTCGAGAGGCCGGTCCCCCGGAGAAGGGCGGCGGTCGCGGCGACGGAGCATCCGCCCGGCTCCTGGCCATTGGGAAAATCAACGAACAGATACTGCGGCTTGACCACCGAGCAGGTCTGGGCTCCCTCCGCAGGGTAGAGGGCGCAGATACCGTCGACGTCGTCCTGATCCAGTGAGCGCTTGGAGGATTCGCCGGGGGCGGCGTGGAAGAACATCGTGGACGACTCGACGTTCGAGTGGTCTAGCCCGCCGACGTGACCGATTTCGTGCGTCAGCGTGTTCTGGAGATCGATCTTCCAATGCTCCTTGTCGGGCTGGGTAGTGAACGCGTAGTCCTGCTCGTTGAGCTCGATGTCGGCATCGAGGATGAGGCCGTCGTCACGGTTGTAGGTGACTGCGGTAAACGCCACGGGCCTTTGAGTGTAGGGCCACTTCTTGTCCCGGAAGATCACGAGGTTGATTGGGGATTGCTCGTCGGCATAGGCCGTAGTGGCGAAATTCGTCTCCCCGGCGAACTGATAGGTCAGGGCACTGCCCTCCACGTCGGTCCAGGCCTGGAACGATGCCTTGACCGCGTCGAGGTCACTGCCGTCTACAACCTGGTGGCTGCCTTCCTCATTGACGTAGTAAGTGTGGCAAGGCGAGGACCAATGAACCGGCTGCCCGGAGCTGGTCAGCGTCTGCTTCCAGGCCAGGGCGTCAGGGACCCAGGCGAGCGCAGCCAGCGCGATTCCGGCCGTCATGCCGAGGAGCCCTGAAGGATGGAGCCGTCCGATCATTTCGAGTTTCTCCGCACCAGCTCACGGAAGGTATCGAGGGGAAGACTGTCCTGGGGCGGCACGCTTCCCTTCCTGGTGCCCACGAACAGAATGTCGGCGAGGTCCCGGCGCAGCGTCGTGACCTGGCCGTCTTTCACCACCTTGAACTTGCCCTGGGCCATGGCCACGACGGAGTAGCCGAGCTGCCCGGACTGAAGGCAGAGGACGACCTCCTCCCCGTCGTCGAGGCGAGCCTCGCCCGGGATGATCTGGCCGATATCCTCGAGCTCGCCGCCGAGCGTCACCACCGCGACCTGGTTGACGGCACTTCCCTTCATCGTCTCGTCCACGCGCACCTGGTGCGTGGTCATGACCTTCCCCGTCCTTGCATCCTTGAACGACTTCGAGGAGAGCACCGTGCCCCGGATGACCAGGTCCGACTCGTGGACCAGGTCGTCCAGGGTCATCCGCACCATCACCGCGGCTTGTGCCGACTGAGCCAGGCCGACGAGAACGAACAGCGCTGCCACCATCGAGGTTCGAAGCATCCTGCACCTCCCAACGGACAGTCGGCATGATACCAACAGGGGGGCACAGCGGCAAGGAAGATGGGCCGGGACGGCCGAGGCTCAGTAGCAGGCGCAGCAGGCCGCGGGGTTCTGTGAGCCGGGAGCCGCGCACCAGCCCCCGGAGGCCCCGATAGCCTTGCACGCGGCCATGCAGGTGGGCTTTCCGGCAAGACATCCTTCGCATCCCGTGTCCGGGAGGCAGGCGCAACACTTGCTCGGATCCGTGCTGGCAGGCTCGGCACAGGTTCCCCCCGGCTTGCCCGCATGGTGGCACGCGTCATTGCAGTCTGCATAGCCGGCCAGACAGCCCTGGCAGTCCGTGAATCCTCCCTCGCAGGTACAGCAGGCGTCGGGATTGGTGCTCCCCGGGTTCCCGCAGAATCCGCCCGGAAGCCCCGCCCCCTGGCACGCAGAGTCACAGTCCGAATAGCCGACCAGACAGCCGCCGCACCCCGGGTTGTCGCTGCTGCCGTTGGGGAGCGCCAGGGCGATCCGGTTCTTGCACCAGCACGAATGCGAGGCCCCGCCGAACAGGATGCCCTTCGCCGTCCCTCCGTCGACGAGAAGGAAGGGGGTGACCTGGCCGTAGGCATCGTAGGGGGCCCCACTCTTGCCGAACACCTGACCCACCGAGGTCCACTGGGTCGGGCTCTTGGCCACAAACAGCAGCGTCCCGCTACCGGACTCGCTCAACAGGACGTACCACGGCCCCACCCGGTCCACGTCCACGGCCCCCTGGTGCAGGAGGACCGGGTTGCCGGCGTGCTTGGTCCACGTGTAGCCGTCGGCCGACGTCGCGTATCCGACATGCCGGGCGACGCCATAGATCTGCCCGTCGTACCACATCCGGAACTGGCCTTCCTCGTAGAGCACCGCCGGTCGGCCGACCCGGTCCGGCTCCCAGGAGCCCGCCGGTCCGACATCGAGCACCATCCCCTTCTTGGTCCATGAAAGACCGTCCCCGGACGTTGCCAGATGGATGCGGTCGTTCTCCCCCGTGGGGGCCTCCGTGTAGTACATGTAGAACGTGCCGCCCACGTACACGACCGAAGGATCGTTCACGTGATTCGCACCCCCATGATCCACGACCGGCACGGGGTTGGATGCCGACGGGTACTTCTTCCAGGAGAGGAGATCCTGGCTCGTGGCCACGAAGATCGCATCATGTCCATCGCTCCCCTGGCCGCCGTACCACATCCACCACTCCCCGTCGTACCAGAGCACGTCCGGCGCATAGATGTTGTCCGCTCCCTGGTCCGCGTCAGTTGCCGTGGGCGTCAGCACCGGGTTTGCCATGGAGAGGAACCAGTTGCCAGGCCAGGTACAGGGGCCCGGTTCCGTACCCGCACCAACGCACCCCGTCCCCGGGTCGCACTTCTCCGCAGTGCAGACGTTGCCATCGTCGCAGGCGGAATCGACCGCGCCGTGGGTGCATCCGGCTTCGGGCACGCACTGGTCCTGGGTGCATCCGATGCCGTCGTCGCAGGCCGAATCCTGGGGCGTGCTCTGGCAGCCGCTCCCAGGTTTGCAGGCGTCGACCGTGCAGGGCACCCCATCGTCACAGTTGACCGGGATACCCTTCTCGAAACAGGGGTCACCCGGATCTTGGCCATCGCTCCCGGGCACGTCTCCGGCGGAATCGAGCTGCACGCCGTCCGTCCCCGAGTCTCCCGGGGTGGTTTCTCCTGTCGACCCGTCCGGGCCGTCTGCCGCAGCATCCGGAAGCGGTGGGGCAGCATCGTCGAGCATCTCCACCCCCGCTCCATCCGCGGTCGGGGCGTCCGCGGTCGGGGCGTCCCCCCCGGAATCCTGCGGAATTTGGACGTCGAAGTGGAGCGCATCTCCCGCATCCGGTCTGCCGGCCCCGCCTGAATCCTCAGGCCCCGGGCGGCCGTCGTTCCCGGTTCGGCTCTCCGTGAATCGCACATCCCCCGAGCCTTCAAGGTCCCTGGGCCCGCCGCCGCTTCCACAGCTTGCGGCCAGTGCCAGGCAGAGCCATATCGATGCCTTGCGCCAGGAGCCCACCATGCGTTCCTCCTCCTGGGAGTGGCCTCTGCTCAACGCCCTTCCAGCCGTCTCGCCAGGTCGAACAGCCTCTCCGGAGCCGTGCGGGTGCCCTGCCCCGAACCGACGCCGATGAGCACGATGTGGCCGTCAGCCAGTGCCTCGACGCAGAACCCGTTGGGCCCTCGACTGCGGAGCCGGCATCGGGGAGGGGTTGCGGAGGAATCCAGCCTGGCCTTGCCCCATTGGAACGGACCCCAGTGGCACGAGACCGAAATCGCTGAGGTTTCCCGGATGACGACTTCCCTCCCGAATGCCTTGTAGAGCCACAGCACCCCCAGGCCCACACCGGTGAAGAGCGCCACGGGACCGAACAGGAAGCCGAGCACTCCGGTGGAATTCACCCCCGCCAGCAGGAGGCCCCCGGTGAGGAGGGAGAACAGTGCCGCAGGCAGAACTGCCACCCCCAGCCCCCAGCCCGGGCCGACCGAAATCTGCTCCCGGAAGAGCACGGCCGTTGCATCTCCATCTGACCGGGCCGCAACACCTTCAACCGTCCCGGTCCGAGCACCTGTATCTGCCTGTGCCTCAGGACCTTCATTGGCTGAAGCCACGGCGCCTTCGGCCGTCCCGGTTTGAGCGCTCCCGTCTCCCCCCTTCTCCCCCTCCGGCAATTCCTCTTCCTCCTGAAGGGCCGGCTCCGCAGGCTCGGTCACCGGGAGCTTGAGAACTGTTCGGAACATCAGGGCGGCCTCGCGTGCATCCTCCAGCGAGCCAAACTCAAGGAGGTGCAGCGTAGGCCCAGCCCGGGTCGCCAGCTCCACGGATGAGATCAGGACCGGGGCATCGTCTCGTCCCCACTGCTCGCTGCGGCGGATCACCCGAATCGCAGTGAGGTGGTCCAGGGGGACCGCATATGCATCCCCGGAGCTGCGTCCGAAAAGCCGCACGACCTGCTCGGCCGGGAAAAGCGCCGCCCCCCCTCGGGCCGCACCGAGCACGATGGCAACGGAGAGGAAGAAGAAACCTCCCGTGACCAGGATGGCAGCGAGCGCGAGCTCAGCGGTGGAGGCCAGTTGGAGGCCCAATGCCACAGCGGCAGCGAGGAGGAGCAACCCCCCGGCACTCACCAGCCAGAATCCTATCGGCGAACGCTTGGGGTCGACCAGCCAGATCGGCTCGGATTCGGTACTTCCCGGACGTTTGGACATGTCAGTCTCCTGGCAAGTCGGCAGCGGACCGGCGAACCGAACCGTCGCATCGACTCGATTGGGTTGCGCATCGTTCAGCGGACATCGTAAGGCCCCAGACAGAAGCGAAGCTGAGTTTCGGACGGGGGCACGGGGGCCTCAGGCGCCAGCCACAGTCCGTGCCGGGCTGCCTCGGGCGGCAACTGGAACACGACGGCATCCAGGAAGCGCTCCGCCGGTCCCCCGAGCAGGATGCCATAGCGTCCCTCCGGCTGCATGCGGAGGAATGCCTCCTGAGCCGCTTTGAACAGTGCGTGCGCATTCCCCTTCCCGTCCCACAGCGAGAGGCGGGGAGGCTCAGCGGTCGAAACGACCCGGGGGGACGGAGATGGGATGTTCCCGGCCGACTCTCCGGGTTGGACTGCCGGCGATCTGGACCATTCCACCTCGGCCAACGCGAAGACCTGTCCTTCGTCGGCACGCACGACGTCGGCGTCGGTTCCGATGTCCCGAAAGAAGCGGAAGGAGACGAGCTTCAGCGTCCAGCCGGAATCGGGAAGCTCGACGGCTCCGCCCACTTTGGGACATTCAGCACCTAGGGGGGCCGTCGCATCCGCATTGGCATCGCCGGCCGCAGTGCGACCGGTCTGGCGGCACGCCGTCGGTGCAAGACCTGCTGCCAATGCGAGGCACAGAGCCAGTTGGCGACCGTTCATCCCCTCTCCCGGCGTCCGAAGCGGGCTTCTGCTCGAAGCCAGCCCGTGAACGCCTCAGCCTGTTGCCCGGCTTCGCTTTCGCAACGTACCACAGGTGCGCCGCCCGGGGAAGGGGCGACGGGAGACGCTTGTGGCAACGGGGGACGCCGTCACGCGGGGGGGCCCGATACGAGCCGATGATGGAACATCCCGTGAGTTGTGA
Source organism: uncultured Myxococcales bacterium (assembly GCA_903895725.1). Lineage (GTDB taxonomy): Bacteria > Myxococcota_A > UBA9042 > CAIXZC01 > CAIXZC01 > CAITUV01. The sequence goes on along the minus strand of CAITUV010000020.1, from coordinate 123,652 downwards.
CGCTTTGGGCGTCATAAGTCGGCCGATGATGGAACATCCGGGGAGTTGTGACGCTTTGGGCGTCATAAGTCGGCCGATGATGGAACATCCGGGGAGTTGTGACGCTGTCTGGCATTCGGAGGGGAACGTGGGGACGCAGAGGGCAGTACCGATGTTGCTTGCGTTGGCTTTGCTGGGGGGCTGTGACCGGCCGCCTCTGGACCTGGGCATGACGGGCACGGGGGGGGAGGACTACGTTGTCGCTCCCGCGCTCGATGTCCGGGGTGGGGCCGACCAGGAGGAGCCGGGCGGTGCGGGGGTGTGCGGCGATCACCCTTTCAAGTCAGCGCAGACGCTGACGACGGACCCGGGCGTGGCGACGGTGCTGTCCGGGCTGTCTCTGGCCGAGAAGGTCGAGCAGATGGCCGGGTTCACGCAGGGGGCCGAGATGTTTGCCACTCCGGACAACGAGAAAGCGGGAATTCGGGGCCTCAAGTTCCGGGATGGCCCTCGGGGCGTGCGTCTGGAGAAGGGGACGGCGACCTGTTTCCCGGTCGCCGTGGCGAGAGGGGCGAGCTGGGACACCGAGCTGGAGCGAAGGGTCGGGGAGGCCATCGGCCAGGAGGTGCGGGCGCTTGGGCACAATTGCCTGCTGGCTCCTACGGTCAACACGCTGCGCCACCCGGGGTGGGGACGGGCGCAGGAAACCTACGGGGAGGACCCGTGGTTCCTGGGGATCATGGGCATCGCTTCGGTCCAGGGGATCCAGAGCCAGGTACCGGCCTGCGTCAAGCACTTCGCGTGCAACAACATCGAGGACACGCGCATGACCAACAACGCGGTCGTCGACGAGCAGACCCTGCGTGAGAACTACCTGCGCCAGTTCGAGATGATCGTCAAGGAGGCCGACGTGGCCTGCGTCATGGCGGCTTACAACAAGGTCAACAACTTCTACTGTTGCGAGAATCAGACCCTGCTGCGCAAGCTGCTCAAGAAGGAGTGGCAGTTCGACGGGTTCGTCGTGAGCGACTGGTTCGCCGCGCACACGACGGTCGAGTCTGCGCTCGGTGGCCTGGATGTCGAGATGCCCTGGCGGTTCTTCTACGACAACCTCCAACTGGCCGTGTCCGGAGGCCAGGTGCCGGAGGAGGTCGTGGACGAGGCGGTCGAGCGCATCCTCCGGATCAAGTTCAAGTTCGGGCAGGCGCTGCTGAATGAGCCGTACGAGGGGGATCCGGACGCCGTGGAGAGTCCCGAGCACACGGCGCTGGCACGGGAGGCCGCGCGCAGAGGCATGGTCCTGTTGAAGAACGAAGAGGGAGCGTTGCCCATCGACAGGGGCAAGGTGAAGAAGGTTGCCGTCGTGGGGCCCTGGGCCGACGAAGCCCGCCTGGGCGATGCGGGCTCCAGCAACGTGACGCCGTCGTACGCCATCACGCCGTACCTGGGAATCAAGGCCGTCGCCGGCAAGCAGGTCGAGGTGGTGACGAGCAAGGACACATCGGCTGCCGCCGGGGCCGACGTGACGGTCGTGGTGGTGGCGCTCACTCAGCAGGACGAGGGAGAGGCCTGGAACGGCGGTGGCGACCGGGACACGCTGGACCTATCGGCCGACCAGGAAGACCTGATCCTGGCCGCGGCAAAGGTCTCGAAGAAGACCGTGGTCGTGATGGAGGCGGGCGGCCCGATCACCATGGAGAAATGGAAGGGGGCGGCCGACGCCATCGTGATGGCCTGGTACCCCGGCATGGAGGGGGGTAAGGCGCTGGGGGAGCTGCTGTTCGGGGACGAGAACTTCTCCGGCCGGCTGGTTCAGACCTGGCCGGTCAAGTGGGAGGACGAGCCGGAGTTCGGCAACCACCAGGACCAGACCGAATTCGAGTATCTGCACGGGTATCGCCACTTTGACGGCAAGGGGATTGCACCGCTGTTCCCGTTCGGCTTCGGGCTGAGCTACACGTCGTTCGAGCTGAGCAACCTCGTCATCCCGTGCGAGGTGGTGACTCCCTCGGGACGGCTCGTCGTGGCGGTGGACGTGGAGAACACCGGGGAGCGCAAAGGGGTGGAGGTCGTGCAAGCCTACGTCGGATACCCGAGCACGAAGGTACGGCGGCCGAACAAGGAGCTCAAGGGGTTTGCGCGAGTCGAGCTGGCCCCGGGGGAAAAGAAGACCCTCGAGATTCCCATTCGAATCCCGGACCTGGCCTACTTCGACAAGGACAAGCACAAGTGGGTCGTAGAGCAGGGCGAGCACGTCCTGTACGTCGGAACCGATGCCATCACGCTGCCGCTGCAGGGCACGTTCGTTATCGGTCCCGAAGGCAAGGAGGTTCCATGAACTTGGAACAGACGAGAAACCCAGCCCCGACCACGCGGGAGGGGCCCCTGACCGACGACTACTGGCCCGCGGTGACTGGCCCAGCCCCGACCACGCGGGAGGGGCCCCTAGCGTCGTGGTGTACCGACGAAGGCGGTGCCCCAGCTTCAACTACGCCACAGGGGCCGTCTTTGTCCGCCTCGGCCGCTGCTGCCGCAGCGTTGTTTCTTGCGGCTGCCGGTCCGATTCCTGCCGTCGCTGAGGAGATGGGGGCCTTTGCCGGTGGTGAGCGGGCCGTCAAGATGGACAGCTTCGAGGCCTGGGGGAAGCTGGGGCCGTCGCCATACTATCCGGAGGACGGGCTGCAGTCGCCGATTCGGGACAACGGGTTGCACCTCGGGGGCGACATCTGGATCGACTCGGGGTACGAGGAGAGCCAGCGGGAGCTCGAGGGGGAGCCGGACATGGCGTTCTGGCTCATGCAGGGGCGGTTCATGCTCGACGCCACCGCCACGTACACGTACAAGCGGTTCTTCGCCCAGGCCAAGGCTCAGCTCCTGGCCCACATCGAGGAGATCCCGGGCAACGAGTACATCGACACGGATGATGCCTGGATCCGGTTCGGCATGTGGGACTTGTGGGACCTCCAGTTCGGCCGGTTCGAGGCCTGGGAGGTGTACCGGAAGGGGGAAGGGCTCGAGCGGGACACGCTGGAGGACGTCGGGGCGTTCGACGGGCCGGACATCTACGAAGTGAACTACGCATTCTATCGGCAGGACGGGTTCGGCCAGGCTGCCGCGCACGCCTATCCGCTCGACTGGCTGCGTTTCGAGGTGGCCAGCGTGCTCGGCAACGAGCTCGGCTTCAACTCGCTGGGCGTGAGGACGACGGGCATTGTGGACCTGAGCTGGCTGAAGGTGAAGCTGGCGGGCGAGTACCGCAAGCTGCGCAACCGGGAGGAAGGGAAGCTGCAGTGGGAGGAGAAGCGAGGGTTCGGAGGGGGCGTGCAGGTGAACCTGGACGACTTCTCGAAGGTGGTCAGCGTGCGGTTCGGAGTGAATTCGGCCTGGGGGCTCGTGGACCGGGTGGATGCGTTCGGCAAGGTGGATGAGAGGGGAAGCCCCGACACGTTCTCGGCCGGAGGCTTCGTGAACCTGGGGCTCTGGTCCGCCGTGCTCGGTGCGGGGTACAACCATACGCTCGAGGGGGACCGTCAGATCAACGACATCACGGGACGGGTCGGGCACTACGAGCACCGGCAGGCCTTCCTGTCGGCCCGTCACCCGGTGGTGTTTCCGTGGCTGCAGGCCAAGTTGGTCCTTGCATGGGCCGATGCGGACCTGGAGCCTTCGTTCGACAATCCCCGCACGAACGAGATGTACAGCGTGCGGCTCAGGCTCTACATGGTGTTCTGAGGCGGGACGGGAGGGACTGCTATGGTCGATAGTCGACGAAGTCACGCAAAAGCCTCGCTCGGAGGCGGATGGTCGATGGTCGCCGGAGCGCTGGCTGCGATGGCCATGGGGTGCAACGCGAACTGTTTCGATCCGCAGGTGCAGCCGCCCAAGAAGGTTGAAGATGCCGGCGGGGATGCCGTGGAGATCGCATCGGCCGACGGGCTGGCGGAAGCCGAAGGCACCGTCGACCGGGTCGGGGGGGGCGATGCCCGAGACCCCGGGGACGAGGGGGGAAATGGGGAGGGGCAGCAGGACGACGCTGCCGAGCCGGATTCCAACGGCCCGCTTCCCGGGTGCACCGATCCGGAGGCGCTCAACTATGATCCCTCGGCGACGGAGGACGACGGCTCGTGCCTCTTCCCGGTGAGCGTCACGTTCAACCTCGACACGTCCTGCACCCCCGGCATCGTGACGCCGCAGGTTGCGGGGGGTAACACGTTCGGAATGCCGGGAGACCATCCCATGGAAGACCAGGACGGTGACGAGGTGTGGACGGTGACCATCCCCATCGCATCCGGCCTGGCCACGGCTTACACGTTCACGAGCGACGTCTGCCCCGACTGGTCGTGCAAGGAGAAGATCGGAGGCCAGGAGTGCGCCACGGAGCCGTACGACGACCGGTTCTTCACCATGGGAACCACCGACATGACCATCGATGCCTGCTTCGGGAATTGCGGGGCCGGGTTGTGCGGTCAGTGTCCCGTCGACAGCCCGCCTTCCGAGAGCGTCGTGCAGTGCAAGCCGCCTCAGGTGAAGGTGGAGTTCCTGCTCGACATGTCGAAGAGCTGGGCCCTGGCCCAGCAGAACGTAGTTGCGCTGCAAGGGTCGTTTGCTGGCTTCTGGCCGGGCATCGTGATGGAGCGCATTCCGGCCTCGAAGCTGTATCGGACCGCGGTCTGCCTGGAGGCCGACACGGACTACACGTTCAAGTTTGCCGGGTACCAGTACTCGAACGGTGCCAACGAGTTCCCGGACAACGCCTATCCGGTGGACGAGACACCCTGTCCGGGCGGGACGGTGACCTCGGATTGCGAGTTCGGGACGTGCACCGACCGGTTGCTCCACACCGGGCCCAAAGACATGACGGCCGGGGTCTTCTTCTGGGGGGAGTGCGACCCCTATCCTCCGCCGAAGTGAACGACGGGGGCGCAGCCAGGGCCGGGTAGGGCCACGTGGCCATTGCAGAGTACGACGAATTCGGGCATATTCATTACGGGTCGTGCATGAGGGCTGAATGCGGTTCCTTGTCTGGACCGAGTGCGTCGGGTGGCTGGTACTGTCCGTTGCGGCCGGGTGTGGGCAGGGATCTGGGGACCCTTGGTCGGGAAATCCCAGGCAGGAAGCGTGGGCGGAAGTGGCGGCCTGTCCCGAGGCAGGCTGCACGGAATTTGAGGCTTTCGGGGACGTACGAGGAGTCGAGCCGGACCGCCATCCGGGCGACGGTGTGACCGGAGACGGGCGCTCGGGGAACGACGTCCGGGCTGAAGACGCCAGCGACCCGGACCCTGTGGATGGGCCTGGCGCGGATGCGGATGCCTTTGCTCCTGAAGATGGTGAGCCCACGGACATCATGGCCGACGGGCTGGGTGAAGGGGGGGCAGAGCTTCCGGGCGGGGATTCTGCGGAGCTTCCCTCGGGCGATCCGGACATCTTCCTTGCGGAACCAGCCGACAGTCAATCTTCCGATGCGGCTTGGGATTTCGGACCTTCCACCGATCTCATCGGCGAAGAGACGATCCTCGACGACACGGCGACTCCGGATGTCTTCGATGCCGGGTGGCCCGAGCTCTCCGACCTGCCCGGCCTTGACCTCCAGGATGGGGGCGGCGACGACTCGACTTCGAACCTGACGGACGTGGGGCCGGACCTGACGGATGTGCCGCCGGTCGAAGTGGCCGGGGACCTCGGGACCGTGGACGGCGGGGCTGTGGACCTCGGGACCGTGGACGGCGGGGCTGTGGACCTCGGGACCGTGGACGGCGGGGCAGGGGGAGAGGGCCTTTCTGATCAGTGGGACAGCGGGCCTACGGACCTCGCACCCGACCTGGCATGGGACGTTCAGGCCGGCGACGTCATCGAGGACAGCGACTCCGGCGGCGTTGACCTGCCCCTACCCCCCTTCAAGATCGAGTTCATGACGGTCGAGCAATCCTCGGCCATGGTGTTGGGTGTTCGCGTCCGGTACTACACGACGGTCGCTGCCAGCGGCTCGCTGACCGTTCTTCCACCCGATGGTGAGGCTGCGTGGCACGTTGATGAGCCGTACGGGGTCAGCGATACGCTCCACCAGTTCCTGGTGCCGGGGCTGAAGCCGGGCAAGACCTACACGTTCCAGGCCGAAGCGGAGGATGAGTTGGGGGAGTACGCCTCCTTCCCGTTCGTCGAGTACGTGGTGGGCAACGTTCCCAAGGATCTGCCCGAGGTGCAGCTGACCTTCTACGCTCCCGCCAAGAAGGCCCCGGGGCTAACCTACGTGAGCCTCATGCGCTGGACCCCGGTCCAGGATCCGCAATGGGGATATACGGTGGCCTATGACGATGCCGGACAGGTGCGGTGGTACACCCCCAACAACTGCATCGATTTCCATTTCATGGCCTCGGGCGATATGCTGTGCGTGGCCCAGGGGAACCGGTTGATGGTGTTGAATCGCATCGGCGAGACGGTGCACCTCTGGACGCCGTTCAACATCGGCATCGATTCGATCCATCACTCGGCCATCGAGCTACCGGACGGCAACCTCGTGCTGATGTCCACGGAGCTGAGAACCATCGGCGGCTATCCGGCCAAGGGCGGCGGGACGGCCACGTACAAGGTGGTCGGTGACGTCATCGTCGAGACGACTCCGTGGGGCTCCAAGGTCAAGGAATGGAAGCTCCTCGACATGCTGGACCCCTACACGTACACGTCGGGATTCGATGTGGGCTACTGGGACGGGCAGTACCCGGGGCAAGGGGGGACCAAGGACTGGTCCCACGGGAACGGCGTGTTCTATGACGAGCTGGCCGATGAGCTGATTGTCTCGCTTCGCCACCAGAGCCTGGTGGTCGGGATGGGGCGTTCGGATGGTCTCCTGCACTGGAAGTTTGGCGAGGGGGGGGACTTCTCGCTGGAGCAGCCGGGGGAGTACCAGGTCTGGCAGCACTCGCCCAAGCTGACGAAGAACCGTACCCTCATGGTGTTCGACAACGGCAACCTCAAGCCGGAGGGACCATACAGTCGTGCGGTCGAGTACGAGCTGGGGAAGGATGGCGTGGCGATTGGGCCCTGGCAGGCCAAGCAGATCTGGGAATTCACCGACGACGAGCCGTTCTTCTCCGCAATTCTGGGCGAAGTGGACGAGCTCGAGAACGGCAATATCCTGGTGACCGACAGCTCTCGTGTCGATCACCACTGGATGGATCGGTTTTCTCCTGCGAACCCGAAGTGGGCCAGAGTCGTCGAGGTCACCAGGGACAGCCCGGCCCAGAAGGTCTTCGAGCTTCGGGTTCCGGCCGAGGGGTGCAAGGGGGCCAAGGGGTACTGGATCCCGAAGTCCGAGCGGGCACCGCTTCCGCTCAGCGGCCCCGTTCTGCTATAGTCACATCGAAGTTGCGAGGTGAGTGACATGCGTCGACTGAATGCACCCCTGCTCCCGGCGCTGACCGCACTGGCCTTGTCCTGCGGCGGAGGGGCCGCGGGAACGGGCGGCTCCGACGCCGATGCGAGCAAGGCGGAGCTTCCTCCGTCCGAGGGCGTCAGCCTGCCCGACCTGGGGTTTGAGAGCCTCGGGCAGCCGGATGGGCTCGCTCCGGGCGAGGGCGTGACGGACGTGAGGGCCGACTGGGGGGAGTGGGGAAAGCCCTGCACTTCCAATGCCGACTGCCAGAGCGGGTATTGCATCGAGGTTGAAGAGGGGAAGTCGGTCTGCACCATCACGTGTGCCGAGGAGTGTCCCAAGGACTGGCTGTGCAAAGGGGTCGAGACTCCCCCCGACTGGACGTTCATCTGCGTTCCTCCCAGCAAGGGAATCTGCAAGCCTTGCAGCGATGAGGATCCTTGTCTCTACAAGGGGGATCTGTGCCTGGCAGTTGGCTTTTCCGGGACGTTTTGCGGCAGCGACTGCTCACAGGGACAGAAGTGCCCGGCCCACTACCAGTGCACCGATATCTCCGACGGGAACGGCAATCTCCTGGGAAGCCAGTGTGTGCCGGAAACGGGAAGCTGCATCTGTACTTTCGAGCTGAACGGTACCAAGCGGGACTGCTCGGTCCAGAACGACCTCGGCAAGTGCTACGGCGAGGAAACGTGCAACGGGCCGGCGGGCTGGACCGGGTGCACGGCAAAGACCCCGATGGCGGAAGAGTGCGACGGGCTCGACCAGGACTGCGACGGCGAGGCTGATGAGGGGCTTGAACCGAGCGATTGCATCCTCCAGAACGATTTCGGCGTGTGCGCCGGGACGAAGAAGTGCTTCGGCAAGGAGGGGTGGGTCTGCGATGCGGCTGAGCCGCAGCAGGAATCGTGCGACCTGGCGGACAACGACTGCGACGGAGGTGTCGACGAGGATTTCGCCGATCTCGAGGAGACGTGCAACGGACTCGACGAGAACTGCAACGGCTTGGTCGACGAGGGGTATCCCGATGCCGATGACGACAAGATCGGCGACTGTATCGACCAGGACGACGACGGTGACGCCGACCCGGACGAGACCGACTGCCAGCCGTTGGATCCGGCCATCCATCACGGGGCTGCCGAGGCCTGTGACGGCATCGACAACAACTGCGATGGCAAGGGGGATGAAGGGTGCTCGGCCGTGGCCTGGAGCTTGCGACAGGTGCACGGAACCGGAGCCGGGGCCGGGGTCGGCGGGAAGTGGCGGGCCAGCGCGGTCACGACTCCGGCTTCAACGGTCCAGTCGTCGGGGGGCGGATACCGGCTGAGGTGGGGCTGGTAGGGGCGGCACATTGTGAATCGATGACGGGGAGGAAGAGATGAGAACGGTTGGATTCGGACGATTGACGGGGATGCCGGCGATGACGGCGCTGCTCGTCCTTCTTGCAATGATGGCTCTTGGGGCAAAGGATGCCGTTGCCGGCTGGGGGCCGAGCTATGTGTCGGTGGAGGGAACCCTGGTGAATCTTGCCGACGAGCCGCTGGCCGGCCCCGTGGACCTCGAGTTCTTCCTCTATCCCGGGCCGGATGACCCGCAGATCGTCTGGAATGAGGAGCACTTCGATGTCGCTCTGGACGGTGGGCGCTTCGGCGTGCTGCTCGGCGAAACGATGGCGCTGGACGATCCTCCGCTGTTCGAGCTCCACGACGACTTGTGGATCTCTGTGTCTGTCGATGGCGACCCCGAGCTCCCGCGGGTACCGCTGAGCGCCGTCGGGTACTCCATGCAGTCCAGGCACGCGGTAAATGCCGACTTTCTGACTATGGCCTATGGCTGTCAGCCCGGGGAGCTCCTTCATGTCGCTCCCGACGGAAAAGTGTGGGACTGCGCCCTCGACCAGGTTCTCAACGAGGCCCAGGTCGATGCCTACGTGAGCAACAACGGGTACGCGATTGCAGCGGATCTGGCCGATGTCTGCTGGTCCGGGAGCATCTCGGACCTCGAGGACGTTCCCGCAGTCCTGGCCATGCTGAGCATGGCCGGGAACGGGACGCTGCGTTACGCCGGGCACGAGGTCATCGACACCAACGGCAAGTGGGTGGGGGATCCGACCGGGCTGGCTGGACCTCAAGGGCCCCAGGGAGAACCCGGGGTGGCGGGGCCGCAGGGACCCAAGGGCGATACGGGAGCGATCGGGCCGCAGGGACCCAAGGGCGACACGGGAGCGATCGGGCCGCAGGGACCCAAGGGAGACACGGGAGCGATCGGGCCGCAGGGGCCCAAGGGAGACACGGGAGCGATCGGGCCGCAGGGGCCCAAGGGAGACACGGGAGCAACTGGGGCGCAGGGCGCGACCGGGCCACAGGGACCCAAGGGCGATACGGGGGCAACCGGGCCGCAGGGACCCAAGGGAGACACAGGAGCAACTGGGGCGCAGGGCGCGACCGGGCCGCAGGGACCCAAGGGCGATACGGGGGCAACCGGGCCGCAAGGGCCGCAGGGTGACCCTCGAAGCACCTATACGCTTTGGGGGATGACCACCTGTGCGCCGGGGCACACGAAGCTTTACGGCGGCCGCATCGCCGGCGTATTCGGCACGGGTGGAGCTTCGACTCCGATCTGCCTGTCGGACGCAGCCACGAATGCCGGGTGGGTGAACTGGGACGGTGGCATGGTCTGGCGGGCGAACGCCACGACCGGAAGCAACCGAGGGCAATATGCAAACGGGGCCAACGATTTCCTGTGCGCCGTCTGCCAGGGGACGGTCTACATCCACTGGGGAGAGCAGATCTGTGCGAGCGGCTGGACCAAGCTGCACAATGGCTACATGGGCTCATTCTCGGGTGGATGGGGCAACGGTTGGTCCGCCGCAGGTCCCATCTGCCTCCACACTTCGGCCGGTGCCAACTGGACCTACTGGACCGATTCGATGATCGTCAAGGCCGTCGGGTCGTCGGGCAACAACCGGGTGCAGTACCAGAACGAAAGCAGCATGGTGTGCGCAGTGTGCTATTGAGGTGCGGTTCGGGGCTGGGGTTTCGGGGCCGGCGACGGGCGGCCGGGCGGGAGAGGAGATGGGAAAGGGTCTGCGGTGGGTAGCGGCGTTGGCACAGGTTGTCGTCCTGGTCTCTTGTTCCGGTGGGGACAACGGGAAGGCCGGGGACGTGGGGGAAAAGGACCTCGCCTCGGATTCGTTCGACCTGCCGCCGGATGCAGTGGACGTGGCCATCGAGGTCGGGGACGGAACTGCGGGGGACATCGTCGAGGCGACGGACGTCGCTGACGACCATGGCACCGATGCGGCGGGCTCGGGGGATGGAACGACGGTTCCGGACTGCGACATCCCGGACATCTCCGACGCGTCGGACACCGAGGTCGGGCCCTGGGCGGGGAAATGGCCAGCCGTGCACCCCATCGACGGCCAGCTGCTGGTCGAGGGCTCGTACGAGGGGGGAGAGCCGATTCTCTGGGTGATGGATACCGGTGCGGCCAGGACTTACGCCCACTCCGACGTGACCGGCACGACCAACCCGAAGGTGGCCAACTTCGTCATCGGCCCCCTCGTCTTCGAGAACAAGCAGCTTTCGAGCGTGGATCTGAAGGAGGCCGAGGCTTTCATCGGCTGGAAGCTCGGGGGGCTGGCCGGCCAGGACATGTTCGACGATCGGTTCATCGCCTTGGACTATGCGGAGCCGGGGGCCTGGTTCTTCCAGACCGTACCCGACGCACCTCCCCCCGGAGCAGTCGAAGGACCGCCCGAAACGCTTCACTACGAGCTTCCGTCTTCCATCCCTGTGGTCAACGCCACCTTCTCCGCCGGCACGTCCATGGAAGTGCCCGTAGTCGCGGATACCGGCTCGGGAGTGACCATACTGACGCAGGATGTGTTCGACGCGATCGACGACGGCAGCCTCCCCAGGCTTTCGGGCTATGTCTGGGCGACCAATTACGGCTCGGACGAGAGCTTCGTGACGCGCATCCCCCTCATCCAGGCCGGCGAAGGGGGGAAGGGGACGGTCGAGTGGAGCTGGGCCGTCGTGATTCCGGCCGAGAACCATCTCTTCCCGTTGCTGAGGGCCAACGGCATCGACGTGAAGGGGTTCCTGGGGTACCCGTTCTACCGGAATTTCGTCGTCGGCGTGGATGGAACCGAGAACCGGTATCTGTGGTGGGAATACCAGGACAAGGGGCATCTTCCGGCCGACGAGTGGACTCGGGTCGGCATCGAGCCCACCTGGCGGGACGGGGGATTCCGGGTGGAGATGGTGTACTGGCCCAGCGATGCCCAGACGCAGGGGGTTAAGGTCGGAGACCTGCTCACGCACATCGACGGCGAGGACCTGACCGGCAGCACGCTGGACGAGGTTCGTCAGGCGCTTCGGCGGGAGCCTGGAACCGCAGTGGAGCTCGGGCTTCTGCGGGATGGGAAGCCGCTCGAAGTGGTCGTGATTGCAGAGGATTTGCTGCCGATTCCGACGTGCATGTCCGCCCCGCTTGAGACGACGATGGGGGCGGATGGAACCGCCCTGGTGCGTGGGTTCCTGGACGGCAAGAAGACGTGGTTTGCCGTGGACAGTGCGGCGCAGGTGGTGTTCGCGGACCTGGATTTCACGCAGGGGCAGACCGCGTACGTCGAGCTGGATCTCGACATCGGGCCATTTCATTTTGCGGACTGGCTGGCCAAGGGGCGTGACCTTGCCGCACAGGAGGAGAGCCTTGGCCTGGACATCGGGGGCCTCCTGGGGCAGGAGATCCTGCTCCTGTCGTACGTGGTGAGGGACCCGAGCGTCCCGTCGGTTCGAATTTGCGAGGGCAAGCCGTCCGAGCCTCCGGCCGACCTGGGCCCGCCTGTGGCGACGCATCCGTTCGAGATGGTGAACCAGTTCCCCGTGACGCTGGTCGATGTCGGATTAGAGAACCCGGTCAAGCTGATGCTGGACACGGGGCAGGGCATCACCTATCTCACGAAGGACGTATTCGACCAGGTGGCTCCGAACGCACCCACGGTCGAAGGGTGGGTCTACGAGACGAAGTACGGGTCGGACCCGGCGACGTTGGCTCGGATCCCCAGCATCGGCATCGGTGGCATGGCGGCGCTGGACCAGGTCGTGGCCGTGATTCCGACGGAGCACCACATGGCCGGCACGCTGAAGCTGAGCGGGGTGGACGTGAGCGGCTTCCTGGGTAACTCCGTGCTCGGGAGATTCGTGGTGGGGATAGACGGCCCGGGCTCGATGCTCGACCTGTGGCCGCTGGAGGGGCCTGGCGGAGACGGCGGGCTCTGGGTCCGCGTAGGAATCGAGGTGGTCTGGGATGGTCAGTCCTACCCGGTGAAGTTCGTCCTCTCCCCGTCTGATGCCGAGGCGCAAGGCGTTGTCCCCGGCGACCTTCTGCTGTCGGTGGATGATCTCTCCGTGGAGGAGATTGGCGGGCTGACGGCGGTGCAGGAGGCACTGCGTGGCAAGGACGGCGAGGTTCGGCACCTGGAGCTGCAGGGAGCTGGCGGCCCGTATGGAGCGGATGTTCTGGTAGAGGACCTCCTTCCAATCCCCAAGAAGTAGTTCCCCTCCATCCCCCCCATCCCGTCGGGGTGGGCATCGGCATCGCAAACGGCATCGGCATTGTCGTCGCAATCGCAGTCACCGGGGGTGTTTCCGGCTTCACTTCGCCCGGGGCCGGTGGTACGCTTCGCCACCGGGAGGTCGGATGGAGCGCGAGGAGAGGCTTCACATCTGTCTGGGGACGCAGTGCAACAACAACTGCGTCTTCTGCATGGAAGATGACCGGGAATCGAGGCGGCGACGTCTGGCGAAGATCGATACGTCGCAGGCCCGACGGATTCTGGAGGAGGCTCCGACCCGTGACGAGGTGATGTTCACTGCGGGGGAGCCCACGCTGCGCCCCGATCTGCTGGAGCTGATCCGAGCGGCCAGAGACCTGGGGTTCCAGCGGGTGGGGCTCATCACGAACGGCCGTCGGTTCGCCTACCTCGAGTACCTTCAGCAGGCGCTGGAAGCGGGGTTGAACAGCATTCTCGTCTCAGTGCACGGTCCCGATGCGCGGCTGCACGATGCGCTGACACGCACCCCCAAGGCATTCGAGCAGACGGTCGCTGGGATGCACAACATTGCCGGCCTGCGCCGCCAGGGAGCTGAGGTGCGGTTCGTCACGACCACGGTCCTCAACCGCCGGAACCTCTCGCGTCTTGTGGAGCATGTCCGGTTCCTCAAGCAGTTCGAGCCCGACCAGATGGTGTTCAACTGCATCCAGCCGGTGGGGCGGGGGGAGCAACATTTTTCGACGCTCGTGCCTCGGTATCCCGAGGTGGTGGCGGCCTTCGCCGAAGCGATTCGGCAACCGGGGGCGGAGGGGGGCAGGCTGTTCCTGCTGGATGTTCCGGCCTGCCTCACGCAGGGGCTGCCGCCGGAGACCGTGGGGTTCGTGGAGCTGCACCGCCACTACGAGCCGGACGAGCGGGAGCGTGACGACCCGCCTCCTGGGGACGAACGCCGCGTGGCCGAGGGAGGTCAGCGGCAGACGCCGGAGCGGTCGGGGAAGCGGGCCGGGGAGCCTGGAATGGCGGGACCGGGCGCTCCTGCAGAAGGCAGAGCCACCGGCCGGAGCGGACCGCTGCGCCTTGTAACCAAGGAAGCGACTGACCAGATTTTGAGGGTGCACGGGCCGGATTGCCCGCGGTGCGCAGCCTACCGCGGTTGCGAGGGCATCTGGCGGCGTTATGCGCAGGAGTTCGGATTCGGCGAGTTCGTCCCGCTGCGGGATGGCGGCCGCATGGAGACCGCATGAGCACACAACAGGGAAGCAGGCCCATCGTCCAGCGGGTGGATGTCAAAACCGGGTTCGGCTGCAACAACCGCTGCCGGTTCTGCGTGCAGGGAAACAAGCGCGACCTGTTCGGGAACAAGACGACCGACGAGGTGAAGCAGGTGCTCAGCGATGCCCGCAAGGACGCGGACAGCATTGTGTTCACCGGCGGCGAGGTCACGATTCGCAAGGACTTCATCGAGCTGGTTCGGTTCGCCAGGGAGTTGGGGTTTTCGACGATCCAGGTGCAGACCAACGGCCGCATGCTCGCGTACAAGAAGTTCTGCGAGGAGACCGTGGCCGCCGGTGCCAACGAGTTTTCCCCGGCACTGCACGGCCACGTGCCCGAGCTGCACGACTACCTCACCAATGCTCCCGGTGCGTTCAAGCAGACGGTGCAGGCCATCCGGAACCTGCACGAGCTGGGGCAGCCGGTGATCACGAACACCGTCATCACGCGGTCGAACTACCGCCATCTCGTCGACATCGCGAAGATCCTGGTCGGGCTGGGCGTGAAGCAGTACCAGTTTGCGTTCGTGCACCCGGTGGGAGAAGTCGAGGTGAACTTCTTCTCGGTTACTCCGCGAATGACGCTCATCGAGCCGTTCGTGAAGAAGGGGCTGCAGGTCGGTCTGTCCCGTTCGGTCGTTGCGGTGACCGAGGCCATTCCTTTCTGCTTCATGAACGGATTCGAGCAGTGTGTGGCCGAGCGGTACATCCCCAGGACGAAGATCTTCGATGCGAAGTTCGTGGTAGATGACTACACGGAGTTCCGGCTCACCGAGGGCAAGGCGCACGGTCCCCGCTGCATCGAATGCACCTGGTTCCATCTGTGCGAAGGTCCCTGGCGGGAGTATCCCGAGAAGTACGGCTGGGACGAGTTCGTCCCCCGGCAGGATCCCTGCTTCCTGCAGCCGGAATCGTGCGGGTGCGGAGAGGATGGAAACAAAGCTTGACGTCAAGGAAGCCGCGGTTCGAGAGCGCCGGGTCTGGATCCGCCTGACCCGTCGCTGCAACAACGGCTGCATGTTCTGTCTCGATGCCGACTCGCTGGACGGGAGCGCGGTTCCGTCCGCCGAGGTGGAGAGACAGATCAGACAGGGGCACGCCGATGGGGGGCAGCGGCTGATCCTCTCGGGAGGAGAGCCGACGCTGCATCCGGATTACCTCAAGTTCCTCGCTCTGGGGCGAGACCTCGGCTACACGTGGCGGCAGACCGTCAGCAACGGCCGCATGTTCGCCTATCGGAAGTTTGCCGACGCCGCAATCGACGCCGGACTGTGCGAGGCCACGTTTTCCATGCATGCTCACGAAGAGGCCCTCTTCGACCGGCTCGTCGGTGTGCCCGGAGCGTTCCGGCAGGCACTGGCCGGGCTGAAGAACCTGGTGGGCCGGATCGTGGTCAACGTGGATGTCGTGCTCAGCCGGCTGAACCTGCCGCATCTGCGGGAGATCCTGGACTTCTACATCGGCCTCGGAATCCACGAGTTCGACTTGCTGCACATGGTTCCGTTCGGCCGGGCCTGGAATGAGAATCGGGAAGCTCTCTTCTACGATCCAGCCGAGATGGCTCCTCATTTTCGCCGGGCATTCGAAGTCCGGAAGCGAACGGGGATCGTGCTCTGGACAAATCGTCTGCCGGCACGCTTTCTCGAGGGGAACGAGGATCTCATTCAGGATCCGCACAAGCTCCACGACGAGGTGCGGGGGCGAATGGCCATGTTCGAGGCATGGCGTGATCGGTGCGAGCCGCCGATCTGCCTGGGGGACCGTTGTCCCTACTGCCCCATGGACGGGTTCTGCCAGGCGCTTCGGGAGGCCCTTGCCGGTCTGCGGGAGCCGCAGGCGGGAGGGGGAGATGCCCGTCCCGATCGGGGGCGGGGGGCCGTCGACCTCCTTCCGGCGGAGAAGGGTGTGGAGTCCCTTCTGAAGCAGCTGCCACCCGAGCGGGCGTCGCAGGTCGCCCTGGCGATCCTGCCCCGTGATTACCTCTCCGAGGCGGAGGAGAAGGACCTCGACCTGGAATCGCTGGGGGCTCTTGTCCGCACGTATGGTTGCAGGGTGGAGGGGCTGCCTCCCTGCCTGGGGGGAACCCGGGAAGGAGAAGGGACCGCAGGAGTCGGGGCCGAACCGCTTCCCTACGGGGAGGACGGGAGACTCGACCTCGTCCGGTTCACCGACTGGTTCATCCGCAACCGCTACTTCGTCAAGAGCCTGCGGTGCTCGTCGTGCAGCCTGGACGGGAGCTGCAGGGGGCTTCACATCAACTCCGCCCGTCGATTCGGGCTGGCCGTTCTGAAACCTGTTCCTGAACCTGCCGGAGTATGACATGGCCAATCTCGGGTACATCCAGCTCGTCCGGGTCTGCAATCAGAAGTGCCGATTCTGCTCCAACCCGGAGACGTCCTACGAGCTCACGCTGAAGGATGCGCTGGCCCGGGTCGACGACTTCGTCGAGCGCGGGTACGACGGCATCATCCTGACCGGCGGTGAGCCGACCCTCTACCCGGACATCGTCGAGGTGGTGCGCCACGCACGGAGCCGGGGAATCCACGTCCGGATGATCACCAACGGTCAGAAGACAGCGGTCCGTGAGTTCGCTCGGGCGCTTGCGACCGCCGGACTCGAGCATGTCCATGTCTCGGTGCACACGCACGACCCCAAGCTCCAGAGCTTCCTGACCGGCAACGAGGATTCCCTTGCGAACATCGAGGCCAGCCTGGGCCACTTCTTCGAGCTGGGACTGAACGTGGACGTGAACATCACGATCCACGCGTACAACTGCGGCCATCTCGACTCCGTCGTGAGTTGGCTGGTCGACAAGTGGCCGAGACTGCGGCACTTCGTGTTCAACAACCTCGATCCGTCAAGCGACCGCGTGGCCGAGTTTCCGGACACGATTCCCAGGCTCGTGGACATCGAGATGTCGCTCCAGCGGGCACTGCGTGCGCTTCATGCGTCCGGGAGGACGTTCCGGGTCGAGCGGCTGCCCCTGTGCTATATGGCTGAGTTTGCCTGGGCCTCGACCGAGACCCGGAAGATCGTGAAGAAGGAAGAGCGCATCGTGCACTTCCTGGATCCGAGGGGGACCGTGCGGCAGACTACGTGGAATCATGGAAAGGCCGAGGTGTGCGGGGTGTGCCGGTTCGACCCGATCTGCGCCGGGCTGTTCGAGATGGACAAGTACTACAAGTCGCAGGAGCTGTATCCGGTCTTCCTGTCGCCCGAGCCGGTGATCAAGCGGATCCAGGCAGAGAAGGAATGAGGCGATGGTCGATGGCCCCCTCGACTCCGCTCGGGGCAGGCTCTTGTCGATGGTCGCCACGGAGGAGGCTGAGGCTTGCCCACGTATGAGCTTGTGGTAATCCCGGTGGTGCTCGTGTTCGCCGGCTTGGCGGCCTGGGGAGACCTGCGTCCCATGCTTCCGCACCTGCTGGGGCGGGCCGGCTACGCTGCGGTGACGCATGGCCGGATTCCAAACCGACTGCTGCTGGTCTGGCTGGGGTTTGCCGTCGCCGCGATTTTGGGGGGCTATGTCTGGATTGGGCTGGGGCTGGAGTTTCCTTCGGCGGCCCAGGTCCAGCAGACCGAGGGGATGCCATACTCCGTTGCGCTCCTGATCAACGGGTTTCTTTCGCTCGTGCTCGGCGTCACGCTGTGGCAGCTTGGGCTTTGGGCGGCCGGGGACGCCAAGGTCTTCGCGTTGCTGGGCCTCTCGCTCCCGCTGTCGTGTTACAGCGAGAACTACCTGCCCTGGTTTCCCGGGTTTGCCCTGTTCTTCAACACCTTCGTGGCGATGTTCCTCGTGCTGCTGCTGGAGTTCGTGGGCCAGACAGCCTGGGCAACGGGGGTGACGCGGGGGGGCCTGGTGCGGGACGGTGTCGCCAAGCTGTGGCGCAAGACGCGGGAGAACCGGATCCTGGTGCTCAAGCTCCTGGTCATCTTTCTGGCTCTGTTCACCACGGTGCGAATCCTGCGTCACTTCGTGCGCGTGGGGATTGAGGAGTTCATCGAGCTCAACAAGACGGTGGTCTATGTGGTGCTGTTTCTCATGTTCCGCCCGATCATGAGACTGGCTCAGAAGAAGGCGGCGCTGCTGGCTGCGGTCGGGATCATCGTCGGCTATGCGGTGTATGCGCTCTTCTTCGATCCGACCGGCGAGGCCATCTACGAGTTCGTCAGCATCGGCTGGCTGGCGGTCTCGATCATCCTGTTCCGGTTCGCCTACGATGCCTATCTGAAGGCCACGGACGAGGTGGCGGTGTCGCCGTCTGTGCTCAGGCCCGGCATGATCCTGGGCGACACGACGCTGGGCCGACTGAAGGAGCGGCAGCAGTTCGTGCGGGAGCGGCTGGGCGAGCTGGCGCCGGACGGCCTGTCCGCAGACCAGGTCGAAGCGCTCCTGGAGTGGTACGAGAAGAACGACCCGGACGGCAGTATCTACGTGTCCCGCACGATCCCCTTTGCTCCTGCGTTGTTCATCGGAGCGATTCTGACGGTGATTGTGCACGGGCTGGTGGTGGTGTTCTAGCCCTCCACCACGACTTCCCGCCCCTTCAGGTCGGTAACGATGGCCCACTTCTCGTGCAGGCGGACACGGTCCCGGGTGAGGGGGACCTTTCCGCCGCCGTCAGGAGTATCGACCACGACATGAGGCTGGAGCAGACCCGAGGCGCCCCGCTGGAGCTGCGACGCGATGTCGAGGCCGCGAGCCACGGATACCCACAGGTGGCGGGTGCCGCGGACCCTCTCGGTCAGGAACAGGTAGTACGGGCGGCAGCGGTGGTTGACCAGCCAGCGATTGACGCGCAGGATCTCGTCTGCAGAGTCGTTGACCCCCTTGAGCAGCACCATCTGGTTGCCCAGGGCGATGCCTGCATCAGCAAGCAGCGTCAGCGCCCGGGCCGATTCGGGCGTGCATTCGGCAACGCAGTTGAGCTGCGTGTGCAGGTACAGGGGGTGGAGCTTCGACAGAGTGGCGCACAGAGCCGGCGTGATGCGCTCGGGATCCACGACGGGGATTCGAGAGCCGATGCGGAGTACAGCGTCCGGGAGAGTCTCCCTCAGGCGAGCAAGGACTTCTCCGAGTGCGTCGGCCGGCAGCATGAGCGGGTCACCGCCGGTGATCAGGACCTCGGCAACGTCACGAGCCCTGAGGTAGTCGAGCCATCCCGGCAGAAGCGCGTGCCACGGGGAGGGACCCGCGACGTCGCGGCGCCAGCGGCGGTTGCAGTGGCGACAGTGGACGGCGCAGGCCGAGGTGGGCATGACCAGCACGCGGTCCGAGTAGACGTGGATCAGTCCCGGGACCGGGCAGTGGGCATTCTCTCCGAGCGGATCCGGGCTGCCGGCATCGTCGAGCTCCTCTGACCGGGGGACGGCCTGGAGCGCGATGGGATCCGGCCCGTACGGACCTTTGACCAGCGACGCATAGTAGGGGGTGATGCGGGCCGGGAATGGCGATCCTGCGCAGTATCCGGCCGCACGCCAGTCCGACTCGTTTCCCGGCAGCGAGGCCAGGATGGTCCCCGGAGTCGAATCTCCCGATGATGTCCGGCTCGGCCCCGCTCCGCGACCGGACTTCTCTGCCCCGCCACCGCCCACCATCAAGATCAATCTCCCGCCTCGGGCTTCCCCGGGGCACTACAGTAGCATGTCGAAAATAAGCTTCTTGGCCACCCCTTCCGCCCAGCTCAGGATCTTGTCGGAGTCCACTCCTTCGAATGGATCGCCCTTGCCCGTGACCAGGTTGTCCGCCATCTTGATGAGCTCCCAGAATCCCGGTTCGGAAAGCGTCTGGAGCACCCATCCGTCCAGCTCGACGTCCAGCTCCTTGAGCAGGACGGGAAGGAACTCGCCCACATCGAGCCGCCCGACATCTTCGTCCCCGTGCGAGCCGGCGAGCCAGCGGAGCGAAAGCTCCCGCACCTGAGCGCCCCGGGGAGAGGAGGATTCAAGAGTCGTGACCAGAATCTCCGGGGTCGCGATGCGGAACAGGTTCTTCTCGTAGTAGGAGGAGAGCCCGGCGGAGAAGGCCTCAAGACCGATGGCGTCCCTCACCGCCTTGAGGAACATCCCCCCCTTGCCGTAGACGATGGCACTGTAACCCACCAGGTCCAGGAACGCATCGGAAGGCTGATCCACGGGCATGTCGGCTCCGCCGAAGAACCGGTGGAGCTGGTACGGAAGCTCGAGCTCGAACAGGATCTGGCGTTGCGCTGCCTCGGCCCCGTATCGCCTCTCGAAGAACAGGACGGAGCTGTAGTTGGCGAGGGCCTCGTCGACGAAGGGATGGTTGCGGCAGTGGGAGCCGACGACCGCATTCCACCACTGGTGTGCGACCTCGTGGGACACGACGAACGCCACGGCCTCCTTCATGAAGCGGGATTCGAACGTGCGGCGCATGTCGGCAAAGCTCTCGGAGAGCTCGTCCATGTAGAGCATGCCCGCAATGGTCACGAGGCCCGGGAACTCGACGCCTCCCACTCCCCCGCGCAGGTCGGTGCGGACGACGTCGAGCTCGGTGTAGGGATAGGGGCCGAACAGCGCCTCGTAGGCATTGAACGAGTCCACTGCAGCATCGAGAACGAGCTGCCGGGTAGTGGCTTCGCCCGCCAGCGCCACCGAGCGGATGCGGACGGTTCCCTTGCTGCCCGCCGTGGCCGTGGAGGTCTCGAACGCCTTGCTGGCCGTGACGGTGAATTCACGGGATGCACCCGCAGCAAAGGTCCACGTGGCGGGCAGGCGGTCGGGCGAGGTGAGCGCAGCGGGTGCACCGCCGGACCCGGCACGTGAGGTTGGCGCACTGTCGGATTCGGAGGGAGCGTTGGGGTCGTTCGGGATCAGTGTCCCGCTCGTGACGAGCTCAAAGCCGTCCCCCAGATGCACCGTGACGAGGTGGTCTGCGACGTCGAAGTAGGCGAAGTCGCCGATTCCCGAAGGCTCAGCGATGTCCCAGCCTTCCTGCTCGTCGTAGACCGCCAGGACCGGATACCAGAGCGACAGGGACAGGATTCCCGAGCTGTACGAGAACAGCCCCCAATCCCCGGAGCCGCCGCTGAGCAAATCGGAGACGGAGCTCCAAAGCTCACCGACAGGTCCCTCTGCGGGGGCGGGGAAGCGCTTGACCAGGCCTGAGAATTCGAGGGTGACGGTGGTCTCGGCCCCCGGGGCAAGGGGCTCCGCCAGCGGGAGCTCGAAGCGGGTAGGAGGAATGGTCGATGTGCGATGGTCGATGGCCTGCCCAGAGCCCGGTCGAGGGGTCGCGGGTGAGGCGGCCGACGTGACCTTGAGGCTCTTCAGGTCCCCGGAAATGGCGGGGAAGTTGGGGTAGAGGTGAAACACCAGCTTGTCCCAGGGCTTCATGCTCCGGTTCTTGACCCAGAGGTCCATCCGGCCGTGATACGTAAGGAAATCGGGGTCGAACGCGGCTTCGATTCGATAGAACGGGATGTCGTCATCCACCTTGACCCACGACTGGAGCGAGGCCTCTCGGACCTGCTTGCGGAGGTCGGGCACCTGGGAGGCAAACGTGGGGGGAGGCGGAGAAACCGCAGGGCCGGAATCGGCGGGCCGGGCACCGGAGGGCGAGGTGCCTCCATCCGCCGGGGAAGGAGTGGCTTTCCCGCCGGACGCATCGGCACCAGGACCGTTCTCCCGGCAGGCAGACAGGGCGATGAGCAGCACCAGGACCAGCCACTGACCGAATGCTCTCATTCTCCACCTCGGCCTGTCACAGGCGGTCGAACTCGTCCTTCGAAACATAGCACATCGGGCAGCGCCAGTCGTCGGGAAGTTCCTCGAACGGGGTCGCGGGTGGGATTCCGGCCGTCGGGTCTCCGTCGGCCGGGTCGTAGATGTAGCCGCAACTCACGCAAACGTAGCGGTCCATGGCATTCCTCCTAGCCGAGATCGAAGTAGCGTGCAGCAGGATGATGGGCCACCAGGGCGGATACCGAGTACTCGGGGACCATCTGGAGCGTTTCCGAGAGGGTGATGCCGGCCCTTTGCGGCTGCAGCAGGGAGAAGAGCGGGCGCTGCAGCTCGAGGTCGGGGCAGGCCGGATAGCCGAAGCTGTAGCGGCTGCCGCGGTATCCCTGCCGGACCATCGCCTGCGTTCCCTCCCCGTCATCCCGGGCGATGCCCAGCTCCTGCCGGATGCGGCGGTGCAGCCACTCGGCGGTGGCCTCGGCCGTCTCGACTGCAAGCCCGTGAAGGTGGAGGTAGTCCCTGTACCGGTTCTGCTTGTAGAGGCGCTGGACCTCCTGGGCCGCAATCGCTCCTGCGGTCACGGCGAACAGGGCAACCACGTCGGTTTCTCCCCCCTCCGGCCGGAAGTAGTCGGCAATCGAGAGGTGTGGTGCCGTCCGTCGTCTCGGGAACGCCAGGAGTGTGGATGGGCCGCCTGCCTCGTCGAGCAGGACCAGGGTGCGCCCTCTCGACACGCAGCGGAAGTAGCCATACACCGCCCTGGGCTGGAGAAGCCCTTCGGCTTTGGCCTTCCGGGTCAGCTCGGCCAGGACCGGGCGGACCTCCCGCTCGAGCAAGTCTTCATACTGCTCCCCTGACAGGTTGCCTCGACGGTACCTCCACTGGCCGCGAAACAGGGTTGTCTCGTTGAGCAGGGAGAACACCTCGTCGTGGGGGATGGCGTCAAGCAGTCGGGTGCCGAAGAACGGCGGCACGGGCACTGGGATGGTGCGGTCGATGTCCGGGGCCGGAAGCTCGTCTCCGCCGCCCAGGGCCTTCACATGGAGGCGGGCAGGTCGCTGCGCCGGAGCTCCGACGGGGTCTGTGGGGGGCACCTCAGCCGGCTGCGTTGCCCCGGCCGCCTTCTCGATGCGCACCATCTCGGCCAGGCCGTCGAAGGCATCCTGGCAGTAATGTACGGAAGGACCGTAGCTGGAGCGCAGTGGGCCCTCCACATAGCCCCGTGTCAGGGCTGCGCCTCCGAGCAGGACGGGGAGCGAGAGGCCGCGCCTTCTCATCTCCTCGAGGTTCTCCTTCATGATCACGGTCGACTTCACCAGCAGGCCACTCATGCCGATGGCGTCGGCATTGTGCTCGGCAGCGGCCTTGATCATCTCCTCCACTTCAACCTTGGTTCCCAGGTTGATCACCTGGAAACCGTTGTTCGAGACGATGATCTCGACGAGGTTCTTGCCGATGTCGTGGACGTCTCCTTTGACCGTGGCCAGCACCAGGGTCCCCCGTCGGTGGGTCTGGCTTCCCTCCATGTGCTTCTGGAGGTGGCTCACGGCTGCTTTCATGACCTGTGCCGACTGGAGGACGAAGGGGAGCTGCATCTGGCCGGAGCCGAACAGATCCCCCACCTCCTTCATCGCCGGAATGAGCAGCGTGTTGATGAGGCCCAGCGGGTCGCGGCCGGACTCGACCAACTGATCGAGGAGAGCGGGGAGGCCGTTCAACGTACCGTCCACGACCATCCGGAACAGGCGGCGGTCCGGCGGAATCTCCTCGAGCACGCGCGCTTCGCTGGGACGGGAGTTGCTCATCCCTTCGAACAGCCCCATGAATTCGGCGAGCGGGTCGCCCCCGGTCTCCCTCTCGTCGTTGAGCAGCCGCAGCGCTGCCGCCCGGTAAGCCGGCTCGATCCGGTAGAGCGGGAGAATGGAGCGGGCGTTGACGATGGCCTGGTCGAGGCCCCGCTCCACGGCCATGTGCAGGAACACGCTGGTCAGGACGCGCCTGGCTGCCGGCTTGAGGCCGAACGACACGTTGCTGACCCCCAGCAGCGTGTGCACCTCGGGATGGCGGCGCTTGAACCGCTCGAGCGCATCCAGAGTCTCCACCGCGGCCTTCCGGGTCGAGGGATCCCCGCTGGCCACCGTGAAGGTGAGCATGTCGAAGACCAGGTCCTGGGGCTCGAGTCCATGCACGCTGACGCACCGGTCCAGGATGCGCTCGGCCACCTCGAGCTTGCGCTCCGAGGTCATGGCCATGCCCTTCTCGTCGATGGCCAGAGCAACCAGCGCCGCCCCATGGCGCCGGGCAAGCGCCGCAATCCGGTCGAACCGTCCGGTCCCGTCTTCCAGGTTGATAGAGTTGATCAGACATCGCCCGCCGCAGAGCTTGAGCGCTGCCTCGATGACCGCAGGATCGGTGGAATCGATGGAAAGCGGGAGGCGGTTGGTCTGGACGAGCCTGGAGACGAATCGTGCCATGTCGTCCGACTCGTTGCGGCCGACGTATGCGACGGAGACGTCCAGGAGATGGGCCCCGCCTTCCTCCTGCTCACGGGCGACGGCCAGCATGCCGTCCACGTCATCGGCAAGCAGCCGCTCGCGAAACTCCTTGCTGCCGTTGGCATTGGCTCGCTCTCCGACCAGGAGCGGGGCGGGAACCTGGCGCAGCGGAACCGCCTGGAACAGGCTCGAAACCTCGCCTGACCGGCGCACCGCACGCTTGGGGGGAATGATGCCGGAAACTCGACGGACCAGCTCTCCCAGATGCGCCGGAGTGGTGCCGCAGCAACCGCCGACGAAACGAAATCCGTCTTCCCGGACGAAGCCCTCCACCCACCGGCCGAACTCCTCGGGGGTGAGGCGATAGACGACTTCTCCACCGACGTTCTCGGGCAATCCGGCATTGGGCATGGCCATGAGCAGCTCGGGGCCGATGCGGCCGAGCTGCTCGACGTGCCGCTTCATGGCCGAGGGGCCGGTCGCACAGTTCAGCCCGATCACTTCCACGCCGAGCGGCCAGAGCGAAGCCACCGCAGCCTGGACGTCGGAGCCGACGAGCATGGTCCCCGTGCTCTCGATGGTGATGGAGACAAAGAGAGGAACGGACATACCCGACTCGGAAAACGCGGTGCGGGCCGCATCGATGGCAGCCTTGATCTGCAGCAGGTCCTGGCAGGTCTCGATGCAGATGGCGTCAACTCCGCCCGCCAGAAGACCCCGCATCTGGGGGAGAAACGCACCGGCCAGGTCGTCGAACGAGATCTGCCCGAGCGACGGGAGCTTGGTTCCAGGTCCCACGCTTCCCAGCACGAAGCGGGGCTGAGCCGGAGTCGAGAAATCATCGGCGACCGCTCTGGCCAGTGCGGCGGCCTTGTGGTTCAGCTCTTCGGTCCGGTCTGCAATTCCGTATTCCGCCAGCACGACCCGGTTGGCACCGAACGTATTTGTCTCCACGACGTCGCAACCGACTCGCAGGAAGCCGGCATGAATGGAACGGATGGTATCTGGACGTGTGACGACGAGCAGCTCGTTGCAGCCGTCCTTGCCCTGGAAGTCATCGGGGCTCAGCTGCGCAGCCTGGATCGACGTCCCCATGGCGCCGTCCAGCACCACGACCCTTTCCCTGGCCACGTCGAGCAGATTCAGACGCTTCATGTCTCACCTCGCCTGCGGTCGATGTCCGACCGTGTCGTCCCAAGACCGGAACTCCATAAACATCAGAAGTACATCAGAACCGCCGTCTGGCCGAAGTAGAGGCTGTCGGTGGCATTGACGTCGATGGCGTTGACGTACGCAGAGGCGGCTGCCCCCGGCACGAGGAGTCCGCCCACGAGCTGCACCTGGAAGGCCCCGTCGAGGAGGTGGAAGTCCACGAGCATCTCCCCCTCCCAGCCGGCAAAGCGGTTGCCGAGCGCATTGTCCGGGTTCATGGTTGCCATGACTTCGGTCACGGCCCCCACGGTCAGCCACTTCAACGGATCCACGTACAGGCCAAGATCCGCGGACAGGAGGCCCGTTCTCATCTCGTAGAACCATCCGTCGAAGGTCCCCATCTTCTCGTCGACGTTGTCGCCGATGTCCCGGGTCTCGTTCTCGGACAGGAGCAGGCTGCGGCTCTGCCGCTTCCCGGACCAGAGGAAGCCCAGGGAGTCGTTGCCTTCGGCCGCGTCGTCTGCACTCAGCGCGGCGAGGCCGCCCTTGAGCGTCACGATGGAGAGCCTGCCGGATGCCCTTGCCTCAGCGGCCCAGCCGAAGAGCCCGGCGTCTTCACCGGCAAACGGAACGGTGCCCGCCTCGTCGGCGGTGGCCGCATTGGCAATCCCCGTGTCCGCTGCCTGTGCCGAGTTCTCTGCACGACCGAACTGGGAGATGACTCCGATGGAGGCATCCCACGCCTCCCCCTTGGCCCGGAACGCCAGGGCCACGGCCCCGAGCTGCCGCAGCATGTCGACCCGCGAGCCGTCCCGGAGGTAGTAGGCCCCGGCATCGAGCGCCAGCATGTCGTTGAACTTCCAGGTTCCGTCCAGGGCACTGAGCAGGACGTCCGTGCGGAAATCGCCGAAGGTCTGTCCCCACGTCCACCCCTCGTGCGTCTGGTCCGGGAACTGGCCGAAGCTGGCCACGATACGGCTCTCGCCCGGAAGACCGTAGCCGGCCCGCACCGCTCCGATCCAGTGATTCACGAACAGCCCGGTGGCATCGAGCATGCGCTGGAAGCCGGCCTTGACGTACCAGTCGTCCAGCGTCAGCTCGCCCCAGATCTCGCGCTGCTTGATCGAGAGGCCCCGGGAATCCTCCATGCCGAGCCAGACATCGGGGTTCTTCTCACTCCACAGGTCCATGCCGATCTCGGTTTCATAGAAGAATCGAAGCTGCTCACCGAGGCGCACGCCGAGACAGGGATGCAGGAACGTGGCCAGGAAGCCTTCCGGCTGTCCGTACTTGTCGTAGATCGGGTCTGAGCGGTCGAAGTCGCCGTCGTTGCGAATCACGAACAGGTTGGCCAGCTCGAGCGTGAAGTCCACCTGGCGGGGCAGGGAGGACTTCCTGACCAGGCCGGGGGGAAGGACTGAGGGGGGGGAGGCCGGTTCAATGGTCGATGGCGTTTCCTGCGCCACGGCCGTGGACAAGGCCGGTCCCGACATCACCGTCACCAGGAGAAAGGCTCCAAGCAGGGTTCTCATGGCTTTCCTCCTAGTGTCGGTCGCCGACGACCACCTGGCCGTCGCGGAAGAAGTAGGCCCAGCCGGTGCGCTGCGCACCCTCCATGGGCGGTCGGATGATGACCTCGTGGACATGTTCCGGATCATCCTTTGTGGGATGGTAGTACAGGACCCGGTTGACGTTGTCGAACGTGGCCCAGCCGTCGGAAAGCCACACGTAGAAGCCGTCGGGGTACTGGACATCCGGCACGAAGACCTCGGTCGGTGCCTCGGTTTCCTTGCTTTCGAAGGAGAGATAGAACTCGCGCCACGGGTCGGGCTCCCCCTTCTTCGGGTCGTAGTGGTGATAGTCGGAGTTGAAGTACGAGGCCAACGGGCGGCCGGAGAGCGCCTTGCCGTATGGGCGCATCCAGGCCAGCTCCGCCCGGGGCTCGTGGTCCGGGCCGAGAATCGAGAAGTCCTCGTAGTTCCATAGGTCCCCCTCCTCGTGGGTGTTGTCCTTGGAGAAGCACCACAGCATGCGGCCGATGTTGAGCTGCTCGAACGCCTCGTAGTAGTTGTTCAGGATCTCGGCCGAGATGGCATAGTCGCTGGCCACCGAATTCTCGATCCCGTTGTAGTTGAAATAGGTCCCGAACTCGCCGTAGACCACCGGGATGTCGCCGAACGTCTCGAGCACGGCGGGCAGCGGCGCAGACAGGTCGACGAGGAAGTCCACGTCGGCCCATTCCTCGACGGTGAACTCACGCGGTCCGGCGTTGAACCCGAGGAACGGGTAGATGTCCGGGTACCAGTGGGGCGAGTAGACCATCTCGTCGATGGATTCGGGCTTCCAGAGCGAGACGTCACCGAACGTCCCGCCGATGAGCGTATCCAGGGCACCGGAGCCGGGCTCCAGCCAGATGACGGCATCGGGATCTTCCTTGCGGATGGCCTGGGAGACGACGTCGTAGAGCTCGACCAGGTTGACTACGAAGCTCAGGTTCAAGTCGAGCACGCCGAAGAGGTCGATGTCGTCCGCGCCGTAGCTCTTCTTGATCCGCTGCTTGACGAACGAGACCTGCTGGCACTCGGTCCTTGCCGCCTCGTCAGTCTCCTCCTCACAGACATCCGGGTTCTCCTGGAGCCAGGCCTTGAACTCGGTCCCGTAGCGGGCCATGTACTGCGGCATGTCGCTCTTGGCCGGCAGCAGCGGCAGCACGTTGAGCACCTGGAGGAGCTGGTACACGATCTGCCCGGTCTCAGTACCGGCCAGAGAAACCAGGAAGTCCTCCACCGCCCCCAGGTCGAAGTCGGCCTGGAAGTAGATGGTGATGAGTGCCAGCATGAGGAATCCGCCGGGCGGCTCGTTGAGCAGGTCGTAGCCGATTACGTTGGGGTACTTGCCGACCCGTTTCGCCACCTGGGCCCATGCACCGGCATACCCGCCCTGGAGATACTCCTTGACGTTCATCTCGAAGGTCTTGCCGCCCGACTCGAACTTGTTGAGCGAAGGCATGACCGCGTCGCCAGCGAAGAAGGCACCGTAGCAACGGTTGATGTCGTAGGAGAAGAGGGTGTTGTCCCACCACGAGGTGAACGGAAAGACGTCGCACGTCTCGGTGATTTCGTAGGGAAGCATCGGCGGGTCGGCGCTCATCATCTTCTTGAGCAGAGCCTGGAGGAAGTCCTCGAGCGACGGGCCGCTCTCCTCGCCCCCTTCGCCGCCCTCCTCCTCGTCGCCTCCGGTCAGGCCGGTCAGCTTGTCCACCGCATTGACCACGGCGATGAGGTTGCTGAGGATTCCGAGGTTGCCCAGGAAGTGGCTCGAGCCCCAGTTGGGAGCATCGATGTTCTTGTAGGGGAGGCAGGCCTCGACGGCCCAGCGGGGTGCTCCGTCACCGGTGATCGTGCCGTCGTACTTCAGCGTCTTCGAGTCGGGAAGCAGCGCACCGAGCATGTTCTCGATGGAGCCTTCCTCGCCCAGCTCCGGGTTGCGGTTGAAGCGGGTGTAGAGGAACCGGCTGAACAGGTTTTCGTGGAAGTTCATGAGCACGTAGATGTCGTGCTCCTGCGCCTTGGCCACGATGGCCTCGATGTAGTCGAGGTACTCCTTGTCGTAGACGCCTCGGCCGCCGTGCTCGACCGCTTCCCAGGGAACGACCAGGCGGATGGAATTGAACCCGTACTTCGCAATCCGGTCGAACCAGAGGTCGGCCTCGTCGAGGGGGAACGGCCGACCAACGAAGGAGATGGGCTCCTTCCTCGGGTCTTCTCCCGGAGCCGGCGTGACGGGCAGCTTGTTGGTGCCGCCCACGTTGACGCCGTTGAGCAGGACGTACCGCCCGTACTCGTCCCGAAAATACTCCCGGTCGATCTTCAGGGGCGAGAGCTTGGTTTCGAATGATGGGGGCTCCACGCCTCCGGGCGACAGGGAGTCCACGCAGCCGACAAGGCCAAGGAGCAGGAGCGTCAGGGGCACGGCACGGTTCATGGGGTGAGCACCTCGCGACAAAGTGTTCACTGCGTCGGGGACGAAGCGGTCGAGCAAGTCCCGTCGCCCGAAACTAAAGGGTCATGTGCGCGCGTGTCAAGAGGGGACTTGAGCCGGACAGCGGTTCATGTCGGAGCGACGGCGGGGGCGATTGCGATGTCGATTACGATTACGATGCCGATGCCGATATCGATGCCGTCCCGGGAGGTGGGGCAGGGAGGGCGAAGGGAGGGAGTGTCGTTCATTCCTTGTCCCACGCGAACAGGCCCCATTCCTTCATGATCGAGCCGATGACCTGGCTGTAGTAGGTGCCGCCGTTCTGGTTGTACCCGCCGCCGCCGTAGACGACCTTGCCCTTGTCGTTTACATGGGTCACGAGATAGTACTCGTCGTTTCCGTAGGGGTCGTAGATGAGCCCCGGGACCGGCGGCGCAGCGATCTCGAACAGGAACTGGATCGCCGCATCCTTCACCGTCCAGCCCTCCTTCAGCCGCTGCTGGTACTGGAGGACGAACGGGTACAAGGTCTTGCCCATGAATCGGTCCACGACCAGGTATTCGACGCACGCATCGTAGTCGGGGAAGACGAAGTAGCGGTTGTCGTACCGGGGGTCTTCGTCAAAAATCTTCTTGTCCGGCCCGTAGCTGACCAGGACTTTCACCGACCCGTCCCACGCTTCGTCGGGCTGGCCGCGAAGCTGGTAGAGCTCCAGACCGGTACCGGCCCCGGACGGATTGGTCTGGTTCCAATACTTCAGACCGAAGAGGTTGTTGGCCAGCCACCCGGTGCGAGTGAAGCCGTAGCCCGCCTCGACGATCGCCATACCGCCGATGGCACAGGCCGGAACGCCGTAGGTCTTCTTCATGGCGACCGCTGCAGGATGGATGGCCTCGACGAAGCCGTCCTCCTCCTCGGGGGTGGGGTGGCCGATCGCCGCCAGGTACACGTTGGAGTTGAGCCCCTTGTTCTTGTCCTCCTCGGGCGTGGGAAGGAACTCGACTTCGATTGCTGGCGGCCACGGGGGAAGGTCAGGTTCCAGGTCCGGGACATCCGGGGTGGTGTCGACCGCTGCGTCGGGGGAACCCGGATCCTCCAGCGCGTCCGCAATGTCACTTGCGGCATCGGTCCCCGCAGCACCGTCGCCAATCTGGTCTTCGGATGGATTGCCATCGGCGCTTCCGTCCGGCCCCGCCAGGTCCTGCTGCGCGTCGCCGATTCCCGTATCCGCTGCGTCAGCCGCTGTATCGGCAACGGAGTCGCCCGAGCCGGTCCGGTCTTCGGTCGAGGCATTGTCCGATATCGAACTCCCGTCCGGGTCGGCCCCTGAACGTTCATCCATGCCTTGCTGGGACACGTCCTGGCCACACGGGTCGTTGCACGGGCACGAGCAGCCCCATGAGGCGAGACTCCAGGCAAGCAGCAGACCAAAGAAAAGTGAGCGGGTCGACATCGCAATCCTCCGGTGGCGCTCGACGGGTCACAGGCTACCGCGTCGCAGGCCGCTGCGCAACCCCGGCCGGAGCGTCAGCGACAGGGCGCGGGGCGCCGGATGTGCACCCGGTGCGGGATGCGGATGTGCCCCCGGTGCGGGCCCTCCCGATTGATCCCCACCCTCTGAACCCCCCGGGGATCCGGGGGGTGGCCCAGCGGCCTGTGCTCCACCTCGGCCCGCTATAGCCCCGGGTCCGGGAGCGGACCCGGGGTCACCCCGTGGATGTGCCGTGGGTGGAGGATGCGGATGTGCTTGCAGTGACCGGAGGACGAGCTATGCTGGTCGAGTGTGTTGGCTCGGGGAGACGCGCCCCGTTTCCTGGCAGTTTGCTCGCATGGAGGTGCGAAGTGCGGTTCCTGGTGTTTGCGCTCATGGTCATTTCGCTGGCCTGGGGGTGCTGTGACTGCAAGGACAATGCCTGCGGTGCCGGCGGTCCTGATGTGAAGTTTGGCGGAGGCGATTCGGATACCGATGGTTCCTCCCCCCTGCCGGACGGCGGTCTGCTGGACGGCGAGGGGCCAAAGCCGGACGGCTCGAATCCACCGGCCGACGCTGTTTCCGATCCGGGGCAGCCCGGGCAGGATGTGAGCGATGTGGGCGGTCCGGATGCATCGGTACCCGATGGTTTCGACGGGACAGGCTCTGACGAGTCGCCCCAGGACGTTTCCTTCCCCGACAGCACAGTAGAGGCCGATGGGACCGGAGCGGATGCAACAGCGGAGGCCGGCCTGGATGTCCCCGGCGTCCAGTGGATGGTCGCGACGGCACCGGACTGGCTGAACATGCGGGACGGGCCGGGGAAGTCGTACGCCGTAGTCCGGGCCATTCCCTGCGGCGGGCAGGCGGTCCTCGACGGTGATCCCCAGGGGAACTGGTCCCCCGTGATCTTCGAGGGCGTCTCGGGCTGGGTGACGAGCTCCTTCCTCGTCGATCTGGCATCATTCGACCCGGCGGTCTGCCCTGGGCCACCGGCCTATGAGGGGGAGGTCCCCGGAAGCCTGGTGACCGCACTGGATGTCCCCCCGTACGTCGAGCAGGACTGCAAGCCGGCCACCTACACCGGATGGCCGTTCGAGGCCCAGAAGTGCACTTACAACGGCGGCCTCAAAGTCACCGTTGCCGACCCGTCACCCGAGTTGGTCGCTCAGTGGATCGTGGATGCCGCACAGCTCATTCCGGCGTTGTGGGCTCAGAAGGACAAGGACCCCACGCAGTGGAAAAAGGGACTCAAGGTGTTTGCCACCCAGGTGCTGTACCAGTCGTCTCGCATCTTCCCCCTGGAGGGCCAGGTCGACGAAGGCACCATCTACGTGTTCCTCAACGGGGTGACGACGGGCTGCTCGACCGGCTGTTTCTGCCGCATCAACTCGCTTATGAGGCAGCAGTGGTGCGACTACGCGGACGCTGTGCTCGGAATCCAGAAGAAGTCGGATTGCATCGCTCTCTACAGCACGACCCAGTGGACCGACGAGTGGGCCGACCACTGCCTGGACAATCATCGGGCCGCGTGGACCATGCTCCAGAACCAGCATTTCCGGGCGATGGCCTGGTGGGCCAACGAGCAGATCAAGTGGGATTTTTCCGATCCGCAGAATTCCGACGGGGCTGCGGTCGTGGCTGCGCTCAATGGGCTGTTCTCCGACTAGGCGCTGCCCTGCTCAGGGCATCACGGGCGGAGTGTTAGGGCATCACGGGCGGATTGTTCAGATACTTGGTTTCGGGGGTGAGGCGGACGACGCCGAGCACGTCTGAGTACCGGTACTCGGTGGGGTTGGAGCACGTGCCCTCGTCGAACCCCGCCTCCACGCCGACGTGGCCGATGTAGTTGCCCGAATCATCGAGCACCTGCATCAACCCGTAGATGTGTGACCCGCCGTGGCGGTCGCTGTTGTCGCAGCCGTAGCACTCGTTCCAGGCCCCGCTCTCCGTCTTGCAGGTGTGCCAGAACCACCACCCGTCACGGCGGCTGTCGGCTTTGGGGCGGAACATGTAGTACTGGATGCTCGAGTCCGCAGCGCCTCCGCAGGCGTCGCTCGATTCGGGGTCCCACCAGGTCATGACCCAGGAGAGCCCGTCGCCGCAAACGGTCCAGGGAAGGAAGTGACCCGTCGCATTCTTGTCTTTCGAGACCTCCGCGTAGGTGCAGTCGGTGCAGGCCTGCTTGCGGATCCACTTCTCGAAGACGAGTCCCTCTTCCTTCACCACCGTGGAATAGGCGCGGCGTTCGGACAGGGAGGCGTTGCTTCCGTACGCAAAAGCGACCGTGGCCTTGTCCGAGGCCTTGAGCTCCAGGTAAGC
Source organism: uncultured Myxococcales bacterium (assembly GCA_903895725.1). Lineage (GTDB taxonomy): Bacteria > Myxococcota_A > UBA9042 > CAIXZC01 > CAIXZC01 > CAITUV01. The sequence continues at coordinate 90,354 of CAITUV010000020.1, read as the reverse complement.
GTAGGTTTCGGCGCCGGACGTCGGCAGCCACCATTCCTCGTACCAGTCCGGGCTCCAGTCGATTCGCACGTAGGGCTTCCCGGTCCCCGCATCCGTCTGGACCTTGTAGCTGCCCTGGCGGATGTCGTTGGCAGCATCCTTGAATCCGGCAGGCACGAGGATCTCGCAGGCCCGGACCTGGTCCTTCCCCTCGGAACAGGTGGCGTTGGGCGTCACTCCCGAATGCTGGCGATGGGTGGGGTCGTCCTGGGTCCACTTCCACAGTGCGGCGTCAACGGTCTTCTTGGTCGGGTCGAACACGTAGGTACCCGTTCGGACCCAGTCGTTGTTCTTGTCCCCGGAATGGAGCTTGCCCAGAGCGACGACGAAGTTCTTGCGTCCTCCCGGAGGATCGGTCGGCGGTGGGCAGGCACCGCAGTCCTGGACACAGGTGGCGCAGGTCTCGGTTCCGTCGCACTTCGCGTTTCCGCAGGACGGAGGACAGGCACCGCAATCCTGCGGGCAGGTCGTGCAGGTCTCCGGACCGTCGCATGTGGAGTTTCCGCATGCCGGGGGACAGGAGCCGCAATCCTGCGGGCAGGAGGTGCAGGTCTCGAGGCCGTCGCACGTGCCATTGCCGCAGGATGGGGGACATTCTCCGCAGTCCTGGGCGCAGGAGGTGCAGGTCTCGGTTCCGTCGCACTTCGCATTTCCGCACGAGGGGGGACAGGCACCGCAATCCTGCGTGCAGGTCGTGCAGGTTTCCCCCTGGTCACAGGCCTTGTTGCCGCAGGACGGCGGGCAGTCGCCGCAGTCGAGCGGGCAGGAATCGCAGGTCTCCGCTCCGTCGCACTTTCCATTGCCGCAGGCCGGCGGGCAATTGCCGCAGTCGAGCGGACAGGTACCGCAGGTTTCGCCTCCGTCACAGGCCCCGTTGCCGCAGGAGGGGGGGCACTGGCCACAATCCTGGGGGCAGGTGGTGCAATGCTCCAGCCCGTCGCAGACGCCATTTCCACAGAACGGGGGACACTGGCCGCAGTCCTGGGGGCACGTCGTGCAGTCTTCCGTCGAGTCGCAGGTCGCATCGCCACACGACGGGGGCGGGACATCGCCGGCGCAGCAGTCCGCGTCGGCCGGCACTGGAATATCCGCCGCAGAGTCCGGCTGAGCAGGGGCATCCGTCGGCACGTCAGCGGGCAGGTCGGACAGGGTCTCGGCGGGCACGTCCGCCGGAGTCGGGGCATCACCGGCCACGTCGAGCTGTCGCGCATCCATGGCATCACCCGGTTGAGGCGCCGTCTCCTCGACGGCATCGGGCGTCAGGAACTGGATATCGGTGAGGTCCTCACCTCCCCGGACGGTTCCGGTGCCGCCGCACGAGGCGGCCAGCAGCAGGACTACTAAGGCGTTCGAGGAATGGCCGAGACTGGATCGCAACTTCATGTCACCCTCCGGGCTTGCGGCTCGACTCCTGTTGCCGCATCGTCATCATGTTGCACGGAAAGAAGCGGACGTCAACGCCTCGCCGGCGCTATGGCCCTACCGCATACCCAAACCAGCTCTCATGGCCGTCGAAGTGATCTCCATCACCATCCGCCTGAGCATCGATGCAGGTCACCGCGATGGGGTCGGCTACGTCGGCGCCGGCCAGGAGCAGGGTGGTCACGTTGCCGGCCTGGGTCACTTGCGGGAAGGTGAACCCCTGTCGTTCCCCCCGGTAGACCCGGTAGCCGGCCACGTCGGGCTCGGTGTTTGCTGCCCAGGTGACCTGCACTCCCCCGGCCACGGCCAACTTGACCACCTGCGCGGGAGGGAGCGGCGGGCAGTCCGGGCTCGGAGACAGCAGGAACGGGGTGTACAGCACCTTGCCCAGCTCGAAGTTGTCCGAGTAGTCGTAGATGAGGGCCTTGACCGCGCTCTCCAGCGTGGTTCCCCACCAGTTCGAGGTTGCCGTGACGTCCTGTGTCGTGACGTTTTCGACCAGGTACTTCCCGGCATGGACCAGCGAGCTCAAGGTCACCTTGGTACCCGAGCCCCCCGAAATCTTGATGAGCGTCGAGCCGGCGTTTCCGGTCCACACGTTCTTCGTCAGCGTCAGCTGAGAGACGTTGCTGCCGACGGTGATTCCGGACCCGTTGTCGACGAGCGAGTTCGTGCGGACCATGTTGGCCTGATAAGAATTGCTGCCCCAGCCCAGGCCCGAGCCGTTCTTGTAGAGCGTGTTGCCTTCGACGAGGTGTTTCACCCCTCCGGCATCGACGCTTAGGCCGGCTCCCGAGCTCGATTCGACGAGGTTGTTCCGGATGGTCATCGGGTACTCGGGCATGGGCAGCAGGGCCGATCCCACCTGGGGACCGTTGACTCCGGCCGCATAGTACCCCCCCGAGACGATGCCGGAGCCGTTCGCTGCCAGCAGGTTCTCCTCGAAGACCGCACTGTGCAGGTAGGGGCCGTACCCGCCGCCCCCCACGTGCAGCGCCGTCCCCTTGTTCTTCGAGAACGTGTTCTTGCGCACCAGGAGGCCCGCAAAGTGCCGCTGGTTCATGGTCAGGTCGATGCCCGACTGGTTGCTCTCGAAGGTGGTTCCCTGCACGAGCGTGTCGGTGATTGGAGATACCGAATCGCCTCCGTAGGACTCGTAGAGCGAGTACAGGCCCGTGCCGTTGGATACCACCTTGCTGTTGGTCAACAGGAAGTTCCAGGTGGCCCGGATCTCGATGGCCGTGTTGTTGAAGCGGAAGAGGCACAAGTCGACAAGAAGGCCCGTGTTGTACACGTAGAGGCCGACGTTGGCGTACTCGATGGTGACGTACTGGAACTTGGTGCCCCCTGTCCAGGTCTGGTTGGGGTCGAACGTGCTGCCGCCCGTAGGTCGGATCTGGATTCCACCCCAGTCGCCGGCCTTCGGGTCGAGGCTCTTGCTCGTGAACGTGATGGGCTTGTCCTGCGTTCCGACCGCGATGAGAGTCCCCTCCACCTTGAGGTACTTTCCGGGGTCGAACTTGATCACCGTCCCGGGCTCGATGACGAGGGTCTGTCCCTTCTCGACCAGGAGCGGGCTGGTAGCCAGATAGGGCCCCCCCTGCTCGGTCCAAACGGTTCCGGGCTCGAGGATGCCGCCAACCTGGTTGTACGGCTCGCACTTGCCGGCCTCGCAGACGAGGTTGAGCGCGGGGTCGCATGGATTGGGGTCGCACGGATCGGTCGTGCAGGTGGATCCGTCCTTCCCGAGGTGGTAGCCCTTGGCTGCGTCGCACACGCACTTCCCGGCATCGCACAGCTCGTGGTTGGCGGGCTTGCAGGGGTTGGGGTTGCAGGGGTCGGCGGTGCAGCTCTTGCCGTCGCCCGCAAGGTGGTAGCCGGCCGCTGCATCGCACACACAGGCACCGGCCAGGCAGGTCTCGTGGTTGGCCCCGTTGCAGAGGCCGCATTCGCCGCCGCAGCCGTCGGCCCCGCACTGCTTTCCCGCACACACCGGGAAGCACTTCACGCACTGGCCATTCTTGCACGACCAGGTTCCCAGGCCGGGGCAAAGCGTGTTGTCGGGAAGCGGCGTGTGCACGCACCCCTGACCGGGCTGGCAGGAATCCTGGGTGCAGGAGTTCGAGTCGTCGCACGCAGTCGGGGAGTGGATGCACCCGACTCCGGGTGCACATGCGTCGTCGGTGCAGGCATTTCCGTCCGAGCAGTCGAGGGGCTCTCCCGTGGCGCAGGAGCCGTTCTTGCACTGGCTCCCGAACGTGCACACGTCCTGGTCATCGCAGGGGGCCGTGTTGGGGGCGAACACGCAGCCCACCGTCTTGTCGCACGAGTCGTCCGTGCACGGGTTCAGGTCGCTGCAGGCCAATGTGCCCTGACCGCTGCAGACTCCCTGTTTACACTGGTCCTGCATCGTGCACACGTTGCCGTCGTCGCAGGGCATTTCGTTGAGCACGTACACGCACCCGGCCACGGGGTCACAGGAGTCGGTGGTGCACGGGTTGCCGTCTCCGCAACCGACAAACCCGCCTGCAGCGCAGGCACCCAGGGCGCAATGGTCGCCGGTGGTGCAGGCATTATCATCATCGCATGGGGCCGCGTTGGGCGGGTGGATGCAGCCGAGGACCGGATCACACGAGTCGTCGGTGCACGCGTTCTGGTCGTCGCACGAGGCCGGCTGACCGGGCTGGCACTGCCCTTCCGCACACGAGTCCGAGAGCGTGCACGGGTTGCCGTCGTCGCACGCAGCGGCATTGGGCGTGCTGACGCACCCCGTTTCTGCCGAGCAGGAGTTGTCGGTACACGGGTTGTCGTCCGCACAGTTGACCGGAATTCCAGCCGAGCAGAGGCCTTCGGCGCAGACATCGCCCAGGGTGCAGGCGTCCCCGTCGTCACAGGCCTTGCCTTCGTTGGCCGCCATGAACGAGCACTCCCCCGTCTCCGGAGAGCAGGACGGAGCCAGGCAGACCGCATCGGGTCCTGAGGGCTGCGGGCATTCCGGTACCGTGGCCGGGTCCACCTTGCAGTGGTAGGGAAGCTCCTCCTGGTCACAGAGGAGGACCCCTGTGCACAGGTCGCCATCTTCATAGGCCAGGCAGTCCTGGTCGGTCTGGCAGTCGCAGGCGAGCGGGAAGCCGGAGCAGGCCCCCTCGCTGCAGGAATCGGCCACGGTGCAAGGGTCCCCATCATTGCAGGGGGCGCTGTTGGGAACGAACTGACATCCGCCCGAGCCGTCGCAGCCGTCGTCGGTGCACGGATTGAGGTCGTCGCAGGCAACGGGAGTGCCGACGCAGATTCCCTGGTCGCAGTGGTCGGCCACGGTGCAGGAGTCGCCATCCTTGCATTCGATTCCGGTCTCCGGCTCCCAAGTGCAGCCGGCTTCCCCCTGGCACACGTCTTTGGTGCAATCGTTTCCGTCGTCGCAGGCCGACTGGACCTGCCCGTCGACTTCGGTGGCCTCGTCGATCTGCCCGTCACAGTCATCGTCGATGCCGTTGCAGCTCTCGGGCTGCGGCGTCTCCGCATCGCAGCCGGTCAGCCCCTTGGCCGTGCAGATCCGCATTCCCTTGCAGGTTCCGGCCCCTCCGGAGACGAGGCACTCGGTCCAGGCCCCGGTGGCCACCGAGAGGTCGGTGCACGGGCATTCCCCCTCCTCCAGGATGCACTGACGCGTGTCGATGCCGTCCACGGTCTTGACGTCGGCACAGGAATATCCGCCGGGACAGTCCTTGTCCTCCTGGCAAGGGCCCCCGCAGAAGCTCCCCTGGTCGTCGTAGCGGACGCAGACGTCGTTGGCGCTGCCCACGCTCTTGCAGTCCGCATTGGTGGCACAGGGGCGGCAGAGATTGGCGAAGCTCGACACGCAGACAAACACGAGGTCCGGCTCCGTTCCCGCTACCTGCTGGCAGCTCCAACCGGACGGGCACTCGTCCTGACACAGCTGCGTGCAGACGCCGGCTCCCAGGTGCGTTACGCACCAGCCGACCAGGCACTGACTGTTCTTCGTGCACGGATCGAGGAAGCACCCTTCGCCTGGAGCACAGGCCGGTCCGGGCAGCTCGACTTCCACCAGGTCCACAGGCTCGAAGACGTCACTGCCGTCGAGCGCATCGACGGTGTCCTTCGGTGCCAGGATCACGTCAGGGGAAGTTGCCTCCGCCTCAGCGGACACATCGGGCAGATCGATCTCGACAACCTGCGACTTGCCTCCACACCCTGCCGCAAACACTACGGCCATCGCAACGAGTCTCCAAACCCGCATTTCAAGCCTCCCGTCCGAATCAACCGCACCCCGGCAAGGTAGCATGAAGGACAGGTCGAGACAACCCGCTGCGCGGGCGCCGCGTCCTTTGCGGTTGTCCGGAAGCGCCTTCGGATCTATTGTTCGCACCGGCTGATTGTCCGAGGGGAGGTCTGACGATGAAGGAACGTGCGGTCGTGGAAGGAGTTGCCTGGGTCGGAGCGGTGGATTGGGACCGGAGGCTGTTCGACGAGCTGATCCCGCTTCCGGATGGAACCAGCTACAACGCCTATCTGGTTCGGGGAGCGGAAAAGACAGTGCTCATGGATTCGGTCGACCCGGGGTTCACGGATGTCCTGTTGGCCCGGCTCGAAAACGGCGGAGTGCAGCGAATCGACTACGTCGTCTGCCACCATGCCGAGCAGGACCATTCCGGCGCCATTCCCGCGGTGCTGGCGAAATATCCGGAGGCCGTGGTGCTGGCCACTGAGAAGTGCAAGGGCATGATCGTGGACCTGCTCGGCATTGCGCCGGGGCGGATCCGGACGGTGGCGGACCGGGAGAGGATTGACATCGGGGGACTCACGCTCGAGTTCATCCATTTTCCATGGGTACACTGGCCCGAGACGATGCTGACCTGGCTTCCCGAGCGCCGGATCCTGTTCACGTGTGACCTGTTCGGCTCCCACCTCGCCACGAGCGAGATGTTTGCCGGCAACGACCCCCTGGTGCTGCCCGGTGCCAAGCGCTACTACGCCGAGATCATGATGCCCTTCCGCTCCTTCATCCAGAAGAACATGGAGAAGGTGACCGTCCTGGAACCTGCTCTGATCGCTCCGAGCCACGGGCCGATCCACGACCATCCTGCGCTCATCCTGGACGCGTACAGGGAGTGGCTCAGCGCTCCGCCCAAGAACCTCGTCGTGGTGCCGTACATCTCGATGCACGACAGCACGCGCCGGCTCGTGGAGCACTTCGTGGAGGCGTGCGCCCGTCTGGGCGTGCGCGCCGAGCAGGTGAACCTGGCCGAGCCCGACGTCGGGAAGCTGGCCATGCTCCTGGTGGATGCAGCGACCATCGTGATCGGTACGCCCACCGTCCTGGCCGGCCCTCATCCCAAGGTCGCCTACGCCGCATCGCTGGCGAACCTGATCCGGCCCAAAGCCCGCTTCCTGTCGGTCATCGGCTCGTTCAGCTGGGGAGGCAAGGTGGTGGAGCAGCTTGCCGCCATGGTCCCGAATCTCAAGGTCGAGATCATCCCGCCCGTTTTGGCACGAGGGGTGCCCAAGGCCGAGGACCAGGCCGCCCTCGATCGGTTGGCCGAGGCCATCGCCCAGAAGCACGCCACGCTTTGACCGCTGTTCGTCCGACCGGCGTGGGCAGGGCTGCCTCCGACTGGGTCACTTCGAGACGGTGAGATCCCCGAGGCCGACGGCTACGAATGCTCCCCACGTCGCCGGAGACGAGAAACGGGGATCCGAGCGGAGCGCCAGGTTCGCGTCGCGCACTGCTCGAGAGACCGTGGTACCTGACCCAAGCGACTCATAGAATCGTGCAAAGAAGGCGGCCGAAGCCTCCGGCGATACCGGGAGCAGGTTGGTCACCACGACCGGCACTCCCGCCGTGAAGAAGCCTCGTGCGACCCCGGCCAGAGCCTCTTCATCCGACAGAAGCCCCGATGCCTCCTGCGTCGCCTCGACCACGACCAGAGCGGCACGGAGCGGGCGGGCCGCAAGCTCCCACGCCTGCAGCAGACCGTCGTCGTCACCCACCTCGGAACGGGCCAGCAGGAGTCCCGTGTGCATCGGCTCCGCAGCAAATCGCAGCAGCGGGGCCGAGAGGTGAAGCACGCCTGCTTCCGGAGCAAGCTTGGCATAGGAAATCTCGGAGGCAGCGGCGCCCAGAGCGACCGCGTTGGACCCCTGGGCCGAGTCCGCAGAGAACCGGTCAGCCAGCGGCGAGCAGCGGCTGTCGGCAGCCGATGCCTGAGGCAAACCGCCGGCATGGATGTCCAGGAGGCGCACCTTCGCTGCCGTGCCATCGGCCGGAGCGAGCAAGGGGTCCCCTTCCACGAAGATCCCGTTGTTCAGCGAGAGGGCCGGAGCACCCCTGCTCGCCAGCTGAGCGGCAAGGGTGATCGTGGGGACCACGAAGTACGGATGTTCCTCGGCAAACGGGATCCCTCCATGGGACAGGACGCCGAACGGAAGGGAATGGAGCGGTCCGTCGGGGACGATGGCCACGGTTTCTCCGGCCGGCAGCATGGGTGCCAGCGGCTGGATGAGGAGCTCGTACAATCGGGCCTGCACCGACTCGGCAGTCTGGCCCGGAGGCGCTGCGCCTGGCTGGCCCGGAGCCATAGCCCCCGTCGGGGCGCCGGTCGCGCCTGGCGCCGGGGTCTGCGTGCCCTTCGCCAGGAGGGTCAGGAGATCCTGCACGAGGAGGCCCAGCTGCGCTGAGCTTGTGCCAAGGCGCACGACGCGGATGCCATCCGCACTCACAATCCAGGCGTAGGGATCGACCAGGGCCGCTGCGTAAACGACGAACGTAGCCCGTCGTTGTGCTGCCAGCTGGACGAGCTCGGTCGTGGCGGGCACAGGAAGCTCGCCCCGTGCGAATGCGAGGGCCGGGTACTTTCGGCCGAGGTCGCGCACGGCCTGGTCGAGCCACACTTCCACGTTCTCGTGCTCCGAGCGGGCGGCCTGAGCTCGTCCCGGGGGAGCATCTTCGGCCTGCGCCCAGTACTCCTCCTCGCATCGGGAGTTCCTCATGCGCTGGCCGAGCGCAGAGAATGCCAGCCCGTCCTGCGGATCCAGCAGCCGCGCCTGGTAGTCCATACCGGTGACGAGAAGACCAGCAAGGGCATGCGCCTTGAGATCCTCGTGGATCCACAAGGCCCCGGAGGCCCCGTTCATCGTCCCCATCCCGGGAAGCTCGAATTGCCGACCGGAATAGGCCAGCAGGAATGACTGAATCCGCCGCAGGCTCGGGGACACGGAGCGGGTGAAGGCAGCCTTGCGGGATGCCCCGGGAATCCGGTCCCGCTCGTCCAGGAGGAGCTGAAAGGCCCCGGAGAAGAACATCCAGGCAGCGTCGGGCTGGTCGAGGCCGGCCGCGAGGCGTCCGTGAAGGGAGAGAGCTTCCCATGGGCGCTTGTCCAGGGCGCTCCGCTCGATGCCCAGGGACTTCCATTCTCCGAGGAGCATCTGCGCCTCTTCTGCTTCGGGCGAGGGTTTCCCGGTCGTCGTCGGCCCGCGGGTTGCCGCATCGTCGAGCAGGGCACCGGCAAGGCGGACGAGCTCTTCGGCCAGGATGGCCTTGGCGGTCTTGACTTCCTCGGGAAGCTCCTCGGGCGGAGGAGGTTCGGCCCCCTCATCGACCTCCGGCGGAGGGGGAAGGCGGGCCATCTCGGCATCCAGGGCGGCCCTGGCCTCCGCCACCGATTTTCGCGCAAGCTCCACGAGACGGCGGGTCTGGCCTCCCCGTGCCGCCACCTGGAGCACCAGGTCGGGATCGTCACCGGGGAGGAGCGGGTAGGCCTCGTCAGGCCGGCCCACTGCGGCCAGGGCCAGAGCGGCAGTCAGCCTCGTTTCGTCCGGGTCCAGGCCGACCGGAGGCGCTGGGGCTCCCAGGACGCATCTCAGGGCCGTCTGCGCTGGCTCGACCGCGTCGGTCGCGTAGAGAGGGTTCCGCAACAGCGCAGCGGCCAGCACGTGCGCAGCGATGCAGCGCTGTTCCCTGGCCCCAGCCGCAGCCCCGGGGGATGCGGTGGCAGGCACGAGCTCGGCGGCAAGGACCCGGGCAGCGTAGAAGCGAAGGATCTCGATGTACCCGAAATGGGCCGCCAGCTTGAGCAGGGAGACGTGGTGGCGCAGGGTGAGAAGCGGCTGGTTTGCGACTTCGAAGCATCGGGCCGACAGGTGCATCACCGCCAGGCGTTGGTTGGGGGTTCCAAAGCGCGTCATCTCCCGGCCTGCCATTCCGAGCAGAGCCTCGCCCATGCCGGCGGCAAGCGGGGTCAAGCCGCTTCCCTGGAGGAGCTTGAAGAGCTCCTGAGCGTCTTGTTGGGCGCGGCCGATCTCCCCGGCCGACAGGTGCAGGGCCACGAGGTGGAACCAAGCCAACGCCTGGCCGGAGGAATCCGGGACGGAGGCAGAGGCGGCCTCGGCCTGGCGGTAGAACTCGGCAGCCTCGTCGTAGTTGCCCAGGCGTGCCTCGATGTAACCTCGGCGAATCCGGGTTGCCGACAGGCCCAGCGGGTTGTTGACGGTGCGGAACGTCGCCTCGGCACGCAGAAGCAGCGGTACGGCCTTGTCGGCCCGTTCACGCCAAACCGTCTCCGGCTCCGGAGGCCGGATGTCGGGCGGAGGCTCGGCGAGCCGGGAATCCACATCCGGACCGCCCACGCGCGCACCGAGCATCTCGACGCTGCATCCCGGAGTCAGGATGGAGTCTGCCTCCGCCACATCCACCCGGGCGATGCCGTCCAGGTCCTTGGCCTGCGTGACGAGCTTGCGCGCCACGTTGAGGTCGTCGGTTGCCTTGCCCACCTCGCCGTAGAGGCGATGGAATCGGGCCAGCTTCAGGTACAGCAGCGCCGTGACCGAAGGGAATCGTTCCGCCGGAACATACCAGATGGCCTGGTGCAGACGCTTCTCGTACGCCTGCTGGGTGCTCTTCCAGTCATCGGGCTGTGTGCGGCTCAGCACGGCCACCTCGCCAATCAGCATGTCGCACAGGATCGAGGCCCAGGCGATGCGGAGCTTGAGCCACGCGTCGAACAGGGGACGGTCGGCCTGCTGCGGCGCGGTCAACGGCCCGAGCAGAGCTTCGACGGCCGCAATCTCCTCCCGGACCTCGGGCATGGCCGACGACCAGTATCGAGTGCTGAACGAGCCATCCGGCATCCGGGTGATCGCTATCTTCGACTGGACCGCAAGGACGGCAACCCAGGCCGCTCGAATCGGGTCCAGGGAGGAGAACTTCCGGAGGCGGTCCAGGCTGTTGCGCCCGTGTTCCGAGGCCAGCGCATGGTTGGCGATCCGGACGTGCTCGGACAGGATCTCGAACACGAGGTCCGAATCCGGGCGCTCGATGACTCCCCGTCCAGCAAGGTCAGCCCACAGAAGGGCCGGTGCCGGGTTGCCGCGTAAGTCGGTGGCATCGACCACCGAGCCCAGGGCCTTTCGACCGTTGTCGAGCCACCCGAGAGGAACGTACCGGTCGACCGGCCCAGCCGCAAGGAGCGAGACGGCGGCACGATACTCCGGGTCGTCCGCCGCAGCCTGCGGTGCCGGGCCATCGGCGGCAGCCGGCTGCCGGACTGCCGGAGAGCATCCCGAGGCAAGGGAGATCAATACGCAGGTCGCAATCCACCCCGATTTCATCGGCCACCCTCTCGTCGGTTCAGACAGGGCCATCATCCGCCGGAACGTAGCGTGGCTGCAAGGCTTATTAACATTTGAAGCCGCGGAATATGGGGGGCGGAGAGGACTGGAGGGATATGGGGAGGCGAGGTCTGGGGGGAATGGTGAGGAGAGACTCGGGGGGAATGGGGAGGACGGACCAGGGGGAGATCAGATGGAGTCGTCGGTCCCGGGGATCTCCGTCATGATGAGGGTGCCCTGTTCGAAGTGGTCGGGCTGGCCACAATCGGGGCTGGCCAGCCCGACCAGGCAGGCGGGGGTCGGCAGGGAAGGGACGCGCTGGGCTGCCAGGCAGACTGCCCCGTCCTCATCCCATTCCGCCTCCAACTGCCATTCCTCCGAATCGGTGCGGATCCCGACGCCGTCGTAGAGGTTGATCAGCATTCCGTCCACGGTGTACGACGTGCCGTCGCCGCAGTAGTCGGCCCGCAAGGCCCGGGCACATGCCTGGTGCCGAGCCTGGAGCGTCGCCTTCTCGCAGTCGCTGCCGTTGCCGGCCGGGTCGCACAGCTTGCCCTCGGCCCAGGGTTCGTAGCCCATCTCCACGCACTTGGCCAGGACATAGCCCTCGCACGCGAACGTGAAGAGGGTGTCACTGTCGCTCCATTCTCCGCCGCCCTCGATCCCTTCCCGGTACTCCCAGGTGCCGTTCAGTGGCATGGCGAGAACGGGCATTCCCGCCTCGTCGGTTCCACACAGGGGCAGCCACCCCTCCTTGGCCTGGTAGGAGACTGCAAAGCGATAGAATGTGGAGCTGCTGCCCTGGGTGAACGACGAATCGTCGATGCGAAGCTTGAGGGTCGTGCCGTCATCGAGGTTGCCGGCGAACACGGCCCCGACCGCATCCCGGTGCCCCGGCTTCTTGCCCTTGGCCTGCGCCCCCTTGAACAGCGTGGCCGAGAGGGTGAGGTCCTTGGGGGCCCCCTTGGGCATGACCACGCCGGACAGCGACACCGAGACGAGCATGTGCTGGGCCAGGTCGTCGCCGTTGAGGTGCGTCCCGTTGAGCCCTCGCCCCACCAGGTCGAACGAGAACTGCTTCATGTTGAGAAGCTCCCAGATGGTGAGGTTGTGGCTGGTGCTCTCCACCGTGGAGCTTCCCGGACCCGCGTCGCAACCTGCCGTGAGGAGGAGACTGAGGATGGAGACTGTAGCCATGTTCTTGTGGAGCATCGTGCACCTCCTTGCCGCCACGGGCCATTTCAACTCAACCGCCCTTGTTTCAAGCAAGGAACGTGCCATGGGAGCGGGACGGCCTGATCCCCGTGCCGGGCGTGGTCGGGGCGGCGGGGAATGGGAAGCGGAACGAGGTGGCACGCCGATTTGGCGTGCCGATCCTGCACGGCCGGCAAGTCAGGCGTGACTACCGGGCGAGGTCGGCACAGATGCGGAAGCCCACGCTGACGTCTCGGAAGGACGGCTCCGGGGTCTCCCGGTTGCAGGTTCGGGCCGAGTTGACATCGAAGTAGAAGCTGCCTCCTCGTGCAGCGTTCCCTTCCGGGTCAAAGGAGGTGGCGACCCACTCCCAGACGTTGCCGGACATGTCCTGGAGGCCGTACGGCGAGGCCGTGGCCGGGTGGGACCCCACCTCGTCCGGTCCCATGGCCGACGGCACCTTCTCGTAGGTCTCGTCGAAGTTGGCCTCGGAGGGAGACAGCGAGTTGCCATGGGGGTATTCGCGTCCGTCCGCTCCACGGGCGGCTTTCTCCCATTCGAGGTCGGTGCAGAGGCGTGCACCGGGGAGGGTTCCGGTCCGGTCCAGCCAGGCGGCGTAGGCCGCGGCATCGGCGGCCGTGATTCCGACCACCGGCAGCCTGAGCCAGTCCTGGGTCTGGCGGACCTTGCGCCCCAGATACTCGATGCTCTGCCCGGATACTGCAGAGAACAGGGCCGATGTCGGCTTGTAGTCGATCTTCCAGCGCCCATCGGGCAGACGTGATACGGCCAGCGACCCTTCGAATCCCCCTGCATGGACCGACGGGAGCCTATCCGCTCGCTGGTCCGGAGGAAAGGAAGCCACATAGTCCAGCCACTGGGCAAACGTGGTCTCGTGGAGCGCAATGACGTAGCCGTCGGTGCTCACGGAATGGAGTGGCGTGGCATGGAGAAAGCCGGTCCGAAGGCCGTCCGGTTGAGTGCTGCCGACCAGGAAGGGCCCTTTGGGGATGTAGGCGAATCCAGCAGGGACGGCCCCCGTCGCCGGCAGTGGGATATCAAGCGACAGCTTCTCGCCTCGTCGGAGCAGGAAGGGCACGGCCAGGTCGATAGTCCCCGGGCCGGCCAGGTGGAGGCGATAGGAGCCGGGTGGCAGGGGGTGGGAGTCGATCGGAAGGGGTGGCGGGGCGAGCGGCTCGGGCGCCAGCTTTCCGTCACCCCGGAGCCGATAAACCTCGAGGCGCACCGACGTGGCCGGTGGCGTGCTCACGACCTGGAGCGATGCGGGAGCGGACCATCTCGCCCGCATGGTTCCGTCCACGTCATACAGCTCCATGCGTTGAAGGAGCTCGGCAAGCGTCGTCTCGTTCCCCTCCCGCTCCGCCTGTTCCGCCCGCTCGAAGAGGAGCTCGGCAAACAGCTCACGAACGTCCTTCCGTGCGGGGTCGAGCGCAATGGCCGCCTCGACTTCCCGGGTCGCAGCCGACAGGGTGGCGTCGAGCTCGGCCTGTGCGGCGCGGTAGCGGGTCCAGAGCGCCTCGGCGTCCTCACGCTTGCGCTGGTCGAAAAGGGCAAGGGAGCGGGTGCGCAGGTCGGAAGCGTTTTCGCGTTGAGCGGCCGCGGTCATGTTGAGCTGTTGGGCCCGGGCAACGAAGGCGCCAACCCGTTCGTCGAGCTCCCATTTCGACTTGAAGTACATGCCGGCCCCGGTGGCGAGGAGGGCGAGGAGGACCATTCCAGCGAGAGCACCGACGCGGAGTCTGCGCTTTCGGATTCGTTGGGCCGACAGGGCAAGGAACTCCTGCTGGGCCGGGGTCAGGGTGGCGGCCTCGATGGCCCTGGCCTCGTGCACCTGGCGGGCGCTCCAGAGCGCATCATCCGGGCGTCCCACGCGTTCCCACTCGGTGCAGGCGGCAGCGAGGCGGGCCCGAAGCACCCTCCCGTCGGCATCGATGGCGAGCCACCTGGCCAGAGTCCCCCAACCGGAGAGAAGGGCCTCGTGCGCGATCTCGTAGGCCGGGCCTTCGGGGCCTTGCGTGGCAACGACGAGTCGACCGCTGACGAGTGCATCGAGAGTGTCGGGCCCGGAGTCGTCGGTGGCGAGTTCGTGGAGCGTGCGTCGTGCGCGCGTTCCCTCGGCCGTGACGAGCAGCAGGAGGACTCGGCGAGCGCGGTCCCGCCCGACGGGGCCGAGGCCGGCGAGCACTTCATCGGCATGAAGGGACAGGGCGCCGGCGACCCCTCCGAGCGACTCCAGAGCCGAGGCCGGGATGAGCGCACGGGCATGGTCTCTGGCATCCCAGAGCTTGGAGAGCGCGAACTGGAGCAGAGGCAGGCCGCCGCCGGTTCCGGGAGTTGCCTCGACCAGCGTCTGCACCGTGGCATCGGACTCGAATGTGATTCCGGTTGCCTGGGCGGGCCTGAGCACCGCTTCCCGGATGCGCTCCTGCGACAGCGGGCGCAGGAAGTAGAGGGACGTTGCCAGGTGCTCCCCGATCCCGGGAAGCGATGCGAGGCGGCCGAGAAAGTCCCCTCGGACCGTAGCCACGATTCGAAAGCCGGGGGTAGGGGAGCGGGTCCACCCGAACAGGGCGGCCACGGCTTCGGCCGTAGCGGGCTCGGACAGGGTGACGATTTCCTCGAGCTGGTCGATGAACAGCACGAGCCCGCGTCCGGGCGAGAGGACACGACGTACCTCGCGACCCAGGACGCTGGGACCTTCGGACAGGGCGTTGAGCACCTCTTCGAACGGCATTCCCGTCGCATTCGAGATGGCCGTCGAGATGGAAGCCGCCGCGTCCTTTCCGGGAACGGCCGCGGCGACGAGCCACGTGAGGTCTCCCCCCAGCCACTCTCCGATTCGAGGCAGGACACCCGCCCGACAAAGGGACGACTTGCCGACCCCGGAATCGCCGGTGACCACGACGACCGGGTCATGTCGGAGACGGTCCAGGATGGCCCGGGTCTCCGAGTCCCGGCCGAAGAACAGGGCCTGGTGCTCGGCTTCGAAGGGGCGCAGGCCGCGATAGGGGTTCCCTGGGGGAAGTGACCCTTGGGGAACCGGGGAAACCAGGGTGGAGAGGGCAAGCCTGAGGTCCGCTGCCGATTGGAAGCGCATGGCCGGATCCCGTCTCAGGCAGCGATCGATCAGCGCCGTGAATTCGGGGGCGGCGTCGGGCATGAGATCGCCCAGCGGCCTGGCGTCCAGCCGGCAGATCCGGTCCTTGAGAAGGTCGAGGGTCTCCGCCTCGTGCGGCGGATGGCCCGTGCACAACGAATACACGAGCGCCCCCAGCGAGTACACGTCGGAGCGGAACGTGGCCGGTTCCCCGTGCCAGATTTCCGGGGCCATGAACGCGGGGGTCCCCAGCGCCTTGCCGGGCGTTGTGATTCCCGTGCCGGTGCCGCTGCGGTAGCCGGCTGTCCCCGCGGCCCCGGGAAAGACAGATTCCGCCTGCGGGATGCTGACGGCCCGGGTCGAATCGTCCTCCGAGGCACCGACTCCACGAGGGGGAGTCCGGGGCACCCGACGGTCCGCAAGGGGGATTGGGCCGTCTGCCGGTCCGGGGCCCGGGGTGGCATCCCGCCCTGGGGCTGCCGCTGCTCCGGTCGCGGCAGACTCGATGCGATCGAGCGGCCCGACGAGGCGGGCGATGCCGAAGTCCAGCAGCTTGGCGGTCCCGTCCACGGTGAGGATGGCGTTAGCGGGCTTGATGTCGCGGTGGACGACGCCGGCGCGGTGCGCAACGGTCAGGCCTCGAGAAAGGTCGTGGGCGATGCGCATGGCCTGGCGCCAGGGGATGGGAGCGGGCAGCTTGTCGAGGCTTTGGCCGTCGATGAACTCGGAGACGATGTAAGGGCGCCCCTGCAGCTCGCCGACTCGAAATACGGAGACGACGCACGGGTGCTGCAGCCGGGCGATGGCCCGAGCCTCGATGAGGAATCGGCTGCGCTCATCGGGGTCCGGCTTCTCGGCCGCGATGAACTTGATGGCCACCCTGCGGTCGAGGAGCGTGTCCTGCGCCAGGTAGACCCGCCCCATGCCTCCCTCGCCGATCTGGCGTACCAGTCGGAAGCCGTCGAACTCGTTGGGAAGCGGAGGGCCTGGCATGGGTCAGCTCCGATCCCCTCGGGGCGACTGGGCCGGCTCGATCCCATATTCTTTGAGTCGGGTCACGAAGGTGCGCAGCGGCATTCCGAGCATGGCCGCCGCCTTGTTCCGGACCCCGCCGGTCGCATCGAGCGCCTGGAGCATACGGGTCTTCTCCAACTCCCGCAGCTCATCCCGCAACGAGGGGAAGGGGCGATCTGCGAAGGGGAGGAACGGGGAAGTCCCGCCCGAAGCCGGGGCGGAAGAATCGGCCGAGCCTCGTGTGGCCATCCAGGGAGAGGTCGACCGGAGGACCTGCTCGGGAAGGTGGGCCGCATCGATGACCGCCGAATCGATGGTCGCTACGCAGTAGTCGATGACGTTGCGCAGCTCCCGTACATTGCCGGGCCAGGTGTGCTGCAGCAGCCGACGATAGGCCTCGGACGTGAGCGACAGGGTCGGCCGCCCGGAAGCACGGCAGGCACGCTCGAGAAATGCGCGGGCCAGGACCGGGATGTCGAGGGGCCTCTGCCGCAGCGGCGGCACGTGGATGACGGCCGTGCTGAGCCGGAAGAAGAGATCCTGTCGGAAGGTCTTGCCGTCGACCGCTTCGACCAGGTTGCGATTGGTGGCGGCCACGACGCGGATGTCCACCGGCCGTTCGGACACGGAGCCGACGCGGGCGATTCTGCGGGTTTCGATGGCACGGAGGAGCTTGACCTGGGAGCCGAGCGGACACTCGCCGATTTCGTCCAGGAACGCGGTACCTCCCTCGGCACTCTCCAGGAGCCCGGCCTTGGCTTCGGATGCCCCGGTGAATGCCCCGCGCATGTGACCGAACAGCTCACTCTCGAAGAGGGATTCCGTGATGGCAGCGCAGTTGATGGTGACGAGGGGGCGCCTGCTGCGGTCCGACCAGGAGTGGAGCGCCTGCGCCATGACCTCCTTGCCGACTCCGGTTTCGCCCACGATGAGGACGGGAAGCTGCGTAGGGGCGAGTCGGCGCACGAGGTCCAGGAGGCGGAGCATGGTCGGGTCCGCGACGACGATTTCCACCGGTCCGGCCTGGACGACGTGGGCGTGCAGGGAGAGGGTGGTGACCTGGCCGGGGGAGGCGGCGTGAAGGGCTCGGCGGGCCCCTGCGACGAGCGAGTCGGCCGTCGACGCATCCAGCGGGCAGACGGCCAGCCCCGCCCTCACCCGGGGAGCCAGCGACTTGAGCGTCCTGAGGATCCGGGCCGCAGGATTCCGGGCATCCGCCCCCGTCTCGGGCAGGAGGACGAGCACTTCACTGCGTCCATCCCAACTCACCTGATCGACGACCCGGATCTCGCTGCTGATGGCATCGAGCACGGGCGTGAGGTCCTTCGGGGGAACGTGCAGGTCCAGGGCCAGGACGGCCAGTGGGCGGCCGCTGCGGGACGAACGGAGCGTCTCGATGGCCAGCCTCTGGAGGAATTCCTCAATGCCTGATGCGGTTCGGTGCGGGCGTGAGTGAACCGCCCCGTGGAACACCAGGCTGGTCGACCCCATCGACAGCGTGTCACCGGCCAGCAGGGGACGCTCCCTGTCGAGCAGCTCGTCGTTGACCCGCACTCGACACGCTTCCGCTCCCGGGGTCACCGAGGCCAACCCGGCATGAAGGTGAATGGTCGCAGCTGCCGGCTGCGACCCGTCTCCCTCGACCACGAGTTGGCAGTCCGCACCGGAGCCGATCCGGAACTCCCCATCCGCAGGCAGATCGACACGGCGGGTCGTGTTGTCCAGAAACAACAGCAGATACGGGTTGCCGTCTCCGCTGAGCTCACTCTCTCCTTCCCAAGTGACCATGCGTCGGGGCACCTCACTTGTGGGTTGGCACAACTACGCCATCATGCGGTACGGAGGCGCAACCGTCAACCTCGAACATGCAGGACCGCGAGATCACGAAGCCACTTCGGCCGGGGCCGCTGAGATTGCGTTGACCCCCGTGGGGAGAACCCGTATCATCGCTGCGTCGTGAGGAGGTTGGGTATGTCCAAGAGAACGAGAGCGTGTTCCGCTGCGGTCGCAGCCATTCTGATCGGGGTCCTTGGCGCAGGCGTCTGCGGATGCGGTGCGGGAGGAAAGGCAGTCCTGACGGTCGACGGTTCGAGCGGGAGCGATTCCGCTGCGGACACGTCGACCGAGGCGGTTGCTGACGTGTGTCTTCCTTCCTGTTCGGGCAAGGCGTGTGGCCCGGACGGGTGCGGTGGAAGCTGCGGAGAATGTGCGCTCAACGAGGAGTGCTCGGCGGACGGAGCGTGCGGGTGCCCGAACGCCGTCTGCAAGGGAATCTGCTGCGGTGCCGGGGCTGCATGCTCGTTCGACCTCTGCTGCATGCCAGAGTGTGACGGACGGGAGTGCGGCTCGGACGGCTGTGGCGGAAGCTGCGGAGACTGCGTCGATGGTCAGCCGTGCGGCCAGGACGGCAAGTGCGGATGTGAGCACATCAGTTGTGGGGCGGGTTGCTGCGAGGCGGGGGAGGTATGCCTGGATAGCGGGGAGTGCTGCCTCCCGGATTGCGAGGGGAAAGCATGCGGCGACGACGGGTGCGGCGGGAGCTGCGGGCAATGCGGCGATGCCGAGGTCTGTGGCGAGGACGGGCAGTGTGCCTGCGAGTTCGTCCAATGCGACGACTCTTGCTGCGCCGAGGGACTCGTGTGCGTGGAGGACGAGGTCTGCTGCAAGCCGGACTGCACGGACAAGGTCTGCGGTGACGACGGCTGTGGCGGAAGCTGCGGCGATTGCCCGAAGAATCACCTGTGCGGCGAGGATTTCCAGTGCAAGTGTGCCTCGGACGCGTGCGGGGAGGCCTGCTGCGGAGAGTCGGAGGTGTGCACGCCGGTGGGCTGCTGCGTGCCTCAGTGCGAGGGAAAGGCATGCGGCGACGACGCATGCGGGCAGACCTGTGGGGTGTGCGGGGAATTCGCCAAGTGCGGGGAGGATTTCGCCTGCCACTGTGAGTTTATCGACTGCGGCCCGGCCTGTTGTGCGGCGGACGAGATCTGCCTGAAGGGCGGAGGGTGCTGCAAGCCCGATTGTACCGGCAAGGAGTGCGGCGATGACGGGTGCGGCGGGAGCTGCGGAACCTGCGCTGCGCTCGAGCTGTGCAGCCCTGCAGGGGCCTGCTCGTGCCAGTTCAAGGAATGCGGAGCGGCCTGCTGCAAGTCCGGGGAAGTGTGTGCCGGTGACAAGTGTTGTCAGCCGAGCTGCGTTGGAAAGGAGTGCGGGGACGACGGATGTGGCGGGGGCTGCGGAACGTGCGATGCCGGCTGCTCGTGCGGCAGCGGCCTGTGCATCGGCTCCTGCGGGCCGTGCGTGGCCTCGTGTGCGGGGAAGCAGTGCGGCTACGATGGCTGCGGCGGCTCGTGCGGGCAGTGCGCTGCGGGCAAATCGTGCGATCCCAAGACCTGGCAGTGCGTGTCAGGAGCCTGCAAGTTCCCGACAGCGTTCCCCGGCGAGGGCTTCAAGATCGTGATGATGAAGATGGGCAAGGATGGGAACGCGGGCGAAGCGCTGGACATCGACGACAATCCGGCGACGTGTGCCCCTGCCGGCATGTGCAGCGGTGGCCGGGACAACCAGTTCGGCGCTCTCATGAAGTCGCTGGCTCCCGCTCTGGGAGGCGCCGAGCCGATCCAGGCGGCCGTGGAATCGGGGGACATCATGTTCCTCATGGAGCTGGTCAGCCCGAAGTCCGACGGAACGCCCTTCCTCGGCAACATGTACCGTGGAATTGCCGTGAAGCCGAAGGACCAGTGCGACTTCCAGACCGCGGTATGTGACTACCTGGTCGACCCCGAGTCGTTCGTGCCCGAGACCTGTCTGCCCATCACGGCCTTCGACAACGTCCAGATGTCGGGCAACGTGATTACGGCAGGCGGCCCGGAGTACAAGTTCTCATTCCCGATGATCCTGGCACTGACGGGCAACCAGGAAGTGACCATTCCCGCCACTCACGCCAAGCTCGTGGCCGAGCTCACGTTCGACGGCAGCGGGAAGATCGTCGAGCTCAACGGCGTCATCGGCTGTGCGGTCCCCAAAGCGGAGATTAAGAAGATCATTGAGGACACGCCGGCCGAGGCGCTCCCGCTGGACAAGAACCTCATCCTCCAGCTCCTCGACATCGTGGTGAAGGCGGATGTCGATGCCAACGGGGACGGGGTGAAGGAATCGGTTTCGGCCGGCATGAAGATCAAGGCCATTCGAGGGAACATCAAGGGGCTGGGGAACTGACGTTCAGGGTGCAGCAAAGGGGCTCGGCGGACCGGGCAGGGCCTACAGGCCCGTTCCCCAGAGCTCCCACCCGCCGGCCGGATTCAGATTGAACGGGTTTGCCGTTCCGAGCCAGAGGTGCTGCCCGTCTGACATCATCTGGCGGGCCCCCCAGTTGTACGGATTGCCCAGGCCGTCGGTAGTGACCGGAACCCACTGCTCGCCATCCGGTGTCGCCCACACGTCGAATCCGTGCTTCTGGAAGGGAACGAAGCCCCCGAAGTTGCCGGGGAGCGCGTACGCAGTCAGCGCATCCTGAGTGAAAAGGCTGTAGTCCATGGTGCCGACATAGAGCCAGCCGTCGTGCACGGCCGTGACCCAGAAGTAGTTGTTGTAGAAGTTGCCGAATCCGCCCGGCCCCATGCTCGGAGAGTAGCTTCCTCCCTTGTCCTTGCCGAAGAGCGCCTCCACCTGCGCAGCCCCCGAAGCGTCTTCCGTGAGCTTGAACACCGAGAATGGGGAGGTCTTGAGGTACTTCTCGAGGGCGCAGCCGACGAAGTCCAGCGGGTTCTTGCAGGTTGCGGTGAAGGGCACGTGCATGGAGCCGAAGTAGATCGCATCATGGAACACTTCCATGGCCCCGCCGCCCGCCAGGCTGTTGGTCGTGGGGTCCGGATCGTAGTCGGAGTAGGCAAAGACGATCTCCCACAGCTCCTGGTGCTCCTCGGTCAGGCCGCACGGGGGGATCTTGGGGCTTCTCCAGATCTGGAATCCGTTGCCACCGCCGACGAAGGAGGTGGGCCATGTGATGGCGTAGAGCCTTTGATGATAGCCGACCAGCCAGGCGGCCTCGCCTTCGATGTGCCCCACGTCCTGGAACTGCCAGAGGGAGTCGGGAAGGGCGGACTCGTCCCCGTTCCACCTCATCACGATTCCGGTTCCGTCCCAGAGCTGGGTCCCGAAGTAGACCTGTCCCCCGTAGCTCACCCACTTGCGCACGTCGTTGTATTCGGTTTGCTTGAGGCTGCCGAGGTACTGCCCGTCCTTGTAGGCTGCAAAGCTGTTTCCGTAGCCGGGCATGCCCCAGAGCAGCCCGGTGCCGGGGCCGGAGATGATGACGAGGTCGCCGACGCTGAAGCTGGCCCGCCAGCCGAGGGTCTCGTGGGCAATTCCCGGGGCCTCCGGGGTGCCGAGCGTCTCCTTTCGCTGGGTCATCTTGCCCGTCTCAATGTCGTACTCCCAGATCTCGGGGACCCGCCAGTCGGCAAAGATGTTGGAGCCCTCGGACAAGGCGTTGCAGAGGGCATTGTCGGACTCATAGCCGAGGACGGCTCCCGCAAATGGCGTCAGCACGAGGCACATGGTGTTGGCCACGGTCCCGACCCAGACCCGCTTGGCATCCCGGGTGAGCGACCAGACGTAGGCCTGGTTGGTCTTCTCGAACTTCTTGCCCTTCTCGTTGGTGTAGGATTCGTCGGGTTCGGCCTTTCCGAGCATCTTGAACTCGGCAGCGGCCAGGAGCGTGCCGGCGGGCGGAGTCACCGGGTCGGGACCCCACTCCCAGCATTGCTCGACCGGAGTAGTCTCCTCGGGCGGCAGGTCGGGCGGCACGTCCACCGCTTCAGGGGCCAGATCGACCAGCTCGACGACTTCCGGCGCGGGTTCCGGCTGGGGCTCCGGCAGGTCGGGGACATCGGGCACGTCGGGGATGTCCGCAACGTCCGGGAGATCCGCTGCTTCAGGCACGTCCGGGACGTCGGGTACGTCCGGAACGGGCTCGGGGGCCGGCTCCACGACCTCCTGCAGCGGCTCCACCCGCGGCAGCTCGGGAGCGGGCTCGGGAACCGGAGGAAGCTCAGGGACGGCATCCTTCACATCCGCGGGCCGAACCTCGTCCGGGCCGCCCAGATCGAGCACCGTCTGCGTCGCCTCGTTCGAGCAGGCCCAGAGAACCAGGACCGCCGTGCCTATACACGCCAGACGAAGCGCCCGGACGAAGCGGCTTCCTGACCCAGAGAATCGGAACCCCTTGAGCATGACACCCCCCTGACACGAGAGCCAGTATACCGCTGCCCCCGGGCTTTCGGAAGAGCGTTGGTTTGAAGCGAAGCGACCCATCGCTGCCGGGGTGGTGCAAGCGGACGGTGAGCAGCCTGCCACGCCGAAGCCTTGGCGGAGTCGGGTGGGAAGTGGGGCGTAGACTCGCTCGCTCGACGGCGGGGGACGTCGATGGTGTGCTCCCGTGACGGGACGGGTCAGTCCGCGATGAGCCCCGGGCAGGCCGGGTCCACGGCATCCTCGAATCGAAGTACCAGGCCGAAGGTCGGCGACCACGATGTCCCGTTGTCGGAGCCGACGACGAGGCCTTCCTCACAGTCCGTCCCCGGCCGGAACGCGAGCGCACGCAGGTAAGTGTTGGAGTTTGCGTTGCACGGGGCCGCCCCGAACCCGGGAATGGACTGGTCCACGAACACTCCCGCCGTGGCGTCGACCCCGGGGAAGAGGCGGTACTCCACCACGGTTCCTTTGAGAGGATTCCCGAATGCCCTGCCCACGATGAAGGCTCGGGTACCGTCCGGGTTCCACGCCACGGACGCCAGGTTGGACCCGGTATCCACCGTGTAGACCTTGTCCCAGGCCCCCTGGTCGAACAGGTAGAGAACGTTCGACGACGTCCCGACCAGCACGGCCAGCGAGCCCCACGGACGCCACGCGATCCGGCCGGGATTGCCGAAGCTGGGCTTCCATCCATTGTCCAGGAGCGTGTTTTGAGCCGTGAGCCAGGTGCGGCTTGCCGCCCCGTTGTACCCTTCCGAGGTCAGCACGTGCTCGGCACCGTCATAGACGAGAGGATCCTTGGGAGCCCAGTCCGCATCGGTGACGGCAGGCCAGCCGGGCCATGCCTGCTGCACGCTGATCTTGTCCCAGGGGGGCGCAATCACGTACATGCGGCTGATGACCGGTGACTCCGAGTACCCCGAAACCAGCGCTCGACCGTCCGAGTGAAACGACACGGACGCCAGGCGGATGCCCGCCGTGGCCAGGAACGGCTCGACCTTTGCTCCCTCGCCCGGCACGTACCGCCAGAGCCGGGGTGCATCACCGTCACGGCCGGCGACGTAGGCAAAGCTGCCACCGGGCTCCCACGCGACTCGGGCCGGCGTTCCCCCCAGGGAGGCCGCCGACGACAGCTCGTGCAGCGCCGGGTCGTAGCGAACCAGGACGCCCGACTGGGAGATGAGCAGCGCCTCCGAGCCGTCCGGCCGCCAGGCGACATCGACGAAGTCATCCTTGAACTGGAGGTTGGCCACCTTGGCGTACTCGATGAATCCGTAGGAGGAGGGATCCGGTTTGCCCGTGTCCTGCGGTGGCTGCGAGTCTTCAGGCGGAGAAACCTCGTCCGGCGCGTTGAGATCCGCAAGCTCGACCAGGTCTTCGGGCAAGGAGATGTCCGACAGGGGGCCATCGGTTGCGTCCATCGCGTCAGGCGGCCCGACCCCGTCGACGGGAAGGGGAGCATCCCCGCCCGTCTGGTCCGGCACGTCCTCGATGTCCGACGGAGGCGGAAAGTCAGGAGTGACCGCGTCCGGCGCCTCAGCGGTGTCCGGCGGCGACGAGCTGTCCGGGGGAAGGGCATCGGCGGAGTGGAGAGCGTCCTCCACTGAATCCTGGGCATCTCCGGTACCTGCCGAGTCGGGATGCGGCTTGGTGGCATCGGGCGGATCGTCGCCGTCCGGCGGGGGAGTGATATCGAGGCTTCCCCCCACGCAGACGCCGTCGACGCAGACCGCAGCAAATGCAGTGCAGTCCGCAATGAGGATCCAGCCGTTCCCCTCCGATGCACATTCGACGACGCGGTCCTGATCACATCGTCTCGACTTGGGCTGGCAGCCGAGAAGCACATCGCCTTCAGCGGTACCGGCCCCCTGACACGCCGGGGTCAGGAGAAGGAGAGCAAGAGCGGGAAACAGCCAGCGCAAGAGGCACCTCCGACCGTGCATCTTACCCGGGGCAGGAAGGTGCGGTCAACTTCCGCCGCGGATTTCGACGGCCAGGCGATCCGCCGCCGGCGACGAAAGGGGAACTTCGGGGAATCGACAGTGTTAGTGTGCGCCGTCGTTCGGCCGCGAAGAAGAGAGACAACCAGCCATGGAGGTGACACATGAAACCGTGTGGGAGAGGTCTGCTCATGGGAGTCGGGCTCATGGCAGCGCTCTTGGTGGGATGCCTGCCTGTGGGCGAAGAGAGTCAAGACTCGATGGGAGATGGAAGCAGTGGGCTCTGGGCATTGGGCAGCGGGCCCGAGGCTCCCGGCGCACCGGGGCCGGGAACACCTCTACCCGCGTCCCAGGTTCCGGATCGGGACACCGGCGACAGGCCGCATGAACCGGCCGCGCCTCCCACCGAGTCCCAGGCCCCTGACTTGGGCACCGGCGACAGGCCGCAGGAACCGGCCGCGCCTCCGACCCAGTCCCGACTGCCCCACCGAAGCAACGGCGACAGGCTGCGGGGGCCGTCCGCCAGTGCGTCAGGTGAGGACCCTGCCTACTGGGAGCGGAGCCGGGGGCTGCCGGCAGTGCCGGTGGATGACCCCGCCCTGGTGAGCGAGGGGCAGATGAGGGTTGCCGTGGCAGAGGGTCAGCTCGTGGCGCTTCCGCTGGCCCACACGTCGGTCGAGGCGGAGACGACGGGCTTCCTGAGCCGGGTGTACGTGACGCAGTATTTCACCAACCCGCTCGACCACCCCATCGAGGCGGTCTACGTGTTTCCGCTGCCGCCGCACGCCGCGGTGGACGACATGGAGATGCTCATCGGCGACCGCCTGATTCGTGGAATCATGAAGAAGAGGGAAGAGGCAAGAAGGGTCTACGAGGAGGCGAAGGCTCGCGGCCAGACGGCCAGCCTGCTGGAGGAAGAGCGGCCCAACGTGTTCACGCAGTCGGTGGCGAACATCCTTCCCGGAGATCGGATCCGGGTGCGAATCGGGTATGTCGAGGACTTGAAGCATGACGAAGGAACCTACGAGTTCGTGTTTCCGATGGTAGTCGGGCCACGCTACATACCGGGGGAGCCTGCGGGGAAGCAGGCGGGAGGGTGGTCGCCGGACACGGTGCAGGTTCCGGACGCCTCTCGGATCACTCCGCCGGTCCTGAAGCCCGGGGAGCGCACGGGACACGACATCGACGTGACGCTCACCATCAACCAGGGCGTGGAGCTGGGGGCGATCGTCTCGCCGTCGCATGACATCCTGGTGGCTCGCCTGGGGAAGGGGAGGGCGAAGGTCACGCTCCGGGAGCATGACAGTCTCCCGAACAAGGATCTCGTCGTCCGGTTCCGTACGCCCGGCGTGGAGCTCGATGCGGCACCGCTGTTTCACAGGGAAGGGGAGGAGGGCTACTTCATGCTCGTGCTTCAGCCCGAGGATGAGCCCAAGCCCGACGTAATCTCGCCGAGGGAGCTGGTGTTCGTCGTGGACTGCTCCGGCTCCATGGACGGCGAGCCCATCACCAAGTCCAAGGATGCCATGCGCAAGGTGCTCAAGGGGATGGGACCGGACGACCGGTTTCAGATCGTGACGTTCTCCGAGTGGGCCGAGTACTTCCGGGCTGCGCCGGTGCAGAACACTCCGGAGAACCTGAAGGCCGGGCTCGAGCACATCGACCGGATTGCGGCGGCCGGAGGGACCGAGATGATGCAGGGGATCCGGGCCGCCCTCGACTATCCTTCGAGCCCGGGACGAGTCCGCATCGTGGCCCTCATGACGGACGGTTTCATCGGGAACGAGCATGCGATCCTCTCGGCGGTGAAGGAGAAGCTTGGGGACAGCCGCCTGTTCTCGTTCGGGATCGGGTCGTCGGTCAACCGATACCTGCTGGACGGGCTGGCCCAAATGGGGCGAGGGTATGCGACGTACGTTCGGCAGGACGAGTCTGCTGATGCGGCGGTGGCGCGCTTCTATCGAAGGATCTCCGCACCAACGCTGGTTGACATCCGGGTCGAGGTCATGGGGGGGGTGACGCTGGAGGACGTGACTCCGGGGAAGATTCCGGACCTGTTCGCCGGGCAGCCGCTGACCGTGCACGGCCGATACAAGGGGGCCGGAAGCGCCACGCTCGTCGTGACGGGGCGGCGGGGCAATGCCGAGTTCCGACGGGAGATCCCGGTGGTCTTTCCGGTCGAGGAGAAGGGCAACGGGGCGCTGGCCACGCTCTGGGCCAGGACGCGAATCGACGAGCTGTCGGCGCAGATGTACCGCAGGGACGAGACTGCCGAGCTGGTCGAGCCGATCATCGAGCTGGCCATTCGACACCGGATCATGAGCAAGTACACGGCGTTCGTGGCAGTCGAGGAGACCGTTCGAGTCGTCGACGGCCGGCTTGAGACCGTTCAAGTATCTGTGCCGATGCCGGAGGGGACCTCGTATCGGGGAGTGTTCGGGCCGGTGAGGGATCGGTTCCAGTCGCCCGCCCCGGTATCTTCGAGCACCGTCATCGGGCTTGTCGGGGCCGGGGGCGGCGGGGCCGGCATCGGCAGCCTGGCCCTCGGCAGCCTGGGAGGACCGGACGTGGATCCGTTCGACTTGTCAGCGATCCAGGGCGGCGGCTGGGGGGCGGGCGGCGCTCCGGGGCAGGATCTCCATGAGCTGGACAAGAAGAAGGTCAGCCGTGCTCTCATGGCGTCCCCGGCGGTCAGCAAAGTGGCGGCCAAGGTGCGGATCATCGTGGGCGATCCCTCTGGGGGCGAGGTCGACATGGAGCGGGTGAGGCAATACGTTCGGAAGCAGACGGCCACAGTGCGGTGGTGTGTAGAGAAGGAGCGCCGGAAGACGCCGAACCTGAACGGAATCGTGGAGCTCGAGGTGACGTTGGACCCCAGTGGGGCCGTGTCCGTGAAGGTGCTGGAGAACAAGGTGGGGAGCAAGCCGCTGGCCGACTGCCTCGTGGAGAGGGTGTCGAGGTGGGTGTTGCCTGCTCCTGCGGACAAGCCGGTGAAGCTCACGCTCAAGATTGAGCTCTCTCCCGAGTCCCTGTAGTCGCCGCCGGCGTGACGCCGCCCTTCGCACGAACAGGCGCATTCCAGTGGTTGCGGATGTCCAGCCCGGTGGAAGCTTCCGGCCGTTACTTCTTGACGGCGGGGGCTTCCTTGGCCTCGAGGAGGATCCGTTCGATGCGGAGGCGGTCATTGGCCCCGGTTCCGGGGGCGGGGACCAGCACGAGGATGTTTTCCCCCGCGGTGAGGGCACCGGAAGGAAGCTCGAGCTTGAGCTCTTCACCGGCCTTGTCTTCGGTCGGGAACGTGACCGTTCCGAGCTCCCAGATGCCCTTCTTCGTGACCACCTCGGCCTTGAGGTTGAACGGCTTCTTGCCGAGGGAGGCACCGGCCAGGGTGAGAGTGGCACCGGCATTGGCGAAGGCGAGGCTGACCGCGATGTGGATGCGGAGCTTGGCCTGCGGACCGGTGATCACGTCGGGAACCGGGGACGGGGTGACGGAGGCCGGCCGCCCTTCGAAGAACAGGCGGGCAGGCACGTCGGCGGGGGGCGGCTCGAACCAGTCATCCCAGAGCACCTTGGCGGACTCGACTCCGCCGGCCGGCCAGATGTCGACGATGGTGCGGGTGTCGGCCAGCGGCGCCGGCAGATAGACTTCGGAGCGGACGATGGACCAGGTCTCCGAGTCGTCGTTTTCCCGGTCCTTGTCCAGGTCGGACACCCTCACCTTGAGGTAGAGGAACGTGTCGGTCTTCTTCTGCTCGGCGGCGGCGGCCTCCTGGGCCCCCTTCTCGCCCCAGGGGGCGGTTGCGGTGAACCACCCGGGACCGAGCTTGGGGACCGCCACCATCTTGGTGACGCCGTCGAAGGACTCGGGCGAGAGGGTGTCTGAGAAGCTGTAGTAGAGCTTGGGCCAGTTCTCGGACACGAAGAGCCCGGACTGGTCTTCGATCTTCACGAGGATTCGGAACTGCATGTTCTCGGCGCGCTCGACGACGGTTTCGACGACGGTGGGACCGTTGGGGTCGTCATCCACAACGGCCACGTCGAACTTCGTAACGGTGCTGGAGGAGTCACCCTCCCGATCCTGGTCCTTGTCCGAGGCGCGGACGAAGAAGGTCGCGTTCCCGTCGATATGCTCCAGGAGGTCCTCCCTGGAGACCTCGATTGAGCAGCGTCCATCCTTGCACTCGCCAAACGAGCGCCAGTCCTTCGGTTCCTTTCCGTCGAACGACCAGCCCACCTTGACTTCCCCGATCCCGCTGGGATCCTCCAGGGCCACTTCGAACCGGTAGGACCCCGAGAGCGCATCCGTCACGAAGGGGGGGGAGATGCGGGTCACACGGGGGGCGGAGGGGTCGTCGTCACGTACAGAGACCGTTGCTGCCACGGTCTTTTCGCCCCGCAGGGGCATGGGAACCTTCATCTTGCGGCGGCCATCGGGAGCGGCAAGGTCGTCGCCGACCTCGACGGTGGAGGTGTGGCCGAAGTGCGTGAGGTCGTCGGCATCGAAGGCATTGCACGTGATCTGGAGAGCGATTTCGCCCTGTGCCGGGAGATCCTTGATCCGGGCTTCGAATCGTCCGCCTCCGACGGAGCCTCCGGCGGGCAGGGGCGCATCGGAGGCCACGGCAACGACGAGGCTCCTGTCTCCGGTGGTGGCGGCAATGTCGTTCCATCCCCCCTTGTCGGTCTGCGTGGCCGCGTCACCGCCGGGGACCGTCACGGTGCAGGAGGAGCGGAAGTCACGTCCGAAGCCGTCATCTCCTCCGAGAGCCGGCGCTGCCGAACCGGCAAGGGCCATGCCGATGCCGGCGACTACCAGCCGCTGCGAATCCGAGACGACCTGGGGCACGGCAAAGACGGGTTCGGGGGACGGGGGCCCCACGAGGTCGCCCGGAACCGCTGCGACGAGACCTCGTCGGGAGTAAGCGGGGGTGGCGCAGAGAACGGGCATGTCGCAGCTCACACCGTACCAGCCGGCCCAGAAGCGGGCATCGAAGTCGGCCACGGAGAAGGTGTCGGGAAGACCCCAGGGGCTCCAGGCGTACAGGCGTCCGGCGGCCAGGGAGATCCCGGTGACCAGGGCGACGTGGTCCACGGCCTCCGTGGCCCCGAGACCGTCCGCATCGATGGCGGCGATGACCGGGGCTTCACGGGCGAGCCAGGACGCCAGATCCGCAGCGTTCCATGCGATCTCGCTCCGGGCGGGGGCCAGCGGCTCTCCCGGTCCGAACCACGCGGTAGCGAAATCCTTCAGGTTCGCCCCGTTGTTGCCCACCTTCGAATCCCAGTGGCGGTCCAGGGCGGACTGGCGGCTGAGGACCTGGTAGAGGTCGCCCAGCATGGCGGGCTCGTTGGGCTTCTTGCCAATGAAGCCTGCAAACGCGGTCATCATCTGCTCCCGCGTGCCGAGGCGGACGGGGGACCACCACTGGCGGACGGATGCCACGGCGGCGGCCCAGGCATCCTGGGTGCCGAACCGGCCGTAGAAGGGCACTTCGCCGACCATGGCGGTGAGGCCAGCGGCAGCGGCGGCCTGCTCGGCCGGCTTGAGCGAGGGCGGCGCGGCGGAGCGGACGGGGAGTTGCCACGAGGGGTATAGGGAGCGCCCCCTGGCCGCGGCCTGCCACAGGGGCAATGGCTCGCCCCCGCCTGAGATGGGGAAGCAGAGCGAGGCAACCAGGTTTTCGCCGGTGGGAGGGACGAGCCAGTAGTAGTTGCCCGCCACGGTGACGACGACCAGGTGCTGGACGTCGAGCTGGTCCTTCTCCTCGACCGGGATGCGCGGGCGAATCTGCTCCCGGGCCTTGTCCGGTTTGGTGGCGAAGAGAGCGTCGGCCAACTGGGCATGGGACTTGCCGAGCCGGGTCGTGCGCCACAGGAAGTGGCCATCGCGGGGGTCGAGCGCCAGCAGGCCGATTCTTTTCCCTCCGTTGGAAACGGAGACCAGCCACCAGACGGGCACCATGGACGAGAGGGAATCGGAGTAGGCCCAGACGAGGACCGCGTCGTCTGCGACAGCCCCCTTCCAGGCAGCCGCGTCGTCGGTGCGCTTGATCTCCTGGAGCTCGGACACGGCGGCCGTCAGCAGCGTGCCGGCGCTCTGGAGCACGGCCGACTGCGGGAGGAGGTCGAGCGATTCCGCCCTGGAGTCGAGCGGAGAGAGGAGCAGCAACACGAGGAGAGCAGGTGCGAATCGACGGGAACCCATGAGCTGGAACCTCCTACCGGCCGTCCCGGAGTTTCTCGATGACCTTCTGCACGATGACATCCGTCAGTCCGGGGGAGCCCTTGGAATCAGGGTAGCCCCACGGCAGGCCGCGGGCGGTGACCACGGCCTTGAGCCCTTCCACCTGGGTCTGGGAAAGGGGGGGCACGTCACCGAGGTTTCGTGCCAGAAAGAGGAGTTGGGCGACGTGCTCGAGCGCTTCGAGCCGGTTGTAAGCCTCCCGCACGTCGGCCCCCACGGTGAGGGAGCCGTGTCGCTCGAGGAGGACGCCCCGGCAGGTGGCGATATAGGGCTCGATGGAACGGGGGACCTCGTCGGTCCCTGGCGTGGCATAGGGTGCGGTCGGAACCGCGCCCAGGACAAAGGCCGCCTCAGGAACGACCGGCTCGGTCAGTCGGATTCCGACCAGCGTGCAGGCCACGCAATGCGGCGGATGGGCGTGGATCACACAGCCGACGTCGGGCCGCTTCCGGTAGACCTGGAGATGCATGCGGATCTCGGAAGACGGCTCCGAACCGCCTCGCAGCAACTTCCCGTCCAGATCCACGAGCACGAGGTCCTTTTCTTCCAGGAACCCCTTGTTGACTCCGGACGGCGTGCAGACGAGCTTGCCCGGTCCCACGCGGACCGAGATGTTTCCGTCATGTCCGGCAATGAGACTCCGGGAGTGCATCAGGCGGGCGGCCTTGACGATTTCCTGTCGGACTTCGAGCTCGAACGGGTAGCTCACCTGGGTACCTCTTCATCAGTGGGAATTGGACCGCTGCAGTCTTCCGATGCCAGGAGGTCGATTCGCCATCCGTCGGCAGACTCTGCCAGGCAGAGGAAGCCGTTGCGGCCGGCGGTGCGGATGTCCACCCGGGCCCGCTCTCCGTGGATCTCCTCCGCCACCACTTCGGCATCGGCCAGGTAACGGAGACTGTCGTCGTCGAGGTAGCCGTACCGGGTGGAGACCGACCAGAACACGCTGAGGAGCGGGGCCGACTCGGGCGTGAAGCGGGCTGCAAATCCATCCAGGTCCCCTGCTCGGGCGCTGGCGACTGCCGCCAGGACGGTGGCCCCCGGAGAGGACACGTCCGAGCACGAGAGCAGCAGCAGAGCGAGGAGAGGCAGGAGGTGGGATGGCCGGGACCGTCTCATGGGTTCTCCTGCGATGAGGAGAAGGGAAGAAAGGAGGAATCCTCCCCCCAGAACAGGTCGATCTTCCAGCCGCCGTCCTGCTCGACCATTCCTACGAGATGCTCGTCGCCCCCGGTCGAGACGAGCACGGTCCGGGTTCCCTGGGCTTCGCCCGGCTCCTGCGCCGTCGAGCTGGAGACCGCCGGAGCCGGGAGAACGGCCGCCCGGACCTGGATTCCATCCGCCCCTCCCGGACAGGAGAATCGGGCAGAATCGAGGGAGACAAGCCCCTGGTAGAGCCGCCTGGATTCGGGCGTGAGACCGTCCAGAAATGCCGCTTCGTCTCCCTCGCAGAGGGAGCGGAATGCCGACAGCGCAGCATCCTCCGGTGCCGCGGAGCATGCCGCAGCGGACAGACCAATGGCAATGAGGGCAAATCGGACAATCGGAGTCATGGTTCCATAGTGCGAGGAGGGGGACTCGAACCCCCACAGCCGCATATTGGCCACAAGGACCTCAACCTTGCGTGTCTACCAATTCCACCATCCTCGCCCAGGCATTCAAACAGCCGTCACAACTGCCCTTGAGTAGTCCAAACCGCCTGCCATGTCAAGCGAAAAGGGCGCCTCCGGTGATTCCATTCACTCCGAGGCCGGACTTGCGCGTCCTGATCGGCCCATGCTATCGTTCGTGGAGTCTCGAACGGGTTGTGGCTGCAGGAGGGAATTCCATGGTGCGCCTGCTCACTCTGATTGCCGGCGGGATGTGGCTGTTGTCCTGCTCCAGCTCTTCAACCATTCAGTCCAAGGACACGGGAACGGACGTGCCAGGCAATGGGCAGCCCGACGAGACCTCGGAGGACACGGGCGTCCCCGACCTTCCGCCCGCGGACATGACCGACCTGGTGGATGCCGGGCTGGATGACATCGACGTCGCCGGGGAGCTCGGACCCGCCTGCAAGCCGGGCGACGGCTGCTTCCTCGACCCCTGCGATGAGAACGGCGATTGTCTGTCGGGCTGGTGCGTCGAGCACATGGGAGACAAGGTCTGCTCCCAGACCTGTGTCGAGGAATGCCCAGCCGGCTGGACCTGCAAGCAGGTGGACGGGGGGGGGGCTGATGTTACATACATCTGCGTTTCGCCGCACGCCAGGCTGTGTCGTCCCTGCGCCACGCAGAGCGACTGCGGGACATCCTACGGGGTGGAGGGCGTTTGCGTGTCGTACGCAGAGGCCGGGAGCTTCTGCGGATCCGCCTGCGACCAGGACGACGATTGCCCCGACGGCTTTGTCTGCGAAGCATCCCTCACGACGAGCGGGGCGACCCTCTCCCTGTGCGTCTCCGCTGCAGGCGAATGCACCTGCACGGCCACGTCCATCCAGCTCGGCTTGTCGACCCCGTGCCAGGCGGCCAATGAGCAGGGAACGTGTACCGGATTGCGCATCTGTGGGCCGACCGGGCTGACGGACTGCAGTGCTGCGGTCCCGGCAGCCGAGACGTGCAACGGCATCGACGACGACTGCGACGGCCAGACGGACGAGCCGGACCAGGTCGGCGGCGATTTCGTCAACCTCTGCAACGACGACAACGGGTGCACCCAGGATACCTGCAACGGGCAGACCGGTTGCGAGTGGGTGGCTCTGGACGGTGGGGAATGTCTCGACGGAAACCCCTGCACGCTTGCGGACCAGTGCCTTGCCGGCGTCTGCGTCGGAAACGCCGTCGACTGCGACGACGAGAACCCCTGCACCGAGGACTCGTGCGCTGCACAGGGCGGCTGTGACCATGTACCGAACACCCTGCCATGCGACGATCAGGATGTCTGCACGGTCGGGGACATCTGCAACGGTGGCGAATGCGCCGGCACGCCGGTGAGCTGCGACTGCCAGAAGGACAGCGACTGCGCGACTCTCGAAGACGGAGACGTCTGCAACGGAACGCTGATTTGCGACAAG
Organism: uncultured Myxococcales bacterium; assembly: GCA_903895725.1. Lineage (GTDB taxonomy): Bacteria > Myxococcota_A > UBA9042 > CAIXZC01 > CAIXZC01 > CAITUV01. The sequence goes on along the minus strand of CAITUV010000020.1, from coordinate 56,453 downwards.
GTCAAGTTTCCCTACAAGTGCGAGGTCGCATCCTGGACGGTGATCACCTGCCCCGACTCCACGGGGGTGAACGCCCCCTGCCTCAAGCCCGAGTGTGATGCCGTGACCGGCCAGTGCGGGTTGGTCCCCGCCGGGGAGGGCTTGCCCTGCGACGATGGCGACCTGTGCAATCTGGCAGACGCCTGTGTGGGCGGCGCCTGCCAGGCGGGAGTCGAGGTCAACTGCAACGACGGGAATCCCTGCACGGACGACTCTTGTGTGCCCGCGACCGGTTGTTCGCACACGTTCAACGTGTCGCCCTGCTCCGATGGCAATGCCTGCACGCTCGATGACGCGTGTGTTCAGGGCGGCTGCGTTGGGGGGCCCGCACCGGTGTGCGACGACGAGAACCCCTGCACCGATGACTCCTGCGAACCGGCAATCGGATGCGTCTTCCTGGCCAACGCCCTCCCGTGCGACGACGGAAACGCCTGCACCGCAGGGGACACGTGCAACGAAGGGAAGTGCGTTTTCGGAAGTGGAGTGAGCTGCGACGACGGAAACCTCTGCACCGACGATTCGTGCTCGACTCTGACCGGCTGCGTCCACCTGGCGAACAACGCCCCGTGCAGCGATTCCAACGCGTGTACAACGGGCGACGTGTGCAACGGCGGCGGTTGTCTTCCCGGAGCGGCGGTGGTTTGCAACGACGGCAACCCATGCACGAACGATTCCTGCGCCCCATTGACCGGGTGTGCGTTTGCCCCCAACTCCGAGCCCTGTGACGACGGGAACGCCTGCACTGCAGGGGACACGTGCAAGGAAGGGAAGTGCGTTTTCGGAGACGGGATCGACTGCGACGACGACAACACCTGCACCAGCGATAGCTGCGACCCGGCCCTCGGGTGCATCCACAAGACCGCGTCCGGACCGTGCAGCGACGGCAACCCGTGCACGCTCAACGACGAGTGCTTCCTGGGAAGCTGCCAGCCCGGCCCGCCCATGGATTGCGACGACGCCAACCCATGCACAGCGGATAGCTGTGGCGGGCAGGGGGTCTGCGCCCACGACCCGACCGATGCGGCGTGCTCCGACGGCAACGCCTGCACCGTCGGTGACCAGTGCCAGGCGGGCAAGTGCGTCAGCACCGGGGCACTCCCCTGCGACGACGGCAACCTGTGCACCGACGACTCCTGCCTGCCGCTTGCCGGCTGCCTGCATGTCAACAACACAGTCCCGTGCAGCGATGGCAACCTCTGCACCACCGGTGACGTCTGCCAGGCCGGCGCCTGCAAGCCGCTGGCGACACTCCCGTGCGATGACTCATCGGTCTGCACGGCAGACACGTGCAATCCGGCCATCGGGTGTGTGTTTTCGCCCGTTGAGGGCCCGTGCGACGATGGCAGCCTCTGCACGACCGGGGACTTGTGCGTTGCGGGGACGTGCGCCAGCGGCACGCCCGTGGACTGCTCGGGCGTGCCCAACGGCTGCATCCAGCCGGTCTGCAACACCAAGACTGGCAAGTGCGACATCCCGAAAACGGACGGGGTCGCGTGTGCCGGCAACGGAGTGGGAGAGTGCTCCGGGCCCGACGTCTGCCTGTCCGGGGTCTGCGACGACGGGGATCTCAAGGCCGGGCTTCCCTGCGGAGCCGGGGTGGCGCAGCCCACCTGCGACCCCGACGTGTGCGACGGCAACGGCACGTGCACCAATGCGTCCCCACTGCCCGATGGATCCCTCTGCACCCAGGGGGGCAATACGTGCTGCACTGGGACGTGCGTGGCGGGAAGCCCCGGGCCGGGCCAGTGCGACGCCTGTGCGCTGCCGCCGGTGCCCGTGCTCAAGGTGCTCGTGACGGAGGCCACGACATCGGGCCACACGCAGGACGACACGTGGATGGCTGCCCTCGCCAGCCTAGGGCACTCCGGCACGCTGAAGCCGATCTCATTCCTGAACGATGCCAACAACGTGGCCGGCTACGACGTCCTGGTAATCTCGTCCGGCGTCGAGGCCATCAGTGCCCAACAGCAGGCCACGATCCAGGGGTTCGTGCAGTCCGGCAAAGGGGTCTACCTGCAGTCGGAGTACCAGACATCGTTCCCGAGCAACCAGGCGTTCGCCAACATCGTGAAGAACCTGGGCGGCCAGTTCACTTGGACCGGGACGGTCTCGGGACAGCTTTCGCCGGTGACGATCGAGGGGTGCTGGGCGAAGTACCCGAATGCCGTGGCGACCTACGATTACTTCTGGTATGCGTGCGAGGCCACTCCCAACTCTCCGGGGCTTTCGACCGTGATCTCGAAGAACGGGCACGCACTGGCGTTCTCCTACTGCGTCCAGGCACCGACTCGGGGTCTCATCCTGACGACGTCGGATCAGGACTTCCTCATGAACGGCACGGCATCGGTTCGCACGAAGCTGTTGCAGAACTTCCTGGCTCGGCTGGCATGGGCGAAGCAGTGCAAGTAGGTTGGAGTTCCTGCTGACCGGGAATCACTCCGGGGTCCAACGGGTTCCCAGGTCTCCTGCCTCGCCCGCCCCCTCAATGTTACCGCATCGCCTCGGCCGGTTCCTGACAGACCCGGATGCTGATTCGGGACCGGTCGCGTGCGCTACTGCTCGAGGCAGTACAGGTGGCTTTCCCACGTGCATGGGAAATTCTGGCACCACTGGGTCCACTGGGAGAGCGAGTAGCCGCCCAGGCCGACGCCGGCAGAGCCGCCGGTAGTGGTCCAGTCCGAGCAGGTCCCGGCCGGCGCCCAGATGTCCCCATTGCTGGCCGTGGCGGTCCAGGGGAAGAAGAACATGCCGCCAGCCCAGCTGCAGCCGCCGGTGCCGCCTCCCGGATGGTAGGGGACGGGCTGCCCGGTCTCACTGATCCGGAACTCCACCTTGATGGAGCCGCTGGTCAGGCCCGCCCAGTTGTCGGCCAGCACGGTCCCGTTAAGGAGCCGGTACGGCAGGGGGCTGTGGGTCAGTCGGGAGGAGGCGGAGGTCTTGGAATCGCTCAGCCATGCCTTCCAGGTTCCGCCCAGCCCGGCCGCATCGGCACGGGCCTGGCACTTGGCATCCGCACCGGCAAGGCCCCCGAGGTTCCCGTTGTACTTGAGGCTGGTAATGAACGCCCGCTTCTCCGACGCCTGGAGCGTGACGCCGATGCAGGTCGGCTGGCTGGTCCCGCAACTGCCGACGGTGGCTACGCAGACCTGGCCCGGGTTGGCGCCGAACTTCACCGTGATGGCAGCGGTTCCGGTGCCCGCTGTGACGGCCGCCCCCTGAGGGAGAGTCCAGTCGTAGCTCGTGGCCCCCTGGACCGGCTGCACGGAGTACTGTACCCCGGATTGACCTGCGGTGACCTGCACTGGGCCAGTGATGGCTCCGGGCACGGGGGGAGCACCCAGCGGGGAGTGAACCACCTTGTCGCCCGGCTCGTCGCACGAATCGAGAGTGCAGGCATTGCCGTCGTCGAGCACGGGACCGATACCGGGCAGGCAGCCCCCGGACAAGGGGGCGCAGGTTTCGCTTCCGTTGCAGAACTGCTTGTCATCGCACAGGGAATCCTGCGGAAGATGCACGACCTGGTCGGCCTGCTCGTCGCAGAGATCCTGGGTGCAGGCCACGTTGTCGGCGAGGGTAGGGGGAATCCCGGGCTGGCAGCCCTTGGCGGGCAGGCAGGACTCGGTCCCGTTGCAGAAGGCACCGTCATCGCAGGAGGCAGGGGCTCCCGGCTTGCATGCGGCAGCGGCACAGACGTCGCCGACGGTGCACAGGTCGCCGTCGTTGCACGGGTTGGCATTGGGGGTCTGGATGCACCCCGCCAGGGGGTCACAGGAGTCGTCGGTGCAGGGGTTTGCATCATTGCAGGCGAGCATCTGGGTTCCCTTGCACCAGCCGGCAGAGCAGCTATCCAGGAGGGTGCAGGCGTTGCCGTCGTTGCAGGGGGAGGTGTTGGGCTTGTACACGCAGCCCACGCCTTTGGCGCAACTGTCATCGGTGCAGGAGTTCCCGTCGTCGCAGAGGAGCAACTTGGCCCCTGTGCAGGCACCGAGATGACAGAAGTCTCCGGTCGTGCAGAGGTCGCCGTCGTCACAGGGGTTGCTGTTCAGGCTGTGGACGCACCCGGCGGCCGGATTGCAGACGTCGTCCGTGCACAGGTTGCCGTCGTTGCAATCGACGGGCATGCCGGGCTTGCAGACCGACGCGACGCAGGTGTCGCCCTGGGTACAGCCATTCGCGTCGTCGCATGCCCCCTGGAGCGGGGCATGAGTGCAGCCGACCTCCGGGGTGCACGTGTCCAGCGTGCAGGAGTTCGCGTCGTCACAGGCGAGCGGTGTGCCGGGGACGCAGAGCCCGGCCTGGCACTTGTCCCCGACCGTGCAGGCATCCTGGTCGCTGCAGGCCGCTGAGTTGGGAGAATGCTTGCACCCCGAGTCGGAAGAGCAGGAGTCTTCGGTGCACGGGTTTCCGTCGTTGCAGTTGACCGAGGCCCCCGCAGCGCACGAGCCTGCACTGCATGCATCGCCCAGAGTGCACAGGTCGCCGTCCTCGCAAGGAGCGAAATCGGGGCCTGCGACGAACGTACACTTCCCGCTTTCCGGGTCGCACGATGCCAGCAGGCACGGTGCATCGGGTCCGGTCGGCAGGGGGCACTGGACTTCAGTCCCCGGGGCCACGGCACAGAGGTACGGCAGCTTGCCCTTGTCACAGGTCAGTGTGCCATTGCACGCATCGCCGTCGTCGAGCGGTGCGCAGTCGGAGTCATCCTGGCAGTCGCAGTCGATGACGAAGCCGCTGCATTGCCCTGCTGCACAGGTGTCGGCCACGGTGCATGGGTTCGAATCATCGCACGCCGCCTCGTTGGGGGCATACTTGCAGCCTCCGTTCTCGCTGCAGAGGTCGTCGGTGCACGGGTTCTCGTCGTTGCAGAAGACCGGGTCGCCTACGCACACGCCCGACTCGCAGTGGTCGGCCACGGTGCACGGGTTGTTGTCCTTGCACTCCCCTCCCTCGACGGGGACATGCTCGCAGCCGTCGGCCCCGAGGCAGGTGTCCTGAGTGCAGGAGTTGCCATCGTCGCACGTCCCCTCGTCCACGTCGCCGTCGCAGTTGTTGTCCAGCCCGTCGCACTCGTCAGGGGACGGTGTGGGAGCATCGCACTCGGACAGCCCGTCCGCAGTGCAGACCCGCTTGCCGAGGCATTCTCCGTGCTCTCCCTCGACGCTGCACGCGGTCCACAGGCCGAGCTCGACCGACGTCTTCGTGCACGGGCACACTCCGGCATCGGCAACGCACTGCTGGACCTGGATTCCATCGGTGGTGACGGCCTGCTTGCAGACGAAGCCCCAGGGGCACTGGGAGGAGGCCGCTCCCGACGGCTCGCACAGGCCGCCGCAGAAGCTCCCTTCCTCCCCGTAGGAGATGCACGCATCCTCCGTCCCCCCGGTCCCGGCGCAGTCCGTTCCGGTGTTGCATGGGCGGCACAGGCTTGCGAATCGGGAGACGCAGATGAACACGACGTCGGGCAGAGCTGCGGCCACCTGCTCGCAGGTCCAGCCGGCGGGGCACTCGTCTTCGCAGGTCTGCGAGCAGACGCTTTCTCCCATGTGCTCCACGCACCAGCCCGAGAGGCAGTCAGAGCTCTGCGAGCACGGGTCGAGGAAGCAGCCGGAGCCCGCTTCGCACTGGGGCCCGGTCTCGGTCTGCGATTGGTCCAGCGGCTCCAGGTCGAGGAGGGTCTCGGTGGTCCGGATTTCAGTGGGTAGGACGACCTCGGCGGCCATGTCGGCGGTGCGGGAGTCCTCTGCGGAGTCCGGAATAGTCTCGAGGACCTGGGCACCTCCGCCGCACGCTGCCGACAGAACCGAAAGGACGAGCATGGCTCTCCGGAACACGAGTGCTCGACCCGGCTCGGCGAGCTCGAACCCCCCGGTGTCCCGGAGCCCGGAGTGGTCGCAATTCGTGGCAACGGGGACGGACCCATTGAGCGGCTGTCGTCGGGTCGAAGACAGATTTCGGGCAGTCGGGAGCATGGAACCTCCAACCTGTAGGTCCTGCCCGGGCGCACATGGCCTCTCCGGCAGGGCATGGAGCGGCCCACAGTTTACCCGCCCGCGGGTTGACACACAAGAACTGATCGGGTATTCCTACAAGGCACTGAGGGGGCATTCGGAAACATCCCTGTCGAGGTAAATCGGATGAGCGCGAGAGCAATGGTCGGGCGAGCCGCCGGGTTGTTTGTCGTCGGGGGCGTTCTGCTGGCGGGCTGCAGCAGCGGATCGTCCGGACCGTCCCCTTGCGAGGGAGACTGCGTTGCCGCAGATTCCCGGAGTCGTGCCGACGCCGTCGACGCGACGGACGGACGCGGTCAGGCCGACGTGTTCGAGCTGGCAGCCGACTTCGTCCTGCCCGATTTCCCGAGCGCAGCCGAGGTCGACGCCGGGGTGGAGCCGGGGGGATTCGGCTGGCCCTGCGAAAGCCATGACGAGTGCGAGGCCGGGCTGTGCATCGGGACCGTGAGCGGCTCCGTGTGCACGGTACCCTGCGTTGAAGAGTGTCCGGACCCGGATTGGACCTGCGAGTTCATCTCGGTACCGGGGCCCGACCCGATGTTCGCCTGCATTCCGCCGCAGACTGCGCTGTGCCGGCCGTGCAACACCGACGTGGACTGCCAGCAGGTTGCAGGTGAGCAGGCCAGCTGCGCCGTGTACGGGAACCACGGGAGCTTCTGCGGCACGGCATGCGAAGTCGATGGTGACTGTCCGGACGGCTATGGGTGCCAGGACACGCTCGTTGCCGGTGGGACTGCGAAGCTCTGTGTGGCGGACGTGGGAGACTGCCCCTGCCTCATGGGGTTCGTGGGGCTCTCGACTGCCTGCTATTCGGCAAGCGATGCCGGGAAGTGCCAGGGGGTTCGAACCTGCACGAAGACCGAAAGCGGGTTTGCGTGGGCGGACTGCACGGCCGGGGAACCGGTCGCGGAGGCCTGCAACGGCCTCGATGACGACTGCAACGGCCTCCCGGACGACGCTCTGGGGGAGGTCCCTTGCGGTCTGGGCGCCTGCGAGCACCCGGTTGCCAACTGCGTCGGCGGTGCAGCGGGTATCTGCGATCCGTTTGCCGGGGCCGGGCCGGAGAAGTGCAACGGCGTGGACGATGATTGTGACGGAGAGACGGATGAGCTGTGGGCCGACAAGGGGCAGCCCTGTGACGGCCCCGACCTCGACTCGTGCCCGGGTGGTCAGCTCGTCTGCGCCGAAAGCGGCGAGGACCTTGCGTGCCAGGCGGATGACCTCAACCACGTCGAGGAGTGCAACGGCTCGGACGACGACTGCGACGGCGAGGTCGATGAGGCGGCAGATCTCGGAACAACCAAATGCGGCCTCGGTATCTGCGAGCACGAGGTGGAGAACTGCCAGGAAGGGAAGCTCGTGGAGTGCGATCCGATGCAGGGCAAGCAGGACGCCGACCTGCCCGACCTGGCCTACGTCGATTCCAACTGCGACGGCGTGGACGGCGACGAGTCCATGGGGGTCTTCGTGGACGTGGCGGGTGGCAGTGATGCCGCCCCTGGGACGCGGGAGAAACCGAAGAAGAGCATCACGTCGGGCATCGAGGCCGCAGTGAACGGGAAGAATCAGGTCATCGTGTCGCTGGGCGTGTACGAGGGAACCGTCGTGCTCGTCGACGGGGTCGGAATCTACGGGCTCTACGACCGGGCCGCAGGATGGAGCCGCAAGTCGGAGAACACGACGCAGGTCAAGGGCGGCGGGACCGGAATCCTGGCCGAGGGAATCAACCAGTCGACAGTGGTCCAGGGGCTCCTCGTGACGAGCGAGGGGGCGACGTCTGCGGGCAAGAGCTCGTACGGGGTCGTGGCCAAGGGAAGCCCGGGACTGAAGCTCGATGGGTGCACGGTCAGTGCCGGTGCGGGGGCAGCGGGAGCCTCGGGGGCAAACGGGCAGGCGGGGCTCAACGGGAGCGGCGGCTCCAACGGGAGCCAGGGGTGCGAGTACGGGTGCTACTCCGAGAAATTCGAGTGCTTCGGCTGCTTCGGGCTGTGCGGTGCCTGCACCAAGCCGATGGGCGGGGCCGGCGGTGCCAGCCCGTGTGGCTCGGCAGGCGGAAAGGGTGGTGACGGCGGAGAGAGCGAGAAGGCGGGCGGTTCCGGCGCCAACGGCTCAGGCACCTGGTCCGGCAGCGGCGGACCAGGGGGGCAGAAGACGAAGAATGGCGTGGCCGGGCAGCCAGGCGGCCCGGGGCTCACGGGACAGAACGGCGGCGGCGGAGTTTCTTTCGGTGCTGTCGATGCCTCGGGCTATCTGCCGGGCGATGGCGTTTCAGGCGCACCGGGCGGCGGAGGCGGCGGTGGCGGAGGCGGCGGTGCAGGCGGCGGAGAGATCTACCAGTGGCCGAACTGCTGTCGCACCTATGGTTCGTCTGGCGGCGGCGGAGGCGGCGGTGGCTGTGCCGGAGCCGGCGGCGGTGGCGGTGGCGGCGGTGGCGGTTCCTTCGGCCTCTTCGTCGTCGGTGCCAACATTGCCCTGGAGAAGTCGGTGGTCAAGACTTCGGCCGGAGGCAACGGCGGGAGCGGTGGCAGCGGCGGAGCCGGCGGACTCGGCGGGGGCAAGGGTACGGCCGGGCCCAAGGGGGACGAGGATACTCAGGGCGTCGGAGCCGACGGCGGAGCCGGTGGCGACGGCGGAGCCGGCGGAGCGGGCGGAGGCGGCGGCGGTGGACCGTCGGTCGGCATCGTGTGCGTCCAGGGAGGCTCGGTATCCAGTGCTGATGTGAAGTTCGAGATCGGATGGGGCGGTGCAGCAGGCGTCTCCCCCGGGTTCCCGGGCAAGGAGGGCGCTGCCCAGGAATCCTGGGGATGCAACTGATCGGCGGGCAGCGGGGCCTGCCCCCGACACAGCCCCGACCACGCGGGAGGGGCCCGCTGGACATGCAGTGGGCAGAGCAAGGGAAGCTGGGAAGAGAGGAGATGAGCCATGTGTGACTACAATCCTTTGGAGCAGGGCGGAATCGGGTGGATCGACCTCACCGTGCATCATGCGGGAAAGGTGAAGGATTTCTACCGGGACGTGGCCGGGTGGAAGGTCACGGAGATGCCCATGGAGGGCTACTCCGACTTCGTGATGCACGCACCGGCCAGCGACAAAGCTGTTGCGGGGGTGTGTCACGCCCGGGGAGCAAACGCCGACCTCCCCGCTCAGTGGCTCATCTACATCACCGTCGAGGATGTGGACAAGGCTGCGGCTCGATGTCGTGAGCTCGGTGGACAGCTCGTGGTCGAACCCAGGGACATGGGCGACATGGGCCGATTCTGCGTGATCCGGGATCCTGCCGGGGCCGTGGCCGCCCTGTTCACGCCGTCCAAGTCGATGAGGGAATCGGCCGCAGCCGGAACGCCGCAGACGACGTTCCCTGCCGTGCCGGGGCCGGATGGGGCCGCAGGAGGCGGCATGCAGGAGGGGCAGCATTCCCACCCCCATCCTCACGCTCACGAGCACAGCCATCCTCATGTGCACGAGCATGACCATCCTCACGAGCATGACCATCCTCACGAGCATGACCATCCTCACGAGCATGACCATCCTCACGAGCATGACCATCCTCACGAGCATGACCATCCTCACGAGCATGACCATCCTCACGAGCATGGTCACGGTCATCGCCATGGTCACCACCACGGCCAAGGTCTTCACCGTGGTCAGGGCCGTCGCCGTTGCTGCGACGAGCTGGAGCACGACCACACGCACGGAGTCGAAGGCGACCATTCGCACCCGCACCACCACCACGACGACGAGGATGGGAGCACCTACGTCCACGAGCATCCGCACGACCCGCAAGGGCACCATGTGCACCACCACCGTGGAGAGAAGGGGTAGGGGGGGGCAATAGGACGCATAGGACGCATAGGACGCATAGGACGCATGGAAGGCATAGGACGGGAAGGAGCTAGGGGGGGCTTTTGACTGGCGGCCGATGGGGCTACCCGGCTGCCCGGCACTGGCGGCTGATGGGGCTAGTCGGCTGCCAGCGCTAGGAAACCAATCCCGCTATGGGGGCCGTTCTGCCTCAGGGGGCGGCGGCGGGTCCTATTGGTCCCATTCGTCCGATCTGTCCCATTTGTCCTATGTCTTTTCCCCGCCGCTGCCGCCGATGCCGATCTACAGGCAGACGCTTGCTGTCACTGACGGCTGATTGTGGCGGGGGACGTCGGGTTCGCAGGCGTAGTCGAACGCGCAGTCATCCTGCAGCGAGCACTTCTGGATGCACTCGCCCTTTCCATCGTTCCCGGTGACGCAGAAAGTCGAAGGATAGCCGGCCTTGTCGGGGCAGTACTTCGTGCACTGCTGGGTGCAGAACCCGGGCCGGTTCTCTTCCGGTCCGGCCATGTGGCACGAGAAGCCGGTCATGCAATCGGAATGCGTGAAGCACGGAGAGCCGACCCACCCCTGGCTTCCGGGCAGGCAGACATCGGCTTTGACCGAGGGCTGGGAAAAGCGCGGCTCGCTCGGGTACAGCTCGAACCCGGGATAGCGGCGGCAGGCATTGTTGAACATCGAGGCCTTGAGCGTGCAGATGCCCTGGGTGTCGTCCTCCGGGTCGGTCACGCAGAATGACTCGGGGTAGCCGTACTTGTCGAGTGAGCAGTACTTGCTGCACGGGGCGGTGCAGAAGCTGCGGCCGGCGTAGAAATTCGGCTTGCACTTGCCGCCGGAGAAGTTGCAGTCGGCATCGGACGTGCATTCGGACAGGAGCCAGCGCTGGGGAAGATCCACGGCGGTGCCGTCGTTGCGACGCTCGACCGCCTGCTGGATGCGGACGGGCACCTTGGAGCCCTTGGTCAGAGCGTAGAGCTCGACGACATCGGCCGCTTCCATGCGGATGCAGCCGTGCGAGACGTAGCCGCGCTTGAGCTTTCCGCCATTTGGCAGGGTGAAGGAATCGATGGGGCCGTGGATGGCATAGCCGAGGGACGGTGCCCCTTCGAGGCGGATGAACGGCAGGCCGGCAAATACCGGGGACTTCTTCCCCGTGGCAGGGTCCGGCCACCAGATTTTGCAGGAGTAGTGCCAGCCCCACACGTTCTGGTTGGGATTGGAGGTCTCCTTGGCGCCAGCCTGGTCCATGCGCATGTAGAACACCTGCCCGGGCTTGGTCAGAGAGGTCGGCGTCAGAGATGCTCCCTTCTCGATGGCACCGGGACCGATGGGATAGACCTTGTCGAAGCCGGTGGTCTTGTCCGTGAGGTGCAGCGTCAGTCCGTCGAGGGAGACGACGACCTCGGGCTTGGACAGGGCAGCGAGGTTCGGGATCGGCTTGCAGGTGAGAGCCGGGCCCCAGTTGCCGTCCGCCTTGAGATCGTCGATGTCGCCGATGCCCAGCTCCTCCATCTCCGCCGGGGAAAGCTCGTCCGCGGTTTCCGCCGCTTCCTCACCGCACGCAGCGAGCAACACGCCGACAACCATCACGAGGCCGAAGAATCTGGCCATGGCAACCTCCCCCGGGGCAAGAGCAACCCGGAATGCCGGCGTATTATAGGGATCGGGCGCTGCCGTTCAAGGAATTTCGTACGTGCTTCGGGGCGGGCTGGCGCAACGCGTCAATTCCTTGCCTGTGCGGCGGCGCCGTCTTACCATTGGGGGGACGGAGGGGACGATGACGCCTGTCTTGTATGCGGCAATTGCGATTGGGGCAGTGGCCCTGGTGTTCCTGTGGCGCCGAGGGGGCGGAGCCGGCGTGGGCAGGCTCGTGGACGAGGCCGTCGCCAAGGGGGATGCCGAGCCCGTCCTGGCCGCAGCGGCCAAGCTGTCGCACGAGGTGCGATCCCGATTCTTCCAGCAGGCCATCTCCATCCTGTGGGAAGGGTGGCACCGACCGTTGGCCGTTCAAGTCATCAAGGCATTTGCCGAGGCACACGCTTCCGAGAAGATCTGTCAGTTCTGGCTGAAGCAGGCGCAGGAAGTGGAGCCGCTCGAAGTGCAGAAGCGGCTGGGACCGGACTTCCTCAAGGCCCATTATCGTCCGGAGGTGGCCGCCTGCTGCGGCAAGACCAGCTCTTGAAGCAAGTAGATCCGCCGGTCCGGCGGACTTGACGTGCTGCAGACCTTCCGCACCGACACCCGGGCGAACGGACGGCTTTCCCGAATGGTCGGGGTGGCAGCTCCTTCGACTAGGGCACCAGAGCGAACCCCTGCTGCTTGAAGTGCCGGTCCAGGGTGAATGCCTTGTCGATGCCCTGCTCGCGCATCACGGCAAACGAGACGCAGTCCACCAGGCTGGGGCCGTTCCTACCCGAAGCGGCAGCTTGCGTCCAGCCGGCCCGATGCAGTTCGGGGTCCACCCAGACCACGTCCATGGCCTCATCGACGAGCCGGCCAAGCGCCCGAAAAGCCTCCTGGCCCAGGCGAGCTTTGACCAGGGCACCAGCCTCGACCAGGACGTAGGAGGTGGTCACCAGCGGGACATCCTCCTCGAACAGCCGCCTGAAACCGGAGACTACGTTGGTATGGTCCCGGTCGTCACGGTCGAGGAAGGGGAGCAGCGCGGAGGTATCCACGAAGACAGCGCTCATTTCCGACCCCTGGCCCCACGAGGCGGCTTCCTCTCGTCGTACGCACCCGCCAGAAACTCGTCGTGCCGACGGCCGAGGTCCTTGATTCCACTGGCTCCGGTCCCGGCCAGTTCGAGCAGGGACGAGCGATCCCGTTTCGGCACCGAATCAAACCCCTCCTTCAGTCCCAGGTCGACGAGTCTTCGGATGGCCGCTGCGACCGAAATGCGGTGCCGGTGAGCTAGTCTGCGAACCGTCTCGTACTGCTTCTCCTCGAGCTGAACCTGTGTTCGGACCATGTCCCCCTCCCGTTCCTCGCTACCATGATAACATGCCATCATGATGGCATCAAGGTGTGACGTACGCGACCTCGAACGTGGTGCCTGCCTCGACCATGGCGTGGAATTGGATTGCAGGGCCGGGGGTGGGGCAGTCGGGCTGGCCTTGGGGGCAGCATGCGTACCACGAAGGCAGGACCTCGTAGTCGCCACCGGGGCCCTGGGTCAGCAGCTCGCCTGCACCCGCCTCGTCGTCCGGCAAGTTCCGCACCAGCAGCACCGTCGCACCGTCCGTGTACCCCTCCGGCAGGCATGCCCGGTAGATGCGTCGGTTGAGCCGGTCCGCAAGATCGAGGAGCGCCGCGTCGATGCCCCCGGGCGCACTGAAGTTGTAAACTGCGCCGGCCGTGCCGAACATCTCGGCAAGACGGATGAGGCGCATCGGCAGGGAGGCCTTTCCGAACTCATCCGTGTAGCTGATGTAGCTCATGCCGGCCATGGTGGGATTGCTCGGGTCCCCGAGCGACGCCACGTAGCACTCACGGATGCACGCCAGCTTCGCCGTCCGGTAGGGGTGGCAGTCCTCCAGTCCCGGTTCCAAGATGCAGGACTTCGGGGCCGTCTTCTTCTCCTGGACGAATTCGGCGCACGCTATCAGCTTCGGGTCGGCCAGGCAGGCCTTGCTGATCAGCGAGGGGAGCTCGGTGGCATCCTCGTCCGGAGGTAGCGGGCGGCCATCCCCTGCGATTGCGGCGACAAACAGTTGGAGCGGGTCTTTCTTGAGAGAAAGCAGCCTCTCTCGGAACGGGGTCAGGGCAGCGAGTGAGAAGATCGGAGACCCCGGCGGATTCTGGAACGTGGCGATGTTGGGCAGTCCGTAGAGGTTTGGCCGGCACTTGCCGCCCGAGGCCGGCGGGCCGGAGGTCGGGAGCTTGCAGTACCACCATTCGGGGCAATCCTGGTCGGTCTGGCAGTCTTCGCAGTCCGAGTCGTAGGCGCAGTTGTGGTGCTCCAGGCCCTGGAAGTCGCCCAGCAGGCCGCATCGGTTGTAGTAGTCCTTCTTGATGGCACCGTGGCAGAGCTTGATCGGCTTACCGGACAATTGCGAGTAGTAGGTGTCCGTCCTGCATGTGACCAGACCGGCCTCCCAGTCCGGGCAGTCCGTGTCCTTCTCGCAGGTGAAGTTGGGGGAGGCGAAATCCGGGTCGATGCTGCAGTCCTCCTCATCGCCCAGGAAGACGACCGACAGATCCGCATCGGGCCGGAGGAACAGGGCGGCCTCCTCGGCGTGGGGGCCATCTGGAGAGAGGGTGGCCCACAGGTGGTTGAGGTGCTGATCCAGCGTGGCCTGGATCGACTGGCTGAGGGATAGCACGGCCAGGCACCGGAACAGGCTCAACGACTCTCCTTGGAGGAATGCCGGCACGTCGGGCGGGCAGTCGGCGGAAATGGGGGGGCGAGTGCAGACCGAGTTGTCATCGGCCCCACCCGGCTGCAGACACTCGTGGGAGCACGGGGCAACCGTCGCATCCTTGCACTGCTCGTCGACGCACGACTGGTCCTCTCCGCACTCGCCACCAAAGCAGAATTCACTGCAACACTCGCCGTCGCCGCCGCACCGGAACACGCACGAGGAATTAATGGAGCCGTTGAGGTTGACCATCTTGCTGGCGGAGACGGCTTCGCACTTCCACCCGGCGCTTCCGAGCTGCTGCGAGCAATTCGCGTCGGACAGGCATTCACGAGTCCGCACCTCGCCACACGATGGGGGCCACTCCGAAGCCGGATTCGACTGGAACCCCGGCTCGAGGCTTGAGACTACCGCAGTCCGGATCGCGACCTGGGCTTCCCCTCCCAGAGCGGCAACGAGCTGGGGGAATCCCGCGGCCAGCGCCGTCTTGTGCTTCCACAGGTGAACGCCGTTTTCGATCGACCACAGCAGGTCGACGGGTACCGGGAGCTTCGGGGCGTCCATGGGGATCCACAAGGAGTCTTCAGGCGGTAGGCAGACGGCCAGATCGGCTCCTTCGACCGTGACGCACTCAGTATCCCCCGGGCAGCCGCCAGACTTGCACTCGGGCCTGCATTGGGAGTTCACACACAGGACGCCGTCCTTGCACGGGCACGGCGTGCCGCCGGGATCGGCCGGTGTGCTGCCGCAGGAGGCGGGGAGGAGCTGGGCGGCAAGGAGGGCAGCGACGAAGGCGACTGAAACAGTGGCCGCACAGGGAGCATGCCCACCGTTCGGGACGGTCAGACCACGCAGGACGGATTTCTTCATCAATGACCCCCAGGCTTTCTTCGAGTCTAGGCCAATGTCAGCGGGATGTCACGCTGGATGGGGGGGGGAAGGACAATAGGACGCATGGGACGCATGGAAGGCATGGGACGCATAGGACGCATAGGACGCATAGGACGCATAGGACGCATAGGACGCATGGAAGGCATGGGACGCATGGGACGCATGGGACGCATGGGACGCATGGGACGCATGGGACGCATGGGACGCATGGGACGCATGGGACGCGGCGCGGATCTAGGGGGTGGGTTTGACTGGCGGCCGGTGGGGCTACTCGGCTGTTCATGCTAGACGGCCGGTGGGGCTACTCGGCTGTTCATGCTAGGGAGCCAATCTGGCGATAGGGGCCGTTCTTTCTCGGGGGCGGCGGCGGGTCCTATCTGTCCTATTCGTCCTATCTGTCCCATTCGTCCTATGTCTTCTTCGCCGCCGCCGCCGCCGCCGCCGTCTAGTTCTGGATGCACACGGTCAGAATGTGGTCATCGCCGGACCAGGACCAGTAGGTCGTGGAATTCTGCACCCCCGACTGGCAGGCTGCACCCACCATGTTGTTGTCGTTTTCATGCGGGTAAGTGGAATGGCCGTGCCAGCAGCCGTAAGTCTTCCCGGAGGAGTTGAAGAGCTGGTTGCAGGGAGCGGACTTCAGGGCCGGGGAGGCGCTGCCGTTCAGGTAGCAGAGGGTCCAGCCGGGCTTGCTCTGGACGGGGTCGATCAGGAGGTTCGGGCCGCAGACGTTGGCGGTTCCCTGGCATACGCCGTTGGTGCACTTGTCGTTGGTGGTGGACGGATTCCCGTCGTCGCAGGAATTGCCGTTGAGCGGAGTGTACACGCAACCTGTGGCCGAGTTGCAGGAGTCGGTGGTGCACTGGTTCGAATCATTGCAGGTGGGGGCCGGCCCGCCCACGCACTTGCTCGCTGCGCACTTGTCCGACGTCGTGCAGGCATCGCCGTCGTTGCAGTTGGCCGTGTTGTTCGAGTACTTGCACCCGGTGGCCGGGTCGCACGCATCGTCGGTGCAGACGTTGGCGTCGTTGCAGGCCAGTGGCGTACCGGCCTTGCAGCTTCCGCTGTCGCAGGAGTCGCCGACCGTACAGGCGCTTCCGTCTTCGCACGGACCCTGCGTCGAGACGTGCTGGCATCCGTCCACGGGGTGGCAGTAGTCGGTGGTGCATGGGTTCTTGTCGTCGCAATCGAGCACACTGCCCGGCTTGCAGGCTCCGGCATCGCAGGCATCATCCTTGGTGCAGACGTTGCCGTCGGAGCACGCCCCAGCGGCCGGTGCGTTGATGCAGCCGGCAACCTTGTCGCATGAATCTGTCGTGCAGGCGTTCTTGTCGTCGCATGACACGGGCTTGGGGCCGGCGCAGGTGCCGTTGGCGCAGACATCGCCCGCGGTGCACACATCACCGTCGTTGCAGGGCAGGGTGTTGAGCGTGAAGACGCACCCGTCCTTGGCATTGCACTTGTCCGTCGTGCACGGGTTCGAGTCATCGCAGTCCACGACGGCTCCGGCCTGGCATGTTCCGGCCTTGCAGACATCGCCGGCCGTACAGGCATTGCCGTCGTTGCAGGCCGCCTCGTTGGGGGTGAACGTGCAGCCCGCAGCGGGATCGCAGGCGTCGTCCGTGCAGGGGTTCATGTCGTTGCATTTCATGGCGGTCCCGGCCATGCACTTGCCGGCCTCGCACAGGTCGCCGACGGTGCAGCCATTGGAATCCGAGCAGGGCCCGGTCGCGTCCTCATGGGCGCAGCCGTCGGGAGTGCAGAGGTCCTTGGTACAGGGGTTGGCGTCGTCGCAGTCCATGATGCTCGAGCCGACGCAGATTCCCTTGTCGCACTTGTCGCCAGTGGTGCAGGGGTTGGCGTCATCGCATGTGCCTGCGACCGCACTGTGGACGCAGCCGAGCACGGGGTCGCAGGCATCCTTGGTGCACGGGTTGTTGTCGTTGCAGAGGAGGGGCTTTCCTGCGACGCAGGCGCCCAGGCTGCACTTGTCCCCGGTGGTGCAGGGGTTGCCATCGTCGCACGGGAGGGCGTTGACCTTGTAGGAGCATCCGGCCAGGGGGACGCAGGAGTCGTCGGTGCACGGATTGCCGTCGGTGCAGTCCTTGGCTGTCAGCCCCACGCACATCCCTCCGGAGCACTTGTCCCCTTCGGTGCAGGGATCCTGGTCGTCGCACGAGTCGGTGTTCGTCGTGTGGAGGCAACCCTTCAGAGGGCTGCAGACGTCGTTGGTGCAGGGGTTGGAGTCGCTGCAATCCAGAAGAATCCCGGCCTGGCAGGCCCCGTTTTCGCACTTGTCGCCCGAGGTGCAGAGGTTGCCGTCGTCGCAGGGGGCAAAGTTCGGCTCGTAGGTGCAGCCGACCCCCTGGGCGCAGGAATCGTCGGTGCACGGGTCGCCGTCATTGCAGTTGAGCGGCTGCCCACCCTGGCAGACCCCCTGCTGGCACGTCTCGCCAAACGTGCACTTGTCGCCGTCGCTGCAAGGAAGTCCGGGATTGGCCGGGACCAGAGCACAATCCCCGGTCGCCGGGTCGCACGATGCCGCCAGGCAGTTCGCATTCTTTCCCGTCGGCTCCTGGCAGGTCACCAGCGTATCGAGGTCCACCTTGCATTGGAACTGTACTCCGGACTTGTCGCAGAAGAGCGTGCCGTTGCACACGTCCCCATCCTCGAACTTGCCGCAGTCCCCGTCGCTCTGGCAATCGCACGGGAGCGAGATGCCCTGGCACTTGCCGCCCTTGCAGGTGTCGCCGAGCGTACAGGGGTCACCATCGTCGCATCCGGCCTGGTTCGGTTGGAAGTTGCACCCCGAGACGCCGTCGCACGAGTCGTCCGTGCATGGGTTGTTGTCATTGCAGACGATGGCGGAGCCGACGCACGTGCCTTCTTCACAATGGTCCGTGATGGTGCAGGTATCACCATCGTCGCAGTTTCCGCCCGTCATCGGCTCGTGGTTGCACCCGGCCTCCCCTTTGCAGGAGTCCTTGGTGCACGGATTCCCGTCGTCACAGGTCCCTTCGTCCACGCTCTCGTCGCAGTCGTCGTCTGCGCCGTTGCAGGATTCCGCTGCCGGAACCGCCGCATCACAGGGGGCCAGGCCAGTCGCCATGCAGGCCCGCTTGCCCGCACAGGTTCCCCACTCGTTGCCGACCTGGCAGGGGGTGCTCAGGCCCAGCTCGATGGACCGGCCTGTGCAGGGGCAGACCCCGGCCTCGGCCACGCATTGCATGGACGTGGTACCTTCGTTGGAGACGGCCTCCTGGCACGAGAACCCCCAGGGACAATCCTCATCGGTGCCGCAGGATGCACCGCAGAAGCTCCCCTCGGTGCCGTAGCTGACGCAGGCGGCCTCGGTTTCACCGTCCCCTTTGCAGTCGGCCTGCGCAGCGCACGGGCGGCACAGGTTGGCGACCAGGGAGATGCAGACGTACATCAGGTCCGGGCCACCTCCCACCTTCTGGCAGGTCCAGCCGTCCGGGCACTCCTCCTGGCATTCCTGGGTACAGACGCCGTCTCCCATGTGGCCGACACACCAGCCCGAGAGGCAATCCGAGTTCTCCTTGCACTTATCGAGGAAACACCCCTCGCCCGGTTGGCACGACGGGCCCACGGGCTCCTCGGGAACGCGGAGCTCTTCAGGGGGGATCTCGGGAAGGCCCAGGTCGGGCTGCACGTCGGGGGGCACCATCGTGTCAACCAAGGAGGTGGAGTCCTGGGAGCCGGGCGCATCCGGGACGACCGTCAAGGCTCCATTGGATGAACAGGCGCAGGCCAGACCCGCCGCGACAAGAACGATGGTGGCTGACAGAAGACGCATGAGCACTCCTTGGGCGCGCATAGCGTGCGCACCGGGATGAATGTACCCGGAATGTGGGAGGGGCACAACTGCGGGGAGAATGGGAGGCATGGGACCTATAGGACGAATAGGACGGATAGGACGAATGGGAGACATAGGACGCGGCGAGGATCTAGGGGGTGGGTTTGACTAACGGCCGATGGGGCTACGAGGCTGTTCATGCTAGGCAGCCAATCCCGCGATAGGGGCCGTTCTTCCTCAGGTGGCGGCGGGGCCTATCCGTCCCATTCGTCCCATTTGTCCTATCCGTCCTATGTCTTTCCCCGCCGCCCACACCGCCCACCGCAGCGTCGGATCAGGGCAGCGGTCGAGGCATCGTGCGCGGCGGAGATGGGGGCTGTGCCTTCCAGCTCGGGCAGGATGCGGTTGGCAAGCTGCTTGCCCAGCTCGACTCCGAACTGGTCGTAGCTGTTGATGTTCCAGACTACCCCCTGGACGAAGATCTTATGCTCGTACAGGGCGATCAGCCGTCCCAGCGTGCGGGGGGTGAGCTGGTCGAACAGGAGGGTGTTGGTCGGGCGGTTGCCGGCGAATACACGGTGGGGGAGCAGCTCGCGGATGCGGGCTTCCGGCACACCGGCCGCAGTCATTTCGCCGCGCACCTCGGCCTCGGTCTTGCCGCAAAGGAGCGCTTCGGTCTGAGCCAGGCAGTTGGCCAGCAGGGCCGCATGATGGTGGGGCAGCGGATTGTGTGTGGAAACCGGGGCAATGAAGTCCGCCGGTACCAGCCGGGTTCCCTGGTGGATGAGCTGGTAGAACGCGTGCTGGCCGTTGGTGCCGGGCTCCCCCCAGACGATGGGGCCCGTGTGGTAGGCCGTGATCGGCTGCCCCTCGCGGTCCGTCCCCTTGCCGTTCGATTCCATGTCGGCCTGCTGCAGGTAGGCCGGGAAACGGTGCAGGTACTGGTCGTAGGGAAGAATCGCGTGCGAATGCGCCTGGAAAAAGTCCGCGTACCAGATGCCCAGAAGCGCCATGAGCACCGGGATGTTCGCCCGGAATGGTGCAGTGCGGAAGTGCTCGTCCACGTCGTGGGCACCCTGGAGAAGCTCTTCGAAGCGGTCCATGCCGACCGCACAGGCGATGGACAGGCCGATGGCCGACCAGAGGGAGTAGCGGCCGCCGACCCAGTCCCAGAACGGGAACATGACCTCCGGAGAAATCCCGAACCGGGTGACCTCGGCCGTGTTGGTGGACAGGGCGGCAAAATGCCTCGCCACGGCCGCCTCTCCCAGTGCCTCGACCAGCCAGCGGCGTGCCCCCGCCGCGTTCATCAGGGTTTCCTGGGTGGTGAACGTCTTGGAGGCCACCAGGAACAGGGTGGTCTCGGGTACCAGCCGCTTGAGGGTTTCCGCCAGGTGCGTGCCGTCGACGTTGGAGACAAAGTGCGGCGTGACGGTCGACCAGTACGGCCTGAGTGCCTCGGTGACCATGACCGGCCCCAGATCGGACCCTCCGATGCCGATGTTGACGACGTCGGTGATTGGGCGTCCGGTAGCCCCCTTCCACTGGCCCGTGCGAAGTGCCTCGCTGAAGGTGCGCATGCGGCCGAGCACCTCGTTGATGCCCGGCATGACGTCCCTGCCGTCGACGACGATCGGGCGGTTGCTCCGGTTGCGAAGGGCCACGTGGAGCACGGCCCGGCCTTCCGTGAAGTTGATCTTCTCTCCGCAGAACATGCGGTGGATGGCCTGGCTCAACCCCGCCTGCTCCGCCAGGCTCACCAGCAGCGCCAGCGTCTGGTCGGTGATGCGGTTCTTCGAGTAGTCGAGGAGCAGGTCGTCGAGGCTCGTGGAGAAGCGGTCGAACCGATTGGGGTCGGCCTTGAACAGGTCCCGCATGTGCAGGTCGCGTACCTCGGCGTAGTGGTCTGCAAGCTGTTTCCAGGCGGGCAAAGCAGTCGGGTTCGGCATGGGTATCCTCCTCATGAAGCGCTCTGGACTATCTCACGAAATCGCGTCGAATTCCAATCCCGACAAACCTGGGAAATCCGGTGGTGCGAGGGGGCCGAACTCTTGCCTTGGCCGCAATCCGGCGCAGAATGGGGGGCGCCTGGCGGGGTGTCGAATGGATCTTCTGGTGCTGGCGGTATTCGGGGTGGTGTATCTGGGCATGGTGGTCGGGAGGCTTCCTGGCCTGGCACTGGACCGGACCGGCGTGGCTCTGCTGGGGGCCATGGCCCTGGTCGTGGCAGGCCGCATCGAGATGCCCCGGGTGTGGGATGCCGTGGACACGCCGACCATGGCCCTGCTGTTTGCCCTGATGGTGGTGTCGTCCCAGTTCCGCATGGGGGGATTCTACTCGGAGGTAGTGCGTCGGATCGGGGCGATGAACGTTTCGCCGCCGATGCTACTGGCCATCCTCGTGGGGGTCTCCGGGGTGCTGTCGGCCCTCCTTGCCAACGACATCGTGTGCCTGGCCATGGCACCGATGCTGGTGGAGGCGTGTGCCCGGAGGCGGCTGGACCCGATTCCGTTTCTGCTCGCTCTGGCGTGCTCGGCCAACGTGGGGTCGGCGGCCACCCTGATCGGGAATCCGCAGAACATGCTCATCGGACAGGTGATGCACCTGTCGTTTGCCGGCTACCTGGCCGCGGCGAGCGTGCCGTCGGTGCTGGGGCTGTTCCTGACCTGGGCGGTCATCGTGCGGCTCCACCGCTTCCGCTGGGAGAAGGAGACCGTTCTGTCGGCGGCCAGCCAGGCCCCCGCGTTCGACCGGTGGGAATCCTCGAAGGGCGGAGCCGTCCTGCTCGTGCTCGTCGTTGCGTTCCTGTTTGCTCCGGTCCCCCGTGAGCTGGTGGCCATGGCCGGGGCCGGGCTGCTGCTCTGTTCCCGGAAGATGCGGTCGAGGGAGTTCCTGGCGCTGGTGGACTGGCAGCTCCTGGTGTTGTTCGTGGCGCTGTTCGTGGTCAACCGGGTCATGGTGACTTCCGGAAACCTCGAGAGGATGATGGGGGGCATTGCCGGGACCGGGCTGGATGTGTCGCATCCGGCGTGGCTTTTCGGGCTCACCGTGGTGCTGTCCAACCTGGTATCCAACGTGCCGGCCGTGATGCTGCTGCTTCCGTCGGCCGCCGGGGACAGTGCGGGCTACCTGCTGGCGCTGGCATCCACGCTGGCGGGCAACCTGTTCATCGTCGGCTCCATTGCCAACATCATCGTTGTGGACCAGGCGGAGCGGATGGGAGTGCGTATCGGCTGGAGCACGCATGCTCGGGTCGGGGTACCGGTGACCCTGCTCACTCTGGCCGTGACGGCGTTGTGGCTGGCTCTGGTCTACTGACTTCCGCGGTTTCAGACCAGGAGACCACGCAGGTCCTGTCCGGCAGGCGTTGTTCGCACTCTATCGTTGAGGGATTCAGACCGTCCATGGTATCCTGCGACCCTTGTATGAACGGTCCCTGGAATCATGCGACTTGAGTCCTGGTACGAGGTGCGAGCGATGTGTCGCTATCACGCTGGATTGGTCTTTGTGCTCGTCGTGGGCTGCACCGGTGGGCAGAACACCCTCGATCTCAGCGTGGACGCCGGCCGTCAGGAGTCCGTCGGAGCCGAGGTAGCCATGGAAGTCCTGTTGGCCGAGCAGGTCTCAGTGGACTCGGCGGCCGACGCTCTCATCTTTCCCGAGGTAGATGCCCTGGGCGCAGAGGGATTGCCGGAAGGCGGGGGGATGGGCTACCCGTGCGAGACAGGGGCACAGTGCCTGTCCGGGGTCTGTCTGAACGGCCCTGGTGGCCGTGTGTGCACCATCAACTGCGTGGAGGAATGTCCGGTCGGCTGGGTCTGCGCGGTGTTCGAGCCACTGCTGCCCGACACCGTGTATGTCTGTGCCCCTCTGCATGAGGATCTGTGCCGGCCGTGCAGCATCAATGCCGACTGCCGCACCAACGGCGTGGACGTCGGTGCCGGGTGCGTGAGCCATGGAGATGCCGGGAGTTTCTGCGGCGGCGCCTGCGAGGTCGATTCCGACTGTCCGGACGGGTTCCTCTGCAAGGAGGTGGTAGACCAGTCGGGCAAGAGCACCAGCCAATGCATCCTCAGCGAGGGGGAGTGCCTGTGCCGGCCGCTCTTCATCGACGAGGGGGCGCTGACTGCCTGCCGGCGCTCGAACCAGGCCGGGAGCTGCGCCGGAACCCGGAAGTGCGAGGCCGGGGGGCTGTCGGAGTGCTCCGCAGCCGAGCCCCAGCCTGAGCAATGCAACCAGGTCGATGACGACTGCGACGGACAGGTGGACGAAGGCACCGGCGGAGATGCATGCAAGAGCGAGAACGAGTTCGGATTCTGCCCGGGGACGACGCTCTGCCAGGCCGGAAAGCTGGCGTGCGACGCGAAGGAAGCTGCACCCGAGATATGCGACGGCATCGACAACGATTGTGACGGCAGCAAGGACGAGGGCTACCCGGACACCGACGCGGACGAGATGGCCGACTGCCTCGAGACCGACAAGGACGCCGACGGTGCGCCGGACGGCTCGGACAACTGCGCAGCGGTTGCCAACCCGGGGCAGGAGGATTTCGACCTGGACAGCCTGGGAGACGCGTGCGACCTGGACGACGACGACGACAAGTCCGCGGACCCCCAGGATTGCGCCTCGCTCGACCCCAAGATCCACCCGGGGGCTCAGGAAGAATGCAACGGCGTAGACGACAACTGCAACTTCGAGGTGGACGAGGGATTCCCCGACGGTGACGGCGATCTCGTCCCGGACTGCCTCGACGGCGACGATGACGGGGATTTGACGGCCGACGACCAGGACTGCGGTCCGGACAATCCGGCGGTGCACCCCGGGGCGGCAGAAGTGTGCGACGGCATCGACAACGATTGCGATGCGGGCACGGATGAAGGATTCGACGATACCGACGTGGATGGAATAGCGGATTGCGTCGATGCGGATTTGGACGGCGACGGGGTACCCAACGGGATGGATAACTGTCCGAGCTTGACCAACGTGGGGCAGGCGAACCAGGACGGCGACGGCCTGGGCGACGCGTGCGACGACGATCGGGACGGCGATGGAGTGCCCAACGGGATGGACAACTGCAGCTCGATCTTCAACCCGGGGCAGTCCGATCTCGATTCGGACGGCGAGGGCGATGCCTGCGAGGGTGATCTGGACGGTGACGGCATTCCCGATGCCGCGGACAATTGCCCGCTCGAGCCCAATCCGGACCAGGTCGACACGGACGCGGACGGAGCGGGAGACGCCTGTGACCCCGATGTCGATGGTGACGGCGATCCGGATGTCACCGATTGCGCCGATACCGATCCTTCCATTTCCCACGCGGCAGAGGAGAGCTGTGACGGGCTCGACAACGACTGCGACGGGGTCGTCGACGACGGCCATCCCGACTTCGACCTCGACGGCCTGCGTGATTGTGTGGACTCCGATGATGACAATGACGCAGACCCGGATGGCCTGGATTGCGCACCGTTCGACCCGAAGGTGAACGGCTTTGCGGCCGAGTCGTGCAATGGAGTGGATGACAACTGCGACGGGAAGGTCGACGACGGTTTGGGGACCATTGCCTGTGGACAAGGAGCGTGCAAGCACATCGTGGCCGTCTGCGAGGCGGGAGCGGCCGGAGTCTGCAATCCGTTCCAGGGGGCACAGCCCGAGACCTGCGACGGAATCGACAACGACTGTGATGGGTCGACCGACGAGGGGATGGCGGATCTGGACAAAGACGGTCAGCCCGATTGTGCCGACCTGGACGACGACGGGGACAGCGTGCCTGACAAGGCGGACAACTGTCCGACGGTGCCGAATGGTGACCAGGCCGACCTGGACGCGGACGGAGCGGGAGACATCTGTGACGCCGATGTCGACGGTGACGGCGATCCGGACGTCACCGATTGTGCGGATGCCGATCCTGCCATCTTCCACGCGGCAGAGGAGAGCTGCGACGGTGTCGACAACGACTGCGACGGGGTGGTCGACGACGGCCATCCCGACTTCGACCTCGACGGCCTGCGTGATTGTGTGGACTCCGATGATGACAATGACGCAGATCCGGATGGCCTGGATTGTGCACCGTTCGACCCGAAGGTGAACGGCTTCGCTGTCGAGTCGTGCAACGGCGTGGACGACAACTGCGACGGAGAGGTGGACGACGGGTTCGGGACGATTGCCTGTGGACAGGGTGCGTGCACCCACGTCGTGGCCAACTGCGAGGCGGGTAAGGCCGGAGTCTGCAACCCGTTCCAGGGGGCACTGCCCGAGACCTGCGACGGGATCGACAACGACTGCGACGGCTCGGCTGACGAGGGGATGGCGGATCTGGACAAGGACGGTCAGCCCGATTGCACCGACCTGGACGACGACGGGGACGGCGTGCCCGACAAGTCGGACAACTGTGCCACGGTGCCCAACGGCAACCAGGCGGACCTGGACAAGGACGGACTGGGCAATTCGTGCGATTCGGACGACGACGGCGATTCGGATCCGGATACTGTGGACTGCTCGCCTCTTGTTGCTGCCGTGCACCACGGAGCCATCGAGACATGCAACCAGGTGGACGACGATTGCGACGGCCTCGTGGACGAGGGGGCGGCAACGGGCTGCAAGAGCTACTATGCCGACGTGGACGAGGACAACTATGGTACCGGTGGGGCCAAGTGCCTCTGTGTGGCCGAGTACCCCTACCTGGCCCTCACGGCCGGCGACTGTTCTCCCCTGGATCCGGCGGTCAACCCGGGCAAGGCGGAGGTCTGCGACGGCAAGGACAACAACTGCGGCGGGGGTGTGGACGAAGGGTTTCCGGATCTGGACAAGGACACGCTTGCCGACTGCGTGGACGCGGATGACGACGGCGACGGCGTGATTGACGGCTCGGACAACTGCCCTGGGGTCAAGAATGCGGACCAGGCCAACCTGGACAAAGACGGGCTGGGGGATGCATGCGATTCGGACAAGGACGGGGACGGCTCTCCAGCGCAGGTGGACTGCAATGACCTGGACGCGACGCTGTTCCCGGGCAACGCGGAGAAGCTCGACGGCATCGACAACAACTGCAACAACCAGATTGACGAGGGGCTGTCGGCAGTCAACTGCAAAGCGTGGCTGCAGCAGATTCCAGGCGCCGCCAGCGGGCTCTATCCCATTGATCCGGATGGGCCGCAGGGCCCGCTGTCCGTTCAGACTTTCCAGTGCGACATGACCACTGAGGGTGGGGGCTGGACGATACTGTACAGCTCGAGCGACGCGGCCAAGTGGGGTACTGGCTTCGGTGTGCCCGGCCAGGGGCAGTGGGGACATGATCTTCACGGAAAGCCGATCTCGATGAGCGAGGTCATCCTGATCTGGCCGGGGGGCGGACAGTCCAAGGTCGTCTCCGGAATCCCGTATGCCGGGCTGTACGCGTGTCAGCAGGGAAGCAACGGGCTCTGGTGGGACGGCTCCCTGGCCTCGGCATGGGCCGCCCTGCATCTGGGGGTGTGCGACACGGTGTCGCTGTCCAAGACGCCCGGCTACGTGATCACCTGTGCCACCTGCAACAATGATCACCATTCCTGGGGCATGGGACATCGAGGGTGGATCGACGACCAGCAGGGGTGGGGATGGGATTCGCTGACTCTCGGGCCGACCGTGTTCTCGGTGGGGGTCAGGTAGATGAGCCGCGACCCCGGCAAGACGGGACGCCAGGGCCCGCCCCCCCCCAACGAGACGGGGGCCGATGCCGGTACGATGACCGCCTCCTTCGAAGAGGGGCGTCCGCATGGATTCTCCGCTGTCGGCCCGGAAGGTGTTGCGCCCAGGCCGCAGGATGCCGCGACGGTGAGCTCACCGGGGGCGCCGTGCAGGCCGGAGGAGATGCCGACGGTGGATGCTCCGGAGCGACGCACGGCGGACGACTGTGCCAACCTGGACCTCGTGGCCGAGCATCCGGGACGATATCGGTTTGGAGACGGTGGGGGGGGAGGCGCCGAGATCGGCCGCGGGGGGATCGGTCGGGTGCTGATGGCGTTCGACCGCCACATCGGGCGGGACGTGGCGGTCAAGGAGCTGCTGCCTGGCAGCGCGCAGCCGGCGGGGACCGGACCGGAGGACGAGCGCTCCAGAACGAGCCGGATTCGCTTTCTGCGGGAGGCCCGGGTCACCGGCCAGCTCGAGCATCCCTCGATCGTGCCGGTCTACGAGCTGGGGCGGCGGCCCGACGGAACCCTTTACTACACCATGAAGCTGGTTCGGGGGCGCACTCTGGCTGCTGAGCTGTCTGCTCGGCGGCAGCTCTCGGAGCGCCTCCGTCTCATGTCGCATTACCTGGACCTGTGCCAGGCCGTCGCCTATGCCCACTCCCGTGGGGTCGTGCACCGGGACATCAAGCCCGCCAACGTGATGGTCGGCGAATTCGGAGAGACGGTGGTGCTTGACTGGGGGCTGGCTCGACTCCGGGGAGCCGACGACTTGCGGGAGAAGGACCTTCGTCGAGCGGTCCGGATGATGGAGGGGGGCACCGAGCTGACTCTCATGGGAACCACACTCGGTACCCCAGCCTACATGAGCCCGGAGCAGGCGGCCGGCCGGGTCTGGGAGGTTGACGAGCGCTCGGATGTCTGGTCCCTGGGCGTGGTCCTGTTCGAGCTGCTGGCGGGCCGCCTGCCGCTGACGGGGTTGCCGCTTCCCGAGCTTCTCGACCGGGTTCGTCGAGGGGCCGTTCCAACCCTGGGGACCGCTTCGAAGGACATTCCGCGGGAGCTGGTCTTCATCTGTGAGCGGGCGATGGCGGTGCGGCCGGAGGATCGGTATCCGTCCGCTCGGGAGATGGTGGAAGACGTCCAGGCATGGGTGTCGGGGCGGCGGCTGAGCGGGTATGAGTACACGTCGTGGGAGCTGGTTTCTCGGTTCGTTGCCCGGAACAGAGCGTTTTCCGCTGCAGTCGCACTCTTACTCGTGGCACTCGTTGCTGGGGCCGTTGTGGTCACTGCTGCATGGCGCAACGAGGAGGCCAGCCGGGAAGGGGCGGAGCTGGCCTGGGCGGCAGAGAGCCAGGCGAGAGCGCGAGCCGAGGAGGAGCGAGCTGCCGCCATGAGCGCACGCGACCTCGAGAGGCGCCAACGGGAGCGGGCCGAGGCCAGCGATCGGTCGGCCAGGCTCGCCACGGGAATGATCCTGGCCGAGCGCGCGGGGGAATCGGCGGCCGTCTCGGCCTGGACCGAAGCCGAAGTCCTGGCGGCGGCCTCGCTGGCCGTGCGGTCAGCCGCCGCCGCCCCCGAAGCCGAGTTGGCGGAATCTCGAGGGCTGTTCTATCGCTCCCGGGTGGGGGGACCGCTCGTGCAGACCGAGCACGTCTTCCTCCAGGTTTCGCGGCAGGCCCTCGCCTTCTCTCCCTCGGGTGACATGCTGGCCGCGGGAGACGATCTCTCGCGCCTTACCCTGTTCGGCCTTCCGGGGCTCAGGCCGGTCAGCTCGGTCGAGCTCAAGGCTGGGAAGCCGTATGCGGTTTCCTGGTCGGCCGACGGGCATTTCGTCGCTGTGGGCACGGTCGACGGATGGGCGGAGCTGAGAGATGTCGAGGGACGGCTCCGTCTCAGTCTGCCCCCGGGCGATGCCCCGGTCCTTGCGATCGGAGTGGCCCCGGGCTGCGAGCGGCTGGCCGCGTTCGCCCAGGACGGCACGGTGACGGTCGCCCCCGCCGGTCACGCCTGCACCCAACCAGGGGACGACCTCGACCGATTGGGGGCTCCAGGTTCTCCCGGGCCCGGGGACATCCGGAGTGCTCGACTCGATGGGGCGGGGCCGGCCGCCGCATTCACGTCCGGTGTGGAGGCCCTCCTGGTGGCCCAGGGAAGCAGCGTCGTCCGGATCGATCTTGCCGGGCTTCGGGAGACGGCCCGCAGCCGCGACTGGGGGACCCCGGTCACCGCAGTTTCCTGCGCCAGTGCCGGAATGGTGTGCGCCGTCGGGCTTGGCGATGGGACCGTTCGCCTGGTCAGAGCGGCCGACCTGGTGGAGGACCGGTTCCTAAACGCCCACACCGGGGAAGTGCTCAGGATGGCCTTCTCCCGGGACGGTGGGACGCTCGTCACTGCCGGTGCGGACAACAGCGTGGTGCTCTTCCAGAACGAAACCCGTCGAATCGGTCGGGAGCGGGGGTTCCCGGGAAACGTCTTGTCGGTGGCGGTCGAACCGGCCGGGCGGATGGTGGCCGTTGCGCTCGACAATGCCGGCCTCGCCGTCTTCGATTGCTTGGGGGGCCCGTTCGAGCGGGTCGTGGCCCGGCACGACCGGGACGTCTATGCCGTGGCCCTGTCGCCCGATTCGCGCTGGCTGGCCTCTGCAGGGCTTGACCGAACCGTCCGGGTCAACGAGGTTCAGGGCGGGCGCCGCACAGTCGCCCTCGGCGGACATGAAGCGCTCGTGTGGTCCCTGGCGTTCTCGCCGGATTCCCGAGTCCTGGCATCGGTGTCGCGGGACCGCTCTGTACGGCTTTGGTCCATGGGCTCTTTCGCTGAGGCGGCAAGGAGCCTTCCGCACGTCGGGGGAGATCTCTCCGCAGTCGCATTCTCCCCGGACGGGGCCGCTCTTGCCGTCGGGTCCTTCGACGGTAGCGTCCGGCTCCTGGAAGGGAAGTCGCTTACTGAGCTCCGACTCCTCGTGCCACCCGCGTCCGGAGCACTGGTCTGGTCACTGGCGTTTTCCCCCGACGGACAGAGGCTGGCCGTGGGAGGTGAGCGAACGCCCGTACGGATCCTTCGAGTGTCTGGAGACGCGGGAGAGGTGGTCCCCGACCATCCGGCGGATATCGTCTCCTCCGTTCATTTCTCACCGGACGGCCGGCGCCTGGCGGCATCGGGCCGAGGGGGAGCAGTCCGGCTGTTTGACGCAGCGGGCGGGGCGCTGGTGGCAACGCTCAAGGGGCACGGCGGGTGGGTGAACCAGGCGAGATTCTCCCCGGACGGCCGTTGGATCGCGGCAGGTGCGGACGACAAGGTGCTGGACCTCTGGGAAGCGGATCGAGCGGCGCTGGTGCTGAGAATCCCGATGTCGGCCCGGATCAACGGGGTCGCATTCTCGTCAGACGGGCTGAGCCTGGCCGCTTCGAGCGGGACGGAGGTGAGTCTGCTTCCCGTGTCGGAGGGGCTCTGGGCTCGGCCCCCGCTCGAGCTGTTCGAGGACGCCATGGAACGGTCCGGGGGCCGGAAGCGGGCGTGGGGCAGGGGGCTGGTCGCCGCGATGGACGCGGACGGCCGCAGCAACCGAAAGGTCGAGGAGGGCTCAAGATGAGGAAGGTGATCGTGATCGGTGCCGGGTTGGCAGGGCTT
Source organism: uncultured Myxococcales bacterium (assembly GCA_903895725.1). GTDB lineage: Bacteria > Myxococcota_A > UBA9042 > CAIXZC01 > CAIXZC01 > CAITUV01. Next base: position 26,218 of record CAITUV010000020.1, on the reverse strand, counting down.
TCCGCCGGGATCCATGCTCGGAGGAACGGGTACGGAGTGACCGTGTTCGAGCATGCGGCCGTGCCGGGCGGAGTGCTGGCGGCCTGGAAGCGCAAGGGGTACCTGTTCGACGGCGGGATGCACTGGTTCATGGGGGCACGGGAGGGCAATCCGTTCTACGACGTGTACCGGGACGTGGGGATCCTGCCCGAGGTGCGGCTGGTTCCGGTCGATACGTACATCCGCGTGGAGGACGAAGGGGGGCGGGAGCGCATCGACGTGACGGGGAACCTGGAGCGTCTCGAGGCGGACCTCGTGAAGGCGGCCCCGTCGGACCGCAAACGCATCCAGATGCTGGTGGCGTGCGCCCGGGCATTCCGGGGGAACGGGGCCATGGGGAGCGGGATGGACAAGCCCCCCGAGATGCAGACCCTGGTCGACAAGGTGCGGTTCTTCTGGCGTCTGCGCAAGGTGCTCAAGTACTTCGGCGGTCCATTCGGGGGCCAGCTCCAGCAGTACGGAAAGGGCTTTGCGGACCGGCTGGTCGGCGACATCGTGGGCAACCTCTTTTTCCCCGAGGTGCCGGTCTGGTTCATGGGGTGGATCCTCGGCCTCCTGAGCGAAGGGCAGATGGCCATGCCGGCCGACGGGTCGTTGGCTGTGGCCCGGGCATCGGAGAAGAAGTTGCTGGAGATGGGGGGCGAGCTGCACTACCGGAGCACGGTGAAGAAGATCCTGGTGGAGCGCGGACGGGCGGTGGGCGTGCTCCTCGAGGATGGAACGGAGCATCGGGCCGATGCCGTGATCTCCGCCGCCGACGGGAGATCGGTGCTCTTCGAGATGCTCGACGGGAAGTACCTGCCCACTGCGCTGGCCCGTGCCTACGGGGAATGGCCGCTGTTCCGCCCGCTGCTGGTCGTGCATTTCGGCCTCGAGGACAGCCTGGACGGATACGCCCCCACCTGGACGGTCCGCCTGCAGGAGCCGCTCGTCGTCGGGGAACAGGCCAACCGCTTCATCCTTCTGCGGTCATTCAACTACGGGGCATTCGTGCCGGAGTCGGGAAAGGCGTCGCTGCAGGTTGCGGTGGAGACAACCTGGGACTACTGGGCCAATCTGAGGGCGGACCAGGGACGGTACGACGAGGAGAAGGCCCGAGTGGCGGAGGTGCTTCGCCAGCGGCTGGTGGGGTACGTGCCCGCACTCCGGGACCGCGTCAAGGTCACCGACGTGGCGACCCCCTGGACGACCTGGCGATACACACGGAACCACCGGGGGGCCTACGAGGGCTTCACGCCTGTTCCGGCCGCGCTGATGAGCTACCTGCCCCGTGTGCTTCCGGGCCTGAAGGACTTCTACATGGCCGGGCAGTGGACCGTTGCCGGCGGGGGAGTGCCCACGTCGATCCTCACCGGGCGGCACGCGGTGCAGCTTCTCTGCAGGGACGACCGGCTCCAGTTCCGGCGGGGGTAGGGGTTCCTACGACTCCACGATCCGGACGAGTCCCATCTGGTACGGATTGGGAAGGTCTCGATGGCGCGGCAGGATGCGGATGGCAAAGCCGATCTTGCCGCTGGTCGTGCAGGGGATGATGCCCCGGAAGAGCGAGTGGTTGTGCTCGTCGGTGCTCTCGTAACGCATGGGCACGGCACCGGATTCCTGGATCTCGAAGTCCTCGTCGATGCGACCGTAGACGACCTCGATGTTGATGTCCTGCGGGAGCAGCGGGGCGATGTCCATCCACGCCCGGACGCTGCCCGTGGAGCCGACGAGAGTGCGGTCGCCGATGTCCACCTCGAGGCGGCTGACCTGGATCCTCGACCAGTTGGCCCGCACGACCTGCTTCCACTCGGCCAGCCTGCGGGCCGGCTCCAGCGAGTCGGCATTCAGGAGTCGGACCTGCTGCAGGGAGCGAAGGTAGTACTTCTCGGTGTACTGTCGGACCATGCGGTTCGAGTTGAACACCGGACAGAGCTCCTTCATGGACTTCTTCATCCGCTGGACCCAGCCGCGGGGTATGCCGTCCTTGGCCCTGCGGTAGAAGAGCGGCACGATCTCGTTCTCCAGCAGGTCGTAGAGCGCCTTGCTCTCCACCTCGTCCGCGTAGTCGTGCAGCTCTTCGGGGTACTCCTCGCCCGCTCCGATGGTCCAGCCGAGCCCTTCGGAATCGACCTCGGCCCACCAGCCGTCCTTGGTGCTGAGGTGGATGGCCCCGTTGGCCACGGCCTTCATGCCCGACGTGCCGCTGGCCTCCTTGGGGCGGCGGGGGTTGTTTAGCCAGATGTCCACGCCCTGGACCAGGTAGCGGGCGATGTTGAGGTCATAGTCCTCGAGGAAGACGATTCGGTTGGCCAGCTCCGGCCTGCGCATGGCCTGGGTGATGCTGCGGATGAGCTCCTTGCCGAACTGGTCACGGGGATGCGCCTTGCCGGCGAAGAGGAACTGGACCGGCTTGTGGCGGTCGCCGACGATGTGGATGAGGCGGTCGAGGTCGCGAAGCAGCATGGTGGCCCGCTTGTACGGAGCGAAGCGGCGGGCGAACCCGATGGTGAGGGCTTCGGGATCGAGCACTTCACTGGCGGCCTCGAGGGTCCGGGCCGTGGCTCCGTGTCGCGTGAGACGCTCCCGGGTCTTCTGCCGGGCCATGGCCACGAGGCGCTCGCGGCGCCGCTCGTGCGTCCTCCAGAGCTCCTCCATGGGGATGTTGTCGACGCGTTCCCACAGGAGCCGGTCACGAGGGTCTTCCCGCCAGCGTGGGCCGAGGTACCGGTCGAACAGCCCGCCCATGTCTACCGATACCCAGGACGGGATGTGGATGCCGTTGGTCACGTGCCCGATCGGGATGTCGTTGTCTGCAATGCCGGGCCACACCCCCCTCCACATCTCTCGGCTCGTCGTGCGGTGCAGGCGGCTGACCGCATTGGTGGCGTAGGAAAGCCTCACCGCCAGGACGGCCATGTTGAAGCCCGAGGAGGCATCGTTCGGATCCACCCGCCCCATCTGGAGCAGCGTCTCCATGTCGATGCCCACGTCCCGTACGTAGTCCGCAAAATACCGCTCGACCAGGTGCCTCGGGAACACGTCGATGCCCGCCGGAACCGGGGTGTGCGTGGTGAAGATCACCCCCGCCAGAGCCGCCTCCCGGGCCACCGGGAACGGGACCTTCTGGCCAACGACCAACTGACGGATCCGCTCGAGGATCAGGAATGCCGCATGCCCCTCGTTGGAGTGCAGCACCGGAGTGCTCAACCCCAGCCGCTCGAGCATCCGCACACCGCCCATGCCCAGCACGATCTCCTGCTGGATTCGAGTCTCCTGGTCGCCGCCGTAAAGCTGAGCCGTGATGTGGCGGTCGTGCTCGCTGTTTTCCTGGTGGTTCGAATCGAGAAGCAACAGGCGGCTGCGCCCCACCGCGACCTGCCAGACATAGGCCTTGAGCTGACGCCCCGGGAACGGGATGGAGATGACCACCTGGTTGCCGGCCTCGTCGAGCACGCGGGTGAACGGCATGGTGTGGAAGTCGTTGACCGGGTAGGTCTCCTGCTGCCAGCCGTCCGGGTTCAGGTACTGGTGGAAGTAGCCCTCCTGGTAAGCCAGCCCCACGCCAATGATGGGCACACCCATGTCGCTGGCCGACTTGAGATGGTCGCCGGCAAGCACTCCCAGTCCGCCGCTGAAGATCGGTACGCTGTCGGCCACTCCGAACTCGGCCGAGAAGTAGGCCGTGACCGGACCCTGGATGTCCGGGTGTGCCTTGGCAAACCAGGTATTCTCGCCGGCAATGTACTCCCGGAATTCCTGCTCCACCTTGTCGAGGTGGTACAGGAACGACTCATCTTCCAGGAGGGCCTGGTACCGGGACGGCTCGACCATTCCGAGCATGCGGACCGGGTTGTGGCCGGAGCTTTCCCACAGCGCATCGTCGATGCGGCGGAACAGCTCGCGCATGGCAGGATTCCAGGTCCATCGCACGTTGTAGGCAAGATCCTTCAGCACGGCCAGCCGTGCGGGCAGATTCGGTTCGACGAAGAACGTCCGGAGCGGCCTCATTCGACAACCTCCGTTGGGTATGCCGGGCGTCTAAGCTACCCCAAACCACGCGTGCGTTCAACCACGAAAGCGCTGCGCCTTGAAGACCTCCCGGCGGAACTTGGGGCGCAGCGGCTCGACAACCTGCAGCGGAGTGGCGCTTGACGTCTCGGGGCGGGGCGGCTAAGGTCGCTCCCATGAGAAAGGGATTCCCCATCGGGCCGCTGGCGGCGGCATTGGCGGTTGTCGCGAGTTCCGGCGGCGGGTGCTTCAAAGACCCCGGCCTCTCGGAATGCGGCCCCGAGAAGCCCTGCCCTGAACAGTTCCCCGAGTGCGAGGAAGGGCTCTGCTTCCATCACACCTTCCACTACCTGGTTCCACCCTGCTCGACCGGGGCGGGGGAATCGTGTTGCGACCTGTCCGGGGGCCGCCTGGACCAGGATCCCGACTGCGGAGTCCGGGAGGAGCAGTTTGCCGGCAGCACGATCTCGGGCCCGGTCGGTGGCATGGACGGTAGCTTCTATTTCACGCGGGTGGAGGCTGGTGGAGCTCTGTCCCTCCTGAAGCGCGACGCGACCGGGGGGTGGGAGGAGGCCCTCTCACCGGGGGACGTGGGGCGTGAGGGGACTGAAGGGGGCGAGAGCGCCGATGTGAGTGGGGGGGCCGAGGGAGGCGATGGTGGGGGAGGGGGCGAGGGGGGCGAGGGAGTGGGGGGTGACAACGTCGCACCCGCCCCGGCGGTCGTCTGGGACACCGAGAACGTGGGGGATGGGTTTGTCGTGGTGGCCGCCGGCTCGACCGTGCATGCCGTCGATTTCGGCGGAAAGCCGCTGGCCGGATGGGGTGACGACGGCAAGCTGGGGTCTCAGGGCTCGGTCACTGGCCCCGTGGCGGCCTGTGCGTCGGGCGCCGTGGCGTGGACCACGTCGGAGGCGGTGTGGCGGGTGCTTCCCGGTGGCAAGCCCGGTTCTCTTCCGCTGGACGTCGGGACGCTCCCAACCGGAATTGGCGTGGTCCGGCATGAGGCCTCAGGATGGCTCGTGGTGCCGGCGAGCGACGCCACGCGCCTGGTGGGAGTCAGGCCGGTGGGGACGACGGGACTTCTGGAGCTGGGGTGGGAGCTGAAGGCGGAGCAGCTCGAGTCCCCCATTCAGGGACTGGCCCTGGACCGGAAGGGGTACGTGTACGTGCTCACCTCCAAGGGGCGACTTCGTGCGTTGCCGGTGGAAGAGGGGCCAGACGCCAACAGCGCATGGAAGGTTGATTCTGCGTCCGGGATTCCGCTTGCCGGGCCCGTTCTCCGAAACCCGGGGGAAGCCCTGCTCTCCCTCAAGAAGGGCGGGGTCTACCGGGCTGTGGAGCAGAGTCCATTCGACGTGCAGCCCGTGCGTAGCGGGGCGGTCTTCTTCGAGCTTGCGGCGTTGCGACTGGGGGGTTTTGCCGGGACCGTGCAGGGGAACGACACGCTCGCATTCCTGGTGAGCTCCGGGGACAGCCTGCTCGACGGGGGGCTTGAAGGGGAGTACCGGGCCGTGTACTGGGATGGCGACTGCCCGTCACCGGCCATGTCGCTGCCGTCCTCCGTCGGGACCGTGGCTCTCACGTGCGGCTCCGACTTCCGCATTCTGGCTGCCCCCGAGCATCCAGGACAGGACTTCGACTGGCCCGCTGCCCGCGGCTGGGGCAACAGCGGGTGCCTGTGAGTGGCGGGGAACCAGCCTATCTGGCCGTGCAGATCGCCCCGTGGTAGCGCAGGCCCCAGTAGGGGAGAAGCCAGAAAGCCGGACTCAGACGCGAGGTGCCATCGCCCCCGTCCTTGACCCGGTACGGGTTGTAGTCCCAGCGTTGGATGGGGATTTCGTCGTGCGGCAGCACCGTCTTGAATTGTGCCTCGCCGAAGCGATCCGGAGTGTCGGGCTCGGCGTCGAGTCGGTGGGCGTTGTCAACGTTCCACTGGCGGAGGTCCTCGGGGTATCTCACGAGCGTGTCGACCGCCGGGGACAGGCCCGGAACCTCATCTAGCGTTGCGGCCATGGCCAGGGACTTGAGCGGGTTGCGTTCGCCCACCTCGAATTCCCAGGCCGCCAGCATCGATTGGAGCCACAATTCGCGGCGGTCCTCGTCCGGGTCGTAGCGGAGCAGGGTCAGGAAGGCCAGGTCGGCCAGCTCGTGGTCGCAGTAATTGGCCAGGCCTCGGCCGGTCCACGTGACGACCCCCTCGTGGAACATGGCGGCCTCGCCAACCCGCAGCGGACCGGCCAGCTCGTCCAGCGCGTCCAGATATCGAGAATTCCCCGTGACGTGCCATGCAGCGGCCATGTAGGCGAGGATTTCCACGGAATCGAGGAAAGCCCCGCCGCCCCAGGCTTCCATGCAGTCGACCAGGGAATGACCGTCGGACACGCAGACGTCGGGCCCGTCCAGAGCCATGGCCAGGCGTTCGGGGCTCCAGTTCCCGTGCTCGGTGGGCTGGCCGTCCAGGTCGATGAGCCGGTAGCCGTTGTCGACGATGTAGCCAGCAAGGAGATCGATGCGCTCGGCGACCTCGGCCCGGCCGGCATCATCCGCACACAGGTCGAAGTAGAGCGGCAGACCGAAGAAGTGACCGGTCGTTTCATCCGATGACGTGTCGTCCTTCCAGTAATAGTCGTGCCCGTCGGTCCAGTGCACCAGGTGCCAGTTGGACTGCGTTGCCTTGGACGTGAAGACGACCCCCTCGTCGTCGCGCACCAGGCTGCGGGACACGAAGCCCGGGGCCATCCCCTTCTCGGCAAACGAGACCGCAGGGACATCGATGAGCAGCATCATGTTGTGTGCTGCCTTGTCTGCCGCGTCCAGGTACTTCGGGTCGCCGGTAACTTTCCATGCGTAGCAGAAGGCCCCGAGCCCTTCTTCGGTCCATTGGCCGTCGTTGTCGTCATCCCACAACGTCGAGCTATCGTCGCTCCATGGGTCGTCGAATCCTGCATTGGAAGTCAGGAAACCGCCCAGTCGCCAGAACCAGAGGTCGAGAGCCTCGAGCATCCGCACGGCCTTGGCCTCGAGAGTGGTTTCTTCGAGGTACAGAGCCGAAAGCCCGGCCGGTGTCGCCACCCAGAGCGTCGAGTCGTCGCCCCAGGACGCGTCCCGTACTTCCTCTGCAGGCAGCCAGCGCAGCGAGTGGAAGTGCTCGAACGGCCCCGAGGGCAGGTGGGCCACGGACATGCCCACGGCATGGCCGACGGCCACAGTGTCTTGCGCGGGGGAGAGCGTCGTGAACTGTCCGGTCGGGATTCCCCCGATGCCAGTAGTCAAGGTCGTGACGATGCCTTCCGGGCCCAGCTCCACCAGCCGGTCCTGGCCAGCGGCCCAGGCGGACATCGGTCCCCCGGCCAGCAGGGAGAGCCCGCCGCATTCCGGGGCTGAGCAGACCGGCAACCACTCTCCCTTCCACGGGCCGCCGACGAGCCGATAGATTCCGCTCGAGCGGAGCAGCCAGGGCTCGTCCCCCACGCACGCAGCCGAAAGCACGTCCTGTTGCGCCGCAACCTCCAGGTCCGACTGCACGTCCAGCAGGCCGCCGCACAGCATCCACATCAACCCGTCGCACTCAAAGGCGAGAGGCTTGCCGGGGACGCCATCGGTGCACGTGCCCCCGACAGAACCGCCGGCCATTGAAAGCTCGGCGTCGAGGCGGAAGGCAGCGAACACGTCGTCGGCAAGCATGCATGCCACCACGACTCCACCGTCCGCAGTTTCCGAGAGGGAGCGCACGCGACAGTCATCGAATGGAAGCTCCACGGCCGCAAACGAGTCGACTTCAACGACAGCCCCGGGACCCGTCTTGATCTCGACTTTCGCGGTGCGGAGGCCGCTGTTCCCCCCCACCAGCACCCGCCCCGCCTGAGCCAGGACCGCCAGCACGTCGAGATCGGGGAGGGCCTCCTCCGTTCGCAGCTGGGTCACGCGTTGCACCGGGTACGGCCCATCCGGAAGGCACGTCGTCCTCGTGCGGCGCTCGAACACCCGGCTCGGATCCGGCACATTGGCAGTTTCCGGGACGGCCGTGTCGGTGCCGGCCTCCGCGAGGAGGCGGTCGGTCGTGGATTCGAACGCTTCCAGCCCAACGGCAGCATCCGCCCGGGGGGCGGAATCGGCGCCTTGTCCATCCATCCCGGCGTCGGCAGGACTGGATCCCGAGCTGCACGACACGAGCAGAACGAGCACCGAGCACCAGCCGCAGCCTCGTCGAAACGCCATGGGCCTCCCTCCTGCGCCGAAGCATACCTCCTCGCTCCGGGAAGGGCCAGTGCGCCCCCGAGGAAGAACGACCCCTATTGCAGGATTGGCTTCCTAGCATGAACAGCCGAGTAGCTTCACCGGCCGCTAGTCAAACGCCCCCCCGCATTCCCTCCCCGTCCCATGCCTTCCATTCGTCCTATAGGTCCTATACGTCCTATTCTTCTCCTTCTCTCCCCCCACCGGGGGGCCGGGGATCAGATCCCTCACCCACCCGGGTTGCAGCCGCCGCTGCTGCGGGGGAGGAACGAGGTACCGGCCCCGGCGGCGGCACCCGAGATGGAGGAGAAGCGCGACATCAGCCGGCGGGTATCGGTTCCATGGCACTTCGGGCAGGGCACGTCCTGCTGGTCCCGGGAAACGAGCTCCTCGAACTTCTGCTCGCATCGGCTACAGTAGAAATCATACATCGGCATGGCAGTCCCCTTGTCTCAGACGGTCGCCGGCAAGGTCCGGTCCGGCCCCCCGTCACCCTAGAAGAGGCGCCGTGCGGGCGAAAGGTTACAGGTCGCGGCCCCGCCTTGTTGCACCGGAACTGAAACCCGCTATGATTGAGGACGGTGGGTCATCGGGGGAACCGTGGGCCGAGAAGAGCTTCAGATCCGAATCGACAGATTGCTGCGCCGGGAGCGCGGGGAGCGGCTGTTTTCGGGGACGTCCAGGGGGACGGACCGAATCCTGGTCTTTCAACTGGCCTCGACTCCCGGCCGGCCGGATGAAAAGGAGCTGGAGCGGCTGCGTTCGCTCGGGGAGGCGCTGGGGGCAATCGATGCCCCGAGCATCCCGCGACTTCGGGGCTGGACCGTCAAGGAGTCGGGCATTGCGGAGATGGTCACGGCCGATCCTTCGGGCGTGTTTCTCTCGGAGCTGCTGACGTCCGGGATGATGTCGCCCGGGCGCGTGCTCTCGTTCTGGGAGCAGCTTCTCATCTCCCTGGGGCCGCTGGCGGAAAAGCGGCTGCCCTACTGCCTTTGCCATCCGGAGCGGCTGATGCTGGACCGCCGCGGACGCGTCGTGCTGCCGGAGGCCGGGCTGGTTTCGGTCGTGGAGCCGTTGCTGGTTCGCGATCCGTCGCAATCGGGCTCTCTGCTGCAGCGTCTCTTCTGCGAGCCGGACCTGGTGCCCCCCGAGCTGTTGCGGGGGCAGGCGTGCACTCCCGGTTCCGACGTGTACCAGTCCGCAGCGCTGGTGTATCGGCTGATGTGCGGGGAATCCGCTTTTGGGGCCGGGATGTCGCTCGAAGTGTACAACCGGATGCTCAACGACCAGTTCCTTCCGCTGGACGAGCGGCTGGCGGAGGCTCCCGTCGGGCTGGCGGAGCTTCTGTCCGACTGTCTGTCCCGGGATCCGGCACGGCGGCCGAGGACGCCGTCCGAGCTTCGTGGCCGTCTGCTCTCGGTTCGCGGCCCGAGGGAGGCCATGGCGGAGCTCATTCTCAAGCACCCGGAGCGCCCCTACTCGAGCCGGTATGCGGGCATCCTGGCGATTCACACGGGCGGCGATGCTGCGGAGGAGGAGCTGTCGGCCCCCCCCGAGCCCGAGGTGGCCGAGGTGGAGAAGCAGGTGCTCCTCGGGCAGCTCGACCGACTCCGGGAAAAGCGGGAGCTCAAGGAGCCGGGCAAGAGCCGTCTCCCGCTGCTCATGGCATTGCTGGTTGCCGCAGCGGCCGCTGTCTTTCTCATCGGCCGGCTTCCCGGGATGAACGGTACGGAAGAGCGGGCCTCCGAGGGGCAGGCTCAACCGGACGGCGACGGAATGACTCACCACGAGGTCGTGTGGGACGGAGAGAACGCGGGCCATCCGACCGAGCGCTCCCTTTTTGAGGGCATCCCCGCTCATCTCAAGAAGGTCATGGAAGCCCGGGGGATTCCGCTCAACGCAGACCTCCGGTTCGAGCCCCCCGTGCTGCCCCCTTACAAGATTAAGGGGCTCGTGCAGGGCAAGCAGACCGTGCTGTTCCGGTTCACCGCTCGAAACCGCCTCGCCAGCATCGACCTCCAGGCCTCGCCGAATCCGGATGACATCCAGCGGTACCTGGTCCTCTACGATGCCGACGGGCTCGCCCGCATGCTGGTCGCCGAGGACGCGACCGGACGTATCATCGAGGAGTTTCCGCTGTAGAGGATCAGAACCCTGCGGACACGGCAGCCGAGACGATGTCGAAGCTGGAGGAGAACGTCCCGGCTCCCACCTTGACCCAGTCGACCTGGGGCGACGTCTCCTGGACGGGGTACTGCTTGTACACGGCCGTATCCTCGGCGGACACGGTCCGGTCCGCCTGGAAGATGTGCGAGTAGGCCAGGCTCAGACGCCAGTTGCGCCAGTCGAAGGACAATCCGCCCGAGGCACCGAGGCGGTCGAAGCTGGTGAAGTCGAGGTTCGTGTTGCCCTCCGGAACCGCTCCAGTCTCCACGTAGGCCCCGGCATGCACCGTCAGCCAGCGCAGCGGCGAGGCCTGCCCCCCCAACCGAAGGCTCCAGGTGTCCTCGTATTCCTTCGGGATCTTGACCGGCTGGAACGGCAGCTCGCTGGCGGTGACCACGCCGCTGCCAACCATTTTCATGTAGCCGTCGAGCTGCACGTCGTAGCTGTCCAGAGCGGACCACCCCTCCCACACGACATCCAGCTCCACGTCGAACAGCTCCCGCCGATCCTGCTCCGAGCCGACCTCGTGGAAGTAGCGGACTCCGAGTCGCCCCGTCATGGGGTAGGCAAATTTGAAGGTGGTGGGGATGGAGTCGGTCATCTGGCCGGCGCTGTTGAACGACTTGAGCCCCTCTTCGCCCGAGGCGATGTTGTCCATGGTGGGGCTCTGGAACGTGAGGCGGGTCGTGCCGCTGGCGTCGAAACTGACCGAGGGGCCGCGGAACGAGGCACCGACCTCCAGGAAGTCCAGCGGGCGGAACCAGGCTCCCAGAGTGGCGGTGACCCCCACGTGGTCGCTCACCTTGATATCGGCCTGGACGTCGTACTCGGGGTAGGTCTTGCCCGCGTCCGCCTCATCGAACGCCTTGTCCATGAACCACCCGTTGACCATCATCGAGAAGCGGGCCGACAGGAGGTCGACCCAGGAGAGGCTCAGTCCCACCCCCCACTTGTCGCGGCGACCGTACGCGGCAGAGACCGTATAGAAGGCAAGAAGCACATTCTTGTCCAGGAGCATGTAGTAGTGGGGGGGGCAGTGCTTCTGGTCGGTATCGGCGCAGTGCGGATAAGAGGTCTTGGAGGCGGGGTCCACGGTGACCGGGAAGTGGGACAGGCCGTTGGCGCTCGGCCCATAGACCGCCAGCCCGAAGTTCCAGTCCTCCAATCCGAAATTGGAAGAGAGTGCCACGAACGGGGCAAGCCACATCGGTCCCGCCTCGTCCGAGACGCCCGGAGCCTTCGTCCCATCCGCGTAGTACCCGGAGAAGTCCAGCTGATTGATCGACGTATTGTTTCCGATATAGAAGCGGATTCCCTCGAGCTTGAGAAGCCCGGCGGGGTTCAGCTCGATGCTGACCAGGTCGTCGGCCCGGGCGGTGTAAGCTCCACCCCGAGCCAGAGCCACGGTTCCGTTGGTCGGGAACTCGAACCCGCCCGCCAGGGCAACGGACGGAACGAGGAGCAGCACGGAAATCGACAGACGAAGAAGCATGTGGCGCACGGTCACGATCCACCTCCGGTGGTGCACGGCCTGATCCATCCCTATAGCACGCGCCGGACCGCGGGGGGAAGAAGAATAGGACGCATAGGACGGATAGGACGTATGGAAGGCATAGGACGGGGGGGGGACGAGGGGGGGCTTTTGACCGGCGGGCTTTACGCTTGGCATCGGGGCGGGTAAGATGGCGGGGTCGAACGTCCGACGGGGGGTGCCATGGTTCGTTTCGCAAGGGGTCTCGTCACCATCATCTGGATCCTGGGTCTGCTCGGCTGCTCCGGGGGTGGCGTGTCCATTTCCCTGGACGTGCCCGAGGGGGCCGACTCCACGGCGGACGGAAGCGTGGTTCCCGACGCCTCCACACCACCCGATGCCTTGTTGCCGGAGGTGCGCTGGGACGTGGCGGCCCCCGACATCGCCCCCGACGTGACGCCGGAGGTCGAGCAGCCCTGCGAGGGGCCGGGCTGCTTTGGCGATCCCTGTGCGGAGAACACGGACTGCCTGTCGGGGTTCTGCATCCTGCACCTGGGCGACCGCATCTGCACGAGCGAGTGCGTGGAGGAGTGCCCGGAAGGCTTCTCGTGCGAGCAGTTCGGCGGGGCGGGACGGGACCTCTCCTTCGTGTGCGTCAGCCGGTATCCGTCGCTCTGCCTGCCGTGCGCGGCCGATTCCGACTGCAAGTCCTCGGCCGCAGATTCCTTCCAGTGCGCGGTCTACGCCGGGGAGGGCAGCTTCTGCGCAGCTCCCTGCGACGCGGGCAATCCGTGTCCGCAGGGGTACCTCTGCCAGACGGTCACCCTGGTTTCCGGGGCCACCTCCCAGCAATGCGTGCGGGAGGACGGCCTCTGCGGGTGCACGGCCTACGCCACTCTTCAGGGGCTGACTACACCGTGTTACGAGGCCAACGAGAACGGGCAGTGCGATGGTCTGCGGACCTGCTCCAAGGAGGGGCTGACCGAGTGCAGCGCCCCGGTGCCGGCCGAGGAGGAGTGCAACGGCATCGACGACGACTGCGACGAGGAAACGGACGAGTCGGTCTGCGACGACGGAAATCCGTGCACCGACGATTCCTGCGTGCCGGGCCAGGGGTGCCAGCATACGGCACTGGACGGTGTGGAGTGCTCCGATGGCGACCCGTGCACGGTGGCGGAGCTGTGCAAGCAGGGGATCTGCTCCGGGACCCCGGTGATCTGCAACGACAACAACCCGTGTACCGACGATTCCTGCACCGAGGTCGGGGGCTGTGCGTTCCAGAACAACCAGGAGCTGTGCGACGATGGCGAGGCATGCACCGTGGGGGACCACTGCCTGGCCGGCAAGTGTGCGGGAACCCCGGTATCGTGCGAGTGTGAGGCCGATGCCGACTGCACGGCCCTGGAGGACGGCAACCTGTGCAACGGAACGCTGTTCTGCGACATGGGCAAGCTCCCGTACCTCTGTTCCGTCAAGGCAGGCACACCGATCGATTGCCCCGAGCCGGAGGGGAAGGATGCCTTCTGTCTGGCCTCCTCCTGCAACCCCGATACGGGCAAGTGCGGCATGGTTCCGGCACACGAGGGGGCCTCGTGCAGCGATGGCGACGTGTGCACCGTCGGGGACGACTGCCAGGAGGGCAAGTGCCTGGGGCAGGCGGCGGTCTGCGACGACGGCAATCCGTGCACGACCGACTCGTGTGAACCGGGCAAGGGGTGTGTATTCAAGGCCAACAGCTCTTCGTGCAACGACGGGAACGCGTGCACGGACGGGGACCAGTGCCAGGGAGGAGCCTGCACGGGCGGGGCACCGGTGGACTGCAACGACGGCAATCTGTGCACCACCGACTCGTGCCACCCGCTCACTGGGTGCGACTACGTGTTGAATACGGCTCCGTGCGACGACAAGAGCCTGTGCACCGTCGGCGACAAGTGCAAGGACGGTGCCTGCCAGTCGGGCAAGCCCGTGGACTGCAACGACGGCAACTCCTGCACCGAGGACTCGTGCAATCCGGTGACCGGCTGCCAGCACCTGGCCGGCTCGGGTGCCTGTGACGACCTCGACCCGTGCACTACGGGCGACTACTGCTCGGCCGGAATGTGCGTCGGTGCGGCGGCACTGGAATGCGGCGACGGCAACCCGTGCACCGACGACTGGTGCGTCCCCATGGCCGGATGCAACCACAAGCCCAACACGGCTCCGTGCGACGATGCCAATCCGTGCACGTCGGGAGACAAGTGCGGCGGCGGCCTGTGCCAGGCCGGGGCCAAGGTGGCGTGCAACGACTCGAACCCGTGCACCGACGACTCGTGCGACCCGACCAAGGGGTGCGTGTTCACGTTCAACACCAGTCCCTGCGATGACGACAACCTCTGTACCACGGGAGGGACGTGCAAGGCCGGGAAGTGTGCCGGCTCGGGGGTGCTCGACTGCAATGACGACAACCTGTGCACCACCGACTCGTGCGATCCTCAGGTCGGCTGCATTCACACGATGAACCAGGTTCCGTGCGACGACGCCAACCTGTGCACGTTTGGCGACCACTGTGACCTGGGCAAGTGCATCGGGGGTGGGGCGCTGACCTGCAAGGACGGCAACCCCTGCACCGACGACCTGTGCAATCCCAAGGCCGGCTGCGAGTTCCCCCCCAACACCGCCGGCTGCGACGACGGAACGGTGTGCACCGCGGTCGACGTCTGCGCCAACGGCCTGTGCAAGGGGACTCAGCCGCTGGTCTGCGACGATGCCAACCCGTGCACATCGGACTGGTGCGATCCCGCGCTCGGATGCCAGCACGCACCGCTCCAGGCCGCCTGCGACGATGGGAACAAGTGCACCGGAGACGACCAGTGCGCCGCCGGCCAGTGCAAGGGGGGGCCCGCCGTCTCGTGTGACGACTCGAACGGTTGCACCGACGACTCGTGTGAGCCGCTTGCCGGGTGCAAGCACACTCCCAATACAGCGTTGTGCGATGATTCCAACGCCTGCACGTCGGGCGACAAATGTGAAGGGGGAGCCTGCAAGCCGGGGGCCGCCATCACCTGCAACGACGCCAAACCTTGCACCACGGATACCTGCGAGCCCGCCACCGGGTGTGTGTACGTCCCCATCACTCCCTGCTGCGGCAACGGCGTCAAGGAGGGGACCGAGGAGTGCGACGACGGCAACAACGTCTCGAGCGACGGCTGCTCCGCGGACTGCAAGTCGGAGTTCTCCGGCTGCCAGGGGGGAGCGCAGCTCTTGAGCACCAGCCCCAACAGCCAGATGGTCGTCTGCTTCAACGGCTCCACCTGCGAGCAGGACTATGAGTCCCTGTGTCCGTCCGGGTGGGAGCTGTGCAGCCAGCTCCAGTATTCCCAGCGCAACGACGGGTGGAGCTACAGCACGGGCGGCAAGATGGGTCTTGGTGCCATTCGCTGCCGAAACGGCGGCGGCGCCGGGCACTACACCATCCACACCGGAAATCTGGGCCAGGACGAAGGGGATAACTGCCACTATGGATCGTCCCGACCTTCGTGTCCCTCGGGTTACGGCTGCAACGAGCAGGGCAACCTGGCCGTCTGCTGCAAGCACAACCCGCTGTGCGGCAACGGCAAGGTGGACGGCAGCGAGGAAGAGTGCGACGACGGCAACAAGAGCAACGACGACAACTGCCTGAACAACTGCATGAGTCGGTATGTTGCGGGGTGCAGCTGAGCCTTCAGGGGAAATCAAGGGGGTAGGATGAGCGAGCTCTTGATCGTGCTGGGGTTTCTGGCAGCAGGCGGGGCGCAGGCAGCAGGCGAGAAGGCGGCCTCCGGGCCGGAGCAGGGTGCGGCGGCAACAGCAGAAGTTGCCACGACCGTGCTGGCCGAGCTGCCCGAGACCGGCGATCCCGTGGTGGAGACGGCGGTTGCGGCGGACGGTGCTTCGGTGGCGTTTGTGACCCGCGGAGAGGACGGGGACACGCTCTGGTTCGCAGGGGACCGCAAGGCCAACTGCGAGGAGATCGGCCATGTCTCCCTCACTCCGGACGGTCCGGTCTGGTGGTGTCGGACCGGGGGCGAGCACACGGTCTACTTCGGAGAATCCAGCTCCGGCCCCTTCCTGGACATCTCGATGCCCAACCTGGATGCTTTGGCCGCTCTGGCCGCCCCCACGCCCGTGGAGTGGGGGTACAGGGCCGGCTCCCGTTCTGTCCTGGCTGCCCGGGATGCCCGGGGGGAGTGGCAGAGCTACTTCCGTTACTCGGCCGCTCCGTCGGTCCAGGAGAAGCGGGGGTTGCCCATGACCCTGTCCGTCGCGTCCGGCCCCGATGCCTCCGTCCAGAAGGCCAGAGGCATCCGGTACCACCTGGTGGCAGGCCGACTGCCTCTGTTCATCGGCACTTCCAAGCGCGAGGAGTGCATCTACCTGGGATCCGATGCGGTGGGGTGCGGCCAGCAGGTGGCCATGCTGGCCTGGTCGGCCGCCACACAGCGACTCGCATTCGCTGTGACCACGTCGGAAGGGCTGATGGTGTACTCCGGAGGGCAGGTCTGGGGCCCGACGCGTAACCTCGACTGGGTGGCGTTCTCCCCCGACGGGACCCACCTGGCATTCGTTATCCGGGAGGGAGAGCAGCAGGCCCTCGTGGTGGACGACGAGCGCAAAGCCTCTTTCAGCGTGCTCGAATCGGTCGTCTGGACTCCGGACAACCGGCTGGTCTACCTGGGGCATGACGATGCCGGGGCACACCTGGTGGTGGATGGCCAGGAGGTTCTGCTTCGGGATCTCGTGTCCGCCGTGTACGTGTCGCCGACCGGGGCCGTCTCGGCATCCGGACGACACAAGGGGAAGTCCTTCGTGTACCCGGAAGTTGCCGGTCTCGAGGATTTCGACTCGTTGTGGGGGGAGGGGTTCCTGTCGGGCGGGGGGCTGTATGGGCTTCTTCGACTGGCCGGCGGGAGGCAGGCACTGCTGCTCGCAGGGCGGTTGTCGGCTCCGTTCGACGGCCTGTCGCGGCTGACGCCGTCCCTGGACGGTCGGAAGCTGGCCGCGGTGGCCTCCACTCCCAGTGGGGATCGCCTGCTCGTCGACCTGGAGGAGCAATCGGCCGAGCGCGCGGGCCGGGCGGAGCAGCTCACCTGGTGCGGGAACGACCGGGTGCTGGTGCGGGAGCGCAGCGGCGACCAGGATTGCACGTTCCGGAGCGACGATCCCAAGGCGGCGTTCTGCTGCGCTCGAATGGTCATGGTGGCCTGCGGGGCCACGGGGGAGCCCGACACCGTCTGCCTCGATCAGGGGAAGTACTGGCTCCACAAGGCGGGGACGAAGGAAGGGGAGCCGTACGACGAGATTCCTCCGCACCTCATCTGGCAGGATCTCACGGGCGGGACGTTCGATTTTGCGGCCCGACGGGGGGCGGACTGGTTCCTGGTGACGGGGGGGAAGGAGCGCCCCGCCGGAGGGCGGCCGCTGACGATCCGTCCGTTTCTCGATTCCCCCTGGTTCCTCGTGTCGGGGGCGGGCGGGAGCCGCTGGATGACGCGGGCGGGGGACGGTCCGTGGTTCGCTACGGTGTCGCCGCCGTTTGACCTGGCGGGGATGGCCGTGTATCGGGGACGCAGCAAGGGCGCTGAGTGGTGGGTGCTGCCATCGGGGCAGTCGGCCCCGGCAGTCGAGCTCCTGAGCGGACCCATGGCATTCGACGGAGGAATGGCCTGGTGGGAGCGGGCTGGCGGAAAGCGCCGCCTGGCTTCCCTCCGACTGACCGCGAAGGAGAACGATGCCCGCGACCCATGAGGTCCGCATCCGCCAGCTCGTGCGGAGGCTCGCCAACGTGGCCGATCCCCAGCTCGTGGAGGCCCTGGCCCGGGAAATCCTCTCCGAGCGGCCGGTGGAGCTTCTGGCCGAGCTGCTCGCCACACTGGGGCGACGGGGACGGGAGGAGCGTGGGCGTCTGGTCTTTTGTGCCGTGGTTCGAATCTGCCTGGCCCCCGGGGAGGTACCCGAGGATGTCCGCCAGCAGGTCTATAGTGCGCTTGCCGCACGGGGAGAAGCATCGCTCGTGAGGTATCTGCTGCCCCTGCCTGCCCTGCGGAAGCCCCGGGATGGAGACCGGACGCCCGACCCGGTCATCGAGGACATGCCCCTCGGCATGAAGAAGTGGAAGGCGCGGCTGCACAGCCGTGAGCTGCTGCTGCGGCTGGCCCGGGACGGGGACCCGTCGGTAGTGGGGATCCTGCTGGACAACCCGCTCGTGACCGAGGACGATGTCGTGACCTGGTCGGCCCGGCGGCCCACGTCGCCTCAGCTTCTGCTCCTGGTGGCCCGCCATCGGCGGTGGTCGCTCAGCCCCCGGGTGCAGGAGGCCATCGCCAGGAATCCATATTCGCCGGTGCACGTGGCCGCAGCTTACCTGCCGCTCCTGACCGATACCGTGCTCCAGAAGATCCGGTCCGGATCGAGCACCCATGAGATCATCCGACAGGCGGCGACGGAGCTGCTCGGGCTGCGGAGAGGGTCGTTGAACGTCGCGGAGAGGATGGTATCCGACTCCGTCATTTCGAAGAACGAGGTTGAGGATGGCCCGCAAGAGGAAGCTTGAGTCGATCGAGTTCCCGTTCGCACTTCCCGACCTGCCTGCCGTCGGCGGGAAGGTCAAGGCACGCTGGGAGGACTTCGTGGTGGAGGAGATCCCGCTGCAGGCACCGACCGGAGAGGGGCAGTACCTGCGCATCCTGGTGGAGAAGCGGGGCTGGGACATGGAGACCCTGATTCGGCACCTGACGACTCAGCTCGGGATCGACGAGACCCTCATCGGGTACGCCGGCCTGAAGGACAAGCAGGCGGTGACCCGGCAGTGGCTGACGGTCCCGGCTTCGTGCAGGGACCGTCTTTCCTCCGTGGAGGGGCCAAACTCGGTCGTGCTGGAGAGCGCGCTCGATTCGGTGTTCCTCAAGCCGGGGGATCTGCTTGGGAACCGGTTCGTCATCCGGCTGCGCGGGGCCTCGCCCGACAGCCTGGAGACGGCTCGAACGGGCCTCGAGCGGCTGGCGAAGGAGGGGCTGGCCAACGTCCACGGCAACCAGCGGTTCGGCAAGGACCTGTCGGCCGTGGAAACGGGGCGACAGGTGGTCCTGGGCGAGCGCGAGGTGACCGGCCTGTCCCGTCTCAAGCGCCGATTCGTGATCTCGGCGTTCCAGTCCTACCTGTTCAACGCCTATGCGCTGGCCCGGATCGAGCGGGGGCTGCTGCGGCGGGTTCTGACCGGAGACGTGCTGCGGGAAATCGCTTCCGACACCCTGCTCATCGCCGGTGCCCGATGGCGGGCCATCGACGTGGACGGAAAGAAGCTGGCCGTGACCGGGCCGGTGTACGGCCGGGGGCTGATGTGGGGGGAGGGCCGCGTCCGGGAGCTGGAGCTCGACGTGCTGTCGAAGTACGGCATCGCTCCGTCCGCTTTCGACGAGTTCCAGGCCATCGGTTGGGGGTCGAGAAGGAACTTGCTCGTGTTCCCCGACGAGTGCTCGGTTTCCGAGGACCCGGCCGGAATCCTCCTGTCGTTCCGCCTGCCCAAGGGATGCTTCGCCACCATCGTTCTTCGGGAGATCGTGAAGCGGGAGCTGTAGCCCCGAGCCCCCAGCCCCGGCCTATCCTGTCTATGCCACCAGCGGCAGCGAGATGCTCATCACCGTACCACGGCCGTCGGTGCTCTGGCAGCTGATGGTTCCCTCGTGCTGCTCGATGATCATCTTGCTGATACCGAGGCCGAGACCCATGCCGGAGCCCCCCTTGGTGGAGAAGAAGGGGGTCCAGATCTTGTCCATGATTTCGGCCGGGATCCCGTGGCCGTTGTCGACCACCTTGATCACGGCCCGGTCTTCCTCGCGCTGGAGAACGACGTCGATGCGTCCCCCCTGCTCCGGGAGTGCCTGGGCGGAATTGCGAACCAGGTTGATGATCACCTGCTTCATCCGATCCATGGAGTAGCGGGTGTCGAGCTCGTCGATGATCTGGAGACGGACGGCAGCCCGCTTCACGTCGCGGTCGAACTTGAGGAAGTTGATGGTGGACTCGAGCAGCTCCCGGAGGGGCCGGCGGGTCATCTCGAATCGGGCCGCTGCAGCCCCCTGGCTGGTGAAGTTGCGGACCTCGTTGACGAGCGAGAGGATCCGGTTGTGCGACTCGAGGATCACGGATGCATATTCCTGGAGCACGTCGTCGTCGGGGTGACGCTCTTTGAGCAGATGGACGAGGGCCATGGGCCCGAGGGAGTTCTTGATCTCGTGGGCCATGCCCGAGGCGAGCTGCCCCACGGTGGCGAGCTTCTCGGACCGGATGAGCTCCTCCTGGGTGCGCTTGAGCTCCTCGTGGGCCTTCTGGAGCTGCTCGAGGGCCTGCTTCTGCTTCTCGTAGAGCCTGGCGTTTTCGATGGAGACGGCAGCCAGGCTGGCGATGACGGTGAGCAGGTAGAGATCGTCCTCGGCAAATGCGGCCAGGTCTGCGTTGTTGACGACCTGGACGATGCCGATGACGCGCTCCATGGAGATCATGGGAACACACATGATGGAGCGCATCCCGTAGAGGATGATGCTCTCGGAGGAGGCGAGACGAGGGTCGGAGCGGGCATCGGTCGAGATCACGGCGACGCGGCTGTTGAGTGCCATGCCGATGACGGTGCGGCTGAGGCGGACCGTGTCGGAGCGGCTGCCGTCGCGGGCTACCGAGAGGACGGGGACGAGCTGCCCCGAGTCGGGCTCGACGAGGATGATGTCTCCCCGGTCGGCTCGCATGACCCGGAACACGTGGTCCATCATGACGCCGAGCAGCTTCTCGAGGTTGGTCTGGCCCTGGAGCCCTCGTGCCAGATGGAACAGGATGGCGAACCGCCGGGCATTGGACAGGACGAACTTCAGGCTTTTGTCCGGCGCCTTTCGCAACTCCTCCATGCTCGAGAAGGAGAATCCGTCGACCGATTTCTCGGCAGAGGAGAGGGCATCGATCGTGGGCGGTGCCAGGGAGCGGGCGTCGCGCTCCACGGTCATGGTCAGACCGGTCGTTTCCTCGTCATACTGGATTCGTGCGCCGGCCGCTTCGGCGGAGGCATCGGGCAGGGTGACCTCGATGCGCGTGCCGCCGATCCGCAGGACGTCCGCATCCCGCAGCATCCGCCGGCGCTCGACCCGGATTTCGTTGACGAAGGCGCCGTTGTGGCTTCCGTTGTCATTGACCCACCAGCCGCCGTCCCCGCGGGTGAAGAAAACGTGCTTTCGGGAAACCTGAGGATCGGGAAGGAACAGGGAGCATTCCTGCGCCCGGCCGATGCTGAACCCTTCGGTGAGCTCGAGCACGGCTCCTTCGAACTGCCCGTTGAGAACGGTCAACTTGGCCATCGGAACTCCTTCAAACCCACTGTGTGACTACCCCAAGGTGGGCTGGTTTGTCAACTGTGCGACAAGTCCCCAAAGCAATCTCAGGGGCTCTGTCTCCCGCCGCTTCGATGCGCCGCGGCATGGCTGCGGAAAACGGCATGCCATCGGACCAAAAAAACCGTTGACTTTGCACGCCCGCAGCACGAGAATCCCGAAAGATATGGGATGACGGGTTGGGCTGCGCCCACCTGCTCCCGTGCCTTGAATGTCTGGAACCGAGGGTGAGGCGCTTCATGAAAGTGGCACCGAGAAAAGGCTCTTTCTCTCTGAGTGGGGGATTCCTCCTCCTGACCGTCTATGCGGTCCTGGCAGGCTGTGATGCCACCGCAATCCTGTACGTCGACCAGGTCAAGTGGGACTCGCTGTACGTCCTGAGCTCGGTCCCCATGAAGATGGGCGGCGAGGACGGCAGCGGTGCTGCGTACTCGTCGATGTGCCGGGACGTCGCCAACGACCCCGCCGGCGTGCAGTTCAACATGCTGTTCCAGGGCACGCAGAAGAAGGGGGACTCGGCCGACCGCGACATGTCGATCAAGCCGGGGGACTTCGTGGACAACAAGTTCATCGAGTCCGAGCGGGTCACTCCCAAGCTGTTCTCGCTGAATCTGACCTGCATGGAGCCGTACCCCGACGAAGATCTGTACTCGTGCAACGGCCCGGTGGGCGGCCCGGTGGACATCCAGAGCATCGACTTCCACTCCTACTTCAAGCCTGAGCTCGACAACAAGGGGACCGTCGCCCTGGCAATCCTCATCGACATGAGCGGGTCGATGAAGGGGCTGGTGGATCCGGTCCCGCCGTATGCGGAGGACAACTTCGCCAACGTGTCGTCCAAGCTGTCGGGCGTGGACTACGGCAAGAATGCATCGGATTCGGGAGGTGCCCGGTTCGCAGCGGTAGAGGCGCTCATCCGGAACATGAACGACGAGGATCCGGTGGTGGTGTTCGCGTTCAGCGAGAGCAAGTTCGACATGGTGTGCACGCTGCCGTCCGCGCCGGACGCCGACCTGGCGACGAAGATGCGGGAGTGCTTCGGGAACAACCGGGATCTGATCCTTGGCAACGGCGGGGGGTTCTCGGCCCTGGATTCCATCAAGGGAGAGGAGAAGGGGCGCACGCCGCTCTGGTACGCAGTGGACGTGGCGTACCGCTACCTGCAGGGGGACAAGGCCTACTGGGTGGACGAGAACGGCAAGCCTCTCGGGTCGCTGCCCGGCGCACTGACCAAGGCCGCGTACAAGCACATCGTGGTGGTGGGGGACGGCCCGGATACGTGCGGCCCCTCGACCGACCTCAACCAGTGCAGCAACCAGTGCCTGTCTTACAATACGTCGTTCGACACGGTGCGGCAGTTCATCGAGGCTCAGGAGCCGGCCGACCGGATTCCGGTGCACTTCGTCCAGATGGAATCGAAGGGGTACACGGAGCGGGATCCCCGGCAGCAGGAAGTTGCCTGTGCGACCGGCGGCCAGTACATGTTCGTCAACTCGCAGGACATCCCGAAGGCCAATCTGCAGGACGTGCTGGGCAAGTCGCTGATGCGCATCCGATACACGTTCCGCGGGTACTGGCGGGCCACGGTCAACCTGGCGACGATGAAGAAGGGCAACGACCCGAAGGTGGGCTATGTTTACGCTCTCC
Organism: uncultured Myxococcales bacterium; assembly: GCA_903895725.1. Lineage (GTDB taxonomy): Bacteria > Myxococcota_A > UBA9042 > CAIXZC01 > CAIXZC01 > CAITUV01. Next base: position 3,280 of record CAITUV010000020.1, on the reverse strand, counting down.
AGGGGGACGGCAAGGTTCTTCCGGGCACGGACAAGCTGCTGGTGAGCAAGGAGGACCTGTTTGCGTTCAAGGTCGGTACCATCGACGTCGAGGGTGAGGAGTCGTTTGCCGATCGGCGGGTCTCGGTGCGCAAGGAGTGCGACCCGGGCAAGGATACCTGCCCTGCGGATGAGCCGTTCAATCAGTGCTCGACGCAGCAGTGGTGGTGCGATTCCCAGACCCTGACCTGCAAGAGCACGCTCTCCTGGCTGGAGAACGGGGACAAGAGCAGCTGCGGGGCCCAGACCGTGTACATCAAGGTGCAAGTCGAGACCAAGACGGGCTCGGGCACGCAGACCGATACCAAGACGGTGGAGCTGGCCGGCGTGCCGACGGTGTGCTGCCAGGGCAATTGCGCTCCTCCGCTTCCGCCCGAGGTTCCCGACGAAGTGGCCAAGCCCGAGGGGTTGGCGGCCGCGTGCTTCTTCTATGATGAAGGAAAGGGCTGGACGCGGGAGAACCCGGACGACCCGACGAGCAAGTGGGTCTACTGGGCCACCCTGAAGGTCAAGGCGGAGGTCGGCTGCACGTGGGAGAATCTGCAGCCAAACCTGAAGTATGCCAACGTGGCGGATCTCTCGTACCCGGATGACTGGGATTGCGGCGGAAAGAACTGCTTCCCGCCCCCGGGGGCTGAGGCACCGCCGGCCGAGGAGCCGCCGGTTGAAGAACCGACCGAGTGATGTGTTAGGCGACCTGTTCGCACGGAGATCATAGGTGCACCAGGCAATCAAACGTGATGTCGCGCACGGAGAGGAAGAAATGAAGGGAAGAAATTTCGTGGTCCACGGAGTGCTGGCGGCCTTCATCGGCCTGTTTGCGTCGTCCGCCTTCGCCCAGGAGGCCGGGGTGCTGGACAAGTACCTCGACAAGTACTGGGGGGCGAAGCGGGAGGTCAAGGTGATCCAGAAGCGGCTGTTCCAGAAGGACGGCCGGCATGAGCTGGGCATCTACGGGGGCACCATCCCGAACGACGAGTTCATGATGTACTACCCGATCGGCCTGCGGTACGACTACTACTTCTCCGAAGACATCGGGATCGAGCTGTTCGGCTCCTACATCATCCCGGTCGAGTCGGAGCTGTCGGGCTTCCTCTCCGATCCGGAGAACTTCAACGTGCAGATCAACACGTTCCTCCCGCAGAAGCTGGAGTGGACCGCGGGGCTCGAGGGTTTGTGGAGCCCGGTGCACGGGAAGATCGGCCTGTTCACCTCCAAGCTGTTCCACTTCGACTTCCACCTGGCGGTGGGCGTCGGGGCCATGGGGACCGAAGTGGCCACCCGTGAGGAAGGCGGCGATCGGAAGAAGAAGTACGACGTGGCTGCCAACGTCGGCACGGGCGTTCGCCTGTACTTCCTTGACTGGCTAGCAGCCCGCATCGAGTACCGGCATTACTTCTTCGCCGCGGAGCAGGGGGGCGTGTCCTACCCGGCGGAGCTGACGCTGGGGGCCGCATTCTTCCTGTAGGAAGAGCGGATGCACTGGACCCATGGCGTTCATCAGTCGAGACCAGAACCGGGGGGCGTGACATGACTAGGCGAATCATCCTTATGGCGCTGGCTGCCTTTCTGCTTGGCATCACCGCGGGCGGAAGAGAGGCACTCGCCATTTCGAAAGAGGAGATCATCACCCTGTCGAACCTGGGGATCTCCGCGGACGAGATCATCAAGGCAATCGAGAAGGACAAGACCATCTTCAGCCTCGAGATCAATGACATCCTCGAGCTGAAGAATGCCGGGGTACCGGAGGCCGTCATCCGCTTCATGCTGGCTACGCCGCAGCGCTACGGGACCGCGACACCCGAAGTGCCGGTGGAGCAGCCGGACAAGAAGCCCGACGAGAAGCCCACGGTCCAGGAGAAGACCCCGGAGGAGATCCGGGCCGAGGCCGAGCGTGCCCGGCTCGAAGCCCTGCGCCTGAAGGAGGAGCAGGACAAGGCCCTCAAGGCTCAGCAGAAGGCCTTTGCCCAGGGGCAGCTCAAGACCGGGATGGAGCTGGCCGAGGACGGGAAGTACGTCGAGGCCATCAAGCACTTCCGCAAGTTCGTGGCCGACGGGAACTATCCGCCCGACTCGGACGAGTACTACAACGCGAACTACGGAATCGCCCTGGCGCTCGCCAAGGCCGGGCTGCACCGCGCGGCGGCGGACATGCTGCTCGAGATCGTTCTCCTGGGGCCGGACCGGGCTTTCTTCCAGCCTGCGTTCCAGCACCTCCGGGAGATGCGCCGGCTCGTCGAGTTCTCCCCGCCCAACCTCGAGCAGCTCACCCACTTCTTCGTGGGCAATTTCTCCAAGACCTTCCAGGACGAGTACAACTACTTCCTGGGTGAGTTCTTTTTCGAAGGTGCGAATTATAGCCTGGCGCTCAAGTACTTCGAACAGATCAGCGAGGCGTCACCCGAGTACGCCCGCTCGCTCTACCTGACCGGCCTGGTCCAGGTGGCCAACCAGATGTACAAGTCCGCGGTCCAGAGCTTCCAGCAGGCGGTTCTTGCCCAGGAGAAGAACAAGTCCGATGCCCGCGTCTCCCACCTGGCCTACATGGCCCTGGCCCGCATCGCCTACGAGACCGGTGACTATGATGCCGCCATCTTCTACTACCGGAAGGTGCCGCAGGAATCGCTCCAGCTCCCGGTGGCGTTCTATGAGTCGGGGTGGTGCTTCTTCGTGAAGGGGGACAATTCCAGGGCGCTCGGAACCTTCCACGCTCTGCATTCTCCTTACTTCGATCATTACTTCTACCCGGAGCTCTGGATCCTCGAGGCCACGGTCTACCTGAACATGTGCCGGTACGACTTCGCCAAGGAATCCATCGACATGTTCCGCAACCACGTGTCGGTGCTGGGCGTGCCGCTGTCGCAGTTCATGCAGTCGATGCGGACGCCGGCCGAGTACTACATGGCCCTGACGAAGATCCTGGATGGGGACCGCTCGTACTCGCTGCCCCAGTCTCTGCTGTACCCGGTCCTGAGCAACGTGGAGTTTTACACGCTGTACAAGACGATTCACCAGATCGAGAAGGAGCAGACGGAGCTGTCCCGCAGCCGCGCCGAGCTGGGTGACTGGGCCGAGGAAAAGCTGGCCATGCTGGAGTCGGACAAGATCGCGCGCATGAACGAAATCGGCATCAAGATCCAGCAGGTGCTTCGGATCGTCGAGGCCTCGCTGCGGGAGTACGAGGTGAAGGTCACGGAAATCGAGCTAGACCTGAACCAGGTGGAGATTGAGAAGATCGAGAT
>CAITUV010000019.1 GCA_903895725.1 uncultured Myxococcales bacterium | reverse complement strand
GAGCTCGACCTGAACCAGGTGGAGATGGAGAAGATCGAGATGCAGACCCGCCTGCTCCTCTTGAAGGAGCAGATCGACCGCTCCTACCAGGCGATCCTGGCCATGACCAAGCGCAAGGAGCCGGTCGACAAGATTCTCGAGAAGATCAAGAAGGACGACACGTACCGGCAGTTCTCTCCCGCCCAGATCGAAGCCCTGGACAAGGAAGGGGTCGACGGCGCCGTCATCACCGCGCTCGAGCAGGTGACCGGGGCCAAGAAGGTGGGCGGCGGGTCGGTGGCAATCGTGGGTTCAGACTCCCTCGAGTGGCCGTTCGAGGGGGACTACTGGAGTGACGAGCTTTGGGGCTACCGCAGCTTCCTGAAAGAGGAGTGCATGAAATGAGGAACACGATTCTCGTTCTCCTGGCCTGCCTCATCGCCCTGCCTGGATTTGCGCAGGACCTCAAGGAAGGCATCAAGAAGAAGCGTGAGATCACGAAGATCGAAACGAAGAAGCGGGAGATGAAGGAGAAGCCCTGCGAGTTCGACTCGGACTGCGAGGAAGGGCAGATCTGCGACGTGGTCAAGAAGTTCTGCGTGAAGAAGGCCATGTCGCTCATCGAGCTGGAAACCGCGAACCTGTCCAAGCAGGTCGAGGAGAACCAGCAGAAGATGTCCGGGCTCCGCCAGAACAACATCAAGAAGATGGAGGAGCTGCTGGCCACGCAGCCCTACTATGAGAACAAGGCGGAGATCTACTTCCGGCTGGGCGAGTCCTACTGGGAGGAGAACCATTACCAGTACCTGCGGCAGCGCAAGGTCTGGATGGATGCCATGGACAAGTACGAGGAGGGGGTGGTCAAGGAGAAGCCGGCGGAGCCGGTGGAGGACTACGCAGTCGCCCTCGAGTACTACCGGAAGGTGCTCCGGGAGTTCCCGGACTACCAGCGGATCGACGAAGTGTTGTACTACCTCGGCCGTGGTGCCATCGAGGCGGGGCGGACGGCCAAGGACGTGCAGCTCCAGCGGGAAGGCGTCAAGCACTTCACGACGCTGGTCCAGAGCCACCCGGACAGCCGGCTGATTCCGCAGGCCCTGTTGCACCTGGGTGAGTATTACTTTGATACGCACTCGCTGTATTATGCTAAGGTCAACTACGAGAAAATCATCAATAACTACCCGGAAGCTAGCATGTACAATTACGCGTTGTATAAGCTGGCGTGGGTGTATTACAACCTGACCGAGTTCCAGAAGTGCATCGAGACCTTCCACGCAGTGGTCGACGCGATCAAGGGAGAGAGCGACACGGGCAAGGTCGAGTTCCGGGAGCAGGCGCTGTCGGACCTGGTGCTGGCCTATGCCGAAATCCCGAATGGCTGGCAGGATGCCCGCGACTACTTCACCAAGGAGGTGGGGGAGGAGCAGGCGTACGTGAAGCTTCACACCATCGGCGAGCTGTACGTGGCGCAGGGCAAGGACCAGGAAGCGCTGGACCTGTACTACCACTTCATCGGGAAGTGGCCGACGACGCCGCGTATTCCCGAGTACTACCAGACGATCATGGACGTGGCCATCAAGCGGGCGGACTGGTCGTTCATCGAGAAGGTGTTGGGCGAGGAGCTGACGTACTTCAAGAACGAGTCGCCGTGGCGCATTGCGAACCGGGAGAACCCGACCGCGACCGATGCGGCCCTGAAGATGCTGGAAGAGATGGTCTTCTATGTGGCGAATCACTACCACGTCGAGGCCGATGCGCTGGAGCAGAAGGGGCGCAAGGGCGAGTCTGAGCCGCAGTACATGAAGGCGGCGGAGTACTACGCCGAGTACCTGCGGCGCTTCCCCGATTCGCCCCGGTCCTACGAGATCAACTTCTGGTATGCGGAAATCCTGTACTTCAACCTGCACGACTTCAAGAAGGCCGCGGAGCAGTACTCGTTCGTGATCCAGAAGGACACGAAGGGCAAGTTCGTGGAGGATGCGGCCCTGGGCGTCATCTACTGTCACGAGGAGATGATGGTGGAGGCGGGCCTGCGCCAGCGGGCCAACAAGGGTGAGGTCGAGTTCAAAAAGGTGTCTGCCGAGCAGATGCGCGACGAGGCCGAGGAGATCAAGCGTACCGAGCTTCACGAGCTTGAGGTCGGGTTCATCAAGGCCGCCGACAAGTACACGGAGCTGCTGCTTGAGGCCCGCAAGGATCCCGAGTTCCGGAAGAAGTACCCGGAGCGTGGCGAGATGATCCCGAACATCATGTACATCGCGGCCGAGACCTTCTACAAGCACGGCATGTTCGACGAGGCGGTGCTGCGGTTCGAGAACATCTTCAAGTACGACACGAAGCATCGGTTCGCTGCCATCGCGGCGACCATGATCATGGACTGCTACTACCGGGTCCGGAACTGGGAGGCGGTGGAGGAGTGGGCCCGCAAGCTGATTGCGGAGAAGAACTTCCTCTTCAAGGCGAAGTCCGACCTGGAGCTCATCATCGCCACGGCGATCACGCGGCGGGCCAAGGACCTCGAGACCGAAGGGCGCACGAGCGGCTCGATCGAGGAGCTGAACCGGCTTACCAAGGAATTCCGGAACAACAAGGAGATCATGGCGTACACGACGTACACCCTGGCCTACCTGTATGCCCGGTCCAAGAAGCTGCGCGAGGCCATCGAGAAGTACGAGGAGCTGATCCGGCAGTACCCGAAGAGCCCGAAGGCAGCGGAAGCACAGTTCGTCATCGGCGAGATCTACGAGGCGCAGACGCAGTTCCGCAAGGCAGCCGATGCGTTCATGGAGATGAAGCGTTTCAAGGACAATCCGCAGACTGCGGTGGCCATCATCAATGCGGCGACGATCTATCAGTCACTGCAGGATCGGGATGCCACGGTGGCGGCGCTGTCCGAGTTCCTCAAGCTGTTCCCGAAGCACGAGCGTGCCCCGCGTGCAGCGCTGAAGATCGGAGACATCGAGAAGGAGAAGGGGAACCTGGACGTCGCGTACAAGAAGTACCTGGCGTTTGCGCAGGACAAGAAGAATGCCACGCAGGGAGCCCTGGTCGTGGAGGCCTGGTCCAAGGCGGGGCTGACCCTGTACGAGATCGAGCGGACGAAGAACCGAAACAAGGCGCTCGACCACTTCGCTTCGGCCGGCAAAGCGTTTGCAAAGCTGGATGCCGACGCCAAGAAGAAGTGTCTCTCGTGGGCCGCTCAGGCGGCGTTCTACATGGCCGAGTACCAATACCACGACTTCTCCGAGTTCGCGATCGACACGTCCAACTTCTTCCGGATGGGGTCGTCACTGGAGAAGAAGGCCAAGCTGCACCAGAGTGCCGAGGTTGCGTTCGAGGCGGTGATCAAGACGGGGTCGCGGTTCTGGGCGGCTGCTGCCTACTACATGATCGGCCTCCTGTACCACGAATTCGCCGAAACCCTGTATGCGGTGCCGCTGCCCGAGGGGTTGAGCGAGGACGAGGTCGAGATGTACAAGGCTGAGCTGGAAGACCGGTTTGCGGCCCCCCTGGAAGAGAAGGCCCGGGCCAACTTCAAGCAGGCCATTCTGATGGCACACCAGCTCGGCGTGTACAGTGAGTGGTCGAAGAAGTCGGGGACCATGGCGGCCAAGCTGACGCCGCAGGATTTCCCGATCGATCATGAGGAGAACGTGGTGACCGACCACACGAAGGACACGCTGCTGTCGACCAGCTTCATCCGGTCGCTGGTGCGTGGGGACACGGAAGTCGACTTCGTGACCTTCGAGGGTGAGAACCAGAAGCCGGATGACGGAGCCACTCCCGATGGGGGTGGGGACGGCAAGGAGAACGGCGGAGCCAAGGAAGGTGGAGAGAAGACCAACGGAGGCGGCAAGTAGCCGGATGGAGGGCACGACCATGGCTTGCTTTTCGACCTTCGAGCTTTTCCCGATTCTTTCCGGGTGCAACACTTCCCAGGAGCGCAGCATGAACGTTTCGTTCAGAGCGTTTTCGAGTTTCGTGGTGCTGGCGGTGGTGGCCGTTCTGGCCGCGTGCGGCCCGACGACGACCCAGCAGACCGTCGAGGATCCGTTGGGGGGGGACCAGCCGGTCCTCACCGAGGAGGAGATCAAGGCGCAGAAAGAGCGGGAGGCCGAGGAGGCCCGACGCGCTGCGCTGGCCAAGACCCTCGAGATGCGCAAGGTCGTGGTGGCGGAGAAGCCGGAGTTCGTCCCGGGCGTGGAAATCGAAGCGCAGAAGTCGTTCCGGGACGGCGTGATCTCGGTGTACCAGGCCCCGCCGGATTACTCGGCTGCGGCCTCGAGCTTCGAGCAGGCAGCCGGCAAGGACAAGAACTTCCTGGAGGCCTACTTCAACCTTGGCATGGTGTACGAGCGCACGGGACGAAACGAAGAGGCGCTGTCCATCTACCAGAAGGCGCTCGACGCCAATCCCGAGAGCGGCTCGGCGAAGGGCTACGTTGGCAAGGTCTACCTGGCCAAGGCCCGCGATGCCTATCTGACCGGTGACACGGCCAAGGGGGCGGAGCTGGAAGGGAAGGCCAAGGGGCTGTTCGACGAGGTCATCGCCCGCGATCCCGACAACGTCGAGGTCAACAACGCTCTGGCGCTCTACTGGCTCATGAAGGCCCGGGGCGAGAACGACCGGGCCCGGCAGCTCGATGCCCTGACCACCTGCGAGGATTTCGTCCAGAACGTGCTCACGCTTCAGCCGGGTAACGTCGTGGCGCTCAACACCCGCGGGCTGGTCTACCTGCTCAAGGGCGAGCTTCAGATCGCCCGATGGATTTTCGAGAACAAGGTGCTCACGCTCGACAAGTACTCGACCGAGGCCTTCAACAACCTGGGGCTGACTTACTACCAGCTGGGCGATACCCCCAAGGCAGTGGTGAACTTCCAGCGGGCCATTGCGGTCAACCAGGAGAACCTGGAGGCCCGGCTGAACCTGGCCGCCATCTTCCTGAACTACCTCAACTATGCGGCAGCCCGGGAGCAGTATGAGTACATCCTGGCCGAGCGTCCGGAGTTGGTCGAGGCCGTGGTCGGTCTGGGGAGCTGCAAGGTGGGCATGCAGGAGTTCGACGACGGGTTTGCTCTTTACAAGCGGGCCTTCGAGCTGGATCCGGGGCGGATCGATTTGCTGCTTCGCATCGCCCGCATCTACCAGGTCAAGCTGGTCGATTTCGCCAAGGCAACCTCCTCGTATGAAGAGTTCGTCGCTGCCGGCACGAAGCTGGGCATCGACGTGTCCGAAGGGCAGAAGGGCATCGAGCAGGCCAAGAAGATGGCCGAGCAGATGAAGAAGATGGAAGAGGAGATGGCCAAGGCCGAGGAAGAGGCCAAGAAGGTCGAAGAGGAGATGAAGGCCAAGGCCGCCGCGCTCGAGAAGCGCATGAAGAAGGTGGAGTCGCAGGCCAGCGACTATCGCAAGCAGCTTGAGGCCTTCATAGCAGAGAGCACTCCGAAGGCGGCCAAGGATGCGGCGCTCAAGAAGCGGATTGGCGCTGCCAAGAAGCTTGCCGGCGAGCTGGTGCAGTACGACGCGGCCTTCAAGGAGCCGCGAGAGTACATCGGCATGGGCATGGTGGCGGATTCCGAGCCGATGATCGACGCGGTGGAGAACAAGTTCAAGGCGCACGAGGCCACGGCCATCGACGTCCTCGAGATCAAGAAGGTTCAGAAGGTCGAAGAGGGCGGTACCACGCCTCCTCCGGGGGACAAGAAGGAAGAGGCCCCCAAGGTCGAGGAGAAGAAGGAGGCCCCGGCTCCCACGCCTCCCGTCGAGGCCCCCAAGGCCGAGGAGAAGAAGGAAGAGCCGGCCCCTGCGGCACCTCCTGCCGAGGCCCCCAAGGCCGAGGAGAAGAAGGAAGAGCCAGCCCCTGCCGCCCCTCCTGCCGAGGCCCCCAAGGCCGAGGAGAAGAAGGAAGAGCCGGCCCCGAAGGCTGAAGATAAGAAGGAAGAGCCTGCAGCGGCCCCGGCCGTTCCTGCCGAGCCAGCCCCTGCCGAGCCCGTCACTCCCGACGTAGAGCCCCAGGGCTGAGAGTGGCCCGTTCCCCCGTTTCGTCCCCCCTCTGAATATGAATCCCGCTACCTCCAGGAGCTGCCCGAGGCCAGGAGCGGACCGTCGTGCCCTCCGGGTGAGGGCTGGCAGGTCACTTGGACTCGGCGTCGGGATGCTTCTGTGGCTTGGCGGGGTCCTGAGCCCGTGTGCGTGTGCGTCGAGGGGGCCGGGTGTGGACCTGGCAACTGAGGATGCGGTAAGCGGTGAGCTTGTGGAAGTGTGGGCGGGGGATGGAATCCGCGTTCCCCCGCCGGACGTTGGGGTGGCCGACCAGGGGGGGGACGAGGCGTTTTCCGACGGGGGTGGCCAGGAGGCTTCCGATCTCTTCTTCGACCTGGAGGAGGAGCAGACAGGCGCGGACGGAACGTGCTGCTTCGATGGCGGTCAGGATGGGGCCGAGGACTCGGGGGATCTTCCGGGGGAGCAGGACACCGTGTTGCCTGAGCCGGTGCCTCCTGCGGAGGTGACGCTCGACCCGTTTGGCGGCATGGAGGCCCTGCACGTGGCCGACGGGACGGGGTATTTCACCACGGGGCTCCTCGGGGATCGGGCGTGGTTGGTGGACCCGGCCGGTAATGCGTTCTTCTCGCTGGGGGTGCAGGCGGTGGGGTTTGGCAGTCTCTCTTCGCCAGCGTTGGGATACGCTCCGGGGACGCTGGCGCAATATGCGTCATGGGCTGCCGAGTATCCGAATACGGGGGAGATTCCGGCCGCAGTGGCCACGGCCCAGGTCACGGCCCTGCACGAGGCGGGGTTCAACTCGGTGGGAGGCTGGAGCGGGGGGATCTGGAGCAGCTCCGCGTTCAAGCTGCCCTACACGGTGAGCCTCGGATTTGCGGGGGGAGTCCAGGGGGTCGCTCATGCCGTGCCTGCGGTTTCCGAGGGGGGCTTTCCGGACGTGTTCCACCCGGACTTCTCGACGGCGTGCCTCGAGTATGCACAACAGGCCGTGCCCGCGGAGTGCGTTGAGGATCCGCTCAACATCGGGTACTACCTGGACAACGAGCTGCGGTGGTGGGGAAGGGGGTACTTCGTCGAGTCCAAGACCTGGACGCTGGCGGACGACTTCATCGACGAGGCAGCGGGAACACCTGCCAAGGAAGCCGTCGTGGCGTATTTCGAGCAGCGATACGGTGGCGATGTCGAGGCTTTCAATGTGGCGTATGGGCTGGCTCTCGCGAGCTTCGATGACCTGGGGGGGGTGTCCGGGCTGCCGCTGGATCCCGCCGATCCCGTGCACGTGGAGGACCGGGAGGGGCTCATCCGGCTCATCGCAGAGGCCTACTTTTCGGCAGCGAACGACGGGCTGAAGTCGGTGGACCCGAACCACCTCAACCTGTGCTGCCGGGTGGCATCCGTGGCCCCGGGGCCGGTGTTCGAGATGGCCGGAACATACTGCGACGTGGTGACGATCAATGACTACTACACGCAAAGCGACCTGGTGACCGATATGGCGCTGGGCGGGCTGCCCGAGGACAGGTGGGCCGCGATGTCCGGGTTGGCCTTTGCCGGGGGAGGGCCCAGGCCGTTCATTCTGACCGAGTGGGGGGAGAGGGCCGACGACTCGGGGTTGCCCAACACGTACGGAGCCGGCAAGGTCGTGGCCACTCAGCAGGAACGGGCCGAGTACTACCAGTGGTCGCTCGAATGGCTGATGGATCGGGAGGTGGACGGAATCGGCTATGTCTCCGGCGCACACTGGTTCATGCACACCGACGAGCCGGCGACGGGCCGTTTCGACGGAGAGGACGGGAACTACGGAGTCGTGTCGATCCGCGGGGAGAGATACCGGTGGCTCTGGGCTGCGATGGCCGCATCGAACCAAGCGCTGCTCTCGCGGCTGGCGGCCGGAGTGATTCCCACGCTTCTGGGGCCGCCGCAGAAGAACGAGGTCGAGGGGACGGTGGTGCAGGGGGGAGTTCACCTGGAGTTTCCGGCCGTACCGTTGGTCGACTCCTATCGAATCAGCGTGCTCAGCCATCCTGCCGGCCTCGAGAACAGAGTCAAGGGCGGGCCGCCGACGGACGTCGTGCCGGCGGGCGATTGCCAGCCGGGCGGCAGCGGATGTCAGAAGGTGAAGGTGGACGTGTCGACGGTCGGAACCGGGCAGGGCATGGTCTGGCTTGCGGTCGAATGCCAGAGCCTGGACCTCCTGCCGTTTGGGGCGACCGTGGTCGGCCCGTTCGAGACGCAGGATGTGGCAGTGACGTCGAACGGTCCGGTAATGGGGTGTGAGACGCTGTCCACCGTGGCCGTGGACAATTCAGTGCCGCAACCCAACGATGCTTCCGGGCAATCTTACTCCGAGCTGGTGGAGTCGTTTCTCGGGGCGGATTCGGGCCAGGCATTGGAGCTGGAGCTCGTTCCCTCGTCACTGGGGTTCGTGAAGGCGGGAGGTTCCGGTGAAGTGGCCGCCACGCTGTCCCTTCCCGAGTTGCTCGAGGTGCCGGCCGGCTCGGCGCTGGAGGTTTTCGTCCTACCCAGCCACGTGATGGACACTTCGGGGACGCTGAGGGCATCGACCCGGTTCGTCCGGATCCAGGGAATCGGGGAGGGGGGCGGCCTGCTGGTCGACTGGGATCTGGCCCCCTTGGAGCTCGCTCCCGGGGTCTCCAGCAAGGTCACGCTTCCCGTGGACGAGACGCTCCAGCTCCATGCTCTGCGGTTCGTCGTCCCACTCTCAACGCCGGGGCTTCCCATGGACCAGGTCGTCCGGATCACGCTGGACCAGATACTCGTGGGGCCGTGAGCGACCTCCGTCTCCGTTGCCGGCGATGATGGGGTAGCGGCTCAGCCTTCCACTGCGGCCAGGAATCGCTCAAAGGGCACGTCAATGCCCGTCCAGAGCTTGAGGCTCTCTGCAGCCTGTCGGGCGAGCATGCAGAGTCCGTCGACCGGGGTGGCTCCGGCGGCTTCGGCTAGCCGGAGCAGGCGGGAGGGACGAGGGCGGTAGACGAGGTCGAAGACGATCTGACCCGGACGGAAGCCCGCTTCGAGAGGGGAAGCCTCGACGTTGGGGGCCATGCCGACGGGGGTGCAGTTGACGATAAGGGGGAAGTCGGGGGCCTCGGCCGCCAGGGCCTCGGGAGCAAAGGAAAGGCGGGGGAGGGAGGAGAGGAGGCCCTCAGGATGTTCCCCTCGACTCCGCTCGGGGCGGGCGATGTTCCCCTCGACTCCGCTCGGGGCACGCCTTGGTCGATGGTCGCCGGACCGGCGTTCGGCGAGGACGATGAGGGGCACACCGAGCTCGCGGAGCGCGTGCACCACGGCCCGGGCCGCTCCGCCACCCCCGAGGATGAGGGCGGACCGGATGGGGCTCGCCGAAGACCCGAGGGGGGGAGCCAGTGAACGGATGCAGGCTTCGAAAGCCGGCGCATCGGTATTGTGGCCGATGAAACGGCCGTCGGGGCGGACCTCCACGCAATTGACTGCGCCGACGGCCGCTGCGGTCTTGTCGAGCAGGTCGAGGAAGGGGAGCACGGCCACCTTGTGCGGGATGGTCACGTTGAATCCGGCGATTCCGGCATCGGGGGCGGTCCGGACGAACAGTTCGAGGTCCGCCGGGGCCAGGTCGAAGACCTCGTAGCGGGCACCGGGCAGGACGGTGGGCAGCACCGCGCCGAACATGGCGGGCGAAAGGGTGTGCCCGAGGCTGTGGCCGACCAGGCCGAAGCGAGGTGCCCCCTCCCTGGATATCCTGGAACAGCCCTTTCTGTGGCGACCATCGACCATCGGCCATCGACCATTACTTGAGGAGCCTTTCCAGCGACGCATAGAACCCCGGGAACGACTTGGCCTCGCAATCGACTCCGAGCACGGTTGTATCGCCCGACGCAGCCAGCCCCGCCAGGGTGAACATCATGGACATGCGGTGGTCTCCCCAGGGGTCCAGGATGGCTCCTTTGAGTCGGGTCGGGCCCTGGATGCGGACCGTGTCGCCATCGACGGCCATGACGGCTCCCAGGCGGGTGAGCCCTTCGACCGCACAGTTGATCCGGTCGGTCTCCTTGAGGCGGAGCTCGGAGATCCCGTGGATGACGGTTTCTCCCTCGGCCGCGGTGGCGAGGAGCATGAGGAGAGGGGCCTCGTCGACCAGGAAGGGAACGGCCTCGGCGTGGATTTCGATGGCCCGCAGCTTGGCCTGGCGGACGGTGATGGTGCCGCGCGGCTCGTTGGACGCGTCCCGGTCGTCGACGATGGAGACGTCGCCGCCCATCCAGGACAGCGCCTCGAAGAATCCCATTCGAGTCGGGTTGGTGCTGACCGAGCGGATTTCCACACGGGACGATTCGAGGAGGGCGGCACCGGCGGCGAAGAAGGCGGCAGCGGACGGGTCGCCCGGGACGTTGAACGCCACGGCCTGGAGGTCGCTGCGCTCGACGATGATCTTGTCTTTGGACACGACGAGGCTCCCGCCCATCTGGGGGATGAGACGTTCGGTGTGGTCCCGGCTTCCGAGGGCTCCCCGCACGACGGTGCGGCCCTTGGGGACGTTGAGTCCAGCGAGGATGAGGGCGGTCTTGACCTGGGAGCTGGGGATGGGCAGGAGGTAGTCGACGGGAGTGAGTCCTTCGGGGGGGCGCACGGTCACGGGGGCCCGGTTGCCTTCGGCGGCCTCGAACACGGCTCCCATGAGGCGGAGTGGCTCGATGACGCGGTCCATGGGGCGCTTGCAGAGGGAGGGGGTACCCCGCAACGTGGTTTCGGCACCACGCCCGGCTACGGCTCCGAGGAGGAGGCGCATGGTCGTAGCACTGCCGCCGCAATCGAGGGGGGCGTCGGGCTTTCGGTAACGCTTGCGTCCGAGGCCGTCGATGCTGACTGCGTCGGCCACCCGTTGGCAGCGGACGCCGAGGCCCTGGAGGCATCGGATGGTGGCATCGATGTCAAGGCCGTCCGGGACCCCCTTGGCAAAGGACGTTCCACGGGCCATCGAGCCGAGGACCAGTATCCGGTGGGAGATGGACTTGTCGCCGGGCACGCCCATGCCGCCCGAGAGCCTCATTGCACGATGTCCATTCACCCGCCTTTCGGCCATGACCCACCCTCCACACACCGGCACAATCGAAAGACTCCCGCTCCGTGTCGAGCATCTACTGTCGAATGTTGCATGTTCCGCTGCGCGGAGTCAAGGGAGCCGGGGGGCGAGGGAGGCACGACTGCGTCGGCAGGATGATGAACCGTGGGGGGTGACGAAATCGGGTATTGACGACGTGAGGCGGGATGTGCACTATAACGCTGCTCCCCTGGCCGATGTGGTGGCGGCGGGGGGGTAGGTGCCCCGCCGATGCACACCAAGGAGTCCTGCATGCCAGAACGGATCGAGTTGAACTGTCGTGGGATGAAGTGTCCCCGTCCCATCATCGAGATTGCCAAGGCCGCCCGGCGAAGCAGTTCGGGGACCGAGCTGCTTGTGGCGTCGGACGACCTGGCGTTTGAAAGCGACGTCAAGGCGTGGTGTGAGACGACGAAGGCGACTCTCGTTGCGCTCGAGCGTGATGGGGCGGCGGTGGTCGCCACCATCCGGTTGGCCTGATCCAGGTGGAGGTTCCAATGGAAACGGGGACATTGGAGCAGCGGCTCCAGGCTCTCGAGGGGGAGGTCGCCAGTCTTCGCAAGGAGTTGGCCGACAAGACCCCCTCGAACATGGTGAGCCTGATTTGCTTCAGCGGGGACTGGGATCGTCTGTTTGCCGGGCTGACCATAGCGAGCGGAGCGCTGGCCATGGGGCAGGAGGTGCACCTCTTCTTCACTTTCTGGGCCGTGAGCGCTCTGCGGTTGAAGGGGAAGTCGTGCTCCGACGGCAAGGAGCTGTCCCAGTCGATGCTGGGCTCGATGTTGCCGGAGGGGCCGGCGGGGGCCAGGCTGTCGAAGATGCACTTCATGGGGCTCGGCAAGATGATGATGCGGCGCCTCATGAAGAAGAACGGCATCGAGGACATCGATGCTTTGATGAAGGAGGTGCGTGAGCTCGGGGCGCACTTCCACCTGTGTGAAACCTCGTCGGGGCTGTTCGGACTGAAGGTCGAAGAGCTGGAGGACGGGGATTCCCTCGACCGGTGTGGCGTGGCCACGTTCCTGGGGCTTGCGCTGAAGAGCCGGCTCGTGTTGTTCATCTAACCTGGTTTCCTGATGAGGTCTGAGATGGGTTCCAAACCGGTCGAAACGATGATCGTCCTGACGTCGGGCAAAGCGGATCGTGGGACGCGTGCCACCCTGGCATTCTCCTGGGGATGTGCGGCTCTCGCGATGGGGCGCAACGCTGCCGTGTACCTGACTATGGACGGGACGATCTGGGCGGCCCCGATGGCGACGCGCGGCGTGACCGTGGCGGGGTTCGAGCCCTTGCAGGACTACATCGAGCAGTTCCTGGCGCTCGGTGGAGAGATCCTGGTGTGTGCCCCTTGCAGCGAGTATTACTGCAGCCTGGACAAGGCCCGCCTGGGCGGGGAATCGCTCATTCCGGGGGTGGAGCTGGTCGGCCTGGCCACCATCGTGTCCCGTATCGAGGCGCAGACCCATGTCATCACGTTCTGACATTGCGGTGGCGGGGAGGAAGACCTTGAACTCGACATCGGAACGGCGACGGTTGGCCCAGCTGGAGGCCTTGCTGAGGAAGGCCTACGACGATTGTCGTGCCTTGCAGGTGCAGCTGGATGAGGCGAGGAGCCAGGTTCGGCAGTTGGAGGCGGAGCGCCTTGACCGGCTGCAACTGGCGGACAGGCTGGCGGCCTCGAACGCGGAGGCTGCCGAGCTGATGGCGGAGCTGGAGGAGAGAAACAGCTCTCTGCGCAGCTCCAACCTGGAGCTTGCCCGGGCCAACGCGAATGCTGCGGAGCTGATGGCCATCGTCGAGATTCGCGAAGATGAGAACCAGCGGCTGACCCGGTCGTTGTCGTCTGCCAATGCAAGGGCGGCGGAATTGGTGGCTGAGCGGGAGATCGAGCTCGAGGAGAAGGAGCGGCTCAACAAGAAGCTCGTCCGGGAGATCTCCGAGCGTCGCAAGGCCGAGCGGGAAAACGCCGCGCTTGCCTTGCAGCTCAAGACGGCCAACGAGGAGCTGGATCGGCTGGCGACGCTGGACTCCCTCACCGACCTTCTCAACCGTCGGGGGCTCACGCGTGAGCTCGATGCCGAGCTTCACCGGGCCGCCAGGACCGGGACTCAGATTGGCGTTCTGTTTGCCGATTTCGACGACTTCAAGAGCATGAACGAGCGGTTCGGACACTCGGGGGGCGATGTCGCGCTCAAGGAAGTCGGTCGAAGGATGAAGGCATCGCTTCGTTCCACGGATCACCTGGCCCGTATCGGCGGTGACGAGTTTCTGGCCCTGCTGCCGGCGGTGGAGCGGGAGACCCTCGAGCTCGTTGCCCGCCGGCTCCATACCAGCGCCTGCGGTCAGGCAGTCCGGATCCGGGACGAGGAGGTCACGGTGACCATCAGCGCTGCTGCGGCGCTCCTTCCAGCCGATGTCACGTCGATCGACGCCATCCTCGGCCTCACCCGCAATGCGCAGAAGCACAGCAAGGAATCGGGCAAGAACCGGATCACGTTCGTAGAGTAGGGGCGGGGCTCGGGGTTCTGGAAAGGCCGCAGGCGCGGGAATGCGGATGTGCCGTTGGTGCGGCCCCCCTCCCGATCGATCCCCATCCTCTGAACCCCCCGGGGACCCGGGGGGGGGCCAAGCGGCCTGTGCCCCACCTCGGCCTACTATAGCCCCGGGTCCGGGAGCGGACCCGGGGTCACCCGTGTGGATGTGCCGTGGGTGGGGGGCGCGAGGCGCAGCATCGGCCGTCGGACTCTCTGGCGAGGGCGGACCGGGCTGTGGTATGAGAGTGAGTCGTGGGATCGGTGCGGCCACGGACGTACGACGGCGCAGGAATGTGGTGGCTGCGCATGCGCAAGGGGTAGCCATGGGAAAGACGAAGGGCGGACGAGGCCGCGGCTCGCCGCAGGCATTGCGGGAAGCGCTCGGAGGGTTGGACGACGCCGTGCTGTCCGAGGTGGATGGGGTGGCCGCCGGCAAGATCCTGGAGATGGCCGAGGCCGCGCTGGCCGAGTTCGACTACGAGCGGGCAGCGGCCCTGTTCAAGGCCGCTGTGGTCAAGAGCGATGGGGAGGGGGGCACGGTGTGCCGTCTGGCCTCGTTCCTCGTGGACGACTACGCTCAGTTCGAGGAGGCGGTGAGGCTGCTCTCGTCTGCGTCCTGCGAAGTGAACCTCGATGGAAAGGGGCTGCTCGCCCGATCTCTGTTCATGCTGGGGCGCAAGGACGAAGCGCTGGCTGCCTACCGGGAGCTTCACGAGGCTGGCGGCGGGGATGCCCTATCCACCAGGCGGCAGGGGATGCTGCTCAAGGAGAAGGGGCTGCTCGGCGAGGCCATCGCTGCCTTCCAGAAGGCCCTGGGGCTGGATGCAGCCGACGGCGAGGCCGCCAGGCTCAAGGCCGAGTGCGAGCAGAGCCTGGCCGACGAGCTGAAGGGTAGGCTGAGCCAGGTCGAGTCGAAGCTGGATTCGGGGGCGGTGGCGGAGGCCGTGGAGCTGCTGGATGGGATGAGCCGGGGCGAGTGGCTGCCTCCCGAGTACTACCGACTGCGCAAGCGGGTGGAGGAGCGGCAGCGGGGGGCCGAGAAGAGCCGGCTCACGGGGCGGGCAGGCGAGTGCGAGGCGGCAGGCGACAGGGAGGGGGCGGCGGCCCTGGTGAAGCAGGCCCTGGAGCTGGATGCTCAAGATGCGATGCTCCGGAATTGGTCGGAGCGGCTCGACCGGGAGTTGCGGGTGGCGGCGGCCGCCGAGTTGAGGGCCCGTGGGAGCGAGGCGTTTGCCCGTGGAGAGCTGGGCGAAGCCATCGTCCAGTGGGCAGCGGCCTGGCTCAAGGACGGCAGCCCCTGGGAGGGGAGTGAAGATGCCACCCGTCTGAGCCGGATCGTGGTGGATTTCGTGGAGGGAGCGGGCAGAGGGCCGGCCGGGCCTCAGGTGCAGGCACTGGAGGCCCTGTATCGGGCCGTGCTGGCGGAGCGGGACGGGAATCTCGAGGAAGCGATTCTGCAGTCGGCCCGTGCCGGTGTTCTCATGGAGCAGCACCCGGCCGGCGTGGCGCTTCGCAGTGCCATCGGCGAGCGGCGCCGGTGGCAGGAGGAAGCCGTGGCCCGTGAGGCGTTTGCCCGGGCTCAGGCCCTGGAGAGGGAGGGGCGGACCGAAGAGGCGGCCGAGCACTACGACAAGGCGGCTCTGGCGGCCGGGTTTGCCCTGGCCGAGGATGCGGGGAAGCGGGCCGCTTCGTTGCGCCGGAAGCTCGAGAACGCCCGCGCCCGGGATTCTCTGGCGCAGCGAGTGACCGAGCTTCTCGACAAGGGGGAGTACTTCCAGGCCCTCCGGGAGCTGCGGGCCGCCGAGGACTGGGCGGTACCGGAAGGGCATGGCGTGGCCGGGGAAGTCGGCGCCGGGCAGGCGGTGGGGGGCAAGCAGGCTGACGACAGCGGGGATGCCTGTGCGGACGGCTGGGACCGGTTCGACGTTCTCGAGGCCCGCGCACAGGAAGGCATTGCGGAGAAGTACCCGGTGACCGCAATTCCGCTGCCGCCTCCGCTCCTCGAGACCCGTACCGAGTATCGCTCGAGGAAGGATGGGATCCTCGGGTTCAAGGCCGGGGCTACGCTGGCAGTCAACACGTCTCCCGATTCGAACGAGGTCTTCCTCGTGTCGGGACGCAAGATGCTATGCCTGAACCTGCACGAGCTGAGGGCGGTGGGCACCGCTACGCTGCCTCCCGCTGCCGAGCTGGGCGGAAAGAACGGGTTCGTGTTGTACGACATGCTGCCCGGCGACCGGCATGCCCTCCTGTTCCTCAACTTCGAGGACGACTACCTGATGCAGGTCGAGCATCGCCGAGGTCGGATCGACGTGACCAACGTGATGCCCCTGGCCCGCAGCATGCGGGGGACGAGGCAGCAGGTGAAGCGCTGGTTCGTCCCGGCCGGACGAGAGGAGAAGCTGATGATCTGCCAGTCCTCGCCCGGTGCGGGCGGGGGGACGGCGTTCTACGGGATTTCGCTGGCCGATGGGCGGTTGCTGCACGAGGAGGAGTTCGGGTACACGCTGACCAATCTGCGCCGGCTGCCGGGACGGGAAGGGCAGTACCTGGTCCATCGGCATCCCGAGCCGAGCCAGATGAGGCGCCCGGGGTACTTTTCGTTTGCGCTCGTGGATTCGAGGATGCGTATCAGCGAGCGGTTCCACATCGCACCGCAGGAGATGGAGGGGGCATTCATCGAGTCGTGTCGCTGGTTCCGTTTCGGCAGGCGGGGCTGGTACGCCCTGGTCCGCTACTTCGACATGTACAGCGGTCAGCTCATCCAGCGTCCTCTGGCGTTCCTGGCCGTGGGGGAGGACAAGCAGCTTCGCTACGCCGTGGCGGACTCCTCGCAGCTCCTGCAGAAGGCAGCGGATCTGGAACCGCTGGGCGAGCTCATCGCAGGGCCTGACGGGGGAGAGCAGCTCGTGGTGTCCGGGCGCAAGGGGAACGCTCAAACCGTATTCGTCATCGACCTCGAGACCTTCAAGACGGTGCGCAGGACGAATGTCCCGGAGGGGGAAACCGTCGTGGCCATTGCAGCGGGGGCCAGGCCGGGGGAGTATGTGACCGTATCCCTCGTCGGAGAGGAAGGAGAGGTGGTGGTGAGGAAACAGTGATCACAGCCCCGACCACGCGGGAGGGGCCCTGTGGATGTGCTATGGAGGAAAGGGTGGATTTCGCAAGTCTGCTGGGCCGGTTGGTTGACGCGTTGAATGGGGCGGGGCCTCGGGATACGCGGCTGCAGCGGATCTGTGATCTGCTTCGCTCCGCGGTGCCCCACTATCAGTGGGTCGGGTTCTATGTGGCGGATGAGGCGAAGCGGGTGTTGAGGCTCGGGCCGTTTTCCGGGGCGGACACGGAGCATAGGGTGATTCCGTACGGGCGTGGCATCTGCGGGCAGGTCGCAGTGGACCCGCGGACGTTCGAGGTGCCCGATGTGACGCTTCAGGACAACTATCTCTCGTGCAGCCTCGATGTACGTTCCGAGATTGTGGTACCCGTCATGGTGGGCGGACGATTCGTTGCGCAGCTCGACATCGACTCTCACGAGGTTGCCCCGTTTTCCGCGGCGGATCGAAGCTTTCTCGAATCCATTTGCGAGGAAGTCGCTCGACTGTGGGAGGTCGCCGATGAGCGTTGAGGGCGGGGTGGCCTCCACGGCCGGAGCGGCAGCCAGCGTGCCTGTCGGGAGGAGGGACAAATACGCGGCCGACGGGGGGCGCTTCCATGCCATGGCTCCCATCCTGGCGCTGATCGTGTTGGCGGGGCTGATTCTGTTCCACACCCTGGGCGGCTACTCGGATCCGGACCAGTCCGGGCATGCGTGGGGAACCGACGACGCCTACATCGCGTACCGCTACGCACAGAATCTTGCGGACGGTGAGGGGCTGGTCTTCAACCCGGGGGAGAGGGTCGAGGGGTACTCCAATCTGCTCTATGTGCTCATCCTGGCAGCAACGGCTGGAACCCTGGGCGAGGATGTCATGTACCCGGTTTCCGCACTGCTGAACCTGCTGCTGGCTTGTCTTGCGTTTGTCGGCTTCTACGGGTTGTGCAGGAGGCGTCTGACGCCATCGGGAGTGACTGCCGCGACCTGGTTGCTGGCGCTGGTCCCCGCCGTCTGGGCCTGGTCGTCGTCGGGGCTGGAGACCATGCTGGTGCTGGCCGTTTCCCTGGCCGTGTGGCTCGAGGCCGATGCGTTGATGAAGGAGAAGGGGCGGTGGCACCTCGTGCTTCTATGCGGGGCCATCGTGCTGTCGGTTCTCTCCCGGGCCGACGGGTTCCTCGTGCCCGTGTTCCTGACCGTATGGCTGCTCATCCGGCGACAGTGGCGGCTGGCGGCCTGGAGCGGTGGGATTCTGCTCCTGTCGCAGGGGCTCTTGACCGCGTGGCGGCTGGTCTACTACGGGTGGCCCCTGCCGAACACCTACTACGCCAAGGTTTCGGGGCCGCTGGCGGAGCGCATGGTCGAGGCGGCCGTCCAGTTGGCGGATCTCTCGGTATATCAGCGACTGGCGCTTCCCCTGGGCGTCCTGCTGTTGCTGGGGGGCCGGGCCCTGCTGAGGGCCGTGAGGCGGGAAGCGAGCCTGGCGGGGCACCTGGGGTTCGAGACGGTCTGGGCGGGCGGGCTGCTGTTGTACTGGTTCTATGTCGGGGGAGACGTGTTCCTGGAGCGTTTCCTCGTCCCGCTGTTCCCCATGGCGATCCTGGCCGGCGTGGAGTGGGTCGAACGGTTTCCGGTGCGGTCCCTGGTGAGCCTGGCTGCGTCGCTTGCGGCGCTGGTCCAGCTCAGCATGATCTCGACGGACAGGCGGTTCGACTACATGCCGGCCTCGAGGAAGTACGACCGCTGGATCAAGCTGGGAAACTTCCTGGGAGAGAGATATCCGGGGTTGAGCGTGGCCACGGATGCAGCCGGGAAGATCCCGTTCCACTCCGGGCTGAAGACCATCGACATGCTGGGGCTGGCTGACGAGTATCTGGCGCACCGGGAGGTCTCGTACTTCTCGGTCGGTCACAACAAGTATGATGCCGACTACGTGCTTGGGCGGCGGCCGGACATCATCACCTCGTGGATTCTCCCCAATCGGGATCTGCTCTGGGGGCTGACGAAGGAGAAGTACGTCGCTGCCGGCTACCACCTGGCGTTTCTCGTGAACGTGAAGTCGTCACCGAAGATCTGGGTCCTGAACCTGCGGGGGATGGACGGGGAGTCGGTCGTTCGACTCATGGATCACGGGTTCCAGTATGCGGTGCTCATGCGCAATGGCTGGGATCTGGAGTAGGGGCTCGGGCAGGGGCACGGGCACGAAACACTCAGAAAGTCCGGCGCAGCAGGAGCCCGTCCAGGTCGAAGGCCGAGCCGGGCGTGGCGAAGGAGTCGGGCCGGGGGCCCGTGCACTCTCCCTGAAGGGGTGGGATGCCGGGGGGACCGGCGATCTCGAGGTGCCATCGGCTCTCCCGGAGAACCACAAGGACCGCCGAGTCGGGCGACATTGGGGGGTGCGTGCGAAGGGGGTTGAGACGCCATCCAGCGTCTGCGTCGGGGAGTGCCGTGACGGAGTCGGCAGCGGCAAGCGCCACGAGCGCTGACGGGCAGGCCTGAAGCCGGCAGTCGATGGGGCCGAACGGAGTTGCCAGAGAGACCGTACAGCCCGCCTGGGGCGGAGTCGGTTGTCCGGCAGGAGTCGGCGCCCTTGGAATTGTCGGGGCTCGCGAACCTGGGGGATTTCTCGGAACCGACGGGCTGCTGAC
Organism: uncultured Myxococcales bacterium; assembly: GCA_903895725.1. Classification (GTDB taxonomy): domain Bacteria; phylum Myxococcota_A; class UBA9042; order CAIXZC01; family CAIXZC01; genus CAITUV01. Next base: position 107,334 of record CAITUV010000019.1, on the reverse strand, counting down.
GCTGGCACGAGTCCACGGGCCGACTCCAGGGGCCGCCTCCGGGGGCGGGGTCCGGCCATCGGACCGTCGGGGGGAGCGGCAGCCGGTCGCAAGGAACGCTGCGGCCGGGATGAGAACAAGCACGGTGAACAGACCCGCCAGCAGCTTCGGGGAGGGGCACATCACAGGACCCACTTGCCCTCGATGGGGCCGTAGTTGACCCCGAATCGACCGAAATTCTCCACGACGAACCAGATGGCACCTTCCACGGAGTAGGGGATGACGATGGTAACGTTCTCGTCGTCGACGATCTCTTCGAGGTGCTCCTCGAAGGCGAGCTCGAGCGCCTCGAGGAGAGGCTCCGGTGCAAGGTCCAGCGTGACGAGGACGACTCCGTCCCCATAGGCCGGAATCAGGCGGACCTTGAGCTCGGGCGGCACCTGGCCGGTCATCTCGCTTTCGATGTAGACCTCGAGGTAGTCCCAGGCCGCCTGGACGAGGTCGTCGGTCGACAGGATTTCCGGCTCGTCCGACTCGCAGGAGCCGGAGCCATGGGAGAGACACTCCACGTCCCCGTCCTCGCAGAACGTGACACACAGCGCTGCCAGATGGTAGCTCGTTTCCCCGGGGAAGAGCTTCAGGGAGGTGAGCAGCTCCACGGCCGGCAGCGGGAACGAGTTCGGATTGCTGATCGTGAACGGGAGCTCGAAGCGGAAGATGAGCTGCTCGTCCGGCGGCACGTCCCCGAGGGTGGCAGCGCACAGAGCCCGGATGATCGGATCGTTGAACACGACCGGGCAGTACCACGCCCCGAGCTTCTGGAGCGACGGGTTCTTCACCAGCTTGGCCTGCTGGGCGACGACGACCGGCTTCTCCACGGAGGGGAAGAGGGGATCGCCCAGCTCACTCTGCGGGAGGAAGTCGCACGAGAGGATGCAGGAAAGGAGCAGCAGCACCGGGACAGGGGCAAGCAGTCTCATAGGATCCTCCGACCAGGACGCTGGCATTCTAGACTGAGGCGGAGGACAGAGCAAGGCCGGTCTCCCCCGCAACAGCATGTTGCCCCGAAGCGGAGCGAAGCCCACCCACTGTCTTGTCCGGGTCATTCCGTAAGTGCGGTGCGCCTGCGGCGTGATGGTGCCGGGCCTCGCCCGGTCAGTCAGCGGCCGGGGCCTCGGGGGCGCTTTCCCGGTAGATGCAGAGGCGTCTTCCCGGTCCGTCGCCGACACTGCGGGTGGCCAGGCCGGGGACGGCTGCCACGGCCATGTGGACCATCCGGCGCTCGCGGGCGTTCATGGGGACGATCCAGAGCGTCTGGCCGGTCTCGGAGACCTTGCGGGCCAGCTCCGCAGCGGCGGCCTCGATCTGATTGAGGCGCTCATCCTGCTGGCCTTCCCGCAGAAGGACGACCCGGTGGCGAGGGGGGAAGCGGTTGACGATCTTGTTGGCCACGAACTGAAGGGCCTCGAGGGCGCGGCTGTGGCCCCGTCCCATCCAGTCGGGGAGCTGCCCGGTGATGGAGATTTCGATCTGGGCATCCTTGCGGGCTGCGGAGATCTGGGCCTCGCCACCGATGAGTTTGACCATGTCGGTCAGGAGGGTCTTGGCATGGTCGAGCTTGCGGGCGAAGACCTCTTCATCCACCACGCGGGTTTCCATCACCTCGTCGCCGTCGGCCTCGGCCTCACGGCGGGGCGGGCGCTGGGCCTGGTCGGGCCGGGGGCTGCGGGGGCGGTCATGGCCGTGCTCGGGGCGCCTGGAGCGGTCGTGACCACGGGAGCGGTCGCGGGAGCGCTCGCCGCCACGCGGGCGGTCCGAACCGTGGCGCTGGCGAGGCGACTCGCCGCGTTCCCCGGAACGGGGCTGCTCGGTGCGAGGCGTCTCGGGCAGGGGAGGGGGCACGTCGTCGGTCCCGGCCGCGATCACTTCGCCCTGAGCCTCGTCGTCACCGTCGTCGGTCTCGGGCGGGACGGGGGCTTCGTAGGCCGGCTCGGCCGGCTTGTGCCTGGGGGCCGGGGCCACCGGCTCCCCCCGCTCGCCGAGGGTGACCTCGATGGTCACGCTCTGGCCGAGCATGGACAGGAGTCCGCTGGAGCGGGACACGATCTTGTACTGCACGTCCTTCTCGGGGATGGAGAAGGTCGCTGCGGCCTTGCGGACCGCATCTTCTTCGGTTCTGCCGGTAAACTTGATAGTATTCACGGATGGTCCTCCTCAGGCCGCCTTCGCCACGGGCGAGGGGCTCAGTTTCTTCCTCAGGTACCACTGCTGCGCCAGCGAGAGCACGGTGTTGACGAGAATGTAGAGGTTCAGCCCGCTGGGCAGGAAGAGCATGAAGACGGTGAACATGACGGGCATAATGTAGAGCATCATTTTGGCCTGGGCCGAGTCCATGGTCGTGGGGGAGAGCTTCTGCTGGAGGAACATGGAGGCCCCGAGCACGAGGGGCAGGACGAAGTAGGGGTCCGGGGCCGACAGGTCGGTGATCCAGAGCCCGAGCGGGGCCTGGTAGAGGTCCACCGCAGAGTAGATGGTCCGGTAGAGCGCAATCCAGATGGGCATCTGGAGGAGCATGGGGAGGCAGCCGCCCAGTGGGTTGACCTTCTCCCGCTTGTAGAGGTTCATCATTTCCTGGTTGAGGCGCTCCTTGTCCCGACCGTACTTCTGCTTGATCTCCTCCATCATGGGCTTGAGCGAGGCCATGCGTTGCATCTGGGCGTAGCTCTTCTGGGTCCAGTAGAGGAGGGCCAGCTTGACCAGCACGGTGAGCAGCAGGATGGCCACCGCCCAGTGGGGGACGAGGGAGTAGAACCACCGAAGCAGGTAAAGCATCGGCTTGGAGATGAAGCCAAGGACCCAGAAGTCGAGCGAATCCTCGAGGCCGACGCCCGGCTCCTTGAGGCGGTCGATGTCCTTGGGGCCGACGTAGAACTCGTACTGATACAGGACCGCACCCTTCGAGGAGCCCAGGTTCTTGAGGACCGACAGGGTCTCATCGGCCTCGGCAGCGGCCAGAGAATCCTTCTTGAGGGTGAACGCCTTCTCCGTCTCCGTGGGCGTGAAGAGCTGTCCATAGCTGATGCCCAGGCGGGCTGCCACCTGGGTGCAGCGGAGCAGCTCCTGCGAGGGGGTGAACCAGTCCGGGTAGCAGCGTGCGCCCTCGGAGGCGGCAACCAGGAACGGGTTGGCGCGATAGAGGAGAGCGGAGACGACGCCATTGGCTCCGGCTGCCAGGGTGCATCGGGCCTCGGTCAGCCCGCGGGCGACCACGGCATGCAGGAAGTAGCGGTTCCCGACGGCGGCCCAGCGGGATTCGCCCGACGGGTTGATGGTCTTTCCGACGAGGTCGGTACCCGAGTGCCGCTCGAGATCCGAGTCTCCGGTGAGGCAGAGTCCCTCGGCGACGTTGGGGGGAGGAGAGAACATACCCCCTTTGGGCCGCGAGGCCTCCCACACATGGACTTCGACCTGGGGCTGAGTCGAGACATCGGTTGCTGAGAAGTTGAACACGGTGACGGAGAGCCCGACGCTGAATCCGGCCAGGCGGGTATAACGCTTCTCGATGAAGAAGTCCGACTTGTCGGTGGCCGGGTCGGGCCACACGTACACGGCCTCGACTTCGGAGGACGAGACCAGGGCATAGGTCGGGTCGGCCTTGTAGAAGTCGAGGGCACTTGCGGTGCGGCTTTCTCCGGCCTTCCAGCCGTTGCCCTGTGCCGTCGAGGTCGGGGCCTTGACGGTTCGGGTGACATCGTGCCCGTCGGCCAGAGAGAGGAAGGAGAGGGAGTAGGGGAGGTACTCGGTATCCCAGGTCGTGACCAGGTTGAGCGGTCCGGGGGCCCCCATCCACTCGGGAACGCCGGCCGGCATCTGGGCCTGCTCGGCCCGGGCATATTGCGGGTTGAGCAGCTCGAAACACGCGAACGTGGCGGCGCGCCCGGTGAACACGGCCCTGTACAGGGGCCTGCCATCCTCTTCAAAGGTCCATTCGACGCGGCCGGGCTCTTTCTCCCCACAGGCAGCGGCGGCATACCGCACCGGTGCCAGTAGGGCAACAGCCAGGGCCAGGGCGGTCAACGAGGTGCGAACCGTGGAGGGCATCATCCTCTCCTTGTCTCGTGGCAGGGGGACGGGGTCATGGCCGCCCGGGTGAAAAGGGTGGCAGCGAGCCAGGCGCCGTGCCGCGAGCAGGCTCCCGCGGGCAGGTCCGTGAAGGCGGATGGCATCGGCTGCGTAGTGTGAGCAGGACGGGTAGAAACGGCAGGCCCTGGGAAGATAGGGCGAGATGGCTGCCTGGTAGAACCGAATCAGGGCCAGGAGAAACAGCCTAATGACTGTCCCGATCCGAGCGACCGTGAAGTGCCAGAGCTTGCTTGAGGTCTTTGGTATAGCGCTCAAGAGTCGGGATTTCCTCGCTTCGCTTGACGATCACCACCAGGTCCACCGGGGCCGGGAAGTCGTGCCGGCTCAGTCGGAAAGCTTCCCGGAGGACACGCTTGCAGCGGTTTCGAACCACCGCACCGCCCACCTTTCTGGTCACGATCATTCCCAGGCGAGGAATCCCGACAGCCGCAGGGGCGAGGTAGACCAGGAAGTATCGGGTTGCGACCCGCCTGCCTCCCCGCTTGACCCGGCCGAAATCAGCGGCCGTCACGATGCGAGATTCCCGCGGAAAACGGAAGTGGCCAGACGGGGGCATTACTTGTGAGGCGCTACCACCGACAGCCGTTTCCGACCCTTTGCCCGACGGCGATTGAGAACGAGCCGGCCGCCCTTCGTGGCCATCCGGGCACGGAACCCGTGCGTACGCATCTTGCGAGTGTTGTGGGGTTGGAATGTCCTCTTCACGGCGTAATCCTCCGCCAATAGTCCAAAATCAAGGCGGCAAAATATCCCACGAACCGGGGAAGAAGTCAACCGGAAATTGCCGAGTCCGGCGCGGTGCGGAAGGGAGCCGGTTGCCAGTCATGTTGACGCTGTGGGTCGGGGCGGCATAGGATGGCGGTTGCGGATGACGCAATCCGAGATGGGGAGAGCGGGCAGATGGAGCGAGTCGAAGAGCGGAGATGCTCAGCGGGGCCATGGGTTGTCGCGGCGGTCGCGTTCGCGACTGCGCTATGGGCGCTCACGCATGGTGCTCCCGCCGAGATCCCCATTGCCCAGGACTCGGTGAGGGACCTGCTGCTCGCCCGCCAGTGCAATGGGCCCGAGGGGTGCCCGGAGCGGGGGGCCTCGACGTCGGTGCCGGAGCTTCACCAGGGGACGCTGTGGATCCGGTATTTGGCGGTGGCGGACTGGCTCGGGCTCGGAATGCAAGAGGTCCGGGGGATCTCGCTGGTGGCCGCTGCCCTCGCCCTTGGAATTCTGGCGTGGATGGGGGCGGCTGTCGGTGGGAGCGGGATGGGGTTTGGCGCTGCCGGGCTTTCGTTGCTGTTCTTTGCGCTGTCGCCCGAGATTCCCGAGGTGCAATGGAATCCGGCCCTTCTCCCGTTACCCGCATCGGTGCTGCTGGCCGGGATGATCCTGGGAGGAGCGAAGAGGGCGGGGACTGCCACGGCATGGCTGCTCCTGGCCGGGTTCGGCCTGGGAGTCATGGTGCAACTTCATCCGGTCAGCATCCTGGCACTGCCGGGATTGGTGGCGATGCTCGCAATCTGCCGGCCGAGAAGGTGGCCGGCCGTGGGGGCCGGCATGCTCGTGCTGGCCGCGATACCACAGCTCTTCTCCTGGGAAGTGATGAAGTCTCTGCCGGCTGCTCTGGGGGCGCTGTTCGGGGAGGGCTCCGATCGTGCGGCCGAATCGGTCGGTCCTTCGGTGCCCTGGTGGATCGTGGCCGCTGCCGTCGTGGCTGCCGGAGGCCTCTGGGCCTTGGGACCAGCGTCGAAGGGGGGCGATAAGGGGGGCGATAAGGGGGGCGATAAGTGGGGCGAGTCGACGCTGCGGCCCCGGGCCGGCTGGGCGGGCATGGCGCTCGGGGCGATTCCGTGTGCGCTCCTCCTGGTGCTGGCTGCAGCCACCGGCCGAGAGATCCCCGACCGCTACATCCTCCCATTCCTGCCGGCCGGTGCCCTGCTCGCGCCACTGGCTCTGGGGCGTGTCCTTTCGATGGTCGGAGGCCTGTCGGCGGGGGCGACCATGCGGCCCTGGCCGGCCCCCGCGTCGCTGTCCGTGATGGCGGGTGCGGGATTGTTGGCCTTGTCGGTGCTCCTGCAGCTTCCCGGTGACCCGACGGCTCGGCTGCCGCTGTCGGTGTACACCCTGGAGGAGGTGGAGTGGGTGGCTTCCCGAGCCTCCGAGCTGGGAGTAAGGGATTTGGACGAGGCGGTGAGGCGGCTTCGTGGGCCGGGCATGTTCTACCTGCACTCGGCAATGGCGCTGCACCTGCCGGACGGGCGGCCGGATTCTGCAGGGGCGCCGGAGTCTGGCAGTGTGCGTGCGGCGTCCGGTCCGGAAGCGCCCGCCCTGCGCGTGCTCAAAATGCGGGCCGACGTGGCCCGCCCCGAAGCCTGGGATTGCCGTACCGGGGACGAGGGGTTTGCGGTCTGCATCGTCCCGTTCTCCGAGTCGCTGCGCTGGGAATCCAGCTCGGTGCTTTTCGGGCGCAGTGGGGCAGATCTCGGGGAATGGCACGAAATCGGGCTCTCACGCAACCGGGTCCACTCCGAGCCGGGCTTCCCCGAGCTGGAAGGGGTGCACGAGGAGTCGGAGTGGGATTCCATGCGCTGGAGGGTCCCCGTCGAGGTCGCCGTGGACGGGGCGCTGCTCATCTTGCCCGCAGGGGGTGAGCCTTCCGGAGGGGGCTGCGGCGGGGGAATCCGGCTCGAAGGGATTGCACACGATTCTGCTGCGGGTGGAAGGATGGTGGTGATTTCCCCCGGGCAGAGGGGGAAGCGGGGGCAGCTCGAGGTCGAATGGGTCTTCGACCGGACGAACCGTTTCGTCGGCCGGATGCTCCCGGACGTGATGGAAGTCGATCTGTCCCGCTTTGATGCCCGCACGCTGCTGAGGGTCGGGTTGTAACCGGAGCTGCGGTCAGCGCACGTACATTCGGGCCCAGGGAACCTTGCACGAAGTGCCGTAGCACTCGGTGTCGCCTCCCGTGTAGGCATTGACCGTGACTCCACCGGGGCTGCACGGCCAGACCGCCGGATTGCAGGCGACGGGGATGAGGAACTGCTTCTTGAGCAGGCTCTGGTCGTGCGAAACCCACTCGGGCTGGCAGCAGGTGTTGTTGCCGATTCCGTTGACCCAGCAGCATTCCGCTGTCAGCAGAGAGATGGCGGAGTTCTCGTTGTCGCTGGGGAAGCAGCTTGCGTTGTTGTCCCAGCCCCGCAGCGTGAATCCGAAGAGCTTGGCCTGCTCCGCATTGAGGTTGATGGTGAAGTCCGGATTCCCGTGCAGCCACGTGGAGCTGCAGGTGCCGGGCCACTTGGAGGCGAAGAAGTCGGCCATGGATTGGGTGGCGAGCAGGTCGTTGTAGCCGAGGGAGTACTCTTCGGTTTCGACCATGAAGTCCTTGCCCGGGACCTGCTTCCAGGCGGGCGACTTGTAGGCTGCAGCGATCTGGTCCAAGCTGCCGAACGTCGACGCGTCGGAAAAGACCGAAGTGGAGGTCCACATCCGGGGGCCGGTGTTGGAGGCAATGCCGATGAGGGTCCACCCTCCGCCATCTGCCGTCATGTCACACCAGGCGGCGTAGGGGGCGACGGGGCCGTTTCCGTCGGGGTCGATGGTACGCTTGCCGGTCGGGGTCCCCGGGGTCATTGCGAGCAGCTCCTTGCAGGAGCCGTAGATGCACCCATCGTTGTTCTTGCCGTCGCAGTTGTCGTCGACGGCGGTGGTGCAGGATTCGGAGGCTCCCGGGTTGATTGCCGGGTTGCCGTCCTGGCAGTCCCCTCCGACGAGCGCTGCATAGGGGACCGATCCGGCGCACAGGCACTTCGAGTCGCCGTCCTTTCCGTAGCCATCGCCGTCCGCGTCGAGCAGGAAGGATGTGCACTCGGCAGCCCCTTCGGGGTCGGTCACCATGTCACAATCGTCATCGACGCCGTTGCACGCCTCGACCGCCCCCGGGAAGACCTCCAAGGCCAGGTCGTTGCAGTCATCGGCGACCTTGGAGTATCCCTGTGGCACGCCGCATCGGCAGGAGGGATTGCCGGCCCCGTGGCCATCGCCGTCGAGGTCGGGCCAGACGTCGCTGCAGCCCGTCGCGTCTTGCTCGTCCGCGATGCCGTCACAATCGTTGTCCTGGCCGTCGCACACTTCCTGAGCGGTCTCCTCGCACGCTGCCGACTTGCAGGCGCCGACACACACGCCCTGTGCGATGCAGGCGGTTCCGTCGGGCAGCGGAGCGTTGGTGCAGCCTTGCCCGGACACGCACGAGTCCTGGGTGCAGGGATTCGAGTCGTCGCAGGCGAGCTTCCCCGTGCCGGAGCACAGGCCGGCGGCGCACTTGTCGCCCGTGGTACAGACGTCGCCGTCATCGCACGGGGCGGTGTTGAGCTTGTGGACGCAGCCTGCGGCGGGGTCGCACGAGTCGTCGGTGCACGGATCCGAGTCGTTGCAGGGGAGCATGGCCTTGCTCTTGCACTGGCCGGACTCGCACTGGTCGGCGACGGTGCAGGCGTTGCCGTCGTCGCACGGGGCCTGGTTGGGGGAGTGCTTGCAGCCGGTCTTGGGGGCGCACGAATCGTCGGTGCAGGGGTTGTCGTCGGCACAGTCGATGGCGGGGCCGGCCACGCAGCTTCCCGCAGCGCACTGGTCGTTCGAGGTGCAGGCGTTGCCGTCGTCGCAGGGGGCGGTGTTGAGCGTGTGGACACAGCCTGCGGCGGGCTCGCACGCGTCGTCGGTGCAGGGGTCGGAGTCGTTGCAGCCCAGCATGGCCTTGCTCTTGCACTGACCGGAGTCGCACTGGTCGGAGAGGGTGCAGGCGTTGCCGTCGTCGCAGGGAGCGGAGTTGGGGACGAAGAGACACCCGTCCTTGGGATGGCACTGGTCGTCGGTGCAGGGGTTTGCGTCGGTGCAGGTCAGCGGTGCGGTCCCCACGCAGCTTCCCTTCTGGCACAGGTCGTTTACGGTGCAGACGCTGCCGTCGTCGCAGGGGGCGGAGTTCATGGTATGGAGGCACCCGCTCTTGGGGTCGCACGCATCGTTGGTACAGAGGTTGGCATCGTCGCAGCTCTGGGCTTTGCCGGCGATGCAGGCTCCAGCGGCGCAGGCATCGTCGACGGTGCAGGCATTGGCATCGTCGCAGGGGGCGGAATTGGGGGTGTGGGTACAGCCCGATGCGGGGTTGCAGCCGTCGTCCGTGCAGGGATTGCCGTCGTCGCAGGTTTGGAGCGGGCCGCCCACGCAGGCTGAGGCCTTGCAGGTATCGGCCAGGGTGCACGCATTGCCGTCGCTGCAGTCGGCGCTGTTGGGAACGTGCTGGCAGCCGGTGTCAGGGAGGCAGGAGTCGTCGGTGCATGGATTGTCGTCCGCACAGTTGGCCGGGGTCGTGCCGGCGCAGACTCCCTGACTGCAGGCATCGCCCAGCGTGCAGGCGATGCCATCATCGCAGGCCAGTCCATCGTGGTCGGGGAGAGTGAGGCAATCGCCGCTTTCGGGCTGGCACTCGGACTTCAGGCAGAATGGGAAATCGCCGTCGGGAGGGGGGCATACGATTTCGGAGCCGGGTATCACCGAGCAGACGTGAGGGAACTTGTCGAGGTTGCAGAAGAGGGTTCCGTTGCAGAGGTTGTCGTCATCCAGCTTGGCACAGTCGGGGTCGGCGGTGCACTCGCAGTCGACGGGGACGCCGGCGCACTTGCCGTCTCCGCACAGGTCGCCCACGGTGCAGGGATTGCCGTCGTCGCACTTGGCCGTGTTGGCCTCGTGCACGCACTGGCCAGCCGGGCCGCAGGAGTCATCGGTGCACGGGTCGTCGTCGTCGCATGCCAGCGGAACGCCTACGCAGGCCCCGTCCTGGCAATGGTCGGCGGCGGTGCAGAGGTCCCCATCCTGGCACTCGGTTCCGTCAAGCGACTCGAGTTGGCAGCCCTCCTTGCCGGCGCAGACGTCCTTGGTGCAGGGGTTGTCGTCGTTGCACAGGGAAACGGGGACCCCTTCCAGGTCGATCGGCTCGTCGACCTGGCCATCGCAGTCGTCGTCGATGCCGTTGCATTTCTCCGCTGCGGGAGCGGGGGCATCGCAGGCGGACAGCCCTTCCGGCGTGCAGACGCGGCTTCCGGTGCAGGAGCCGAACGGGTTCTCCTCGTGGCAGGGGGTGGACAGAGCCAGCGCGATCGACTTGGCAGAGCAGGCGCACTCCCCCGAGTCGGGGAGGCACTGGGACAGGGGCATTCCGGAGACGGAGATGGCCTCCTTGCACGAGAATCCGGCAGGGCAGGGGGTGTCGGGGCCGCAGCTTCCCCCGCAGAAGGAGGTGCCGCCCCCGTACTGGACGCAGGCGTCCTGGATGCCTCCCGGACCGATGCAGTCGCCGGCGGCGTTGCAGGGCTTGCAGAGGTTGGTGAACAGGGAGACGCAGGCGAACATGAGGTCGCGGCCCGAGCCGCCATATTGCTGACATTCCCATCCGAGAGGGCATTCCTCCTGGCACGTGGTGGTGCAGACCCCCTCACCGAGGTGCTCCACGCACCACCCGGACAGGCACTGCCCGTTGTCCGTGCACGGGTCGAGGAAGCATCCACTCCCCGGCTCGCACGCGGGGCCGGCGTCAACGAGGTCCACCTCGGGCGGGATCAGGTCGAAGCTCAAGTCGAGCAGGTCGGGCGGCACGGCATCGACCGGGACGCTGGCGTCCGCGTCCGCCGGGTAGGGCAGCTCCTGGGTGTCGAGGCTTCCGGAATCAAGCTGGGTGATCTGGCTGCCCGGGGTGCCGGAGCAGGCGGAGAGGAGGAGCAGGCCCAGCGACAGCACGCGCCCCGCCCCGGCCAGGGCAGTCAATCCCCATCCAGCTCCGCCCCCGGTGCTTCTGAAAGTTCCACTCATGCGTTCCTCCCGGTCCCGGAATCCCGCGGTTGCTCCGCGTTTCCGCCCCATTCTACAGCAGGCCGTGCCCCTCTTCCATTCTGCGTGCGAGACGCGGTGTCAGCCGTTGTCGGCAACCGTCGGCAGCCCGGGGGAACCGGCCTTGCGAAGGGAGAAGCTGAACCGGGCCCCTTTGCCGAGCTCCGAGTCCACCCAGATCCGGCCTCCGTGCAGGTCGACGATCTTCTTGCAGAAGGCGAGGCCCATCCCGGTACCGCCGTAAGTGCTGTTGGGGTGAAGTCGCTGGAACATCTGGAAGATCCTCTCGGAATCGGCAGGATCCAGGCCGATTCCATTGTCCTCCACGGAAACGACCCATTCCTCCTCGGTTTCCGTGGCCGAGACGTGAATCTCCGGGGCCTCGGTTCCTCGGAACTTGAGCGAATTGGAGAGGAGGTTCTGCAGGAGTCTGCCGAGGGGAGTGCGGTAGCCCAGGACGGACGGAAGGGGGGCCCGGGTGATGCGGGCCTGCTCCGCTTCGATGGCGACCGACAGCCCGATGAGGACCTGGTCGAGCAGGTCGTCGAGATCGACGGGAATTCGTCGCAGGTCGCCGGCATGCAGGCGTGAGTATTCGAGGAGGTCGCTCAGCATCCGGAGCATCCGTTCGGCCTCTTCCCGGGCAAGGGTGAGGTGACGCACGTGGGCGGGGGGCGTCTCGGGGGGGCTGGTCCTCAAGACGACCGACACGAGGCCGGCAATGGTGCGCAGCGGGTTCTGGAGGTCGTGCGAGGCTGCGAACGCGAACCGCTCGAGCTCCTGGTTGGAGCGGGCCAGCTCCTCCATGTTCAGCTCGAGGTCGGCCATCAGTGTGGCGGCCCTCGCATTGGCGGCGGCCAGGGCCGTGTTCAGCTTCTCGATTTCTGCATCTCGAAGCTCGACCTCGGCAACCAGCTCGGCGGCGCGTGCGTTGGCTCGCGCAAGTCCCCGGTTGGTTGCCTTGAGCACCTTGAGCCGCTGGCACTCGGATTCCAACCTGGCGACCTTCCTGCGAAGCTCGTTGCTGTCGCAACCCGGCTCGCCATCCTCCGGCCCGGTCCTCTCCTCCGACATTTCCCCCTCCTTCCCCATCCGACACTCCCTGCGAGGGGCGGGACACGATGCCCGTGTCGCTCTCGGGCCCGGAAACATACTGGAAACAGTACTTCCGGCTCGCTATCCCGACCCAGCCCGGCCAAAACAACAGTGAGTGCACGCGGGTCCCAATCGTCCGCAAGGCCATTACAGCACGCGGGCCGGTTGCTTTCAAGGACAAAGACGGGCTGCCACACGGGACCACCGCCCCTCTTCCATCGCGCGCGCCAAACAGTTATCATGCCGCTGCGAGGAAGGAGGAACGAGATGTTGCTTCGGTCTGCGGAGTCCATTGGCTCGAGCGTCAGCCCGGGAGGGTTTCGCTGGTTCGGCACGGCTGCGTGGTTGGTGGCGGCGCTGCTGGCGGGCTCGTGTGGAGGCGGAGGGAAGCAGGGGACGCCGGAGGATATCGGCCCGGAGCTCGTGGCCGACCTGACGGGCGAGACCGCTGATTCGCTGGGTTGCCTGGCCGATGCGCCGTTGCTGGATACCAAGCTCCCGAGCGGCGAGGCGGTGTTGGCGGGCGAGCCGGTGGAGGTAAGCTGCCTCCTGGAGAACTGTCCTGACGCGGAGCTGGAGGGGACGGGGATCGTGGTGGCGGGTATTGAGGGGGAGGACTTCCAGGTGTCCGGCAGCACGGTCACCTTTCTCAAGCCGGGAGAGTACGAGGTCGCCTGCACCTGGACGGCTCCGGACGGGGGGCAGGTGCAGGACCCGACTCCGGCCGTGGCATCGGTCCAGCCGGGACAGGCGGTGCTGGTGCTGACGGAGCTGTCCGAGAAGAAGGTCAAGGCCGGGACCCAGGTGGTTGCGACGTGCTCGGCCTTCGACGCGATGGACAACCCGGTATACGGGGCGTTCACGCTGGCCGTCAATCCGGCGTCCGGGACCGTCGTGGGAGGGCTGTCCCTCACCCCGACCGCTGTCGGGGAATACGAGGTGGCATGCGTGCTGGACGGTGCCCACTCCGGCAGTCCGGCCAAGCTCGTGGTCGAGGCAGGCGTTCCCCGGCGACTGGTGACCACGTTGAACCCGGACACGGTACCGGCGGGCAAAGGGGCAGGCATTTCGTGTCAGGCCACGGATCTGTGGGGGAACAAGGTGGCCGGCTTCCCGATGGTGGTGTTCACTCCCCCCGAGGTCACGTTGCAGGGGCTGTCGGTGAGCAGCACCTTGACCGGTTCTCACCTGGTCAAGTGCGTTCCGCAGGCGGAGGACTGGGCCCTCTTCGAGCTGGTCGGGGCCGTGCTCAAGGTGGTTCCGGGCCCGCCGATGAAGGTGGAGCTGACGCCCGTGCCCGACAAACCGGTCTACAAGGTGCTCGACAAGCTGTGGCTCCAGGTGGCGGTTCGGGACGAGTTCGGCAACCTGGTCCCGGACGCCGCCCTGGCACCGGTCGAAGTGAGCCCTCCCGAGGGGGTGGTGGAGACTCAGCCGTGGCATTTCAAGTTCACCACCGAGGGAAAGCGCACGCTGTCGGTGAAGCTGGCCGATGCTTTGAACCTGGGGGCTCAGCTCACGGTGCTCGTGGACGGGAGCGGGCCCCTGCTGGCCGTGGACTACCCCGAGAGGGGTGCAACGCTGACCGACAAGCCGTCGGTGACGGTGACCGGCTCGGTGAGCGATTCGGTCACCGGGCTTTCCGAGTTCTTCATCAACGGGAAGGCAGCCGAGGTCGGGCAGGACAACAGCTTCTCCCACATCGTCCTGGCCAAGCATGCGGTCAACCTTCTGGTTGCCGAGGCACTGGACGAAGGGGGGCAGACCACCCGGACCGTGCGGTCGTTCGCTTACTCGGACAAGTACTATCCGACGACGGGAGAACTGAGCAAGACCCACGTCCCGGACGGGCTGCAGCTCTTCCTTGCCGACGAGTTCGTGGATGACGGCGCACACGATCCGGCCAATCCGGACGACCTGGCCACTCTGATGGAGGTGATGCTGGCGAACCTGGACTTCGGGTCCCTCATCCCGAATCCGGTCTACAATGCCAACAGTTACAAGGTGTTCGTCAAGAACGTGAAGATGGACGCCCCCTTCGTCCAGATGTCTCTGGTGGACGGTGGGCTCAAGCTCAACGCCTGGTTCAAGAACCTGTCCGCCGATGTCGATGCCATCGGCACGTGCAAAGTGATCGTCATCGATCTCTGCCCCGATGTTTCCGGGACGTTGCACGTGGACCAGGTGAACCTGTTTGCCACGGTGCTGGTGAAGCTGGACGAGGCGGGCAAGCCGAAGGCGACGCTCCAGGAGTTCCATCTCGGAACCGAGGGGGTGAGCCTGGACCTGTCCGGTCTGGGGGCGCTCCTGGAGCCGTTGCTGAACGCGGTGATTTCGCTGTTCGAACAGCAGATCGAGGCATCGCTGGCGTCGCAGATGCAGCAGATGCTGCCGGGCGTGATGGAGGACCTCTTCAGCCAGTTCGAGCTGGACCAGGACGTATCGGTGCCGGCGCTGGTGGAGGGGGGAGAGCCGGTGAATCTGCACCTCCAGACGCGGTATTCGAAGCTGCTCCTCGCTTCGGACGGGATCCGGATGGGCTTCTACGCCCAGGCCAGCTCGACCAAGAAGGTGGTGCATGATCCGCTGGGGGCGCTGGGACGGGGGGACTGTGCCGGTCCGGATGCGCCACCGTACGAGATCAGCACGATCGGGGAAGTGGCGGTGGGGCTGGCCGACGACCTTCTCAACCAGGTTCTTTTTGCGGTCTGGTGGGGCGGGGCGTTGAACCTGAAGCTGACGGCTGCGCAGCTCGGCGGAGCCGGGGAGACTCTGGAGGGGTATGGAATCGTGGACCCGGCCATCTCGCTGGACTTCTTCCTGGCCCCGATGCTGTCCGACTGCAATGCGGACAAGGCGTTGCGTTTCGGCGTGGGGGACCTGTACGTGCAGGCCTCCTTCAAGATGATGGGGCAGCCGATCACGGTGGGGCTGTTTGCCACGCTCATCGGCGAGGCCTCGATTGCGTTGGAGCAGGGGGAAGGCGGTCCCTCGTTCTCGCTGGCGGTTGGGCAGATTTCGGTGTTCGACTACGAGATCGTGTCGGTCACCGAGGGGTACGAGGGGCTCAAGCCGATCATCGAGGAGCTGCTGGCCGGAGACGTCCTGCAGGGGGCGCTCGGGCAGATTGCGGGGCAGAGCTTCGGCGGCATCGCCCTTCCGGAGATCGACCTGGCTGGCCTGGTGCCGGGGGTTCCTCCGGGGACCAAGCTGACGATCAAGCCCACGTCGCTGGCTCGGATTTCGGGCAACACCGAGCTGGTGGGGGTGCTGGAGTAGTGGCGGGGACCGGAGGGGGGGCTCGGGGCTGGGGAGGTTGTTTGAATAGAGGAGATGTCGGGCTCGTATAGGGGCCGCTTTGGCGACGATAGCCCCGGGGCAACCCGGGCGGAAACGGGGAACTCAAAGGGAGGAAGGAACATGAGGCATGTGGCGCTGTGCTTGGGACTGGGACTGCTGATGATGGCCTGCAGCGGCGAGGGGGAGTACTACGGGGAGAGCGGGGAGCCCAAGTGGGTCGTCCGAGGAAGCGGCGCGTTCGAGGAAGACGGCAAGAAGATTTTCTTCGGCGTCGGGATGGTCAACGGGATCGGCAACAAGGCCCTTGCCCGGTCGACAGCGGAGAACCGAGCCCGAGCGGACCTGGGCAAGATCTTCCGGACCTATTCAGCCTCGCTCATGCGGGACTACATGGCCTCGACGACGGCCGGCGACATGACGGCCTCGGCCGAGGAGCAGCACGTGGACCAGGCGATCAAGACGTTCTCGAAGATCACGCTGTCGGGCGTGATGGTCGTCGACCACTGGCAGGACCCGTCGGATGGGACCGTGTATGCCCTTGCGCGGCTGGACCTGGCTGAGTTCGGCGGTGCTCTCGAGAAGATGAAGGAGCTCGACGCCAAGACCCGCGACTTCGTGCGGGCCAACGCGGACAAGGCGTTCGACCGGCTGTCGGCCGAGGAGCAGAAGTAGGGGGGCGAGGATGAGAACGGCATGGGTGTTGCCCGTCCTCGGTCTCCTCGTCGTTGCCTGCTACAACGGTCCCTCCGGGCCGGTGGTTCACAGGACCGCCGTGGATGAAGAGATCGACCTGTCGGGCCGGTGGAACGACGTCGATTCCAGGGCCGTTTCGCAGGAGATGGTCCAGGATCTTCTGTCGAGGCCCTGGCTGGACGAGTGGAGTGAAGGCGGGAACAAGAGGCCTCGAATCGTGGTGGGTCGGGTGGCCAACAAGAGCCACGAGCACATCCCCACGGATACCTTCGTCAAGGATCTCGAGCGGGAGCTGGTGAACTCGGGGGAGGTGAGCTTCCTGGCATCGTTCGGGCAGCGGGAGCAGCTCAAGGCGGAGAAGCTGTACCAGGCGGAGGCCGCCTCGCTGGAGACGCAGAAGGCGATGGGGCGGGAGCTTGGTGCCGACTTCCTGCTGCTCGGTCAGATCAACTCCATCGTGGACCAGGCCGGGGGCATCACGCTGCTTTTCTACCAGGTGGAGCTCGAGTTGATCAACGTGGAAACCGGCGTGAAAGAATGGATCGGCCAGAAGAAGATCAAGAAGGTGGTCGAACGCGGGGAGTGGGATTAGAGCCGGGGCACGGGCCCGGCCCCCACAGCCCCGACCACGCGGGAGGGGCCATCAGGGCGCCGGCAGATGTCTTGGGGCCCTGAGGGCGCCGGCCGATGCCGCAGGGCAGTCGGGGCACATGCAGCGGGTCGAATGCGGAACTGGATCATAGGGCTGGTGATGTCGTTGCTGGCCGGCGGGTGTGGCGGCGAGATCGACCGGGACCACTACCTCCGGGTGGATCGTGCCCTGTCGTCGGGGGAGGCCTCGAAGGCCTCCGAGCTGGTCCAGGAGGCAGGAAAGAGGGTCTACGGGGATCGGAATCGGCTGCTCTATCACATGGACCTGGGGATGGCGCTTCAACTGGCAGGGGACTTCGGGGGCAGTGCGGCGCAGTTCGAGCAGGCTGAGGCGCTGGGGGAGGATCTCTACACCCGAAGCCTCGGCAACGAAGCGGCCTCGCTGTTCACCAATGACATGACGATGCCTTATGCGGGTGAACAGTTCGAGCGGGTCCTGGTCAACGTCTTCAATGCCATGAACTTTGCGGTTCGAGGGGAGGTGGAGGAGGCGCTGGTCGAGGTCCGGCGGGTCAGTGTGAAGTTCGACACCTACGCCCGTGAGGGGGAGGGGCGGTACCGGGCGGATCCCTTGGCGTTATACGTTTCGGGGCTGCTCTTCGAGCAGGCCGGGGACCTGGACGATGCTCGAATCGCGCTGGAGCGGGCCGCAGCGCTGTACGACGACCAGGAAGGGGAGCTCGGCGTGAGGGCACCGGCATCCCTTCTGAGGGACCTGGAGCGGGTCCGGTCGATGAGGCCGATGGTGGCTGGGGCCGGAAGCGGAGAGATCATCGTCCTCCATTACATCGGTCCAGGGCCGAGGAAGCGGGAGGAGGTGATCGAGGTGAGCCTGGGGCACGGGCTGGTGCTCGTGCAGCAGACGAACGTTCAGGGGGAGGACGAGAAGCGGGTGCAGAGGGCGCTGTCTGCAGCCAAGGGGATGGCGTTGGGGACTCAGGTCACGGTCGCGTTCCCCGTGTTCGAGCAGCCACCGGTTGCTGCAGCCAGGGCATTCGTCGAGGTGGAGGGGTGCGGAGGCGGCTGGGGGGTTCCGGTGGAGAACGTCTCCCGGATTGCCCAGGTGAACCTGGAGGATCGGATGGCCCGCGTGTGGAGCCGCGTGGTCGGCAGGGCCGTTCTGAAGTTCGTGAGTGCCCGGGCGGCAGGGGTCGTCGGCGAGCAGATGTCCGGGCAGGCGGCCGTGGGGCTGCTGGTGCAGGCGATGGCCAATGCCGCCATGTCGGCGGTGGAGGCAGCGGACATCCGAGGGTGGTGGACTCTGCCTGCCGAAGTCCACATGACCCGCCTGCTGTGCCCTGCGGGGGCCTATTCCGTTCGGGTGTCCCACACCGGCGGAACCGGCTGCGCCGGGCAGGAGTTGCAGGACGTGAGGGTCGGGGACGGGACCCGGACCTGGCTCGTTGCCGGCTGCTATTGAGCCGGCTCGTGTCGACCGCCGGCCCTGTGCGATGGTCGATGCTCCCCTCGACACTGCTCGGGGCAGGCTTTGGTCGATGGTCGATGGTCGATGGTTCGCTCCGGAAGGGCGGAGATTCGGGAGGAGCGCTGGATGACGGGACTGCGTTTTTGAGGGGGCCGATGAAACGCGAGCTGGGCTGGCTTGGAGCTTTCTCTGTCTGGATGGTCCTGGCAATGGCTGCCGGTTGCAGCGGTGCGGAGGTCGTGGACTGGATGGACACGGGGCAGCATCCGAAGTATCCGCGGGGGCGCTACGTGCTGGGTATCGGTTGGGGGGACACCCTGACGACTGCAGACGACCGGGCCCGGGGGGAGGTGGCCAAGTTCTTTCAGGCCGCGGTGGAGAACACGACGCTGGAGGAGGAGAAGTACTCCCAGATTGGAGAGGGAGATGCGGCCCTGGTGGAGCACGACTTTGATTTGAAGTACTTCACGAGAGTGCGGTCCAAGGCCGAGCTTGAAGGGGTGGAGATCCGGGACCGGGCGGTCCGGGGAGGGCTGCACTACTCGTTGGCCGTGCTGGACAAGGTGGCCTTGCAGAGGCGGCTCCAGGAGAGGCTCTCCGAGGTCGAGATGGAGATTGCGGAGAGGCTGGACGAGCCGGCCGGGGATGTCGGAGCCAGGGTCAAGGCGTTAGCGCGGGCCCTGTGGTTGATGGGGGACCGAGCCCGCCTGATGAAGCAGCTGTCGCTGCTGGGCGTGGGGGGACTGGCCGACCCGTCGGAGCGTGTGGAGGCGCTGGCGGAGCTTCGCTCTCTGCTGGTATCGCACTTCCTCATCTCCGTGGACGGAATGGGCGACGAGCTGGCCGCCCCCGTGCGGGCCGCGTTGCTGGCCGAGGGGATGGCGGTGGCCGGCGACGGGGTTCAGGGGACGATCCGGGTATCCGGTTCGCTGGAGATCCAGGAGGAGTCCGGTGGGGAGATGCCCAAGGTGGTCTACCACGTGACCCTGGAGGCTCGTTCCGGCGAGGAGACCGTGGCTGCCGTGGACCAGATGGAGCGGGTCAGCCATCCGTCCGCAGAGACGGCCAGGCTCAAGGCGCTCCAGGAAGTGAAGCAGCGGGCGGCGATCCCGCTCGTTTCGAAGATCCGGGACAACGTGCTGGGAGACTTCCAGGGCAAGGAGGCGAGGGAATGAAACGGTGGCTACTGCTGGTGCTGGGGCTCTTGTCGTTCTGGGGCGGGGCCTGCGCGACGACCAACGAAGACGTGTACCCGGACGAAGGGCAGATCCGGGACAACGCGGGCGAGGCTCACAAGCGCCTGGAGCGCGAAGAGAAGAAGAAGGAGTAAGCGGGGCGGTTCACTGATCCAGGTTGTCGACGATCACTCGAAGGTTGCTCGGGTCCGCAGCGTGTGCCAGTGCCCGGTCCGCCTGGGCAAACGGGAAGATCGTGGGCCGGGCTCGGGACAGGATCTCGCACACCTCCCTCTCCTCCATGCACTTGATTGCGGCCGTGACCTCCCCCTCCCCGATTCCGATCACCGTCAGCTCACGATGCACGAGGGGCAGCACGGGACTGGGAGAATCCGGCATTCCGAGGACCGCCAGCGTACCCTGCGGGGCAACCCGGTCCAGGGCCCGGGCCAGCACGCCGGGGCCGTCGCAAGCCGCAACCACCAGCGGGAAGCGTCCGCCCGGATCCCGGTGAAGGGAGAACTTGCGAACCGACTCGATGGCATCCTCGTTGGGCATGGCCAGGAAGAGTAGCTGCCTGAGGCCGCGCAGCGAAGCGGCCACCACCAGCCCCAACCCTCCGGCCGATACCACCAGGACCCGGCCGGGCAGGGAGATTTTGCGGGGCAGGTTGAGAGCGGACGCCAGCGGCAACAGGGAGATGGCGTCGAAGTCGCGAAGACCGTGGGGCAGCCGGAACAGCCCCCTTCTGGGGAAGAGGAAGTACTCGGCCAGACAACCGTAGCGGGCCGAGCGGCCGGGGATGAGCCGCACAGGGCAAAGGGTCGCATTGCCCGCCAGGCAGGGCCCGCAAGCTCCACACGGAACGGACGGGAGCGGAGCGACCCGAGCGCCGACCAGCTCCCCTTCCCGATCCTGGACTACGTCCGCAGTGAACTCGCTTCCCGGAGCAACGCCCAGGGGCAGGAGCCCGGACAGGACCGCCTGCTCGGTGGCCCCCAGGGCCGTTGCCCGCAGGCGGAGGAGCACTTCTCCCGGTCCCGGCTCTGGAACGGGCGCATCCTCGAGGCAGGCGACAACCGGGAGGCCGTCGGATGCGGGAGTCTGGTTCTTCCTCGGCCTGGCTTCGAGGCGGATCGCTTTCATCGTTCGTCTTCCCTCCGGACTTCCCGGGCGACACTCGCATCGGAGTGAGATCCCGAGGGGCGGAGGTCTACCACGATTGCGGCCCGGCTTTCAACCGGGGAGACGTCGATCCGGTCCCTGTCGAGCTTCGCTACGACGGGGGCAGCGGTGGACACGGCCGACACGCCGGGCAGGAGGGAACGCAGGTGGGCGAGCTGGACCGAGGCCATCTCCTTGCGGTCGCCCATGTTGAAGGCAGCCACGGCGGGACCGCCGGGGCCGGAGACGAATGCCCAGGTCGGGTCGACACGGTCCGCCGCGTCCAGCGGCACCAGCTCATGCCCGAGCCCGGCAAAGAGCTCGGAGAAGGCGGCCAGGTCGGCCGGTCCCCAGCGGGTGAGGTCATCACCGACCAGGAACACGTCTCCCGACAGGGCCGCCAGGCGGGCGAAGAGGAGCTTCTCGGCGGCCGTGGCGGTCCCCTTGCCGGAAGACAGCAGTACGCAGTCGGGGTCCACCCGCCAGAGGCTCGGGCCGAAAAGTCTTCGAACCATCGTGTTCCGGGCGGCGGGGAAGATGCCCACCATCTCCTCGTCTCCGGTCACGGCATGAAGCAGGGTCGGTGTCTTCCAGCAGTAGTCGATGTCCGTGGACACACGGATGGCATCGAAGAGGCCGGCAGAGGGGGCCAGCGGGCAGCCGCAGCCGAGGAAGTAGGAGTCGTTTCCGGCTGCCTTGCGCAGGTGGGCGACTGCGTTCCGGAAGGCCTCGAAGCGGCCCGAGCCGTCCGGTCCCCGGTCGAGCGGCAGTGCAGCGGGGTAAAGGTAGTCGAGCTTGAACAGCCAGAAGCCGGCGGCCCGCAGCTCGGCAAAGACCGAGGCCAGGTGAGCGAGAAGGTCAAGGTTCCGGATGTCGAGTGCGTAGAACGTGGAGCGCCAGTGGGGGTTGAAGCCCAGCCCGTATGGGCGGCCGTTTCGGGTCGCCACCCATTCGGGGTGACGTTCGACCAGCTCGGACCCGGCCTGAGCGACGAACGGGGCCACCCAGATACCCGGTGCAAGGCCCGCATCCCGAATCAGGCGAGCCGTGTCGAGGACCGAGCCCCCGTAGCCCGGGCGGGGAACGAGCCAGTCCCCGACGCGGGACTGGTAGCCGTCGTCGATGACGACGGTCGACAGGCCTGACAGCTCGGGAGTGCTGCGCAGGCGCTCCACGGTGCGGCCGATGTAGGAATGCGTGATCCTCCGCTTGCGGTCGTACCAGGAGCACCAGCCGGCCAGGGGGCGGGATGAGCGAAGGCCTCCACGCGGGACGGGTGCACCGGCAAAGTCGGTCGGGCCAGCCGATGCAGCGGGGGTCGAGTGGGCCGCACTGTCTGCGTGTGCGGGGGATGCGGCCTGGCCCGCCGGTTGCGCGGTGGCGGCCTGGCGGGATGCCCACTCACGGACCAGGTAGGATGCGGTGTGCTCCCCCTCGAGCTGCCAGGAGCCCAACGCCAGCGTCTGTCCCGGATGCATCGGTTGCCGATCGAGATCGATCTCCAGGGTCAGGAGCATGGGGCGGACGTTGGAGTCGAGGCGGATTCTCTGAAAGTAGCGCTGGTTTGCGGCGCCGACGGCCAGGGCCTCGTCCCGGAGGCGAAGGGATGCGACCATGTCGGAGACGAACGGTGCCGACCGGGCCGGGACGAGGGGGTCTTCCTTGATGGCCCGGATCCACTCGACGCGGGGTTGGGGCATCGGGGTGACACCGGGCTGAAGCGTGCCGGCAAAGCTCCACGACTGCCAGCCGTTGCGAAACCAGCGCACCTCGTCCGGCTTCAGGTCCGGGCCGTCGGGCAGGGCGACTTCGAGCTCGATTCGGTGGTGGAGGAGCCTGACCGGGCCCGGGTTGTCGCTGGACGCGAGGAGATCGAGCTGGAGATGGCGTCCTCCTCCGAGGGTGTGAGGACGCACTGCAAAGCCGACACGGGCAATCCGGGCAGAAAAGTAGGGTCCGGCTCGATCCGACTCGGCCTTCCATGCGGGGGCCGGAAGCCACGCATCCAGCCTCCTGCCGGCCTCCAGCGAGACGCCGATGCGGCGGATCCGAGCGGCAAGCCGGCACTGGTGGAAGTGGATGGAAAGGTCGTCGAGCAGTGTGTCGTGCTGGTCGAATCGCACGAGAACCATGGGGCCCTCCTGGAGCCCTCATATTAGGGGAACGCTGCGGCAAAGGAAAGAAGCGACTGGACCGGATTGCCCCGCGCGAAACGGGAAGTCGTGACGATAACTTGTGCGGGGGAGACGGATATCGGGAGGAGGGGCGGGGTGCGCAGACTGGTCTACCTGTTCGCCGGCGTTCTCGTGGCCGGGCTGGCTCATGGGGGCGAGTGGGGGCTGGCGGGGGTCGCTGCTGCGATGGCCATGGCGGGAATCGCCGTGGGAGCGGCACGCTGCCCCACCCACCTGCTTGGTCTTGCCTGGATTGGTGCAGGAGTGGTGTTGGGGTGGTGGTATGTGGGTGACGCGGTGGTACCGGAGTGGGGATCAGGTGGAGGAAATTGGATTCGAGGAACGAAGCTGGCACAGGAATCCACTGGAAGTGGGGACGAACGGGGAGCGGCCGTCGTCGAGCGGGTGGCCAGCAGGGAGGGGGGGCGCCGGACGGCGGAAACCCGGGTGGCGGGGACGCAGGCGAGGTTGCGGCTGGGCTCGGAAAGCGACTTGGGGCCTGCTCCGGGTGGATGGGAAGGGGTGGGAGCCGGCACTCACGTGATGGTGGAGCTGCGGCGCGACACGGCGGGGCGGAGCTGGGCGTGGGCGAGGCGCTGGATGCCTGCGGGGGAGGCCTCCGGGATCGGGTGGGCGGTGGAGCGGGCCGGGGAGGCGGTGCGGGCGCGGGTGGCGCTCTTTGCCACCGAGAGCGGGTTGCCGGTGGAGCAGGCGTGGGTGGTGCGGGCGCTGCTGGTGGGGGATTCGGGGGGGATGCCGGGCTACTACCGTGACCTGTTCTCCGCAACGGGGGTCTCTCACCTGCTGGCGGTCTCGGGCCTGCACCTGGGGTTGATGGCCGGGATGGTGTTCTTCGTGGTGCGGAGGGTGGTGCGCTGGTGGGGGGGCGCACCGGGGGGAGGGGGAACGAGGGCGGCCGCCCTCGTCTCGAGCCTGTTTGCCGGGATGCTTCTGGTCGTGACCGGGGCACCGGTCTCGTGCGTGCGCGCATTTATCATGTGGATCGGGTACGCGTGTGCGCGCGTAAGCGACCGGGACTATGACCTGTGGACCTGGCTGGCGGGGAGCGGCCTGGTGGTGCTGGCGTGGAGGCCGGAGGCGTTGTTCGAGGCCTCGTTCCAGCTCAGCACGGCCTCCGTGGCTGCCATTGCGCTGTCCGCCGGGCGGACGGAGCGGTCGAATGGGGGAGGAGCGGCGCAACGGGCGACTGGAGGGGCAGCCGTTGCGTGGGCGGGGCGGCTCACGGGGCGGATCCTGGAGGGGATGCGGGTATCGGCCGCGGCCACGGCGGGGACTCTCCCTCTGGTCTGGTGGCACTTCGGGACCATTCCTCTCGTCTCGGTTGCTGCCAACCTGGTGGCGGTACCGCTGGTGACGCTCTGGGTAATGCCCTGTGCGGCTGCGGGCGTGGTGACGTGGGGGTGGGGCGGGGTGCTGGGGGAGGCGGCGGCCGTCGGGGTTCGGGTACCGCTGCTCTTCCTGGAGGGGGTGCTGGAGGGGTGGGTGGAGGCCGTTCCGCCGCTGTCGCCGGCCTGGCCGGGGTGGGCGCTGGCCGGCCTCATCGGTGCGGGGGTGCTGGTCCTCGTCGGATTTCCTGGCTGGAAGAGATGGGGGGGGGCGGCGATGCTGGCGGTGGGGCTGGCGGGAGCGGCACTTGCATCGGGGGGCGATGGGTTGGAGATCCACGTGCTCCCGGTGGGCGAGGGGGATGCCACGGTGATGCGGCTCCCCTGCGGGGAGGTGTGGATGGTCGACGGAGGGCCGGAGCGTTCGGGGCGCTTCACGGTGCTGCCCTATCTGCGACGTCACGGGTGGACCCGACTGGACGGGTTCATCCTCACACACGCACACGATGACCATTGGGCAGGGCTCGATCGGATTTCCGGGGCGCTGGAAGTGGACCGGATCCTGCACGGGCCGACCGGAACGGCGAGGAGCACAGTGCTGCGGCTGGCCAGGCGCTGGCGCGGCTCGCAGGTGACCGAGCTTGAGGCGGGCGACGGGTTTGTGCGTTGCGGGGTGCGGTTCGACGTGGCGTGGCCGCCGGACGAAGAGACTGCCGGTCGATCGGAGAACGATACATCGCTGGTGTTGCGGCTGGAGTACGGCGGGGCGGAGCTGGTCTGGGCCGGAGACGTGGAGGGGAAGCTGGGGCTCCGGGCTGCCGAGGCGGTTCTGGCGCTGCGGCGGGGGCGGGAGCCCGGGCTGGTCCTGATCAAGTCGCCCCATCACGGCCATCGGTCGAAGATGATGGGGCTTCTCAACGGGATGTTGGGAGCCGACGTTGTGGTGGTATCAGGGGAGGGGGAGCGGACCTGGCCGGGGGGGCTGTGGCTGGCGGGGGCTGGCCGAGGGGGGGCGTGGGTGCACGTGACCGGCCTGGACGGCCCGTTCTTCCACCGGATCGACAGGCCCTGAACGGGCTTTTCCTAGGGTGCGGTTTAAGGGTTCGCCTACAACTTACTAGAATCAAAGAATTTTAGATCCTACCCCGCGCGAACATGCCCGTCTGGCGCGTGGGATTCGGGAGAACCTTGCGATCGCCGGATTTCGCTTTCCGGGCGACCCCGGGAGGGGGGGACGGGGGGCAATCGGCTCCGAAATCGCTGGGGGCCGCATGGAAGGCGGGCAAGGCCACCATTCGGTCGGCGGTGTGTAGACGTTCGGCATCAAGATGTAGTTGGTTGGCAACCTGGAAACCACAAGATGTGCCTATTGCGGGTCGAGATGGGGGAGGGGGGCGCAACGGCCCCCCACCATTCCCCACCTTCTTCGGTACGATACCGACTTGCGGGATCGCCGGTGGGGGAATATAACACTCCCAGTGGTGAACCGGAGGATCGGCGGTGGATCGAAAACGGATCGCAGGTGGATCACCACAAAGGAGCTCCCGATGAGCACGGGACACCCGGGGCACGAAGCAGGAAGCAAGGTCATCGGCCGGTATGTGAACAAGGTGGACGAGAAGGGGCGGACGTTCCTGCCGGCCGCAATGCGGCCCTACATCAACTCCCTGTGGGGACCCAAGCCCGACCTGATGCTGGCGGTGATGGGGTTTGACCGCTGCCTGGTGCTGGTGGATCGGCGTGCCTGGTTCGTGCACCAGGCCAAGGTCAACCAGCTCGATTTCCTGGACGAGGATGCGGCCCGGCTGCGCCGGCTCGCCTCGCTGGCAGAGGACTGCCGGCTGGATCCGCAGGGGCGGATCGCACTGCCGCAGTTTCTGAGGGACTTCGCCGAGCTGACGGACGAGGTGATGTTCGTCGGTTGCATGGACTACATCGAGCTGTGGAACCCGAAGAATGCCCAGACCAACCTGGAAGAGCTGTTCGGCACGGCCCGGGCGGTGATTTCCCGGGTTCGTGCCCGTCAGGACGCGGCAGCCCGGCCGGCAGCGGGGGGGGCGGCGGGAGCCGTGGCCGCTCCGGCACCGGCTACGGGCGAGGAGGAGGAACGGTAGTGACCGGCTACTTCCACAAGACCGTGATGGGGGCCCAGATGGCGGAGGCCATCGGCAATCCGGAGCGGGGTGTGGTGTTCGACGGGACCGTGGGAAGCGGGGGCTTCTCGGAGATGGTCCTGGAGCGGACCGGGCCGGAGGTGCGGCTGGTGGCCACGGACGTGGATCCTGCAGCGGTCGCAGCGGCGACGGAGCGGCTGGCGAGGTTTGGCGGGCGGGCGACGGTGCTGTTGCGGAGCTATGCCCAGGTGGCCTCGATCCTGGACGAGCTGGGCATCGAGCGGCTCGTGGGTGCGGTGCTGGACCTCGGCCTTTCGAGCGCCCTGCTGGACGGCGAGGGTGGGTTCAGCTTCCGGCAGGATGCCGCGCTCGACATGCGGATGGATGCCACGCTGGCGGTGACGGCCCGCGACCTGCTCAACGGGTCGACGGCGAAAGAGCTGACCCGGATCCTGGGCGACTATGGCGAAGTGAGGGGGGCCCACCCGCTGGCCCGGGCCATTGAGGACGAATGCCGGGCCGGGCGGATGGAGCGCACTGCGGATCTGGTGCGGGTCGTGCAGGACGTGTTCCCCTCATCCGGGGCCAAGCAGCTCTCGAGGGTCTTCCAGGCAATCCGGATTGCAGTGAATTGCGAGCTTGCCAACCTGGAGCGCTTCCTGGCCGACGCCGGGGCGCGGCTGGCGGTCGGCGGGCGGATCGCGATCCTCTCCTTCCACTCGCTGGAGGACCGGATCGTGAAGCAGTCCTTCCACGAGTGGGAGAAGGCGGGAACGCATCGGCGTGGGACCAAGAAGCCGGTGGGACCCGAAGAGGCCGAGGTGGCCGTCAACCGAAGGGCCCGCAGCGCCAAGATGCGCTGGGCCGAGCGGGTGGCCGCATGAGCCTTTCAGGACGAGGCCGGCAGGCCAGGAGGGGGCGATGACGGGCAAGGTGCTCAAGACGTTCGTGCTGGGAGTGCTGGTGGTCTGCCTGCTCACCCTGCTGGGAATCTACCACGTCTGGCGGCAGTTCCGGCTGGTCGTCACCGGCGGCGATCTGGCCAAGGCCAGCCTGGAGCTGGAGAACCTCACGGTGGAAAACGAGCTCCTCAAGACGGAGTACCTCAGCCTTCGTTCGAGCGACCGGTTCCGGCCGGAGCTGTTCCTGAATGCAGGTATGAAGCAGCCTGCGAGCAACGAGGTGCTCGTGGTCAAGGCAGGGCTTTCGGAGGAAGGGCGATGACCCGGTCGAACAACACGATGACCCACTTCGGCCTCCTGGTGGCATGTCTGGTGACGGCCATGTCCGGCTGCACGGGGGGCGCTCAGGCCAAGGCGGACAAGGATGCGGAGTACTACTATGGCCTGGCCGCCAACTCCTACCTGGACAAGAACTACCAGTCCGCACTCCGGGAGCTGGAGGGGTGCTTTGCCGCGAATCCGAACCATGCCGAGGCGCATCACCTGGCCGGGTTGATCTATATGGGGCGGCTGGAGTACCCCGATGCGCTGCTGCACATGGAGAAGGCGGTGGAGCTCGAGCCCAAGCTGCTCATCGCCCGAGCCAACCTCGGAGCGCTGCACATCGCGATGCAGAACTGGCAGAGCGCGCTCGACGTGCTGCTCCCTCTCCTGAAGGACCCGATGTATGAAACTCCATATTTGGCAGAAAATAACGTTGGCTGGGCATATTTCAATCTCAAGAAATATGTAGAAGCTGAAAGACACCTAAAGCGGGCTCTGTTTCTTAACGACCAAATGTGTCTCTCGTACAACAACCTGGGAATCGTCCTTTCCGCCCAGGATAGGGACGAGGAAGCGCTGGACTACTTCGAGGCGGCGATCAAGCGGTGCGGGGACTACGTGGAGGCTTACTTCCGGCTCGGGGGAGCGCTGGAGCGGCTGGGGCGTCTGGACCGGGCGAGCCAGGAGTTCACCCGGTGCCAGAAGATCGGCGGTGATTCGTTCTACGGGCGGCGGTGCAAGCGCAAGCTGCAGGTGATGCGATGAGAGCACGGAGCCGGCAGGAGAGCAAGGTCGCTGCAGTCCGGGTGATCCAGGGATACGGCGGGCGCATGACGCTCGTGGGAATCCTGCTGTTCGTCTTTCTGCTGGCGTGCCTGACGCGGGTCGGTTACCTGCAGTTCGTGCAGGGCAGCGAGCTGTCCGAGAGAGGGATCAGTCAGCAGAAGGACAGCCTCAGCTTCTATGCCAAGCGGGGCAAGGTAGTGGATGCCGAGGGGACGCCGCTGGCCCTGACTCTCGAGACTCGGCAGATCGAGGTGGTCCCGAGTCAGGTCCAGGATCGCGGTTTCGTGGTGGAGTACCTGTCCGGCGTGCTGGGGTGGAGCCTGGAGCGTGTCGAGAAGGCGGCGTTCTGCACGAGCAAGCCGAAGGTGGCCTGCTACGTGCACCGCGTGCTGGATCCGAAGGTGGTTGCAGCGCTGTCGGCCGTCATGGACCCGTCGAACAAGGATGCCCGGGCGCGCTGGTTGCGGTCGCAGCTCCAGGGAGTGCGGCTGATTCCGGCGGCTGCCCGCGTGTACCCGGCCGGCGAGCGCGCGGGGCAGCTTGTGGGAGTGGCCCGGGTTCCCCAGTGCACGGTGGAGAAGAAGGAGCGGGGGGAGTGCAAGGCCCCCAACCCGATGGAGCTCGAAGGACAGTACGGAGTGGAAGCGGACTGCAACGACGTGCTCGCTGGCCGGCAGATCGTGCAGCGGGGCTGGAAGCAGAACCAGGCGGGCGTGTCGCTTTCCGCCGACAATCCCGAGCTGGAGCTGGCCGGCAGCACGGTGCAGCTCAGCATCCTCCTGCCGCTTCAGGCCATTGCGGAGGAGGAGCTTGCCCGGATGGTCATCGGCTCCTTTGCCAAGAGGGGACTTGCGCTGGTCATGGACGTGAGCACTGGCGAGCTGCTTGCCGTGGCGCACTATCCGCCGTTCAACCCCAACGGGACCGAGGAATACTCGGGCAACGAAATCTGGAAGTGGAACGACTCGGCGTTCATCGAAGTGTTCGAGCCGGGCAGCACGATAAAGCCGCTCGTGATCGCTGCCCTTCTGGAAGAGGGGCTGCGCTCCCTGGACGATAGCGAGTTCTGCGAGAACGGGTCGTGGAAGGTCGATGCCCGCCACAAGCCGATCAAGGACCACGGGGCCTATGGCTGGCTCACGCTGTGGGACTGCATCAAGGTCTCATCGAACATCTGCCTGGGCAAGCTGGGGCTCGAGCTCGGGGACGACAAGCTGTACGAGTACATGGCCCGGTTCGGGTTCGGGCAAAAGACCGGAGTCAAGACGTCGGGACGCGAGGCCAAGGGGATGCTGTCGAAGGGGAAGCGGGGCTGGTCCGACATGCAGACCGCCAACGTGAGCTTCGGCCAGGGCCTCGCGGTCACCGCCGTGCAGCTCCTTGCGGCCACCGCTGCGCTCGGGAACGGCGGCGTGCTCATGAAGCCGCTTCTGGTCAAGGAGATCCGGGATGCCAATGGGAATCCGCTGGTGCGGTACGAGCCGGAGGTGGTCCGCCGGGTCGTGAGCGAGTCGGTGGCCGCCCAGGTCATCGAGGCGATGCGGCGGGTCCTGGAGCCGGGCGGAACCGGGGAGAAGGCGGTCGTGTACGGCTACGACGCCGCGGGCAAGACCGGCACCGCGCAGAAGGTCATGACGCTGGAAGATCCGTATTGGGTCAAGAGTGCGGAGAAGCCTCGCCCGGCGCGGGCCAGCCGATATGTGGACAAGTGGATTGCTTCGTTCGTCGGCCTGGTGCCGTCGGACAAGCCGAAGTTGGCGATCCTGGTGGTGGTGGACGAGCCGTACTCGAACCACTACGGCGGCGTGGTGGCGGCTCCGGCATTCTCGAGGATTGCAGAGCGCTCGCTGGCTTACCTGAACGTGGTTCCGACGGTGGAGCAGACGCATCGGATCGCATCGGTCCCGGCCGGTGCAAAGCCTGCGGCTGAGGTGCCTGCGGAAGGGCCGGTGCAGGAGATGGCAGCGGCACCGACGTCGGTGGGGGCCGCTGTGGTCCCGGACTTTGCGGGCATGACGCCGGGTGAGGCGCTTCGGGTCGCGATGGCCGCCCGGGTGGAGTTGGTGGCGGAAGGGTCGGGCGTGGCGGTCGGGCAGACTCCCGTGGGGAAGTCGGCCGTGGCCCCATGGCAGGAAGTGAAGGTTCAGTTCTCGCCGGCAGCAAGCCGGTCGGGGAGGTAGGGGATGCGGCTGCGGGAGCTCATGGACGGGATGGAGCGGCTGGGCGTTCAGGGGGACCTGGACGTCGAGGTGACGTCCGTGGTCTGTGACAGCCGCAAGGTGGCTCCGGGGGCGGTATTCGTGGCCCTGTCCGGGGAGAAGATCGATGGGCACCGCTTCCTGTCCGCTGCCGTCCAGGCGGGGGCCGCAGCGGTGGTGGGGACGGACGAAGCGGCGTTGGCCTCCGTGTCCGGCAGCGCTGCGGTGCGGGTGGCCGACGGCCGGGCGGCGTTGGCTCGGCTGGCGTATCGGTTCCATGGCAGGCCCGGGCAGCGGATGCGGATCATCGGCGTGACCGGTACCAACGGAAAGACCTCGATTACCTATCTGGTGCAGGCAGCGCTTCAGGCATGCGGGGTTCCGACGGGGCTCCTGGGGACGCTGGAGGCCAGCTTCGGCACCCGCCGGATCGTGATGAAGCACACCACTCCGGAAGCGCCGGACCTGTTCGGCTGGCTGGGCGAAATGGCCGATGCGGGAATGCAGGCCGCAGCCATCGAGGTGTCGAGCCACGGCATCGCCATGCGCCGGGCCGAGGGGCTCGACCTGGCGGTGGGGATCTTCACCAACCTGAGCCCCGAGCACCTGGACTTCCACCGGACGATGGAGGAGTACGGGCAGGCCAAGTCGCTGCTGTTCACGAAGATGCTGCCCGAAAGCCAGGGGTTGGCCGGCGCGGTCGTGAATGCGGACGACGAGTGGGGACGGCGGATTGCGGGCCAGGTAACCTACCCGTGCCTGCGTTACTCGGTGAACCCGGGCGTGGAGGCCGAGGTTGTCGCAGACGGTTTGAAGACCGGCATCGAAGGGAGCCGGTTTGCCGCGGTCGGGCCGTGGGGACGTATCGAGGTCACGACGCGGCTCATCGGTCGGCACAACGTGTCCAACATCCTGTCGGTGCTGGCGGCCGCATGGCTGCTCGGCTGCAGCGTGGAGAAGGCCGCTGCGGGCATTGCGGCGGTCCAGGGAATCGCAGGGCGGTTGGAGCGGGTGGAGAACGGTCTCGGGATCGGGGTGTGGGTGGACTACTGCCACACGCCCGACTCCATGGAGAAGGTCCTCGTCGCGTTGCGGGAGTCGGTGCCGGGGCGGCTGATCATGGTGTTCGGAGCGGGCGGGGATCGAGACCGCAAGAAGCGGCCGCTTATGGGGGGGATGGCAGAGCGTTTCTGCCAGCTGTCGTTCTGCACCAGCGACAACCCCAGGACGGAGCAGCCCCTGTCCATCCTGGATGAGGTGCTGTCGGGGATGAGCGCCCAATATCGGTTCACGTCCGTGGCCGCCATTGCGGATCGGCGGCTGGCCATCGAGGCGGCCATCGGAGTGGCCCGGCCCGGCGACGGCATCCTCATCGGCGGAAAGGGAGCGGAGACGTACCAGATCGTGGGGACCGAAGTGCACCACTTCGATGATCGGGAAGTGGCTCGGGAAGTCCTGGCGCGGCGGATGGAGGGAGGGCGTTGAGAAAGACGACGGCCCAGATCGCCGCCATGGTCGGCGGCCAGCTCGTCGGCACCGGCAGCGGCGTTGCGACGTACGCGGTCACGGACCACCGCCAGCTCGCAGCGAGTGGGGGTGTGTTCGCCGCGATCAAGGGAGAGAAGGCGGACGGTCACGCGTTCGTGTCGGCCGCTTCGAGCAAAGGCGCCGTTGCGGCATTCGTCCGCAGGGATCGGCAGCAGGAGCTCGGCAATCCGCCCGCGGGCCTGGACCTCATCGTCGTGGACGAGGTGGAGAAGGCCCTGTGGGTGCTGGCCCAGGCGATGCGCAGTGAGGTGACCGTACCCGTGCTTGCCGTGACCGGGTCCATGGGTAAGACCACCACGAAGAACATGTTGGCCGGGATCCTGGACCGCACCCTGGGCAAGGGATGTGCGACCACGGGCAACAAGAACAATCTGCTCGGCGTGCCTCTGACGGTGATCTCGTTCAACCCGGAGCACCGCTACCTGCTGGCGGAGCTGGGCAGCAACGCGTTGGGCGAGATCGAGGCGCTGACCCGGCTGGTGCGTCCTCAGGTGGGCGTGGTGACATGCGTAGGAGCGGCTCACCTGGAAGGGTTCCGGGACCTGAACGGCGTGCTGAGGGAGAAATCTTCACTGCCCCGCAACCTGGAAGCGGGCGGAACCGCGGTCTACCCCTCGTTCGACCCCCTGCTGTCGGGCGATGCGCCGAACTGGCCGGTCCGCAGCGTCACCTTCGGCAACCTGCGGAGCGACCTGGTGAGGGTGGCCAGCTCGCAGGAGGGGATCTGCGCGGAGGGAACGCTCGAGTGCGAAGGGAAGATCCGGAGGGTCCGGCTGGGGATGAGCGGTGCGTTCAACCTCTGGAACGCTGCAGCCGCGATTGCCGTGGCCCGGCTGCTCGGGGTCGAGTTCGAGGCGGCCTGTGAGGCGGTTGCCCAGGTCAAGGCCGAGGGGATGAGGATGGAGTGGCGTGAGATCGCCGGAGTCCGCTTCCTGGTCGATGCCTACAATGCGAACCCGAGCGCCATGAAGGCAGCGCTCGAGGCGCTGGCAGGGCAGAGCGGAGGAAGGCGCTTTGCCGTGCTGGGGACGATGCTGGAGCTTGGTCCCCGCTGGGAAGTGCTGCACGAGGAAGTGGGCGCCGCCGCGGCACTGGGCGGGCTGACGCTGCTGGTGGGGATGGGCGCTGGCGGACGCTGCTACGTCCGGGGCGCCGGCGACGGGTGCGAAGCGGTCCACGTGGCGGACCAGGCCGAGGCCGCTCGGGTGCTTCAGGAACGCTGCCGGCCTGGTGACATCGTGCTGCTCAAGGGCTCCCGAGGCTCCAGGGTGGAGCGGGTTCTGGACCTGTTTGCCAGTGGAGGGAACTGATGCTCTATCTCCTCCACGAATGGTTGCGCGAGCACATCAGCAGCGGGATGAACGTCCTGCGGTACGTCCCGTTCCGGGCCATTGCCGCGGTGGTCACCAGCCTGATGATCACCTGGCTGTTGTACCCGTGGTTCATCCGGGTCCTCCGGTTCCGGCAGATCGGGCAGACGATCCGGGAGGACGGGCCGCAGGATCACCTCAAGAAGGCAGGCACGCCGACCATGGGCGGTGCCCTGATGATCGTGGCCATCCTGGTGTCGGTGGCACTGTGGGCCGACATCCGCAACGTGTACGTGCTGATGACCATGGCCATCACTGCGGGCTACGCCGTGCTCGGCTTCATGGACGACTGGCTCAAGCTGGTGCGTGGCGGCGGCAAGGGGGTGCGGGGCAAGACCAAGCTGTTCTGGCAGTTTACCCTGGCGCTGGGTACGATGGCGCTCTTCTTCTACGTGCTGGCTCCTGAGGTGGGGTACCCGTCGAGAGTCTACTTCCCCTACCTGAGGATCGACCGCTACTACCAGGACATCCCGGAGTGGGCGTACCTGATCTTCGCCTCGATCGTGATCGTGGGTGCATCCAATGCGGTGAACCTGACGGACGGCCTGGACGGGCTGGCGATCTTCCCGACCATCTCGTCGTCGGGGGTGTTCCTGGTGTTCGCCTATCTCAGTGGCGGTACGCTGGTGAAGGCCAGGCTGGTCAAGTACCTGTTGCTGCCGGTGATCCCGGGGGCCGAGGAGCTGACCGTGGTCTGCTCGGCGGTCATCGGAGCGGGGCTCGGGTTCCTCTGGTACAACGCGTACCCGGCTTCAATCTTCATGGGCGACGTGGGGGCCCTGGCGCTGGGCGGGCTGCTCGGGTGCGTGGCCGTGTTCACGAAGAACGAGCTGCTCAGCGTGATCATCCTGGGCGTGTTCGTGCTGGAAGCGGTATCGGTGATCACGCAGACGGTATCGTACAAGCTGACCGGGAAGCGGGTGTTCCGCATGGCGCCGATCCACCATCATTTCGAGCTGAAGGGTTATCCGGAGCCGAAGATCATCACGAGGTTCTGGATCATCTCCATCCTGCTCGGCCTGGTGGCACTGGCATCGATCAAGGTGAGGTAGCGGCGATGAACCGGGAGCTGGTGGAAGGGCGTGTGAAGTTCGAGCACGGCGTGCTGCTCGGTACCATGCTGCTGATGGGGATCGGCCTGGTGATGGTGTACAGTGCGACGGCCTACCTCATGGTGACGCCGGAGATGCTCAAGAAGACCGGCGGCAACTCGATGTACTACCTCGAGCGGCAGTTCCTGTTCGTGGCTTTCGGGCTCCTGACGATGGCTGCCGCCACGTTCATCCCGTTCCGGTGGCTCCAGAAGCTGGCCTGGCCGGCACTCATCGGCAGCTTTGCCGCCATGATCCTGGTGCTGCTTTTCGGCAAGGAGCACCTCGGGGCCGTCCGCTGGTTCCAGTTCGGAAGCATCTGGGTTCAGCCGGGCGAGCTGGTGAAGCTGGCCTTCGTGGTGTGGGTGAGCCATTCCCTGTCGTTCCGGGAGCACCGGATCCTGGACTTCAAGCTGGGCGCCCTCCCTCACCTGATGGTGGCCATGCTGCTGGTGGCGCTCTACCTGGCGCAGCCGGACCTGGGCTCCTGCATCATCCTCCTGTCCGTGCTGATGGCGGTGCTGTTCGTGGCCGGCGTGCCGTGGAAGCACATCGGGGCACTGGGGCTCGTGGGCGCGATCATGGCGACCACGGTGCTGGCGTTCGACCCCGAGAAGCTCAACCGGGTGTCGGCATGGCTCAACCCGGAACAGTTCGCGGACGGTGAGGGATACCAGCTCGTAAACTCAAAGATCAGCATCGCGTCGGGCGGGCTGTTCGGGTCGGGGCTCGGAGGGGGGCAGCAGAACATCGCGGGGTACGTGCCCGAGGCCGAGACCGACTTCATCTTCAGCGTGATCGGAGAGGAGCTGGGGATGGTGGGCTGCTTCATCGTGCTGGCGCTGTTCGGGTTCATCCTGTGGCGGGGGCTCAAGCTGGCCACGGAGCTGAAGAACCGGTTCGCCCGGCACACGGTGTTCGGCGTCACGCTGCTGGTCGTGATGCAGGCCGGGATCAACATCGGCGTGGCGACCGGCACTCTTCCGACCAAGGGGCTGACGCTTCCGTTCGTGAGCCTGGGCGGCTCGAGCATGGTCGTGATGGCCGCGTGCGTGGGCGTTTTGCTCAACGCGTCGAGGACCTTCCCTCGCCTGGAGAAAGCGGAGGCCGGGGTGGCGCTGGAGGCGGGCAGCGTACAGGTGTTCGTGAAGGAGACGCCATGAGGCTCGTGGTGACGGCCGGTGGGACCGGCGGGCACATCTATCCGGCATTGGCGGTTGCGCAGGCAGCCATGGCTCAGGCGGCGGCCGAGGCCATCCTGTTCGTCGGCGCGGCCCGGGGGCTGGAAGGGACTCTCGTGCCGGCCCACGGGTTCGACATCCGGCTCCTGCCGCTCGAGCGGATGCGGGGGATGTCGCTGCCTGCGCAGATGAAAGGGCTGGCGTGCCTGGGCGTGTCGCTGCCGATGGCGGCCCGGATCCTCAAGGAATTCCGGGCGGATGTGGTGCTGGGGCTCGGGGGGTATGCATCCGCTCCGGCCATGATCGCTGCCGCCGGCATGGGGATTCCCACGGTTCTGTGCGAGCAGAACACGATTCCGGGGAGCACGAACCGGTTCCTGTCCAAGGTCGTGCGCAAGGTGTGTGTGTCGTTCCCCATGAGCTCGGGATACTTCCCTGCGTGGAAGGTGGTGTTGACGGGCAACCCCGTGCGCACGGAGATTGCTGCCGCCCGCGGCCTTCGCAAGCCGAGTGCGGAGCAGTTCCGGGTCCTGGTTCTGGGCGGCTCTCAGGGGGCCCAGTTCCTGAACACGACGGTGGCCCGGGGGTTGGCGGATTTCGTGCACCGTCACCCGGACGTGACGGTGGTCCATCAGGCCGGAGAAGGTCGGCTGGCCGAGGTCGAGGCAGCCTATGCCGGGGCTCCGCGGGTGGAGATCCTGGAGTACGTGGAGGACATGGCTTCCCAGCTTGCGGCGGCCTCGATCGTCGTGGGCCGGGCCGGTGCCACGACCATTGCGGAGCTCACTGCGGTGGGCGTTCCGGCGATTCTGATCCCGTTCCCGTTTGCGACGGACAACCACCAGCTCGCCAATGCCCGGGAGATGGAGCGGACCGGCGGTGGTCTGGTGTTCGAGCAGGCCTCGTTCAACGAGGACCGGCTGCTGGACGAGCTGGAAAGACTCCGGAAGGACCGGGCTGCGCTGGCGGCCATGGAAGTAGCCAGCGCCGGGCTGGGCGTGTGCGACGCTGCGGCCCGGGTCCTCGACGTGGCCAGGGGGAAGGCATGAAGGCACTTCGCAAGTTCCTGTTGTCGCGAAAGCCGCAGCGCTACGTGGCCACTTCGTCCTCGACGTTCCTGCCGCCCGAGCTCCGCACCCGGAGCCGGCGTCGGACCGTGCGGTCGCGGTCGGTCGCAGGAAGCCTTCCGGACATCGGGGGAGCGGCATTCCGACTGCTTCCCTACCTGCTGGTGGCAACCCTGGCAGCCGGCATTCCGGCACTGGGCTACTTCGCCTACGTGAAGCTCTTGACCTCGCCGTACTTCGCACTCAGCGAGGTCGTGGTGGAAGGGAATTCCCGGATGACGACCGAGGAGGTCGTCGCCGCATCCGGCGTGCAGGTGGGCGAGAACGTGCTGTCCATCGACGAGGATCTGGTGACCGAGCGGCTCCGGTATCTCCCCTGGGCCGAGACGGTGGACGTGGAGCGGGAGCTTCCGGACCGGCTCGTGATCCGGGTCAAGGAGCGAGTCGTTGCCGCCGTGCTGGTGGAGGAGGGGAGCTACCTCGTGGACCAGGCCGGTTACGTGTTCAAGGAGCTGGAGCCCCGAGAGCTGACCTCGGACCTGCTGGTGATTTCGGGCGTGGAAGCCCGAAAGCGGATCGATGCCGGGGACGAGCGCCGGGCGCGGGAGATCGTCGGCGAGGCGCTGGGAATCGTGAAGCGGTACCGGGATCGGGGTCTCGACCGGTACTACAAGGTCGTGGAGGCGGGGTATGACGAGCGCTTCGGGTACACCCTCGTGTGTGCCGGAGGCGAACGGTTTGAGATGGGGTTTGGCGATTACACGGCCAAGCTGGGGCGCCTGGAAGTCGTGCTGGCCGATCTGGCCGGGCGGCGGTCCCCGCTCGAGGTCGTGTCGCTGGACAACGAGAAGTACCCGGAGAAGGTGGCAGTCGCCGGCGCTCATGTCGAGCTCGAAAGCGTGCCGCGCATCCTGGCGGCCCCGGCCGCCGGTGCCACCGGGATGATGCCCTGAGGACAAGCGGAACTGAATGACGGTCTAGATACGGAGGAGGAGCACATGGCGAGAGGCAGAAAGAGCGACCTGATCACGGCGATCGACATCGGGACCGAGTGGGTACGTTGCGTCATCGCGGAGCGTACCGAGGCGGGCATCGACATCATCGGTGTCGGCAAGGCTCGATCCACCGGGCTCAAGCGAGGGGTCGTCATTAACATCGACAGCACGGTCGGTGCCATTCGAAGCGCAGTCGAAGCTGCGGAGCTGATGAGCGGCCGGGAAGTCTCGGAGGCCTACTGCTCCATCACCGGCAGTCACATCGCTTCGCGCAACCAGCAGGGCATGGTGAGCGTGAAGAACAACGAAGTGAAGCCGGACGACGTGCAGCGCTGCCTGCAGCAGGCACGCACGTGCAAGCTCGAGGAGGGGCGCGGGTACGTCCACGTGCTTCCGATCGAGTTTTCCGTGGACGACAATCCCGGTCTCCAGAGCCCTCTCGGCATCGCCGGGGTGCGGCTGGAGACTCGGGTGCACATGATCACTGCGGCCCGAGCGGCCATGGACAACATCATCACCTGCTGCAATCGGGAGGGCATCCGGGTGTCGGGGCTCGTCTTCTCCGCCCTGGCCGTGTCCGAAGTCATCCTCCTCGAGCAGGAGAAGGAGCTGGGCGTGATCCTGGCGGACATCGGAGCAGGCACGACCGACTTCGTGGTGTGGCACAACGGCAGCGTGATCCAGAGCGGTGTGGTCAACATCGGCGGCAAGCAGATCTCGGACGAGCTTGCCGTGGCACTGAGGACTCCCCGTGCGGAGGCCGAGGCGATCAAGCTGAAGCATGCCATCGCCAAGGCCTCGGCCCCCGGGGACGACGAAGTCATCCGGGTCCCGACCGTCGGGGTTCGCAAGCAGGATGCCGAGATCAAGCGGGCGCTCCTGGGCGAGGTCATCGAGCCGACGCTGGAGGAGATCTTCACGACCATCGGCACGCGCATCCGCGAGGCAGGTCACCAGGAGTTCGTCCCGGCCGGGATCGTGCTGACCGGCGGCACAGCGCTCATTCCGCAGATCGACGAGCTGGCCCACGAGATCCTCGGCGTCAACGCCCGGGTCGGCGACGTGGTGAACCTGGACAGCACGGTGGGCGGCGTGACCAGTGCGGTCACGGACCCCAGCTATGCGGTGGCCCTGGGCATGGTGCTCAACGTGGCCCGCGAGCGCCCCACCGAGGCGGTGGCATCGTCGCACCGAACGTCGGAGCGGGGAAGCGATGGCTGGTGGGGGAAGTTCCGGAAGTGGTTGGAAGATGCGTTTGTTTCTCATTGATATAGCGGAGCACTAGAGCGGAACTGAAAACGGGACCGAGGTCCAAAGACAGGCAAGGAGGAAGAGCGATGGTTACGATTCGAATGGACGAGATGGGGCAGGCGGAAAAGAACCGGGCGCGCATCCTGGTCGTGGGGGCCGGTGGCGGCGGTGGAAACGCGGTGAACAACATGGTGGCAGCCGGGCTCAACGGCACCATGTTCGTCGCGGCCAACACCGACTGCCAGGCACTCAAGGACAGCCGGGCGGACGTGACGATCCAGCTCGGCAAGCAGGCGACGCGCGGCCTTGGCGCCGGAGCAGACCCCACCAAGGGGCGGGAGGCGGCCCTCGAGGACAAGACGCAGATCGCGGAGCTGGTGAAGGGATGCGACATGGTGTTCGTGACGGCCGGAATGGGCGGTGGAACGGGGACCGGATCGGCCCCGGTGATTGCCCAGGTGGCCCGGGAGGCCGGTGCGCTGACCGTCGGCGTGGTGACTCGTCCCTTCACGTTCGAGGGGGTTCCGAGGCAGCGCAACGCGGACATGGGCATCCGTGAGCTGGCCAAGGCCGTCGACTCCCTCATCGTGATCCCGAACGACCGGCTGCTCGACATCTCCAACGAACCCCTGGGCGTGCTGGACGCGTTCAAGCTGGCGGACGGCGTGCTCCGGGATGCGGTCCGCAGCATCTCCGACCTCATCGTGGTGCCCGGCCTCATCAACGTCGACTTTGCCGACGCCAAGCGGATCATGAAGGGCAAGGGCAAGGCGATCATGGGGATGGGCGAGGCTTCCGGCGAAGGGCGTGCGGCCGAGGCAGCCCAGCGGGCCATGACCTCGTCTCTGCTCGAGGAGACGAGCATCATCGGTGCCACGGGCGTGCTGGTCAACATCAGCGGCGGCCAGGACCTCAAGATCCAGGAGATCAACCAGGCGATGCAGCTCATCCAGAAGGCTGCGGACCCGAATGCCGAAATCATCATGGGGTGCGTGGTGGACCAGACCCTGACCGACCGGGTCAAGGTGACTATCATCGCCACAGGCTTCGACATGGAGAAGGAGACGGCCCGCAAGCTGGATATCCGGGGCGAGTCCGAGATGCCGATGGATGGGGACACGGCTGCCCCCGGTCGGCACTGGACCGAGAAGCGGCAGACGGGGATGCTCGGACCGCAGCGGATGACCCAGGAGACCGCCCAGCCGGCCAACCGGAACATGCTGGCCAAGGACAAGGTCCCGGTCCGCACGTACGATCAGTCCATGCCTCCTCCCATCCCCCGGCATGAGATGGTCCCCGCCGGTGGCCACGGCATGATGCAGGAAGCCCAGGCCCCGGTCGAGCGGGACTTCGATCCCACCAACACGAAGAACTGGTTCTAGACCGGTCCGGACGAAAAAAGACCTTTACAGTCGGACGGGAAACGAGTAGGTTCACAACCCGCCGGAGCGGCTGATCGACGGATCCCGCCAGCCGGCCTGAACATGGAATCGAGCGTGTCGCGGAGGAGTCGATGGGGAGCGTAAAGAAGTGGCGGCGCCGGAAGATCTCGAAGCACAAGTACCGGAAGCGAAGAAAGCTGGCGCGTCACAAGAACAAGAAGTAGGCGAGGCGTAGTCCCCAGGCTCTCCGGCGGCCGCGGTCGAAAGACCGCGGCCCCGCCTGAGGCCGCGCACCGATGTGCGGCCGCCCTTCAACCAAGCATCGTCCTGTAGCCCACTGCGGCTGAGTTGTGGAGTGGTGTCAACGCAGCGGCCGCCCCTGAGCGAAGACCGACCGGATCCAAGTCTCGAGCTCGCTGGCGGGGGCCTGGTCCGGGCGCCAGGTCCGCCCGTCCGGCCCGACACGGAGCGGGATCCGCAGGATCCGCATCAGGCCGTAGTCCCAGCGCGTGAGCGCGTGGATTGAAGCCGACGGAAACGGACCCACCCTCGGCCCATAGGCCCCCACTCCGTCGAGCCAGCCGTGCCACTCGTTGTACTTCCCCTCGATGTCCTCGAAGTAGGGGAGCACGACGAAGACCGCCGCATCGGGGGACGCAGCGGGAAGCGCCGATTCGAGCAGCACGGTCCTGTCCACCGCCGCCGGAGGCGAGCCGGCCGGGAAGAGGTGATTGAAGTCGATGAAGAACGGGTCTTGAGGGATCTCCGGCACCGCCACGACGACTCCGTCGGCCAGCTGCGGGCCACAGTAGTGGACGAAGGCGGTGAAGTACTTGTCGTAGCGGGTTGCAACCACGTCTCCGGGCCGTGCCTCACTGCCCAGGAAGCGGCAGGCGGAGGCGATGTCCGCCCCCAGCTCCAGTCGGGTGCTGCGAGCCAGGTAGCGGCCGACCGTCATGGCAGGCTGGGCGGCAAGCAGCAGGGCCAACGCCAGCGCTGGAACACGGAACGTCGATCGGGGAACCCGGGAGGCAGCCAGGCGGGCCAGTTGCGCAATCCCGAATGCCGCCGCCACGCAGATGGGCACCGTTGCCGGAAGCATGTGAGTGAACGAGTAGCGGGCACCCGCCAGCCAGATGGCCGCGGTGACGAGAACCGGACCCCCGAAGGACGCCAGAAGAAGAGTGAGCGCAGCCCTCGGCCTTTCGGAGGAGAGTAGGAAGAGCCCGATTCCGGCAAGGGCGGCCAGCAGGTACAGGGGCCACCCCGTTCCCCCGGCCACCGACGCGAGAAGCTCCGGAACGAGCTGGAACCCCGGCGGGTACTCCTCGAGGCGGAACCAGGAATGAAGGTTCCGGAAGCGACCGGCCGCCGCCGCGATCTGCACGACCTGGGCCGTGGCCGCCAGGGTCACCGGGACCCCATACCGCAGCCACCTGCGGACAGTCGGACCCCCCGGTGCCAGGGAGTCCTTCCGGATGGCGGGAGGCCGGACCGGGAAGTGTCCCGCCCATCGAACCGCGATCCAGAACAGCGCGTACGGGTGGCAGAGCAGGGCCAGTGAGTCGACGAGCCCGAGGAGGGGCGCCGGGGCGGATGACTCGGGCCCCGAGGGCCGGTGCGACCTGCGGCCGGGGAGGGGAAATGCGTCGATGAGAATGCCCATGCCCAGGAACGTCGACATCCCGATGTAGTAGCGGGCTTCCTGGGAGGCTGCGAGGAGCGGGAGGCTCAACGCGGTGAGAAGGGCCGCCACGGTTCCTTCCTGCCGCAGGCCCCGGCGTGCGAGGAGCACATAAAGGGCCGCTGGCAACAGCGATCCCGTGATGGCCGAAAGCCCCCGCACGACGAACGGATCGGGTGGCAACCCCAGGGTGGCGCAGCACTCCTGCCAGGCGAACCCGATGATGTCCCCGGCAGCAAAGGGGAGGAACCGGAGCGTGTCGTCGCGCCACGCATAGGTGAACTCCTGGACTTCGGCGATCCAGTAGGGCTTGAGCGCCAGGGTGGGAAAGCGAAGAGCGGCAGCCAGAGCCGCAAAGAGCAGAGCCGGGAGCACCAGGGAGGCGGTGGAAACCGGTGGAAACGCGGTCGAGAGCCGCGTGGAGGAGCCCTGAAGCGGCGTGGACGAGATCGGAAGCGGCCAGGACGATGGACGGAGCCCGGTTGTGGGTTCGCCTGGGTCACGGGGTCCTTTCGGTTCCATCATCTCTGCCTCCGCCGCACAGCATAGGGCCAAGGGCAACGGGAAATCAACGGGCCTGAGAGGCCGTCGGGAGCCCCCCGGGAACGATGGTTTTTTTTTCTTGCAATCCCGGTTTGGCCTGTGCGATCCTCTCCTTCAGATGGTTGATTTTCGGGTCCCATTTCAACTGGCACTGGAGGAAGGACGATGAAGAAACTTGCGATGCTGCTGGCTGCTGTGTTTGCGTTCGGCGTGCTTGGATTCGCTGGCTGCGCCAAGAAGGAAGAGACCAAGAAGGAAGAGACCAAGAAGGAAGAGCCGAAGAAGGAAGAGGCCAAGGAAGAGAAGAAGTAGCTTCTCCTTCCGGCTGGCGGCCGGTCGTACCGGCGTCGGCGGGTTCGGCTGTACGCGAGAGGGGCGGCTTGATGCCGCCCTTCTGCATTTAAGGGACATCCGGATTCAAGAGACCTCAGGAGCCGTACAGACCCTCGAGCAGAGAATCGGGCAGCAGGGCGCAGGCCGGGCAGGCCAGGTCCAGCAGCGGCACTCCGATCCCGAGGGAGGAGGCCATGGGAACGGTCCGGCAGGTCAGGGAGCCCGATTGCGCTCGATAGCACTGGAGGGCGACTCCGCCGGCCCTGGGAGAGCCCGGCACGATTCCGACCGATGAAACCAGAGTACCGAGGTTGAGCGTCGACAGCCCGCTCTTTCCGCTGACGAGGGGGCCAGGGGGCCCGGCATCGACTCCCGCAACCACCGAGGCGCCCGCTGCCATGAGGTCGTTGACCAGAGCGGTGCGGGTGCTGGACGACAGTGACGGTTCCCGCCAGTGGAGGATGACCACGGTCAGCCCGCCGGAGGGGGGAGGGTCGGGAGTCTGGGAGGCGAACCAGGAGACGAGCTTGCCCGGGGTCACGGAGTATGCCGAGGGGCAGAACGAGGAATCAGACGTGACCACGACCGACAGGATGCGCCCCTTGACGACCTGCCCCTCGGTAAGAGTGTGGACCGGGGACGTGCCGTCCAGGCTGTGACCGATGGCCTTGAATCCCAGAGATGCGAGCGACTCGATGAGGCGCTTGAGCTCATCCGGCGTAGGGCACGGGGCGAGCCCGGCGAGGTCGACGACGACCGGAGTCGGACGAGGTGGGGGCACCACCGCCCTGGCCACGCGGCCGAGCAGTTGGACCGCGTCGGAGTAGTTGGCGGGCCCCGGCGAGAAGCCGACGAGCGGGAAGACGAGCCAGCCGCTTGCCGCGGCTCCATCCCAGAATCCCATGCGGTCAGGTACGCCGGGAAAGCGTTCCGACAGGCGGATCAGGCGCTCCAGGGTCGAGTCGATGTCCACCGCCGGGAACAGCGTGAGATCGGGAGGCCGTGACGTGGCCGGGATCGGGTTGCCCTGCTCATCGAACGGGCCGGCGAGCACCTGAAGGGCGGGAGTCAAGGCATCCTCCTGAACGAGGTGCAGGGCGCCTGGCCGGGGCGTTCCGGTGCAGACGTCGGAGTTGCTCGGGTCGAGGAGGGGGCCGGGACCGATGACCTCGGGGCAGACGGCCTCGATGCGGTCGAGCGCTGACGAGAGGGAGACCTCGGAACTCGCGTGGAACGGCATGAAGCAGGGGGGACGAGCCGCACAGGCGGCCAGGTAGCCGGCCGAGGGCTTGTCCGCCAGAGCCAGAAGAACGCGGTCCGCAGAGAATCGGCACAACTCCTGGCTTCCAGGGGAAGCGCACTGTCCTGCAACCGGTGCTGCAAGGCTGGGCCGAGGGGGAGCGATGCCGGAGCCCAGCAGCTTCAGCAGCGCCAGGATCGCCGCGCATATCCAGAGTTGGATGACGATTCGTTCGAGAACGGCGCGGGTG
Organism: uncultured Myxococcales bacterium; assembly: GCA_903895725.1. Taxonomy (GTDB): domain Bacteria; phylum Myxococcota_A; class UBA9042; order CAIXZC01; family CAIXZC01; genus CAITUV01. The sequence continues at coordinate 63,062 of CAITUV010000019.1, read as the reverse complement.
GCCTCTTTGAGCGTCATTCCGGCCAGTCCTCCGCCCCGGCCCCCCTGGCCTGGCTGGAGGGGCTGAGCTCCGTGGGGCTGGAGAGCTCGCCAAGGGCCAGCTCCGATTGCGGCGCATTCTGCTCGAGGCGCTCGAGCATCTTGCGGACGCGCTCCACGTCTTCCCGGGTGACCAGTGCGTGGCTTGCGCGAACGTAGCTCGATGCGCGAACCGAGACGAGCATGGCGAGCCCGCCGAGCACCAGAGAGACGAGGATCCCTGCAACGAAGAGGAGTGTGCAGGCCAGGCTCAGTCGCAGAGCCGCAGCCAATTCCTCGTTCCATCCTCGGGCGACCAGCCCGGAGCGAAGCACCTGGACGGCCACCTGTCCGGCCCCGGCAAGCGCCCAGGCCACGGTCCCGAACTGGACGACCATGCCGGCTCGGCGGATCCATCGCCAGACGGCCAGGCGGAATTCCGTGCCGGACCACTTGAGCTCCAACTGGGGGAGCAGGGGAGGCATGACCGGTCCCTCCCTGGAGAAGACGACCAGGGCTCTGGTTGCCTCCGTGAGGTTTCCGATGCAGGCAGCAGCGGTCCAGGCCAATGCGACGAGCGCAACTTTGGCAAGGGCGCCACCCGAGCTCAGGGAATCCAGTGCGACCGAGTACAGGTCCATGTCTTGATGGCAGACTGTGTCTGCCTCCTCTCTGGGGCACTACTTCGATCCGATAGTCTGCCAGGATCAAACGAAAAAGCAACAAGATGTTGCTATCCCGGCGAGAGATAATGCTGCCCATCCGGGAGAACCCGGCTGGATGCTGGAGTCCAGGGCACTCGAGGGCTCGTGCTCAGCCGCCGATCTTGCCGGAGAGAACGAACGCAATGATGAGCGCATAGATCACGAGCGACTCGATGAGGGCGAGCGCCAGGATCATGGGGGTGAGGATCTTGCCAGCGGCCCCCGGATTGCGTGCGATGCCTTCGAGTGCGGCGGCAGCGGCCTTGCCCTGCCCGAGGGCTCCGCCGAAAGCGGCCACGGCAATTCCGAAGCCGGCTGCCAGGGCCAGATACATGTTCTGGGAGAAAAGGTTGTCATTCCCCGCCGCATCCTGGGCAAAGGCCAACACCGGTACCAGGGCTCCGGCCAGGAAGACCACCACGCTCACAGCCATTCTCGACAGTTTGTTCGACATTGGACGACCTCCTCCCTTGGCGATTAGTGTCCTTCTTGATGCTCGATTGCAAGCGCAATATAGACGATCGACAGCAGACTGAAGACCAGGGTCTGAACGACGGCAACGAGAAGTCCCAGTGCCACGATGGGCAGGGGCACCAGGAGCATCCCGAACGACAGGAAGATGAACAGCACCTTGTGGTCCCCCATGATGTTGCCCATGAGTCGGACTGCGAGGCTGCACGGCCTCACCAGGTGGCTCACGGTCTCGATGAGCAGCATCAGGACCATGAGGGGAAGCGCATACCACTTCACGATCGGACCGAGGAAGTGCTTGAAGTAGGAGATGCCGTGCTCGCGCACGCCCAGGTAGTGCGTCGACACGAAGACCACGGTACCCAGGGCCAGCGTCGTGGAGAGGCTGTCGGTCGGGGGGACGAGGCCGGGGATCATGCCCAGGAGGTTCGAGAAGAGAATGAAGACCGCCAGGGAGGCGATGAGCGGGAAGTAGCGGCGGGCATTCTTCTCACCCATGATCCCCTCCATGAGCGAGAGGACTGCCTCGCACAGCACTTCGATGAACGCAACGGCGCCGAACCGGCTGTCGGGCTGGAGGCCTCCGTCGGCCCGGGTCGTGCGCCGCTTCACGAGTATGCCGACGCCGACGGCCAGCAGCGCCACCACGACGGCCATGACCATGTGGGACACGCGGCCGGGTACCTCACCGGCGATCCACGTCTTGTGGGGTGCGATGAGGGCATGCAGGTTGTGGACGAGGCCTGGGAAGAACTGGACCAGGAGCGACCAGTGCTCGCCCTCGGGTGTATGAGGCGGAAGGTGGCCCTTGACATCGGGGATCGCGAACGAAACGCCGATGAGGCCTGCCACCACGAGAGCGATGACGATGCCCTTGGTTTTCCCGCTCATGGGGTCGCTCCCTGCCGTTCGGCACGGTTCTGGCCGACGGCCGCGTAGAGAATGGCAATGACGAGAGTGGAGAACCCGAGGGTAAGTCCCAGGGGGTCCATGGCCAGCGGCACGACGAGAACATAGACGGCCGCGATCAGCACGGGAAACTTGGCCGCAAGGGCCGCAACATAGAAGAACCGGCCGCGGACCGGGCCTGCGGCCAACCGGCGGCTGGCATGACCGATGAGCAGCAGGTCGAGGCAGGAAACGACACCGGCAGCAAGGATTGCCAGGGCCACGTCAGCCCCGGAAAGTGCCACAGCGACGAGCGTACCGGCGATCACCAGGACCGCCTGCAACGCGATTGTTCTCCAAACCAGCCTGCTAGTCATCACCCAGCTTCTTCAATCGTTTCAGGGCACGGGCAAGGCCCAGAAATCCGGCCGCACTGCCCAGCAGGACGAGGCCTATCATGGCCCAGGGCCCGGTTCCAAGCCTGGAATCGAGCCAGTCACCGAGCAGGTACCCCAGCCCGACCGAGAGGCCCATCTCGATTCCCACCGTGGAGAAGGAGACGGTGTTGCGAATATGCCTGCCGTAGTCTTTCCACTTGTCCACGGCAACCCCCGCTCCCGCCGGCAGCGGCCCCCGGAGCCCCGACCCCGCCCTGTTGTCAACCCGCTGCACGCCGGCAGCAAAAGTAACTGAATCGGGAGGAGAGGTCAAACCAAAAGAGCGAGCGGGTGGAGACGGCAGCCAGCTTGACGCGGAGGCGCTTTGTTGCTATTGGAAATGGCACAGTCCGAACGTTGGTCCGGTGGCGGACCGTGGAACTTGCGGGCATTGCGGAAACTCGGAGGGTGCCGGTGGACAATCGGATCGATTCGGTGTTGCTCGAAGGGGTGGAAGGAATCGAAGGAACGGGGGCGCACGCGGACGCGAAGGCTGCTGCCGTGGCCGCACTGCGGGAGTGGCTCTCGCAAGAGAGGTTCTCCAGCTACGTCCCTGCCGTGGCCTCGCTCGTGAAACGGAAGAAGTTCTCTCTGCTGCTGGACAGCTTCTACACCATGCTGCCCTTCGGCACCGGGGGACGCCGGGGACCCGTGGGGCCGGGGCCCAACCGGATCAACCCTTACACCGTCACGACATCCGTCCAGGGGCATTGCCGATTCCTCCGCGCCCGCTTCCCCCAGGGGCAGCTCCGGGTAGTCGTGGCCGCGGACGTCCGTTGCTTCCTCGACTTGCGAGGGAACTACGATCGGGACAGCCTGGGGGCGCTCTACGGGATGACCTCCCGCGACCTGTCGGTCATGGCCGCCTGCGTCTACGCCGCCAACGGGGTCCAGGTGACCATGGTGAACCCGAAGGAGGAAAGCTTCCTCTCCACACCGGAGCTTTCCTTCCACATCTTCCACATGGGAGCTCACGGGGGTCTGAACATTTCGGCCTCGCACAATCACCCCGACGACAACGGGGCCAAATTCTACAACGCCGCGGGCGGGCAGGAAGTCCCGCCGCACGACGAGGAGCTCGTCGAGATCGCCGCCGGAGTGCGGGATGCCACCAGCCTGTCGTTCGACGACGCCTGCGCCCGGGGGCTGGTTCGTTTCCTCACACCGGCGCAGCGGGCGGACTACCAGGCGGCCAACCTGGCCCTGCTCGACCGTGCGATTCCCAAGGGCCGCGCCCGCATCGCATTTTCGTCGCTTCACGGAACAGGGCTCACTACGGCCTGGCCGCTCCTGAAGGCAGCCGGGTTTGATGCGGTCCTGGCCGACAGGCAGGCGAGCTTCGACGGAGCGTTCCCCACGGTTCCCTTCCTGACCCCGAATCCGGAAGTGCCCAGCGCCATGGAAGAGGTTATTCGGGTGGCCCGGGAGAACGGGTGCGACATGGCGATGGCCACCGACCCCGACGCAGATCGGCTGGGCGTCGCATTGCCGGATTCCAGGGGGAAGTGGCGCTGCCTGACGGGCAACCAGATCGGTCTGCTCATGGCGTGGCACGTTCTCGAGACGCGAAAGTCCCGGGGAGCGCTTTCCCCCTCCTCGTTCCTGGTCAAGACCGAAGTGACGACCAACCTGGTCCAGCAGATGGCAACGGCCTATGGGGCTCGGTGCATCGGGCACCTGCTGGTGGGGTTCAAGTACATCGGCGACGTGCTGGACTCGGTCCATCGCACGGGACGCTGGGGGACCTTCGTCGCGACCGATGCGGACTTCCTGATGGCCATGGAGGAGAGCCACGGCGTGCTGGCATCGCCCGTGATCCGGGACAAGGATGCGGCAAACGGCGCTCTGCTCCTGGCCGAGCTGGCCGAGCGATGCCGGGCCGAAGGGGTGACGGTGCTGGACCGGCTGCTGGGGCTGTACAAGAAGTTCGGCTACGTGGGAACGGCCCTCAAGTCGGTGACCATGGAGGGAGTCCAGGGGCTCACCGACATCCGCCGGGTGCAGGAGAGCCTGCGAAGGGATCCGCCGGATTCGATTGCGGGGCGCAAGGTGCTCTCCTTCCACGATCGTCAGGATCCGGCAGGCGTCTTCGGGGCCATCCGGAGCGAGACCGATCGGGCCTCCCGCGACGTCCTCGTGTTCGAGCTGGAGGGGGGAGCAAGGGTGATCCTTCGGCCGTCCGGTACCGAGCCGAAGAGCAAGAGCTACGCGGAGCAGAGCACCCTGCCCCTGGGAGAGGGGGCGGCCGACGACGCGGTCACGGCCGCGGCGGAGAAGGTGGACCGGGATCTGGCCGAGCTGCTGAGCGCGTGGGAGCAGGAAATGATGCGTCGGATCGGCATCGACTACCCGGCCTATGCGACGCACTTCGGGGGCGGGGTGGCCCTCCATCGTAAGCTGCAGTTCATCCGGTCCGTCGAGCCCCGTTTGCGGGAGCTGCTCTCCGCCGGGGAGGTGACCGGAGCCACGCTGCAAGCGGCCACTTCGCTCGTGGCGGAAGTGGCCCCGTTCCCGATGTTGAAGGCAGGAATGGCTGCCCTCGGGAAGAGTTGGCCGGAGCCGCTGGCATCCCGGCTCGCCGACCTGGTCGGCAGAATGTCGGCGTGAGGGTGGGCAGAGTGCAGCATGTCGGCGGAGAGCCAGTCGGAGCCGCGGAGGGGAGAGTGAGCATCGGTCTCGAAGATGGGGAACGGTCCATGACAGGGAGTTTTGCTGCAGCCAAGGTCGCTGCGTTCTGCGCGTTCTGTGCGGTCTGGCTCCTGGCCGCACCCGCCGGGAACCAGGGGCCCGGGGGCTGGCCGCTCTTTCCGTCCTGCGCCTCGGCAGCCGCCGTGGAGCTGACCTCCGCGGACCTCGAGAAGCTGGACCAGGCATCGAGCCGCTACAAGGTCGTTCCGGAGATGGCGGACCGGGTCAAGGCGCTGGTTTTGCCGTTCCAGCTCGATGGCCAGGTTGCCCAGGGGTTCGTCCTGGACGGGATCACGTTGGACCGTCACCGAGTCGGCCTCGTCCTGAAGAAAGGAGAGAGCCTTGCAACGGTTCACCTCCTGCCTCCAGAAGTTTCGGTGGACGGGGGCACGAAGAGCCGCAGCTTCGTCATCGTGACCGAGGGGGACCCGGCGGTGACCGGCCCCGTGGTCGAGGCCATCGTACGGAACGATGACGGCTCGTTCTGGCCGGCAGCCCCGAAGGAAGAGGCCGCCTCCGAGCAGGCCCGGCGGGTCGCTCCGTCGGTGCGAAAGGTGCACTTCACCGAGCTGATGGGCGACTTCTTCGTGCTGATGCTCCTGGTCGCGCTGGGGGCCGGGGCGGGGGCGTTGCGGCGCACTTTTGCTGGAAGATCGCTGGGATGGTGGTGGGGGCTGGTGGGAGTGACGGCACTGGCCCTGGGCCTGCGCATCGCTGCGTTTCTCGTCCTGCCGGGCGGGGAGCTCAACGGCGTCTGGGTTCCGGCAGACGAGCTGCCCCATGTGTCTGCGGCCTGGTATCTCGGAACGATGGCGCGGTTCACGACCGTCTCGCTCGAAGGAGTGGCCGTGCTCAACGTGGTGCTTGGGGCATTGACGGCAGCGGGGACATTTGCCGTTGCCTCGCTGGCCATGCCGGGGACTCTGGGACCGCTGGCTGCCGGGCTCGTCGTCGCGACTCTGCCCGGGCACGTGGCCGTGTCGGCCTCGATCTCACCGATGATCCCGCTGGTGGCGTTCTCCGTGATGACGTTGCTGGCCCTCGTGGTCCATGCGCGGACACGGGAATGGGGGGCCCATTGGATGGCGGCCGCTCTATTCCTGTTCACCGTATTCATGAGGCCCGAGGCCCCGGTGCTGGGACTGGCGTTGCTGGGCGTGTCGTTCGTCGCAGTACCGGTCCGGGAATGGAGGAGGCCCTCGTTCTTTGTGCCCACCGTGGTCATGCTCGCCGTGGCGGGGATTCGAGTGGGAACGCTGTCGTCCGCACCACCGTTCGAAGGGGAGTTCCTGGCCTGGTCTGTGGACCCGGCAGCGCCGTTTGCGAATCTGCTGCACTGGTGGTTGGCACCGGCGAGGATTCCGCTCGTGGTGCCGGTCCTGGTGGTGCTCGGGCTGGCGTGCAGGCCGTGGCGTGAAGACCGTGCGCTCTTCGTCGTGTCAGTCCTGTGGCTGGCGGTGGCTGCCGTGGTGTGGTTCCACGTGGACATGACCGGGACGTACCGAGGCGGACGGGTCTCCCTGGCCCTGTTGCCTCCGCTGGCTCTGCTGGCCGGCTGGGGGGTCGAGTGGATCCTGCGGCTCCGTCACCCGAGACGGGGGTGGCTGGTGGCGCTGTTCGTAGCCTGGCTGGTGCTGGCCCCGGCGATGCACTGGGGAGGGCTGGCCGTGGACTACAAGGCGGTCTTCGAAGGCAACTTCATGCTGGAGGTGTGAGATGGCGGGGTCCGGGGTCCGGGGTTCAGGGTCCAGGCGGCTCCTGCCTGCCCTGGTGATGGTCATGGCCTTCGCATGGTCGAGCGGCTGCCAGCGTGGGGAGGAGGTTCTTCCGCAGTCGGGGGCGATGCCCGCGGACGGAAGCGGAGGGGGGCTGGGACTGTCGGCCCCGATCTCGGAATCGGTGGCCCGGTCGCTGCACCTGCGCATCTACCCGGACATGGCGGTTCCCGGGCGTGAGGTCGTCATCGAAGTCCAGGTGGTTCCCGCCCCGGTGGGGGAGGAGCCCGACTTCAAGTTCTCGGCACGACAGGACCCATGCGGGGGAGAGCTCCAGGCAACAGGCAATCGGCTGGTCTACAAGGTCCCTTCCGAATGCCGAGGCTCGGGAATCACGTTCCTGGCCGAGGCATCGGGCTCGTTCGGCCGGCTCGAGCGGGAGGTCCGCCTGGACATCAAGAAGGCGGTCTTCATGGAATCGGTGGTCTTCTCGTACCCGGTTCCCGGGCAGAAGGTGGCCTCGCCCGTTGCCGTCTGGTGGGACCGGACGCTCTACCTGAATCGTCATGAGCAGCTATCCTTCACCGCGCTGCGGGCCGGGGAGACGGTCCTCGAGACTGGGACCGTTAGCCCGGACATCGTGCTCGAGCTCGACCTTCCTCCTTCCCCCGAGCAGGTTCTGGTCATCGGCAAGACCAGCTCGGGTACCGAGGAGAAGGCGCACCTGAGGATCCACGAGCGCATCGCTCCCACGTGGGACGGGAATGCCGTGATGCTCGACCCGTTTGCAGATGCGGAGAGAACGGGAACCGGGACTACCCGGGACGTTCTCGACGGTGGCGGAAAATGTCGCGTCGGGCTCGGTCGGCGGGTCGGCCCGTCCGGAGACACGCCGTTCCTGTTCCTCGCCTACCACGTCTCGAAGGCCAAGATCCTGGGCAAGGGGGATGCCTTCATCGGCTTCTCGGAGCGCATCGGGATTCCGGCACCGGCAGCGGACTATGACCAGCTGGTACTCTGGATGAAAGGGGATGCGGTGCACACCCCGGCCACGCCGGTCTACGTGGCCGTGGAAGGGAGCAACGGTTCGAAGCGTACCTTCAAGATCAAGCGGCTCCAGGACCATTGGCGCCGCTATCATTTCCCCATCGCCAAGACGCTTCGGCGGGGGGCCTCGGAAGAGCTGCGCCGCGTCGTCGTCTACGTGGACGCCAAGGATGTCTATCCGCCCAGCGGTACCCTGCTGGTCGGGGCCATGTACCTCGAACCGTTCCCGAAGAAGGCTCCGGCAGGAGCGGGGGAGGACGCTTCCAACGCCGCTACAGAGGGAACCGCTGCTCCAGCGCCTCCGCTTCCTTGAGCTTTCCCGCCGTATGCGGAGCGCTCCTGGCGCTACACGCTCTCAGAACAGTGTGGGTTTGACGCTTGCGTGAGGGGCCGGGATGATCTCATGTCGGATGAGCTGGCCCGAGGTTACGGCAGCCACGGCCGCAGTCATGGCGGCCTCGACTTCGTGCAGCTCGCCGGTGAGAGTCATGAAGGCCTTGCCCCCCAGCCCATTGGCGAGCCGCACCTCGATGAGCGTGATCTGGGCTGCCTTGCACGCAGCATCGGCAGCGATCACGCAGGAGGGGCTGGCCCAGGTCTCGAGCAGTCCGACCGACGTGATGTCCGGAACGGGGTTGGCCCCCTGGATCGCGGGAAGCACCTGGCCGTGCAGGTTCTCGATGATGATCGAATCGGTCATGGTATAGCCGCCGTAGTGTCGGCCGGCATCCATGGCCTCCCGGATGTCGTCCACCTGGCCGGCTACGATGATGAGGAACTTGCCGGGGCAGATGGCGTGGCTGTCCAGGATCTCGATGGGGGCCCTCTTGGCCATGGCGTCGGTCACCACGGTTCCACGGGCCAGACTGTTGAGCTCCACGATTCCGATTGCCGGGTGGTTCATGCTACCCCTCGATCACGATTCGGTCGCCGGCTACGGCAGCGACTCGGCCGCTGATGCTTGCGTGAATGGCTGCGGAAAGGGCCCCGTCCGGAGGCACGGCCACACGGTCTCCCCGGTTGACGAAGTCCCCTTCTCGCACCGTCGGCTTGGCAGGTGCTCCGATGTGCTGAGACAGGAGCAGCTCGACATGCCGGATGCCCGCCACCTGTCCCCGATACGGCGGGTGGCCGTCGTACGGAGTCAGACCCGTTCTCGCCAGGGCCCGCTCCTTGGGGATCTTCGTGAACGCATGGGACGTACGGACCTGTTCCGGCTTGCGGTGATGCGGATTCTTCACCCCCTTGGCCGCCAGCTCCTTGCGCACCATGGCGAACACGTTCCGGGGAGACAGCCCGAGCGGGCACGCAATCGTCTCGCAAATCCCGCACAGGCAGCAGATGTGCGCCTGGGTGATCTGGTACGGCGGCTCCTGGCTTCGCGTGATTACTGCCCGCATGACCTTGTGGGGCTCGAGGTCGTGACCGAGCTGGTACCGGGGGCACAGGTCCGTGCACTCCCTGCACTGGCAGCACATGGAAACCGTTCGCAGAAGCTCCATGTTGACCGGTAGCGTCCGGCGAATCACGAAGGGGTGGTCCGCTGGCAGGACGATCAGGCCCGAGGTGGTCTTTCGAATCACGCCGTCCAGCCCGAAGGTGATGCGCCCCATCATGGGGCCGCCGTCGATGACGGCCACATTGGGCACGCTGGTCCCGCCCGCAATCCGGACGGCCTCAGCCACCGTGGTGCCGATGGGGAACCGGTAGATTCCGGGGATTCGAACTTCTCCGATGAGGGTGACCGTCCGGTCCGTGACCGGAATCCCTTTCATGGCCTGGAACACGTTGTAGAGCGTCTCGACGTTGTCGACGACCACGCCGACGTTGAGCGGAATACCGCCCTCCGGCACGATGCGCCCGGTGCATTCGTAGACCATCGACTGCTCGTCCCCCGAGGGGTAGAAGTTGCCGAGCTCGACGATGGTCACGTCGGGATGTGCGGGCAGCAGCGTGCGGAACGCAGCCACCTGCTCCTTGTACTTCCCCTTGAGAGCGAGGATGCCCCGGGTCGCTCCTGTGGCCTGCATCATCTGCTCCAGGCCTGCGATGATCTCCTTGGGGTATTCGAGCATCAACGCCTGGTCCGAGTGGAGAAGGGGCTCGCACTCCGACCCGTTGGCGATGACCGTGTCGACCCGGCTGTCCGCCTTCACGTGCGTGGGGAAGCCGGCACCTCCCGCTCCAACGACTCCGGCCAGCTTGATGGCCTCCGAGATTCCGTTGCCCATGGGCACCTCCGGTGCCGAACCATACACCGCGCGTGGGGGCAAGATCAAGGATTTGAGGAAGGGACCTTCGGCGTGACGATGGCCTTGAGCCAGACAGCGCTCTGCTTCTGGTTGAAGGTGATCTGCCGTTTCTGCGAGCCGTCGATGGCCGCCACCCACAGCTCCCGGGACTGCTTGGCCTTGGCCGAGGTGTCCGGGAGCATGGTCTGCTTGTCCTGGCCGTAGACGGGAGACGCAGTGTAGACCACGTTCCCGCCGTCCGGGGAGACGTCGAAGGCATCGATGACCGCGTTGTCGACCCCGTTGGTCCTCGGGTTGTCGGTGATGTCGATGAGCGTGTTGGCAGTCAGCGGGCCGTCGCCGATTCGGTCGACCGGGATGCTCACGATGTCCGTGAACGGCTTCTTGGACGGATCACAGTTGGAGCTGGCCACGAAGAGCAGGGTCTGGGCATCGGGAGTGAAGAGCGGGTTGGTGACCTTGTTGAACTTCCAGGGATCGGCCCCGAGCTGGGCGCACGAGGCAGCCGGGTAGTCCTGGCCCTCCGTGTCGATGAGCACCTGCTCCTTCACGTTTCCACCGTCGGTATCGTACATCCTCAGCACCAGCCTGTCCTTGATCCGGGAGAACCAGGCCAGCCGCTTGCCGCTCGGGGTCAGAGCCAGCGGATCGAGGTCCGAGAACTCGGAGCCTGACCCGGTGCAGTGGTCCCCCTGCATGCCGCCGGGGCACTGGTAGTCCAGCTCCTTGACGACCTCGTTGCGCCAGACGTAGACGCGCTGGCTTCGAATGGTCGGGGAGAGGAACGCCAGTGTCTTGCCGTCGTCGCTGGCCGTGAAGTGGCCGTCGGTCGTCGCCTGGCCGTCCTTGTAATCCTGATCGTCGTCCGGGGGGATGAGGAACAGCGACTGCGGTGCCGGGATGTTCTCCAGGTCATAGCGGTACACCAGGAATTTGCACCCCGTGTCGGAGCAGTACTGCGTGCTCGAGAAGTAGAGGTAGCCGCCGGCAAACGCCATGTCGACGATGTTCTTGAACACGGCACCCTTGACCATCTTGACCTGGAGGTCCGCATTGAACTTCCCGACCTGGAAGGCGAAGCCGACGTCGGAGGGCTTCTCGACGGTGACCGCGATCCAGGTCAGCGATTCATCCACCACGCATCCGAGGTGGCACGAGCACGGGGCCGTGGAGAGCGGGGTGCCGTCCGGGGCCTTCTCGAGGACGAGCTGGCATTCGTTCGGGTCGATGGCAAAGCCGGTGAGCGCTATGGGGGATTCAACCTCGGGAGCCATGGGGTTGTTGCCCTTGCTGGTCACAAGGTAGAGGTCGCTCTTCTGGTCGTTCTCCCCCGGCACGATGCCCTTGTAGACAAACGCGACGGAGAAGTCCTCGGGGAATTCCGGTGGGGGAGCGGGAAGCTCTTCGGGCTGCGCCGCATCGTCTTCCGGAGGGGTAACCGAGGATTCCGAACCAGCGTCCTGGTGAGCCGCATCGAACAGGCTCGGGCCTGAGCCCGAGTCATTGCCGCATGAAGCCACCAGGACCGACAGCAGAACCGACACGAGACCGCAAACGAGGAGACGCATGGGACCCTCCATCCGGGCACATTCTACCCGCCCGCGCCCTCGGCAACAATGGCTTTGAGGGCGCGATTGACTCCGGACCCGGTTGCACCCTATGATCGGCCGACTCCCAGGAGGGGGCTGGAGGTCAACTTGCGAATCGTGATCATCGGAGCCGGAGAGATCGGCTCGAACCTTGCGCGAAGCCTGTCCGCGGACCACGACGTCGTGGTGGTGGACATCCTCGAGCAGGCCATCTCCACGCTGGCGGATGAGCTCGACGTCGAGACGCGGCTCGGTTCCGGTGCGGATCCGGAGCTGCTGCGCAGCCTCGGCCTGGACAGGACGGAGCTCTTCATCGCCGTCACCGATGCCGACGAGACGAACATGATGGCGGTCTCCATCGCGTCGCAGTACCTGCCCAAGGATGCCACGCGTATCGGGCGGATTCGGAATCGGGCCTACCTGGCCGACCCGTCGCTTCATGCCCGGTTCGGTCTGGACATCGTGATCAATCCGGAAGGGCTGCTGGCCGATAAGATCCGGCGTCTCCTCGAGATTCCCGGGGCTTACGACGTGCTCCAGTTCGAGGGCGGCCGGGTGGTGGTGGTGGCGTTCCGGGTCAGGGCCGGTGGGCCGCTGGACGGACAGACCGTGGCCAAGCTTGCGGAGCACCGCAGTCGGCTGGACTTCGTCATCGGTGCCCTGTTGCGTCCGCCGGGACCCGGGGGAAACCGGCAGAAGGTGATCATCCCGGGCGGCAACGACGTGCTGGCTGCCGGGGACCTGGCGTATTTCGTGACGCTGCGGGAGCGCCTCGACGACCTTTGTGCGTGGATCCGGCCCGATGAGCAGGCGGCACGCTCGGTGCTTGTGGCCGGCGGCGGTGAGAACTCGATTCGGATTGCGGAAGTGCTGTCGGAGGCCGGGTTCAGGACGCGGCTCATGATTCCCAAGGAGATGCAGGCCAGGGAGGCCTCGGAGCGGCTCGAAAGGGCCACCGTCCTGCACGCGGACTGCACGGAGCTTGAAGACCTGGCCGACATTCTGGCCGAGGGGATCGATACGTACGTGGCCGCGTCCAAGAGCGAGGCGGTCAACGTGCTGACCGCGATGATGGCCCGCAAGCTGGGGACCCAGCGCACCGTCACGGTCACTCAGCGATTCGACTTCATGAGGATGATCAAGTCGGTTCACGACGGCGTGGTCCTCAATCCCTTCGACATCGCTGCGGCCCAGGTGCTTCGCGCAATCCACAACCTCAAGGTGCTCGACGTCCACCTGTTTGCCGGCGAGGATGCCGAGGCGCTGGAGCTGGTGGTGCCGAAGGGGTCGCCGCTTGTGGAAGTTCCGCTCAAGGATGCTCGATTTCCCAAGGGGTCGCTGGCCACGCTCATCATCCGGGACGGCGAGATCCGCATTCCCCGCGGTGGAGATACAATCCAGGCGGGAGACCGGATGGTCGTGTTCTGCCGGCGGGGCTCGATGGGGGCGCTGGAGCGGCTGATGGATCCGGACCTGAAGTAGGTTGACCATGCACCTGAGGACGGTCTTCCACATCCAGGCGGTGCTGTTGCTCATCCTCGGGGTGGTGCTGGGGGTTCCCACCCTGCTGGCACTGGCCGACGGGACGCAGGACCGCCTGGCACTGGGGCTGTCCATGGTCGTGGCGCTGGCAGTGGGCGGCGCCCTGTACCTGGCAACCCGGTCGGGGAGGGAGGGGCGTCGGCTCACCCAACGGGACGGCTACCTGGCGACGGCACTCGGGTGGCTGTTCGCCTCGATTGCCGGGGCACTACCGTTCTTCCTGTTTGCTCAGCTCCTGCCCGTGGATCCCCAGTGGGTGCCCGAAGCACCTGCCGGTGCTGCCGTGTGCGACCTGCCCGTGGAGGCACTTCATCCGGGGCGGGAGTTCTGCAACCCGGCGGACGCGATGTTCGAGTCGATCTCCGGCTTCACGACGACGGGGGCCTCCGTCATCCGGGTGGGGCTGTGGGATGCCACGGATTCCCCTACATCCTTCGGCAAACCGGCGCTGCCGAGGGGGCTTCTTCTCTGGCGGTCGCTCATCCACTGGCTCGGTGGAATGGGCATCCTGGTGCTCGCCGTTACCGTCCTGGCACTGGTGGGAGTCGGTGGCGTGCACCTGATGCGGGCCGAAGTGCCTGGACCGAGCAAGGACCGGCTCAGCCCGCACATTGCGGACACGGCCCGGATGCTCTGGTGGGTCTACGCCGGCATGTCCGTCGCCCAGGTGCTCGCGCTCACGGCCGGGGGAATGGACCTGTTCAACGCTGCGTGCCACACGTGCGCCACCATGGCTACCGGTGGGTTCTCCACGCTGACCGCAAGCGCTGGATCTCTGACCCCTTACGCTCAGTGGGTGATCATCCTGTTCATGTTCCTGGCCGGGGCCAACTTCACGCTGCACTGGACGCTCGTCTTCAAGAGGTCGCTGGCCCATCTGCACGATTCGGAATTCCGGGCCTACACGGTTATCGTGCTGTGCAGCACGGCTGTGCTGGCAGCCGTGCTCGTCTCCCTGAATCTGGGGTGGGGTGCGCTGGAGACCGTTCGCCATGCGGCGTTCCAGGTCGTCTCCATCATGACGACGACCGGCTTCATGACCGCGGACTTCGCTCTATGGGCTCCAGGCGCACAGCTTCTTCTGGTGGTGCTCATGTTCATCGGCGGGTGTGCGGGCAGCACGGGTGGGGGTATCAAGGTCGTCCGCCTCCAGGTGACGCTGAAGGCAGCGGTTCGTGAGCTGCTTCGCGTCGCCCAGCCTCGGGTGGTGCCGACGATTCGAACCGGCCACCAGGTGATCAAGGACGAGAAGGTGTTTGCCATCCTGGGCGTGGTCGCCCTGTTCGTCGGGACCTTTGTGCTGTCGTCGCTCGCCCTGGCGCTCATGGGGCTCGACATCGTGACCGCAACGTCGGCAGTGGCAGCCTGCATCGGCAACGTCGGTCCCGGCCTGGGCGCGGTGGGCCCCGCAGTCAACTACCACTCGGTCCCCGAGGCGGGCAAGTGGGTGCTCATGTTCAACATGATCGCCGGGCGTCTCGAGATCTACACGATTCTGGTTCTGTTCAGCCCGTCGTTCTGGAGACGGTAGGACCGCTCGCCAAGGCCGGTTCGGCGAAGCGGCGGCCCGAGGCAATCGACGAGAGTGGACGGACCCGGCAGGGGTGCGGGTCTGCCACGGCAGTTCGGAGGGAGGCATGAGCATCAACGGGCATCGGATGACACGACTTCGAGGGGATGGAGTTGCGCGGGCCGGGACGGCTGTGCTGCCGGGGATTCTCCTGGCGTCCCTGTTGGCTGCCGGCTGCGGAAGCGGCGGAGGGGGGAGCGGCCCCGACGTTCAGGGGAAGGACGCAACCCAGGCCGACCTCCCGGGGCCGGAGAACCGGGGCCTCGACGCCCGAGAGTTCCTTGCTGACCTCAGCGGAGGAGACGTGGTGACCGGCGAGCCGGTCGTCCTGCTCCAGGCAGGAAAGTCCGACCATCGGATCGCATTGCAGCCAGGGGCCAGCCCTTCGGAAATTCAGGCAGCAGAAGAGCTGCGCACCCATTTCCTCGCCTGCTCCGGTTTGGACCTGCCCGTGATGACGGATCAGGCCGACACGGGGGGCGATGACGCGGCTCCCATGATCGTCCTGGGCAGGGGCCCTCTGGCCGCAGCGCTGGGCGTGGCGCCGTCCGACGAGGAGCTGGGAGAGCAGGGGTACGTGATCCGGACCGTGCCCCCGCACATCGTCATTGCAGGGACTGGAGCGGCCGGAACCCTCTATGGCGTGCACCGCTTCCTCGAGGACCACCTGGGGGTGCGGTGGTACGCCCCGGGGGTGACCAGGACCCCGTCGGTTGCCGATGTCGAGATCCCGCCGACCGACCGGCTCGTCAGGCCCGCATTCCTGTGGCGTCACACGTCCTACGAGTGGCCCGGTGGTGACGAGCCCTTCCGCACTCGCCAGTCTGACAACTCAGGCAAGGGTCTTGCCGACAACCCTTGGGGCATCCAGCACGACCACGACGGCAGGGCGCATAGCTACTTCTGGTACGTGAGCCCGGAGGAGTTCTACGACACGCACCCCGAGTACTTCTCCGAGGTCGGCGGCAAGCGGCTCAAGGACGAAACCCAGCTCTGTTTGACCAACCCGGACGTGCTCGACATCGTCACGGAGAGAATGCTCCAGCGCATGGCGGACAAGCCCGATGCAAGACAGCACAACTTCTCGCAGGCCGACCACTACAACTACTGCCAGTGCGACAAGTGCCGGGCCATGAACGAAAAGTACGGGACCAACGGAGGTACTCAGTTCTGGTTCGTCAACGAGCTGCTCAAGCGAACCACCCAGACCTACCCGGACAAGCTCATCGGGACGCTGGCGTACATGTACACCGAGGACCCTCCCAACGGGCTCGAAATGCACCCGAACGCTGCGGTCTGGCTGTGCCACATGTATCCCTCGTGCGACAGCCATCCCATCGACAGCTGTCCGCTCAACGCCGCGTACAAGGGGCGGGCGCAGGCATGGTCGAAGCTGACGCAGCACCTCTATGTCTGGCACTACGTCACCGACTTCACGCACTACTACAACCCGTTCCCGAACTTCCGGGCCATGTCCGCGGACATGCGCTTCTACCGGGACATCGGGGTCGAGGGGATCTACCTCCAGGGCATGGGCCAGTCCGGCGGCGGTGGCGAGTTCTCCCTGCTTCGCCCCTGGTATGGGATGAAGCTGCTGTGGGATCCGGACCAGGATCCGGTCGCGCTGCGACGGGACTTTCTCGAAGGGTATTACGGGGCCGCGGGCAAGCCCATCGAGGACTACGTCGAGATGCTCCACGACGAGGTGACAGACAAGGACATCCACATGCACCTCTACACCAATCCGGGGCAGGGATACCTGTCCAACGAGGTGATGGACAAGGCCGCCGTGTCGTTCGACCAGGCCGAGGCCGCGGTCAAGGACGATGCCGAGCTGCTCGAGCGGGTCAAAGTCGCCCGGATGCCGCTCACGTATGCCCGCATCTTCCCTCGGAACGGATACGAGCTGCTGGAGGGCAAGCTCAAGTGGAAAGGCCCCGTTGCGACGGCAGCGGAGGTGACCGAGTTCCTCGACCGCATGGCCGCACACGGCTTCACGACGTTGCGGGAAGTGGGTGGAAGCGTCGAGCTGCTGGCGCTCGTCTACTCCCTGGTGGCCTCACCGCTGCCGCTCAAGGTCATCGAGAATCCTCTGTTGCAGGTCGAGGTTGTGCCTTCGCTGGGCGGTCGTGCTCTGCGCATCGTGCACAAGCCGACGGGCAAGGTCGTCACGGCTCACAATGTGATTCCCAACCTGTTCTTCCCCTTTGCCGGCGGAGTGGAGGACCGCATCGGCGGCTTCTTCGAGGCGTACGGCTGGGTCGAGCCTGCGACCGTCGTGTCCGCCGCCCCGCTGTCCGTCACCGTGTCCCAGAGCACGCTCAACGGCTACCAGCTCCAGCGCACCTTCACCCTGGACGCGGCAGAGCCCGTCCTGACGGTCACGACCAAGGCCACCAATCCTTCGGACGGCGCCCGTGAAGATCGCTTCCGATTCCATCTCGAGCTGAATCTGGGCGACATCCACACCACCGCGGTCCACTTCGACGACCTGTCCGGCAAGAAGGTCGAGCCCGACATGGCCCAGATCATCACCAACATGAGGGAAGGGATCGCCTTCTACGATCAGGACATGCCCAACGGAAGCTGGACCTTCACCGGTGACAAGGGCCTCACCCTCACGCAGACTTTCGATGCCGGCCAGTTCGAGCACACCTGGCTCTACTCCTATCCGGCTTCCCTCAACGAGCTCGAAGCCGAGGTCTGGACCGGCAAGCTGCACTTCGAACCGGGCGAAAGCAGGACGTTCGAGATGCAGGTGAGGGTGGAGTAGGGGGGCAGACGGCTCCGGCCAGCCAGCAGCGGCTGTCGCCAGGTCGCAGGTTTGCAAGGCCGGTGACCTCAGCTTCCGCCAAGAGCCATAACCCTGCCTGATTTCAAGGCCCGCGGTCATTCCCCCTTTTCGGAGGGGCCTGCCGTGTGCCGGATTTGTGCCCAACTGCCACAAGAGTGAGAGCCGTTTTCGATGCGTCTGCGCCAGGAAGCGCTCTAACAAGGCGCGCACACGCGAGGTTTCCGTCCCGTTTTCCGGATAACCTGCTCGCCGTGGTGCCCGTGCCCCTGGCCGCTGCCTTGCTTGTGCGACGCGGCCCGTCGCTCACGCTCCGGGTGGTGTGTGTGCTGCTGCCCGTGGCTGTGCTGGTGCCCGACGTCCCCCACGGCCATCACCTCGTCCAGCTTCGATATCGCCCGCGTCTGGTGCTCGGGCGACAGGTGCGCGTAGCGCTGAGTCATGGCGGGCGACCGGTGACCCAGGATCTCCTGGATCGTCCGCATGTCCACCCCGGCCATCGCCAGGGTCGAGGCCGTCGTGTGCCGCAAGTCGTGAAACCGGAAGTCCCAGATTCCTGCGAGCCGCAGCGCCCGTTGCCATGCGGTCCTGAAGTCCCGCAGCGGTCGTTTCCTGCCGATTGCGGTGTAGAACAGCGCTTTCCCGGGCGTGACGGCTTTCATCTCCAGCAGCATCCGAGCGACGGTCTCGGTCATCGGCACGTCGCGGGGTCGTCCGTTCTTCGTGTGTCGAAGGTGGATCGTCCGCGACGCGAAGTCGATGTCCTCCCAGCGCAGGCCCAGCAACTCCCCCTTTCGCATCCCGGTGTGCAGTGCCAGGACGACGAGCGGGCGGATGTTTCCCGGGCAGTGCCCCAGCAGGCACCGGGCCTCGTCCGGGGTCAGGTATCGCACCCGGGAGTTGTCCTCCCGGAAGAACTTCACGTTCCGGACCGGGTTGTCCCGGGCCAGTCCCCAGGCAATCGCCCGGTTGAACAGGTTGCGCAGGCAGGCAAGCTCGATGTTGATCGTGCGTGCGGACACCTTCGCCTGTCGGCTGCGCTTGTATTGCTCGACGAGGAAGCTCGACACCTCGCTCAGGGGGCGCTCCCCGAAGAAATCGCCCAAATGGCGCAGGCAAAGCTCGTCGCGGGACCAGGAGCGCTTGTTCCCCTTGCCCCAGTCGAGAAACCGCCGCCTCATCTCGAAAAACGCGACTTCTTCGGGCTTCTCCGCCTTGTCCAGGAATCTGCCCTCGGCAATCTGGACCCTGACCTTGGCGAGCGCCGCCTCGGCCACCTTTCGGTCCGGGCCGATAGCCCTGCGCACCCTCCGTCCAGTCGGGTCTCGGTAGTCGATGCAGTAAGTGCTGCCCCTCTTGATCACTTTCATGCCCCTACCTCCTCACGTCGTCTGAGGGGCATGCGCCATCCCCCTGGTTGTCAAAGAGCCGCTTGTCCGGTCCGGCCAGCCCCGCCAGCCCGGCTGCTCTCCCTTGCATACCATGACTGACTCTTCTTGTCAACCGATTCTTGATTGGTATGAGGTGTATCACTAGTACAGCTAGCCTTGCCTTCATTTCCGCCCTCCCGGGCGACCTGCCCCTTTCCTGAGTCCCGGCTCCTCCCGGCATTCCCGGAGGAACCGTCCCAGGTCCGCGGTCGAGACGACCCTGCGCCGGCCCAGCTTGTACGAGGCTATCCGCCCTCCCTTGCCTGCCCAGCGGTACATCGTCCACTCGCTAACTCCCAGCAGCCTTGCTGCGTCCTGCACCGAAATCAGTCGGTGATGCTTAGCGTCGGTCATGTTCAATGTCCTTTAGTCAGTTGTCATAGTGTAATTGCTAGCAACTACTGACTATACTTTATGCCAGAACTGCATGGTTTTGTCAAGCGGGGAGAGGCGGAATGTGGGGCGGGAGGGCGGCGGAGGCTCGAAGAAAGGGCTTTACATGCGCGGCGGGGATGGTATTCTACCTTCGGCGACTGGGGAAGGAGACGCCATGCGACTCCTTCGGAGCCTCTGGGTTCCGCCCCAGACGCCGTTGTCATTTAAGGGGTGCCCTTGTACATCCTGTACGTCGACGAATCGGGAGTCGAGGAGGGGAGCGGAGGGACCGACCACTTCGTTCTTCTCGGCCTCGCGATCCGTGCAGAGCGGTGGAAGGAACACGACCACGCTCTGGAGGCGGTGAAGCGCGAGTTCCACCTGGAGGGCGTCGAAATCCACACGGCCTGGATGGCTCGCCGATACGTGGACCAGGAGAAGGTGGAGGGGTTGCCGGATCTGGACTCCGGAGGCAGGGTGGCCGCGGCAAAGAAGGAACGCGCTGCGCACGCCGGTGTGCTCGGAATCCAGGGGGCGCCGGAGAAGCTGAAGGCCTACCGCCGGTACTGTCGTGCCACGGAGCCGTACCTGCACCTGCTACGGAGCGAGCGGCTGGACTGTCTCGACCGTCTGGCATCGCAGATCGGCCAGTGGGACGATGCCCGCATCTTCGCAGAGGCGGTCTCCAAGTCGGATTTCGCCAACCGGCGTGGGCTGTCTCTGTACGAGGCGGCGTTCGAGCAGGTGCTCACGCGCTTCCAGTCGTTCCTGGAGCGTCGTCGAGCAACCGGCATCGTCGTGCACGACAACAACGAGAAGGTGGCAACCCGGCTCACCCACATGGCCAGGGAGTTCCATCGGTTCGGCACCTTCTGGAAGAAGATCCACAACATCGTGGAAACGCCGCTGTTCGTGGACAGCGGCCTGACCGCCATGATCCAGATGGCCGATCTTGCTGCCTACGCCCTGCGCAGGAAGATCGAGAACAGCGAAGTGGATCTCTGGAATCGGTTCGAGCCTCGGGTCGACCGCAGTCGAGGGAAGCTCGTGGGTCTGCGGCACTTCACCGGGTCGAGACGCTGCTCGTGCTGCATCTGCAAGGCCCACGGGCGGCGGTAGTGTCCCGTACCCCGTGAATGCTGGGCAGCGTAGACCGGCGACTGGACGTGGAACCGCATCGCGTGGCACCCCGGAGCTCCTCGCCTTCCCGCTGGCCAACTCCCCGCACCCGATGTACTATCATCGCAGCGGAAACGCACTGGACGTCCGTTGTGGAGGCATGATCATGGTCAGGTCGATTGCATTGGCCCTGGCAGCGCTGATGCTGGCTTGTTCCGGCAGCGTCAATGGCGGCAAGATCGAACCGCAGGATGTCGTGGGGGACAAGAGCGGCGGTGGCGACGCCTCGGGTGATGCCTGCGTTCCGGTCTGCGAGGGCAAGGAGTGCGGCGACGACGGCTGCGGCGGCGAATGCGGCCAGTGCCTCATGCTCATGGAACAGTGCAGCGCCGAAGGCAAGTGCGAGGCGTTCCCGTGCAAGTCGACCAAGGACTGTCCGGGCGACCTGTTGTGCGAACCCGATTCGGGGCTGTGCGTGGTCTGCATCGGCAACGAGGACTGCGATGAGGGCAAGACCTGTGGTGCCGACCACGCATGCCACGAGGCCATCCCGTGTACGTCGGACAAGGATTGCAAGAAGCACTGGCTGCTTTGTGACAAGGAGCGGGGCCTGTGCGTCGAGTGCTTCGCCTCCACGGACTGCGAGGAGGACGAATTCTGCCTCGAGCACTACTGCCTTTCGGAGGTCTGTACCGGCGGGGAATCACGATGCGACGGGCTCGACGTGGTGACGTGCAAGGAGGATGGCAGCGGGGAGGCCGTTTCGCAGACGTGCGGTGCATCTCAATTCTGCGAGGACGGAGCCTGTCACGATCTGGCGTGTGACCCCGGAGCCGTGTGGTGCGAGGAGAACACTCTGAAGGTCTGCTCCGCAGACGGCAAGTCGGTCGAGTCTGAGACCGATTGCGCCGCCTTGGACCAGTTCTGCATGGTTGATGGCTGCGTCGCCTGTTCGTGTGTACCTGGCGCCAGGTCGTGTTTCGATGGGTCAACGGTCGGCGAATGTGCGGAGAACTGCCTGGACGTTGTCCAGGAGCCTTGCTCCGCCCAACAGTCCTGTCTTGGGGGAGACTGTGTTGCGTGGCTCTGCGAGCCGGGCAGCGTGTTCTGCACAGGCGAAGTCTACAAGGTCTGCTCCGGCGACGGTCTTTCCGTCCAGTACCAGGAGGACTGCCAGGCCAAGAAGCAGCATTGCTTCAACGGTGCCTGCATTGACACGGTCTGCGTGCCGAACGAGAAGTTCTGCGCTGACAACGTGACCGCGGCCACCTGTCTCAACGACGGAATGAACTACTCGACAAAGCCGTGCGATGCCCAGCAGTTCTGCCTGTCCGGCGAGTGCAAGGCCTGGGTCTGCGAGCCGAGCAAGGCGGCCTGCGTGGGGGACATGGCCAACGTCTGCAACAGCCTCGGCAGCGGCTATGCCAGCCAGACGAACTGCAAGACGCAGCAGAAGGTGTGCAGCGACGGCAAGTGCCTGGACCTTGCGTGCTCCCCATCCACCAACTTCTGTGTCGATGGCGACTCGCTCGGGCACTGCTCCGCGGATGGCCTTTCCTCAACGACGGAAGACTGCTCGCCTCAGCACTCCTGCAAGGACGGTCAGTGCCTGCCCTGGCAGTGCACACCCAACAGCCTGGTGTGCTCCGGCGAGGTTGCCACCGCGTGCGATGCTCTGGGCCTCGGCCCGGTATCGGGGGGAACCGACTGCGCCAAGGCGGGGAAGTTCTGCAGCATGGGGGAGTGCACAGCGTGCCAACCGAAGTGCGATGGCAAGCAGTGCGGAGAGGACGGATGCGGGGGAACATGCGGTGATTGCGAGCCGCACTACGAGTGCTCTGAAGGAACCTGCAAGTACGTTCCGTGGTGCGGGGATGGAAGCTGCGATACTGGCGAGGACTGCGTCATCTGCCCCGCAGATTGTGGCTGTACTGCGTGCGGTGACGGAAAATGCAATGGCGAGGAGAACTGCAGCTCCTGTGGGCTGGACTGCGGGGTCTGCCAGAATCCGAGTTGTTGCATCGCCCATTTCGGCAAGGGGTGTGGGAACGCATCGGTTCAGGACTGCGTTTGTTTCATGGACCAGTTCTGCTGCGACAAACAGTGGGACGAGGTATGCGCCAAAGAAAGTGACCTCTGCGGCTCCTGCGGGGGAGACTGTTGCATTGCCAACGGCTCAGTCGGATGCGCCGACCACACCATCGAGATCTGCGTCTGCGCGATGGACGTGTTCTGCTGCAACGTTATCTGGGATACTACTTGCGCAAGCGAGGCCATCAAGTACTGCGCCGCCAAGTGCGGCTGACAGTGCCAATTGGGGGCCCGTTGTTGTCGCCACCCCTGTGCCATCTTTGTGACATCAGCCGGCGCAACCGGGGCCTATCCCCGCCAACTCCAGCCGACAACTCGGGGTTATGCGCAAAGGCCCGGAAAGCGGCCCATCTGAGATTCCCAGGTGGGTTATGGCGCATGCCCGGGTTTGCATTGCAAGGCCTGTGTCCTGGAGATGTGACGTCGGTGCGGGCAACCCGAGGGCCGATGCATCGCCTTGAGCCGTTGGTACGGGCAACCGGACGGCCGATGCTTCGAGACGGACAGTGGGTGCGGGCAACCTGGCGGCCGAGGCGGCGAGAGGGACACTGGGTGCGGGCAACCCGACGGCCGAGGCGCTTGAGGCGACTGCGTCAGATCGGCTACCCTGTGCGCCAGCACACCCGTTGCCGCGGGCAATGCCGTCATTGGCTTCCCCCTCTGGGGGAGGATCCCCGCCGGCACCGGCCGGCGGGGCCGAGGGGGCCTGCTCGCTTCCCCGGAATCGTTGGCCGACCGACTGCCAGCGATTCTGGCGAAACGAGCAGCCCCACCGCTCGCCCGACTTCGCCATCCTACTTCGCTCTTCGGGCCTCCAAGGACAGGAGGCTTCGGCGGTCTCGCGCCTCCCGAGGGAGGCTACAAGCACGGCAGTGGGAATCCCCATGACTTGACAGGCGCACAGTTCAGCCGATGCGTCCTCCATGCATTCTGCGGCGGCACATCTGCAGGCCGCACCGACGGCAGGTGCCGCACCCTCTCATGCCGTCAGGGAGGCCATGCCGACAGCAGGCGACGCCACCTCGCAAGCCGTCAGGCAGGCCAGGACCATCCGGCCTACAGCCACTTTGCCCGCGTATCGTGGTGCTCCTGGACCTGGGCCGCGCTCTTCCACAGCTCGAGATAGAGGCGCCGTGCGTCGGCTTCGGTTGGCGGAGGCTGCCGGAAGGTGCGGGAGAGGGTCGCCCGGTCGAGATACCGGTCACGGCTCCGGCGGGTGGCCACGCGGGATGGAAGGCCGACGTGCGCATAGTAGAAGAGCTTCTCTCCGAGCCGATGGCCGATGACTCGGGTCACCTCCATGCGGGCGGGCAGCGTGAGCCCGCGGGGGGCTGGCAGAGTGGGCAGGGGCACGTTGGTCGAGTCCCCCCCGAGGGTCGCCAGAAGCGAAAGATGCGGAAGGACGAAGCGCTCGATGGCGCCGACGTTGACGGCCTTGCGGACTCGGCGGGATGAGTGCGACTGCTTCGCCCACTGACGGAGATCGTCCTCCTTCTTGCAGGCCCGCTTGGGGTTGATCACCTTGGATGCGAAATAGGCCAGCGCCTCGAACAGCGCGTCGCCGAAGAAGGAGCGGCCGGCCGGAAGGAAGCGTTGGCGCCACCCGCCCGCCTGGAGCACGAGACGCGCCGCTGCATCTGCGGCATCGTTGAGCGTGAAGGAGTGGATGAGGAGGCTGCTGTCGGTGATGGCCAGCGGATGTCGGGCCAGGGAGGCCGCCCTCACGCGGGCGGGGCTGTCGGCTGGGGCGTCCAGTCGTGTGGCGAGCTGCTGGGCAGTCTCGTCCGGGTTCTGCCAGACGACGATGTCGACATCGGGAAGCGACAAACGGCTCAGTTGGAGGAAGCGGCCGATTCGCCCGGCCAGCTCCCGGATGTAGTCGGCCACGTCGGCCGAGGCCGGGGCGAAGTCGTCGGGGTCGTCTTCTTCGATGACCCCCTCGACGAAGCGCAGGTAGGAATCATAGCGGGCCACCGGCGTGGAGTTGATCACGCAGAACTGCCGGTGCGTGATCTTGACGATGTTGACGATGTAGTCGAGCCCGCTCTCGGCCAGTGCCCAGAAGACGCTTTCCGGATTCACGTAGACGATGCAGTCCTGGATGGTCCGGTTTCTGCGTGCGAGCTGCTCGAGGACGCGTGCGGGCAGGTGCTCGACGGCCACGTGAAGGTCTCCAATGAAGACCATCACCAGGCCGTGGGGGTTCTCCTTGTGCAGGCGGGCGATGATCCGGGCGGCATGACGGTCTCGGCGATGGAGCGTCCGTTCACCCCGGGCCGTGCTGTTGATTCCCACGACTCGGATTCCCAGGTCGCGGCAGGTCTCGAGGATGCGAAGGTAGCCGGCAGCGGGAAAGCCCCAGGTCCGATCCCAGCGGACCAGCTCCAGCAGCTCATCCGACGTGCACTCGCCGGCCATGAACCGGTCCAGGTGGGGCTGGTGCCGCGACAGGAACGCCTCCATGGCCAGCACGTTGACCCGGTGCGGGGGAGGGCGGCTCGGGTCCCGGGCGATGGAGGCGCGGTGCTCGTCATGGAGCATGGTGAGCAGGCGGTCCACCAGCTTCTGCGACTGAACGTGAGTGTGGAAGTCCCCGACGTACGCGACCTGTGCCGCACCGAGAGCGGCGAGGAGCTCTCCCGGCCAGGACGGCACCCCGAAGTCCGTGAGCTCTCGTCGGAACTCCTCGTAGTACCGGTCGAGCTCGGGGGTCTGGGGAATGTGCTGCTTGAGCCGGCGCTTGAGGTGAGCGACCAGCGCCTTCTGCACCGCCAATGTCGAACGGTCCGTCATCGCCCCTTCCCCCACTGGCATCCAGGAACCGAGCCCCTCATCGGTTTCGTTCCCGGAGCTCCCGGCGTGCATCCCGCTCGGCATCCCGCTTCTTGATGTCCTCCCGCTTGTCGGCCTGCTTTTTGCCGCGGGCAAGCCCGACCTCCACCTTGGCCTTCCCGTTCTTGAAGTAAACGCTGATGGGGACCGCAGTGAAGCCCTTCTCCGTGATCCGTCGGATGATCCGGCGAATCTCCTCCGCATGGAGGAGCAGCTTGCGCTTCCGGAGCGGGTCGTGATTGAGGATGTTGGCAAACGGATACTGGGCGATGTGGCACTGGACCAGGTAGAGCTCTCCGTCGTCCTCCTGGACGAACGCCTCGGCAAGACTGGCCTTGCCGTCACGAAGCGACTTCACCTCGCTCCCGGTGAGCACGAGGCCCGCCTCGAAGCGCTCTTCGATCTCATAGTCGAACGTCGCCCGCCGATTGCGGACGACCAGCTTGTCCGCGGTCATGAGCTGCCTCCGCCGGGGGCCACGGGGACCTCAGGTGGCCGCTTCAGGTCGTTCACGATGTGATGCCGGATGAGGACCATGCCGAACACCGCCAGAGCGGCCAGTGCGAGCAGCGTCAGGGCCCTCCCGACGACATCGCACCAGCCGGGCCGGTATTCTAGCGTCCAAGTCCCGAGCGGGGCAAGCACCAGCATGCCGAGCCCAGCCCGGTAGAGGGGGAGCGCAACTCCGCCCTCCTCCTGCGCTTCCCAGTGCGGGTGCCAGGGGATCTTGACGTAGACCGGGGCAGACGCTGCCCCTCCGGAGCGTCGCAGAACCAGGCGATCTCCCGCCTCGGACAGATCCAGGACCTCGACTTTCGTCGCAGAATCCGGGAGAAGCTCGCCCTCGAATCCTGCCGTGGGAACCGGGGCAATGCCTCCGTTGGCAAACCAGAGCATGGCATACTTGCGCAGCAGGTCGGCAGGGACTCCGAGGAAGGGGAGGGTGGAATCCACCAGCCCCGACCCCCCCAGCGGATGGAGTCGAAATACCAGCTCGGTACCATCGCGGGTGAACTCGAAGTGGCGACCCAGGCGCTCCCGGTCGTCCGGATGGGGAGCGATGAAGTTGGGAAACCGGAACGACACCGGGGCCTTGGTGGCGGTGGCCCAGGGGGGAATCCGGTCGATCCGGTCCGTCAGCAGGTGCGAGAAGCCGAGCAGGTCGAGCTGGCGTCTCCCGAGGTGAAGCTCCGGGTCCGGAACCTGGAGCACCGGGTTGTCCCGATTGTCCACGCCCCAGGTGTAGACCCCCGGGTTGAGACGCGTGGCAAGCCCCACTACGGCCTGGGCCGCTGGTGCCGATTCCACCGAAATGCCATGCGATACCGCACCGCCCGCCCAGACTACGCCATACGGGAGCGCCATGTAGCCGGGGGTGTGCAGCTCTTCCGCCAGAGCCAGGATGCGGCCGTCGGTCCTCGAATAGCCGGGGAGCTTGAGCCGAGGCAGGTCGGGATTCCCCTTCATTTCGGCAACCTGGGCCGCATGGAACAGCCCGGTCAGCACCAGGGCCATCACGAAATTGGCGAACCGGAGCAGCGGTACGAAGCGGCCGTCACCCGTGGCCGGCGGCGTGGCACAACTGTCCGTATCCTCGGTCAGCGGGGCCGAGTCGTGCTGGAAGTGGAGGGCTGCAAACAACGCGGGAAGCACCAGGAACATCATCGGAACCGTAAGGCGGAAGAAATGGAAGGGCAGCTCCATGCGGTCGCCGACGGCCGTGCCCAGCACGATCACCAGCCCCATGACCGCCAGGAGGTGGGTGCCCGGCGGCATCCTCCGCCAGCGCCACGCGATGACGACGAATGCCGAAGTCGCCATGGCCCAGATTCCGGCCCCCCATTTGGAGGACAGGTGGATGGGGTCCATCAGCTCGGAATGGGCGAGCATGGGAATCACGAAGAAGGCGGACAGGCTGAAGGCCAGGGAAGCGGCCAAGGCATAGCGCAGGAAAGGCCAGATGAGGATTGGCCGGGAGGAGCCCTGGCCCACGGAAGCTTCGGCAGATGCCGTATCGCTCCGTCTCGGAAGGAGCAGGTCCCGGGCCGCTGCCGTCGTGGCCGCCAGGGCCGCCAGGAGCGCCCACACCGGATGGGAAAGCACGCAGGCCGCCAACGACATGCCCAGGGCCACGGGCCGGACTCGTCCCCTCCTGGCGACCAGCATCAGGACGAGGACAAAGAAGAGGAAACCCAATGCCGAGGGGTACATCCCGTTGGCAACCGACGACTCCAGGTTGGTGCCGAACGCCTCGTGGCTCTTGAGGATGGAGGAGGGCACATTGGCCCCGCTCCAGGTCACCAGCAGAAGCGACGCATGGAGCAGGGGACAGCGATGAGCTCCCCGGTCGGCCAGTCGTCCGGCCAGCACGAAGAGCAGTGCCGGAAGCGTGAGCCAGACCGCTGTGATGATCAGCTTGACCGCCAGAACCGAGCCGGTGACGAACGAGAGAAGCCCGGCCAGCACGTGGAACAGCGAGGGATACAGCTGGCCAGCGGGAAAGCCGGTCCAGACCCGGTCGCACCAGCCCGTTCCGAAGGGAAGGAGGTAATCGGCCGTGAACTCGACGAGCATGAGGTGGCCGGCCCCGTCCCCCTTGAGCAGATTGTTGAATCGGAGGAAGGGAATGAGCAGGGCGAGGAGGTAGATGTAGATCCCGGCCAGCACGGCAGGCGGAATGAGGCGGCTGTGAGCGACGCGGCCGAGACGGGAAGTCATGGTCAATAGATCCTCTTGACCGTCACCGACTTGTAGTAGAACTGGAGGATGTCGAGAAACGACTTGCCCGCGCGGGCCATCTCGGCGGCCCCGAGCTGACACATGCCGACGCCGTGGCCGAACCCTCCGCCTTTGAACGTCCAGGCCGTGACGCTGCCGTTGGACAGGGTGGGGGACAGCACGAACAGGCTGCTCTTGAGCCCACCGAACAGGCGGCGGATGACCAGCTCACCCTTGACCTCCACTTCTCCGGCGCTCCCCTGGATCCGGATGTGGTTCACGCGGCCCGACACGCCGCGGCGCAGGACCGTCACGGAGCGGACCGAGCCGACATCCCGGGTTGTAGCAACCTTGGCGTCCATTTCCTTGGCGGAGAGCGTCTTGGTCCAGCGGAACGTGCTTTTGCCCTTGGGGGATTTGCCGCAGTAGCTGTCCGGGGGATTCTCGAGGAACGAGGCCACCTCATCCTCGGTGATCGGGGCGAAGGGGTCTCCCTTGCCCGAGAGGGAGTCCGTGCGCCCCACGAGATTGGGCGATGTCACCTCGGGCCAGGCCTCGACCGCGTTCTCGGTGTGCCCTCCGCAAGTGGAGTGATAGCGGGCATCGGCCAGCCTGCCGTCGCCATCGAACATCACGTGTCCCCGGGTATCCCGCACCGCCTGGTCCGCCTGCTTGCGATGCGCGCCAAGCCCCTTGTAGACCTGGCAATGCTGGTCGCCGCACAGGAGGTACGGGTCGGACAGGTGGCGGTGACCAATCTTGGAGAACAGCTCATTGCGGGCCGTCACAGCCTGTGCCTTGAGCGCTTCGGCCGGCGAGTCGGGGTAGATCTCGGCCGGCACCAGGCCCCGCAGAAGCTGCTCGGCCGGCAGCACGTTGGCGATTGCCAGCATGCCGAAGCGATCCACGGCGCCATAGAACTGCCCGGTGTAGCTTCGGGTTTCCCGGCCGTGCCACGGGAATCCCTTGGCGAACTCGACGTTCTCAACGGTCAGCTCCCTTCCCAGGGGCTCGAACCAGATAGCGTTCCTGGCGACCAGGCGGAGGCCCCGGTCCCGCTGCTCGAGGATCACGTCTCCGGAGGGGCGCTCAACGAGCACCTCGACGAGGCGGTAGGTACCGGGAAAGAGGGCTTCCATCTTCGACTTGAGCTGCTCGGCCTCCCGTGACGTGGGAAGAGCTTCCTGGGTACACAGCAACGTCGTCCGGGTATCGAAGACCGTGCCCTGGAAGCTGAAGAGCGTACCCAGCTCGATGCGGGTGGTCTGCACGCCCTGGGCCGAGAAACGGGCCGCTGCCTGCCGCCCACGCTCGAAGTCGTTGGTGGGCCATTCATCGAGCACGACCTGCCACCCGAGCTTTGCGGGGGCCGTGCCGGAGGTGGAGAGCGTCCAGGTGAGCTTGCCTTTCACCTCGACGGTCGGGCCGCCGGGGCCGGAGGGCTGAACGGCCAGACCGTCCGGTGCGATGAAGCTGATGGACTTCTGCTCCTCCATGATCCGGATGGACAGCACGGGCTCGCCGTCGGCCGTGAAGGAGAACCGGTTGGAGAACAGGATGGCCGCGGTATCTTCCCGGCTCATCTTCTCTTGAGCCGAGCAGGGCAAAGCCAGGAGCAGCAGGCAGAGGAACGGGATGCGCATCGAATTCCCTCCGTTGCCGGTACATTAGCATCCTTGCCCGCGCGCGCAAGGAAGTTCTCGTGTGGGCGGGAGCCTGATTTATTTGATTGCGGGTTCGCACTGGAAATCTATAATAGGGCGCCTGGAGGGGGCGGATGTCGGTGCAGCAGCGGTACAAGGTGGCGGAGAAGGTCGATGCCGGCGGCATGGCGGAGATCTTCCGGGGATACGCTTTCAGCCTGGACGGAATCCAGAAGCAGGTCGCCATCAAGCGTGTCCGCCCGCACCTGGCCACCAACGCGACCTTCATCAAGATGTTCATCGACGAAGCGCGGCTCAGCATGCGCCTCAACCACGCCAACATCACCCAGGTGTTCGACGTGGGCCGGGCGCAGGGGACCTACTTCCTCGTCATGGAGTTCGTGGACGGTGCCAACGTCCGCAAGGTCCAGCAGGCCGCCACCGAGAAGGGATACCGGATTCCCGTCGAGATCGCGGTCTACGTCATCGTCGAGTTGTGCAAGGCCCTGGCGCACGCTCACGGGGCGGTCGGAGACGACGGCAAGCCGCTCAACATCGTCCACCGCGATGTCAGCCCGCCCAATGTCATGATTTCGAAGCAGGGGGAAGTGAAGATCACCGACTTCGGGCTGGCCAAGGCCGCAACCCAGCTCGAGGCCACCGACCCCGGCGTCGTGAAGGGCAAGTTCTCCTACCTGTCCCCCGAGGCCGCTGAAGGCAAGACGGTGGATGCCCGAGCCGACATCTTTTCGGCCGGCATCATCCTGCACGAGCTGTTGACCGGGCGGCGCCTCTTCATGGGCAAGAACGACCTCGAGACCGTGGAGCTGGTCCGCAAGTGCGATGTGCCGCCCCCCTCGGTAGCCAATCCCGATGTCGACCACGAGCTGGACGAGATTGTCCTCCGGGCGTTGACCAAGGATTTGAAGAAGCGGTTCCAGTCCGCTCACGACTTCGGCGATGCCCTGGTCCGTCACCTGTTTGCCCGCGGCATGAAGGTCACCAACTTCGACGTGGCCCAGATGATGCGGCTGCTCTTCTCCGAGGACGAGGGGGGAGAGACCATCCCGCGGCGGGTGCTCGAAATCGTCCAGGAAGAAGTGATCAACCTGAGCAGCATGGGACATCTGCCCGGCGTCATGCCGGCAGAAGGATTCCAACCGCTCGACCTCGAGTCGTTCCGCGGCAAGAAGTCGCCGTTCGAAGACATCTGGAAGGACTACGAGGGGGAGAAGGGAGAGTCGGGGTCCCTCGTGACCCTCGAGTCCGCCCCGCGTGAGGAGAGCGGCTCGAGCGATGTCTCCGGGCTCAAGCTGACCAAGGCCGAACCGGAAGGAGCGGGCAAGGGGCGGTGGTGGATCCTGGCCGCGGGCGGAGCCGTGCTCCTCCTCGCCATGATCGGCGGGTATCTCTGGCTTTTCACCGACCTGTTCCAGTAGGAAGACTGCCGGGCAGGGGAGGTTGGGATGGCGTTCCTCGTGATCGAGACCCCGAAGATGGGGGCGGAGCGTATCGAGCTGACGGGCGACGTCTCCATCGGACGTCACCCCAGCCAGCAGATCCAGGTCATGGACCGACTGGTCTCCAAGCAGCATTGCCAGGTGGTCCGGCGGCCCGATGGCTGGCAGATCCTGGATGTCGGCAGTCGGAACGGCACCTTCGTCAACAACAAGCGCCTCACCGAGGCAACGAAGCTGGCCCACGGCGACCGCATCATGGTCGGGGCCACCCGAATCACCTACGAGGACGAGCCGGAGCAGCCCGAGGAGGAAGTCGTCGAGCTCACCGAGGCTGCCAATGCCCCCATGATTCAGTCCATGGTGGATGCGGAGGAATCGATCGAGTTCCTCCCGGCTGCCATGATCCAGGAAACCGATGTCCTGCGCCGCGACTACGAGAAGCTGCGGTTCGCATACCAGCTTCACCGGGAAATCGCCCTCGAGCTCGACTTGAACGTGCTTCTGCAGCGGGTCCTCGAGCTGACGCTGTCGTTCCTGCCTGCAGTCGACCGCGCCATGGTCCTTCTCCGCAAGCGTGGGGAAGAAGGGCTGTACGTGGCCAAGAAGCACTACCGCCCTGGCATCGACGAGAACCTGAAGATGTCGGTGTCGAGCACCATCGTCAACCGGGTCGTACGGGAGAAGAAGGCGGTCCTGTCCAACGATGCCGTCGTGGACAGCCGGTTCGACGGCTCACACAGCATCGTGCTGCAGGGGATTCGTTCGGCCATGGCCGTTCCCATGCTCAGCCGCGAAAACGAAGTGCTGGGCATCCTCCACGTGGATTCGCTGCGTCGTGTGGGAGCGTTCACCGAGCGGGATCTAGTCAGCGTGCAGGGGTTTGCTGCCCAGGCAGCGGTCTCCATCGAGAACGCGTTCATGGCCCGCAAGATCGAGGACGAGGCCGCCACGAGGGGCAAGCTCCAGCGGTTCCTGTCGCCCAATCTCGTCACCAAGGTGCTGGCCGGCGAGCTCGAGCTGGAAAAGGGCGGGGCACCACGCTTCGTGACGATTCTCTTCTCCGACATCCGGAAGTTCACCTCCCTGGCCGAGCGGCACAACCCGTCCGAGATCGTGGCCCTGCTCAACAACTACTTCGAGCGCATGGCCGAAATCGTGTTCGACTATGACGGTACCCTCGACAAGTTCATCGGCGACGCGGTGATGGCGTTGTGGGGAGCCCCCATCTCGGCAGACTCGGACGTCGTGAACGCGGTGAGTGCCGCGGTCCGTATGCAGGCTGCCATGCGGGAGTTCAACGTGGAGGCCGAGGCCATCATCGGTGAGGGCATCGGAATCGGCGTCGGCATCGATTGCGGCATGGTGGTGGCAGGGCTCATGGGGTCGTCGAGGACCCTGAACTACACCGTCATCGGTGCGCACGTGAACCGGTCGGCAAGACTCTGCTCCGCTGCAGCAGCCGGTGAGGTGCTCATCTCCGAGACGGTGCACGAGCGGATTCGAAACCAGTTCCGCTGTGAAGCCCGAGAACCGATGATGCTCAAGGGGATTTCGAAGCCGGTTCCCGTCTTCCGCGTCGAGACCTGAGTCGTCCCAAATCGAAGAGGAGCAACGCAACCCGGCATTTGGCGGGCTGTCGTCTTCCACGGGAGTCCGGTTGCTCCCGGCCCTGGCGTCAGCTCCTCCTTCCCCCCTGGCGGTAGGCCGGCGACCTCTTCAGCTGGTCGAGCGTCTGCGGCAGCGTCAGCTTCGGCTGGAAGCCCAGCTCACGCCGGGCCCGCGAATCATCGACGAGGCAGGGAAAGCGGAGGAAGTCCAGCTCGGGCGGGGGAACCTGTGCGACCCCCATCTGCCAGGCGCGCTGGGCCAGCGCCCGAAGCATTGCGTACGGCATGGGGAGGGTCCGCTTGCCGAGGTATTTCACCAGGGCCGACAGGGGGGCCGCAGGCGGACCGGCCAGGTTGTAGATCCCCCGCCGTCCGGGCTCGACGGCGGCGACCATCGCCCGGACCAGCTCGGACTCGTGCAGCACCTGGATCATCGGGTCAAACCCGAGCACCGTGGGAACGTGCGCCAGCGACAGGTAAGCAGAAGGCCCGTTGGCCGCGGTCCCGAGAATGTGCGCAGGCCGCAGGATCACGGTCTCCACCTCAGGGTTCTTCCAGAAGAACGAGGTGACCAGCATGTCCACGGAGACCAGGCTTCGCATCTCGGAGAAGCCTTCGCCGGCCAGGAGCAGCGCCTCCTCGGTCAGGTACTGAGGATTGTCGGGCCGAGCCCCGTACACGTTGGCCGTGGACAGGAAGATGAACTTCCTCACCCCGTGGTTCGCCGCATACTCCAGCAGCCGTTGCGTGCCGAGCACGTTGAATCCGTGCAGCTCGGCCTGCGGCTTCCGGAAGTCGTGCATGATGTTGAGGTGGATGACGGCATCGACCTTGTGCCGGCGGAAGAGGTTTTCACACCGCTTCCGCCGGATGTCGAGCTTGTAGACTTTCACATCCTTGGGCCGGTCGGGCAGGTCTCGGCGGTCCAGGCCGATCACCTCATGGTCGAGATGAAGCTGGCGGGCCAGGAGACGGCCGATGGTCCCTGCGATTCCGGTCAGCACGATGCAGCTCATGGCCGAATCCCTCCCAGGATGCTGAACGGGAACGGGCCGCGCTCCTCGAGGCCCCGGGCGATGAGCTGGGCCACCTTGGAACGGACCTTCTCGACGTTCAAGTCGATCACCTCGTCCTCGTCGTCCGGATCTCCGGTAAAGTGCATCGGCTCTCCGAACCAGATGTGGACCTTGACCGGGTAGGGGAGGAGGCCGAGCCCCAGCAGCCATGGGAAGGTCGGCGTGATCGGGAAGGACGGTGCCCCCAGCAGTCTTGCAAGCCAACGGAAGTTGTAGAGCGCAGGTACCGCTTCCTCCGCTCCAATCACCGCGACCGGGACGATGGGGGTGCGGGTCTCGACGGCCAGCCGCATGAACCCGGTGCCGAATTCCTGGAGCTTGTAGCGATCCTTGTACAGCTTGCTGATCCCGCGAACCCCCTCGGGAAACACCAGGATGGCTTCGTCGTTCTCGAGCAGACGCCGGCTGTTGTCCGGGTCACCGAGGACCTGGCCGCAACGGGTCATGAACAGGCTGACGAACGGCAGAGAGGGAACCCAGCGCTCGACCATGCTGCGCAGAATTCTCGGCGGCCTGCCTTCGACTGCCACCGCCGCGGCGATGAGGGCCCCGTCCAGCGGGATCTGGCCGCTGTGATTGGACACGAACATGAGGCGGGTCGTCGGCAGCTCGTGCAGTCCATGCGTCGTGACTCGAAAGTAGGCTCGGTACAGGAACCGCACGAACGGGATCACCTTGCGGATGAACGCGGGCGACATGCCGAACGGGTCGTACCCGAACTCGTTGAGTCGGGCAGCCCCGGATGAGAGAACCCGATTCTCCCACTCCTTGTCACCCCAGTCACGGAACCAGTCCTCGAACTGCGAAAGGTACTCGTCCAGATGGGGAGAGCTGCTGATGTCATCAAACTGGTTGTCGTTCATTCTTCCTCGCCTTCAGTCACCTGGGAAGCGGCGGGCAGGGAGAAAACCAGGAGGGAGTCGATCATGCGGTCCAGCTCGGCCGATGCGGACTGGCGGTGGCAGTCCTGGCAGGTGAGGCGAAATGCGAGCCCCCCGGGCGGCATGATCAGGGCCTCGGTGAAAGGCGGGGCGCCCCCGCCACCGGGCATCTCGAGGAGGTAGTAGTCATAGCCCTGCTCGGTGATGCCGGCGCTGACCAGGTTCTCGGATTCGAAGAGGAATCCCACCACTTCGGACAGCCACCAGTCCGCATCCCGGTCGGCCAGGTCGAACACGAACAGGTAGACGAACGTGCGGCCGGCCGGAAAGACGGCATGGAGGGTGAACTTCCGGGGGTTGTGCACCTGGGGCCAGATCTGCTCGTGCTCCACCGGGCCCGGAATCTCGAGGGAGAAACCGTACCCGCGATGGTCCCGGGCAAACGGTGCTCCCGGGGGTTCCATCGGTACCGACATCCCCGCCGCGGCAGCCACGGGGCCGTCTCCGGCCAGTGCATGAGCCGGTACGAGCAGTAGCAATGCTGCAACCAGAGCCGAGTGTCTCATGGCAATCCCTCCGCCCGTCATCATAATGCCTCGGCCGGGGGAGCGTCAACGAGCGGGGGAGCAACTCGAGGCAGGCCGGCGGGTCGGGAAGGCGGCTCAGTCGCGGCGCTTTCCGGTCAGCGCTTCCTGAAGTGCGGTCGGAGACTTGGCAACCAGGTAGTCACCGGCAGCCAGGTAGTCCATGTCGGTCCCGAAGAAGCAGAACATGGCATCCCGGACCGTGTTGACGATGGGCTCGCCGCGGATGTTGAACGACGTGTTGAGGACGCACGGCACGCCCGTCAGCCGGCCAAACTCCTGGATCAGCTTGTAGTAGCGGGGGTTCTGGGAGGAGGTGACCGTCTGCACCCGGGCACCACCGTCCACGTGGGTGATCGCGGCCAGGTCCTTCAGCCGCGACGGGAGCGTGTTGTACACGCGCAGCATGAACGGGGACGGAACGCCCGACTCGAACAGGTCTCCGCACGCTTCAGCCAGGCAGGAGGGCGCAAACGGCCGGAAAGGCTCCCGGAACTTCACGCGGGCATTCAGGATGTCCTTCATCTCGGCCGGCCGTGGGTCGGTGACGATGGAGCGGTTGCCGAGCGCTCGGGGACCGAACTCGCTTCGTCCCTGGAACCAGCCGACGATCTTGCCTGCGGCCAGGAGACGGGCCGTGACCTGCTCGATGTTGTCGATGTGGGCGTGAGCGGCCCCGGCCGTGACGATCTGGTGGCGGATCTCGGCGTCCGAGTTCTCGAAGCCCAGGTACTCGAGGTACTCGTTGGGATCACGCGGCTCCCCGTGGATCACGTGAGACACATACTGAGCCGCCCCGAGGCTCGTGCCGGCGTCACCGGCTGGAGGAAGGACGAACATCCGGTCCAGCCCCGACTCGAACTGGATGCGGCGGTTGCACACCACGTTGAGTGCCACGCCGCCGGCGATGCAAAGGTCCTTTTCACCGGTCAGCCGCAAGGCGACCTTGGCCAGGTGGAGCAGGATGTCCTCGGTCACGAGCTGCATGGCCGCGGCCACGTTCTCGTGATGGGACGTGATCTCGGTCTCCGGCTTGCGGGCCGGTCCGAAGAGCTCCACCAGGCGGGGGGAGTAGCGGGTGGTGCGGTCGAGCCCCGACAGGAAGTAGGTCAAGTCGAGCTCGTACCCTGTGTCGGTGAGGCGGACGAGCTGGCGGGCCTTCTCGTAGAGGCTCCGGTCGCCGTAGCAGGCCAGCCCCATGACCTTCCCCTCGCCGCTGTTGGGCTTGAAGCCGAGGTACTGGGTGAACGCCGCGTAGAAGTTGCCGACCGAGTGCGGGTACTCGATGCGAAGAACCGGCTCGACCTTGTTGCCCGCCGCCCTCCAGATGCCGGTGCTGGTCTTCTCGCCGTATCCGTCCACGGTGAGAACGGCGGCCCTCTCGAATGGAGAGTTGAAGAACGCAGCGGCCGCATGCGCCGCATGATGATCCACGTAGCGGACGGAAAGCTCCTTGCCGCCGGCCAGGGAGAACATTTGTCGGGTAGCCAGCACGGCCGGCTGCCCCAGCCTCTGGAGGATGTGGTTCGGCACCGAGTAGAGGAACTCCGCATGGTGTCGGAAGTTGCTCGACTGCTTGGTGAGCATGGGCTCGAGGTGAGTGCCGGGGTTCCAGAAGAATGCCCACTCGTCGACATCCGAGGCCTTCAAGCCGGCCCGAGACAGGCAGAAGGACAGGGCAGCGGCCGGGAAGTCCCGGTCATGCTTGTGCCGGGAGAAGCGCTCCTCGGTGCTGGCAGCCACGCGGCGGCCGTCGACGAGCAATGCGGCGGCGGAATCGATGGAGAAGTTCAGACCTGCGACGTTCATGGAGTGGCTCCTATCTTTTGCGAACGAACGAAACACGCGACGAAGACGCCGCGAAACCGGCCAGTCTCTTTCAATTGGAAGCGACGGCCCAGGAGATGGGCCACGCTCTTTCGAAACGCATCGCTCTGCTCAAATGCTTCTCGGGTCAGAACCAGCGTCACGCTCTCCGCAGCAAGGGCCGCCTGGGATATCCGCTGGGGGATCATGATCCCCTCCGCTCGGTCCTCTCCAAGGTAGAACTCCAGAGCCGGTCGGTCCCACATCGGAATCACGAAGACCGGCTGAGCCTGGGACCGATCCGGAACACGAGTCGAAATCAGCTGTGCGGCGGACCGAAGATCGGTTCGCGGCTCGAAGGCCAGCTCTCGGTCCGTCAATGCAGGCCCCGTCAGTGCCAGGAGCAGGGCCGCCACCGCGGCCTTTCCCATCATCCCCATGGGATGCCAGGCCGATGCTGCCAAAGCATACAGCAGCGGCACGAGGAACAGGACCTGCCGGGGGTGGAACGGCTTGTGCAGGAAGAACATCGCGCCCAGCGACAGGAGGGACAGGAGCACGACGAACGGCAGCATGGGAAGGCCGTGTCCTCGAGACAGGAGGCTCGAGTTGACCATGGGGCCAACCAGCAGGAGAAACAGGGCCCCGATGATCAGGGGATAGCTGCGGGCGAGCTCGCCCACAAGGAGCGGAAGCGTGGTCTCGGTCGTGGGAATCGCCACCACCGAGAGAAGCGGTCCGCCAAGGCAGGCGACCACACCCAGCCCGAGCTGAACCCGGGCCGCCAGGGAAACCGGCTGTCCGTTGGCGGAGGAATCGGGCTCTTCTCCCGGCAGCGACCCGTGCCGGAGCCGCTGGACGATGGCCACCGCGGCGGCTGCCAGCGGGAGAACCGTACCGACGACGGTCACGACCTGAGAGGGGTGCACCGTGGACAGGCCCAGGTACATGAGCAGGTCGACGACCAGGGAGGCGGTCCCCTCGTCCGTCATCGGCTCTCCCGGGAACTTGAACCACTGCACCATCAAGACCGGCAGCCAGACGGAGCAGGCGGCAAGCGACCAGATCTGCACGAGCGCCCAGCGAAGCAGGCGTCCGCGCCCCCGCTTCCGGGCCGTAAAGAAGTGGAGATTGGCCGCCAGCACCAGCGGCACCGTGTAGCCGCTCGACAACACCGTCAGACACTGCACGACCCCCAGTAGCACCCAGTTGCGAAGCGGGACGTCCGGGGTATCGCCGACCTTCTCAGCGAGAATCAGATACGCAAGCACGAGGAATGCGACGAGCCCATAGGCCCGCACTTCCACCGAGTAGTGGGCATGAAACGTGGACAGCGAGAGCAGGCAGACCGCAAGGAATGCGGCCCACTGGCCACGCCCTCGCACCCAGATGGCCAGCAGGACGAGGGTCGACATGGCAAACAGCAGCGAGAGAAGACGGGCAACCCACTCCGCCTGCCCGAACAGCCCGGTCCAGGCCGACAGCAGCAGGTAGTAGAGCGGCGAGTGCGAATCGTGGAACGCAGAGCGGAAGAGCAGATCCCCGACGGGAAGACGGGCCGTTACGGCCGAAACTACTTCGTCAAACCAGTACCCCTGGCTCAACGCCGGAAGGCGCACGGCAAGGCCGCCCGCTAGGACCGCCATGGTTGCCACCAACCAGCGCTGTTCGAAGATGCGTCGCGTAAGCGCCGACTGCACCAATCCCTCCTGGATACTCTACGGGGCAACGGGGCGAGTCGGCATTCTACTTCAACTTCGAAGCAACGGGAAGATGTCCGTGCAGGATCTCCCGTGCTTCCTCGACCGAGATGAATGCCTTGGGGGCCAATTCCCTCACGATGGCGAAATAGCGCTCCAGGGTCTTTCTCGGCAGGACCGAGAAGAGCATGTAGACGGTCCCGTCCTTGCCTTCCCCCACCACCCGAGTCACTCCAAACCCCGCTTCCCGCAGGGCATCCACCAGCCGATCGTTCTGCCGGTGCGTGATCACCCTCACGATGCGGTTGCCCAGGGCCAGTCGTGCCTCCAGCACGATCCCCAGCATGGTCCCGCACGAGAACCCGCCGGAGTAAGCAACCACGTTGACCCAGTTGTCCAGCTGCCCGACCACCTTGCCGATGGCCACGACGAAGATGCTCACTTCGACGAATGCGATGGCAGCGGCCATGTAGCGACGCCCCTGGATCGAGACCATCATGCGGATGGTACCCAGTGACACGTCACAGATCCTCAGCCCGAAAATAACCAGAGCACCCAACAGTGTTTCCATGCGGAACTCCTCGCTGCCTCAGAACGGCACGGCACTGCCCGGAGCGAAATCGACCCGGGGTGGAAAGAGCATGTCGAACACCTGCCGCCGCGTCGTGTCGTCCGCGTAGACGGCCAGGTACTTGAGCACGTGCCCGGTGACCTTGCGGCAGTAGTTCCGGGCCTCGTTGTATGCGATCTCCTCGATCATGAAGTCCAGGTCGCGGTCCTTGTTCCGGGCCAGGAAGTCCCGTATTGCGTTGGGACCTGCGTTGTAGGAGGCGGCCACGAGGATGAGCTGCCGGCCGAAGTCGGAGGCCAGTGCCCCGAGGTAGCCCGCACCCAGGCGGATGTTGACCTCCGGCCGCACCATGTCCGCGCGGACGAACGGAATCGACAGCATCTGGGCCGTGCGGCTCGCCGTCTGGGGAATGATCTGCAGCAGACCGACGGCATCGGCCCAGGAGACCACGCCGCGCCGGTACCGGCTCTCCTGGCGCATGATCGAATAGAGGAACCAGGGAGGGAGCCGCTGCTCCATCCCCTCCTGCTCGATGAGGAGCTGGTAGGCCCGCGGGAATTCGAGCATCCATCCCAGGCGACCGTGTCGGCTCGGCGTGCTGCCGCGCTGGCGGAAATGGGATTGGCCCCATTCCCGAATCCGGTCCGGCTCCTCGAGCAGCGAATGGATCCAATGATAGGCGCGGGCACCATCCTCCCCCTTGCGCCGCTCGAACTCCCCGTCCAGAGTGCCGAACAGCCGGCGGGCTAGAACCGTTTCCCCCAGGAACACGGCATCGAGCACGGGAAGGATCTCCTTCTCCCGCTCCTTCTCCACGTGATCCTTCCAGGCCTCGGGCGAGGGAACGGGTACCGACGCTGGCGGTACCTCGAAGAGGGGATATTCCCGCTGGTCGCCGAGGGCAGCAAGTCGACGCCAGGACGATGCGCCGTAGTAGCTCAGCGGATAGCGCTTGAGCACCTTGGCGAAGGCGTCGATTGCTTCCTTGGTCTTGCCATTCTGCTCGTGGATCCGACCGATCCAGTACAGGGCTTTCCCCGCGACGATATCGTTACCGAACGAAGAAAGGCGGGTGAGCACGGGAACCGCTTCCGACAGTCGCCCCAGGCGGTACAGCGACCAGGCTTTGAACCAGAGGATATAGGTGCGCTTCGAGCCGGAAGAATAGCGGGACAGGTAGCGCTCGAAACCGGGCAGGGCCTCCTCCAGCTTGTCGTGGTCGTACGGAAGCCAGCCGAAGTAGTAGTAGCAGTCCTCGGCGAACTCGCCGCGTGGGTACCTGGCAACGTACTGCTCGAAGATCCGTAGCGCCTCGTCATAGCGCTCGAGATTCATCAGGCATCGGCCGACCTGGTAGAGAGCGTAGCTGCGGCTTCCCCCTCCGTTCTGGACCACGTGCTCGTAGTGCTTCAGGGCCGCTGCCCGGTCATCCCGCAGCTTCCTGGCGTGGATTTCTGCCAGGTAGAATCGCGACCGGTTGTGAAGCTTGGTCATTGCTGGCGAAGCGAGAAATGCCTCGAATTCGGCAGCTGCTTCGGCATAGCCCCAGCAGGAGAAGAGCTTCTCGGCCCGCTCGAACCGCTCGGCCTGCGGCAGGGAATCGGGCTTCAGCTCCCCGCACTCGGCCGGGAGCGGGGCGCACGGAAACCGGGTGAACAGGCGTCGACATGTCTCATCGATGGGACGTCCCATCAGCTTCCAGGCGCTGACACGGGCCGAGAGCCGCCGGCTCTCCTCCACCGACTTGGAGCTGGATACCCTCGACAGCCAATGCCGCGCAGCCCGCTCGAGCTTGCCCGAGACGGCGTTGTCCAGCGCGGTCAGGCTCAGCTCCGGGTCGAGGTGGCGTCCCAGGTCGTCGCCCGAGAGCTTCCGGAACAGCCGGTCCGCTTCTTCGTGCTTGCCCAGGCCCAGGTAGGCCCGTGCGACATACCACCGTTGAAGCACCCTCAAGGTCGGGTGGTCCCTCCCGGGCCGGGCGGCAGAGGCCTCCAGCGCCTCGGAGAATCTCCCCGCCTCGAGGAGCGCACGGGTTTCGAGGACGGCGGCCACCTCCTTGAGCCAGGGGTCCTTTGCCGTCTCATCCGCCATCTCCCGGAGCCTTGCCAGGGCCTTGTCGGCACGTCCGGTCCGGACCTGCGCCGCAATCCTCAGGAGCGTCGTGCCGGCTGGTTCGTCCCGGGCCACGAATCCCACCGGCTCCCCGGTGGGAACGGGAGCCCCCGCCCCCCCTTCGACGGCCCGGCCAGCCCACAGCGAATGCAGCGGGGTCGGGCCGCACATGACCACCGGAGCCAGGAGGGATAGGAGAAATGGCACGAACATCGGTTCAACTCAGGGATTGTTGGGCTCGTGCGACCGGACTGCCGAAGCAACGGCCGAGTCCAGGCCTCACTTCGCGTCGGCGCAGCAGCGGAAACCGACGAACGGAGACCCGCCGAACCGCTTGGCCGAGCGGGAGCACGTTCCGTCTTCGCCGGTCTTGTTGGAATCGCCGCCGTTGACCGTCTTCTCTTCGGTCCACTCGGCCACGTTGCCAACCATGTCGTACAAGCCGTACCCGCTCTTGCACTTGGGCTTGGAACCCGCAGACAGGACCGGGCGTTCCAGTCCGTCCTCGCCCACCGTATTGCAGGCGTCGGCGTCGTACTTGGAGCCGTACGGGTACTTCCCGCCGCAAGCCGTCCGCCACTCCGAGTTCTTGCAGAGCCG
Source organism: uncultured Myxococcales bacterium (assembly GCA_903895725.1). Taxonomy (GTDB): domain Bacteria; phylum Myxococcota_A; class UBA9042; order CAIXZC01; family CAIXZC01; genus CAITUV01. Next base: position 20,746 of record CAITUV010000019.1, on the reverse strand, counting down.
CTTGCCAACTGCCGTGCAGGCCCCGTTTGCCGCATCCCAGCTCACGTTGACCTGGGGCATGCTCCCCTTGCCCGGGTACTCGTAGTAGTCGATGCAGTACGCAACGAACGGCGGAGCCTTCTTGTCATCCTTGGCCGCCGGGTTCTTCACGATCATCTTCTTCATGCCACCCGGGCACTTCAGCGTGTCGAGGAAGGCCTTGATCTGCTTCTCCCCCTCGGCAGCCGCCGCAGCATCGACCGACATGACCTTCTCCTTGAGCAGCTCTTCCCCCTTCTTCCGGGTCGAGGTCACGGCACTGCCCAGCGAACCGAATGCCACCTTGGCATCGTCCAGCTTCGACTCCTTGATCAGGGCCTGGGTGTCGCTCAGCCCTTCCCGAAGGCCGTCGACTTCCTTGACCATGGCTTCCAAATCCTTCTGTTTGGCTTCATTTCCTGCCTTCTTCCACTCCCCCGCCTTGTCCTTGAGCTTCCCGGACAGCTTCTTGAGGTCGTTCTGGGCGCTGTCGACCTTCGAGCCGAGCTGGGACAGCTCCTTCTTCTGCGCGGCGGTCAGACCGGTCTCGACTGGAGGTGGATTGGCCGTGCCGCCATCGTCGACGACCGCCGCTGCCTTCTCGACCTTCCGGGCCAACGCGTCCCGGATGACTTCATCCCGCCGGTCCATGGCGGCGTAGGCCTCTGCAAGCTTGGGGAGGAGCTCGCCCGCCGTCTCGAGCGTCATGCCGTCCGCTCCGGTTGCCAGCTCATTCCATGCAGCCAGCTCGGAATCGAGCGTCTCGCCCAGCTTCTCGACCGACTCCGCTTCCTCGGAGCGCTCCACCTTCTTCCAGGCGGAGGCCTTCTCGGACAACGGCTTCTTGCGGGCAGTCAGGCCGTCCAGCTTCTTCCGGAGGGTGGGGGCATGCCACCCCTTCACGAACGCAAGCGCCGCAGACGTGGTCTGCTCAACCGAGGCGGCCACATCCTTGGTGGCCGCATCGAGCGGAGCGAACGCCTCCGAGGTCGTGGCTGCATCGGCATCGGCAACCAGCTTCTGGAGAGAAGCCGTGACTGCGGCCCCGCCTTCCTTGACCTTAGCGCCTTCGTCCAACGCTGCGGTCAACACCTTGCCCCACTCGGCCTTCTGTTTCTGCTCCTTGGCACTGAGCGCGTCAAACTCCGCCTTGAATGCCGTCGCTTCGGCCAGTACTCGCTCCGCCTCCGCCATCACGGCAGCCGATGCCGTAAGTCGATCCTGGATCGGCTTGACGGCCGCATCGAACTTCGTGCGCACTTCGGCCGTCATGGCCTTCTTCGCCTCTTCCGCCTTGCGAGCCTCTTCCTCCGCCTTCTTCTTCTCCTCTTCGGCGATCCGGGCCTTCTCGGCCTCCTCCGCCTTCTTCTTCTCCTCCCCGGCGATCCGGGCCTTCTCGGCCTCCTCCGCCTTCTTCTTCTCCTCGGCCGCGGCGCGGGCCTTCTCGGCCTCCTCTGCCTTCTTCTTCTCCGCGGCAGCCTTTGCCTTCTCGGCCTCCTCTGCCTTCTTCTTCGCTTCCTCCGCCTTCGCCTTCTCGGCATCGGCGGCCTTGGTCGTGCCTTCGGCCTGCTGTGCAACCTTTTTGGAATCGTCCTTGCCCTTGTCTTGACCGCCCAGGAGGATCACGGCAGCGGTCACCGCCGCAGCAATGATGAGCAGCACGACCACCAGCGCCACCGGGCTCTTCTTCTTCTTGGCAGCCTTTTCGAAGCTCGGACGGATGGGAGCCCCCTTCTCCATCGGGATGACCGGGGCAACGGGCGGCGGAACCTCGGGAGGCGTGGGCTTGGCAGGCTGCTTCGCTGCCTGACCGGACTTCGCTGCGGCTTCCCCCTTACCCTTCTTGCCTTGCTTGCCCTTCTGCTCGGCCTTGGGGGCCGGTGCCTGCACGGCCGGCTGCCTGGTCTGAGTAGCCTGCACGGCCGGTGGCTCAGCCTTGGCCTGCGCCGGCTGCTTGGCCGGCGGCTCAGCCTTGACCTGTGCCGGCTGCTTGGCCGGCGGCTCAGCCTTGACCTGTGCCGGCTGCTTGGCCGGCGGCTCAGCCTTGGCCGGAGCGGGAGGGACCGGCTGAGGCTTCGGCTGCACCTGTGCCGGCTCCGGGGCCGGGGCCGCCGGAGTCGGCTTCTGCTTGTCCTTCTTCGGCTTGCTGACCACCTCATCGTCCAGCAGGAGCAGCCCGTCGTCCTCATCCGCCGTGGCCCTGGATGCCCCGACCAGCACCTCGTCGAGATCCTTGTCTTCCTCGAGATGCTTGTAAGCCCAGAACTCGGAATCCGTCTCGAAGCCCCCCTCCGGAGGCAGCGACGCCGGAGGAGGCGGCGGCGGCGGAGCGACCGGCGACACCATCTGCGCCGTAACGGAGAAGTCCGGTCGTGCGGGCTCACCCGTTACCGCATCCGCAACCTCTACGCTCTCCATCACAGCCGTCTCCGCGACACCCGATTCCTCTTCGTCCTCGAGAACCTCGATATCGGCGGAGCCCTCCTCGAGGACGTGCACTTCCTCGCTGCTCTCCTGTGCGTCGAGAGCGGCGGCAAGGGCATCGGACTCGAATCGCACGGTGGCACCGGCAGCGGCCGAGTCGTCCGGAATGCTCTCCATCCGGGCGACTTCACCACCACCCTCCTCGACCTCGATGCCTGACTCGTCCACCACGTCGATGTCCGCTTCCCCGACGACTTCTTCGGCCACGATCTCGGTGCCGTTTTCCGGCTCGATCACGATTTCGCCACTGACATCGGACTCGGGTTCCACCTCGGCTTCCACCTCGACCTCGGCCTCCTCTACGGCGGCCTCCACGGCTGCCACTTCCTCAGCGGGTGCTGCCGGCTCGGGCACGTCGGGAGCCAGCTCGGGCGGCTCCCCAACGTCTTCGTCGAGCTGGCCCGTGACGTCCCGGGTTTCCTCGATGATTCGCTCGATCTCGCTGACAAGCTCTGGAGATTCCTCGATCAGAGCGGTCGCCGACGACGGGGGGGCCGAAGGCTGCTCCGGCGCAGGGGCGGCCGCCTCCCTGGGATCCACGATGATGATGCCGCCGGCCTCTTCAGCCGCCATGACTTCGGACAGGCGCACGTCCTGGAGCGTCGCCTCGTCCTCGGAAGTCTTCCCGCGGGCAGTCTCTGCCGCCTCAGCCGCATCGACGCGCTCGATGACGCCGCGCTCGATATCCGCAGTTCGCAGAAGCGCCTCGAGCTCGTCGTCTTCAGCCGCCGCCGCAGGCTTCTTCGAAGGCTGTGGGGCTGCCTGTGCGGGAGCGGCAGGCTCCGAGGCCGCAGGCCGAGGAATCTCGATTGGACGCTCCGGAATCTTCTCGACTTCGATTTCGACTTCGACGACGGGCTCCGGGGCCGGGGCCGCAACGGGCTCGGGGGCGGGGGCCGCAACGGGCTCGGGGGCCGGAGCTGCAACGGGCTCGGGGGCCGGAGCCGCAACGGGCTCGGGGGCCGGAGCTGCAACGGGCTCGGGGGCCGGAGCTGCAACAGGCTCGGGGGCGGGGGCCGCAACGGGCTCAGGGGCCGGGGCCGCAACGGGCTCGGGGGCCGGAGCTGCAACAGGCTCGGGGGCCGGAGCAACGACGGGAGCCGCCTGCCTGGAGAAGGGGCGGAATTCGGCTGCCGCACCGCTCAGGGACTGTGGAATGAAGCCAACCGGCGGGCGATCTCCCTTGAATTCCTCGGCCGGAACCCGGAAGACCTGGCGAACCGATTCCCAGAAGAGGCCGACGCTCGAGGGCCGGTCGGACGGATTCCGAGCCGTGGCCTTGAGGAACACGTCGTCCAGCTCAGGAGAGAAGAACGGTCCCTGATCGCTCAGTGGGACGGCCGGCTTGACCGGACGCCCGACCAGGATTTCACCCAGGATCAGTGCGAGCGCATAGATGTCGCTCTCCTTGCGCTCCTGGAGCTCGTCTTCGAGCTGCTCCGGGGCCAGATACCGGTCGGCCAGGGGGAACGTTCCGTGCTCGGGCGGAATGGAAGTGCGGCCGGCCAGGAAGAACGGATCGTCCACCCGCAGGCTCTGGTCCGTGAGCAGGATGTTCTCGGGCTTCAGGTTGCCGTTCGCCCCGAGCATGTGGATCCAGCGAAGCCCTTCGCAGATTTCGAAGAGCAGGTGCACGATCTCACGCTTGTTGAACGGCTCCAGGTTTTCCTGCCGAAGCTTCTGCAGCGACCGGAGGCTGATTCCGTCGACGATGTCTTTCGTGATGAAGAAGAAGCCGTCGCCAAACAGAACTTCCTGGACTGTGAGGATATTCTTGTGCAGGAACCCTCTGGCCCGATACAGACGGAACAGGTTGGTTTCCCGGGCGGAACCGGAAGCGAGCGCCGGGTAGATGAACTTGAGGATCACGTCCCTCTGGAGCGCCAGGTCCCGGGCTCTGTAGACACCCGCCAGTGGACCTACTCCCACAAGCTCCTGGAGTTGGAAACGCCCGATGAGCTTCTCGCCGGGCTGCGGCAGAAAGGACTGGTTCTTGTTCATCGACTCACCCCCAAGTCTCGCGTCGCTGGCGTGCGCGCGACACAATTATTCGCGCTACCCTATCAAAACCGTAGCGGCCTTTCAAGTTCAACTTGTGCTATGCTGACCCCCTTGAGAGAGGTCTCCAAGAGGAGGAAGCCGATGCGAACCGTGACCACCGTGCCGCCATCTTTTCCCCCAGTCACGCCGGACGTGCTCCTGCCCCCCGCCGAGCGGGAGAGGTGGCGTGTCATCTGCGGGGATGCCGAGCATTGGCGGGTCGGGCTGTACAGCCCGGGGGACACCGCTCCGCAGGACATCGTCGAGCTCGAGCAGCACGATTGCCCCGAGATGTTCCTGCTGCTGTCCGGGAACCTGAGCCTTCTCCTGCTGCGGGAGGGGCGGGTCGAGGAGGTTCCGCTGGAGGCCGGGAGGCCGATCCTGGTGGAGGCCCCGCACAACGGCTTCTGTCCGTGCGGGGCGCACACCGGAGTGGCCCTGGTGGTCGAGCGCGACCGGTTCAAGACCATCTACCGGACCATCGACGAGTGGCTCCAGACGGGGCCGACGCCGTGAGCCGGGCTCGTTCCTGACCGGGGGGCACATGCCGGCGATTTCCGTCGTCATGCCTGTCTACAACCACCAGGCCACCTGTGGGGCGGCTCTGCAGAGCCTCCTCGACCAGTCGTTTCGGGACCTGGAGATCGTAGCGGTCGACGACGGTTCGACGGACGGCAGCCGCGCCGAGCTCGAACGCGTGGTGGGCGACGACCCGCGGGTTCGCATCCTGTCCATTGAGCATGCCGGAATCGTCTCTGCGCTCAGGGCCGGCCTGGCCGCAGCCAGCGCTCCGCTCATCGCCCGCATGGACGCCGATGACTGGTCCCACCCGCAGCGTCTGGAGAAGCAGGCTGCGTTCCTGGAGCACAACCCCGGCTTCGGTGCCGTGGACTGCATCGTGGAGCTGGGGCGGACGCAAGTCACCGGCGACGGCATGGAGGGCTACGTTGGATGGCTCAACTCGCTTCGGACCTGGACGGAGATCCGCGACGCACTGTTTGAGGAGAGCCCGCTCGTCCACCCGGCAGTGCTGATGCGCCGGGAGGCTCTCGAGCGTGCCGGCGGGTACCAGGATGACCCGTGGCCGGAGGATTACTCCCTCTGGCTCCGGATGGCAGCGGCCGGATTCTGCCTGGGGAAGCTGGCCGAGCCGCTCTTTCGGTGGGCCGACCCGCCCGGTCGCCTCACCCGGACCGGGCCCCGGTACGCACCCCCATGTCATGCGGCGCTCAAGGCCCGCTTCCTTCCGGTGCTTCGACCAGAGCTGGCCCGGACCGGCTGCCAGGTCTGGGGCATGGGACCGACGGGGAAGGCGATGCTGGCCGCCTTGCAGCGGGAGGGCATTTCCGTGCTCCGAGCCTTCGACGTGGACCCGAGGAAGATCGGGAATCGGCTGGGGGGCGTTCGGATTCTCCCTCTCGAGAACCTCCCCTCGCATCGCGGCCCGCTCACGCTCGTTGCCCTGGGCTCACGCCCGGCCAAAGCCCAGGCTCTCGATCACCTTTCGAGCCTCGGCTGGAATCCCTGGGAAGATTTCCTCTTCGTGGCGTAGGCCGGCGAGAGTGCGTCGCAGCGTAGCCACCGACCGAGCAACACCGCAGATGCCCCGGAAGAGGCAGACGGGGAGGGGGAGTCGGGGCGCCCCCCCCCCTCCCAAAGCACCGGTGGGACTAACAGCAGACCAATGAGAATCGTTCCGCTTCCTTCCCTCCGGCTCGACTGCGCCGCGAACCGGCTGTCCGGAAGCACGAACGTTGCCAAACGGGCACTCCCGGATCCTGTGCCTGCGTGTCGGCCGGCATCGGGCCGCCGCAAATGCACTCCCACCAGGAGGCCGCCCCAGTGAAGTCCGAGTCGCAAAGGGCTGGGCAGGCCCCTGCGGAACTGCGCGAGGGGCGCTTTACACCTGTTCCGCCTGTCAGCAAGCCTGCCATGGCTTCCCCCGTAAGCTCTCCTTGCGACCGGTTAACCAACACTTGCCACACTTTTTTTGTTCCGTCGATGTTTTTCTTCCCTTCCCCCTCCCGTTCGTGCCCGGGCAGTCCGGACCCGGTGGCGTCATCAGCAGGATTGCCTGTGCGGGCCAAGGCGTGTAAGATGCCGCGGCAACCAGCCGTGAAGCGGGCAAACGGCCCTGGTGGAGCGTACGATGAAGAAGCTCAAGGTCGTGACCATCGTCGGGACGAGGCCGGAGATCATCCGCCTGTCCGAAGTGATCCGGAAGCTGCGGCGTACTGTGGACCACGTGCTGGTCCATACCGGGCAGAACTATGACTATGAGTTGAACCAGATCTTCTTTGACGATCTCCAGCTGGCCCCGCCCGAGCGCATCCTGGACGTGAAGGGCTCATCCCTGGGTGAGTTGTTCGGCCGGATCCTGGCCGGGGTCGAGCCGATTCTGGTCGAGGAGCGGCCCGATGCCGTCCTCATCCTCGGCGATACCAACAGCTCGATTGCCGGGATCATGGCCCGGCGTCACAAGATCCCTCTCTTCCACATGGAAGCGGGCAACCGGTGCTTCGATGACAACGTCCCCGAAGAGATCAATCGTCGGATCATCGACCACATCTCCGACGTGAATCTCCCGTACACCGAGAACTCTCGCCGCTATCTGCTGGCTGAAGGGTGTCCCAGGGACCGAGTCTTCGTGACGGGGTCGCCCATGCGCGAGGTGCTTGCCGCCAACATGCAGCGCATCCAGGCCAGCTCCGTGCTTGGCGAGCTGGGGCTGACCGAAGGGTCGTATTTCCTGGTCAGCATGCACCGCGAAGAGAACGTGGATCGGGAGGAGCATCTCAAGGAGCTGCTCGCCGCATTGGAGGGGCTGGCCACACGGTACGGGCTGCCGGTCATCGTCAGCACTCATCCTCGCACCCGCAAGCGGCTTGACGCACTGGGGGCAGCTACGGACCCTCTCATCCGCTTCTGCAAGCCGTTCTCGTTCACGTCGTACGTCCGCCTCCAGATGGCAGCCCGGTGCACCCTTTCGGACAGCGGGACCATCAGCGAGGAATCGGCCATGCTCGGCTTCCCGGCCGTGACGATCCGCGAGGCCATCGAGCGGCCCGAGGCGTTGGATGCCGGGTCGATCCTGATGACCGGGATCGACAAGGAGCACATCCTGAGCTGCGTGGAGGTTGCGATGGCGGGGGGCAAGCCGGAATGTCCCCCGGACTACAAGGTCGAGAACACCTCGGAACGGGTGTTGCGCATCATCCTGGGATACGTTCAGTACGTGAACCGCCGCGTGTGGCTCAAGCAGGACTGAGGCCGCACGGGGCAGGGTGGGGGAGGATTGGACATGGCGATTGAGGAGCTCATCCGGGGCAAGACGGTTCTGATTACCGGCGGGACCGGCTCGTTCGGAACCACCTTTGCTCGCCGACTCATCCGCGGCGGCTTCGAGCCGAAGCGCATCGTGATCTTCAGTCGGGACGAAAAGAAGCAGCACGACATGCGGCTGGCGTTCAACCATCCGCTCCTCGACTTCCAGATCGGGGACGTTCGTGACGCGGAACGGGTGGGCCGCGTCATGAAGGGGGTCGACCTGGTGTTCCACGCTGCGGCCCTGAAGCAGGTCCCCTCGTGCGAATTCTTCCCGCTCGAAGCGGTCCGGACCAACTTCATGGGCGCGGCCAACGTGATTGCGTCGGCCCAGGAGCAGGGGGTGACCAAGGTGGTCACGCTCAGCACCGACAAGGCCGTGTATCCGATCAATGCCATGGGCATGTCCAAGGCGCTGGCCGAGAAGCTGGTGGTCGCCCAGGCCCGGATGCAGGACTGCTCCACCGTATTCTGCTGCGTGCGGTACGGCAACGTCATGTACTCCCGCGGCTCCGTGATTCCGCTGTTCGTGGACCAGATTGCGGCCGGAGCACCGCTCACCGTCACCGAGCCGAGCATGACTCGATTCCTGCTTCCCCTGCCCAGGGCGATTGACCTCGTCCTTCACGCACTGGAGCACGGCGAGAGCGGGGACGTCTTCGTCCGCAAGTCCCCGGCAAGCACGATGGGGGACCTGGCCGTGGCCATGAAGGAGCTGTTCTCCTACCCGGGCGACATCCGCCAGATCGGCGTGCGGCACGGCGAGAAGCTCTACGAGACGCTGGTCACGCAGGAGGAGCTGTGGCGGGCCGAGGACATGGGGGACTTCTACCGGATTCCATGCGATACCCGCGGACTTCGGTATGACGAGTATTTCGCCCAGGGCAAGCCGCCGCGGATTGACCAGGAAGGGTACAACTCGAACAACACGGAGCGGCTGGACGTGGACGGAGTCAAGCGGCTCCTGCTCACGCTGGACGAGATCCGGGAGGAGCTGGCACGACATGAGAGTCGGCGTAACCGGGCATGAGGGATTTGTCGGCCGCCACGTGCTCCGGGCACTGAAGCGTCGGGGCATCGAGGAGGTCGTCGGCCTGGATCGCTCTCAGGGGGGGCTGCTCGACCGGGATGCGGTCGGCCGGTTCGTGACCGGGCTTCATGCCGTCATCCACCTGGCCGGCGTGAACCGGGCCGACTCGGACAAGGAGTTCGAAGAGGGCAACGTCGAGGCCACCCGTTCCCTTCTCGAAGCAGTCGCAGCCTGCCCCAATCCTCCTCGCGTCGTCTTCTCCTCCTCCATCCACGCCGGCCGGCCCGATGCCTACGGCCGAACCAAGCTGGCGGCCGAGGAGCTGGTGCTCGAGTATGCACGGCAGCATGGCTTTTCGGCCCAGGTGCTTCGCGTGACCAACGTGTTTGGAGAAGGCTGTCGCCCGTTCTACAACTCGGTCGTCGCGACCTTCTGCCACCAGGTGGCCAGCGGGCAGGAGCCCCGGATCCTCTCCGATTCCGAGGTTGCATTGATTCCGGTGTCGACCGTGGCCGAGGCCCTCGTCGATGCGGCAACGGCCCCTGCAGCTCCCGGTCCGGTGGAACGCAGGGAGCTTGCCGGCGGCGACGTCATCCGGGTATCCGAGCTGGCCTCCCGGCTGGTCCGTTTCGCCCGGGAGAGGGCCTCCGGGCGGATTCCGGAGCTGTCCAGCCTGCTGGATCGGCACCTGTACGCGACCCTCTTGACCTACTTCCCGATCGGGGGAATGGCGCTGGAGGCACATCCCTGGCGAAGCGATGCCCGAGGGGACCTCGTGGAACTGTTCCACTTCGAGAAGCAGGGGCAGATCTTCTTCTCGACGACTCGCCCGGGAGTGACACGGGGGAACCACTATCACACACGCAAGGTCGAGCGTTTCCTCGTCGTCCGTGGAGAGGCGGATCTCAACCTCCGTCACGTGGATTCGGCCGAGGTGACCACGTTCCACCTGTCGGGGCGTACCCCCGGGATCGTCGAAATTCCGGTGAGCTACACGCACAACATCACGAACACCGGGACCGGCGACCTGGTTCTGCTGATCTGGGCGGACGAGCTGTTCGATCCTGCCGACCCGGATACCTTCGCTCTTCCCGTCTGAGCGGCTGCCGACACCAGAACTCGGGCGGTTTCGCCGGCGCTGGAAAGTCGGCTGGGCGACCTGCTACGCGGCTAGACCGGCTGTGCCTGCCGACGGCTCGGGCTGCGCCGCACCGGCTTCCTTCTCCGGCGCTCGACCCGATGCCAGGAAGTGGCCCACGCACAGACCGACCAGGAGCACGTGGACGACGTGCTGCTGGCCCCAGAGAGTCTCGATTCCCTGGAAGGCCACGTGCGCCAGTACATAGAACCAGCAGGCGAAGAGCCGCGGGTGGGACATGGCACGTATCACCCCCAGGGCAACTCCCAGGTAGGCCAGATTGAGGAGCACGAAGAGGACGAGCCCTCCCTTGAAGATGGCCCAGAACGCACCGATGTGGTTGGCCGCGTGCACATCGGTTCCGATGCCGCTCATGTACTCGATGGACGTGGACAGACCCAGGCCGATGAAGTACCCGCCAAACCCTTTCCCGATGGCCTTCTCGGTTGGCGTCAGCAGGCTCCAGAGAAGCTTGACCTCATCCTGCCGGTACGTGTCCTGTGAGGATTCCTCGAACCGGCGCTGGAGAGCCACGGTCGATTCCTCGATACGACCGGGCCCCATGACGGCAAGGAACACGAACAGCATCGCTCCGGCCACGCCGAAAGCGTAGCGCTGGACGATGGCCTTGGTCAGGCCGGCCCGCTGGTTGACCAGCGGCATCAGGAGGGCGAAGGCCACGACGAACGTGGTGATTCGGGTGACCGGGGCCCGCTTCTGGAAAAGGAGCTGGGAGAGCAGGTACACCACGAGGGAAATCACGATCACGAGCCGGTCCCGGTTCCTCTTGCGACTGTCCAGAGTCAGCAACATGAACAGCACCGGCTCGACGAGAACCTCGAGGCCATACGCCTCGCTCGATACGGCCTCGTCTCGAACCGCAGTACGAATACCGGACAATCCGGCGAGCACGATGACGATGCCGGGGAAGAGGGCGCGCATGTACGTCCGGTCCCAGAGGCGCTCGTGGATGAGCTTCCCTCCGATCACGATCCCGGCCACGAAACCGAGGGTCGGGTAGAGGTCCATGATCAGCAGGAAGCGGTGCGACTTCTCCAGAGCGAAGAAGCGGGCAATCAGCACCAGGCACCAGGCGATAAACACGACGAGCCAGACCCGGTAGGTGGGGGTGAGGAACGGGGCTCTCCTCGGGGTCCCCGAGTAGGTCAGCCAGGCGGACCATGCCAGGAGGAACGGGCCGAAGTGGCCCGCGTACGACAGCAGACGGAGCGCCGGGAAATCGACGATCTTGAGCGCAACGTCGGGAATCATCGAGACGATCAGCACCCAGAATCCGGCCTGGAACCAGAACTCGGCCCGCCGCTCCCCCGAGGTCAGGGGAATGGAGCTTCTGACCTGGAGGTCGACGGCCCCGCTCATTCTTCCAAACCCTCTCTGGTTCGGTCGAGCTTGCCGGTCCGGAGGTCTTCCTCGGCCTGGAGATATTGGTCCCGCTGTCCGATGTCCAGCCAGTACTCCACAATCGGGAAGTTGACCACCGTTCCTCCCTCGCTCAGCAGGAGCGAGATGAGGTCGGTCATGTCGAACCGCCGCCCCCGGGGAATCCTCGTGTGCACCGACGGATCGAGAACGTAGATGCCCGCATTGACCAGGAAGCGGAAGGTCGGCTTTTCGCTCAGCCTCGTCACGTGCGGCCCGTCTCCCTCGACAACGCCGTACGGAACCTCGACCTCGTATCGGCGGACGCCCACGGTGAGGTCGGCGCGGTGCTCGCGGTGGAAGTCCAGCATGGCGGAGAAGTTCACGGTCGTGAGAATGTCGCCATTGACCACGAGCAGCGGATCGGTCGGCGGCGGGAGCAGCGCCAGTGCCCCCGCCGTGCCCAGCGGTATGTCCTCGTTCACGTAGCCGAGCTCCACGCCGAAGGCCCTGCCGTCCTCGAAATGATTGGTAATCTTCTCCGGCTGGAAATGGGTCGTGATGCTCACCCGCCGAATCCCGGCATCCCGAATCTGCTCGATGATGCGTTCCAGGAGGGGACGGCCTCCCATGGGGAGCATCGGCTTGGGCAGGGCATCGGTCAGCGGCCGCAGACGGCTCCCGAAGCCGCCTGCCATCACCACGGCAGCGGCTTCCACCCGGGACTCCTTTTCCAGGTCGCGGCGCAGAAGCAGGTCCACCGCACGACCGTCCGCATCCACCACGGGAAGATGGTTCACCACGAAGGAGCGCCCCGAGTCCATCAGCGCCAAGGCCTCCTGGTGGCTGACCCCGGCCGAAGCCGTCAGCGGGGAGGCATTGGCCACGCTGCCGCACGGCTCCTGGAGCGCCTTCCCCTTGAGGATGGCCCGCCGGATGTCTCCATCCGTCAGCGTGCCGACCATCCGTCCGTCCGACTGGCAGACCAGGAGAATCCCGGTGCCGGCGCGGTCCAGCCGGGCAAGGGCCTGCTCGATTGACAGGTCCGGCGTCACTACGACGGCGGCCAGGCGCTGCGTCCTGTCAGCAGGATCCATGGTCTCCCTCATTCCAGGTCGGTCCACTCGAGCTCGTGGTCCGGCTCCACGTCCCGTGCCAGCCTGCGCCCCACTACGTACCGGGCCTCGTCGGGGGCAATGCCGTTGCCTGGCCGCTTGAAATCCAGGTCCCCCTCGCTCAGGACGTCACCTTTCTTCATCGTGCGGGCCACCAGGATGCGCCGACGCATCATGGGGCGCCGGCGCATCTCCGCAGCGCTCACCGTCCGGACCGAGCTGCCCAGGGCCAGGACGATGTTGCGCCCTTCACGGACGATTGCCTCCAGCTCCGCAGGGTCGGCCGAGATCCAGTGATCCCATCCGTCGAGCCCCTTGTCCAGGGTAAAGTGTTTCTCGATGATGCAGGATCCAACTGCCACTGATGCAAGGGGAATTGCTGTCCCGATGGTGTGGTCGGAGAAGCCCACGACACGGTCGAATGCCGTGGCCAGAGTGGCCAGGTTCCGAAGGTGGATATCCCGGTAATCGGGCGGGTAGACCGAGATGCAATGGAGCAGGGCAACCGGACCCGACCCGGCAGTGTCCAGCACCGACAGCGCCTTTTCGATTTCGCCCAGCGATGCCATTCCGGTCGACAGGAGCACGGGCTTCCCGGTTCGGCCGAAGCACTCGAGCAGCTTGAGGTTGTTCACGTCCATGGAGGCCACCTTGTGGCACACCACGCCCAGCCCTTCCAGCATGTCCACTTCCTGCGGCGAGAAGGCCGATGACAGGAACTCGATGCCCAGCTCCCGGCACCAGCCTGCCACGGTGGCATGCTGCGCCGGGCTGAACTGGTAGCGCTCGACCATCTCCTCGAGGCTGCCGAAGTGCCGCTTCTTGTCCGCATACTGCGTGTTGCGGGCGTACTCTGCCTTGCCGATGAGCGTCCGCTTGTCCCAGGACTGGAACTTCACGGCATCGGCACCGCAGCGGGCCGCGGTCTCGACGAGCCGCCGGCAGAGGTCCATGTCGCCGTTGTGGTTGGAGCCGACCTCGGCGATGACGTAGGGGGGGTGGCCCGGTCCGACCGTTCGGGTACCGAGTTGGATGGGGTTCATTCGTCCTCCGTGGGGGCATCCAGGAAGGCCCACCAGGAATCGAGCGGGCCTCGCCGGTCCAGCTCGTGGCCGTAACGTGTCAGCCATTCCGGTTCCGACCGGGCCTTCCGGAGGAACCGATCGACCTGTCGGGACGCTGCCTGGAGCCGTTCGTGAAGCGGTCTGCCGGGACGGGCCTCGTCCAGCGCCAGCACCAGGTCGTAGTGCTCACGGGCCAGCAGGGCCCCTCGCAGCAACCGCTCCGGGGAGAAGGGCGGCAGCACCCCGGCCAGGTTGTTCGAATGTTGACGATAGCGCATGAGCGGGACCGGGTCAAACCGGAGCGAGTGCCCTTGAAGGAGGGCCCTCGTGGCAACGAACCAGTCCGCGGCCCGGCATCGGCTTGGGATGGGCAGGCAGGAGAGGAGCGCCTGACTTCGCCACGCACCGTTTCCCATGCCGAAGCGATTGGACTCGATGATGTGCCGGTCGGTTGCCGGGGAGCCATGGCCGAACACGAGCCCCAATGGCTGGCCGGCCTGATCCACCAGCTCCATGGCGCACCCCACGACGTCCGCTCCCCGCAATCCGGCTCGGGCGGCGGCAACCCGCTCCGGCAGCAGGATGTCGTCGCTGTCCACGAGGACCAGCCCGTCATGCGCCGCTGCGGCCCCGGTCAGCAGCAGGTTGCGCACGTCGGCCGTCGTCGCTCCGGCCGGAGCGTGGAGGAGACTTGCGGAAAGCCCGGCCCCCCCGCGAGAAAGCCAGGTCGCCTCGGGCACGCCGTCGAGGATCACGAACAGGTCGAACGCCGGGTCCGTCTGGCCGGCAATCGAGGCGCACAGGTCGGGAAGCCAGGGCTCGACTCCGGGGTACACCGCAGTGCACAGGGCCAGGCGTCCTGTCATCTCCCGGTCCGATTTGTCCTTCAAGGAGTGCAACGGCCCCTCCCGCCTTCCCGGGCGGCCAGCAGCGCTTCCGCCAGGTGCCAGTCCTCCCACGTGTCGATGTCCAGGCCGTTGACGAACGGGATGCGGAAGCCCCGTCGGTCCGGGGCATAGAACGTGCGGTGCATGCGCAGCGCACCCGCCGTCGCCCACCAGGCGGCCCCGGTCGGTGCCACGATGTCCGGGAGGTCTTGCGAGCGCTTCGAAAGGGCCTCCGGATGGACCGGCTCGAGGCGACCGTCGGCCGAAGCCTTCATCGACCACCACGGGTTGAGCCAGCCGAAGCCACAGACCGAGAGCGCCGCTTCCGCTCCTGAATCGACGAGCACCCGGAATCCGTTCCGGATGTCCTCGTCGGTCCGAAGCGGGCAGTTGGGCATGAGCTGGCACACCCGCTCAAACGTACGCCCCTCCCGCTCGAGCCGGTCGAGCGCATCCAGCGTCACCAGGGAGGACGGGGTCAGGTCGTCTGCCAGGGCCGCTTCCCGCAGGAAAGGAACCTCGGCCCCGGAGGCTTTCGCAGCCTCGGCAATCTCCGTGGAATCGGTGCTCACCACCACGGCCGAAAAAAGCCCGGAGCGTATGGCCGCGTCCACGGTCCACGCCAGCGCAGGACGGCCGCACAGATCCCGCACGTTCTTGCGGGGCACCCGTTTGCTCCCCCCACGGGCCGGAATCACCGCCAGGTTCATCCCCGAACCGCTCATGAGCTACTCCCCGGCCCGCATGGCGAGCCGATTCACGAGCAAGGATACCCCAAGCATGACCGCAGCGGAAGCGGCCTGGCCCCACGAAACGGCCAGCAACGGCGGAAACCATGCCAGGAACAGCATCGGCAACGCCCACTGCAACACGAGGAAACAGCCCACGAACAGGGCCAGGTATCGCCACGACTTGAGCGCAGTGAGCAGCGTGGCACCAATCCGGTATCCGAGGAACAGGATGATCACGAGCCCCACATTGAGCGCTTCCAGGCTCCCCATGTACCGCGGCATGAAGTGCTCCACCACCAGCGGAATGAGCCAGACCCCCGCAAGCGCCACCGGTATGGCGGACAGCACCGACAGCAGGTGGATCGCGAACGTCGGTCTCCACAGGCCCCGGGCATCGTCGTTTCGCCGCCCCAGGTAGTGGGAGACTTTCGGGTACAGGTAGGCCCGCAGGGAATCGAAGAAGGCGTTCATCGTGCCCAGCAGCGTGAGCACCGGAGCATAGAGCCCGAGCGTTTCCACCGTGTCTTCGTTGAGCAGCACGAGCCGCGGAATGCTGTCCGCAAACCCGAACACGTAGCTGAAAGCGAAGATCGGAATTCCGGTCCTGCACAGCTCCTTGAGTGTGCTCCAGGAGAACGTGGAGCGCACGCGGATAGGGCGCCAGGCATAGGTGAGGACTGCGACTGCCATGCCCAACGCCACAGCCCTTGCGCAGTAGCCCGCGTAGCCGAAGAAGTAGACCAGGGCCACGGAGGCAACGCGCAGGCCCGCATCCACGAGCTGGATGACACTCAGGCGGTCGAAGTCGGCATTCGCCCGGAAGGTCCCCTGGAGGTACTGGGTGTAGAACGAGACCGGCACGATGGCCCCCAGCGCTGCAATCGACATGCGCCAGCTCGCATCGTCCGGTACGAACCAGAGTGCGACGGCAAACCCGACGAGCGAGAGGGCCCCCACCCAGAGGCTGAAGGCCTGGGTCGTGGCTGCCATCCGGTGGCCCCGTTCGACCTCGCCCCGCCCCAGCACGTACGGAAGCTCCCGGTTCATCCCGTTGGCCACGCCCAGCGTGAGGAAATTGCAGTAGGTCTGCACCAGCACCATGGTCTGCCAGATGCCCATGTAGTACGGGTCGAGCCACCGGTAGACGAGGAAGCCGGCCGCGAGGCTGGCCAGGTTGAGGACGACCGAGGAGGCGCTGAACAGCGCGGCCCCCTTCAGCTCCCGGACTGCCACCAGTCGGGAGAGTCGTTCCCCGAGCCGGGCTCCGAAGGTCATTTCTCCCGTCCCTTGCTGTCGAGCTCACCCGCGAGGATGCGGAAGAAGCGGAGTTGCTCCCCCTCCATCTTCCCGGGACGAAGGCGGAAGCGGCCGGCACTGTATCCCCGCTCATTGGCCTGGAGGGAGAGGGTCCGGGTCAGCACCCGCTGGTACAGCTTGCCCAGTCGGATTGCCTCGGGCGTCGGCCCCGCCGGATTGGCAGCGAGTGCCAGGATCTCGTCAAAGTACTCCTCTCTCGTTGCCGGCTCCCGCACGATGCCCAGTCCGGTGTACGCGGCACGGGCGGCAATCACGACCGGGAGGCCCCGCAGCGCCATGTCCAGGCCGACGTTGCTGACCCAGGCCAGGCCGCATCGGACCCGCTCCATCAGCGCATAGGAGCTGATGTTGCTCTCGCCCGGAATGACGAACACGTTGGGTGCATCGCCCGCAGCCTGGGCTGCCACGTCGCCCATGCGCCGCCGGGCCCGGATGGTCACTTCGTCCGGGTGGGCGCGGAACACGAGGTTCATCTCGGGGTGCCTGCGGAAGAACGCCACCACCTGCTGGACCCAGTCCTTCTGGCTGCGGAACAGGGTCGCCCGGCCCAGAGTGGCGCTGTCGCCGACCACGTTCGTGCCCATCAGGAAGCTCGCTCCAGGGCGGGCCAGGAAGGCTTCCAGCTCGGGCGGGAACGGGGCGTTCATGGCGCTGCGCTGCACGGGGCGATAGTCCTTGAGCCAGCCATCGTTCTGGCTCATGTGCGCCCGCTCCTGGAAGCGCATGTAGCGGTCAGCCTCGGCCTCGGCATTCTCGTCCAGGTGTCCGAGGTAGTCGAGCCAGCCCTGGACGTCGTAGTCCAGCGCTGCCCGGTTGAAGTTCCAGACCATGTGTCCGGGCCTCATGCACCAGGCTTCCACGAAGGCAGCGGGGACCTCCAGGCGGTTGGCGACCTCGAGGATCGCTGTGGACAGGCCGATCTGCCCGTTCGGGGCCACGGCGCGGGCCGAAGGGAACTGTGACATCAGTCGGTGGAGCGCCGGCGCATAGCGGGACAGCATTTCGGTTGCGACACGCACCTTCTCGTCGTAAGGGCCCTGGAGGTCCTCCGGCTCGAACTCCTCCACCTCGAGGTCATAGGCAGCAATCATGTGCGCCGCCCGCTCGCAGAACCCCGCATACTCGGCCGACAGCCCGGGCTCGTCCCGAACGAACTCGTCGAGGTCCAGGAAGCCCACCTGCGGAATGGTCAACGCGTGCCGGAAGAACCCGCCCCCCAGCCGCTCCAGCCCCACGCCGAACCCGTTGGGCCGGTAGATCTCCTGCGCCGACTTCCCCGAGTACACCACAACGGGCCGGTAGCCCATCGACCGGAACACCGCAGCGGCCCATACCATCCACTCGTACCAGGTCCGGTTCTGCATCGCGAACAGGAGGATCTCCTGCCCCGTGGCCGGCGGCAGCTTGGCCAGCTCCCGCTTCCACTGCTGGAGCGACAGGAACGGCGTCCCGACGATTCCCGGGTCGCCGGCCAGGCTCAGCCGAGCCATCCCGACCGAATCGATGGCGCACTCCCTCACCCAGCGGGAAAACCAGACCGCACGACGGGCCGCCTGGCCCGGGGGCGTCTTCTTGAAGCGCTCGATCAACCGTCGCCGAAACGTATCTGCCATGTCAAAGTCCTCTCGCATCACGCAGTGCGGTCACGACCTTCCCGAGCTGCTCATCGGTCAGGCCGGCGCTGCTCGGGATGTTCAGCGTCTGCTCCCACAGGCTCACCGAACGGCCGACGTTCCACGCCACGCAGTCCCGATACGGCCTCTGCAGGTGGTTGGGATGCCAGAGCGGCCGGCTCTCCACCCCCTTTGTTTGGAGATGTGCCATGGTCTGCTCACGGTCCATGCCGAATCGGGATGCGTCGATCCGGACGGCGGTGAGCCAGCAGTTGTTGAATGCCCAGGGGGGCACCGGTGCCACCTCGAGCCCGCTGACGCCGGCCAGCAGCTCGCCGTACCGGGCATGGTGCCTGCGTCGGGCGGCGACGAACTCGTCGAGTCTCTCGAGCTGGGCGACTCCGATGGCGGCTTGGACGTTCGTGAGTCTCCAGTTGTACCCGACCTCGTCGTGCACGTACCGGATCGGGTCGTCCTTGGCCTGGGTGCTGAGATACCTTGCCTTGGCCGCTGCGGCCGGGTCGGACGTCAGCAGCATGCCGCCGCCGCCGGTCGTGATCACCTTGTTTCCGTTGAACGAGAGCACTCCGAAATCACCGATGGAGCCGGTGTGACGGCCTGCCAGCGCACCCGTGGAATAGCGGGTCCCAAGGCTTTCCGTGGCATCCTCGACGAGGGCGATGGAGCGCTCCCGGCAGGTAGACAGCATGGGCTCGAGGTCGACCGCGTTGCCGAACACGTGGACCGCGATGACCGCCGCTATCCGCCTCCCCGAATCCTTCATGACGCATCCGTTGACGCGCGTCACGCACGCGTCATCCAGGAACCTCAGGAGCGCCTCGGGAGCCATGTTGTAGTAGTCGTCGCAGTCGAGGAACACGGGCTCGGCACCGACGTACCGGACCGCATTGATCGGGGCGATGAAGGTGAGCGAGGGGACCAGCACGGCATCTCCGGGCCTCACGCCGGCCAGGATCAGGGCGAGCTGGAGTCCGGCCGTTCCGTTCACCACGGCCACGGCGTGTCCCGCCCCGGTGCGGTGAGCGATCTCCTGCTCGAACCGGTTGACGAAGGGACCTGCCGACGACACCCAGCCGGTATCGAGGCATTCCTTCACGTAGGCCCACTCGTTGCCGGAGATCTCGGGAATGGACAGGGGAATCATGGCTTCCTAGACGTTGTAGAGGTCAGACTTGTAGAGGTCCATGTGCTCACGGACCCAGCTCAGCGTGAGGGCGAGCCCCTCGTCGAGGGAGTGGCGGGGCTTCCAGCCGGTCCTGGCCGTCAGAAGCGAAGCGTCGGCCAGCAGCCGTGTGACCTCGCTGGCATCGGGACGGATACGGCGGGAGTCGGGCTCAAGGCGCGCTCCGGTCCCTGCCAGCTCGATGATCCGGGTTGCCAGGTTTCCAACCGAGATCTCCTGCCCTGTGCCGACGTTGGCCGCCTGGCCCGCGAGCGCATCGCAGTTGGCAACGGCCAGGAAGCCCGAAACGGTATCCGCCACATAGGTCAGGTCCCGGGTCGGCGTGAGGCTGCCAATGCGGACCACCCCGCTGCCCGAAATCGCCTGCGTCATGATCGTCGGGATGATCGCCCGGGCCGACTGCCTCGGGCCGAACGTGTTGAACGGCCGCACCACCTTGACCGGAAGCCCGAACGACTTGTGATAGCTCAGCGCAAGCTGATCCGCCGCCACCTTGGTGGCTGCATAGGGCGACTGCCCCACCGCAGGATGCCGCTCGTCGATTGGGACGTACTGCGCCGAGCCGTACGTCTCCGAGGTCGACGTCACCACGACCTGCGACAGCCCTTCCTCCCGGGCGGACTGGAGCACGTTGTACGTACCGACGACGTTGGTCTGGATGTAGGCCAGCGGCGACACATAGCTGTACGGGATTCCGATGAGCGCTGCCAGGTGGAACACAGTGTCGATGCCCCTGGTTGCGGCGCGCACCGAGTCGAAGTCACGCACGTCACCTGCGACCACCTCGATGGAATCCCTGACCTGGGAACGGTCGAGCCAGCCCCACGAGCAGCGGGAATTGTAGTGCACGAAGGCCCGCACGTTCATCCCGTCGGCCACCAGCCGTTCGACGAGGTGCGAGCCGATGAATCCTGCAGCCCCGGTTACCAGCACATGCTTCATGGGTACCCCTCGGGCCGGCCCTGTCGCTGATGCTCGAACGAGAACCCTTCGGCCATGCCCTGCTTGTCGGCCGCAGGTATAGCAGGCAACCCCCCAACAATCAAGCACCGACGGCACATCCGCACCCGGCAGCCACGGCATACCCGAACCCGGCGACGGCGGCACATCCGCAGGGTGGCCCCGGGGCCGCTCCCGGACCCGGGGCCATAGCTGGCCGTTGCGCCACACTTGCCGTCGCTGCAGGCAACCCAACGGCCGTTGCGCCTGGCAAGTCACCCTGACGCCCCCGACGCACGGCCTGCTCCCCTGGCTGTGCCCGTCTGGAGGCGGCGGAAGGGCCTCGGCCGTTGCGCCACACTCGCCGTCGCTGCAGGCAACCCAACGGCCGTTGCGCCTGGCAAGTCACCCTGACGCCCCCGACGCACGGCCTGCTCCCCTGGCTGTGCCCGTCTGGAGGCG
>CAITUV010000018.1 GCA_903895725.1 uncultured Myxococcales bacterium | reverse complement strand
TGGGCCTACGGGCAGGACGACTACGGCGACCTCATCCCCCGTCCCCGCACGCTCCCCTTTGCACGGGAGCCGAGGACACCGACGATCGCCCCGACCTGGGAGGAGATGGATCGGTGCGTGGCAGCGTGCTCCGGCTGGCAGAAGCAGTTGGCGATCATCCTGAGGTTCACCGGCCTGCGGGTCCAGCAGGCCATGCTGCTCAAGTGGAGCGACTTCGACCTGACGGCTGCGACTCTACGGGTCAGGGGCGAGCTCGGCAAGACCCCGCAGGAGAGGTCGGGGCGGATCATCCCCATCTCCGAGCACCTCGTGGAGGAGCTGAAGGCCATGGCCCCGGTGCGGGAGAGGAAGGGGCTCGTCGTCCCCTGTGGACGCAAGGCCGATGGCCCAAGGGCACGGGAGGCCAGGGCTCGGGACATGGGGAGGGCCTGGAAGCGGGCGGGCGTCCGGGAGGAGGCCTGGAAGCAGCGTCCCCACCACGCCTTCCGCAAGGGCGTCCGTTCCGGGCTCAAGCGACTCGGTGCCGACGACATGGCCGTCGAGTTCCTCCTCGGACACTCCCTCGGCATCGCC
The DNA here is from genome assembly GCA_903895725.1 of uncultured Myxococcales bacterium. GTDB lineage: Bacteria > Myxococcota_A > UBA9042 > CAIXZC01 > CAIXZC01 > CAITUV01. The sequence goes on along the minus strand of CAITUV010000018.1, from coordinate 1,253 downwards.
GGGGTCTACTGTGACCCGGAGGCACTGCCGATGCGGGATGCCGTGGCTCTGATCCCGCCGATGACGAAACTGGGGGAGGTGGTGGAGTTCGGGACGGTATGATGAGGGGCAGGGCTTGACGCAGATCGTCAGGGCTTCAAGTGGATTTGGTCATTTGCCGAATCCGCAAAGGTCATCGACCAAGCATCTGCCGCAGGCCGGGTCATTCTTCCGGCACAGACCGGCCCTACCTTCCATGCCCAAGCCCACCAATACCCAATCGACATACCGTGTGGACAGTCCCAGCCGCACAGCGATGGTACGGCAGTGTTCACTGGCCTGCGGATAGTGACGTTCCTCCGTGCCGGGGATGAGGCCGGTTCGGTGGAGGACTCGCATCACCATCCGGTCTGGCTTCAACACGGGGTAGCCGTAATCGAGGAGGAAATGGTTGACCGTGGCGGGCCCCATGTACCTGAAACCTGTCATCAGGAGGTTTCGAAGTGTTTCCAGTGCTTCCCCGTTGATGGTATCCGGACGACCATGGCCAAGAAGCAGACCGCCGAAACTACCGTGTGAATCCCTGACACGGAGAAACTCCCGAGCGTTGTGAACACAAGCCTCAACCTTGCGGCGATTCCGAATCATCGTGGTGTCCATCAAGAGGGCTTCGATGTCCGCTGGCTTCATCCTCGCAGCGGCCTCAACCTGACCGAAGTAGTGATTGATGCGCCCTGCCTTTTTCAAGACCACCTCGGAGCGAAACCCCGAGAAGAAGACGACGAAGCACATGGCCAGGTAGTACTCGTTATCGAACTCCTGACCAGTTCGCACCGGCAAGACCCGCTGGCCGTAGCTGATGCCGTACATCTCACGGGAATCCTCGGGAAGATCGCCAACTTGCTTCAGCGTCGCCTCGACCCGTTCGAATACACGAATCAACCTGTCTTCATCCACCATCCCGGCGTCTCCTCGTGGAACATCGCTGCTTCGTGACTACGAATCCCAGTTTCAAAAAGGTGCCTGTGCGGCGGCTCCTCGGCAACCACTGCCCCCCGTCCTGCGCCTCACCTGCGCCTCGGCGGGCGACGGCGCCGCCATAAAGGCAATAAAATCAAACAGTTACGACTCAATGGCGGAGATGCATGGGAGTCGAACCCACCTGGGACCTTGCTCAGACCCCACACTGGTTTTGAAGACCAGGCGGCCCACCGGGACCGGTGCACCTCCGGGGTTGGTTTTAGCCAAGCGAGCCGCCCATGTCAACTGCAACC
>CAITUV010000017.1 GCA_903895725.1 uncultured Myxococcales bacterium | reverse complement strand
TGGCGGAGATGCATGGGAGTCGAACCCACCTGGGACCTTGCTCAGACCCCACACTGGTTTTGAAGACCAGGCGGCCCACCGGGACCGGTGCACCTCCGGGGTTGGTTTTAGCCAAGCGAGCCGCCCATGTCAACTGCAACCCGCTCCAGCATCGACTCGTGATCATCGGGCGGCTGGTGCAAATCAATTCACGCACCGCTCCGGGGCAATCCCGCTCCGAAATGGAACGGAAGCTCACCTGGTGATGCGAGGCAGAATCTAACATCCCGGCACTTGTGACGCTCCCGGCGTCATAACTCGGCCGATGTTGCATCACCCCGGCAGGGGTGACGCCTGTGAGACTCGCATTCCCGAAATTCGGCGGCGGAGGTGATCTCATGGTCCGCTCCAGTCCGCTCCAGCCCCCTTGCCGCCCCCGGTCGCATCCGCTAGAGTCGGGGCTCGGGGATGAAGAGGGCGTAGTCAACCACGGAAAGGCGGGACTTCGATGCGGATTGGAATCTGGAGCGTGGCCGGCCTCCTTCTGGCCATGATGATGGGGGCCTGCTCCCCCATCGTCGAGAAGACCGGCAAACCCGAGCTGGTGGGAAAGAACCGGTGCGACAAGTCGACATGGGCCGCCGACGCCTCGACTCGCCTGTACCGCATCCGGTTCGTGGACAAGGACTTCGGCAGGTCGCCGAGCGACACGGTGGAGGTCCAGGGGGCAACGAGCTCCACGAGCCGGACCTACGTGGGGCGAGCCGTGCCCACCGAGCTGGTCGAGACCGAGTCCTCCTGGCCCGACTGGCTGGTCTGGGCGCTGGTTGCCGAGTGGGTGCTCCTGGGGGTGACATTCCTGTTCTCCGGGGCCCCGGATGGAGCAGAAGGGAAGACCGCAGGCCGGCGAAGGAGAAGACTCGCCGGGGTCTTGATGGCCGCACTGCTCATTGCGCTGCCGGTCACGGGATTCCTGGCCGGCTCCCGGTTCTACGTGGACAATGCGTACGACGTGCCGGTCAAGGTCGTCATCGATGGGGGAAGCGTAGTTCAGGTCCCTGCACGAAGCGCAGTCCCGGTGCGCCTGTCGGGGTTCCGGCACGAGGCGGTGGCCCTCATCGAAGGGGAACAGGTCGAAGTCGTGCGCCTCGTCCCCGACAGTGACCTGTGGGACATGATCTGGCGCACCATCTGGTCCCGCGGCGAATTCGTCTACAACGTCTGCGGAGAAAACGCCTACGATGCCGATACCGCCTACTATAGCCGATGAGCCAGCAGGCCACGGATGGCGGAGGGACGCCCGGTGCCGCTCGAAACCGGCCGTCGACCAAAGCCTGCCCAGAGCGCAGTCGGGGGGACCGTCCACCAAAGCCTGCCCCAAGCTCAGTTGAGGGGACCATCGACCGATTGTTGGACGATGGCCTGCAACCTCCTCCCCGAAACCTGATCACTCCCCTCCGCTTCCTGTGTTCTCGACGCTGTGGTATTCCTGAAGGAGGGAGGCAAACCCATGACTCGACATGCAATGACGGTCTGCCTGTTGGTGGCAGCAGTGGTCACGCTCGCTGGTTGTCCCAGCTCGGTCAAGAGCGAGGATACTTCCACGCCGGGTGACCAGACGGACGGCTCCGAGGCCGGCGGCGGGCAGGAGATCGCTACGGGGGAAGGAGGGAACGAGGGCTTCAGCGGCGAAACGGACGGGGCGGACGGGGCCGTCGGAGCGGATGGCGACGACGGGGCAGGTTTGGCCGATGGGGCAGGTTTGGCCGACGGGGCAAGCGGAGCCGACGGACCGGATGGAGTCGACGGACCGGATGGAGTCGACGGACCGGACGACCTCCAGGGAGCGGACGAGTCCGACGGTGGCCCGGACTGCCAGGCCACGACCGTCCCGATCATCAAGGTCCCTGAAGGGGAGGAGGTCTGCCCCGGCACGACTCTGCACCTGGACGGAAGCGAGAGCTTTGCCGCCAACGGTACTGTCTCCAAATGGGAATGGAGCGTGGAGCAGCCGGCCGCAAACAACGGGGTCTTTGTGCCGTCGAGCACTTTCCCGAATCCGACCTTCGTGGCCAACGTGGCCGGGGAGTACACCTTCTCCCTGACCGTGTATGATCAGACCGGCACCCCTTCCTGCTTCCCGGCAGTCTACTCGGTCATCGTGATGTGCTCCGAAGGGATCCACGTCGAGCTCCTCTGGCACACCCCGGGGGACCCGGACGAGACCGATGCGGGTCCGGATGCCGGGTCGGACCTGAACCTGCACTTCGTGCACCCCTGGGCCAAGGGGCCGGATGAGGATGGGGACGGCATGCCGGACGGCTGGTTCGACGTCCCGTTCGACTGCTTCTGGTTCAATCCGAACCCGAACTGGGGCAGCTACGATCCCTCGGCGGACGACGACCCCAGCCTCGACGTCGACGACACGGACGGTGCCGGCCCCGAGAACATCAACCTGACCCAACCGGAGAAGGTGACCTATCGAGTCGGGGTGCACTACTGGTTCGATCACGGCTTCGGCCCGGCCCATGCCACGGTGCGGGTCTACCTCTACGGAAACCTCCAGTTCGAGGTGACCGACGTCGAGCTGAAGAACCACGACATGTGGGAGGTGTGCAGCATCGACTGGACGACCGGCAAGGTGACTCCGGCTACCGACAAGAACGGCGGCTACAAGATCACCCCGTGCTACCACAACCCCTACTACATGCCTGGACCCGGCTGCTGAGCGCCGCCCCCCACAACCCCGACCACGCGGGAGGGGCCCGCGATGCGCATCATCAAAACCGGATGGCCAGCTCGAACGTGGCCCGGGCCACGGCAACCCAGGCCGGGAACTGCGGGTCGGCATCATGAGCGGAGGAGCGGTCATAGAACAGAGTCCCCGTGGCGCCGATGGAGAAACTCGGGAAGATCCGGACGTGCACTCCGCCTTCGAACTGACCATAGAGGCCGTCGTCGGTGAAGATGGTGACCGTCCCCCCTTCGTTGCCCGTCTGTGGGCCGCCCAGCGCCTCGGTGCCCTCTCGTACCTGCTTCCAGTGGTAGCCGCCGCCGACTCCCAGGAACGGCTCGACGATGTAGATCGGGAAATGGATGCGGGCAAACGCATAGCCGCGGAAGGAATCGGGTGACCCGGGGATCACGTCGAGTGAGCCGCCAAGGCCGACGTGCAGGCGCTCGATGAGGATCACGGCTGCCGCAAGATCCATGTCGCCAAGCGGTGCCTTCTGCTCCTCCCCCGACCCGTCATACACGGTCAGCGACGGCCCGAGGCGAAGCTCAAGCGGCACTGGAGCCACATCGGCCCGAACGTCGAAGGCGGCCAGCGCAACGAGAATCCCGGCACATACGCACAGCACCCTGCACATGAGGCTCCTCCGGCAAGAACGCACGCCGGATCATACATTGCCTCCGCCGGGCTGTCCACTGCGGCAACGTGGCGACGCTGCTGGAACTCGACAGCCGCTCGTGGCCGGGTAGAATGACGGCAGGAGGAGACACCATGCTCTGGCCCAAGGAACCTGCCATTCTCGAGCTCAACGCGTGGACCTGGCTCGACTCGCTCGCCCGGCGACACGGGCGTGCATTCGGCCTGGGGGACGTACCTGCCGAGGAATGGGACCGGCTGGTGGCACCGGGATTCGACGGGCTCTGGCTCATGGGGGTGTGGGAGCGCAGTCCGGCCAGTCAGGCCATTGCGAGCACCCACGAGGGGTTGCTGGGGGAATACCGAAAGGCACTGACCGACTTTGCTTTGCAGGATGTCGTCGGGTCGCCGTACGCGGTGCACCGGTACGTGGTGGACGAGCGGCTGGGAGGTGACGAGGGGCTCGCCGTAGCTCGGCGCAAGCTGTCGCAGCGGGGGGTCCTGCTGCTCCTGGACTTCGTGCCCAACCACGTGGCCGTGGACCACCCCTGGGTCACGGAGCGCCCGGATCTCTTTCTTTCGTGCCCTGAAGGGGGAGAGGGTTTCTTCCCTTCCGCCGGCCGCTTCCTCGCCCACGGAAAGGACCCGAACTTCCCGGCCTGGACCGACACCGCGCAGCTTCACCTCATGAAGAAGGAGACGCGTACCGCAATGGCGGAGGTTTTGTGCTCCATTGCGGACCGATGCGACGGTGTGCGGTGCGACATGGCGATGCTCCCGATGGTGCAGGTGTTCCAACGCACCTGGGGAGAGCTGGCTGCCGGAGACACGCCGACGCGCTTCTGGCCGGACATCATCGGCAAGGTGCGCTCTCATCGTCCGGGATTCCTGTTCATGGGCGAAGTGTACTGGGATCTCGAGGGGGAGCTGCTGGCCCAGGGATTCGACCTGGCGTATGACAAGCGGCTTCGGGACCGCCTCCTGCACAGCGATGGACCGGCGGTGCGGGAGCACGTGGAAGGGGCGGCAGGCATCGGCGGCATGCTGGTTCGCTTCCTCGAGAACCACGACGAGCAGCGGGCGGCCAGTGCGTTTGCGCTGCCTCGGCTCAAGGCAGCCGCGGTGGCAGCATCCACCTTGCCCGGTTCCCTGCTGATCCAGGAGGGACAGGCCCGGGGAGCACGGATTCGGCTGCCGGTCCAGCTAGGTCGCCGCCCGGTCGAGTCTCCGGACGCCGAAGTGTCGAGGTTCTACGACTTCCTGTTCCGGGAGACCTTGCGGGGGCCGTTCCGCAAAGGACAGTGGGAGCTGTGCCCCACGACCGGCTGGCCCGACAACCAGAGCCACCGGCGGCTGCTCTGCTGGGCGCGGGCTCAGGAACACGTGCGAACACTCGTGGTCGTGAACCTCGCCCCCTACTCGAGCCAGGCGAGGGTGCTCCTTCCCTGGGCGGACCTGGCGCATCGGAGCTGGCGACTCTTCGATGTGGGCAAGGGAGTCGTCTACGAGCGCAACGGCAGCGAGATGATCAATCCCGGCCTCTTCGTGGACCTGGAGCCGTGGGGTTACCACATGCTGAGCTGGCAGTGAACCGTGGGCTGTAGGCGATAGTCCCACAGCCCCGACCACGCGGGAGGGGCCCTCGATGCGTCACCCCACAGCCCCGACCACGCGGGAGGGGTCCCGCGGATATGCCGTGGGCTGTAGGTCTAGTCGGCACAGATGAAGCGGATCACGGCTTCCAGGTCGGCAAGGTCGTCGAGCAGAAGGTCGGGACCGGCGGCCTCCATCTCCTCCCGCGGCGTCCAGCCGGTCATCACGGCCAAGCAGCGCACCCCGGCGTACCGGGCCGCAGCGACGTCCAGCGGGCTGTCGCCGACGATGACCACCCGCTCGTCGGGGACGTGGCCGGCCAGGGCTCGACCGCGGGCAATCCCGGTGCGCGTCAGCTCGCCCCGATGCTCGGCATCCGACCCGAACCCGCCGAACTTGAAGTAGTGCAGGATCCCGGCCGCCGAGAGCTTGAGCCGGGCCCCTTCCTCCACGTTTCCCGTGGCAAGCCCGGTCGGAATTCCCGCCTCGGCCAGGTGCTCGAGCAGGGGAAGCACCCCCGGGAGCACCTTGACGTCGGAGCGTGACAGCTCCTCGTCCAGGAACGCCAGGTAGGACGCTACCGCACGGTCCCTCTCTGCGTCCGTGGGATCGCGGCCGAAGCAGCGCTGGAACGCATCCCGCAGGATCCCCGGGTCAGTGCGACCGGAAAACGAGTAGTCCGCAAAGGGGTCGGGGCAGTCGAACTCGGCAAAGAACATCCGCTTGAGCGCCTTGACGCCCGCCCCGGTGGTGTGCAGCAGCGTGCCGTCGATATCGAACAGAACGAGAGGAATCCCCCCTCCTGCGGGGGCCGGATGAGAGCTGGCTGCCATGGAACGCTACGGAACCAGGAAGATGTCCATCAGACTGACCGAGGCCGCTACGCGGTAAGCCTCGTCCGGATCCATCAGCATCCCGCGCAGCGTGGCAACCGCGGGCGAATCGGCCTTGGCATACTTGGCAGCCAGCCGGATCGAAGCAAGCCGGAGATCCCGGTTCTCGTCCTTGAAGAACGCACCGATCAGCTCCATCGCAGCGTCCCCCTTCAGCTCGGCCAGCCGCTCCAGGATCTTGACCCGGAGCTTCACGTCCTTGGCCGAGAACATCTCCCGCTCGAGCACCTTCAGCTCGGCCTCGGCACCGACGTGCCTGAAGGCCAGGACCGCCTCTTCCCGGACGCGGTCGTTGATGCTCTCGAGCGCTGCGGCGAGGTAGGGCACGAACTCCCCCTTCACTTCCTGGGCCAGCTCTTCCAGGAACCCCTCGGGAATCCACCCGAGGCAGCCCTTGAAGGTGTTGAACCCCTCGGCCGGGCTGATCTGGATGATCGCCTTGAGGGCTGCGCTGCGCTGCTCCTTGGTGAACTGGGTCTGGAGCACGTTGCGCAGGGTGGCGATGGCCTCCCGGTGGCGCACCTTGCAGATAGCCTCGATGGCCTCGTCCCGCACGGTCGGGTCGAAGATCAGGAACGAAACCGTGTCCAGGATCGACTTCTCGCCGATGCTTCCGAGGGCCTTGACCAGCTCCTTCTTGACCGCCTCGTCCGCGTCGTGCTTGAGCGCATCGGCAAGGAACGGAATCGACTCGGCCTGGCGAAGCTCGCCGATGGCCTGAGCGGCCCGCAGGCGGATGATGGAGCTGCCGTCACGCAACAGCTCGTGGAGCTGCGGCAGCGCCCGATTCCCCTTGAGCCGCCCCAGGAAGAACACCGAGGCCGCCCGGTGCCCCAGGTTGGTCGACTGCAGGCGCTGGAGCACGCGGTCATAAATGCTGTCGTCCTTGGCGGTCACGAAGATGTCGTACACGGCATACAGGACGTCCGGGTCCGGGTCGCCGTACAGGAAGAGCTTGGCCCGCTCCTTGACCTCCGGGTCGGTGGCAAGCCCCTTGACCCCCTGGAGGCAGCGGAGCTGACGGTGGATGTCATTCTCGTCACAGATCGGGAGGATGATCTCGACCCCCTTGGGATCGCCACGCAGCGCCAGGTTGAACGCCGCCCCCTCCACGACTTCCTCATCGTACGGTGCCACGCCCTTCTTCGGGGGCAGCAGGTACGCCTTGAGGAACGACACGTCATAGGAGGCATCGAGCGTCTCGAGGTACTTGAAGACCTTGAGCAGGTCGGCCTTCTCGAGCTCGGGCGTGGTCTTGACCAGCAGCGGGTACATCTTGAGGTCCTTGAAGATGGTCAGGTTGTCCATGACCCACTGCTTCACGGCCGGAATCTTCCTCAGCCCCTCGTAGAACTGGGCCGCAAGCGGCGAATCCTTGCGGAAGATCTCCTGGAGGATGATGTCCCGCACATCCTTGACCTTGGTGAGCGCCTCTTCGAGGAGCTGGATGGCCTCTTCCATGGGCAGGGACAGGACCAGGGCCAGGGGGCTCAGCTCCTTGCGCTCGTACAGCGTGGAGTTGGCAATCGCCTGCCCCAGGGCCTCCCGATAGGCGGTATCCTTGATCCGGATGAGCGCCGCAATCGATGCCCTGCGGACGATCCACTGCGGGTCCTTGAGCGCGTCCACGACGTAGTCCTTGAGCACTTCGGGCCGGACGCGTGCGATGCTGGCAACGGCCGTCGCGCGGGTCTCCATGTCGGCGCTGCGGGTCCCGCGCTCGAGCACGGCGAAGATCTCGTTGGCAAGATCCTTGTCCAGTGTCGGCGCAGCCACCTTGGCCGGCTTCTTGGGCCCAGCGACCAGCGGAGCCGTGCTCAGAAGTGCCAGGACTGCCACCACGCAGGCAAGAATGCGATGTCCGTTCATCCTCTCCCCCTCCCAAATCAGTCGAGCAAAGATTCAACACCGCGCACGCGGTGAAGTCAAGGATTGTCTTGAGCCGCCGCACCGTCGCGCTTATCTTTGTGCAGCGAAAGGAGGTCCGGTCACCGTGGGAAGCCGGAGAAGCGGACAGGGGCGAGAACGCTGGACCGAGATCCAGGTCGGCGGCCGGTGCAACAACCGGTGCGTCTTCTGCGACGTCTCGGGCATCCCCGAGCTGCCCTTGCAGCAGCTCATGACGGTCGTGGCCCGGGCGTTCCGAGGCGGCGCGACGGGCGTTCACCTGGCCGGCGGCGAAGTCACCTGCCGCCACGACCTCAAGGTCCTGCTCCGCTTCCTCAAGCTCTCCCGGATGCCCTGGTCCATCGAGACCAATGCGAGGCTGTTCTCGCGGCCCGAGTGGACACGGGCCTTTGCCGAATCGGGGCTGGCCCGCGCACGGGTCGGCCTGCACGGCCCAAGGGAAGTCCACGACCGCGTGACCGGCGACGCCTCGTTCGACCAGACCGTGGCGGGCATCCGGCTACTTCGGGAGGCGGGGGTGGACGTCGAGATCCGCTGCCTGCTGACTCGGGAGCTGGTCGAGTCGGCCACCGCCGAGGACATGGTCGCACTCACGGCCCTCCTTCCCGGGGTTCCCTTCGTCCTGATGCCTCCAAGGGGGATCTGGCGGGCCGGCTTTGACTCGCTCCATACGGCCGCCCCGCATCTGGCTGCCCTGCGTGACTGGCTGGGCACACTCGCGCCGGCCGCTTCTCTGGCCGGGGTCGTGCTCGAGATTCGGGAAGTCCCGTATTGCCTGCTGCCCACCCCTCGGACGGAGGCCATCGTCCCGGAGTCGGCCCCAGCGTCCCCCTCCGAAAGAGCACCCCAACCCGGGGCGTGGGCGTGCGTCGGCTGCGCGCGCCTGGGCACATGCCCCGGGTTCGAGCCGGACCGCTGGCCTGTCGGGAGCATCGACGCCCTGGTCCCGCTCAGCGCCGACTATCCCGGACACCTCGTCCTCCAGCGGAAGAAGACCCCGCTGCAGTTCGACCTGGCCGCATGCCCGTTCAGGGCGGGACGACGACGGCTGGCCCCCTACCGCGGCGAGACCTGGATGGCCGAGCCGGACGGCAGTTGGTCGCGGTGGTTGCCGGATTTGCCGGTATCCAACCCGGTCCGACTGGACACGCTGTTGACCTGGGGCCAGTTGTGGCACCAGCCAGAGGAGGGGCGCCCGGTCCCGCTCGTAGTGGCAGCCGAGTGCCTCGCGTGCCACCGACTGCACGAATGCCCTGCTTGCCTGATACCCGCTGCCGCCGGAAGGCCGATGCCCGGAAGCGACACGCCGGCCAGGCCCGCTACCCCTGTGGCGAGGAAGGGAAACGCTCTGCTGCCCGTTCCGGCGGAGGCCTGGAGCCACGTGGAAAAGGGCCCTGCAGACCATCTCGCCCATGAATGGGCTGCTTCGCTCCCGGACTGGGCAAGAAAAGCGGCCCGCGACAACGGTCCCAGGGTGCATCTGGCCGGAAGCCTGGAAAGGACTGCGGACCTGATTGACGTGGCAAAGACCCTGGTCGAGGGCTCCACGGCAATCCTCGTCGCACCGGTGCGCGAAGCCTGGTTGGTCGCACCCGGTGCCACCATGCCCCCCCGCCTCGGTCCCGTCGACCCTGTCCGATGGATGCGCTCCTGGCGATCTCAGGAACGAACTCCGCTGCGGTATGCTCTTCCATCCCCGCAACGGAGAGGACCGTTCGTCGTCGAAGTGGCTGGGGCCGAGCTCGCCGGTCCTCTGGCGATGCGGCCGCACCGGGGCATCAGTCTCCAGGTCACGGAATCGTGCATGTGCCGGTGCATCATGTGCAACATCGTGGGGTACTTCAAGACCCCCATGATGCCCCTGCCCCGCATCCTGCGGACCATGACCGAGGCCGGCCTGCTCGGGATCCGCCTGGTGGATCTCTTCGGCGGCGAGGTGACGCTCCGCAAGGATCTCTTCGCCCTGCTGGAGCAGGTGCGCTGGCTCGCCCTGGACTCGATGTTCATCACCACCGGCTACTACGTGGACAGGCCGTTTGCCCGCCGCCTGGCCGAGGCCGGAGTCCAGCGCGTCGTCGTTTCCATCGACGGGAGCCGGCCGGAGATCCATGACCCGATCCGACAGCTCCCGGGCTTGTGGAACCGGACCGTCCGGGCCATGCGGGCACTGGCCGCGCAGCCGACCATCGAGACCTTTGCCAGCACCGTGATCCTGTCCGAAAACCTCTCGGACCTGCCGGCCCTCATCCGGCTGTCGGCCCGGTGCGGCATCCGCAAGCACGAGTTCTTCCTCCCCATCAGCGGACCGATCTCGTCCACGCTGCCCCGATGGCCGAACCGGAACGAGGCAGCCCGCTTCCTGGACGAGATCCTCCCGGAGATGGAGCGGGTTGCCGCTGCCGGCGGGGTGAGCATCGACTTCCGCCCCGAGATCCGCGCGTGGCCGGCAGACCGGGAACGAACGCTCGAGCTGATCTCGTCCGGGCAGTACAACGTGCACCAGCAGCCCCGTCAGACCGGGACCGCGACCGTCGACCCTCGACCATTCCTCTGCCAGGCCCCTGGATTCAACCTCTTCGTGACCGTCAACGGCAACGTGTATCCGTGCGACATGCCGGCCCTGATCAGCCGTGACACCGCGCTGGGCAGCCTGGCCGAGGCCGGTCTTGCCGACCTGGTCGACGGGCCGAAGATGAAGGAGTTCATCGAGCGGGCCGGCTTCCACCCCGCGTGCAGGATGTGCGTCGGCCGCTACGAGGCGGTCCGATGAGGCTGGGCCAGGCATTGTGCCGCGTTGCCGCGGTCCATCCCCATTTCTTCAACTCGTTCTATCGCCGCGTGCGGGTGGTTCGGGAGGCACCGAGGCCCATGCCCGCCGCCGCCATGGTGGACGTCACCCACGTCTGCTCGCTGCGCTGCCCCTTCTGTATCGCGGCCGGTGTGCTCGGCAGCCGGGAGATGCCCGTCGAGACGTTTGCCGCCGTGTCGCAGGAGCTTGCCGGTATCGGGCGGATGACCCTGGTCGGCGGCGAGCCGTTCCAGCACTCGTCGCCAGGTACGCTGTGCCGATTGGCCCGCAAGGCCGCCGCCGAAGTCGAAGTCTTCACCAACGGCCTGGTCCTCGGAACCGCTCCGGCAGAGGCGGGGCAACGCCTGCGGGAACCCATTCCCGAGGCCTCGTCGGACTGGCTGGCCGTGGTGCTCTCCGTTGACCCGGATCATGCCTCCCGGATGCCGGCGGGACGACTGGACCTCGCAGTCCAGGGGCTGCTCCAGGCGGAGCGTGACGGGGTCTGCCGCGCCCGGTTCAGCGTCACGCACACGGCGTTGCGCACCGGGAGCTACCTCGACACGGACACGCTGCTGAAGTCCATGGAGGGCATATCCCCGACCCTGGCCCGGCTCTTCCCGGAGCGCCTCATGGAGGGGCGGATCCAGGACACCTTCTACTTCAACTCCGTCATCTGCGGGGAGGTCGGCGGCGGGGAGAGGCTTCGCCTCGAAGATCTCGTCTTCTCACCGGAAATCGCCATCTCGTTCGACCTGTCGGGCAAGCCGGTCGTCTTCGGCAGCCTGGCCGCCATGTGGGCTGCCTCGCCTCCGCCCGGGACGGTCCTTGGCGACCTCGGGCAGGCGGGTGCCGCGCTCCTTCGCCGAGCGGACCTCGACAACCCGGCATCGACTGTCGAGCCCGTCGGCCGTGATTCCGAATCGACCTCTGACGGCCCTCCGTCGGCAGTCGGCGCCGTCGCTCCCGCTGCCCCGACTGCCGACGCATGGGCCCGAGCTTACCGGCTGGCCTCGTCGCTGGGGGACACGTCGGCGCAGGACCGACTCCTGCGCTGCCGGTCCCCATTCGCCCATTTCATGGAGTGGGATGGGGGCGCAACACTGGTGTCGCAGAGGGCCGACCGGCTCCACTCCGTGCTGGCCGCGGGCATCGGAGGGATCTCCGTGCAGGCAGGAGGGGAGGAGGGGGGCGATGGGCTCGACACCGCGGTGCTGGCAGCCCTGCTGGAGAGGATGTGTCGGCGCCCCGCCTGGCGGGCCGCACTCGTCTCCAGGCTCTCAGGTATCGTGAGGAATCTCTTGGCAGGCCCGGACGGACAGCCCCTCTGCCCCATGTACTCGGGTGACCGGGAGCTGCTCGGAATGCGGGTTCCACTCGCTCCGGGCGAGATGCATCCGCTGGACCGGGTCCACCTTCCCGGAGAAGAGGGATTTGGTGAGCGGGACGAGCTGGTCCTGCGGCCCCGGCTTCACGTGATGTCCGACTCGGATCTGGACGTCGAGCTGCCCGGGCTGACCGCAGTCCCGAGCGCAAACGAGGCGCAGCGGACTGCGGCGCTCGTCCGCCTGCTCTCGATGGTCGCTGCACTGGCCGGGCCGGAAGTCACTGCGGACGTCGAGTCGCAGATCGGTGGCCACCTGTCGTTGCCCCTCCCGCGTGGTCGGGGCTTTGGGCCGCCGGCTCCGCTTCGGCTGGCGGGCGTGGACGATCCTGCGGCGGCATTTGCGGCCTGCACGTTCGACCGGAACCGGCAGCGGGCGGACGAGGAGAACCCGGAGCTTCTCGCCCTGGTGCTCGCAGGCGGACAGGGGCGCTTCCCCGACCGCCCGTGGAGCCGCTTCGTGGCCGCCGCTCTCACCTGGATGGAGCAGGTTGCACGCAACGCCCCCCTCGGTCCTGCCGCCGGCGAGCTGCTGGCCGGCCTGGTGCTCAAGGGGGAATCGGCAAAGCGTCTGAAACGACTGATAACTGCCCCTGGAACCACCCGCACTGGAGGCAACTCGTGAGTCGCTCTGGACTTCTGGACACGCTCGGACTGTGGGCCTACTCGGTGGCACGTTTCCCCCTCCTGGCCGTGCTTCGGCCTCGAGTCGAACAGCTTGATTTCGACTCGAGCCGGATCCGGGTGGTCATGGGGCACATGACCCGCAACCATCTCGGAACGATGTACTTCGGCGCCCTCTGCATGGGAGCCGAGCTGGGTCCGGGGATGATGGCCATGCGGATCATCCGCGAGCAGGGCGACAAGGCCTCGCTGATCTTCAAGGATTTCCATGCCAGGTTCCTGAGGCGGGTGGAAGGGGATGCCCTGTTCACCTGCACCGAGGGGAAGGAGATCCGACAGATGGTCGACGAGGCCATGGCCACCGGGCAGCGGGTCGAGCGGACCGTCAAGGTCGTTGCCACGGTTCCGTCCCTGTCCGGGGAGGAGCCGGTGGCTGAGTTCGCCCTCACCCTGTCGGTGAAACGTCGAGGTGAACGATGAAGCCAGCTGTGGTCGCAGCGCCCCACTCTCCCCCAACTCGGGCGGGGCTCGCCCTCGTCGGGGCCCTGCTCGCCTCGGCCGTGGTGGGCCTGTGCTCCGGAGGAGCCGCGGCCGAGCAGCCCCCGCCCCCGGGCCGCTCGCAGGCCATGCCGTGCCCGCACCTGAAGCTGCTCGTGGCGGAAGGGGAGAGCCCTGAGCTGGTCCCCGGGTGGAAGGTCCTGCGGTGCGCACAGGAAGGGGAGCGGCTCTCCTTCGAGGTATCGCACCCCCACGAAGGCCGATTCGGCCTGTTCGTGGGCCCCAGGACCCCGGATTCCCCCGCATTCTCCACGTCGGAGCGCTTTGCTCTCTGGTACAACACGCAGGAGGGCTTCCCCGCATCCAGCCCGGACGTGGAGCAGTTCATGAGGGCCGCGGCGGAGAGGCTCCGAACGCATGATGACGGCACCATCGTCCCGTTTGCCGCTCCGGTCCCCGTGGTTTCCCCGGAGAAGGCCGGGCCGGCCCCCGAGTCGGCCCAGGTGCCGGTCTGGCTCCTGGTCTGCACCGGACTGCTCTATCTGCTGGGCCTGGCGGGCCTGGGGATGCTGGCCTGGGTCTGCGCCCGCAGGCTTGCGAAATGGTCCCCGGCTGCGCTCGCCGCACTGGCTGGAATCCTGGCGATTTCCGGGGTGCTTCGCTTCGTGGTCGTCCCGTTCGCACTGGTCAAGGTGGGGATGTTCCACCCGCTCATGGACAGTGCGGTGAGCCTCGATTGGCTCCCTCGCTACGGAGCGGGAGGACCGGTCCTGTACCATGCGCTGTTCCAGCTCTTCCCGGTGCACACGGATACGGTGATGGCGTTCCACGCCGCGCTCTCGCTGCTCCTGGTGGTACCGCTGGTCCTGCTGGCATCGGACCTGCTGCGTCTCGGCAGCTCGGGCAGCCTGTTGCTGGCTGCGATGCTGGCTCTGACCCCGGTCTTCCTGAGGGACGGGAACTCCGAGAGCATGCTGGTGCCGGCGATGCTGCTCGTGGCGGGGGGGCTCGTCCTGGTGCGGGACGAGTGGGCCTCGCCTGCCTCCGCAGCGCCTGGCGGGCGGCTGCGGGTTCCGCTGCGCCTCATCCTGGCCATTCCGATGCTGGCGCTGGGCCCGTACCTGCGACCCGAGCTGCTGCCGGTGGTCCCCGCTCTGGCGGCCGCGTTCCTGCTGCCCGATCTTCCCCGGACCGACCGGTCCCGCAGGCTCGGGTGGCTGGCCGGCGGATGGCTCCTGATGGTCCTCCCGGCCGCGATCCATGCCCTCCAGGCAACCGCGGGAGAAGTCGAGAAGGGAGAGCTCGTGCTGTCCCGTCTGTCGCCGGTCCGGATGCTCGACGGGCTCGTGCAGCTCGACCTGGTTCTGCGACCCGCTCTGTTCCCGGTCGCCATTCCGCTGCTCGCTCTGGTTGCCATCGTCCTGTCGTTCCGGCAGGGTGCGTGGAGGCGACGGCTCGGGCTCGGCCTCGTGGCGTTTGGCTGGATCGCCCTGTACTCGCTGGACATGAACGAGGATTCCATGCTGCGCCTGCACGTTCCGGCGGCCATGCTGCTTTCGATGCTGGCCGCAGACGGTGCCGAGGGAATCGTCCGGGCCCTGGCCGGTCGGCAGGCTCCGGACGGCTCCCGACGCGGCGGGCTCCTGCACGCCGGTGTCGCAGCAGCGGTTCTGCTGGCGTGGGCTGGGGCCTCGGTCCCCGCCATTCCCGGGTTGTTCGACCCGACCAACACGACCCAGCAGGAGCAGCTCTTCCTGGCCGCGGCCGACCTCCTTCCGCCGGAAGACGTGGACATCGTGGTCCTGGGCCCGGAAGACGAGCCCCGGCATGCGCTGGGCCAGGCATCGCTCGGAAGGGCCCTCATCGACCAGGTCGCCTACTCCCCGGTCCATCGCCACTACCCGGCCTGGAGGGTCAAGCCCCCCCTGCGCAACGACCGCATCCTGCCCGTCTCCGCATTCCGTGCGCAGGGGCACTCGAGCCGCCGCACGTTCTTCTTCCTCTCGGCCCAGTGCTATGCCACCCGGGATGCCGACGGAGAACAGAGCTGGGATGTCACGAAAGACCCCTACCGCCCCATGCACCCGGCCTGCCGGTACGTGCTCACACGCCACAAGCTCGCCCCGGTCCACGTTGCGTGGATGCCCAATTGCCCCGAGCGCTCCCTGGCCTTCCAGTGGTGGCCCGACGGCCTGCAGGGCATGACCGTCGGCCTGTTCGAGCTCCTGGAGCCCCTCCAGGAACCCTGCCCCCCCGATTCCATGACCCGTGCCGCGGAATGGTACCTCGACAAGGCCCAGGAGCAGATCAAGGCCGGAGACGAGTCCGCGGCGGAAGCAACCATCCAGGCCGGCGAAGCCGCGCTGCAGGACAGCCTTGCCATGCTCGAGTTCGCCGCTTCGTTCCACTACTGGATGGGCAATACTCACAAGGATCTTGCCCGCCTCGACAAGGCCCTCGAGTACTGGGACCGCATCGCGGCTGTCGACATCGGCTACCCGTTCCTCCTGTCCAAAGTCGGTGCCGTCTTCTCGGTCAGGGCCCAGTTCTTCGAGAAGCCGGACCTGAAGAAGTACATCGAGGACCGCCTGTCCAGCCGCCCGGACGATACGGTCGCTCTCTACCTGAAAGGCCTGTACCGCTTCTACTACGAGGACGACTACACCGGCAGCCTCGAGATCCTGGGGGAGGTGAAGCGCAGAGTCCCGCTCGACCCTCGGGTCCACCTCTACATGGCCCTGGACCACTTCTACCAGGGGCACCAGGACGAGGCGGAACGGCTCATCGCCCGGGGAATCGAGCTGAGCCAGGGGACCGACCCGGACCTCTACTACGTCCGCTCGATCATCATCCGGGGCAAGGACATGAAGCTTGCCGTCGAAGACATCCAGCGCTACGTGGACATGTCCGCGGGCAAGGAGAAGGTCAAGAAGCCGGAGAAGGAAGCCTGGCTTCGACAGGAGCTGGAGCGCCTCCGCAACGGGAAGGCCTCCGACTGGTGGCGCTCCACGAAGCCGGATGAGCCGTGGAGGAAGAAGGGGCAGTGAGCGGTGGGCACTGGGCAGTGAGCCAAAGACCCCGGGGGTTGGGGGACACGCGGCGGATCCGAGCGAAGCTCATTGACTACGTTGCCCTGGCCGATCCGTGGGTGCGGTGCGCCAGCGGCGTGATGGGGGCAGGCCTGCCTGCCTACTTGGTGAGCTGCTCGTAGGTGTAGGTGGCCTTGCCCTTGTAGGAGCGGGCCTTTCCCCCGGACTGGAACTGGAACTCGAAGTCTGCCTTGTATCCGTAGCTGATCGGCTTCACCAGTTTGCTCACGACAGCCTTTTCGAGGGTCGAGAGGTCGGCGAGCTGGTCGTGGCGCTTGGTCCGCTTGAGCCCCTTGATCGCACCGGTGAATCCGTCCACTCCGGTTCCCCCCGACAGGAGGACGATGCGCGGCACTTCGTAGCCGGCCTCTGCATCCCGCTCGGTGTCGGCCAGCTCCAGGGCCGGGTTGGCACCGGCGGCAAGGACGGCCTTGTCGGACGCGATGAGGAACCAGCCGACCCACTTGTCGCCGTACTCTTCCGAGGTCTGGAGGTTGGTCATCAGGATCGTGTACGACTTGCCCACGAGCCGCAGCTTCACCCAGCGGCGGGCCAGCAGGTTGGGAGACAGGTTGCTGGCCGACCGATCGCCGGTCACCTGCCCTTTGACGTGGTGCTTCTCCCCCGTGGCCTTGAGCGTCACGTCCGCCTCGATGGTCCCCCGGGGAGTCAGGAGCGTCACGTCGTAATAGTTCTTCCGGGCCGCCCCGTAGTAGACGGCGCCGCCTCCCGGGCTCCACGACGGAACCAGGTTCTTCACGGTGAGATCCACGGTCAGATTCTCGGTCTCGAAGCGGCCGGTCCAGCCGGAGGCATCGCCGGAGAAGACGTTGTCACCGAGCTTCATGGTGAGCTTGCCTCCGTCGGCAGCGTAGCTCCAGTTGCCCTGATCGAAGAGCGCGCGGTCCTTGATCTTGCTGCCCCCCTTGGGGGTGAAGTGAAGCTGCAGAGCGGCCCGTCCGTTGGCCACCCCCATGTTCGAGATGAAGATCTGGAACCAGAGGTCGTAGCCGTCTTCGAGCTCCGAGTTGAACGAGTACTGCTCGGAGTAGAACTTGTTGTCCTTGTTCTCGTCGGCATCGCAGCGGGGGAGGAAGTCCTTGATGCCCGCCTTGGCGCTCTTTCCGGAGAACCCATCGACCTCGTAGGCGTTCACGGTGCCGTGGGCAGTGAGAAGAAGGGCGAGCGAGAGCGCAGTCAGAACGAGTCGCATGTCATGTCCTCCAGCAGTTCAACCGAAGCTCCGTCCCCGCCGGAACAGAGGGAACGGGGAAAGCAAAGCGGGCGCCACGGACGCACGATCCCCGCAAAGTATTCCAAACGTTCACGGATTCAGCTCCAGCTTGTCCAGCCCCTTCTTCTTGAACCAGTCGGTGCTCCGGAAGCGCTTGAGGCGGCTGGAGAACAGGTAGTCGCGGTAGTTGAAGTTGTCCCGGGTGCACTGCGAGTGGCCCAGATCGGTCTCGATGAACAGGATGCTCTCCTTGGCCAGTCGTTTCCGGGAAAAGTTCTCCTTCTGCATCTGCGAGTCGGTCAGGTGGGCAAAGGCGATCCGTGCCGATTTCAGCATGGCCATGAGCTCCTCGCTCCGGGCCCTGGGCTTGTCTCGGAAGTACACGTTGATCAGCCGACGGTCCTTTCCCTTCGGGGACTTGAGCCAGTTGAAGAACACCTCGGTGTAGGAATACAGGCTGTCGAACAGGAAGACCTCGGAGATCTCGATCCCGCCCAGCTTGATGCTCATGGCGGTGCACTTGTAGCCGCCGGAGTGGGAGGTCAGGATGATCCTCCCGATGCGCTGCTTCCTGCCGACCACCCCCTCGTCCTGGAGCAGGGCGTGGACCTCCTTGAGCAGATTGCGGAATCCGTTTTTGGATTCGAGCTTCCCGCAGTCGGAGTCCACCACGTTGACAGGGCCTTGGGGGACGACGAGGATCGCGTTCTGGAGGCTCAAGGAGAACTGCTCCCGGAGCTTGTGGTTGGCAAAGGTCTTGGCCACGGTGTTGGAGTGGCCGTGGAAGTGGACCACGTAGTCGACCGCGTCCACTCTCCGCACGCTGTACCCCTGCTTCTTGAGCTTCTTCCACTGCTTCTCGGAATAGCAGGAGTAGTCGGGGGGGCGGTGCTTGCCCTTCTTCGTGGCCCGGATGAGGACCGGGCAGTAGTGGCGGGGCACGAAGATGCCCACGGTATCGTCCTTGTACTTGAACCCCTTGGCCGGGTACGGTGCCTGGTCGAGGTGGGTCCAGTAGGTCGTGCCGTAGTCGCCCTTCTCACGCTTGGAGGTCTTGCCGGCCAGTGCGGTCGCGGGAAGCACCAGCAGCAGGGCGGCCAGGAGAAGACCCGACACAGGGAGACTGCGGGGCCGACCGCTGGCTGGACGCGAGGCGCTGGACGGCCCGGAAAGCACCGCTTCGGCCTCCGGAGCGACCCGCCTTGCTTCCGCCTTCTCGGTCCCGCCGGAGCGCATACCCCCCCCTGCAACGTGAGGAAGGATAGCTTGGCTGGCGGGGAGTGTCAAAGCGGCGCTCTTTTGGGTACTGGGTCAGTTTGCCCACGCACAGGAAGATCCGGGTTGACCGCCTTGGAAACCGACCTGCTCAATCGTCGAGCTGTGCTCTCCACCGGGAGCGTTCTCCCGAGAAGAACAGGTACTTGATGATGGCGAAGGGAAGCAGGAATTGCCCGACGGCCTCAATGATGTCGAGCACGCTTGCTCCGATTGTGAAAGCCCATGCTGCCCATTCCGGGGTGTTTCCGACGGCGGCAAGTAGTAGCAGATCCCTCATTGTCTTCCTCCGGCATTCGGTTGTTCGCAAAGCATCTTGCCTCTCCTGATTCGCGCCTGCTGTTGACTCTTGTCAACAGCGACGTTGAGGCAGCAGATAGGATAGGGGCATGGAGGCGTAGAGATCCCACAGTTTCGTTGTTCGGAGAATTCGAGAGTTGGCCAAGAAGCGGAAGGTCAGCCAGAACATCGTTGCGGATCTCGCCGGGGTTTCTCGTGCGACTCTCTCCCGTGTCCTGAGCGGGCAGCGAAGTCCGACTCTCCGAACCCTCGACGGAATCGCAGAGGCTCTCGGCGTCTCCACGGCCGACTTGTTGAAAGAGGACTGAACTAGGCGTCCAGAAGAGCAACGACCTCTTTCATCTCCCACACGCGATCGGTGATCTCTGCTTCCATCGCGGGAGTGCAGCGGAGGGTCTGGTGGACCCGGCCGAAGTTGTACCACAGGAAGTGCAGGGCGACGGCGGCCCGGTGGTTGTCGATCTTCTTCGAGAAGGCGTTGGTGAGCCGGGTGTACCGCCGCATCTCCATCCGCATGGTGAGGTTCTGCCGCTCCACCAGCGAAGTTGAGACGTGGTCCATGTCGGGATGTCCAGTGATCGGCGTCTTGACGGAGCCTCTATAGCCCGCCGGGCTATACTTGCGCCGCTCCTCCTTTGGCTGCTCACCGTACTTCTTGATCAGCATAGCGTAGTCGATGTCTGCCCCGAAGGCATCCTCGACGGCCTCAAGATAGGTCGTCAGCCCGTCCGTCGTGAGCTGGATGCGGCAGGACACGCGGGACGCTAGGTCCGCCATGAACATGCGGGCGTAGTCCGCGTTCCGATCACCGACTGCGTAGCTGATCATGAGCTTGGTGTCCGCACACAGAGCGGTCCAGGTCCACACATCCCCGATCCCGGACTTCCCCTTCAACTCGTCGGGCACGTTTCCCTGCTTCGCGTAGCAGAAGGACCAGATCTCGTCGCACTGGACCCGGTGGCACTTCTTGAGGTTGCGGATGGTCTTGTCCTGATACGCCTCGCAGGCTTCACCGACTTCGAGCAGGAGCTTGACGATCGTGTTCTTGGCGATGCCGGTCATCCGGACCGTTGCCCGGATGCTATTCCCGTTGACGAGGCTGTTGAGGACCTGGACCCGCTTCGCTTCGCTGAGTTGATTCATTGTCACCCTCCCCGACTTCCTGACTCTAATCTAACCCGCCTTAGCATCCGTGTCAAGTAGGAAAGTGCGGGCGGGCGATCTTTTTCTCCGCAGGCGTCGGCGAGGCCGACACCGGGCTGGTCTGGCTCGGATCTCGACCGTGTATCTGATCAGGAGATGCGGTTTATCCTTGACGCACCGATGGCGTCGGGGTACTGTAATCATGTGAACGGCCTTTTAGGTCAAAGACGTCGGGGGGTGCTCGCTACACCTCCCTTCGTCGCGTTTACGGCATCCCTATGTACTTCTCCTCTCCTCTTCCTGCGTCTGTCCCGGAGTTGCGTCCATCTGGGCTGCCGCAAGAAAGCCAGTGTCCGTCACCCGATAGCCCTTTCCGTCGTCGTCCTTCGCAATGAGCCCCCAGTTCAACAACTGCTTGACTGAGTTCATGGTCTCCCCATAGGATGCTGCCGTGGAGTTCCCGTCCCCGCCACGAAGCAGATCGATGTCTTTTACGGAAAGAACCGCCCCAGCCCCCTTGGAGGAAAACCGGAACAGGATCTTCCTGTGCCTATCCGTTCGCGCGTTCAGGACAGAGGCTATTCCGTCACAAACCACAATTCGTCCACCCTCCTCGGCATTCTGCTGGCTCAAGGACAGCCCCCATTCTCGCAGTTTCGCCTCGTATTTCTTCTCAAGGCGAAAGCGCTCCCCCTCCAGTTCGGCTATCCTCTGGCGCACAGCAAGAATCTGTCCGGCAATTTCGGTGGATTCGTCGAGGCGCGGGTCCATTGGTTCCCTCCAACTTACGGACCCGAGGATACATCGTCCGTAAAACGGAATCAAGTAAAAATTTCTTGGGGGGGAGTTCCGGAGCAGGTGCTACGGAATAGCAGGGTTAATGTTCGCTCTTGCCCCATCGCTTGGCAGCGGCCTTCTTTGCACGGGCTTTCCGCTGCTGTGCAGTCATGCGCGAGGCGGCAGTCTTTCCGCCTTTCGAGCCCCCGAGTTTTCCAAGGGCGACGGCATGGGGGTTCTTCCCTGCGTCTGGATCTTCTTCGACGGCATCGCCGGTAGCCAGGTCCACAATCAACTTCGCCAACTGGTTCGGGTCACGCGGGCGCTTCGGTTTCGTCATGGTCCGCACCTCCTGACCATGAGTGTAGGCGGGTCTGCTTAGGCGGTCAAGCAGGGTCAGAAGTCAAACTGACCCACTACCCTCTTTTGGGACCCGTCGCCCCGGGTTCGTCGCGCGACCGCGCTCATGCCCTTTGCTCAGAGGGACGCTTGCGCTCGCGAGCGTGCGGAGGTAATCTAGTCGGAACGGCGTGGGGGAGTGCAATGAAACGCATGGTGGTGGTTGCTGCGGGCGTTCTCTTTCTGGCGTGCGGGGGAAAAGGCGGGGGGGCGGATGTCACGACTCCCGACGAGCGGCAGGAGCCCGACCAGGTGGACACCCGAGGAGGCACGGATCAGCGCATCCCGGACAGCCCCGCAGGCGATCCTCTCCCGGACGTAGTGACGGACACGCAGGTGCAGGACAGCCCGGACGTGGAGGAAGTCATCCCGGTGGATATCGTGGACGCGCTGCCCGAGCTGAAGGATCTCGTCAAGTGGGATTCCCTGTGGCCGCCAGCCGACAACGACCCGGGTGACGGGGCCTCGACCGACACCAAGGTCAAGGACATCCAGCAGTCGCAGGATAGCCTGCAGTGCCTGGTTCCGAACGGCACCATGCTGATCGGCCTCGACATCTCTCTCAAGAGCGTAGTGGTGACCGCACCGAGGTATACCTTCCAGGTCACAGGGGAGAAGCTCGACGGATTCTACGTGGCCGATGCCGAGGGCGGGCCGTTTTCGGGGATCCATGCGACCTATCCGGCCGAAAACGGCGTCGCACTGTCTCCAGGGATGGTGCTGCAGCTCATTGGCGCCCACAAGGAGAACAGCTGCTTCTCCATCTTCGCTGTCGATTCCATGTTGGTATCCGATGCGGAGGCTCCTGAGCCAGTGCCGTTCGAAACCACGCCGGAGGCGGTGACCGCGGACCCCGAGCAGTTCGAGGGGGTCCTGATCCGGGTGTCGGGCGTCACGGTGACGAGTGCGAACCCGGACAAGACGGACGGAGCGGACAACCAGGAGTTCGAAGTCGACGGAGTGCTGCGGGTCGGGAACGACTACAAGCTGGCGTACATGAGCCCGCAGACGGACGCCCGGCACGTGGGTGACTACTTCGAGAGCCTGGTTGGGGTGGTGAAGTTCGCTTCGGGCAAGTTCCACCTGATGCCCCGCTTCGACTCGGACATGGTGCTCGGGACCGGGCCGATGCCGGACGGGCTCCCGGAAGTGGAGGACGTGCTCCCGGAAGTGGAGGACGTGCTCGTGGATGGGGGGGAGGTGTTGGATGTGGTCGAGATGACGGACACGCCAGACGATCAGCTCTCGGACCTGCCCCCAGAAATCTCGGAAGTGGAAGCGCTGGACATACCGCCGACACCGGGGTCTCCGATCGTGATCACCGAGATCATGTACGATCCCGAGGTGATAACGGACGAGAAGGGGGAATGGTTCGAGCTGTACAACGCTACCGAGGCCGCAGTGGACCTGAACGGCTGGCGATTGGAGGACAACAAGGGGCAGGTCCACATCATCGACAACGGAGGGGCCTTTCTCCTCCAGCCAGGGAGCTTCGTGCTCCTCGGGAGCAACAACATCTCGGCCACGAACGGCGGTGCGGATGTAGGCTATCTGATCCCGTACACTGATTTCGCGATGGGCAACTCGGACGACGCTGTCGTGCTCAAGAACCAGTTGGGCGAGGTGGTCGACTCGGTGACGTACAACGAGAAGGAGGGATGGCCCGCCGGCAAGGGGGCCTCCATCGAGCTTCTGCACCCCAACCTCGACAATCAGCTCCCGGCCAACTGGAAGGTAGCGGACAAGCCGTTCGGTGACGGCAGCAACATGGGAACCCCTGGATTCGGTAGCTGGAAGTAGGCCAAAGACTCGCCGCTCGCGAAGGGAGTCTCAGGATGGAACGCACAACGTGGCTGGTTCTTCCCCTGGTCCTGGCCGCCTGCTCGCCAGCCGGCGGAGGTGGTGGAGGAGACGACAACGGGGGAATCGAGGACCAGGTCGCACCTTCCGACCACGTCACCGACACAGGGGCCTTGGACGTCTTGGCGGGGGACTCGGGAGACGCATACGACATCCAGTGGTGTGCGGCGGACGGGGGATTCGGCTGTCCGTGCGCTGAGGACTCGAGCTGCAAGTCGGGCAAGTGCGCCTGGCACATGGGAGACCGGGTGTGCTCCGTCCCTTGCTCCGGAGGGTGCCCCGGCGGATGGGAGTGCGCTGCCGACGGCAACCAGGTCGAGGGTGCATACTGCAGGTCGGAGTTCCCCTCACTGTGTCTGCCCTGCTTGACAAGCGCTGAGTGTGCGGCGGTTGGGGGGGGGAGCTGCATCGAGTACCCGGACGGGGTCGGGTTTGCCTGCGGGACGGATTGCTCGGGCGACGGCTCCTGCCCCGCCGGGTACGACTGTGCGAAGGTGAGGGCAGTGGAGGGCGAGGAGTCCATGCAATGCCGCAGGGACGACCCCGCCGGCTGTCCATGCTCACCGGCAGCGGTGGCCGTGGGAGCCGTGGCGCTCTGCACCGCCACGAGCCAGTGGGGCAGTTGCGCCGGCGAGCGGTCCTGCACCGCCGAAGGCCTTGCCCCGTGCACGGCCCCGATCCCGGCCGAGGAGATCTGCGACGGCATCGACAACGACTGCGACGGGACGACGGACGAGGATCCGGCGGGCGGCGACAAGACGGGCTTGTGCGACGATGCCAACCCGTGCACCAGCGACTCGTGCGGCGGGGCTCAGGGTTGCCTGCATGCTCCGGATGACACTGCCTCCTGTATCGAGGAGGACGTGTGCACGCTGGACGAGAAGTGCCAGGATGGAGCGTGCGTGTTCACCCCGCTCGACTGCGACGATGGCGTCGCCTGTACCGACGATACCTGCTCCCCTTCAGAAGGCTGCCAGCATGCTTTCAACAGCGCTGTAGTGGAAACCGACGGCAACCCGTGCACTCAGGATACCTGCAACGAGGGGACGGTCGTCTGCAAGCCCCTGCCTGACAACGAGCTGTGCGACGATTTCGACCCGTGCTCGCTCCAGGACCACTGCGTCGGCGGGCACTGCCTGTCGTTCGCCCATGACTACGTGAACTGCCCCGACACCACGTGCGGAGACCTGATCTGCAAGTTCCCCGATTCTGCGGACAACTGCCCGGAGGACTGCGGGTCGTGCGGCGACGGCACGTGCAGCAAGTCCGAGAATGGCCCGAACGGCGGCTCCTGCCCGAATGACTGCCTCCCCGCCTGCGGAAACGGGAAATGTGAAGGAGGAGAGGACTTCAACTGGTGCCTCGTGGACTGCGGGAGCTGCGGCGACAAGTTCTGCGGGAAGAACGAAAACCACAAGAACTGTGCAGGGGACTGCCCGGCCACTTGCGGCAACGGCGAGTGCGAGACCGGAGAAGACGAAGCCCCCCCAAAACTCTGCCCCCAGGACTGCTCCCCCCCGTGCGGCAACGCAGAGTGCGAGTTCGGAGAGACCCCTCAGCTCTGCCCGGTGGACTGCCCGGTTTGTGGCGACGGCATCTGCGGCAACGGCGAGGACAAGGCCAACTGCCCCAAAGACTGCATCGTCCCTTGTGGCAACGGGATCTGCGAGGGCGGGGAGAACCCGGACAACTGTGCGGTCGACTGCGGGGCCTGCGGCGACGGCGTCTGTGGCAAGAAGGAAGAGGAGGGGGGCTATTGCCCCATGGACTGCCCGGTCGGCTGCGGTGACGGCATCTGCGACGAGGGGGAGACCAAAGCATTCTGCCCCAAGGACTGCTGCTTCCCGAGCTGCGTGGGCAAGGAGTGCGGGAACGACGGCTGCGGTGGGAGCTGCGGGACGTGCGAGACCTGGTGCAGCGAGGAGGGGTTCTGCTGCGTGCCCGACTGCACCGACAAAGAGTGCGGCGATGACGGCTGTGGGGGCTCCTGCGGCTCGTGCAATGACAAGAAGTACTGCACCACGGACGAGTGCACCGACTTCAAGTGCCACCACCCACTCATCCCGTTCCAATGCCTGATCGGATCGACGTGCGTGCCGGCCGGAACGGAGAATCCCCTCAACAGTTGCCAGGAGTGCTCGCCGGACCAGGCCACCGGCAAGTGGACTCCCGGTCCCGACGGTGTCCCGTGCGGCGACGGCAAGGTGTGCTACCAGGGGAGCTGCTGCAACCACAATGGAAACTGTGCCGGCAAGGTCTGCGGGGACGACCAGTGCGGATCGACCTGCGGCCTGTGCCCGCTCGGGCTGGTCTGCCTCCTGGGTCAGTGCGTGGAGTGCGACGACGGGAACCTGGTCAACTGGGACGGGTGCACGTCGGGCAGCATCAGCGAGTTCCTGGTCAACAAGACCACGGTGGGCGAGGAACGCTGGCCCACGGTAACCCCCATTGCCGGAGGATTCGTGATCGCCTGGCACGGGTTTGCACTGGGCGGACCGTATCCGGCCATCATGGCTCAGCGGTTCTCCACCGGCAAGGGGAAGACCGGCACCGAGCTTAAGATCAACTCGACGTCGGTGGGCACGCCGGATGCGTTCACGTCATGGGGTCCGGTTGCCGCCGGCTATGCGGACGGCGACTTCGCCGTGGCCTGGAACCAGTATGACGGAAGCGGGTACGCCAACGACGTCTTTGCCCGAACCTACAAGGGGGACGGGACACCGGCCAGCGGGCCCTTCCAGGTCAACAGCACGAAGACGGGCTCTCAGTTCATGCCGAGGCTCGCAGCACTTCCCGACAAGCAGCTCTTCTCGGTCTGGGTCAGCATGGACCAGGACGGAGATGATGCGGGTGTCTATGCCCGGATGTTCGATTTCTCGGGGACGGCCCTGACCGGCGAGGTCCTGGTGAACCAGGTGACGGCCGCTGCTCAGAGCGAGCCCTCGGTGGCCCGGCTCAACGATGGGCGCCTCGTGGTGGTGTGGACTGACTTCGACAACTCCGGGTTCGCAGAAGACATCTGGGGAAGGTTCTTCACGGCCGCCGGAGCAGCGGAAAGTGATGCCTTCCTGATCGCAGGAGAAGCGTCGGTGCAGGAGGAGGGCCCGGACGTCTGCGCCACTTCCGGCGGCGGTTTTGCCGTGGTCTGGACCGCATCCGGGCCGGTGAAGGATTCCTATCCCGACGGGGATGGCAAAGGGGTGTTCGGAGTCATGCTCGATGCAGCGGGAAAGAAGGTCGGTGGGTTCTTCCCGGTGAACGGTTCGCTCACGGGCCACCAGTTCCAGCCCCGGATCGCAGGACTGTCGGGCGGCAAGATTGGTGTGGCGTGGACGACCCAGACCCTGGCCGACGGCATGGACGTGTCCTATCGGATCTTCGATTCCGCGGGGGGGCCGCTGACCGGGGAGCAGCGGGCCAACACGTACCAGGTGGACGACCAGTGGTATCCCTCGGTCTCCGCCGCGGGGCCGGATGCATTCCTCGTGGCATGGGAGACGGTCACGCAGGACGGAGACAAGTCGGGTGTGGCGGCTGTCCGCATCGACATCCTGGGAGTTCCGATCTACTTCTGAGACAGTCGGAGCATCTCGAGCGAGCTCGGCTCCCTGTGGAGGAGCCGCGTCGCACACACCGCTCGTCCGGCCGGATGAGCGGGAAAGCCTACGGACAGGGATTGCCCTGCCAACTAGATGCGGAGCAGCGGAAGCCGGTTGCTGCGTTCGGGACCGCCTCCGCACACTTGAAGCAGAGGGCCGTGGGCAGGACGTTCAACTTGACCGCCTTGGGGGTGGGAGACTTGTTCAACTTGGCGTCCTTCAGCACGAACGAGGCGGCATCGGCCTTTCCGTGCATCGTCACGAAGGTGAGGCGGACCAGGGGCGTCCCGGTGGGAATCGTCCCCGTGCCCAGGATGTCCGTCGGAGGAGTCAGGGTGACCTGGACGGTCGGCGGGGTCCAGACCGAGACCGACCCGATCGCCGTGTAGCCGAACAGCGCCTCCGGGACTTCGACGCCGTCTCCGACAAGCAGCGCATCCTCGCTGACGTTGCCCAGGCCGTCGGTGGGAAGGAAGAACCGCCCGGAATCGTCGAACGAGTACTCGATGTTGAAGGTGATGGGCCACGCGGCCACGTCTTCCTCTTCCGCCAGGGAGATGACGACTTCGCCGACGACCGGGGTGGCCGCAGCACAGTTCCAGGGGTCTCCCTCGTTGCCGACCTGGATGGTGCGCAACAGCGCATACCCAGCAACCTTCCCGGTCGGCTTTCCGGCTCCCGATGCGGTTGGGGAGGTGAAGCGACGCAACGGAACCCAGACGCCGCACGGATCGGTGGTGAACGGGCGCTTCACCATCTCCAACCCGAGGATCTCACGCTGCACGCCGGCCTTGCCCGTGTCCTCGTAGACGACCATGACAACCGCGTCCTTGTCCTTGTCGCCGCCCCCCTTGATCCAGTCGCCGCTGCCCCACTTGTAGATCCCGCCGCGCTGGTAGCGCACGAGCTCGTTGTCGTTCCAGCCGTCCACGGGCTTGGTCCCGTTGCACTTGGGTGGGGGGCCGGGGTCATAGGACGGACACTCCCCGTTGTGCGGGCCGCGCAGGTGCTTGCGGTCCAGGCCGAGCATCTCGTTCCAGTCCGCCAGCTTGAACTTGTCCAGGGCCTTCACTCCGAAGGAGTCGGTGGAATCCAGCCTCAGGAAATCCACATAGAGATGCCCGTAAGGCCCGTTCTTGTCCTGGGCATAGGCCTTGCGTCCGTTGTCGATCACCCAGAGGGCCTGCAGGATCAGGATTTCGTCCCCCTGCTGGCCACAAGACAACCAGTTCATGGTCGGCTCGTCTCCATAGCCGTTGTCGAGCAGGGAGACGTACTGTCCAGCGACCAGTGCGCGGGGCGAGTACTGAGGGTTGGGTGCGGAGCACGACTCGATCGCGTACATGAACTCGTTGGGAGTGGTACCAGCGGCAATCGGCTTGGATATGACGCCAGACGCTGCAGAGCAGCACTTCTTGATGCCCAGGGCAAGGAAGCCGGGAGCCGTGCCATCGCAGAACTCGAGGGTGCAGCTCGGATCGGGAAGCACGCACCCGTTTCCGTCAGCCGTGCACTGCTGCGATGCCGGGCAGCTCGTGTCGAGGTCGCAGGCGACCTGCTCCTCTCCGATGCACGGCGTGTCTCCGGAACCGCAGGTCTGGCCCGCCTTGCACCAGGTACCGTCCGGGCACTCGACCGCGGTGGCAGGCAGGCAGCCGGTCTTGTCCACCGTGCACTTGGTTCCCGGGTCGCACCAGAGCCCCTCGCCGCAGTAGGAAGCCCCTACTGCGCCGCAGGAGGTGTTGTCCTCCGAGCAAACGGTTCCCGGGGGGCACTGCAGCTTCTCGCTGCAGCTCGTCCAGCCGATCTGGACGCAGCTCATCCCGTTTGCGGAGCAGGAGCTGTGGGGCGGACAGACCTTCTCTGTGTAGGCGCAGATGGTCGACCCTGGCTCGAGGCAGACGTGGCCGTAGGAGAGCTTCATGCAGATATAGCCGGACGGGCAGCAGATGGGACCACAGGCAACAGGGGTCGAGGAGCCACAGCACTTCTCTGCACCGACGGCACAGACCTCGCCCGGACCGCACACGCCTCCCCACTTGCACTCGACGCTGCCCTCGGGAATGCAGGCTTCGACATACTGAGGGCAGGTGGTACTGATCGGGCACCATTTCCCCTCGCCGCAGTAGCTGGCTCCGGGGGGAAGACATGCGGTGAAGCTCCCGTCCAGCACGCACTGGAATCCGGCCGGACAACAGATCGCCCCGCACCCCACCGGCTTGCTCACAGGGCAGCACCCGCCCCCCTTCTTGCAGACCTGGTTCTGCGGGCAGGATTCCCCCCCCCCGCAGTCGGACCAACCGGACGGCAGGCACTTGTCCCCCGACGCGCAGAAATAGCCGGCCGCGCAAACGACGCCGTTGCCGCAGTATTTCCCGCCCGGAAGCACGCAGATCCCCTTGCTCCCATCCTTGGCGCAGTCGAAGTTGTCCGGACAGCAGATATCCACGCACCCCTTGGCCGTTCCCTCGGTGCAGCAGGTGAGCCCCGTGTCCAGGCCGACGCAGAGCGTGCCCGGCTTGCAGACCACTTCCTCGTCGCACTCGGTCGAGCCGATCATCATGCAACCACCGCCCTTCTTGCACTCGAAGCCGGTGTTGCACCACTTGCCGCTACCGCAGTACGTGGCTCCGGGCGGGATGCAAGCCTCGCCCGCGTTGATGCACTTGTATCCGGACGGACAACACAGCTTGCCGCACACGGGTGGGTCCAGGTAGCCGCAGCAGACCGAGCCGGAACAGTGCATCCCGGGGTCGCACCAGTGGCCGTCGCCGCAGTATTCCCCCCCCACCGGATAGCAGATGTCTCCCCCCTCGGCACACAACGTGCCTGGCGGGCACCACTTCCCGTCCCCGCAGTAGTCCGATGCCGGGGGGATGCAGGCCAGCCCGTCCGGGCTGCACTCGTCATACTCGAAACAGCAGTTGCCGCCGCACTTCTGCGGAAGGCCCTGGGGACAACAGCCATCGCCGGCACACACCTCCCCCGGCTTGCACCACTTGCCGTTGCCGCAGTAGTCCGACGTGTCCGGGACGCAGACGGGCATGTCCGGCGCACAGTGGTAGCCGAACACGCAGTACACGCCTTTGCCGCAGTACTTCGCCGTGTCCGGGATGCACATCTCGCCATTTCCAGCGCAGATCTCGTCGCTCCCGCAGCACAGCGTCCCGCACGCGTTGGGCAGAAGCTCCGGACAGCACTTGCCCTCTGAGCAGACCTGCCCCGTCGCGCACCAGTGCCCTTCGCAGTCGCTGTAGCCGCTCGGTAAGCACAGCTTCTTTCCCGCCTGCTGAGTGCAGACCGAGCCGTTCGGGCAGACGACCCCGTCCCCGCAGTATTGGCCACCCGGCGGCACGCAGACAAGGTTCTCCTCGGAGCAGCTCCACCCGTTGGGGCAGCAGCTCTGCCCGCACTCCACAGTGGCGTTGGCCGGGCAGCAGCCGCCGGCCGCGCAGACAGTTCCGGGTGCGCACCAGATGCCCTCACCGCAATACTCGGCTCCGATCGGTACGCAGGCGTCTCCATCCCCCTCGCACGTGGTTCCAGATGGGCAGCAGCCGTCACCGCACGGAGCACAGCACTCCTGGGCCGCATGGCAGTAGTTGCCCGCAACCCCCTGCTCGGTATAGCCGGCAGCACAGCAGGCCCCCTCGCCCAGGTAGCCCACACACCCCTCCTGCGACCCGGGTGCGTCCGGTTTGCACTCCATGGAGCAGGAATACGAGGTGATCTCGCCCGCGTCGTTGAAATGGGCAAGACAGACCGGCAACGCTGGCGGGCAGATGCAGTAGTCCGGCAACTGCGACACCTCGTTCCCGGTGTCCGCCGGGACGGGGACGTCCGCAGCATCGGCTCCCGCTCCGTCCGGCGACGCTCCGTCCGGCGCCGCGACCTCTGGGTTGCCCGGCAAGTCACCGTCCGGCGTCCCCTGATTCCCGACATCGCTCCGGCTCACGCAGGCATCCCCGGAGCAGATCGTGTCGGGCATCACATCGGGCGCCGTCGTGCCGGGGGTGCTGCACGAAACCGCCAACCCCAGAAGGATTCCCGATGCCTTGAGCAGGAGAGAGCGCCCAGCCCCGGTCCCGGCATCCCGGCTCAATTCGGCGCGCATTTGCCTCCTCCGACGCAGTGGTACCCCGCCTTGCAGTAGGTACAACCGCCGCAATCCTGCGATCCGGATGGCATGCAGCCGCTGCAGGAGGTCATGCAGGCATTGCCCTTGGAACACCAGAAGGTCCCACAATACACACCCCCCGGTGGCACGCACATCCCCGAACCGTCTCCCCCTTGCGGGTAGCAGGTATCCGACGAGTTGCAGCACTTCGTGTTGCAGTGCTTCGGTGCGGTCTTGGGACAGCACTTGCCGCCGCCCACACAAACCTTGTCCGGACCGCACCAGCCACACCCGCCGTTGTCACAAGACCCGGTCGGCATGCAGCTATCGCACGAGGTCATGCACGAGTTCCCCGCAGTACAGTAATACTTGGCCGACTTGCACGTCGTTGCGCCCTGCGGAACGCACAATCCCTGGCCGCTGGAGCCCCCAGTGAAGTAGCAAGTATCCGTGCCGGCACAGCAGAGGTCAGCACTTCCGCAGCACTTCTTTCCCGGCGAACAGGAATGACACTCGCCGCAGTCCTGGGTCCCCGTGGTCCTGCACGGGTTCCCCGAGTAGTTGGGGTTCAGGTCGAAGCAGGAATCCAGGCACATCTGTCCCTGGGGGCAGTAGGTCTTCTGCAGCTTGCACACGTCGGCACCGGGAGGCGTGCACATGCCCGTCCCCGACCAGCCGCCCTTGGCGTAGCAGCCTTCTGCGGTGGTACAGCACTTGCTGCCGCATCCGACCGGCTTGTCCGCGGGGCAGCACATGGTGCCCCCGGCCGCGCACACGGAGCCCGGCAGACAGGAGAAGCAGTTGCCGCAGTCCTCGGAGCCGTCCGGCATGCACTTCTTGCACGACTTCATGCAGGTGTCGCCCGACAGGCAGACCAGGCTGTCGCCGCAGTACTCCGCACCCGGAGGCAGACAGAGCCCGTCCTTGTCCGTCGGAATGCAGGTGTCGCCCGATGGGCAGCAGATCTTGTTGCACCCCTTCGGGGCCACGGACGGGCAGCAGCGCCCGGTTCCCTGCGGGGCGTCCTCGCAGACCCCCTCGTTGCAGGTGCTTCCCGGGTCGCACTTCCCGCAGCTTCCTCCGCACCCATCGCTTCCGCATTCCTTGCCGGTGCACGAGGCAACGCAGGGCACGCACTTCCCTTCCTGCAGGTTGCAGATGGCGCCGTCACAGGTGCCGCAGCTCCCGCCGCAGCCGTCCGGACCGCAGGTCCTCCCCGCACAATCGGGCTGGCACGAGCTGCATCCACCGCACTTCTTGCACTGCTCCACGCACTTGCCGGTCCACCCTCCGCCCCACCATCCGAACGCCATGCAGCACTCCGGCATCATCTGGCAGACACACGACTCGCAATCACACCCGTTGCAGCCGGGCATGAGGGTCTCGGCACACCCGGAATCCGTGAAGATGCACTTGCCCTCCTGGCAGATCTGCCCCGGAGCGCAGCTCCCGCAGGTCCCACCGCAGCCATCGTCCCCGCACTGCTTGGACGTGCAGGACGGAGTGCAGATCTCCTGGCAGGTGGCACCACAGCTTGCCTGGCACATCATGGCACAGACAGAATCCCACTTGACGTCGCAGCAAAAGGAATCGAGCGCACAGACACAGGCCTCGCAGAAGCACCCCTGGCACCCGGGCTTGGTGGAGGACAGACAGCCCGGCCCCGGGTCGTTGGCGACGGCAATCTGCAGACCGGGGGCACAGACGAACCCGATGTTGCAGTAAGTCCCGTCTCCACAGTCCTCGCCACCGAGCGGCATGCACTTGTCCGTCCCGTTGATGCACTCGGTCCCCGGCTTGCACATGTTGCAGCCGGCACACTTGGTCCAGCCCGGGGGCACGCACTTGTTGCACTCCGGGAAGCACTCGTAGGTGTCCGGGCAGCACTGCGTTCCGCACGCCATCGGCGCATCCGCCGGGCAGCAGCCGTCCGGAGCCCCCTTGGCACACACCTTGCCCGGAGGACAGAACTTCCCGCCGCCACAGTCCTTGGAGCCCATGGGCATGCACCCCGGCCCCGTGTCCAGGCATTCGGTTCCCGGCGGACAGATGAGCCCGTTGCCGCAGTAAGAACACCCCGAGCAG
The DNA here is from genome assembly GCA_903895725.1 of uncultured Myxococcales bacterium. Taxonomy (GTDB): domain Bacteria; phylum Myxococcota_A; class UBA9042; order CAIXZC01; family CAIXZC01; genus CAITUV01. Next base: position 186,650 of record CAITUV010000017.1, on the reverse strand, counting down.
ATACACGCCTCGCCGTCGTTGACGCACTTGTAGTCCAGCGGGCAGCACTGGTCCCCGCACAATTGCGGAGTCGCACCAGGGCAGCACTTCTTGTCGAAACCGACGCACACGTTGCCCGGCGGGCAGTAGGACCCGTCCTGGCAATCCACCGACCCCATAGGCATGCAGCACCCATTGGGATCGTTCTCGTCCGCACACACCGAGGTACACTCCCACCCGACCTTGCACCAGTGGCCGTCGCCGCAGTGCTCACAATCCGGACAGATGCACAGGTTGTCGGAATGGATGCAGTTGTACTCGGCGAAGCAGCAGTCATCGCCGCAGACCTGGGGCTTGTTGGTCGGGCAGCAGGGGACGCTTCCGCCGGTCACGCAGACCATGTTGGGCGGGCAGAAGGTGCCGTCACTGCAATCGTCGGCACCGTCAGGCATGCATCCTCCCCCGAACTGACAGCTCTGTCCCGGAGGACAGATGCTGCAGTCCGCGCAGAGCTCCTCTCCGGGTAGCAGGCAGACCTGGCACTCCGGCGCACACTCGGTCCCGAGGGCACAGCATTGCTCGCCGCAGGAGATCGGCTTGAGCTCCGGGCAGCACCCTCCGCCCTCGGTGCACTTGTACCCCATGTCGCAGTACTTCCCGCCACCGCAGTAGACCGCTCCCTGCGGAATACACGAGGCATCGTCCGCGATACAGGTCTCGTCCGCGGCACAGCAGTTGATGCCGCACGGGACCGGGCTGGAGGCCGGACAGCACTCCCCGTCAGGCTTGCACACGTCCCCGGGCGGACAGGACGCTCCGTTTCCGCAGTAGGTGTATCCCTGCGGGATGCAGTCCGCACCGTCGTCGACGCACTGGTGGGTGGCATCGGGGCAGCACAGCGCCCCGCATTCGGTGCAACACCCTTCGGGGGGCAGGCAGTAGAAGCCCTGTTCGCCCGCCGCGTCCAGCGCCGGTCCGCAGCAGGTCTTTCCATCCCCTGCGGACAGGCAGTCCGCACCCAGGAACTCCGGCTTGCAGGTCACGGTGCATGCGGACAGGAAGGGGGGGGATTGGGAATCCGCCGGATTGACGCACGTGAACTTGGGGTCGACGCACTGCTCGGGGCACTCGTCGAGCGGTCCCTGTACTGCGGACTCCGCTCCGACGGTCTCCGGTGCCCCCTTGTCACCATGCACGTCCAGGGGTACGCCGTCCGGCGTGCGGCCGTCGGGGAGCTTCGTGTCCACGGGCCCGGAGTCCGGGGTCCTGGCGGTGTCGCCTATGACCGTCGCGTCCTTGGCATCGGGCTTGTCCGACACCGGCACGTCGCTCCCACTGCCGGAGGGGGTGGAGCATCCGGCGCACAGTAGCACCAGGGCCACCGCCGAACAGGCGAGCGCATGGAGCCACAGGCCTCCCGCATCCCATCCTGCATCGTCACTCGGCACGGCTCCGGCCATGCGGCCAGGATTCGAAGAAACCGCAAGTGAATTCATCCTACTCATGGCGATCCCTCCGACCGTTGCCAGCCTGGCCTGTTCTGCGTGCCGCCAGGAAAGCCGCGGCACACAGGAGCAGCAGCGCCGTCCCCCACTGGGGTACCCCTCCCGCACCCACGGCCTCGCACCCTGAGCTCTTCTTCTTGACAGGGCCGGGGCCGACGTCTTCCTGGACCAGCTCCTGAGCGACGCTATCCGGTGGGCCGGAGCCGCTGTCGCTGACCTCCAAAGCCTCGGGGGGAAGCGCTACGCAGACGAAGTCAGCGGAGCAGACGGCCCCGGACTCGCAAGCCCCGCACTTCCCGCCGCACCCGTTGTCGCCGCACTCCTTCCCCTCGCAGTCCGGGGTGCATTGGCACTTGCCAGCAGGGTTGCACCCTTCCCCTTCTGGACAGGTTCCGCAATCCCCTCCGCACCCATCGCCCCCGCACTCCTTCCCCTTGCAGTCCGCAATGCACATGCAGGTGCCGTCCGAAAGGCACACGCCGCTGCCGGCACACTCTCCGCAGCTCCCACCGCAGCCGTCATCCCCGCATTCTTTTCCGTCGCAGACCGGGATGCAGTTCGCTATACACTTGCCCTGCTGGCATTGGGAGTTCTCGTCGCAAGGGCAGTCGGACACGCACGAGAGGCAGTCCTCCCCTCCCATGATGTCACACAGGCCGTCTCCGCACCAGGCGAAGTCATCACACCCGCCGCACGCGGTCTGGCAGCTCTCGGCACACAGTTTGTCCCACTCTGCGTTGCAGCAGAACGGATCCGTCCCACAGACGCACGCTTCGCACGTGCATCCGTTGCACCCGGGCACCGGCGTCTCGACGCAGCCGTTGTTGGGCAGGCAATCACCGTCCACACAATAGAGCGGCGGCTGGCAGACCCCGCAGGTACCCAGGCAGCCGTCGTCCCCGCACTCCTTGGCCTCGCACTGGGGCACGCACGACCCTTTGCAGAACACCTTCACCCCGAACTGCCCGGCATCCCCGCTGTAGCCGTCCACCACCACGAAGTACGTCCTTCCGGCCTCGGCCTGGAAGGTCACCTGCTCGCCGGCGGCCAGGCAGTTTGCGGCCAGGCAGGCGTCGCTGAGCACCATCAGGTCGTAGTCGTTCCCGTCCAGCGACTCGAGAATCAGCGTCACCTCGTCCTCCGTGTCCGACTGGAACACGTAGGCGACCTCCGGGCCGCTCTCGTCCCACGACGCACAGCCGTAGGTCGACAGCAGGTTCTCGTACTCTTCGGTGTTGCCGGTCACCGACTCGCCACAGGTCACCGAGCCCGGGGATTCACACTGGTTGGCCTCGCACGCGCCCTCGAGAGTGCAGTGGGTATCCACGCCGCAGGTTCCGCAGCTCCCGCCGCAGCCGTCCGGGCCGCACCCCTTGGCCTCACAGTCCGGCTTGCAGACCTTGACGCACTCCCCCTTGGTGCACTTCTCGTCTTCTGCGCAGATGCCGCAGACTCCGCCACACCCGTCATCACCACAGGCCTTTCCCTCGCAGGCCGGAATGCAGACGTCCGGGCACACGGCGGGGTTCTCTCCGGAAGGGTCGGCCGGAAGAATCTGCGAGGGCTGGCCACAGAAGTAGCCGGCAGGCATCGGGCCACCGGCCCACCACCCGCAGGTCCCGTCGAGCAACGAGCAGTCGAGCCCCTGGAGCTTCCCGTCGACACAGGAGTAGAGCATGTCCCCGACACAGCACCCGGCCGAGCCGAGCCCGGCAGAACAGAGATCCTTGACGCACTCGGACCCGTTGCAGGCATAGAAATCCGCACACTTGCAGTCCTTGGGACAGTTGCCGCAGTGCTCCCCCTCGTCCGGACTGCACAGCTCATCCCCACACTTCTTGAGGGTTCCGCATCCACCGCACATGAGCACGCAGGTCGACACGCACGACTTGCTCCAACCGTTCCCGCAGCACTCAGGCTTCAGCTTGCAGACACACTCCTCGCACGCACACCCGCCGCACCCCGCAGTGTAGCTCTCCGAACAACCGAGCCCGGTTTCGCACAGACCTCCGAAGCAGGTACCGACCTTGCAGCTGCCGCAGCTTCCTCCGCACCCGTCACCTCCGCACTCTCTCCCCGCGCAGTCGGGGAGACAACAGACCCCCTGGTTGCACTTCTGTCCGGCCCCGCATGGGCAGTCGGCGACGCACGAGAGACAGTTCTCCCCCACCACGGTCTCGCAGTTGCCGTCACCGCACTTGCCCGCAGCCCCGCAGCCCGAACACTTGGAGCCGGCTAGCCCGACACAGGTCATGTCCCACTGGACCTTGCAACAGGACGCTAGTTGCCCGCAGACGCACTCCTCGATGGCCTCGTCGTCGCACCCGGGCCCGGCATGCTGCGCGCAGCAATCGCCGCTGCACGACCCGCACTGGTCCGCCATGGATGCGCACGCTGCTGTCCACTGCTTCGTGCAGCACTCCGGATTGGTCGCGCACACGCAGTCGGCGACCGTCTTGTCCTTGCAGCCGGTACCCGAATGCGGCAGGCAACAGGAGGCCGACGTGCACGTACCGCAGTCCTTGGGACAGGTGCTGCACAGCTCGGTCTTGCCGCACTTGCCGTCACCGCAGACGATGGGACACTCGCCGCAGTCCTTGGGGCAGGTGTTGCACGCCTCCCCCTGTGTGGCATCGCACTTCCCGTTGCCGCACAGGGGCGGGCCGAGGGAGCAGCCCGAGCACTTCATCACGCATTCCTTGACGCAGATGAAATCCCACTGGACGATGCAGCAGTTCGGGTCCATCGCACAGACGCATGCCTCGCACTTGCACCCCTGGCAACCCGGGACCCCCGGCGTGGCGGAGCACCCCGGCCCTCCGGTGGTCGGCTGGCAGATGCCGTTGGTGCACGCGTAACTCGTCGGACACGTGCAATCGGCCGGACAGCTCGAACAGTTCTCGTCCAGGAGCCCCTCGCAGACCTTGTTCCCGCACTTGCTCGGGGGCTGACACCCGCCGCACCAGCTCTTGCACTCGTCCACGCAGATCCCGTCCCACTCTATCCAGCAGCAGAAGTCGTCCATGGCGCAGACACACTGCTCGCAGGAGCAGCCGCCGCACCCGGAATATGGGTGTGGCGTGCAACCATCGCCGGACGTCACGCACTTGCCCGCATCACACGTGAGGCCCCCAGCGCAGGTCCCGCAGCTTCCGCCACAGCCGTCCGACCCGCATTCCTTGCCTCCGCAGTTGGGAACGCAGGCTGCGTTGCACTGCAGGTTGAGCGTGAACTTCCCCTTGCTCCCGTTCTTCCCGTCGACCACAACGTAGTAGGTCGTGTTGGCCTTCACCTCCGTCGACAGGGTCGTGTAGGACTGCAACACGCAAGCCTCGCCCGCGCAAAGCCCTTCGAGCAGCAGCAGGTTCAGGTTGGCTCCAGCGGTCTGCGTGTTGAGCGTGAACTTCACCGTATCGTTGACCTTTGCAACAAACTTGTAGGCGATCTCCGGCCCGCTCTGGTCCCCCGCATCGCAGAAGTAGGTCCCGATCTGGTTTCCCAGCTTGTCCGTGTGCCCATCGATCGTGGCCCCGCACCCGATGGTGCCGACCATCTGGCACTTGGCCCACTCGGTGCATTTCCCTTCCTGGCTGCACCCGAAGCCGAAGTTGCACTCGCCGCACTTCCCGCCGCACCCGTCCGGCCCGCAGTCCTTGTTCAGGCAGTTGGGCTCGCAGCACTTGCCGGCCGCACAGACCTCCCCTTCGGGGCAGACACAGTCCGACGGACAGGAGGCGCAATTCTCGGAATCCTCCTCCTTGCAGACGCCGTCCCCGCAGGTGATCGTCTTCGGGCAGCCACCGCAGTCGCCGATGCAAAGGTCCGCACAGGCCTGGTCCCACCCCAGAGTGCAGCAGTAGGGCTCGTTTCCGCAGACGCAGACCTCGCACGCACAGCCATCGCATCCGGGAGCTCCCGTGGCCTTGCAGCCGGGGCCATCCTGGCAGATTCCGCCCATGCAGACCACGCCGGCTGCGCACTCCCCGCAGGTCCCTCCGCACCCGTCGGGTCCGCATTCCTTTCCCGTACATGCGGGCGTGCATGCCCCGGCAATCGACGGAGCCGCCAGCAGCACCCCCGCCGCACCGACAAGCGACAGCACGACGAGCAGCCAGCGCGTCCTCGGAGCATCACGCATCGTCCCACCTCCATCCCTGACCTTTGCACGCCCGCCCGTTTGCCCGAATTGGCTGCCCGAATCGGGAGTTTCCCCCTCGATTGCGGCGGCACCCCGCGGCCGCCGTGGAACCGTCTCAGTCAGTACTCCCCGCAAGCCCCGGGCTCACTCACACAACCCCGCAACCTCGTTGCACGATAGCCCCTCCGGGCAGATCCCACACACTCCCCCGCACCCGTCCGGTCCGCAGTGCTTTTCCTGGCACTTCTGAACGCAGCAGTCGACAAAGCAGGTCGAAGCCGTCTCCCCTGCGTCGCACTTGCCGTTGCCACAGGTCGGCACACAGTCCAGCACGCAGGTCTCGGCACTCTCCGTCTTGCCGCAAATCTCGTCACCGCAGGAACCACAGTCGACCGCGCAGTTCCAGGACTTTTCACCGCCCTCGCAGATTCCGTTTCCGCACGCGGTCACACAGTCCTTGTCGCAGTTCACGGCAGTCTCCTTCTCGAGCACGCAAACCCCGTCCCCGCAGTACCCGCAATCCTTCGGGCACGTGTAGGAGGTCTCGCTCTTGGAGCAGGTCAGGTCGCCGCACGGCGGCGTGCAGTCCATGGGGCAGTTGTCCGCTGAGTCCGTCCCCTCGCACTTGCCGTCGCCGCACGTCGCAGGACAGTCGCCGGCGCAGCTGGTGAAGCTCTCATTGAACCCGCAGAACTGGTCCCCGCAGCCGCCACAGTCCAGGACGCAGTAGGTCGTCTTCTCATCCGGATTCCCCGCCTGCTCCGGTGACTGACACTTGCCGTCGCCGCACACCGGGCAGCAGTCCGGGCAGCAGCTCTCCTGGGTCTCCAGCTTCCCGCACACCGTGTCGCCGCATGGCCCGCAGTCGATCGGGCAGAAGTAGAGGTCCCCCGGGACGGCAGGCTTCTTCGGGTCCTCCGGGTCCGACTTGGCGTTCTCCGGGAACTCGCACTTGGCATCCCCGCACGTCACCGGATAGAGGCCGATGCAGATGATGCCGCCATCCCCGAGGCAGGTATCATTCTGGGTCTTGTCGTTTCCGTCGTTGCACTGGGCCCCGGGGGTGGGGGTGTGGATGCACGAGCTGTTCGGCCCCGGGTTGTCGCAGGAGTCCTTGGTGCACGTGTTGCCGTCGTCGCAGTCCTCGGCCGACATGCAACAATCCGGCACAGCCTTGCCCGGGTTGCAGTAGCCGTCGACACATTTGTCGTCATCGGTGCACGGGTTCTCATCGTCGCATGCCCCGACGATTGGGTCGTGCATGCACCCGGACTCCGGGTCGCAGGAGTCGTCCGTGCAGACGTTCGTATCGTCGCAGCTCACCGGATCTGTCCCTGCAGCACACTGCCCCTCCTTGCAGGAATCCCCCTCAGTGCACGGGTTCCCGTCGTCACAGGTTCCTTCCTGCGGCCCGTGGACACACTCTCCGCCGGCCGAACACGAATCCAGGGTGCAGGGGTTCGAGTCGTCGCACCCCGCCTCGGCCACGCACTTCCCGGAGCAGCCGTCCGGGTCGCCGCAGGACTTCCCGGTGCAATCCGGCGTGCACGGAGCCTCGGACTCTTCCGCTCCCTCTCCGACTTGCGTCTCGGAACTGTCGGGGCCACTTTCCGAATCGCCGACCTCCGCCTCGAGGTCAGCGACCACCCGGATGTTCGGAGAACCCTTGGCACACGCGGCCACCAGGCCGACGACCGCCAACCCCAGCGCCACTGCCTGCAACTCCCTGCTCATTCCACGCCTCCAGGAACGCTCTCGACTAGAAGCTGAACTCGGCACCGATTCCCCATGGCAAAGGCAGAACGGTTACCCGAGGCCCATCCGCCTGGGCCTTGTCCGAGCCGCCACTGCCTGCCGAAACCAGGCCCCAGGTCCCCGCCGCCGCAGCGGCAACCCCTGCTCCCCACAACGCATAGCTCGCAGCCTGGAGCGGATGGACCTTGTCCTCCACCTCCGCACGGTGCGCGGCCAGCAGCTCCTCCTTCTCGGCCTGGCTGCCCACGGCCACGTCGTACTTCCCGTCAATGTCGTCGAGCCGGTACATCGCCCACCCGAATGTTGCGCCGCCAGCCAGGATCGCGGCTGCCCCCGCTCCCACGGCCACGTACGCCCAGGCCGGCCGCCGGTGCTCCTTGGGCGGTGGTGCCACCGGAATTGCCGCATCCGGGACATTCACGTCCGCAGTCTTGCCGGCCACGACCTTGACCGAGGTCCTGAAATCGGCTTTCCCGGGCCGCACGACGACGAGGGCATGCTCACCCTGAGGAAGCGACAGGCTCCCCCCGGCCCCGAGCGGAAGCGCCGTCCCGTCCACAAAAACCTGTGCGCCGGAGAGCGTCCCGGTCAACTGGACCTTGCCCTCCACCGGAGCCGCCTCCAGCGTCAGCTTCAGCTCCGCGGGGCGGCACTGGGCAAGCTTCAACGTCTTGGTGGACTTCAAGTACCCCGGCGCCTCGAAGCTCAGGACGTGCTCCCCATCCTGGAACCACCAGGAGAACGGCGTCTTCAGGTGCTGCTCTATCCCGAACGGGGCACCGGCAGCAACGGCGCCCTCAGGGACCGTCACCAGCTCCACCCGGCAGTAACCGTCTTTGCGGAGCTTGTCCGCCACCTCGGTTCTCGAGTCCGCGACGGTGGGGTCGGGGGAACCGCCTCGCACCGCCTCGTCGAAGTGGAACCAGGCCTCCGGAAGCCGCCCCCAGTTCTGGTAGGCCTTGCCCATGTTCTTGTGCAGGATGTGTTTGTGTTCGGCCGGGACGAGCGGCAGAGCCTCGAGCCACTTCTGGACCGCCTGATCATATCGGCCCTCCTGAGCAAGCTGGGCCGCCTCCTTGTTGAGCGTCTGCGGGTCCGCCGCCTCATCTGCGCTCACGGTCTGCGGCAGCAACGAGAGCACCGTCAGTGCGGTCAGTTTTGCGGCCAGGTTCTTTCCCCTCATTTCTTCGTCCCTTTCCCTTCCCCCGAAGTGGGAGGCAATGCCTCGTACTCGTCCGGCTTCTTCTTCAGGTCGGACGGGAGATCCTCGTAGCTCGCCGCGCCGCCATCGTTGACCTTGGGATCGCCCGACTTGGTCTTGTCATCCGCCGCCTGCGTTCCCGACTTGCCCGACTTGGTCTTGTCACCCGCCGCCTGCGTTCCCGACTTGCCCGACTTGGTCCCGTCATCCGCCGCCTGCGTTCCCGACCTGCCCGACTTCCCGGAGTCCTGCACCGTTGCGTCAGCAGGAGCGCTCGATGCCCCCTGGACAGAATCGGCCCCGGATGCCACCGCCCCCGCATCCGCTCCGTGGTCCGTTCCGGCGGCCTTTGCGTCCCCGTCCTGCGAATCCCCGGCCGGAGCGGCTGCTCCCCGCAAGTCGGACGGTCCACCTGACCGGGTTCCGGGGGGCTCCGGACTTCCTGCGTCCTCCGGCAGGACGTCACCCCGCAAATCCTGGCCGGAGTCGGGTCCGGCAGAGTGGCTCCCCGAGGAGGACAATGCACCGTCCGACGTGCGGATGTCGGCCCCCAAGGGGGAGGCCATCCTCGGAATGCCCGCTGGCATGGCTTCCTCGGTCCGCCGGTCGACGGACTCGTCTGCCGCCTTCTCGGTAGGCGGCCCCCCGTTACGGAAGTGGGCCAACAGCAACAGTGCGGCGGACGTGAGGACCGCTATCCCGACCAGCACTCCCAGGCCCATCAGCAGCCGGGTCTGGAAGGCGCGGCGGGGGGCCTTGAATACCGTGGCAGCAGTCGTGTCCTGGGTCCCACTACCCGCCGGCTGCGTCCAGTCGGTGTCGGTTGCGACGCCAGCCGCGGCAGCGGCAGGTGCTCCCCCAGGAGCGGAGGGGGGAACAACGCTCCCGGCGGGTTTCGCCCCACCGGCGGACCGGACGGAGACAGAAACCGTCGAGTCCGCATTGTCCCCGGCCTCCTCGTAACCACTCGTCTTCCGCAGGTCGGCTGGCTTTCCCCCCATCCGGGCCGTGCCGACATCCTCCAACGCAGGCAGGGCCTTCGTGTCGATGAGCTCCCTCAGCATCCGCCTGAGCTCCGTCGCTGATGCCGGCCTCTTCCCTGGCTCCTTCTCCAGACAGGTCCGCACCAACGCCTCGACCGCCTCCGGAACCGGCGCCTCCCCTTCCCGGCATTCCATCGGCGGAGGTGGAGCGGACAGGTGCATCAGCAACAGCTCGGTCGTGCTGGCGGCCTTGAAGGGCAGCCGGCCAGCGACCATCTCGTACAGGATGACCCCCAGTGAGTAGAGGTCGGTTCGGCCGTCGAGCGTGCGCCCCGCGGTCTGCTCCGGGCTCATGTACTCGGGCGTACCGACGATCATCCCGGTCTGCGTCAGGCGCTCCCCCGCCTGGCTACTGGCCAGGAGCGCTATGCCGAAGTCGAGGACCTTGACCGACTGGGTCCCGTCCGGAGCCGGCACCAGGACGAGGTTTTCCGGCTTGAGATCGCGGTGGAACACCCCCTGCGCATGCGCCTCCTCGAGCGACTCGCACACCTGGCTCGCAAGGTCGAGCGCTCGGGGCCATGGGAGCCGCTTCTCCTCGCGAAGCACCGACGTCAACGAACATCCCTGGCAGAACTCCATCGTGAAGAACAGGAACCCTTCATCCGTGGTCCCGAAGTCGTAGAGCCCCACCGTGTGCTGGCTCTTCAGCCGGGCAATCGCCTTGGCCTCCACCAGGAAGCGCCGGGCAAGCGACTCGTCGTTGTTGAACTCCCTGCGGAGGAACTTGATGGCGACGATCCGGTCGATGGCCTCGTGGTGCGCCTTGTAGACGACGCCCATTCCCCCACGGCCGATACGCTCCAGGATCCTGTACCTGCGGTCGATGAGACGCCCGGTCAGGTCATCCTGCCCCCGCTTGATCGTTGGTGCCCCGCAGGTCGGACAAATCCTCTCGTCGCCCGCGAGGGTCTTTTCACATGCGAGGCACACCCGCTGTTCGGTACCCATTCCCATGTCGAAGCCTCGTACGCCAGGCTTCAATCTACCCGAGTCAAGCAGCCAGCGTCAAAGTAAATGTGCGTGGGCGGGTGAGTGTCACACGCGCGGGTGCCAGGTGTCTCAAAGTTACATCGGTTGACTTGGCGGCGGACCGGACGATACTATCGCTGCCTCAGAGGGGAGAATCGTGACCAGGAGCCGCAAATACTGCCTCGCTTGTGACCGGGAGCAGCCGGGCGAGTCGGCCGCCTGCCCGGTGTGTGGAAACAAACTCCATGTGCTGCGGGACGACGACCTGACCGGCAAACAGATCGACGGTCGCTACCGGGTGCTCCGGCGCCTGGGCCAGGGCGGCATGGTTACGCAACATCACCCCCCAACCCGTCGTCGGGTTCCAGCAGTAGCGGACGGGCATCCCCACGGCCGATGTATCGCAAGAGCCGCAGTTGCGGGCAACCTGACGGCCGATGCGATCCCTCGGCCTCAGTTGCGGGCAACCTGACGGCCGATGCGATCCCTCGGCCTCAGTTGCGGGCAACCCCACGGCCGATGCGATTCCTCGGCCGACAGGGCGGGCAACCCCACAGCCGGCGAGGGTGAGGCGGGTACTGGCGGCTCGGCTGCCCTGTGCGCCGGCACATCCGTCGCCGCGGGCAATGCAGTGCTTGGCTTCCCCCTCCGGGGGAGGATGCCCGGAGGCTCGGGCCTCCGGGCAGGAGGGGGGCTGCTGGCTTCCCCCGGATCGCTGGTCGGCCTGTGCGTACCGGAGCATCGGCCGATGCATGCAAACAGCCTCCAAATGCCAAGTCAGCCCAGCGATTCCAGCGAAGCTCTCTACCCCCCCGTTGTCGGGCAGGCCGGTGCCTGCCCGACGTTTCCCCCGAGGGGGCACTGGTATTTCGGGGACCGCCATCCAGGCACAGCACCATCAACCATGTGGTACCAGCCGCAGGAACCTCACCCTCCCAAGCCGTCAGGGTTCCCGCGACCACGGCACATCCGCATTCCGCCCCCACGGCAGATGCTCCCCCCCCTCCAGCGGCCGAGAGAGCCCACCTGATCGTCCTCACCACGCTGGCCCCCGAGAATGCCCCAGCCTCTCACGGAACCTGTTCGAGCCAGGCACGCACCTCCTCCGCCACCCGGGGGACCTCGACCTGGCGCAGCTCCGTGGCTCCGACCTGCCTCGAGCCGCCATCGTCGGCGGTCACGACGAGGAAACGCTCAGGCCGATAGGCATCGATGAAGCTGTGCATGCTCCGGCTCAACGGCATCGGGCCTGCGGAGGCCTTGACCTCCACCGGCAGGGTCCGTCCCGCATGCTCGACGATGAAGTCCACTTCGGCACCGGCTTTGCTTCGCCAGAACCGGATTGAGTCCAGGATCGGGTGTACCGTCTTGGCAAGCTCGGTGAACACCAGGTTCTCCACCACCTGCCCCCGGTCGGCCCGGCCGGAGAGCGGCTCGAACCCTCCGCACAACCGGTTCCTGAACCCGTTGTCCAGGAAGTAGCACTTCGGCGCCCCGGTGATCTCGGCTCTCTTCCCCCCACAAACGGGCGTACCAGCCGCAGCACGTGGGCATCCTCCAGGATCTGCACGTAGTCCCGGACAGCATCCGCACTCACCCCCGACAGCGACGCCCACTCGCTGAAGTTGCACAGCGACCCGACCTGGCCCGCTGCCAGCTCCAGCACCTTGCGGAATGCGGCGACATGCCGGATCCGGAACCGATCCGAAGCGTCCCGCAGAACGAATGCCTCCACCAGGCGCGCCAGCTCCAGCTCCGGCCGTTCGGCCTTCTGCACGGTGGGGTATCCCCCGAAGAGCCCCATCCTCTCGCCCACCTGGGCCAACTGCCGCCGACGGCCACCGGGCTGCAAGTGGCCATACCGAGCCCCAAGCTCCCCGATGGAGAACGGCAGCAGCAGGTGCCTCTCGGCCCGGCCGGCAAGGCTCTCGCGCGTGGCGGACTCCAGGTGGAATGACGAGCTTCCGGTTGCGTAGATGCTCCATCCGGTTCTGCCGTCATGCTGCCCCTTCAGGAACAGGCCGGCCTCGGAGAGGTGCTGGACCTCATCCAGGAACAGGTGGCGCAGGTTCGGGAAGGTCTCGGCGATGTCGCTGGCGAACAACGCGGGCGACCGGGCCCACTCCCGGAGCGATGGCTCCTCGCAGTTGACCAACAGTGCCGCTTCTCCCCTATCGGCCAGCGTCTTCCAGACCAGCGTCGACTTCCCGGCCTGACGCGGGCCGACCACCATCTGGATGGCCTCGCCACGTCCGAGCCGGACACTCCTTTCCACGTAGTCTGCCGGGACGAAGCGGCGATACCACTCGTCCAGAGCCCCCCCCCCAGCATCCAGGGATTGCCCGCAGCCAGGATGCCGAGAACATGCCGATCCATCCCCACTCCTCCCATTAGGCGGGATTAGCATGGTTGGTTCCGCTTGTCAGGCGGCGGAACGACGCTGGCGGGCGAATACCGCTGTGGAGCTGAACGGACGACTTCGCAGCCGCCAGAGCTGGAAGCTGGCCCGTCGTCCGAAACAGGTTCCGAAGCACCATCATTGCCAGCCCCGCAGTTGGGCTCTATAATGCCCCCATGCGCCGGGGATTCATCCAGCTCGTGACGGCGGCGGCGGCCCTGTTGCTGGGGACGGGATGGGTGTGGGCACAGACCCCGGCCGAGCAGTTCGAGCTGGGCCGGAACGCGTTCCACTACCAGGACTATGAGCGGGTCATCGTGCTGCTCACCCCCCTGCTCGAACCGGAGCCGACCCTGCCGGCGAAAGAGCAGGTGCAGCAGGCCCGGGAGTGGCTCGGGGCCTCCTTCTGGTGGAAAGGGGACAAGGTCCAGTTCCGACAGCAGTACACCAAGCTGCTCCAGGAGGATCCGGACTTCCGACTCGACCCGTTCTTTTATCCACCGGAGATGGTGCAGGAGCTGGAAGACCTCCGCAAGCAGCTCATCGAGCTGAAGGTGATCACGTTGACCCGCCCCGACCCGGTGGAGCCCAAGCTGGTCATCCGCAGGACGGTCAAGCTCAACGACCCGTGGGTCAACCTGCTCCCGTTCGGCGGCGGGCAGCTCGTCCAGCACCGGTGGGGCAAAGGGGCCTTCTTCATGAGCTCGCAGCTCCTCTGCCTCGGTGCCAACGGAGGCTCCTGGCTCTACATGTACCTGGAGAACCCGACCGGCAACGCCCGCGTCGCCGCGCTCTCCACGATGTATGCCGGAATCGGGACCTTTGCAGCCCTCTACATCTGGGGGGTGATCGATGCCTTCGCCGGGTTCGAGCGGGAGCAGGTGATCGAGGAAGTGCAGGAGCAGAGCGCCTCCGCCGACGGCGTCAACGGGCCCGTGCACCCGAGTCGAAAAGAGATGGATTTGGGGGGCGATTCTGCTAGCATCTGGGCTGTTTCGCCAATGCCCCCGCCGGGAGGAGGCATCGGGTTCGGCTTCTTGGCGACCTTCTGAGCGCAAGCGCATCGGCGGAGCGGAGAGACGACATGCCATCGCTCGTGCTTTTCCCCGGACCGGGTGTCAAGACCCGGCTGTACAACGTCTTCCGTCGGATCACGACCATCGGAGCGGCTGCGGACAACACCATTCGGATCGAGGATCCCGAGGTGCTGCCGAACCACTGCCAGATCTTCTTCGACGGCAAGAAATACGAGATGTCCACGCTCGACCGGAATGCCGAGTTCCACGTCAACGGCAAGAAGACCCGGCGGCAGACGCTCCAGGACCAGGACGTGGTTCGGATCGGACGAACGACCCTCCAGTTCCGGCTCCACGAGGTTCCTACGGGAGAGTTCACCCGCGAGGAGATCGGCGCACGGGACTCCTTGCGCAAGCTGCTCGAGTTTACCACCGCCCTCATGGAAGAACGGGATCTGCAGCAGCTCATCGACCTCATGCTGGACAAGCTCATCGAGCTGACCGGGGCCGACCGGGGCTTCCTCTTCCTGCTCGACGGGGGGGTGGCCACCCGCCACTCCTCCCGGAACATCTCCCGGGAGTCGGTCCAGACGGGCGACGGAGGCTTCTCCGATTCCATCGTGCGCCGGGTCGTCGCCACCCGGGAGCCCCTGCTGGTATCCGATGCCCTGCACGACCAGGAATTCTGCTCGTCGCAAAGCGTGGTGAGCCTCAAGCTCTGCTCGGTGATGTGCGTGCCGATCCTGTGCCGCGGGGACCTGCTGGGCGTCATCTACCTGGGCAACGACAACGTGGTCAACCTGTTCCAGGAGGAGTCCCTCTCCATCCTCCAGGTCTTCGCCAGCCAGGCGGGGTTCCTCCTGCGCAACGCCATCCTCATCCACGAGCTGGTGGTCCGCAAGGAGCAGCTCGAGCTCAAGCTGGAAGAGCTCAAGTTCGGCGAGATCATCGGGGCGTCCCAGGCGATGCGGGACGTCTATCGCCGGGTCGAAAAGGTCGCCACCACCGACATCGGCGTCCTCATCCGGGGGGAGACGGGAGTCGGCAAGGAGCTCATTGCCAAGGAGCTTCACCGACGCTCGGCCCGCGCCGACGGCCCGTTCGTTGCCATCAACTGCGGGGCCATCCCGGAGAATCTCCTGGAGAGCGAGCTGTTCGGCCACGAAAAGGGGGCCTACACCGGTGCCCATGCCGCGGCGCCGGGCAAGTTTCAGTCCGCCAGCAAGGGAACGCTCTTCCTCGACGAGATCGGGGACCTCCCCTTCCAGCTCCAGGTCAAGATTCTGCGCGCCCTCGAAACGCGGCAGGTCACCCGGGTGGGCAGCACGAAGCCGGAATCCGTCGACATCCGCATCATCGCTGCCACCAACAAGAACCTCGAAGAGGCCGTTGCCGCCGGGCAGTTCCGGCAAGACCTGTACTACCGGCTCAACGTCGTCACCGTCACCCTGCCGCCCCTGCGGGAGCGAGGGGATGACGTGGTCCTCATCGGCAACTACTTCCTCCAGAAGTTCATCCGCCAGTACGACTCGAAGATCCGGGGCTTCTCGCAGGCGGCCCAGACGGCCATGCGGGCGTACTCCTGGCCCGGGAACGTGCGCGAGCTCGAAAACAAGCTTCGCAAGGCCGTGGTGCTGGCCGAAGGCGAATTGGTCGAGACTGACGACCTGGGGCTGGTCGAGGCCGACGTCCAGGTGGTGCCTCTGTCCGAGGCCAAGGAGCAGTTCCAGCTCGACTACGTGAACCGGGTGCTCGAAATCAACCGTGGCAACAAGACGAAAACGGCCCGCGACCTTGGGGTGGACCCCCGCACGATTTTCCGGTATCTTGAGAAAGACCGTCCCGAGGATGAGTGAATTTTTTCTTCACTCGTGACAACCTTGCCCCTCACAGAGCGGGGTGAACCGCGGGACCGGGCAGCCGGTTTTGTCATTATTACTAGAATTACCCGGCATACGAGGCAGGGCCAGCGGGGTGTAGGCAGGTGGCACGGACGTTGCAGATAACGAGCCCGAAGAGGGGGACGCTCAGACTCCTGCCGTTCCTCCTCGTGGCTCTTTGGAATCCGGCCGGCTGCGTCGTTCCACCTCCTGAGATCCACGAGCACCCCAACGAACCCCCCTCCCTGGACTGGTCGCAAACCGTTCCCCCGACCGACGAGTTCCCCTTCCAGCGAAGGGAGCAGCAGCTCATGCAGTTCAACATCGAGGGGGCCGTCGATGACCCCGAGGGCGACCCGCTCGATGCGATCTGGTACTGGGTGGATCCCGAAGGGTCCCCCCACTTCCTGTTCGGGAATCTCACGATGACGTTCGACAACCCGTGCGACCTCAAGTCGTTCGCCAACCCCCCCGCGGGCAGCTACATCACCGTGGAAGTGGTGGTGAGCGATCATGAGCTCGATTGGGCTCCCACGGTGGACGAGACGCAGCCGGTACGGACGGGAACGGACGAGAAGGGTACCCCCTACCCGATGATCAAGCGGGTCTGGGTGGTCGAGCTGGTGGACACGTGCCCTTGACAGGAGCTTGAAAGAGGCCGAGATGACGTGGCGAGAGAACATCCGGGTGTTGGTGCTGGCGCTGCTGGTGCCGGGGTGTCTCGTCCTGGAGGCTCCGCTGGACACGGGGCAGGAGATCGCCACGTGCCAGTCCGATTCCGAGTGCGGGGACGGCCTCGTCTGCGACCTGAAGGCCCACCGCTGCGTGACCGACGAGGAGCTCAGCCTCAGCGGGTGGCTCCGACTGGTCCCCCCGGGGCAGGGCGTGCTGGGTGTCGAGGAGCAATATCCCGCTCTGGAACTGTCGAGCCGTGAAGAGCTGACGCTCAAGCTCCACCGCCCGATCCGAGTGGTGGGGCGCGTCCTGGTGGAAGGAAATCCTCTGTCCAGCGAGAAGGCAAAGATCGTGGCCGTAGCTCCCGGCTCCATCCCCGACCTCAAGGTGCACCAGGATGCCCAGGTGGCGGCCTCGGGGCTGGCCGGCGGCGACAAGCCCGGCTTCGAGCTGTGGGTCAGCGAGGATGTCACGTACGATGTCTATGTCTACCTGCCGGCGTCTGATGACGGGGTAGAGTACCCTCCGTACCACGTGCGGCGGCAGTTCAGCCGGCGGTCCGACCCGGCCGACCCGTTCACCTACGACTGGCAGATCGAGGTTCCGCCGCCCTCCAGCTACCTGCCCATGACCGGCTGCGTGGTGGCCGAGGGTGCGCTCATGGCACCGATTGTCGGGGCGCGGGTGACCGCGGTGGCACCGGTCAGCGGCAACCTCTCCTCCACCGCGGTGACCGACGGGCTCGGCTGCTTCGAAGTGCTGGTCCAGCCGCCGGAGACGCCGGAGGGGGACCTGTACCAGGTGCAGCTCCAGCCGTCGCCGGAAAACGACCTGGTCCCCAAGGTCCAGGTGGCGGAGATCACCGTCACCGGGCCGACGGACCTGGGGGACCTTCCGGTCAGCGACCTGGACGAGCTGCTGCACATCGGCGTGGTGCTCACGGTCAAGCTCGACACTCCCAGCCCGGCGGAATTCGACGGAAAGGGGGGAGAGAAGCAGGCCCGGGAGATGGCCGGCCGCCAGCGGGACCGCATCGCAGCCGACCTCCACGACTCGGTGGTGCGCCTGACCGGTCAGGTGGGTACCGGGATGCTCGAGGTCGAACGGACCGTCGAGGACGTGCAGTTCGAGACCGACCTCACGGCCGGTCGAGTCCAGGCAACGGCCCGGGTGGAGTTCGACGTGCCGCCCCGCAGCTACGTGCTGTCCGTGATTCCCGCAGCGGAAAGCGGCCTGGGCATCTACCAGCAGCTCGTCCACTATTATGAAGGAGACCGGGAGGTGCCGGATCTCCAGGTCTTCCTCAAGGACAAGGCGCTGACGCGGGTCCGCCTCGAGGACAGTGGAGGAATCCCCCTGGTTGGGGCGCAGGTCATGGCCATCCTGACCGGAAAGGGGAAGTACCCGGATACCGCCCCGCTCCCTTCGAGGAAGTTCCAGGCGGAAGAGGATCTCGAATCCGCAGGGCTCTACCGGATGTCGCTCGACCCGGGTGAGTACACGCTCGTGGTCGACCCGGCCCCGGATACCGGGCTTGCCAGGCTCGTTGAACGCAACCTGTTCATCTCGGGCGACTCGCAGCAGCGGTCGTTCGTGCTGCCTCCGCCAGCAGCGCTGACCGGACTGGTCGTGGGCACTCCGGCTCCGGACGTCGAGGTTTCCGGTGCCGCAGCCTCGACTGCGGACCCCGAGTACCAGGCACCGGAGGAGGTTGGCGACCAGCCCATTCCGGGTGTCCTCGTCGAGTTGTACGATGAGATGGAAGGGCTTGCCCAACCCGACGGCAGCGCTCCAATTCCCATTGCGTCGGGCTTCACCGATGCCGCCGGCCGCTTCGTGCTCCTGGTGCCTGCCGAGTAGCTACCCCCAGTGCCCACGGCATCTGCCGGCACACCGATGGCCCCTCCCGCGTGGTCGGGGCTGGGCCAACGGATCACTGCCTCTTCAGCTTCCTCAGCACGGACAGCTCCCGGGCATAGGCCGCCTCGGCCTCTGGGGTCTCGAGAGTCGCAGGATGTTGTGCAAAGCGTGGATCATTGACCAGGTAGCCGAACGGAGACAGCCCCATCTTCCCCTGCTCGATGCCCGCGTGCCGGTCCTTGCGGGAATTGAAGTCCCGCAACGAGTCATTCAGGTGGAAGGCCAGGACCTTGGGGAGGGTAACCGTCGAGGCCAGCGCCGCGATGGCCTGCTCGTACCCCGTGCCCGAGGTCAGGTCGTAGCCCGCGGCAAAGGCATGGCACGAATCGATGCACACGCCGATCCGGTCGACGTGGCGAACCGCGGCCAGGATGTCCCGCAAGTGCTCGAACTCGTTGCCAATCACGGTCCCCTGCCCCGCTGTGTTCTCGAGCAGGATCGTGACGCGGCTGTCATCCCCGGCCTCTTCGACGATGCGGTCGAGGCGCTGGGCGATCAGGCGGATCCCCGTCTCGATTCCGGCGCCCATGTGCGCCCCGGGGTGGAACACGAGGTATTCGATGCCGAGCAGGTCGGCCCGATGCACCTCGTCGACCATGGCCTCGACCGACTTGCGCTCGAGCTCGGCATCGGAGGTGGCGAGGTTCACCAGGTAGGAGGCATGGGCCATATTCGGCCCGATGCCGGTTTCCTTCCGCAGGCGCCGGAACTCGGCCGCCTCATCTGCGGCGATGGGCTTGGAGGCCCACCGGTTCTGGTTGCGGGTAAAGATCTGCATGCACTCGGCAGTGACCTCGACGGCCCGGGCGAATGCGCCCGAAACGCCTCCTGCGGTGCTGATGTGCGCCCCCAGTCGCATCGATTCCCTCCTGCACATCCAAAGGGCCCCTCCCGCGTGGTCGGGGCTGGGGTTTCACTGCCCGTCTCCCCTGCATCGGCCATCGACCATCGACCATCGACCATCGACCATCGGCCATCGACCATCGACCATCGACCATCGACCATCGACCATCGACCATCGACCATCGACCATCGACCATCGGCCATCGGCCATCGACCATCGCCTCACTCACACCGGATCTCGCCGAACGTCTTGCTGTACTCCACATCGAGGATTTCCATCTTCAGCCCGCCCAGGTGGGTGGCCATCTGGAGCCCCTGGTCCACGTCGAAGATCACATGGGCCGCATCGACCGGAAATTCCCCCCAGGTCGGGTCGAGGGAGACCCAGCCCCGGCCGTCGAACCAGGCCTCGACCCACGCGTGGTAACCGAAGCTGAGCGGCTTCTGCGTGGCCGGGACGATTCCCGAGACGAGCCGCGACCGGATGCCCGCTGCCCGCAGGAGGGTCAGCAGTGCTTTGGAGAACTCGGTGCAGTCGCCCGACTTCTCCTTGAGGATCATATCCCCGGTTCCGCCCCCTCCTCCCAGCGTGTACCGGAAGTGCCGGTTGACCCAGCGGGTGAGCGCCAGCGCCTTATCCAGCTCGCCCTTCTGTTTGGCGGTGATCTTCTTTGCCTGGTCCTTGATCTCTTCGAGGTCGCAGGGGATGTCGGCGTCGCAGGCGAGGTGATCCCCGGCGGGAGAGGCGGCTCGGACCGCTGCCGGGCAGGCGGTGACCTGGACGGTGACCTGGTTGGGACCGCTCTCTTCGGTCTTCTGGCGGCTGACCTCGGCCAGCTGGATGGGGGCCTGGCCAGTCAAGCGGAACTTCATCTTCCGCACCCGGACGGCCAGCGTGTAGTCGAGGTCGCCGGTGGCGGGGACGAAGCTCGTGGAATAGAGGTCGAGCATGTCCACGTCCTTGCGCCGTGCGGTTTCCCGATCTTCGAGCACGATGCGGATGGAGGGGCCGAGGGTTCCTTCGAGCACATGCCCCTCGCCGGACACGAGGGCATCGAGGTCGACGCCGGTCTCGTCCTGGATGCGGAGGCGGTACAGGGTCGCGGGCCGCCCCATGAGGGACTTCTCCTCGGTCCCCTTGAGCGTGATCTTCTCCCACCTTTTCTTGCCGGTGAGCTCATCGAAGCTGTTCGAATCGACGTAGTCCCCGGGATTCATCCGCTTGATGCCGGCCCAGGGGACGAGGTGAAGGAGCAGCACGGAATCTGCCGGAGCGGTGTAGGTACGTTTCCGACCGCCGGCATCGACGTCGAAGCGAAGGAGAGGGGTCTTGGATGCTGGGCCCTCCTTCTCGATCCGCCCCTGGATGGTGACCTTGCGGCCGTCCTCGTCCTTGTCCTGGAGGTAGGTGACGAGCCGGGAGGGGGTGGCGGCGGGGTCGAAGCAGGAGACCTCCCGGGAGGAGATGGAGGTGGTCTTTCCGAGGAACCCCATCTCGAGCACGAACTCGGTATCGCTGCAGAGGAGGCCTTCCTTCTCGGCCCAGGCGTCCTTCTGCCAGCCTACCTTGCGGCCGAGGACGTAGATTCCGTACCAGCGTTCTCCGAGCTGGGCCTTGCCCATGTCGAGGATCTCCTGGTCGGTGGGGACCAGGGGGGCGGCGTGGAGGGACACGGGGAGAAGCGACAGGAGCAGAATAAGTGCCAGATGGCGCATGGGCTCACCTCTCGAGCTGCGCACACTCTAGGCAATCGAGACGCGGGCTTCAAGTGAATTGATGTTGACGGTATCCCCCCCCTCTGGTAGACAACTAGCGGCTGTCCGGAGCGAGGGTAAACCGTTGGGCGGAAAGGCAAAGGAAATACGGATCGACACGGTCAGGTGCAAGGGGTGCGGCATTTGCGTGGAGTTCTGTCCAGGCAAGGTGCTGAGCCTGCAGGACGGAGTCTCCACGGTGGTGGCACTGGAGCGGTGCACGGCCTGCAATCTGTGCGACCTGCGCTGCCCTGACTTTGCCATCACCGTGATTCCGTCCGAGGGCGAGAAGACCGCGTCCTGACACGGGAGACGACATGGAAACGGGCAAGAGGCCCGCGCCGAGGCTGCTGACCGGCAACGAGGCGGTCGCACATGCAGCCATCGACGCTGGAGCCAGGTTCTTCGCCGGCTACCCCATCACGCCATCATCGGAAATAGCGGAAACGCTGTCGGTGCTGCTGCCCAAGGCGGGCGGGGTGTTCATCCAGATGGAAGATGAGATCGCGGCCATGAGCGCGGTCATCGGCGCTGCGATTGCCGGGGCCAAGGCGCTGACGGCAACGAGCGGCCCCGGGTTCTCGTTGAAGCAGGAGGCCATCGGCTTTGCCTGCGTGACCGAGGTCCCCTGCGTCATCGTCAACGTGATGCGGGGAGGGCCGAGCACGGGGTTGCCCACGCTGCCTGCGCAGGGGGACGTGATGCAGGCCCGCTGGGGAACGCACGGGGACCATCCGGCGGTCGCCGTGTGTCCGGAGCGGGTCTCGGAGGCCTACGACCTGACGCTCAAAGCCTTCGATTACTCCGAGCGGCTTCGCACGCCGGTCATCCTGCTGATGGACGAGGTAGTGGGGCACGTGACGGAGAAGGCGGTGCTGGTTCCGCCCGACTCGGCCACGCTGCCGGACCTGCGCAAGCCGGTATCACCGCCCGAGGAGTATCGGCCCTACCGGTACTCGGGGCAGGTGCCTCCTCCGCTCGTGCCGTTCGGCCAGGGGTATCGCTACCACGTCACGGGGCTGCTGCACGACGAGACCGGCTTCCCCTCCAATGACACGGGGAACGCGGATCGGCAGGTGCGCTGGCTCATGGACAAGGTGGAGCGTAACCGGAGGCTCGTGACCGACTTCGAGGCGGTGGACGTGGAGGATGCCGAGGTGCTGCTGTTTGCGTACGGGGCCTGCGCCCGGACGGCCAAAGCCGCCATGCACATGGCCCGGTCGCAGGGGCGCAAGGTGGGCCTCTTCCGGCCTCGGACCATCTGGCCGTTCCCGTACGAGGAGCTGGCGTTGGCGGCCCGCAACGCCCGGGTCGTGGTGCCGGTCGAGATGAACCTGGGACAGCTCTCCTACGAGGTCTCGCTGGCCGTGTGCGGCAAGGTCCCGGTCAAGCCGCTGTTCAAGGTGGGCGGGGAAGCCGTGGCCCCGGACGAGCTGCTGACCTTCATCGAGGGGGTATGACCATGCGAGCGGTTCCCTACGAGAGCTACCTGCGGACGCGCCGCATTCCCCATATCTGGTGCCCGGGCTGCGGCCACGGCATCGTGCTCAAGGCCATGGTGCGGGCCATCGACCAGCTCGGCTGGAAGAAGGACGAGATCGCCATGGTCTCGGGCATCGGCTGCTCGGGCCGGGCGCCGGGGTACGTGGATTTCAACACGCTGCACACGACGCATGGCCGGGCCATCGCGTTTGCGACGGGGCTGAAGCTGGCCAATCCTTCGCTCAAGGTCATCGTGGTCACGGGCGACGGCGACGGCATCGCCATCGGCGGCAACCACATGATTCACGCGGCCCGGCGGAACCTGGACCTCAACGTGGTCCTGTTCAACAACTTCATCTACGGGATGACCGGCGGGCAGGTGAGCCCCACCACGCCGCTGGGGTGCAGCGCGACGACGGCACCGTTCGGCAACTACGAGCATCCGTTCAACATCGCAGAGCTGGTGGCCGCGGCCGGCGGCAATTTCGTCGCCCGGGGCACGGTCTACCAGCCCGTCGAGCTGGAGAAGCTCCTTCTCAAGGCATTCGAGAAGAAGGGCTTCTCGTTCGTCGAGGCCATGAGCCCCTGCCCGACCGCGTACGGGCGCCGCAACAAGCTCAAGGGGCCGGTGGCGATGATGGTGGACCTCAAGGAGCGTTCCGTTCCGCTGGCCAGGGCCAAGAACCTGGCCGAGCCGGAGCTGGAAGGGAAGATCGTCACGGGCGTGCTCCTGGATCGGGACAAGGAGGAGTACACCGAGATCTACCGCAAGCTCACTGCGCGACTGGGAGGTGCGTAAGGCCATGAGTTGGAGGTATGAAGCCAGGCTGAGCGGGTCGGGGGGCCAGGGTCTGATCCTGGCAGGGAAGATCCTGGCGGAAGCCGCCGCCATCTACGAGGACAAGAACGCGACGCAGAGCCAGAGCTACGGCCCGGAGGCCCGGGGAGGCGCCAGCCGCTCCGAGGTGATCCTGTCCGACGGCGACATCGACTTTCCAAAGGCGACACGCCTCGACCTGCTGCTCTGCCTGACGCAGGAGGCCTGCGACAAGTACCTGGCCGACCTCAAGCCGACCGGTCTGCTCATCGCGGACAACCGGTACGTCCGGAACATTCCGACCGGGGAGTTCAAGATCGTCCCGGTCGGCATTTCCGACATCGCAGAAAACGACGTGGGCCGGGCCGTGACCGCCAACATGGTGGCCCTCGGGGTCATCATCGGTGCCACCGGCGTCCTCAAGCCGGAATCGGTCGAGAAGGCCATCACGGCCCGGGTTCCTCGAGGCAGCGAGGAGCTCAATCTCAAGGCGTTTCGACTCGGCATGGCTGCCGCCCACGCCTGAGAGGCATTCGTGGAGGATGCATTCGCCAGGCTTTCCGCTCGGGCGGCGAAGCTGGGCAAGCACTACCAGCGGTTCCTGCTGACCACTGCGGCCGGACTGAGCCCCATGGTTGAGCGGCTCGAGACCCTCGGGCTGCTCGAGGACATCGACTTGTGGTGCCTCTCCCCTACGCCGGCCCGGCAGATGGCCCTGCTCGACGAAATCGGCCAGGACGAGCGGGAGAAGCTCTCCTTCATGGCCACCTACTACGCGCTCCAGTTCCTGCACATGAACCTGCTGGCGCTCGACCACCTGGAGCTGGCGCTGTCCGCGGGCGAGTCCAGGTATGCCGCTTACCGGGACTTCCTGGGGGCGCAGGGGAGCAACTACCAGCGCCTCAACAGCGCGTATGTCGAGAGCCTGCTGGCCCACTTCCTGAACGGTCAGCCCTGCCCCGAATACTGCATGTGCGTCGTCGGTACCCGCTGGGATCAGGACGACGTGGACGTGATCGTCATCCACGAGGGAAGCGACGGGATCGAGGCGCTCAACCAGGCCATCGGCCGCGTGTCCGCGGAGTTTTTCCGGCGGGCCACCCGGCTGCACCTGTACACGGCGGAGCGCATGCGCTCCCGGTCGTTTACCAGTGACGTGGAGGGGTACTCGAGGCGCCTGTCGGAGGACCAGACCGACTTCGTGATGATCTGCGAGATGCTGTCGGCAGAGCCGCTCGTCGGCAGCCAGGCGCTCTTTTCCAAGTTCCGTCGGCAGGTGACGGACCGGTTCTTCTCGAGAAGGGGGAAGACGGGCCGGTCGCACGAGCGGTTCCTCCGGGGGCTGCTGGGCGAGATGCACTCGCTCCTGGTGGAGGAGGTCAGCCGCGACCGGATCGATTTCAAGAACGAGGCGTTGCGGCTGGCCAAGGGGATGGCCCTTGCCGGTCGGGTGATCCGAAACCTCGACCTGGTCGATCCGGTGACCCTGATCGAGACGCTGGCCGGCCACTTCCGGGAGTTGGACGAGGACCTCGAGAACCTGAGGGATGCGCTGCTGTTCGTGGAAGCGTTCCGCCTGCTGTTCCACATGCTGGTGGTGCAGGAGGAGGAGATCGAGCTGTCCGAGGAGACCGAGCTGATGCTGGACCCGGTGGCCACGGCGATGAGCTACACCGAGAAGGGCGGGGTGCCCGCGGTCAGTCACCTCCTGGTGAACTACTCGGAGGCGGTCGAGCAGGTCCGCTCGGTGAGCAAGAAGCTCATGCTGCGGTACACCCGTTACCTCCGGAAGGCCTCGACCAAGGCCTACCTGTCCCCGCGGGGGTCCCGGCAGGTGCGCAACGTGGCCGTGGAGCTGGCCGACTCGGTGCGGATGTTCGGGGGGCACATCTTCTTCGAGGACGTGCTCGAGGAGCTCCAGGAGGGGGGAGGAAGCCTGGCGGGACGGCTCGTGGAGGACATGGCCGGGCTGGCTCTTCCGGAGCGGGAGCGGGTCGTGTCGGGATTCCTGGAGTTTGCCGACTCGGATCCCATGACGCTGCTCGAGCTGATGCTCACCATCCGCAACGTCGGGGGGGAGGTCGCCCAGGCGGTGTTCGACACCATGCTCGACCGGCTGCTGGAGCAGATGGACCAGGCCGATGGGGGGCTGCTGCCCGGCATCCTGTCGGTCTTCTCGAGCGAGCCGGCCCTGGTCAACCGCTTCATCGAGGCGTTGCGGCCGAAGCAGCGGGAGCAGCTCGAGGCCCGCCTCGACGCCGAGCTGTGGGACGACGAGCAGAGGCAGGCACTGGCCAACCTGCGCAAGTACATCTGGCTGCGGACCGCGGGAAGCGAATTCTATCGGCGGATGTTTCGACGGGTGATCAACCGCTACCCCCACTTCATCCGCCACCTGGGCGACCCGGAGCGTCTCCTGCGCCATGCGGCCGGCTTCCTCGCCGGGCTGGAGAGCGACTCGAACGGGGAGCGGTGGCGAACCCGGCTGGGCGACTACTACGACGTGTCGTACCTGGCCTGCGCCATCGAGGCCCTGGAGGGGGCCCCGTTCCAGAAGTACCGGGCCGACTTCGTGAGCTTTGCCGACGAGTACATGGCCAATCTCTACACGCAGTGCAAGCGCCTGGCCCGGGATGAGGCCGGACGCATGCCGGAACGGCACGACCTGTTCGTCGTGCTGGCTGCGGGCGGATTTGCCCGGGGTCAGGCGTTCGGCGGGGACTATGACCTGATCTTCCTGCTCAACTCGGACGACCCGGAAACCATGGCCTTCTTCCGGCAGGTGGCGATGCGGTTCCACCGGGAGCTGGCCGGACGCGGGACCATCCCGCAGTACCGGTTTGCGGATCACTTCGGCGAATTCGTGGTGACGCTGTCCCAGCTTCGCGAGTGGTTTGCGAGCGGGATGGCCGACACGGTCGACAGGACCCAGGTGCTTGGCTCGCGGCTGGTCGTCGGCAACACGCGAGTCTACAGGGAGCTGTTCAGCACCGTCGTGGAGCCGGAGATCTTCGACCGGTTCGATCGGTTCGCCCGGGACATGCAGACGGAGATGAGCCTGCGCCGGGGGGCATGCCACGAGCCGTTGGAAGACCGGATCCACATCAAGGAAGGAACCGGAGGGCTGTGGGACGTCGAGCACCTCTCCCTGGTGCTCAAGGCGCGGTACCGTCTGCTGGAGCCGACGAGCACCCGCCTGCTGGAGCTGCTGGCCGAGCGGTCGCCGGAGCTCCGGGAGGACCTGCTTGCCCTGGCCGATCACCATGCGTTCCTGCGCCGCGTGCGCGACCTCTACCGGCTGCTGGTGGCTGCCGAGGACGAGCTGGCGGACGGCGAGCTCGGAGTCGTGGCCCGAGTGCTGGGCGGCAGCAGACCCGCCGAGGACGGCCCTGCGCTGGCGGCCATGGTGCGCGAGCGCATGCGGCAGGTCGCCTCCATTGTCGGGAAAGTCCTCGAAACTGTTGCATCCTCTCCCCCCTCTTGGCATGATTAGGCGGGTGAGGTAATAGAATCGATGCTCGGAGGGACCAACATGCGGCTCGCCTGCCTGATTCTCCTGGGGCTCCTGGGTGCCGCGTGCTCGAGCGATAAGACGGGCGACGCGGGGGATACCGGCAGCGACAAGGGCCCCGTCATGGGCAAGCACGATACGGGCGACGAGCCGGACGGCGGCGAGCTCGACCCCACGGGCGATGCCTGGGTCCCGCCCCCCTGCGACAACGATCCGGACGGGGACGGATTCGGCGACGGTTGTGCGGCCGGCCCCGACTGCGACGAAGGGAACCCCAACCTCAACGTGTACTGCCCCCCGTGCGAGAACGGGATCTACCCCGGCTGTGCCTGCTCCAACGACGGTGCCGGAATCGACTGCTACCCCGGGGACCCCGATCTCCTCGGAATCGGCGAATGCAAGATGGGGAAGCAGACCTGCCTGGGAGGCTTCTGGACCGAGTGCATCGGGTATGTCGAGCCCACGCCCGAAATCTGTGACACCCTGGACAACAACTGCGACGGTGAGACCGACGAGGATGTCCTGTCCCCCTGCGGCGACTGCAGCCAGACCTGCAACCACGTCGGTGCCGGGCCGGGCAAGCAGAAGGAGTTCGAGACCGGCGAAGACAACTCGTCGGGCGTCTCGAAGAACATGGACGGGTTCATCGTTCTCGATTCCACCAGCGTCAACATGCAGTACATCTGGATTGCCAACTCGGGCGAGAACACGGTTTCCAAGCTGAGCACCAAGACGGGCAAGGAGCTGGGCCGATACGCAGTCTGCGACAACCCCTCCCGCACGTCCGTCGACCTGTTCGGAGACGTCTGGGTGGGCTGCCGCAACGACGGCGGCGTGGCCAAGATCAACGCTCACCCCCTGCTGTGCGAGGACAAGAACGGCGACGGCCAGATTCAGACGTCGAAGGACAACAACGACGACGGGCAGATCCAGCCCGACGAGCGCCTGCCCATGGGGGAGGACGAGTGCATGAAGTTCCTCGTCCACCCGGGCGGAAGCTGCCAGCGCTCCATGGGAGTGGACAAGAACAACCATGCGTGGACCGGGGACTGGAACGGCTCCACACTTCGTCGCCTGCACCCGGATGACGGGCACACGGTCCAGGAGATCGGAATCCCGGCGCAGCCCTACGGCCTGGTCATCGACAAGAACGGGATCATCTGGGTGTCGGGCCGGGGAGGCAACAAGCTGGTCCGCGTCAACCCGGCCAACGGCGACGTCTCCGAGTATGCGTCGAACATCGGCTGCTTCGAGCCGTACGGCATCACCCTGGACAACAAGGGGCGGGTGTGGACCGGCAACTGCTGCTGCTGGGACGTGGCCTATCGCTTCGATCCGCAAACCGGTCAGTGGGCCGCGGCCAAAACGCATTCTCGGCCCCGCGGGCTGGTCGGCAACCTGGACGGGTTCGTCTATGTTGCAAACGATGATTCCAGCGAAGTCGCGGTGGTCAACGCGGACACGGCCGAGACGGTGGCCTACGTGTCACTCGGCGGCGGACGGTTCCCGGTCGGCATGGCCGCGGACTTCGACGGCTACGTCTGGGCGGTAAACCAGTCGTCGTCGAGCGCCACCAAGGTGGATGCCCTGACCCGGACGGTGGTGGGCGAATTCCCGGTCGGCTCCGGGCCCTACACCTACAGCGACATGACCGGCTACCTGCTGCACACGTTCACGAACCCGACGGGCTTCTACCAGCACCTGTTCGGGGGGTGGGGGCTGAGGCTCCGGTGGATCGGGATCATCGTGGACGCGTACCTGCCGTCCAAGACATACATCAAGGTGCGGGCCCGTTCAGCGGTCACGGTGGAGCAGCTCGAGACCACGGACTGGACCCCCTGGTTCGGTCCGTTCCCGCCGGCCGAGTTCCCCATCGACCTTCTCCCGTACAAGCTGTATGGCGACTACCTGCAGGCCGAGGTGGCGCTCTTCTCGGAGGAGGACGGGGTCACTCCGATCATCAAGTCCATCGAGATCCAGTTCGACAACGGGCAGGGGGGGACCCCGTAGCCCAGCGGCGTGTCACTACCGCTCCTGCCTTTTGAGCCAGCAGAACGAATCGGGTTGGACCAGTCGCTCGTGGAGCCCTCCGCCCAGGCAGACTCGGAACCAGGAACAGTCGGAGCAGGGGCCGGTCCGACGCCAGTCGGTCTGGCGGTGGGGTTTGAACCGCTCCATCCAGATGGTGGAGAAGCGCTCCTCGAGCACCGTTCCCTGCACCCAGTCTCGAGGCAGGGACGGGCATGCGCTGACCGCTCCGTCGTGCAGCAGGGATGCCGAGCAGATGCCGGCAAAGCACTGGCCGTCGCCGGGGCGGACGGCCAGCTCGTACTTCGGTCCGAGGTAGCCCCCGCAGGAGAAGCGGACATCCAGGGCATCGGGGTGACCTTCGGCTCGGCGGCGGCGGTCCGCTATGAAGTCTAGCAGGCGGACTACGTCGTTGGGCTCAAGCCAGGTATCCTGGGATTCGGGGGCCCTGGCGCGTCCCATCCGGTCGATGGTGATGAGTCGCCAGGAGCGGATCCCGAGGGAGCGGACGAGCGCTTCCAGCTCGGGCAGGCTTGCCAGGTTTGCGGGGCGGACGCAGGTGATGATCTCGACGGCCCGGAGGCCCCCCTCGTGCAGGGCAGCGATTCCGGCCAGGGTCTTCCTGAAGGTCCCATCGCCTCGAACAGCGTCGTGCTCTGCCTCCATGCCGTCCAGGCTGACCGATGCGACGGACATGCCGGACTCGACGAGGTCTCGAGTGCGCGAGGACGTGGCCAGGACCCCGTTGGTGACCATGCCGACGATCATGCCGGCCCGGCTGGCCTTCAGGGAGATCTCCTCGAGGTCCGGCCGCAGGAGCGGCTCGCCCCCGGTGATGGACAGCGACATCCGGGAAGCGTCGAAATCCTCGATGATGGTATCGAAGACCTCGAGCACCTGGTGGGTACCGAGCTCCCCGGGGAGCGGGCGATCGCCGCAGGACGAGCCGCAATGACGGCACTTGAGATTGCAGCGCAGCGTGCACTCCCAGAAGAGGTACGTGAGGCGGGGCCTGGCCATGAGCCGGGTCCGGATTGCGGCCTCGCGCATGGCCCTGACCATTGCGGGAACGTCAGAAAGCTTCGGCCCACGGGGAGGGGCTTCGTCGGGGGAGCGGGTGGACATCGGTATGGGCCCGAACGCGCTACTTCTTTTCGGCACCCTTCTCCGCGGCCTTGTCCGCGGGATCGGTCGGGCCGGAGGGGTTTGCGCCGGGCTGGATACCGTACTTCATGGCGACGCCGGGGTCGCCCGTTGGCTGAGTGGTTTCGGCCTCCCCCGGCTTGTTCTTGTTCTTCTTCTTCGTCTTGTTCTTGTCGGCCGGCTGGCTGCCGTCCTCGTCGGGAGTCACCTTCACGGTCGGCTTGTCTTCGGCCCGGACCGCGGGAGCGACCAGCGTGCCCAGTGCGAAAACCCCCGCCGCAGCAAGCCAGGACAGCCGCTCGATTCCCTTCTTCCAGAAGCGTGTGGACATGCGTTCCTCCTCGTGTTTCTCCGCAGCACGACATGGACGACGGCATCGAGTGGCTTCCTGGGCTAGCCCGACAGCGCATCGTCTCGATCACTTCGAGGAGAGTACGCTGGTCCCACGGCCCGGTCAAGCAGCGGCAAGCTCCCGACCGCCTCGGGCCTTGTGCACCGAGGCGTATGTGTGCACAATGTCTCACGTCCCGAAGCGCGCTACCGGGCTTCCTGGAGGGTCATGATGAAGATCGGATGCTGGCGGGTGTTGGCGTGTGCCCTGTTGCTGTCCTGCTCGAACGGAGGGCAGGTGACTCAGACCCCTCCGGCAGACCTTGCCCACGAGGTGGGGGCGGACGGTTCTGCGGAAGCACGCGTCCAGCCGGAGGTCATCGAAACGCCTGATGTCGGGGTGGATACGCTACCCCGATTCGAGGTCTGGGACTCGGTGGAGGACACTACGCTCCCCTGCAATCCGGGGGAAGGGTGCTTCCTGGACAAGTGCGAGGCCAACGGGGACTGCCAGTCCGGGTGGTGCGTTCAATCCCTGGGGGAAGGGGTCTGCTCGCAGGCCTGCCAGGAGGAGTGCCCGGCCGGGTGGAGCTGCAAGCAGGTGGCCGGAACCGACCCCGACGTGGTGTACATCTGCGTTGCCAAGTATGCGAACCTGTGCCGCCCCTGCTTCCAGAGCTCGGATTGCGCCAGCACGGGCGGGGCGGAGGACGCCTGCCTCGACTACGGCCCGGGGGGAAGCTTTTGCGGGGGACAGTGTGCAGGGGACGGCGAGTGCCCGTGGGGGTTCTCGTGCAAGGAGATTGCCTCGGTGGACGGTGTGGTGCTCAAGCAGTGCGTCAACGATGCCGGACAGTGCCCGTGCACGGCCAGCTCCGCTGCGATGGGGCTTGCGACCTCGTGCTTCGTTCAAAACGACTTCGGCAAGTGCGTCGGGACCCGGTTCTGCACGGTGGACGGGCTGACGGAGTGTGACGCAGCGATTCCGGCGGAGGAGATCTGCAACGGCCTCGACGACGATTGTGATGGGGAGACCGACGAGCCGGACCTCGTGGATGGGACGTACGTGCCGCTGTGCGATGACGGCAACCCGTGCACGACGGACAAGTGCATCGGCGGGCAGGGATGCGTCAACGAGCAGATGGACAGCGGGAGCTGCTCGGATGACAACCCGTGCACGGTGGCCGACCATTGCGTGGCGGGCACGTGCACCGGGGATCCGGTGGAATGCGATGACCAGAATCCGTGCACCGAGAACCTCTGCACCGACAAGGGGGGGTGCGAATACCCACCGCAGGGGGGGGCCTGCGATGACGGCAACCCGTGCACGGTGGGGGATCAGTGCGGAGAGGGGAAATGTGCGGGAACGCCCGTGACGTGCGATTGCCAGGCCGATTCCGATTGCGCGGCACTGGAGGACGGCGACCTGTGCAACGGAACGCTGGTCTGCGACAAGACGGCGCTCCCCTTCCAGTGCAAGGTGAAGACGGGCAGCGTCGTGACCTGTCCGGAGCCGACCGGGCTCGGGTCCATCTGCCTTTCGCCGTCCTGCGACCCGACCACGGGGAAGTGCTCCTTCTCCCCGGACCACGAGGGATTGCTGTGCGACGACGGGGATGCGTGCTCGTCGGGAAGCCAGTGTGAACAGGGAAGCTGCGCCGGGGGCACTCCGGTCAACTGCAATGATGGGAACCCGTGCACCGACGACTCGTGCGATCCCGACACCGGGTGCGGTTACTCGCTCAACTCGCTCCCCTGCAACGATGGTGATGCCTGCACGACGGGCGACACGTGCAACGGGGGGCAGTGTGCGGGGGGGAACCTTCTCGACTGCAACGACAAGAACCCGTGCACCGACGATTCCTGCGATCCCAAGAGCGGCTGCAAGCACATCCCCAACCAGGCCGCATGTGACGACGGCAGCGCCTGCTCGGTCGGGGATGCCTGCACCGGGGGACAGTGCATCCCCGGAGCCCCGCTGGTCTGTGACGACGGCAATGTCTGCAATGGCGTCGAGAGCTGCCTGCCGGCCAAGGGGTGCATCGGTGGCAAGCCCCTCGTGTGCAGCGACTCGAACCCCTGCACCGACGACTCCTGCGATTCCAAGGGCGGTTGCCAGTACGTCCCGAACCAGGCTGCATGCGACGACGGTAACCTGTGCACCCAGAACGAATCCTGCATCCAGGGGAAGTGCGCCGGCGGGACCGCGATCCCGTGCGACGATGCCAACCTGTGCACGGACGACTCGTGCGACCCTGCAGTCGGCTGCATTCACAAGCTCAACGAGGCCCCGTGCAACGACGGCAACCTGTGCACGCAGAACGACCACTGCCACCTGGGCGGGTGCATCGGCGGCGATGCCCTGCCCTGCAACGATGCGAACCCGTGCACGTCCGACGCCTGTGACCCGAAGGCCGGTTGCCAGTTCAAGGCCGCTTCCGGGGCCTGCGACGACGGGAACCAGTGCACCACCGGCGACCATTGCGAAAACGGCCTGTGCGCGATCACCGGCATCCTGCCTTGCGACGACGGCAACGTCTGCACGGATGACTCGTGCGATGCCAAGCTGGGGTGCGTCAATGTTGCCAACACCATTGCCTGCGAAGACGGAACGGTCTGCACGGTCGGGGACGCCTGCGCCAACAAGGTCTGCGTGCCGGGTACCCCGTTGAGCTGCAACGACTCAAACCCGTGCACGGACGACTCGTGCGACGTCAAGCTGGGATGCCTCCATGCCAACAACACCGTTGCGTGCAACGATGCCAACCTGTGCACCCCGTTCGACAAGTGCGCCAACGGTGCCTGCGTGGGTACCGGTACGGTCGACTGCAACGACGGCAACGTGTGCACCAACGACTCGTGCGATCCGCTGCAAGGCTGCGTTCACGCTGCCAACACGGTGGTGTGCGACGACGGGAGCAAGTGCACGACCAGCGATGCCTGCAAGGACAAGGCCTGCCAGGGAGGCCCCCCTCTTGCCTGCGACGACTCGAACGCATGCACCGACGACTCGTGCAACCCGGCGTCCGGATGTGTGTACGTGCCCGTGGCGGACAACACGCCCTGCGGTGGAGGCAAGACTTGCCAGGCCGGAACCTGCACGTCGCCGTGCGCTCCGGGAAGCCAGACCTTCAGCTACACGGGCGGACAGCAGTCGTTCGTGGTACCCGGGGCCTGCCAAACGATCCAGGTCGAGGCGTGGGGAGCTTCGGGGGGCTGTTCCGAGGGAGGTAAGGGTGGGCGTGCCAAGGGGATCGTGTCCGTGACCGGCGGCGAGACCCTCTACGTCTTCGTCGGAGGGGCGGGCTCCTGCGATGTAAGTGGCAAACCGGGCGGATACAACGGCGGCGGTGCCACCGTGTACGGCAACGGCTACAACAACGGCGACGGGGGCGGAGGCAGCGACGTCCGCAAGGGGGGCACTGCGGTCGGCAACCGGGTCATCGTGGCCGGTGGAGGCGGCGGCAGAGGCTGGGGCGGGCTGGGAGGAAACGGCGGAGGCGACACCGGCCAGGATGCCAACCCCAGCGGGGGCGGCGCCGGCCCGGAATGCTACGGCAAGGGCGGGACGCAGTCTGCGGGCGGAATCGGCGGGTTCCATTCCCCCTCCTGCTGGGGAACGGACGGCACCCTCTGGAAGGGCGGGACCGGAGACGAATGCTCGGCCTGCGGCGGCGGCGGCGGAGGCGGCTACTACGGCGGCGGAGGCGGTGCACACTGCTCCGGCGGCGGCGGCTCGTCCTACTTCGCTCCCGGCGTCCAGAAGCTCGTCAACGAGCAGGGCGGCAACACCGGAAACGGCAAGATCATCATCTCGTGGCCGTAGAGAGTTGTTCTTCTCCAGACTCGGCTCCAGGCGTCATCCTGATCGAGGCACGGGCGGTTTGAGTCGCTGAGGACCGGACTGGGCCACGCTCCAAGCCCTCTCCAACGTCCTTCGCTTGACAGCCAATATCACAATTCCTATCGTCTTTCTTTGACGTACGACAGGGCCGTGCGTTCCTGTGTCTGGGTGGACGGGAGCGACCAGCCCCCTCGTTCCATTGCCGTAGGAGGAAGACATGTCGATGAAGTGGTTCCCGATCGTATTCGTTGTGGTTGCCGCCATGGGATGCTCCGTCCTGGGGAAGCTAACGGCTGGACTGCCGACGTCTCCGAAGAAGGCGAAGCAGAACTGTGACAGCCTGGTCGCTCCCCTGACCGAGGTCGAGCCAGCGGTCCAGCGCTGGATCGATGTCAGCGATGCCGCCAATGAAGTGAACTTCAAGCGCAATACGCGGGATCGGAGGGCCTTTGCCGAGACGTTCCTGAAGAACGACCTGATTGCTCTGGAGAAGTTCGAGCCTCTGTGCGGCAAGTTCGTGGAGAAAGACCTCAAGGCCCAAAGCAAGGACGGAGCTTCGGTCAACTGCACGGAGAAATACTTCCGGTTCTGCAAGGTCGCCAGGAGCAGGGAGCTCATCCTGAAGAACGCGCTGGAGGCCATTGACCAGGAATGCAGCGAGCAGACCAAGTGGCCCGGCTCGACCATCGGGCATCTGGAGAAGGCCGAGTTCGGATATCAGGCCACGTTCGGCATGGACGCCATGGACAAATGGGTATCGCTCAAGGACGTGTTGGCGGCCACGGAGGGAACCAAGACTGTGGGGAAAGGCAAGACCAAGGTCAAGCATCCGGGAAAGGCCGCCACAGTGGTCGAGGAGCCTGAAGCCGCGGCGACGGTGGGGGTGTGGGACAGAATCTCAGCATCGGACAAGGGCGATGTGATGGGGCAGGCTCTCTGGAGCTGGCTCCTGGGGCAGGGACAGGAGGATCTCAAGACGCTGGTCGACGAGACCCGGACCTTCTGCGAGGCACCGTACATCGCGTTGGGCAAGACTCCGCCTCCCGACATGGTCAAGCCGCTGGAAGACGCTGCGGCGGCATTCGCTGGCGTCGTGGAGCGCCTGTCCGTCAACGCGGTGGGGCCGTGGGGCAAGTCCCCGAAGAAGGCCCCTGCCGGCGTGGCATCCGAAGTGACCCGGGAATTGAAGGCGGAGTGGCCGGACGCCACGAAGATCGATGTCTTCATCGACTACGAGGAGGCGCTCCGGAAGAACGACCTGGGCATTCCGACCGGATACCAGTCGGAGTACGACATCCGCTTCCACCTCGGGAAGGCCAAGTGGTGCATGAACGGCAAGGCGTCCTTCTTCAAATCGTACACCGGCGGCGGGACATTCGAGAAGTCGTTCAGTTTCCGCCAGTTCCGCAACGTTGGAGTCGGCGGCTGCAAGTAGGCGGTCCCCCCCTGGACGAGTCCGAGTCGGGCCGATCGAGGCCGACGGACCGCGTCCTCGCTCACGACACATGTTCTCTTGAATTCCGTTCTTCCCCGCCCCATACTGGCGTCGTGTCGCAGTTGAGTTGCACTGAACAGGGAGGAGGAGCATGGCGACGATTACTCTAGGCGGAAACAAGATTCACACGTTCGGGGAGCTTCCGGCGAAAGGAAGCAAGGCACCGGATTTCCGGCTCACGAAGAAGGACCTTTCGGATGTCTCGCTCAAGGACTTCGAGGGGAAGAAGGTGGTGGTCAACATCGTCCCCAGCCTGGATACGGGAGTGTGCGCAGCTTCGGCCCGACGGTTCAACCAGGAGGCGACGTCCCTCCAGGGAACCGTCGTGCTGACGGTGAGCAACGATCTGCCGTTTGCCATGGCCCGCTTCTGCGAGGCCAACGGGATCGACGGGGTAGTACCCCTGTCGCAGCTCCGGGACCGGGAGTTCGGGAAGGCCTGGGGCATCGAGATCGTGGACGGTCCGCTGGCCGGGCTGCTCTCCCGGGCCGTGGTGGTCCTGGACGAGGGGGGCCGGGTCCTTTACACGCAGCAGGTTCCTGAGATCAAGCAGGAACCGGACTACGATTCCGCCCTGGCGGCCCTCAAGTAGACGGCTTCAATTCCGTGACGAGCACGTCGTTGTCCGCAACGAACCTGCGATAGAGCTCGAGCACCTTTTCCCGGTCCCGGGTACCGCTGATCACGACCCGGCCACGGGCAAACGCTTCGAGGTCGAGCCCCTCCGCCCGCAGACGGATGCAGTCCCCTTCCCGGGTGACGGTTCCGTGTCCAGCCCAGGCGGGCTCCAGCTTGTCGATGTCGATCCGTACGCCACGCGGCAGGGTGACCTCGACACCGTTGAGGCCGCACAAGCGGGTAGTGCAGACCTTGTCGTCGATGCGGACACCCGCGGCCGCTTCCTCCGGGGTCCAGGCCGAGGTTCTTCGGGCGATGATCCGCCTGGCGACCTCCTGGCGGTCGAGGCGGGCTGCAACGGCCTTCTCGACGGGGAGGTTGTACCGGGCGATGACGTGCTTGAGCAGCGGAGCATCGCGCAGGAACGACGTGAAGAAGAAGGTGTGGATGGCAAACAGGCAGAACGGCTGGTGGAACAGCGACGAGGTGATGTTGAGCTTCTCGAATGCCGGAGGGCCGACGCTGAGCCCACGGCGCTTGAGCTCGTCCCGACGTCCTTTCCGTCCGCCCGAGCGGCCATACACCGGGCTGAAGTAGTGGACTCCATGCTCCGCGAAGTACTCGCGGGCAACCCGCAGATACTCGGGCTTCTCGAGGAAGAGCCGGCCCTGGTCGATGTTGGTTCCGTCGCACAGGGCGGCAACCCCGTTGTTCATGCAGTAGATGATGGCCGCGGTCTCGAAGGACAGCCGGCAGCACAGGTCGATGGCCAGGGTGGAGCCCCACTTCCGGACCAGGTCGACCACGGGGGAGCGGAGCTCTTCGAAGATCTCCGTCACGTAGATGATCTCGTGGACGACCCGGTCGGCACCGTAAAGGCGTCGCAGCTCCTCGACGTGGACCGCGGAGTTTCCGACTCCGACGCAGAAGCCGTTGCAGAAGGTGAGCAGGTGGAGCCTCTCGGCCTCCCCCGATTCCAGGAGCCGGGCTGCTGCCAGCGTGGTGTCGAGCCCGCCCGAGAACATCATCGCCAGGTCTTTGTATTTCGCGCTCATTTCGGAGAGCTCCTTTTCCACAGCCTGCCGGCAGCAGCGCTCCACGATCCGGAACGGCTCTTCTCGTTGCCGAGCACCTGCCCGAAGGCCCGCAAGGCCTCCTCCACCTCGTCCTCGCCGGTGTCGAGGCCCAGCGAAAGACGCAGCGCACCTCGCGACAGATCGGCCGGGAGGCCCATTGCCTCGTGCACGTGGGACGGGGCATCGTCCCCGGAGGAGCAGGCGGAGCCGGTAGCCACGTAGATACCGAGGGCATCGAGGTTGGCGGCCAGCATCCGTGCGTCACGACCGGGGAAGCAGACATTGATGGTATTGGGCAGGCGTGCCTCGTCGCGGCCCAGCACGACAGCGGAAGGGGCAAGCCGGAGCAGCCCCTCTTCGAGCCGGTCACGCATGGCAGCGACGTACTCCATGTCCTCCGCCCGGTTCCTGGCGGCAAGCTCGGCAGCGATACCGAACCCCACGATTCCCGCCACGTTGTAGGTCCCCGGGCGCATTCCGTCTTCCTGCCCGCCTCCGTGCAGGAGGGGCGGAAGGTCCAGCCCCTGCCGGATGAAGAGGGCACCGACTCCCTGCGGTCCATGAAGCTTGTGCGAGGAGAGGGTCAACAGATCCACGCCCAGCGACACGACATCAAGCGGGATCCGTCCTGCGGCCTGGACGGCATCGGAGTGGAAGAGGGCCTGGGGCGAGACGGCCCGAACCGCCTGGACCGACTCGAAAACAGGCTGGACCACGCCGGTCTCGTTGTTGGCGCACATCAGGCTGACCAGGCATGGTCCCGGGCTGCAGGCGGCAGCCAGTGCTTCCGGATCGACCCGGCCGGAAGGAGCAGGGCGGACCCGGGCAACCGTCCGCCCACCGTCTTCCTGGGCCTGAGCGCAGGAAAGAACCGCCGGATGCTCGATGGCGCTCGTCACGAACCGTGCCCCGGCTCCCAACAACCCCAGGCTGCCGTAAATGGCAAGATTGTCGGATTCCGTGCCGCCGGAGGTGAAGAAGACTCTGTCCGGCTCGGCACCGATGAGGGCCGCCACCTGCGCTCTGGCTTTCTCGACCGCGGCCCTGGCGGCTCTGCCCGGAGAGTGGAGAGCAGACCCATTGCCGATCCGCTGCGAGAACCAGGGAAGCATTGCCTCCACGACCTCCCGGTGCACTGGCGTGGTGGCATTGTGATCGAGATAGACGGCCATGGACCACCTGCAGGCGGCAGCAAACCAGCCCAGGTGGAGCCTATGAACTGCAGTCGGTCAAGTCAAGCAACTTGACGCCCGGTGGCCGAGTTGCTAAACAGGGTCTTGTGAAACGGGGCAATCATCATCGGCCCTCCATGCTTGCGACACACAGCCCCGACCACACGGAAGGGGCCACTGCGGATGATCGCCGATCAGTGAGGACGGTGTGTAGAGGATTGCTGGTGATGCAGCCGTTGTCGACCTGCTGGAGCCGGAAGGGGGTGTGGGGGCCCTGGCTCCTGCTCCTCGCATTCTGGGGCGTCAAGACCTCTCAGATGTGGCGCCAGCTCACCACGGCGCACTTTGCCATGCCGTACGACCTCTACACGCGCAATCCCTTGTACTACATCGACACCATCCAGATGTACTCGCTGACCTGGTGGACCAGCCTCTGGGCGTGGGAGGGCAAGCCGTCACTGCTGCACAGCGACCTGATCAACTACCCGCTGGGCGGGACCTCGATCCTGGATTACTGCCTGGCGTGGCTGCATACCGCGCTGGCCGGGATCATCGAGCCGTTCGTGGGGGCCTCGGCAGCCATCAACCTCGTGGCCATCGCGGGGCTGGCCGTCTCGCTGGTCGCCATCTTCCTCCTGGTCCGGGCGGTATCCGGCAGCGGGCTTCTTGGCGCGGCTCTGTCGATCCTGGTTGTCACTTACGGGATTGCCCGGGGCAATACGCTCCCCGACCCGGAGCTTGTCCTCCTGGCGTACATGGCATTCGGGCTGCTGGCATGGATGAGATACCTGGAGCGGGGCGGCTGGCGTTGGCTCCTTCTGGCCGGGTTCCTGGTCGCCGTGACCGGGTTCGTGCATGCCTACTATGGCATGGCGCTGTTGAGCTGTCTGGGAGTTGCTGCCGTGCTGCCGCGGGAGGATCTGGCCTTTGCCGGCGTGGGTGGCAGGAACATGTGGCGGCGGACGCTGCTGGTCGTAGGGGTCGGGCTGGTGATGACGCTGGGGCTGCACGCGCACAACATCGGGAACCTGCTGGCCGTGAACCGGGCCGAGGCGGTGGTGAATGCGGTCCCGCTGCTGTGGCCGTACACGCTCCAGGACGGGGTTCTGGTGCTGGCGGGCCTGCTGGCACCGGCCCTCGTGGCCTGGGCACGGCGCATTCCGAATGCACCTCTGTGGGGGCTGATGTTTGCTCCGGTGGCGGTCATCTCGCTGGGGTTCACGCTCCACGTGAAGAGCACGGGAGCCACGGTGGACATGCCGTTGGAATGGGCCCGGCAGCACCTGCCGATCTTCTGGCGCCTCACGTTCCCGCAGCGGTTCGTGGCACCTCTCGTGCTGGGCATGGCCGTGGTGTACGCGGCACTGTGGCGGGGGCTTGCCGACTCTGCCTTCATCCGCATCGAAGGGGAGCGCTTCAAGGGGTGGGTCTCGGGGCTTCTCGTCGTGTCGGCCTTCTGGCTGACGGCGGCCGTGGTTCCGCTAGCGCCCGATACCAGCCCGCTCAGCCTGGGACCGAGGGCAGGAGGCCCCAACTCCCCTCCGGGCACGCAGGTGCAGGCCTCCCTGGCGGGCAGGCTTTCCGCATTGAGCTGGCTGTTCCAGCCGGTGGCCATGCTGCGCCCTCCGGCGACTCCCGCCTGCATTCAGCGGCTGGCGGACGAGGCGGGGAAATTTGCGATCCTGGAGCTGACGCGGGACACCCACGCCGGCTACCTGGCCTATTTCCAGACCATCCACGGCAAGGCGGTGGCCGGCTTCCCCTGCATGAGCGTGCAGATGGCAGCCCGCAACAACACGCTGTCCGAGCTGACACTGCTCCAGCAGGAGTACCGGGAGGGCAAGCTGGTGCACCTGCCCGACGCGGACTGGCTGCGGGAGCTCGGGGTGCGCTACGTGGTGAGATACGAGGTTCCGCCCATGGACGGACAGCCGCCGGCGGACGACCGGGCACCGGCCGGGTTTGCTCCGGGCGGGGTGGACGGTATCGGCCTGGGCGATTTCGAGGAGGCCTACGGGAAGCCCGCTTGCACCGACGAGCTCACCCGGATCTATTCGACCGGCGGGAAGTGAGACCAGGGCAGAGTGGAGCCGATGGGACCGATCGACGCAGCAGCAGCGGGGTGAGGCAGCCTGGGGCCGCTGCCCGGAGGGGAAACGATGGACGGGAATCCTGGGGGCGGGGCTCGCGGCGCGGGAACGATGAGCCGGCTCCGGAAGCTCTGGAGCGGCCGAGCCGCGTGGGGACCTTGGGCGTTGATGGTCTCCTTCCTGGGCTGGAAGACCTCCGACATCTGGCGGCAGCTCCGGAGCGCTCACTTTGCGATGCCCGTCGACATCCACGTCCCCTCTCCGTGCGAGTATGTCGATACCCTGCACACGTACTG
Organism: uncultured Myxococcales bacterium; assembly: GCA_903895725.1. Lineage (GTDB taxonomy): Bacteria > Myxococcota_A > UBA9042 > CAIXZC01 > CAIXZC01 > CAITUV01. The sequence goes on along the minus strand of CAITUV010000017.1, from coordinate 145,668 downwards.
GTTCACCTGGTGGGTGAGTCAATGGGTGTGGCACTCAGAGCCCTCCCTCATGTGGAGCGACCGCATCAACCTGCCGCTGGGAGGCAACTCGGCGCTCGATTACTCGCTGGCCATCGTCCACATCGGTCTTGCGGGGCTGATCGAACCGCTGGTCGGGCCGTCCGCTGCGCTCAACCTGGTGGTCATGCTCGGCGTGCTTGCCACCCTGGTGGCCCTCTACTTCGTGATCCGGGCCATCTCGGGCAACGGGCTGCTGGCTGCGGCCCTTTCGATCCTCGTGGTTACTTACGGCCTGGCCCGGGGCAACTGCCTCCTCGACCTCGAGCTGGCGTTCCTGGTCTACCTGGTCCTGGCGCTGTACGCGTGGAACCGCTACGTGCTGGAGGGGAGCCGACGCTGGCTGGTCGTGGCCGGATTCCTGGTGGGGTTTGCCAGCTTCGCCCACGCCTATTACGGGATTGCTGTTCTCTCGTTTCTGGCCGCCGGGGCGCTACTGTCGTTCGGGGGGGTGACATTCCATGGCACCGAGGGGGACAGGACCTTTCGTCGAACGCTCCTGGTGATGGCTCTCGGAATCGGGCTGGCGGGGCTGTTCCACCTGCGCAACCTCGTCGCCACGCTGGGCCAGGACGGCAAGCGTGCGCGGGACGAGGTGCTGTCGACGGGCTGGCCGTTCACCGTGCTCGATGGTGCGCTGGTGGTGGGGAGCGTCCTCCTTCCCGCCCTGATCGGCTGGCTGCGGAAGGTCCCCAACGCAATCATGTGGGGGCTGATGGGGTTGCCCGTGGCCGTCATCACGCTGGGGTTCTCGCTGTACGTGGGCGGGCAGGGGCCGCTGGTGGACATGCCGCTGCTCTGGGCACGGGAGCACCTGCCCCTTCTCTGGCGGCTCACCATGCCGCAGCGGTTCGTGGCCCCGCTGCTCGTGGGATTGGCCTTCTCCTACGCGGCTCTCTGGCGCGGATTCCTCGACTCCGGCGGCCTGTCCGGGAAGTGGTCGGCGGTCAAGCGACTGGCCGCGGGCAGTGCATTCGTCGGGGTCTTCTGGGTCACCGCCGCTTTCGTGCCCCTGACCCCCGATACCAGCATCATCGACCTGGGACCGCCGCCCGGTCTGTTGCCGGGCCCCGGTCCGGATGGGCCCGGCCCCGAGCAGCCAGGGCCGGGTCCCGGGCTTCCTGGAGGTGAAGGACCGCCGCCCGGCCTCGCCGGCCCCGGTGCCTTCGGGGGTCCGCCCTCCGTGCAGCCCGGTGCCGTGGCACCGCCAGTCGGGATGCTGACTCCGGAGGCCAAGGCCATCGGTCCCGGCGGAAGCATGATCGGCAAGCTGTCGTCCCGAATGCTCCTCTGGCCTTTCGAGCGCATCGAGATGCTGCCTCTTCCCGCGGTTCCTGAGTGCATCCAGGCCCTCTCCGGGGAGGAGGGGAGGTTCGGCATCCTCGAGCTGACGCTCGACCCGCACATGGGGGGATGCAAGGCTTACTTCCAGACGGCCCACGGCAAGGCGGTTGCCGGATTTCCCTGCCTGACCAACGTGATGGCCGGGCTGCACAACCAGATCTCGGAGCTTACGGCACTCCAGCAGCAGTTTCGTGCCGGGGAGCTCGAGCGCCTTCCGGACCGGGACTGGCTCCGGGAGCAAGGCGTCCGGTACGTGGTCCTCTACTCAGGTCCGGACCAGGCCGGGGGCGACGAGCTCGTGCCGAGCTTCGGCGGGCGGCCTCCGCAGACTTCGACTTCCGATCAGGGGCCGGATTTCGATGCGGCCTACGGTCCGCCGGTCTGTTCCGACGGGTTTACCCGGGTGTACGGGGTCGGTGGTCCGTAGCCTTGCCCCGGCCCCCCCGCCCGTTCCTTGACTTTGGCACACCCGGTGTGGATATTGGAACCGCTTGCAGGACGGGGGAGACATGGAAGGTCAGCGGCGGGAGCACCTGGTGGTCCGGAGGGAGGAAGCTGCAGGGATGATCCTGCTGGACCGTGCGGAACGGGCCAACGCCTACACACAGGCCATGGTCGATGCGATGTCGTCGGCTCTGGACGAGCTGGCTGCCGACGAATCCGTGCGAGCCGTGATCGTGGGAAGCGCCGTGGCCGGGAGGTTCTGTGCCGGGGCTGACCTCGACGAGCTTCGAAGCCGAACGCCTGCCGACGGGAGGAAGCTCAAGAGCGCTGCCCTGTTCGACCGGATCGAGGAGCTCTCGAAGCCGACAGTCGCAGCCATCGGCGGCCCCGCGGTCGGGGGAGGGCTCGAGCTGGCGCTCGCCTGCGACCTGAGAATCGCCGCACCGGAAGCCCGCTTCTCCCTGCCCGAGACAGGCCTCGGGATCCTCCCGGCCTGCGGAGGCACCTGGAGGCTGCAGCGCCTGGTCGGGCCGGCCGTTGCCCGGGAGATCATCCTGTTCGGCCGCGAGCTGAACGGAGACGAGGCGCTGGCCTGCGGGCTCGTCAACGAGCTCGTGGCTCCCGACAGGCTGCTGACCCGCGCCGTCGAGTTGGCCAACCGGGTTGCCGGTCGGGATGCCCAGGCAACGTCTCTGGCCAAGGAGGCCTTGCGGAAGGCCTCGGGAGGGGATACGGGGCGGGACTTCGTTACGTGGGCCCAGACCAGGCTGTATGGACGCCCCCGCAAAGGGGAACGCCGATGATCGGTGGGTTGCCGAATGCTCCGGAGGCCTCATGACCGATGCTCCGGTCAAACCCCTACCCGTGGACCCGGAGATCCTCTTGCGGATCCGGGTGATGGAGCCCCGCGACGTGCCCGAAGTGGCAGCGCTCCATCGCGCCGACATGGGCTCGAGCCTGTGGGCGCAGCTCGGAGAGCCGTTCTTAGTCGAGGTCTACCGGGGGCTCGTGTCCCACCCGGACTTCCGGGGCTTCGTGTACGAGGAGGGGGGATGCCTGGGGGGATTCATCGCAGGCACGACGCACGGCCCGAGGATGTTTGGCCACCTCTACCGACGACTGGCGTTCCGCCTGGGGAGGACCCTGGTCCCGGCTCTTCTGGCAAAGCCGAGCCTGGCCCGTCCCCTGCTCGAGACGTTCCTCTACTCGCGAAGAAGCCGTCCGCACGGGGCCGCTCAGACCGTCGCCGAATCGCTGTTCTGCTCGTTCAAGCCGGAGCTTCGCGGCAAGCGCATCTCGGGGCTCATCAACAAGGTGCTCTTCGACCAGCTTGCAGCGGAAGGACACGAGGCCGTGCTCATCACGACCGATGCCGACAACCCGCTGTCCGCCCGGCAGCTTACCTCGTGGGGGTTCGAGCAGACGGGGCGGTTCCGATTCTACGGGAAGGAGATGATTGCCTGGCGCCTCGACCTGATGTCGAGCCCCAGGGTCGAGGCGGTGAACCGGTGGAGCGCCCCCGGACAGAAACCGGGGCAGACCGCTCCGGGCCATTCATGAGGTAGAGGGAGTTCGAGGATGATCCCGCGCTTTGCACCGACTGCAAGCCTTTCCGAGACGTTTTCCTTTCTTGCCGACGTGGTCAGCCCGGGACGGACCGGAGGGGATGCCCGCCAGCGCTTCGAGGCCGCGTTTGCCAACTGGGAAGGGGCGGGCCATGCGCTGTTCGTCCCGTCCGGCAGGATGGGGCTGCACCTGCTCCTGAAGGCGCTCGACTACCCTGCCGGCAGCGAGATCGTGGTCCCTGCGTTCACCTTCTTCGCGATTCCGGCCATGATCCGGCACATGGGACACACCGTCGTCTATGCGGAGATCGACCCGGCCACGTTCGAGGTGACGGAAGCATCGGTGCGGGCCGTGCTGACCGCTCAGACGCGGGCGGTGATCCCCACGCACCTGTTCGGCAGGACGTGCCCCATGGAGGGGCTCCAGAAGCTCTGCACGGAAAAGGGGCTCGACCTCATCGAGGACTGTGCCCAGGCATGCGGGGCCCGTATCGGGCCGCACAAGGCCGGAGCGGTCGGCCGCGCCGCCTACTTCACGTTCGGGATCACGAAGAACTTCACGACCTACTCCGGCGGCATGGTGGTGACGTCGGACACGGGTCTTGCGCAGGCGGTGCGCAGGGAGATGGAAGACTTCCGGAAGCCGGCGACCTCGTCCCTGCTGAAGCAGGGGGTCACGGCGGCAGCGATGAGCCTGGCCTCCCGGCGGTTCCTGTTCAACATGACCCTGACTCCGCTGTTGCGGCTCGATTCGCGGCCGGATGCGGACCGCGTGCATCGGGCATTCGAGGAGCCCATTCGTCTCCCCTCAAAGGCCGGGATGGAGGCCCTGCGCTGGCTGCCGGGTGAGGCCCAGGCCAGCGCCGGTCTGCGCCAGCTCGATGCCGTGGACGGCCGGAACCAGCAGAGACGGGAGCTGGGTGCCGCGCTGCTGGCAGCCCTGGAGGGCCACGGAATGCCGGGTCTGCCGGCGCCGGCCGAGGCAGAAGGGGACCACGTATACGTGAGCTTTGCGCTGAGACATGGGGACCGCGCCCGCTTCGGGGGGGCGCTGCGACGAGCCGGAGTCGACTTCTCTCCCGGCTACATGAGCGCTTGCAGCGCGCTGCCGGAGTTGGGAGGACAGGTCGGCCTGTGCCCGGCAGCGGAGGAGGTGGAGCGCTCCATCGTACACCTGCCCCTGTACCCGGGCCTGTCGAACAAGGACGTGGAGCGGATTGCCCGCGGGGTGGCCCGCGCCCACCGCGAGACGGAGGGGAGATGAAGGTAGCGCTGCTGCGAGTCGGAGAGGCAGCGGATGGCCGGGAAACCAATCGGACCGGGGTCTACCCTCCCCTCGGGCTTGCCTACCTGGGGGCCGTGCTGCGGCAGGCGGGACACCAGCCCGTCCTCCTGGACGGAGAGGCGCTCGGAGTCGGGGTCTCCTCCCTGCTGGACCGGGTTCCGCCGGACGTGGGCCTCATCGGGGTGACCAGCACGACGCTTTCATGGCCTGCGGTCCAGCGGAGCGCCCCGCAGATTCGCCATCGCTTCCCCGCCATCCCGCTGATCGTGGGCGGGCCGCAGGTCACCGCCTTTCCCGAATGGACCCTCGAGTGGTCTCAGTTCGACCTGGGCGTGATCGGAGAAGGGGAATGGACCCTCCTCGACCTGGTGGACCGGGTTGCCGACGGCCGCCCACTGACCGGGGTTCCAGGGACGGTGGCTCGCGACGGACGCGACGTGACCGTCGTCCCCGGGGGCCGATTCAGCAAGAACCTCGACGAGATCCCGATGCCGGCGCTCGACCTGTTGCCGCTCGACCGCTACTCGAGCGTCGTGGTGCGCTCTCCATTCGTCACGCTGCTCGCCTCCCGGGGCTGCCCGTACCGCTGTGCGTTCTGCTCGCAGATCTACACGGGAGACAAGTTCCGGGCCCACTCGGCCCAACGCATCCTGGCGGAGCTCGAAAGGGCCGAGCGGGACTTCCATGCGCAGGAGGTGGTGCTGTTCGACGAGACCTTCGGTGCCAACCGCCGGGTCGCCCGGGAGGTGTGCGAGGGGATTTCGAGCCGGGGCTTCCGCTTCCGCTGGAATGCCCGAACCCGCATCGACCTCCTCGACCGGGAGCTGCTCTCTCAGATGCGCCGAAGCGGCTGCTACATGCTGCACCTGGGCATCGAGTCGGGCAGCCAGGCGACGCTCGACTCGATGCGCAAGGGGATCACCCTGGAGAAGATCGAGGAGGTCGTTCGGGTGGCCCGAGAGCTCCGGTACAAGCTGCACGGCTACTTCATGCTCGGCTACCCGGGCGAAACCCGGGCCGACGTGGAGCGGACGGCTGCCTTCTCCCGTCGCCTCCCCCTCGACTGGGCCAGCTACACAATCACGATTCCCAACCCCCACACCCCTCTCCAGGAGGAGGCCGAGGCAACCGGGCTGCTCCGGAAGGACTTCTGGCGGGACTACGTGGCCGGCCGGACCGACGGCGTGATCCCCTATCTTTCGTCCCCGGAATGCCCGGTTTCCTACCTCAAGAAGGCCAAGCGGGATGCCTACCTCCGCTTCTACCTGCGACCCGGGACCCTGCTGTCCCAGGGTTCCTTCGTGCTGCGGTCCGGCGGAGCAAGGAGGATCCTCGATGCCGGCCTGCTGTGGCTGAGAGAGCTGCGATGAGCCACCCGACGGCCGGCGCTCCGTCCAGCCCGCCGGTGCGGGCAGCCCGAAGGCAATTTCGGGATTCCCCTTGCCTAGAAGGCACTGTTCTCCTATAGTTTATTCGCCATGCTCGGGTTGGTTCCGATGGCCGTGGATGCTGCGATGCAGGTGGAGCCGCAGCGGAACCTGCGTGGATTGAAGCCCCCTTGTTCCAGGTTGGTCATACCATGCGTATCTGCCTTGTCAACCCACCCAAGACGTACCAGGTTTGGGCGGGTGTTCCCGACATCTTCAACGGGCCCGACGCCTACCTGTTTCCCCCGCTGGGCATCCTGTATCTCTCCGGGTGGCTCAAGGCGCACACTCGGCACGAGTCCATCCTGTTCGACTGTGTCGAGCGGGGCTGGACTGCAGAGGACCTCGGCCGGGAAGTGGCCGCGGTGCAACCTGATGTCCTGGGTGTGACCACAACCAGCCACAACCTGGTCAACGCCCGGGAAGTCATCGAAGCGGTGCGCAGGCGTCTCCCCGGGGTTTTCGTCATCCTGGGGGGACCTCACGTCACGTCGTTCCCGCACGAGGCCGCCCAGTTCCCAGGCGTAGACGTGGCCGTTCAGGGAGACGGAGAAGAGCCGCTCGTCGAAATCCTCGACCACCTCCAGGCCGGCACCGACTGGCGGGGTGGGAACAACCTCTGCTTCGTCAGGGACGGACAGGTCGCGGTCAACCAGCGCCTCGAACCGACCAAGGACCTCGACAAGTTCCCCATCCCGGATCGGGAGGGGCTTCGCAATGAACGGTACTACACGCCGGGCATGAAGGAAGCCCGCGCCACCACCATCATCTCGAGCCGGGGATGCCCGTTCCAGTGCGCGTTCTGCAACGTCCCGCACCGCTATCGGACCCGATCGGCAAAGCACATCGTGGACGAGCTGGAGCACTGCCGGAAGAACCTGGGCATCAAGGAATTCCATTTCATCGACGACATCTTCAACATCACGACGGAACGGGTGACCGAGATCTCGGAGGAGATCCTTGCCCGCAAGCTCGACATCTACTGGGGCTTCAAGGCGAGCTGCCTGGCCCTGGACGAGAAGATGCTCGCGATTGCCCGGAAAGCGGGCTGCATCCGGATGCACTTCGGCGTGGAGACCTGGTCCGACAGCGGCCTGGAGGCCCTCAACAAGAAAGCGCGGGAGAAGGACGTCCGCAGGGCCTTCTCCCTGACCCGGAAGGCGGGAATCCGCCCCATCGCCTACATGATTGCGGGGTGCCCGCACGAGAAAACGCCTGCCGAAGTGCTCCAGGCCATTCCGTTCGTCAAGAGCCTGCGGCCCGACTACGTCGTCTTCTCGCTCTACACCCCCTATCCGGACGCCCCCATCTTCGAGGAAGGCGTCAAGAAGGGGCTGTGGGATGCCGACTGCTGGAAGAAGTTCATGCTCGACCCGCGGCGGGACTACTCGCTGCCGACGGTGTGGAACGAGTTCATGGACAAGGATACGCTGGTGGGGCTGCTCAAACAGGTCCACAATCGCTTCTATTTCAGCCCCGAAGTGATGATTCGCACGGCGCTCAGCATGCGTACCGTTCCGGAAGTGGTGCGGTTGATCCGAGGGGGGATCATTCTGCTCAAGCTGCAGTTCCTTCCCGCGGCATCGAGGCGCATCTGACCCGTGGAGGAGCACCGATGAAGGAGTTCGGCGGATACGTGTTGTTCCTGTTCCTGATCCTGGGTGCGGTGGCCCTGGTCGTGTGGGGGCTCGAATCGGGCTGGTTTGGAGGTTGACCATGGAAGACAAACGACCCGGACTGGCCTCGGACTTCGAGCCGTCGTTTCGTGAGATCATGGCCGCGGTGAAGCGGCCCGGCGTGCTCTGGAACGTCCCCATCCACCTGTTCATCCTGATTCCCGCCACGGCGGTCATCGCGTGGCTGGCCACCCGCCTGGACCGATTCTTCGGCCTGGAGCCGTTCCTGTCCGCACCGTGGAACTTTGTGCTCTTCGCCCTCTTCTTCCCCACCGGGATCTTCGTGGTCTGGTATGTGTACGGATACCTGGCCATCAAGGGAGAGGGGAGCCCGGCCACGCACCTGGGAGGTACGCTCAAGCTCGTCACCACGGGACCGTTTGCCCGTTGCCGCCATCCGTCGATCATCGGCAAGTTCCTCGGTGTCGTGGGGTTCGGCTTCCTCGTGGCGTCGCCGATCTTCATGTTCGTGATCATCCCGATCCTGACGACCTATTCCTTCATCTCGGTGCGCTACTGGCAGGAACGGCTCTGCGTGAAGTTGTGGGGGGACTACTACCTGGCCTATCGCAGGCAGGTTCCTTCCGTGATTCCGCGCCTGTCGCTCAGGGTCAAGCCTGTCCAGTTCGACAAGCCCGCCTGACGCTCACGAGAGAACCATGAGAATCTCTTCAGTGCTGTGCCCGGTAGTCCTGGCCGTCCTGCTCTTTCCCGGGCCATCGGCATCGGCTCGCCCGATTCCTCCCGGTGCAGAGAAGGAGTTTCTGCGGTTGCTGTCCCCCTATGGGGTGGAGGCCCCAGCGGATCGGATCGGCAACACGGTGCTGGAGTCGGTGGCCATCGGACCGGACGTGGTGCGAATCGGTCTGAAGCATGGCGACTCGGCGGCCGAGGTGATCCTGGGAGACCGAGGCACCGGGCCGGCGGAAGGGGTCCTGGGGCAGACCAAGAGCTTCGACGTCTGGGTGACCGCTCCGCTCCCGGACGACGAGCTGCGCAGCGCATCGCAGGCGCTGCTTGAGGCCGTCGGGAGCAACGACTCGGGTGGGTTCTGGGACGGGATCCCGGCGCCGGAATCGTGGGTCGAGCCCGGGGACTCGCCAGCCCCCGTCGAGGGGCCGCCCATCCTGCCCCGCTACCTGGGGGAGCTCCTCCTGCTCGCCCTGCTCGTTCTGACCGTGCTGTCCGCCCGCAGCATCCTGCCCTTGCTCAAAGGGCGCAAATGGCACTTCTGGGCGGCAGTGGCGGTCGCCCTGGCCATCGGTGCCTACCATCGGACCTCACTTCAGCCCGCACCGGACCTCGTCCCCAGTCAGCAACCCGTGGAGGCTCCCCAGTGCACGGAGATTTCACAGTGCGACGACCACACGCCCTGCACCGTGGATCGCTGCCTGTACGGAACGTGCGTCCACGAGTGGGGACCTGAGCCCGGTACCGAGCTGCCCTGCTGCCGGACGGATGCGGACTGCTCGCCGGCCGAAACCTCCGGGCAAGCGATCTTCTGCTCACCCGAGTCCTTCCTGTGCACGGTCCGCGTGGCCGGGGTCACCCCGGCCAGCCAGGAAGAGGGGCTGGCAACGCCTCCTCTCCACGTACCGGCCGCCTGGCTGTACGGCATCCCGGCCAAGTTTGCCGGGTACTCGTTCCAGACCGTGCGGAGCACCAACCTGGTCCTGTCGGTAGTCTCCATACTGCTGCTGGCGCTCCTGCTGGCCGCCTGGGGAGCGGGCGACCTTGCGGCAGCGGCCGCCGCCATCCTCTATGCCGTCCTCCCCGCGTCCATCGTGGTGGCAAGGACCACGAGCATGACCGGAATGCTCCTGCCGCTCGGGCTTGTACTCGGGATTGCGCTTGCGCCACTCCTCGTTCCGACATCGAAGCCGTCCCGCGGGTGGACAGAGGGGCTCATCCCCCCCGCCATGCTGTGCGCCCTGCTGCTCTTCGTGCTCGGTGCGACGCGGCCGGAGGCCCTGCTCCTGGTGGTCCCCATTGCAGTCCTGCTGACTTCGGGACGCAGATTCCGGATGCTGGGCACTCCGGTCCTTTCGATCCTGGGCGGGTCGGTCCTGGTCACTCTGCTCTTCAGGGCGCTGGCGTTCACGGTCCCCGAGACCGCCATGCAGTTCCCCATGCTGTCCAAGTCCCCGCTGGACGACCTCGTAGCCGGCCTCATGGTCGTGCTGGGCGGCACCGCCGCTTTCCCGTCACTGCTCCTGGCTCTCACTCTGGTCGGAATCGTTCCCGCTTTCCGGAAGAGCCCCAGGCTCCTCCTCCTGTGGAGCCTGCTGTTCGTGGCCGTTCCCGTGGTGCTGTCCGTCTTCTATCTGAGCGCAGAAGAGGCGGTCCGGTACACTCTCCTTCCTGCGCTCGCACTGCCCGTCGTCGCCGGCTTCGGCGTGGAGTGGCTGGCCGGTCTCAAGACGCGCTTTGGCTGGCTCATCGCAGCGGGCGTCGTCCTCTACCTGGCAGCGTCCCCCTACTACGATGCCGCGGCGCTCGGCGAGGCCGTCAAGGCACACGAGATCTGGCTTCCCTTCCTGACGCTGTGATTCTTGCGGCGGTACCGGTGGGAGACTACTGACTGATCACCCGCTTGAACGACCCGTACTGGCGGATCTTGAACAGGGTCAGCTCTCCCTGGAACAGCATGCGCAGCGCCAGCGTACCGACCTTGGCCAGGTCGGCCAGGCGGGCGGCGGCAACGAGGGGCTCCGGCCGCTGTCGCAGGGCCCTGGATTCCATCAGGCGGCGGATGGCGGCCTTGGGCACGAAGGGCTTGGAAGCCAGCGACGTCAGCGCGATCCAGAAGCGGTCCTCAGCGGATCGAGGCCAGTCGAAGCTGAGTCGGAACTGCCGGTAGGACTTCGTTGCGCGGCCTTCCACGTCGTCAGGGGTTGCCAACCCCTTCTCGATGAGGTCCCTGGCCAGCAGGGTCTTGGGGAAGAGGGTCAGCGAGTACATGTAGATGCTGAACGGATGCTCGAGCTTCAGCAGCAGCTCCACGATGGACCGCTTGTCCGCCTCGGTTGCCAGCGGATTGTCGAAGATGAGGTCGTAGACCACCTCGATGCCCGCGTCGAGAACGGTCCGGTGCAGGTCGAGGATGTCCTGGGTGGTCGACTTGCGGTGGTAGGTCTCGAGCAGCTCCCGCTGGCTGCCGGACTGGATTCCGGTCTGCACCTTGCACAGCCCGGCCTGCTGGAGCAGGCGATAGTCCTGGGCGTCGAGCTCCCCCGGGTAAGTCAGGATCTCGAAGGGGATGCTCACCCGCTCCCGGTAGGTACGGGACAGCTCCTCGATCCAGGATGACGGGAACGCAAAGACGTCGCCGTCGAACTTCACGCGGCGGATCCTGGGCAGGATCCGGATGGCGGCTTCGAGCTCGGCGATGACGTTCTTCACGGAGCGGACCCGGTAGTACCTGCCACCGCCGGCAGCCGTGATCCCGCGCATCACATGGGCATGGCAGTAAGTGCAGGTGTACGGGCATCCCCGGGTGGGGTAGATCCGGTACTCGACGGTCTGGGAGATGGGGTCGGTGCGGACCTTGCGGTTCCCCTCGATGAACCAGGTATCGGCCTGGAGGTAGTCGGGAAACGGGAGGGAGTCGAGATCCTGGATCAGCGGTCGGACCGGGTTGCGGACGATCTCGCCCCGGTCCCGTACCCAGGTCCCCGGAATGTCCCGGATGGGGCGGCCATCCGCCAGGGCCCGGGCAATGTCGAGGGTGACGTGCTCGCCCTCGCCGATGCAGACGGCATCGGCGTCCTCCATGCACTCTTCGGGACAGACGGTGGGGAAGACGCCGCCCCAGAGGATGGGGGCGTCGCAGGCGGTGCGGATGCGCCGGGTCAGGCTGCGGACGACCTTGAAATGCGGTGCACCGAACCCCACGCCCACCAGCAGGGGGCGGATCTCGGCCACGAGCCCGGCCAGCAGCTCCTCTTCCCGCCGAGTGGGGGGCGTAAGCGCGTTGTTCACCCACCGCTTGAAAAAGACCATGTGCGGCTCGAACCCGCCCGCCCTCAGCACCGCGGAGATGTACCGGATCCCCCGGTTCTCCTCCCCGTACGGCGTGATCAGGACCACTCGGCGGTTCATGACAGGTTTCACCTCCTGCCCAGGAGGATCGAGAGAGCCGCCTGCGCCTTGCGCAGGAGATCGCCCGGCCCCGCCACGGACCGCAGATTCCTCAGGATGGGCCCGGGGCGCCAGTAGAACCGCCGGTAGGCGGTCCGAAGCAGCCGCTCCAGCTCGAACCGGTCGAGGTGCTCTTCCCACAGCGGGATGCGGAACTCCGGGTCGGGGCTCCGGGCAAAACCGTGCCAGAAATCCCCGGCGAGCATCCCTTTCTTCACCGCCTCCTCGAACAGCTCGGTCCCCGGGTAGATGGCCAGGATGTTGAAGAGGGCGAAATCGGGGTTGAGCCGGACCGCAAACCGGATGGTCTCCAGGACGTCGTCCCGGGACTTCTCGTGAGGGCAGCCGATGATGAAGTAGGCCGCGGACACGATGCCATGCTTTCGGGCCAGGCGCACTGCGTTGCGCACCTGCGCCACGTCGACCCCCTTCCTCAGCACCTCCATGCCGTGGTCGGTACCGGTCTCCACTCCGACGTGGAAGCGGGTGCAGCCGGCGCGGGCCGCCAGCGCCATCCCCTCGTCGTCCACGCCGTCCGCCCTCCCCCGAAAGCTCCACTTCAGCCGCACCGACCGGTCGAGGATCTCCCGGCTCACCTCGGCGAGCCTCGACTTGCGGATGTTGAACGTGTCGTCGATGAAGTGGATCTCCTCGGCTCCGGCATCGCGGCACTGCACCATCTCGTCCACGACGCTGCGGGCAGAGCGAGCCCGGTAGGCACCGTGGGGCGTGGCGCAGAACGTGCAGTGAAACGGGCAGCCCCGGCTGGACAGGATGGTGGCGAACGTGGCCCGGTTCCCCAGGATGTAGAAGTAGTCCTTCCGGTCCACGAGGTCGCGGGCAGGGAAGGGAAGGCCCTCGATGTCCGTCGTGACCGCGGGCACGGTGGCCGCGAGGCTCCGGCCGTCCTGCTTATAGCCGACCGACCGCATCCCATCGAGGCTGCGGCCATCCTGGAGCGCGTCGAGCAGCTCGAGGAAGGGCACTTCTCCCTCCCCGCACACGGCGAAATCGACGAAGTCGAGGGCCATCGACTCTTCAGGGAATTGCCTCACGTGAGGTCCGCCGATGCAGATCCGGGTGGCCGGTGCGGCACGCTTGACGACATCGGCCGCAGCCTTCACGCTGGCCAGGTTGTGGGTGATGCAGGTCAACCCGACCAGGTCCGGCCGCTCGGAAAGCACCGTGTCGGCCAGCCCGGCCAGGGACACGTCCCGGGCCGACATGTCGAGCACCTGGACCTGGTGGCGCCCCCCCTGTCGGACATAGGCGGCCAGGTACAACAGGCCCAGCGGAGGGAAGTGGCCCAGCTCCTTGCCGACGTGCCCGGGAAGCTCGCTTCTGATGAGCAGGTCGGTGCGGGGATTGACGAGCAGGACTTTCACGGTCTCACTTCCTCTTGCTAGCTGCCCGCAGCGACATTCGGAATGCCTCGAGGCTTGCCCGCATGTCGAAGATGGCGTGGGTCAGCTCGGCCCAGCACGGCCGCATGCATCCCTTGCATGCCTCCCGCTGGCTTTTCATCCTGGCACGCATCGTCGGGGAGCGCAACAGGGCGCCGAGGTCCGGGGTGTCGAAGCGGGCAAACGGCTCGAAGTTGTGGCAGATGGAGATCCCGCCGTCCGGATCCACGGAGACGTACAGGGTCCCGGCATCGCAGGACCAGTCCTGGGCCCCGGTCTTGAAGTAGCGTACCGAGTCCTTGAGGAACCGGCTGGAGTTGGCGATGCTGGCACCTCGAAGCTTCATCCGGAGCAGCTCCGAGTAAGACCGGTCCAGGATATCGAACTCCTGGGGCCTGATGGAAAGCTCGGGAGCCACCGCGGCAAACCCGTCGCACTCCTCCTCGCTGGGAGAGATCACGATGGGCACGAACGAACAGTAGAAGCCCAGCTTCTCGGCAAACGGGACGAGCTGCGGCAGCTCGGCGACGTTTACCCTCGAGACCACGACGTTCATCACCGGGACGGAGCCCCGGGGGAGCAGCTCGGCAAACAGCCGCATGCTCTCGATGACGCTGTCGAAGACGTCGACGCCGTTGTAGATGTCCCTGACCTTGGCGGGATCGGTGCTGTCCAGCGAGATGGACACATCGGTGGCACCGGCCTCGATGACGGCCCGGATGCGCTCCTCCCCGAGCTTGACGCCGTGGGTGAGAATGCGGCAGTCCATTCCACGGCTTGCAAAAGCATGGGTGATTTCGGGCAGGTCCTTGCGCATGAACGGGTCGCCGCCGGAGAGCGCAGCCGACGTGACCCCGGCCTTCGCCAGGTTCTCGGCCAGCATCTCGACCTGGGGCAAGGTCATCTCGGCTGCCTTGTCGGCCCCTCGCCAGAGCACGCACGGCCGGCAGCGCATGTTGCAGCGGTGGGTGAAGCTGCAATGGGCGTAGATCGGGGTACCGGCCCCCAGGCGGGCCAGGAGCGCCCTCCTTGCCTGCGTGACCAGCCTCACTTCCCCCCCTTTGCATGGAGCCGCTCGCGGCTGACGTTGGCCAGCGCACCGGATTCGTGGTGTCCGAGGTCGGTGGAGACCTCTCCCTTGCCGCAGTTGGCCCCGACCTTGTCGTCGTAGATCCAGGGGTCACACGCCGTAATGAAGCCGAGCAGGATGGGACGACGCTTGAGCCTCGACAGGTCGAACCCGAGCAGGAGCAGCAACGTGAGCACGATGCCGTCCCAGACCGGCCGGATGCTCCCCTTCCTCAGGTAGGCGAGGACCGCGTGGAACCCCAGGTAGCCGCCCGCCAGCAGCCGGGACTTCCTGAAGAGCCGCCGGAACCGCTCCAGCCTCGGCTCGAGATACTTCAAGTCCATCTCCTCCGCGAGCGGAACCCAGCGCCCGTCACGACGGTGGAGGATGTAGTGATGGATGTAGAAGCACTTGCGGACCTTGAGCAGGGCCAGCATGGCGAAGTAGAGCTTCTGGAAGATGCGGATGTCGTCGCGGCTTATCCGGCCCGAGGTCTTCTCGGCCAGGAGCTCGAGCACCTCGTCCGGGACCAGGCTGTTCTGGGCAAACTCGCCGACGGCCCGGCCGAGCGGTCTGCACCCCAGGTAGAACACCTCCTTGACGAACGGGCGGGTGGCCGAGAAGTCGAGCACCTTGACCATCTCGTCCTCGTTGGACCCCTGGACGATGGTCACGACGAGGTCGGTGGCAACCCGATGCCGCTCGAGCATGTCGACGGCCTTCTCCTTGAGGCCGCTCATGGCCCGGCCGCGGATCTTCAGGTCGTGTGCGTCACTGAAGCCGTCGAACTGGAGGTGCACCTCGTCCAGCCCGGCCTCCACGAGCCGGGCCAGGTACCCCTCTTCGCCCAGGCGGATGCCGTTGGTGTGGAGCGCGGTGATGTGCCCGAGTCCGCGGGCCTCCCGAATGATGTCTTCGAGGTCGGGGCGCAGGGTGGCCTCGGCCCCCATGAGGTCGATCTTGAGCCGCTTGCCGCCCCGCAGGAGCTTCGAGATGGTCTCCCGGGGCAGGTCCTGCTCCTCGAAGTCGTTGGCACTGGCCAGGCAGATGGGGCAGGCCATGTTGCAGCGCCCGGTCAGACGCAGGATGTAGTCCCGCTGGGGAAGGCTGTCCGGAAGCACGTCGAAGTAGTAGTCGTGGAGGTCCTTGTAATACTCCGGTGCCACGGAGATGAGAGAGCGGTGATTGCCGTGCCGGGGGCAGCTCTTCTCGATGTAGACCTTGCCGTCCTCCTCGACGACGTGGGCCTCGACCATCTCGATGCACACGGGGCAGGTCCCCCGGGTCTGGCTGAGGATGCGGGTGCTCCCCCCTCCCCCGGCTTCCGTCGCGCTCATCTCGCCCCCCTCTTCCCCGACTGGGTCATGGGACCGAAGATGCCCAGGAAGATGGCCATTCCACGACCGATCCGCCGGATGTCCCCGAGTCCCTTGAGCATCTTCAGGTGCCGCCAGAAGATGATGGGCCGGAAGTAGAAGGACCGGTAGAAGTCACGGTAGAGCGCCAGCATCTTCTCCACCGTCAGGCCGTGCGGCACGAACACCGGCTCCCAGAACGAGAAGAACGACCAGTCCGTGGTCGTGAGGGTGCCGAAGTCCCGGGCGATGGCCCACTGCTCCGACCCCGGCATGGGCGTGTTGAACTGTACCGTGATGTCCGTCAGGGGCAACGACTTGGCAAACTCGATGGATTCCCGGATCGTGGCCTCGGTATCCGTCGGATGCCCGATCATGAAGAAGCCCTTGGGATGCAGCCCGAGGCGATCCGCAGCCTGGGCCACCTGCCGCATCTGCTCCTTGGTCACCCCCTTGCGGATGAACTTCAAGACCTCGTCGTTTCCGGCCTCGACGCCAATCCGGGTCCTCCAGCACCCGGCCGACTTCATCCGGCGCAGCGTCTCCTCGTCCGCAATATTGGCCCGGATGGTGCAGGTCCAGTGGACCTTGAGCTTGCGGCGGAGGATCTCGTCGACGATGTCGAGGACCCGCTGCCGCGAGACCATGAACAGGGAATCGACGAACGCTATGTCGCGGGCCCCGTACCGGTTCACCAGCTCTTCCATCTCGTCCACGATGCGCCGAGGCGACATGGAGCGGTAGGAGACGCCGTACGTGCTGTGCTCGCAGAAAATGCACCGGTACGGGCATCCCCGGCTGGTGATCATCGAGAACTTGGGGAGGTAGATGCCGTCGTTGGGCTGCGGCACGTACTGGTCGAGCGGCAGCAGGTGGCGGGCCGGGAACGGCAGCTCGTCGAGGTCCTGGATCTGGGGTCGTGCCGGGTTGCGGACCAGCTTGCCGTCCCTGCGGAACACGATTCCCTGGACCGTGGAGAGGTCGTTCCCGTTGCGGATGGCCTCGACGAGGTCGAGCATGGTGTACTCCCCCTCGCCGACGCACGCGACGTCGAAGCAGTCGTTGGCCATCGCTTCGTCGGTCAGGGAGGTTGCGTAGGGGCCACCCACCACGATGGTCGTCGACGGCAGAAGCGCCCGGATGGCCTGCGCCAGGCGTACGGCATTGGAGGACAGCATCGTCATGGAGGCGACGCCGACCACGCCGGGGCTCTCGAGCGCAATTCGCCGGGCAGTTTCCTCGAAGGTCCACCCCTCCACGCCCGCATCGATGATGCGGACCGGAACCTGGTGCTTCTCGAGCACCGCAGCGATGTAGGCCAACCCGAGCGGAGGGGAGTTGAAGAAGAGGTTCTTGACGATCTTCTCGATGCGGCCGTGCCGCTGATCGACCGCCATGGGGGGATTGACCAGGTAGACGAGAGGCGGTCCGACTGTCATTTGCCATGCTCCTTGTCGTCTCGTTCCGGGACCTTGTCGCCGGTGGCCCGGGCCTTGTTCTCGTGGGCGCGGGCAACGTGCTCCCGGAAGTCCCCGGACCGGATGGCCCGGTCCTGGGCAGCCAGGAAGTTCCCCAGGAAGTCCTCCCACTGGCTCTCGTAGGATTCGTCGACGAGTCGGCGGATCAGCTCGACCGCGTCGGCATGGATGGGGCCGAACTCGTCGATGGCCGCGTCGACGGCCCGCTCCAGACCGTTCGGGTCGCAGAGGTGGTCGATGAGCCCTATCCGCTCCGCCTCGTCCGCCTGCACCTTGCGGCCGGTCAGAGCGATTCGACGGGCCCGCCCCAGGCCGACGAACTTGGCCAGCCGGAACGTCCCCATGCCGGGGATGAACCCCATCCGCACATCGTGGAAGTGGAAGAAGGCCCGGTTCGTGGCCACCCGCACGTCGCAGGCAAGGGCCAGCTGGAGCCCGCCTCCGGCCACTTCCCCGTCCGTGGCCGCGAGGGTCACGGCCGGCAGCCGCTCCAGCGCCCTGCACACTTTCTCCCACCGGGAGAACCCGTGAACGTCCGGAACCGCCTTGGTGGAGAACTCGGTCAGGTCGATCCCCGTGCAGAAATCCGGGCCGACCGCCGACAGCACGACCACCCGCACCTGCCCCGAGTCCTCGATGGCGTGGAACGCGGCCTGGAGCTCCTCGACCATCTTCACGTTGATGGCATTTCGCCGCTCCGGGCGGTTGAGCAGCACCTGGGCCCGGTTGCCCTCGATCTCCAGCCTGATCGTCTCGAACTCCATGATGCCTCCTACCAGTGCAGCAGCCCGGTCTCCAGCGACACGCCGGGTCCCATTGCGATCACCACCCCCACGTCCCCCTCACGGGCAACCCCCTCGCGGCTCAGCTCCTGGTACGAGAACAGGACGGCCGAGGAGGAGATGTTCCCGAAGTTCCGCAGGACCGAGCGGGTGTGCCGGATGTCCCAATCGGTGAGCTTGAGATTGTACTTCACGCTGTCGATGACCTTCTTGCCCCCCGAATGCACGAGCCAGTGGTCCACGTCCCGCCGCTTGAGGCCGTTTCGGGACAGCAGGGCATCGACCGGCTTCTCGATGGCCGCCCCGATTTTGTACGGGATGTCCCGGTTCAGGTAGAAGGACCACAGGCCGTTCTCGAAGTCGAAGCGCATGTCCTGGGCAGCCTCATGGACGAGGTACGACTCGAAGTCGAGCAGCATCGGCCCGTCGCTCCAGCTGCCCGCCGGATCGGCCCGCAGCAGGACCGCGGAGCAGGCATCGCCGAACAGCGAGTTCACGACCGCGGTCCGAACCGTCATGTCGAACACGTAGCCGGCCGAGCAGATCTCGCTGCTGAGCAGCAGCACATTCCGGCCGGGGTTGGCTTTGGCGAAGCGCGCTGCGGAGAACAGGCCGTTGACGCCGGCGTTGCACCCCATGCCGACGAGGTCGATGCGCTGCACGTCCCGGCGCATGCCGAGGTGTGCGGCCATCAAGGCGGACAGGCTGGGGCAGAGCATGCCCGTCGTGGTCACCGCCACCAGGAAGTCGACGTCCGAGGGGGCAAGACCTCTCGCCCCGAGGCACTTGCCGATGGCCTCCCCGCCTACCTGGAGGGAGTACTTCCGGTGCTTGGCCAGGAGCGCGGTTCCGTCTTCGACAGGCATCCTCCCGTCGGGCCCGGGCTCGGGCAGGACCAGGTGACGGGTCTCGATGTGACTCGTGGTGAAGAACTGGGTCAGCAGCGGGTCTTCGCACCGGAACAGGTCGACGAGCTCCTTCTGCCGGTACCTGCGCTCAGGATTGGCGGTCCCGACGGAGACGATGCGGGGCCAGAGGTCGCCCCCCGCCCTGCCCGCAGGGTCCTTTCGTCTGCTCATCGCTCCTCCCCGCCAGTTGCGCTGCCGAGTGAACGGGCCGGCTGATTGGTGCCATCCGGAACCGGCCGGATGCGACGCCCCTCCGGCCGCTCAACTGCCGAGTAATACTAGATATTCCCTGGCCCAAGTCAAGGAATCGCGGGCGTGCGACGAGCTTGACAAGAAGTGCCGCAGGCACTACAAGTTTCGAAGCGAGAGGTCGATTCGGACTGGCCGGCGGATTCAACCCCAACGATTCGGGCGCACCGGGTGAAGGGAGCATGAAAGACAGGCTGTCACGCCTCTGGAACCTGCGGGCAGCCTGGGCACCGTGGGTGCTGCTGCTGGCCTTTGCGGCCTTCAAGACTTCGGACATCTGGCGCAACCTCTCGACGAGACACTATGCGCTCAAGGGCGCATTCATGGATACCGTCTGCACCTCCTGGTTCTCGTGGTGGATCGGGGAGGCCATCTGGGACGGGCGCCACACCCTGATGTTCTCCGACCTCATCAACTTCCCGCATGGTGCCACCACACCGCTCGACTACTCGCTGACGTTCGCCCACGCCTGGCTGGCAGGGCTCATCCAGCCGCTGCTCGGTGCCGTGGTGGCCCACAACCTGGTGGCCATCTTCGGATTCGTTCTCACGCTCGTCGCCTTCTTCCTCCTGCTGCGGGAGGTATCCGGAAGCACCCTCCTGTCGTCGATCCTCTCGATCCTCGTCGTCTCGTTCGGCCTGGCCGGCGACAACTGCCTGCCCGACCCGGAGCTGATCTTCGTGGCCTGGCTCGGATTTTCGCTGCTGGCCTGGCAACGCTACCTGGGGGCCGGAAGGCTGGGCTGGCTGCTGGCCTCCGCTCTGCTCGTGGGCTTCACCTGCTATGCCCAGATGTACTACGGAATGGCGGTGCTGGCCACGCTCGCTGCCGCCGCGCTGCTGGGGTTTGGAGGGGTCACCTTCCAGGACGTGCCGGCCGAGACGCTCCTGAAGAGGACCCTGGCTGTGCTCGGGGCCGGGCTGGCTCTGGCGGTGATGTTCCACGCCCGGAACATCCTCAACGTCCTCCAGGCCGGCTCCCTCGGGCACATGCAGAAGGACATCGACATCCTGTGGCCCTACTCGGTCGTCGACGGCCTCCTCCTCCTGGCGGGTGTGGCCGCCCCCGCTGTCGCCGGGCTTCTCCTCAAGAGCCCCGATGCCCTGACCTGGGCCCTGCTGGCGCTGCCGGTGGCCGTGGCCTCCCTGGGCTTTGCCCTGGACGTGCCGTCCCAGGACATTCCGAGGACCATGCCGCTGGGGTGGGCCCGCGACCACCTCCCGTTCCTGTGGAGGCTCTCGTTCCCGACCCGCTTCGTGGGCCCGCTGCTCCTCGGAATCGCCCTGTCGTACGCCGCTCTGTGGCGTGGGCTGCGCCCCTCGCCAGGACCATCCTCGGGTCGCTTCCCCCACGTGAAGCCTCTCCTGGCCGGTGCTCTGACGGTCGCCGCGTTCTGGGCCACCTCGGCCTTCCTCCCCCTGACGCCGGACACGCTGGGAGCCTCCGGGCCCGTCGCACCGGATGCTGCGTCGAAGCCCACCCCGCAAGGGCCCACGTGCTACCTCGCCCAGATGGAGATGGAGGCCCCTGGAGCTTCCCCATGGCGGATTGCGGGTCAGACGACCCCCGGCCCCCGCTCCCGCTTTCACGCCGACGTGCTGCTCTGGCCCTTCGTGCCGCTGCGCACGGTCGAGCCCCCCGCCGTCCCGGAGTGCATCGCCCAGGTTGCATCCGAAGACGGGGAGTTCGCCATCCTCGACCTCACCCAGGACCACCTGCTCAAGCCCCTCTTCCACTACTTCCAGACCATCCACGGAAAGGCCATTGCCGGCTACCCCTGTCGCTTCCGCTGGATGGACGAGCAGCGCACCGACCCGTCGGAGCTGACGCTCATCCAGCACGACTTCGAGTTCGGAAACCTCGACCGCCTGCCCCCTCCGGAAATGCTCCGGAAGCTGGGGGTCAGGTACGTCGTGCACAGTGAGCTTCAAGCCCCCAGGGAGCCGGGAGGAATCCCGTGTATCCGCCCCGATGTCGACCCCGCGGTGGAGCGACGACCGAGGCGCTGGTTCGACTTCGAGGCAACCTACGGAAAGGCCCGCTGCGTGGACTCGGTCGTCCGGGTCTATGCCACGGAGGCTCCGTGAGCGGAACGAGGGGAGGTTCTTGCGGGATGAAGAGGTCGCTTCGCGAGCGTTGCTCCAGCCTGGCCCCGTACGCCCCCTGGGCGCTGCTGCTCCTGTTCTGGGTCAGCAAGACGTTCCGCCTCTGGTGTGAGCTGGGCACGGCGCACTACGCCATGCCGTTCGACATCGACGCACAGACTCCGCTGCAGTACGTCGACTCGACCCAGATGTACTGGTTCACCTGGTGGACCGAGATGTGGGCCTGGAACGGCAAGCCGCTCCTCTGGTGCGACCTGCTCAACTACCCGCTGGGCGGGGAATCGGCCCAGGTCCACAGCCTGGCCTACGTGCATACCCTCATTGCGGGGGTCATCCAGCCGTGGGTGGGCCCCTCCGCCGCCGTGAACCTGGTGGTCGCTGCCGGGCTTGCCGCGTCGCTGGTCGGTTGCTTCATCGTGGTGCGCTCGGTCGCCGGGAACGGACTCTTTTCTGCCGTGCTGGCCATCCTGGCGGTCTCCTTTGGGCTGGCCCGGGGGAACGTGCTCTTCGACCCCGAGCTCAACTACCTCGTGTACTTCGCACTGACCCTCTTTGCCTGGAAGCGCTACCTCGAGCAGGGGGGATGGCGCTGGGCGCTGGCCGCGGTGGTGCTGGCCGGACTGACCGGGTTCATCCAGAGCTACTATGCGGTGGCCCTGTACGCGGCCCTGGCCACGGCAGCGCTCCTGTCGTGGGACGGCGTGACCTTTGCCGGGGTGGATCGGTCGACCATGCTTCGGCGCACGCTCCTGGTGCTTGGGGCAGGCCTCGCGTTTGCGGCGTTGCTCCACGTCCGGAACATCCTCCACGTCCTGGCAGTGAATCGAGGGGAGGCAACCCGGCTCTCCCAGCCGCTCAAGTGGCCGTTCACGATCCTGGACGGGGCCCTGGTGCTCATCGCCGTGCTGGTACCCGCCGCCATCGGGAAGATCCGGCGCATCCCGAATGCCGTGGTCTGGGCACTGATGTTCCTCCCGGTGGCCGTGATCACTCTGGGATTCCGCTTGAACGTCCGAGGGCCGGACCTGGCCCTGGACATGCCCATGGAATGGGCCCGGCAGCACCTGCCCATTCTCTGGAGGCTGACGTTCCCGCAGCGCCTGGTTGCCCCGCTCCTGCTTGGAATGGCGCTGTCGTGCGCTGCCCTCTGGCGCGGGCTGGTCGAGGCGGGAGGACCGGGGAAGCTCTGGCCCGGAAAGCATGGGCTGACTGCCGGTGCCGCAGTGGTGGCCGCCTACTGGGTCGTCGGGGCCTTCGTCCCCCTCACCGCGGACACGAGCAATGCCGGGTTGCGATCCATCCCCGGGGCGGCCCCGGGAGCGGCATGGGTGCACGAGATCGGACAGGATATCGGACCCGCTGGAAAGCGGAATGACGGCGTGCCGCCCACCGGCGAGCAGGACGTTGCCACGGGGCCCGGAGATGAACCCTCCAGCTACGTCTTCCCCAAAGTCTCCCCCCGCGCCCTGCTCTGGCCCTTCCAGTCGGTCCGGATGATGCCCCTGCCCGCCATCCCCGAGTGCATTCGACGCCTCTCCCGGATAGAGGGTGAGTTCGCCATCCTCGAGCTGGCATCCGACGAGCGCTCCGGCTACCAGGCCTACTTCCAGACCGTGCATGGAAAGGCGGTGGCCGGCTTCCCCTGCCTGAGCGTCCGCCTGGCAGCCCGCAACAACACCCTGTCCGACCTGACCGTGCTCCAGCAGAAGTACCGGGATGGGGAGCTGGACACTCTCCCCGACGCCGCGTCGCTCCGGCAGATGGGCGTCCGGTACGTGATCCGGTACGACGTCCCGGTGCTCGACGAGGGAATGGCCGACCCCCGGGAGGTTCGCCCCGATGCACCGCTGAAGCGGGACCGCTCCAAGACCGCAGCGCTCAACTTCGATGCCGCCTACGGCCCCCCGCTGTGCGCAGACGAGATCACCCGGCTGTACGAAACCGGTTCTGCGCTGCGGGAGCCGATGCCCTGATTCGGCCGCCCGCGGCTCGAGTCACTCCTTGCCGTTACAGAGCCTGCGAACCACGGCCATGGAACCTGCGACCATCGACCATCGACCAGAACCTGCCCCGAAGCGCGGCCGCACCCCTCAGTCCCGCCAGGCGCGGTAGCGGACGAAGGTGCGGAACGGCTCACGGACGTACCGGTAGTCCTTCGCCCGCAGAACCTCCTCCAGGCGATGCTGGAGCGCCGGGTAGGCGAAGAAGGGGACCCCGAGCTCATTGTATTCGATCACGTCCACGCAGAATTCCCGGTCGTCGATCCGCGTGAAATCGTTCCACCTCCGTTCGTCCGCAGCGGAGGGACGTCGTCCATTCCCGTCCGAGAAGCGCCCGAAGTAGGCATCGGGAACGAAGGACGGAATCAGGCGGCATTCGGAGGAACCGGCCCCCCGGGCCTCCAGAGAAGCCTGGTACGCGGGCAGGTCGAATGCCTCCCCTCGGTACCGGTAACCCGTCCAGAGATTCACGGCGACGAGCAGGACGATGATCCCCGCCCTCAGCCACCCGGAACGGAGCTGCGACAGCGCCCCTCCGACGAACAGGAACAGGAACGGCACGAGCAGGGAGTTGTAGGTCGCATGGTTGGGCTGGCAGAACAGGTCCGCGGCCATGAATCGGGTGGAGACAACCAGCATCACCGCCAGGACAAGGCATCCCAGGAAGAACACGTAGGCCACGCGCCGCGCCGTCCCCCGGGCCCTCCAGACGATGACGGCGAGCACCGTCGCTGCCACGACGGCCAGCCACTCCATCCCCACGTCGACCCCCACCAGCCGGGAGAACAGCGCCGGAAGATCCTGCAGCGCGGCCGCCAGCGTGTCGCCCATGCTGCCCGGCCGGTAGTCGAACAGGTGCGGCGGATGAACGTCGAGCTGGTACCCCCTGGCATCACGATCCAGCTCCAGGAACCCCCGAAGCTGCAGCCCGACCCAGGCAGCCAGGGCAAGCCCGAGCAGCACGTTCCAGGCGGGCTCGACCAGGGCCTTTCGGCGATACCACGCAACCACGGCCAGCGAAAACCCGGTCGTGACGATGCCGTTCCGATGACACACGAGCGCCAGGACGCTCACCGCACACAGCTTCCAGAACGGCTCCGTCCCCTCGACCACGTCGGCCAGAAACACGAGCTGGAGCCCGGTGGCGAGGAGAAGCAGGAAGTACGGCCCCAGCGTGTCGTACAGGGCAAACGTCACCGAGCCGGTCAGGAACAGGAAGAGGCTTACCGCCGCCGTGCGGGTGTCCTGCCCGAACCGACGGGCCATGCTCACGAAAATGGGTACGTACAGCACCACGTAGGCTTTGGCAAAGATCTGCTTGACCAGCAGGGCGTCCTCTCCGGCCAGGCGGCTCCAGCGCCAGTTCAGCCAGAGCGCCAGCGGTTGCCCTCCCCGATACCCGGGTGACAGGTGCGTCTGCAGCTCCGCAGGGAAGAAGTCGAGATCGCGTACCGTCAGGTAATGGTCGACGTGGGTCAGAAGCCGTAGGAGGGCCAGGCCGAGCAGCACCAGCAGGAGCCGGTGCTCCCGCACGAGCTCCCGGAAGAATCGACGAGTGTCGTCGAGCATCGCCACATTCTCCGTCGGCCAGCCAGGCAGGGAGGTCCGATGTTGCCGCCTCGACCGGGCCTGCTCAGCTCTCGGTCCTCACGGTCTTTGCCCAGGTACACTCGGGCCGAACTTCGAACGACGTTCCCGGCTCCGTCACGAAGTAGATGCTCTGGACCTTCTTCTCGGAGGGCTCGAACGAGATCCGGGTCTTCCGGGTGCCCTCGGATTCGCCGCCCCGGGACATCACCGTGACCAGGCACTCCGCGGCCGAGTCAAACGGATTGACGAAGGTCAGCCGAAGCTCCGTTCGCCCTTCCGTGGCTGGCAATACGACCTTGTCCCAGATCATCTTCCGGCAGGGGGCATCGTCCAGAGGCTTTCCCCAGCGAAGACGGATGGTGCCCTTCTCGCAGTCGTCCAGGGTCTTCCAGGAAATGGGCGAGTAGTTCGGACGGCGAAGGCCCCCTTCCGTCGCTGCCCCCGGCCCGCCGGGCTGCCCGCCGGGACCCCCACCAGGAGCCATCCCCGGCTGCCCGCCGAGTGCGCCACCGGGGGCCATCCCGGGCTGCCCGCCGGGAGGTGCTCCCTGCCCGGTCGGAGGTGCTCCCTGCCCGGTCGGAGGCCCGTTCCCCATGAACGGCTGCGTGAAGCTCTGATCCGGCTTGCCCATGGGCATGAAGAGGACGCCCTTCACCCCCATGGGGGGAGACTGGACCACCTTGGCCCGGGCCAACGTGCACTGCGGGTCGTCCGGGTCGAATTCGTATCGCATGTCGGGCAGCAGCGCCTTGTCCAGGAAGACGGGCTGGGATGCCGGAGGGCCGAACCCCCGCAGCTCGCCGCCGTTCTTCTTCTGTGCCACCAGCCGTCGGCATTCGCTTCGAAGCCCCAGGTCGGCCACCCGGTCGCACGCCGTATCGTCGGAAGTCACATAGGCCACACATACGGGGTCCCGCTCGGCCCGGGCACCGGTCAGCTCCCGGACGCAGGCCGCGTACTCCTTCCCGTGCTCCTCCTGGCGCTTGCGGTCGGAGGTATCCATCTCGGCCCGAAGCTCCTTGACCGTACCGTCGACCCAACCCGCGACGTTCTCTGCAGCCTCCTGGTCCGCGCGAAGACGCGGCAGCACCTCCCGGCGGAGTCTGGCTTCCTGAGCCGCGATCCGATCCCCGCAGGTGGCAGGGTCGGTATCCCCGGGCGCAATCGCCTCGGGCGACGGGGCCGCTGCCGAGTTGTCAGGCACGGCCTCGGGTCTGGCTTCCCCGCCCGATGCCGGGGCCATTGCTTCCGCTCCGGAGGTTCCGGCTGCCGCGGGCTGGCTGCCCGCCTTGTCTGGAGCCGGCTGCGTTCCCGGGTCGGCCGGCGCCCCCTGTCCGGCAGGGGCCGAACCCGGAGCCGGCTGTGCCTCGGGTTGCGCCGCCTTCTGCTCGACCGATGCAGCGGACGGAGCCGGCGTTTCCTTCTTGCACCCCGGCGACGCCACGACGACCACGGCCAGCAGCGCCGCCACGGCCAGGAACTGGATTGTCCGCATCGAGATACCTCCCAAAGACACCAGCGCAAGTATCGGCCCAAGCGGCGAGCTTTTCAAGGAGAACGTTGCCCCGGCTCTCGGACGTTCGGGCAATCAGCCACACGCATCCTGCCTGCTCCCGGACCGGTTTTACACCTTGCAAGACGGCGGGAGCGTGTCTAGACTGCCAGGGCAATCCGCCGGCAGTTGCCGTCGCGGAACGGACCATCGAAGAGGGGCGTTCGTGGCTCGGGTCGGACTCGTATCGCTGTACGTCGTCGAGAGCAACGGCATCCGCTACCTGGCCTCTGCGCTGCGGGGTGCCGGGATCTCGACGGACGAGTGCTACGTGGGCCAGCACCTTCACCATGCGCCGCCGCGGTTCGACCCGCAGGTGGCCGCCCAGCTCGTCGAGCACTTTCGGAGTCGCGACGTCGGCCTGGTCGGCATCTCCGTGCGGATCGGGGCGCTCGTCGCTCTCTCCGCTCAGCTCACCCGCACGTTGAAGCAGGAGCTTGGCGTCCCCGTCGTCTGGGGCGGCCCTCACGTCTCCATGGCTCCCGAGGAATGCATCCCTCACACCGACTACCTCGTCCTGGGCGAGGGGGAAGCGGCCCTGTGCGAGCTGGCCCGCAATCTCCTCGATGGCAAGCCCTCAGGCGACATCCGCAACGTCTGGTCGAACACCGACGGAGACATCCGGAGAAACCCGCTTCGCCCGCTCGTCGAGGACATCGATTCCTTCCCCTTTCCCGACTTCCACTCCAACGAGGACAAGTTCTGGTTCCTCGACGGCCGCGTCACGACCGGAGACCCCTTGTCCCGGGAGCCCTGCTACCGCCTCATGGCAACCCGGGGCTGCGTAAAGAACTGCGGGTTCTGCGGCGTGAGCGCTTTCCGCCGACTCTACAAGGGCGGAGGTCGCTTCTATCGGGTTCGCAGCGTCGAGAACACGCTGGCCGAGATCGAGCATGCCCGAACCGTTCGCCCCAGCATCCGCTACATCCGGTTCGACGACGAGCTGTTCGCCCTCCAGCGGGACTGGATCGAGGAGTTCTGCCGAGGCTACCGCCAACGAGTCGGATTGCCGTTCAACATCCTGTCGAGCCCGCAGGTGCTGGATGACTCCACCATCGACATCCTGGCCGAGGCCGGCCTCGACCTCGTCTACCTCGGAGTCCAGACCACGAGCGCGGCAAACCGGGAACGCTACGACCGCCTCGTCCCCGATGACGACGTGAGACGGTGCGTCTCGAGGCTCCAGGCCCGCGGCGTGCGCCCCTCCATCCAGATCCTGATCGACGACCCCGATACCGGCGAGGCGGAGAAGGCCGAGCTGCTCGAGCTCCTGCTGTCGCTTCCCCGGCCGTTCGACCTCCACATCTACTCGCTATGCCACTGGCCGGGTACCACGAGGACCCTGCAGCTCCTCGCCAGCGGCACGGTCCTGCCGGCCGACGTGGAAGGGGCCAACTCCAAGGCGCTCCACCAGTTCAACGCAGACTTCACCCATCCCCGCCCCCCGGGAGACACGCTCCTACTGGCTCTTTACATGCTCTCGAACAAGAGCGGCTTTCCCCGGGCCCTGGTCCGACGCATGGCCGCCAGCCGGTATCTTCACGATCATCCCGCCATGGCGGTGGCCACGGCTCGTGCGGTCAACGCAGGCAAGCTGGTCGCCCGGGGAACGACGGCCCTGGTACGGGGGGAGCTTTCCCTGCTCCAGCTCAAGCAGTGGATGGCGGGTTGGAGGAGCGGGGCTCTTCCGTCGATCTGACGGCCGTTCCCCGCTCGACTCATGGAGGCGCTGCGACCATGCCGAGACTGACCGCAACCGCCCGGTACAGACACCTGCTCATCGCCCTGCTCGTCCTGACAGCCGCGTGCGACCGTCGGGCCGCGGCACCGCAACCCGGCGGCACCGGAACGCCCTGCACCAGTCGGACGGACTGCCCCAGAGGCCAGGCCTGCGTGGACTCCCTGTGCGTGGCCGACAACGCCCCGGGCATGGAGTCGGCCGGCCCGGGGAAGTACCGGGAGCCCCGGTGGATCGCGCTGGAAGGCGGAACGTTCGAGATGGGCTGCTCCCCGGGAGATTCCTCGTGCCGCGACGACGAGCTCCCCCGGCACACGGTGACCGTGGCCCCGTTCGACATGCTCGAGACCGAGGTGACCGAGTACCAGTACGAGTCCCTCATGGGGGACAACCCTTCCTGCCACCTGGGGCGGGCGGCCGGCCCCGACATGCCCGTCGAGTGCGTCTCGTGGGACAGGGCCATGCAGCTCTGCGCCACCCTCGGCGGCCGTCTCCCCACCGAGGCGGAATGGGAGCTCGCGGCCAGGGCCGGGACGACGACCCGCTATTACTGCGGGGACGACGAGGCCTGCCTCGATGCCATCGCCTGGTACGGGGCAAACTCGGCCAAGACCAAGCACGACGTCGCCGGGAAGGTGCCGAATGCTTTCGGTCTCTATGATATGATTGGAAATGTCTATGAATGGACATTGGATTTCCGTTCAGAAAAATATCCTTCCGAACCCAACCAGAAGGACCCGCTTGGCCCGCCGGAAGGGCTCTACCGGACTCGCCGGGGAGGTGACTTCTACTCCTTCGATGCCCGGGATCTGCGGGTATCGTCGCGAACGTACCGGGGGCCGTGGGACGGGCCGGGCAACCTGGGCTTCCGGTGTGTGCGTCCCTCGGCTGCGTCAGGACGCGGTGCGCCCGAGTCGTTCTAGGACCTCGCCCGCCAGCTTCTGGCTGGCCTCGATGCAGTGGTCCATGTTGTTGTACCAGAACTTCCCGAGTCGGCCGGCCATGATGAGGTTCCCGAAGGGGGCATGCTGGGCGTTGAGGGCATCGAGGTCCTTCCGGTAGCCGAGCTTGTAGACCGGGTAGGCCCAGGGAGCGCGCTCATAGCGGACTGCGACGAGCTCGCTGTCCGTCTTGAGCAGCCGTTCCCGCTTGAGGTCGGTGAGCACTCGGTCGAGGAAGCGCTCGGGTGCGTTGTAGACCTCGTCTTCCTCTCGACAGGACACCTCGACACACAGGGAGCGCTGCCCCTCGGGCGTGGCCTGGCGGGAGAAATTGGCGGGGATGCTGGTGCGGGAGAAGAAGACCTCCGGGGCACCGTGATAGCACCACTGGAAGTCGAAGTGCTCTCCTTCGGTCAACATGAGGTTGTAACAGACGAGGGACAGGTAGCGTAGCGAAGGCGGCGCAATGGAGAGCAGGCGATTGGCCGCATGGATCGTCCCGGTCCAGATCAGCAGCGACGGCGAGATGGTGCGCCCCGCCACGTGCACGGCCCGGATGTTGCCCCCGCCCGAGTCGATGCCCTCGATCTCGGTCCCCGTGAGCAGCTCGCCGCCTGCCCGCACGAACCCTTCGGCCAGGAGATCGGTGAACTGCCCGCACCCCTCCCGGGGATATACGAAGAGGGTCGGCGGTCCCTTGGACGGCCGCAGCGAACCCAGCGCCACCTGCCACAGGCTGTGCATGTTGAGCCGGTTGTCGATGATGGCCCGGTCGATTCCGGTGGTGGCCCAGTCGATGTCGGTCAGCTCCGGCGTGATCCCCAGGAATTTCGACGAATACCCCTCGAAAAACCGGCGGTAGAGCGTCTTGCCGTACATGTTCTCGATGTAGTCGCGAAACGAAACCGGATGGGGCTTCTTGTAGAGGGTCAGCAGGTCGATCCCGATGGAGAACAGGACGGACGGGGGGAAGCGAAACAGCATCAGCCCCGGGCGCAACGGCCAGGAGTAGCGATGCCCCATGAACTGGACCTGGCTGTTCCGGGGGATCTCGATCCCCTCGGTCCCCAGCGTGCTGCGCACGAACGAGTCCACTTCGGCCACGGTCGTGTGGAAGCGATGCGGACCGATGTCGAAGGTGTACCCGTCATACTTGAACGACCGTGCGAGCCCGCCCACCCGCTCGTCCTTCTCGACCAGGATGCAATGGATGCCCCGACTCTGCAGGAGGAACGCGAGGGTAAGCCCGCTCACGCCGGCTCCGACAATGACGACCGGCCCGGAATCCTTGTTGCTCATTTGATCAGTGACCTCACCCAGTTGAGCCCGGTGGCGATGTCCAGGGAGAACAGGAGGTTGTACTCGGTGAAACAGGTGGCGAGGCAAGCCTGGCAATCGGGGATCTCGAGCGCGGCAAAGGCCCCCATGAACCCCAGCTCCCGGACGTTGGGGGGCTTCTTCATCTCGTCCACCCAGAGGGAGCAGGGGTACATCGACCCATCCACGTCCACGTTGCAGTAGAGGCGACCGGCCGAGCACTTCGGGTATCCCGACAGCCGCTTCATCCGGTTGACCGTATAGTCGGGCCAGGTTCCCCAGGTTTCCAGGTACCGCATGGAGGAGGCAACGGGCCACCCCTCCTTCTTCCGGGCGATGAGCAGGCGGATGGCCTCCCGGATCTCCTCGTCGGATGCGTACAGGTCCTGGTTGCACCCGATCTGGTCGTTGTGGTGGAGCACCTGGAACGTGGCGAGGAATCCCATTTCCCGGGCGGTCCGCAGCATCCAGTCGACCTGGTCGATGTTGTGCCGGGAGAGGACCGTGATAGTCCACACCGCCATCTTCTTCGACAGGGCGAACCGCAGACCGGCCATGGTCCGGTCGAAGGTTCCCTCCCCGCGGTTCAGGTCATGGGCTCGACGGTCTCCGTCCAGCGAGATGTTCACATGGTTGGCCGCGGCAAGCTCGGCGGCCCGCTTCTCGACGAGATGGCCGTTGGTATCCACGGTCACGAAGATGCCGCGGCTTCTCGCCTTTCGAATGATGGGGCCGATGTCGTCCCGCACCAGGGGTTCCCCTCCCCACAGGCCGATGCGCTGACAGCCGCCGTCGGCCGCCTCGTCGATGAGGCGCAGGATCTCGTCCGTGGACATCTCGGGGGACTTGCGTGCGGGAAGCTGGCAGTAGCTGCAGTTGCCCGTGCACCGGTCCGTCAGGGCGAGCATGACGTTGAGCGGGACCCTGCCCCCCAACACCTTGCTGCGCAGCGCCCCGGCTGCCATCGTGACCAGGTTCTTGACCGGAATGGGCACCCTGCCTCCAGCGGGCCGGCATGGGGCCGGCACGGTTCCAACACTTTAGCAACGGACCGCTCGGTTGGCCAACGAAAAACTCCCCGGCCGGGCCGTCAATTGGTGCAGCAGCAGAACTTGAACCCCGACTGGCTGCACGAGTCGCCGGTAGACGGCCCGTCGATGCGGAAGGCCTTGTAGCAGGACATCCCGTGCGCCGAGCAGGCGCTCGAGCAGGAGCTGCCGCCGACCACCAGGCAGGAGCTCGACGAGAACTTGTTCCCCCCCCAGTAGAAATCGCCGCTGACCCCGAGGTCCCCCTTCACTTCCAGCGTCCGGCTGGGGCTGGTCGTCGCGATTCCCACCTTGCTCCCGGAATCGTACACGATGGAGTCCTCCAGCGTGGTGGCGTTATAGAACCGAGCCAGCTTCTTGGCCGTCCCGTCCCCTTCGAGCCCCCCGCCTGCGGCCTCGCACACCAGCCCTCCCGTGCCGCTCACCCCCGTCACCACCTTCCCGGAGGAGCACTCCTGGCCGCTGAGCACAAAGTCGTCGCCGTCGTAGCTGCCGGCGAGCGCACACTGCACGTGGCCGTCCGGGCTGATTCCCGCCACCACGTGGTTGGGCGGGCACGACTGGGCACTGAGCGCGAAGTTGGCCCCCGTGTAAACCCCGGACGGAGTGCACAGCGGTACCCCTTCCTGTGTGAACCCGGTGACGACCTGGCCGACGGTGCAGCTCTGGCCCCCCTTCACCACGCCCTGGAGCTGATCCGCGGTGTGGGAGTGCTCCGGGGCCTGCCCGCAGTACTGGGCATAAGCGGAGAAGGGCACCGTTCCCAGGAAGACTCGGGACATCTCCGGGTCGTCCTCCACCCGCACCGCCAGCCACACGTTCCCATGCTCCAGGAAGAGCGAGAGGGAGAGCGGCGAGACCGTGCCCAGGTAGGCCACGAACAACCCCCGGTCCATCAGGAGCGTCTGCGTCTCGGACCAGAGCGTCTTCCCCTTGACCGGTGCGTCATACAGGGAGAACGTCATCTTCACGTTCCCTTCCAGCGGCTCCCCCTCCTCGTCCATCAGGACCCCCTGGAGCGGCAGGAATGCCGGGGACTCCGCCCCGGCCCTGGCCGGGATCATCGCCGCCAGCAGCGATACGATCACGAGCGTGCGCCTCACCATGTCGCCGTCCCTCCTGGACCGAGTATCAACGTGTAGTTCTTGCTGGCTGCCTGCTGCACGGGGCGCGCCGGTGCCACGAACAGCCTCAGGCGATAGTGCGGCGACTCGAGCACCGCACCGCCTGCCATCTCGCTGCGACTGGACGGAAGCTGCCCTCCCGGGCCGACTGCCGCCGCATCCGAGGCCTGGCAGACGTCTCCGTCGCAGCTCCCGAGCTTGCCGGAGCAGTCGCACGCGCTCCAGAACTTCGACTCCCCGCAGATTCGGATGCCCGCCTCGCCGGTCTGGTCACAGATGCACCCCTGGATCTTCCCCGGGTTGCAGCCGGCGGGGGTCGGCGTGCTCTGGGCCCCACCGTCACTCCCCTCCCCCCCGCAGGCACTCAGGCCCGGAGAAGCCAGCAGGCCGAGAAGAGCCAGAATGAGGGGCAAGCGCAGCGGCCCCAGCCCCCCCGCCGTCATCCTTCTGCCGGTCGCGGGCTCCGCAACACCCCTCACCATCGGGCCCTCTTGATCGGAATGTGAATCACGAACAGCACGACGATGGCGCAGGCCGCCACGGCCGAAATCGCCAACAGAGGCTGGAAGAAGTTGGCCGCAGCCAGCAAGAGGAAGATGAGCAGGTACGATTCCTTCCAGAACAGCTTCTTGAAGTAGCTCAACAGCGATGTCGACCGCTGCACCTCCTTCCTAGGCTTATAGGCCTCGAACCACCAGTAGAACCCGAGCCCGTGCTTCCACTTGCAGTGCCAGTGCACCAGCGCATAGGAGAACGCCATGATGCCGGCGAAGATGCCGGCATAGAACCACGCAGGGTGGTGGCCGCTCGACATCAGGTTGTACCCCATGCCGACGAAGAGGAGCGAATTGAGGATCTCGTCGCACACGGAATCGAGGTAGGCACCGAAATCGGACGTCTCGTGCCGCAGCCTGGCCAGCTCGCCGTCGATTCCGTCGATGATCGAGTTGGCCTGGAGCAGGAAAGCCCCGAGCAGCGTCAGCCAGTACCCACCCTTGAAGATCAGAAAGATCCCTGCGAGCCCGACGAAGAAGGCGAACCAGGTGGTCTGGTTGGGGGTCACGGGGGTGTTCACGAGGTACCGCGACATGCGGATCGAGAGCGGCCGGTTGAGGTACTTGGCGACCACCCCGCCCGGCCGCCACTGGAGGCGCTTGAGCAGGGCCCACGTTGCCGCATCGCCGTCCTGCGGCGTGGCAACCCGCCCCCACCAGGCCTCGGCCAGTGCGTGGCTCCGGACCGTGACACCAGGATGCACCGACAGCTGAGTAAGCAGGTGCGCCGCATCCGGGCCCGGCTCGATTCGGCCATCGAGCATCCGGCCGACGACCCCGGCCCCCAGGCACACGGCCGGTGCCGGAGGTAGCCCCGGTGCGGAAAGCGACAGCACCTCGTCGGCTCCCAGTCCGGCAAGCCCTTCCGCCAGCGGCTCCATGGCCAGCGTCTCGAGCACGTTGTCGCCCCAGACCAGCAGCACGGGCCCCCCCCGGGCGGCTTCCAGAGCCGATCCCAACTGGCCGGCTCCGACGAGCTCCACACCGACCCCCTGACCGGAAAGCCCTTTGACCCACCGCTCCTGCAGCGAGATCCCTCCCGCCCGCAGCCCCGAGGTGGACTCGTCGACCAGCACGAGCGCCCGGCCCGTGCTCCCCGCTTCACCTGTCATCACACCCTCCCTTCCATGGACGGCCGCCGGCATTCTACCGCATCTGGCCGAAAACGCCACAAGGCGGTCTTGACATGCGGCTCTTCCTGCCGCATACCGCGAGGAGAGGGGGTGCCCCGTGAAGATTGCGTTTGCATCGACCTACCCGCCGCAGCACTGCGGTATCGCCAACTACACCCGGACCCTGACCGATGCCATGGCGGCCATCGGGGGGCACGAGATCCTCATCCTGTCCGAGAGAGGGGGCGAGCCCCAGGGAGGCCCGGTCGGGTGCATCCCGGTGTTCTCCCGGGCCGAGGACTTCTCGGCTCCCATCGTCGAGGCCGCCGTTGCCCAGGGGGTGGACCTGGTCCACATCCAGCACGCCCCCGACATCTTCGGCATGGGGGAGCGGCTGTACCACCTGCTCGTTGGACTTCGCCGCCACCGGATTGCCTCGGTGGTGACGCTCCACACGGTCTACTCGTTTGCAACGGGCCTCCTGGAGCGCAAGCCGCACGCACCGGGGTTCCACCGGATGCTGGGGATGCGGGCGGACCGGATCCTCGTGCACCAGCCCTCCATGCGACGAGAGCTGGAGCGGCAGGGGATTGCCCCGGAGCGGATCGTGGAGCTGCCCCACGGAACCCCCGAGGCCCCGACCGACGACGGGCTGGCGCTGCGCAGGGAGCTCGGCATTCCGCCGGCCTCTCCGCTGCTCCTCTTCTTCGGCTTCGTCCACGTCCAGAAGAACGTCCACACCCTCCTGCTGGCACTGCGCCGCGTGCTCCAGGAGCGTGGCGACGTGCACCTCGTCGTGGCCGGCGAGGTGGCCGGCGGTACCTGGTACAACCGGGCCTACTTCGCGGGCCTGCGCCAGCTCGTGACCGGGCTCGGGCTCAAGGGGCGGGTGCACCTCGAGCGGCGCTTCATCCCGGGCAACCAGGTGGGGCGTTACTATGCGGCCGCGGACCTCGTCCTGCTCCCCCACAACCAGGGGTACGGCTCGGCCAGCGGCGTGGCCCACGATGCGCTGGCGGCCCGCAAGCCCCTGCTCTGCTCGGATACCCTCAAGTTCGAGGAGATCGGGAAGTCGGTATCCCCCTTCCTCATGGTCCCGACCCATCGGCCTTCCGTATGGGCAACCAAAATCCTGGCACTGCTGAACGAGCCGCGGCTGCGCACCGAGGTCCACGAGCGGGTCGCCCGGTATGCAGAGGCAACCTCCTGGCCGAGAATGGCCGCTGCCCACCTGGACTTCTACGGCACGATGTAGAGCGATGGACCCGACATTCCCGTTGAGCGACGGACCCGACATTCCTGAGTAGTCTCACCGGCCCCGGCACGACAGGAGACGTACCCGCTCGCCGGAGGACCGGACGGGCCTCAGCGGATCAGAGGTCGGGTTGAGCGCAGCGGAGTGGAGAGAGGACTACGCCCGGACGCGGCGGGCAACCGCCATGGCGGCCAGGGCGAGAAGCATCAGCAGAGCGGCAGCGGCATTGCCGGTGCCGGTCGTGGTGCAGCCCCCGGAGTCCTTCTTGGTGGGCTCCTCGGTGGTCACGTCCTGCTCGGTCACGTCCTGCTCGGTCACGTCCGCTGCCGGGGCCGCGACGCAGGCGCCTTCCTGGCACTCGGTGCCTTCGGCGCAGGTGCCGCACTGGCCGCCGCAGCCGTCATCGCCGCAGGTCTTGCCGTCGCAGGCGGGAACGCAGGCGCAGGCGCCCTCGACGCAGGTCTGGGGGGCCTGGCACTCGCCGCAGGTTCCGCCACAGCCGTCGTCGCCGCAGGTCTTGCCCGTGCAGTTGGGCTGGCACTCACAAGCGCCGTCGGTGTTGCAGACCTTGCCCTCGGTGCACTCGCCGCAGGAACCGCCACAGCCGTCGCCGCCGCACTCCTTGTTCTCACAAGCGGGCACGCACTCGCACTTGCCTTCGGTGCAGGCAAAGCCGGCGTCGCAGGTGCCGCACTCGCCGCCGCAGCCATCGTCGCCGCAATCCTTGCCATCGCACTTGGGCAGGCAGGTGCAGACGTTCTTCTGGCAGACTTCGGGATCCACGCACTCGCCGCAGCTTCCGCCGCAGCCGTCGTCGCCGCAATCCTTGCCGGTGCAATCCGGGGCGCAGACGACGCACTGCCCTTCCTTGCAGACCAGGCCGGCATCGCAGGTACCGCAGCTGCCGTTGCAGCCGTCGCTGCCGCAGACCTTGCCTTCACAGCTGGGCTCGCACGGGCCGACGCTCTCGACGCACACGTCGTTCTCGCACTTGGTCCCGGGGCCGCAGGGGCAGTCTTCCGGGTTGGCGGTGCAGGTCTCGCCCTTCTCGCACAGCTTGTTGCCGGCCGTCGGCGCCACGCAGGCCCCGCAGTCGTTGATGCACTCGCCCACGCACACATCGTCCCACTCGGTGGCGCAGCAGTAGTCGTCCGCAGCGCAAACGCACGCTTCGCAGGCGCAGCCGGCGCAGCCCTTCACGCCCGCAGTTGCCTCGCAGCCGGCGCCCTTCTGGCAGACGGTGCCATCACACATGCCGGTGGCGCACTCGCCACACGTCCCGCCGCAGCCGTCGTCTCCGCACTCCTTGCCGCCGCAGAACGGGGTGCAGCACTTGCCCGCGTTGCAGGCGCTTCCCTCGGGGCAGCCGCAGTCGGCCGCACAGTTGGAGCAGTCTTCCAGCTCTTCGGCCTTGCAGGTGCCGTCGCCGCAGTTGGCCGGCTTGAAGCAGCCGCCGCAATCGTTGATGCACTCGCCCACGCAGACGTCGTCCCACGCGGTGGCGCAGCAGAAGTCGTCCAACGCACACACACAGGCCTCGCACCCGCAACCGCCACAGCCGGCAGTCTCGCCCGCTTCGCAGCCCGGGCCCTGCTGGCAGACGCCGCCGACGCACTGGCCGGCGCACTCGCCACACGTCCCGCCGCAGCCGTCGCCGCCGCAGTTCTTGCCGGCGCAGTTCGGCACGCACACTTCGCACTTGCCGTTCTTGCAGATCTGGCCAGCCGGGCAGGCAGGATCACACTTGTCGCACTCCATGGGGAACTTCCCGTTCGGGTCGGCCTGGCCGTCCGTGCCGCAATCATAGAATTCGCCCTGCCAACCGCACGACGGGTTGACTCCCGCACAATCGATACAGAAGACCTGCCCCTGGTCGCACCAGACGGCCCGGCCGAGAGAATCGCAGCATCCTTCGTACGTGATGTCGCCGCATTCGCCGCCGCTGGCCTGCTGAGAGCCAAGGCAATCTTCCGGATAATTCGCCGCAGCCGGCATCGCCAGCAACAGCCCTGCCATCATCAACACTGCCGAAAGGACCTTCATCTTCATTCCCGTTCCTCCTGGTCAACGTGGAAAACCAAAGTTGCGGGCCTTGTACCGGAATCGGCCGTCAAAGTCAAATCGTTAGCGCGCCTGGGGTTTGACTTCGCACGCGCGCTGGCTGATAATGGCAGCGGGTGGCGTAGGATGCCCGCCGACAAATGGCCGGCTTGGAGCGCTCCTTGCGCATGCTCGCTGCAAGAGGGGGTAGCCATGGCACGACAATTCATCGTCCGGTGCGTGGTTGTGCTGATGGGATTTGTCCTGGTCGCCTGCTCGGAAGGCAAGCCGGATGGAGGCCAGAGCCCGGGCGGTGACGACGTATCCATCGTGAAGAAGGACTCGAAGGGTCGGGAATCGGGCCAGGACGCCCGCACCGACCCCGGCGAGGTCCGCGGCGAAGAGGACTCGACGACAGTCCCCGACGGAATGGGCGGAACCGACGGCACCGTGGAACCGGACGGGACGATCGAGCCCCCGGACGGCACGCTGCCCGATTCCACCGTCGAACCCGACGAAAGCCAGCCGGGCGAATGCGTCGACAAGGACGGCGACGGCTATGGTCCCAACTGCTTCCTCGGGGCCGATTGCGATGATGCCAACCCCAAGTTCACGGTCTATTGCCCTCCGTGCGGACAGCAGACGGTCGAGGGATGTCCCTGCTCCCAGGAAGGCGCTTCGGAAATCTGCTTTGAAGGCGACCCCGGAACCATCGGCCTGGGCGAATGCCAGCTCGGCCAGCGTTACTGCCAGCAGGGGCACTGGAGCTCCTGCATGGGACAGATCATCCCCGCCCCGGAAGAATGCAACGAGAAGGACGATGACTGCGACGGCAGCACCGACGAGGGGGTCCTGTCTCCCTGTGGCAACTGCGACCCGTTCTGCGATACCCTGAAGGTCGGGCCGGGCGGCGCCGAGGAGTTCGAGCCGACGCCCGAGAACTCAGAGAAGGTCGGAAAGAACCTCGACGGCTACCTCGTTCTCGATTCCAAGCAGATCGACCTCTCCTTCATGTGGGTGGCCAACTCCTCCGAAAACACCGTCTCCAGGCTCGACACGGAAACGTGCAAGGAGACCGGCCGCTACGCCGTCTGCTCCAACCCATCCCGCACTTCCGTGGACCTCGTCGGCAACGTCTGGGTCGGTTGCCGCAACGACGGCGGCGTCGCCAAGATCGCCATCGACGAGGCCCTCTGCCCCGACAAGAACAACAACGGGGTCGTCGACACGGCCAAGGACCTCAACGGCGACGGCCAGGTCACCGGCGGCGAGATCCTGCCCAAGGGGGCCGACGAGTGCGTCCTGTTCACCGCGTTCCCCGGCGGCTCCTGTCAGCGGGGCCTCGGCGTCGACAAGGACAACCACGCCTGGGTCGGAGAATGGTACGCCTCGGTCCTGCGCCGTCTCCACCCCGATACCGGCTCGGTGATCAAGCAGCACAACATCTCCGCCAACCCCTACGGGCTCGTCATCGACCAGAAGGGGACCATCTGGGTCTCCGGCCGCGGCGGCAACAAGCTCATCGAGGTCGACCCCGAGCTCGGCCAGGTCGGCTCCTACTCGTCCAACATCGGCTGCTTCGAGCCCTACGGAATCGGCCTCGACCACAAGGGGCGGGTCTGGATCGGCAACTGCTGCTGCTGGAACGTGGCCTACCGGTTCGACCCGGAGACCAAGACCTGGGCAGCAGCCCAGACCAAGGACCGCCCCCGAGGTGTGGCCGGAAGCCAGGACGGCAACGTCTACGTCGCCAACGATACCTCGGACCACGTGGCCATCGTCGATTCCGATACCGCAACGACCCTCGGCTACGTCTACCTTGGCGGCGGCCGCTTCCCCATCGGCATGACCGTGGACTTCGACGGCTACGTCTGGTCCGCAAACCAGTCTTCGGGCAGCGCCATCAAGATGGACCCGAAGACCCAGCAGACGCTCTGCGAGGTCAAGGTCGGAAACGGCCCGTACACCTACTCCGACATGACCGGCTACGCCCTGCACAACTTCACCGCTCCCCAGGGCCACTACAGCCACGTGTTCGGCGGCTGGGAAGGCTTCCGTGTCAAGTGGACCGCCGTCTTCGTCGACGTGGACTACCAGGACCCCGCAAGCTGCTTCGTCAAGGTCCGGGTCCGGTCCGCCTACGACAAGGAGGAGCTCAAGACCAAGCCGTGGCAGGGCTACTACGGTCCGTACCCGCCCGAGATGTTCCCGCTCGACCTGACGCAGGTACCCGACATGGACGGGCCGCTCCTGGAGGTCGAAGTGACGCTCTTCTCGCAGAGCAAGACCTGCACCCCGATGGTGAAGTCCATCGAGGCCAAGTTCGCATCCGACTGATGCCCGAATCCCCCTCATGAGCCCGTCTGGAGGCAGGTGATGGCGACAGGACCGCTGGTCAAGCTCGGCCGATACGAGGTCAAGGAGAAGATTGCCGCCGGCGGCATGGCCACCGTGTACAAAGCGGTCCAGACGGGCGTGGGGGGGTTCCGCTCCCAGGTGGCGATCAAGCTGCTCCATCCTCACCTGGCCAACGAGGACTCCTTCCGACGGATGTTCCACGAGGAGGCCCGCATCGGGGCCCTCCTCGAGCACCGCTGCCTGCTCAAGGTGCTGGATTTCGGTGACGAGGAGGGCATCGCGTACATCGTGACCGAGTACTTCCCCTCCCTCTCCCTTGAGGAGCTCGTCACCAAGGCGGGCAAACTCCCGCTGGCGGAAGCGCTGTTCATCCTGTGCGAGGCCGCCGAGGGGCTCGACGCGCTCCACCAGGCCCGGGACCTCGAAGGAAAGAAACGACTCGGACTCGTGCACCGCGACGTGAGCCCCCAGAACGTGCTCATCGGCAACGACGGCCGGGTCAAGCTCATCGACTACGGAATCGTCAAGCGGGACGACCCGACCGAAAAGACCCGGGCCGGAGTGGTCAAAGGGAAGGTCCGGTACATGTCCCCCGAGCAGGCCGCAGGCGGCAGCATCGACGGCCGCAGCGACCTGTTCTCCCTCGGAGTCGTGTTCCTCCGCTGCGTGTCCGGGGAGAAGCCCCACGGGTCGGGCGACACGGGGGAGATCATGGCCCGGGTACGGGACGGCAAAGACCTGGCCAGGCAGCTTGCTGCCGCGTCGCTTCCGCCCGCCGTCGCCGCGTTGCTCAAGAAGGTGCTGGCTTCGGACCCGGCAGCCCGGCCGTCCACCGGCCGGGAGCTCGCTTCCGAGGCCCGCAAGCTGCTCAACGAGACGTCCCCGGGCTACGAGGTTCATGCGTTCCGCTCCTGGCTCGAGAAGGCCGGTGCCGCACCAAAGCCCGCCCGGCGCCGCGGCAAGGCCGACCCGGCGAAACAGCCCGGCGAAGGTCCCCGACCGGCCCCCGCCCCTTCCGCTGCCGGCATCCACCCTCGCTGGGTGTTCCTGGGACTCATGGCCCTCTTCCTTGCCGCACTCCTGGCCTACCTGGCGGACATGTTCTTTGGCCGTGGATAGGCGGCGGCAAGCGCCTGGGATCTGCTTGTGCCTTTACATGTTCCGCCCTGCGCGGTACACTTCGGCCGTAGCTGGCAAACCGTTGTTGTAATCAGGGAGGCTCCGGTGAAACACGTATTCGTTCTTGCCTGCGCTGCATCGTTCCTTTTCGCCCTCCCGGCCTTGGCCCAGGCACCGGCCTGTGAGCTCAAGGCCGACTCCGTCGTGGTGAACACCGGGGGGGCCGTCGTGGACGTGCCCGTCGGCGGAAAGCCCTGGGATTGCCTCGTCGTGGGCGATCTCGTCCACGTCGCCCTGGGTATCGACGGAGTCGGAACCTGGCGGCTCAAGGAGGGCGGCAAGGCCGAGCTGGTCGGCCGCAGTCCGCTCGAGAAGGGAGAGGTCGTCCGCCTGCGCCAGGAGGGAACCCGGGTATTTGCCGTCCTGGCCAAGTTCCAGGTAGTCCCCCTGGTCGTCTCGACGGATGGGACGCTGGTGGCCGAATCGCTGTCCGGCCTGCTGGCGCCGGCGACCGCCGGAACGGTGGGAGGGGGAGGCCCCTCCGCCGTGGCGGGCATCGCCGGCCCCTCTGCTGCCCCCGTTCAGGTGCTCGCCGGCAAGGTGATCGAGGTCCACTCGGACAACGTCGTCATCGACCTCGGCAAGGAGCATGGCGTCGAGAAGGGTATGCACTTCGAGGTTCGCGCCCAGAAGAAAGTGAAGAAGTTCAACCTCGAGACCAAGACCGAAGATCTCCTCCCCTCCAACGAGGTGACCGGAGTCCTCGACGTCATCCAGGTCTCCGAGACCCAGGCCATGCTCCTGCTCGGCCGGGGCAATACCGCTGAAATCGGCGACCTGGTCTACTCCACCAAGGCCGCCCTCTCCGAGACCAAGTGGTGGCCCGCGTACGAGCGGAACCTCAACCGCATCCAGGCCCGCATCGCCCCCTACCTGGGCATCGAGACGCTGGCCGGCGGCTTCATCGGCCGCGCCGCATACGACCGGACCTTCTCCTTCCCCATGCGGCTCGAAGCCGGGTTCCCGAACATCGCCTTCCTGTTCGGCGACGTGAATGCGGTCCCCTTTGCCTTCAACCTCATCCCCTCGTTTGATACCGACGTGTTCGAGGTCGGCGTCGGGGCCGGATACACCTACGCCGCATACACCCGCAAGCGGGGAGTGACCTTCCTCCAGAAGATCCGGCTGGGCACCGTGGACGGCCTGAGCTTCTCGTTCTGGAACAGCTTCATGCTCAACAAGAAGGAAGACG
Source organism: uncultured Myxococcales bacterium (assembly GCA_903895725.1). Lineage (GTDB taxonomy): Bacteria > Myxococcota_A > UBA9042 > CAIXZC01 > CAIXZC01 > CAITUV01. Next base: position 103,380 of record CAITUV010000017.1, on the reverse strand, counting down.
ACTGGTACTACCAGAAGTCCTCCGACTACGGCCTCAACAAGGCGTGTGACGTCGTCGAAACCGGGTACGGGTTCTTCTGGAACGGCCTCGATGCCGACCTCAACATCCCGCTGACACGCCGGGTGGCCCTCAACACCCACTGGGGCTACTACGACGGCGGCTGGCTGTATGGCGAGCTGGGCATCAAGACCCTGGTGGTCGGCAACGGCGGCAGTGGCTCCCTGTTCATCCCCGTCAGCATCGGCGGCGCGGGCGTGTTCCAGTTCGAGAGCAAGAGCGACTGGGACTTCTACTGCGACTCCGCCACCGGCAAGACCACGCAGCGCCACGAGCGGGACGTCACCGGCGGCCCGATCATCTCCATCGGAATCGACTACCGCTGGCGGTAGGACGAAGGACCACGGGGCCGGGAGGCCGCCATCCCCCCCAAGTCAAGGGATCCGGGCTTGCCAGGAACGCTCTGCGAGGTAGAATGCGCCCGGTCTCGGAGGTGCCCATGAACTACCTCGTCACCGGCGGTGCCGGCTTCATCGGGAGCAATCTTGTCCACCTGCTCGTACAGGAGGGCCACCGTGTTACCGTGGTGGACGACCTCTCCACGGGCAGAATGGGGAACCTGGCCGGAGCCGAGGCAGCCCTGGCCGTGGGCTCCGTGGCCGATACGGACTTCATGATGAGGTATGCGGCGGGGGTGGACGGCATCTTCCACCTGGCTGCGGTGGCCTCGGTACAGCGTTCCATGGAGGAGCCCGGGGCCTGCCATGCGGTCAACGTCACGGGCACGGTCAACGTGCTGGAGGCCGCCCGGGTCAACGGCGTGAAGCGGGTGGTGATCTCCTCGTCGGCCGCGGTGTTCGGCGACAACCCGGATTTGCCGCTGAGGCCGGACAGCCGCACGGGTCCCATCTCGCCCTATGGTCTGCACAAGCTCATGTGCGAGCAGTACGGGAGACTGTACACGGCCCGGGGCTGGACCGAGGTGACTGCCCTTCGCTACTTCAACGTGTTTGGCCCCCGGCAGGATCCCAAGGGCGAGTATGCCGCCGTGGTCCCGAAGTTCATCACCGCACTGCTCGGGGGCGGACGTCCCAAGGTGTTCGGCGACGGCCTTCAGACCCGGGATTTTCTTTTCGTCGAGGATGTAGCGAGAGCCAATCTGGCCGCAATGACGTGCCCGGATGCCGCGGGACGGGTGGTGAACCTGTGCGCTGGCCGGGAGACGTCGCTGCTCGACCTGCTGGCGGCGCTTGCCGGGGCCACCGGGAAGCACCCCGAGCCTCAGTTCCTGCCGCCCCGTGAGGGGGATATCCGGCGCTCCTACGGGAGCGGCGAGGAAGCGGTACGGTTGCTCGGGCTTCCCGCCTGGACGCCGATTCCGGAGGGGCTTGCGCGAACCGTAGAGTTCTTCTTGCGAAAGGACCTGGATGAGCCGGCCTGAGACACCTCCCCCCGTCAGCCTGGTGCTGGGCGTGCTGCACACGGACGAGGCCGCGTGCGACGCGGCGCTGGTGGCGTTTGCAGACCGGTTCGGCCCGGCCGCCAGGGTGCTGGGGCCTCAGCCCTTCGACTGGACCGACTACTACCAGGCCGAGATGGGAAGCCCGATCGTCCGGCAGTTCCTGCTGATGCGGGACCAGGTCGCTCCGGACTGCCTCCCGTCGGTCAAGCGATTCACCAATGAGCTCGAGGACCGGTTCGCTGTGGACGGGAAGCGCCGGGTGAACCTGGATCCGGGGTTCCTGACCCCGTTCAACCTCGTGCTCGCCACGGGGAAACCCCGCCACCAGCGCGTGTATCTGGGGCAGGGGATTTACGGCGATCTGACTTTGATCTATCATACCGGCGCTTATCAGCCGCTCCCCTGGACCTACAAGGATTGGGGAAGCGAGGAGGTACGTGCCTTTCTGACCCGGGCCCGTCCCCGGATGCCCAGAACGCTTCAGGGGACCCCGCACGACAAGGAGACATGATGGTCAGGACTCGAATTGCCCCCAGCCCTACCGGCGACCCGCACGTCGGGACCGCGTACATCGCTCTGTTCAACTACTGCTTTGCCCGCAAGCACGGCGGCCAGTTCATCCTGCGCATCGAGGACACGGACCAGACCCGGTCCGCCCCCGAGTATGAGCAGGCCATCATGGATGCGCTCAAGTGGACCGGGATCACCTGGGACGAAGGTCCGGACATCGGCGGCCCTTGCGGCCCCTATCGCCAGTCCGAGCGAGCCGCCATCTACCGTGAGCACGCGCAGATCCTCATCGACCGGGGCCAGGCATACCGCTGCTTCTGCACCCCGGAAAGACTCGAGGAAATGCGCAGGAAGATGGTCGAGGAGAAGCGCCCCACGACCGGATACGACGGCCATTGCAGCCACCTGTCCGAGGCCGAGGTCAAGGACAAGCTCGCGGCCGCCATGCCGTACGTCATCCGCCTGAAGATGCCCCGGGAGGGGGACTCGGTCTTCACCGACCGGCTGCGCGGTGAGATCCGCTATCCCAACTACCAGATGGACGACCAGGTGCTGCTCAAGTCGGACGGCTTCCCCACGTACCACCTGGCCAACGTGGTCGACGACCATCTCATGGGCATCACCCACGTGATCCGGGCCGAGGAGTGGATCCCCTCGACGCCCAAGCACGTCCGCCTCTACGAGGCCTTCGGATGGCAGCCGCCCGAGTTCATCCACATGCCGCTTCTGCGCAACCGGGACAAGAGCAAGATCTCCAAGCGCAAGAACCCGACGTCCATCCTGTACTACCAGCGCATCGGCATCATGCCCGAAGTGCTCCTGAACTTCCTGGCCCTGGTCGGGTATTCGTTTGGCGAAGACCGTGAGAAGTTCACCCTGGCCGAGCTCATCGAGAACTTCGACATCGGCCGGGTCAGCCTCGGGGAGCCGGTGTTCGACCTGGCCAAGCTCAACTGGCTCAACGGGCTCTACGTCCGGGCCATGAGCGAGGACGAGCTGACCGACCGGATCGTGAACAACCTCTACGCCCGGGACTACATCCGGCGCATCGTGCCGCTCATGCGGGAGCGGATCGAGCGGCTCGACCAGTTCGCGAACATGACCACGTACTTTTTCTCGGCCGAGATCCAGTATGATCCGGCCCTGCTGGTGCCGAAGAACACGCCGCCGGCCGTTGCCGCGGACCTGTTGCAGCAGGCGACCGACGAGCTCGACAAGCTGCGGACCTGGGACGTGCCTTCGCTGGAGCAGGTGCTGCGGGCCTTCTGCGAGCGGACCGGAACCAGGCCCAAGATCCTGTTCATGCCGGTCCGCATCGCGGTCACCGGGCGGCAGGCGAGCCCCGGGCTGTTCGAGACCATGGAGGTCATCGGCAAGCCCCTGTGCCAGCAGCGGCTCCGGGAGGCAGTGGCGCATCTGAAGGCGCTGGCAAAGGCCCAGGGGGCCGAGACGGACGACAAGCACGAGTAGGGAAGGAAAAGGGCCCTGCCGGAAAGACACGACCGAAGCGACACGGGAGACGAGCCATGAGCGACACAACCAACGACAGCCTCAAGCCGGAAGAAGGGGTGGGCGAGGCCACGCCGAAGAATTTCATCCGGGACATCATCGACGAGCACAACCGGAGCGGCCGGTTCGGGGGCAGGGTCCACACCCGCTTCCCGCCGGAGCCCAACGGCTACCTGCACGTGGGCCACGCCAAGTCCATCTGCCTGAACTTCGGCATCGCCAGGGACTATGCGGGCAAGTGCAACTTGAGGCTCGATGACACCAACCCGACCAAGGAAGAGGTCGAGTACGTCAACTCCATCCGGGAGGACGTGCGCTGGCTCGGCTTCGACTGGGAGGGTCGGGAGTACTACGCCTCCGACTACTTCGAGCAGCTCTACCAGTACGCGGAGCAGCTCATCCTCAAGGGCAAGGCCTACGTCTGCCACCTGACTGCGGAGCAGATGAGGGAGTACCGGGGCACGCTCACCGAGCCCGGCAAGCACAGCCCGTGGCGCGACCGGCCGCCGACCGAAAGCCTCGACCTGTTCCGCCGCATGAGGGCGGGCGAGTTCCCGGACGGTACGATCACGCTGCGTGCCAAGATCGACATGGCGTCGCCCAACATCAACATGCGCGACCCGGTCATGTACCGGGTGCTCCATGCCCACCATCACCGGACCGGGGACAAGTGGTGCATCTACCCGATGTACGACTACGCCCACTGCGTCTCCGACGAGATGGAGCGGATCACTCACTCGATCTGCACCCTCGAGTTCGAAGACCATCGCCCCCTGTACGACTGGTTCCTGGACGAGCTTGCGACCCCGGTCCACCCGCAGCAGATCGAGTTCGCCCGCCTCAACATGACGTACACGCTGATGAGCAAGCGCAAGCTGCTCCAGCTCGTGAAGGAGGGGCTGGTGCGCGGCTGGGACGACCCGCGGATGCCTACCATCCAGGGGATGCGCCGCCGAGGGTACACCCCCGAAGCGCTGCGTGGCTTCTGCGACCGCATCGGCGTGGCCAAGAACGACAGCACCGTGGACGTCCGGCTGCTCGAGCACTGCGTACGGGACGACCTCAACAAGCGGGCCCCCCGCTATATGGCCGTGCTCAACCCGATCAAGGTGACCATCGAGAACTACCCGGAAGGGCAGGTCGAGTGGTTCGACGCGGTCAACAACCCCGAAGACCCGGCTGCCGGAACCCGGAAGATCCCGTTTGGTCGGGAGATCTACATCGAGCAGGACGATTTCATGGAGGACCCGCCCAAGAAGTTCTTCCGACTGTCTCCCGGCAAGGAAGTGAGGCTGCGGTACGCCTATTTCATCACGTGCACGAAGGTGGTCAAGGACCCGACCACCGGACGGATCACCGAGCTCGTCTGCACGTACGATCCCGCAACCCGCGGCGGCGATTCGCCCGACGGCCGCAAGGTCAAGTCCACGCTGCACTGGGTTTCTGCTGCCCACGCGGTCAAGGGAGAAGTGCGCCTCTACGACCACCTCTTCACCATCGAAAACCCGGCCGATGCCCCGGGCGGGGACTTCCACAACGCGCTCAACCCATCGTCCCTCCAGGTCCTCGACGGTTGCCTGCTCGAGCCCGCGCTGGGCGGCCAGGAGCCCGGCTTCCGCTGCCAGTTCGAACGGCTCGGCTACTTCTGCGTGGACCCTGATGCCAGCTCGGCAAAGCCGGTGTTCAACCGAACCGTGACCCTCAAGGATGCCTGGGCCCGGGCGGAGAAGCAGGGCGCCTGAATGGCCGTAGAAAGCAACCTGGCCGATACCATCGTGGCCGCGGCGACGCCGCCGGGCCGAGGTGCGGTGGGGATCGTGCGCGTGTCGGGGGAACAGGCCTTCGAGCTGGCCCAGGCGCTGATTGCGCCGGCCCGACTGCCGGCAGCGGGACGGCTGGTGCGGCGGGTGGTGCGGAATCCGGAGACCGGGCGCCCCGTGGACGAGGCACTCCTGGTCCGGTTCGTCCACCCCAACAGCTACACTGGCGAAGATGTGGTGGAATTCCACCTGCACGGCAACCCCCTGCTGATGGCTACGGTCCAGCACATGCTCTGCGACCTTGGGGCGAGACCGGCCAGCCCCGGCGAGCTCACGCTGCGGGCGTTCCTGAACGGCCGCAAGGATCTGGCCCAGGCCGAGGCCGTGTCGGACCTGGTCGATGCCCGGTCCGTTGCAGCCCTCCACGCCGCGGCGAGCGGGCTGCTCGGGGACGTGGGAAGGGTCATCGAGGGCCTGGCGGCGCAGCTCCTGGACCTGCTGGCCCGCCTCGAAGCGGAGATCGACTTTCCCGAGGACGTCCCCGAGATGCCCCGGTCTGAGCTGAATTCGATGCTCAGCGGACTTTCGAGCGACCTGGCCGGCCTCGCCGCCTCGTACGAACGCGCACGCCTGCTGAAGAACGGGTTCCGGGTGGTCCTGGCCGGCCCCCCCAACGTCGGCAAGAGCTCTCTGTTCAATGCACTGCTGGGCCGGCAACGGGCCATCGTGAGCGAGGAGCCGGGGACGACCAGGGACTACCTGGAGGAGTTCCTGCCTTCTTCCCGGGCCGTGCCTCTGCTCGAAGTGCCTGTGCTCCTGGTGGATACCGCCGGGCTGCACGAAGCCGGGGGACAGGCGGAGCGGTCGGGAATCGAGCGGACTCTGGATCAGGTCAGCGAAGCGGACCTCGTCCTGTTGCTGCACGAGGAGGGGGGAATCCCCGAGGGCGGCTACCGGGCAGCGGGCACACTTGCCGGAACCGAGTCTGCCGCCCCGGTCTGGCATGTCACGACCAAGATCGATCGGGAAACGACTCCGGCTGCAGGGGCTTTGGCCCCCCTGCTGCCGGTCTTTCGCATCTCGGCCCGCACCGGTCAGGGCCTGGCGGAGCTGGCCGTTGCCATGCGTGAAGAGGCCCACAGACGGATGGCCGACGGCTCCGCGGCCGTGCTCCTGGCCAGCGAGCGACAGCGGGAGGCCGCAGCAGTGGCCGCCCGCACCCTGGAGGACTGCCGACACCAGTTGGACTCTCTTCCAGCCGACGTCCTTGCCTCGCTGCTTCGACAGGCGCTGCAGCACATTCACGAAGTCACGGGAAAGGGACCGGTCCAGGAGAAGATCCTCGACCACATCTTCTCGCACTTCTGCATCGGGAAATAGGAGGTCATCGACGATGCGCAGAATCATTCCGATTGCCATCCCGCTGCTCCTGGCGCTGCCTGCCCTATCGTGTCGAAACACGGCCGGCCCGGAGGCACCACCGGACTCTTCTCCGGCCAAGGCACAGGATCCGCCAGCCTCACCAGAGGCTTCACCCGCAAAGAAAATGCTGCCCAAGCACAACACGGAGAAGCAGGAGATCATGGTGGGGGGATGTCGGGATGCGTGCGCCGCGCCCAAAGATGCCTTCCGCAGCTTCATCCGAACGCTGTTCGGGGTCATGCCGGAGGGAAACCCGGAGCTGACCCGCTACTTCGACACGACCATGCTGGTGGACAACGGAAAGCGCCTCGGGGACGAGTGGGCGGACCTCTGGTTCGCCGGCAAGCTCGACTCGCGGCGCAACTCGATCGCGGACTGGGTGAAAGGCTACCAGGCACGAGTCGGGACGCTGGCCGGAATCCCCTCCGACGTGGACGGAGCGCTGGAGGCGGGGATGCAGTTCCGGCGCCTCTCGTCGGAGACGGTGGAGATCGAGCTGGTACCGCCGGCACGCAACGGCTCCTCCAACTCGGAGAGGTGGAAGTTCGTGCTCGGGCTTCGCGGGCTTGAATGGCTGATCCAGGAAATATATGATTGACGCCGCACAGGGGTGGGGGAAGAGATGACCGACTTCACGAACCAGCGCCAGTTCGAGCGCGTCGACGTACGCATCCGGACCATCTACCACGACGAGATCGATGCCGACGCGAGCGACTCGCTCATGAGCAATCTGAGCCTGGGCGGCTGCTTCATCCGCTCGACGAGGGTTTCTCCGACCGGCTCCGCCATCCAGGTCAAGTTCAAGCTGCCCGGCAGGGACGAGGTCATCGAGGCCCGGGGAACCGTGCGCTGGGCCAAGGGTACCGGTCCCGAGGAAGAGCGCGGCATGGGGATCCAGTTCGATGAGATCCGGCCGGAGCATCTTCTGCTGCTCAAGCAGTTCATCGCAGAACGAATCCAGTCCTCCATCTGGTGATGGGAAACGACCTTCTCTTCCGATTTCGGCACTGGCTCCTCGTCCTGGCTCTGGTGAGCGGGAGGACCCCTTTGCAGGCTGCGGAGCGGCCTGACGAGTGCCGCCGCGACACGGAGGAGTTCCCCCTCTGGACCGAAGAATCGGGGTGCATCGATACGCCCTGGGATGCGTTGGACCCGTCTGCAGGGAAGTTCCCGCTGTACTATGAGCTGAGCCGACCGACCGGCCCGTCCATGGCCGACCTCATCGTGTTCCACGGGGGACCGGGTTATCCCAGGCGTCACCTCCAGCGGGGAGGGCTGCTGTGGGAGTCGCTCCGGGCGCACTGCACGATCCTGTACTTCCATCAGAGAGGAAGCGGCCTGTCGGCCCGGGTGGCGGATCCGGCCGAGCTGGAGGGCAAGGAAGATCGGTTCACTCTCGACCGGATCGTGGAGGACACCTGGTTCCTTCACCAGGAGCTCCTGGACGGGCGTCCGGTCGTCCTGCTGGGCAAGTCCGCCGGCGGCTTCCTGGCCATGAAGTTCGCCCTGGCCCACCCGGAGGCAACCCGTGCCCTGGTGCTTGCGGCCACAAGCCCGCACCACGGCTACATCTCGGCCCGCAACGAGGTCAAGACCGGCTTCTTCCTGTCACTCGAAGAGCGGTGGCCCGGCTTTCTCCGGGCACTCGGGAGGGCCCGGGTCCTCCTTGCCCGGGCCGATGCCAAAGACGTCGGCCCTCTGGCACCGGGCATCTCCAGAAATGACCTGCTCGAGTCCATGCTCTTTGACCTGGCGTACACGCTCGACGGCCAGTTCGAGATGGTGGCCATGGCCCGCGACCTGGCGGAGCGACGCTTCGGCCTGTTCACGGCCCGGGCCGCTGCAGGCAAGGAAACACTGCGCCCCACCGGGCTCGAATCCGATGCCGTCCTCAACCTCATCACCTGCCGCGAGCTTCGGTTCGGTCTGGCCAACCCGCTGCTCTGCCGGAACGTCATGGAGGGGGAGCTCTACGACCTCCGCCCACGCCTGAAGGAGCTGACCGTCCCGGTCCTCGTGTTGAGCGGGCGGTACGACCCCATCCTCCCCCCGTCGTTCCAGGAGGAGATCCTGCGTAACCTTCCCACTCCGCCCGAGTGGCACGTGTTCGAGCTCTCGTCCCACATGCTGTTCGAAGAGCAGCCCAAGGCCAGTGCGGCCTACATCCTCGATTTCCTCGGCATCCCCCGCCAACAGCTCCCGCAAAGTCCGGGGTTGTGAAGGCCTGGGGATACCGACTGCCCGTCGCCGGCTCCAGTCGCACTTCGACAGATCAAAAGGACAGATTTGTGGAAGGCTGGCGTCTTCCTTCTTCGCACCACGCAAAAGCGTCCAGATTGATGTCGGCTGCATGTCTCTCTTTTTTTGCTATTGACACTCCAGGATTCGCCTGCCATCATGGGCGTGTTTGCTCGAACAGGAGGTATGGCATGGCTTGCGACGGGAGGAGAAGCGTCTTGTCTTGTCTTGTCTTGTCTTGTCTTGTCTTGTCTTGTCTTGCGGCTGCCTGCCTGATGGTAGTCGTCTTGCCCGGTTGCTTTGGGGCCGAATCTCCTGCATTTGAACAGAACGAAACCCCACCGCCGGATCTCACTACAGGCGCAGAACTCGCTACGGCGCTCCTTCCTCTGGATGACCCTGAGCCCGAGGAGCCGAAGAAGCCTTCGCAGCCCCCCAAGGTCGATCCGGACGAGATGGCCTTCGAGCTCCAGCAGATCCTGGACGAGAACAAGGCATCCGGCTGGGAGCAGCTTCCGCCCAAGGGCAAGGAGGCCTTCGAGGCCGCCCTGGCCAAGGTGCCGCCAACCGAAGCCCCAGCGCTTTCCGCAGAAGAAGATGCCCACATCAAGGCGAAGTACGCGGAGTACGAGGCCGCGCTGGCGGCCGACGACAACCTCGACTCCGACCAGAAGGCCGAGCTGAAGGAGAAGATCCTGGGAGGCGAGCAATGAGAACGTCGCTCTCCTCTCTCTCCGCCTGGGCCGTGCTGCTTCTCAGTCTTGCCGGTGCGCCGGCTCACGCCGAGACGTGCAACACGACACCTTCCGGCTCGACCAACATCCTCTGCTATGACATGGCCACCTACCCTGTGTGGGCCTACTCATTCCTGGCGGTCCCGGGCAACTATGCAGTCTCGACGTCCGACCTCAAGAACATCCCGGGGCAGTCGAACGTGGTCGACACGGTCGTGCAGATCCTCAATGTCAACACCGGGGCCGTGATCGCTGTGGATGACGACGACGGGCCGGGGCAGTATGATTCCTATGCGGCGTTCACGGTGACCTCCACGACCACGGTGAGGGTCGTCGTGGCAGGATGGGATACCGGCAGGCAGGGGACCTGCGACATCCGAATCCAGAGGGACGGGTACACCGCCTACTACTGGAACGACCAATGGTTCGGCGGGTGGCGGATGGTGATGCACGAAGTCCGAGCGCCCGACCGGATCTTGGTTGGGGTTGCGCGGTGGCAAACAGACCCAACGCTTTTTGCCAACCGCCTTCTGGTGTTTTCCTCGAGCAACCTCAATTGCGACTCCGGTTGCGGCTCCTTCGTGGAGGGGACCAACGAGGTATCCCTTCTTTCCCGAGCGGACGTACCGTTTTCCAGTTTCGCCGGACACGTGCTCGTCGGTTCTGCGCTGCCGACCTCGGCGGTCTCCACCAGGATGTTCCACCACCGGTCCGCCACCGGGTGGGGGTCCGCGACCATCTACCAGGACCTGGACGGCGACGGACTGACGAACGAGTTGGAGTCACTGTCGAATCCGACCGATGCGCAGTTGACCATCAACACCTGCGACAGTGCGACGGGCCCCTCCCCGGACTGCTCCGGCGGAGCCTACGACTTCTCCGCCAGAGCCGGATTTCACGCTTCCGACACCGACAACGACGGACTGAAGGATGGGTGGGAGGTGTTCGGTGTCCGGAAGCAGTGCGACCAGACTGCGCTCGCCCCCTACTACGATCCGGGCCCGAACGGCTGCTCAGTCGATGCCACGTGGGTCCCTTGCACGGGACCATGCCACTCCAGCCCACTGTCTGCATTGGGGACCGACCCCAGGGAATTCGACTCCCTCATCCACATGGACAGCGAGGACGATGGAGCGGGTGGAAACCACTTCCTGAATGTAGATGAGAGGGACTGGCTGGAGCATGTGCTCTCCGAAGAAGGGCTGGAGTGCTTCTCCAACGTTTCTACGGATCCGGCAGACTGCCCCGGAGAGCTGGGAGCGCACTACCAGGTACGGGTAGCCCTTCATGACGGGCAGGTGTTCCCTAACAACGAAAACACTGACACCAACGTCTGGGTCGTCAACTCGCACTACAACCGGAACATGCCAACCTTCCGCAAATTCACCCGGACCCACCGGTACATGTTGCTCCAGCACCAGCACGGGGGCGGAGTCACGAGCGGCACCAATCCCCGACTAACCGTTGTCTCCGAAGGGGGAGACCGGGCCGCTGCACTCGCCCATGAGCACGGTCATCAACTGGGGCTCGAACACGGCGGTTTCGAAGACCACGACGGATGCGAGCCACGGAACAACAAGGCGAACTACCCTTCCCTGATGAACTACTCCTACGCATGGGCTCAATCGCGGAAGAACCAGCAACCGGGCGGACAGCCGTGGCCTGACGAAGTGGGAGCGGGGTGCAACTTCGATGACGACTGTCCCCAGACTGGCAATTGCGACGATCACAACCAGGGTGTGAGACGGTGCTGGCTGGAGAGAGACCAATGGCAGGACATCCGGTTCTCTCGAGGTCTGCTAGCGGATCTTGCAGAAGTTCAGTTGACTGAAACACCGCTGTCTTCATTGCAAGCTGCCGCCGTATACGCTTACAATCCATTAGATAATACCATTCCGGTTCCGGTGCCCCAGGATCCGTTCTCGGCGTGTTGCACGACCCCCACTTTCGCCTGTACGGGCCTCGGCAACTGCAAAGCGGACTGGAACCGAAACGGATGGACTCAGACGGGCACCGTTTGCGCCAACCTGAACTGGTTCCAAGATGAGCGATCCGCAGCGGGATGCAACCCGGGGACCCTCGACGACGATCCCGACTGCTCGAGCCAGAACCCCGTGGGGGACACGTTCCAGGACTCGAACGACTGGCTGTCGATCTATGACCTGGGGAGGAACTCCCTCTCCACCGCTCTGTTCGAAACGGACTTGCGCGTGTACGCTTCGAACTTCGACCTGGGCCACAACAGTGAGTTGGACCCGACCGACTACTCCGGTTGGGTTCAGACGGTGCAGAACTTCGGCGTGCTTACTGAGCCAAGCTTGTCTTGTTCGAACCTCCAATGCGATTACCAAGAGGCTGGCGCCTTTGAGGGGCCAGGTACCGGCGATCGCGTAGTGATCTCAGCCCACGATTCCATTCGGAGTCTCGGCCAGCCGTTCCAGGGGCATGGCGCTCGCGGATTTCGGGCCGACGCGTTTTTTCGAGCCGATGACTTCCAGACCGGAAGCGGGCACCAGATCTTCGACTCGGCCATGTTCCAGGTCGACATCATCCCGCAACCCGGCAACACCGGAAAGGCGAGGGTCTGGCTGCACGACGGAACGATCTGGCGGTCACTGACGAGTGCGAGGACTCTATGGCCGGACGCATGGTACTGGGTCGTCGCCGGCTACGATGTCGCGGAGAACCCGGCAGACTGGCACGAGGGGCGGCTCTGGTTGTTGGTGATCCGCTGGGACACTGTCGATGAAGAATGGGACTTCCCTAATGGAACGTGCGACCGAGCCTGCGTGGCCAAGGTGGCCGACCGGGCACCGCAGGCGGTCACCATCGGTCAGTACGCGACGGACTCCAGTTGGGCCATGAAAGGCCTGATCGATGAACCCATGATCTTCAACCGGTGGAACGGTTCACGCTTCGGGATCGACGCTGTTCCGGGGTGCCCGACCGCCCCGTGTCCTTGAGAAGGAGGCATCCATGACCACGAATAGGAAGTTGCTGAGATGTGCTTGTCTGGTTGGCCTTGTGGTCCTGCCCGCTCTTCTGTCGGCGTGCGACAAGGACTCCGGTTCAACCGGAAACGGGGGAGGTGGGCAGACCGGCGATGGGGCAGTACGGGCAGGAGGAGACGCCGTGGTCTCTGCTCAGGACGGCGGGGCGCGAGAACCGGACGCTGACGTCAGGAGGCTCCGTCCGCCGGATGTTCGGGCTGAGCTTCCTGACCGGAGTGCAATCCCTCCATCGAGCCTTCAGAAGTGTCTTTGCTATCCGACTGGGAGCTACTGCGACATCCATGCCATATGCGCCACATCTACGCTCGATGTCGACCCGTTCGACGAGGACCGGTGGAGCGAAGCCGTCAAGAAGCTGCGAGAGAGGTTCAACAACCCTGAGATGGAATGTCCGGATGGAGAGGTCTGTACTGGCGACTACTCTGGACCATTGAAGGGCATCTCCGATGACATCTGGCTGGGAAGGTGCCACCGGCTCTGCAGTGCCTCCAGGCGGGACTATCAGCATCCGACCGATACACTGTGCAACGAGAACGAGGACTGCCACGTGGAGGCAATCACCTGGTGTCTGGAAGAGGAATACAACACCAAGGTGGCCGTGTGCGACACGCCGCAGTACGACGTTTTCCCCGTGGCCGACACGGGCGAGCCCGAATCCGACGTATACCCGAAGTAGGGTCTGCGGTGCAGAGGCCTCAAAGGCGGGGGGGCTATCGGGGGCACCGTCAGACATGAACTGGCGACCACTTCCGGCTGCCGCTCTCACACCGGCTCCGCCCCCTTGCCCAGCAGTTCCACGCTGCGGGGGCGTTCGATGCCGCGGTAGCCGAGCACCATGCCGTGCTTCTTGAGCATCTCGTCCCGGAACAGCGGGTTGTAGGAGAAGTACGTCGCCAGGCTCCACGCATCCTTCATGTTCGTCTTGCGGTCGAAGGCCCGGCGGAAGATGGACGGGATGGAGCTGTGGCGACGGCGGGCATCCAGGCAGGCCCGGGCCAGCTCGTCGGGCGAACAGTTGAGCGGCCGCATCCCCGGCATCCCGAAGCGGTAGTCGTCGTGGAGCCACCACCTGCCGTCGTACAGCAGCCGCCCTTCCTTCTTCATCCGGGCATACAGCGGCGTTCCCGGGTACGGCATGAGGATGTTGAACGCAGAAAACGCGAACTTCTTGGACAGCGCCCAGTCGCAGGTGGCCTTGACGCTCTCCGGCGTCTCGTTGTCGTAGCCCAGCAGGAATGCGGCCCACAGCATCAGCCCCGACCGGCGGATCGCCTCGACCATCGGGTCATAGGTATCAAAGCCCAGGTTGCAGTTCTTCTGCATCTGGACGAGGTTGCGCTGGTCGAGCGACTCGAACCCCACGACCAGCCCGGAACAGCCACTCTCCAGCATCAGCTCCATGAACGCCGGGTCCGCCGCGAAGGACAGATCGGCCTGCCCGAACCAGCGGATGCGCATCGGCTTCAATCGCCGGAACAGCTCCCGGGCCAGCTCCTTGTTCGCAATGAGGTTGTCGTCCACGAAGAACACGAAACGGGCACCGACCTCGGAAAGCTCCCGCAGGACCTCGTCCACCGGGCGGCAGGCGTGGTGCTGGCGGTAGATGTTGCCGGTCGCACAGTACTCGCACTGATTCACGCACCCCCGGGAAAACTGTGTCAGACGAACAGGCAAGTACTTCTTGCCCTTGAAGATGCTCCAGTCCGTGTGGATGCCTGTGAGGAGGGAAGACTGCAGGTCGGGCGCGGAGCACCCTCCCACACGGGGTGCCCATGACTTGTCTGGCGCACCACGCCCCCCACCCCGTCCGCCCGTGGCTCTTCCGCCAAAACTCCCCAGGTAGCGCCGCTTCAGGCGCCCCTTCTCCAGGTCGAGCAGGAGCCGCTCCCACACGGGCTCGGCATCGCCCAGGACCACGGCATCGGCGTGCTCCATGGACTCTTCGGGGATGAGCGTGGTGTGGAAGCCGCCCAGCGCGACGGGGATGCCCCGGTTGCGGAAGCGGTCCGCAATCTCGTAGGCCCGACGGGCGGTGTAGATCTCGGTGTTGATGGCCACGAGATCCATGTCCTCCTCGAACGGGAGGCACTCGAACCGGTCGTCGTACAGCACGGTCTCATGTTGCGGAGGGGTGATTCCAGCCAGCACGCCGAACGTCAGCGGCTCCATGCGCCCGTGGTCGTCGTATGGAGCGCCGTTGACCAGCCCCATGTTGGGCTTGATGAACACGATCTTCATGAGGGCAGCCCCGGCTCGAGCCCGAGCGGCAGCCCCTGCTTGCTCAGGATGTCCTTCCGGGAGCCGTAGTTCACCAGCAGGTAGGTCAGTGCGTTCGAGGGGCTTGCCAGGTTGGTCCCCCGGTCCAGCATCCTCCTGAGGATGGCCGGATAGCCGTGGATCCGCTTCCGGATGCCGAATGCCCCCTCGGAAAGCTGCTTTGCGGTCATCCCACGCGGCTCGAACACCACGTCACCGAAGCGGTATCGGGGATCGATCCACCAGCGCTCATACCGCAGCCTCCCTTCGTCGCTGAGTCGCCGGTAGAGCCCGGTTCCTGGGAAGGGATTCAGGTGGTTGAAGTTGACCAGGAAAAACTTGTGCTCCATGGCAAAGTCGTACGTGCGCTCAAACACGTCGGGAGTGTCGCCGTCGTAGCCGAACACGAAGGTTGCGTACACCATGATCCCCAGGTCGCGGACCTTTGCAAGCCGGGTCGCGTACTCGTCGGCCCGGGCCCACCCCTTGCCCATCTGGCGGATGCTGCCCGAATTGAGCGACTCGAGCCCCACGATGACGCACTGGCAGCCGCTGCGGGACATGAGGCGCAACAACTCGGGGTCGTCCACGAAATCCAGGGAAGTCTGGGCCACCCACCGCTTGCCCATCGGTGCGATCTCCCGCAGCAGATCCTTGGCGAGCGCCGGCCTCGCGGTGAGGTTGTCGTCCGCAAAAAAAGTCCAGCGGTCCTTTGCGGACTCGAGCTCGGTCACGACGTCCCGCAGCGGCCGGTTGCGCGGCCCCCGGGGGTAGAACGCGTGGACCGAGCAGAAGTCGCAGTGGTGGCTGCACCCGCGGACGAACTGGATCACGTTGACCGGAGCATACCCCTTGCCGTCCAGCACCTGCGTCCTGGGGCGGCACAGCGCCAGGTCGGCCGGCTCATCGTGGCGGTAGAGCGCCTGCAGCTTCCCCTTTTGCAGGTCCTCGACGATCCGGGGCCAGAGCACCTCGGCCTCGCCCACGGCGACGACGTCCGCGAATCGGGCGGCCTCGTCGGGGCACTGGGACGGGTGGAATCCCCCGACGACCACCCTCGTCCCCCGACGCCGGAACTGCGAGGCGATCTCGTAGGCCCGCCGGGCCTGCAGAGTGCCGACCGAAAGCGCGACCAGGTCCCATCGCTCGTCGAGCGGGGGTTCCTCGAACCGGTCGTCGAATACCTTCACCTCGACGTCGGGCGGGGTCAGCCCGGCCAGGATCGCCAGAGCCGTCGGGCGCAGACAGGTGAGCGACCGCTGTCGCGGCACCCCACGCAATCCCAGTCCCGGTAGCCCCAGAGCAATCCGCACGGCCCCCACCCCCCGCTTGCATTCTCCAGCGGCGGACGATAGCCTTTCCAGCCTGCCGAGTAAAGGCCGCGATGCGGAGGGGGCCGATGCTGTTCCGATTCATGAAGATGCTCCTGGCCAGCGCGCCCGGCGTGCGGCGGATGACCACACGGCTGGCCTACGAGGCCATGTCCCGCTTCTACAGCGGTCACGATGTTCCGTTCTTGAACTTCGGGTACGCATCGCTGGACGGGGACGGAAAGACCCTCAAGCTTGACCCCGGGGACGAGGAGAACCGCTTCTTCATCCAGCTCTACTCCCAGGTCGTGGCGGGGGCGATGGGAAAGGGACCGTCGACCGTCTCATCCGCCCGCTCGCCGTCCGGACCGGCCCTGGAGGGCCTCGATGTCCTGGAGATCGGCTGCGGTCGGGGCGGGGGAGCCGCCTGGATCGCCCGGAACCTAGGGCCGAAGCGCTTGGTGGCCACCGACATCTCCCCGTCGGCCGTCGCACACGCGAACCGCCGGTATGGCACGGGTATCCGCTATGGGCGCTCTTCTCACACAACTACCGGACGGCGGCCGGCTGCCCCCGCCGAACACAGGCCGCTTGCCAACCTCTCCTTCGTCCCCGCCGATGCCGAAGCGCTGCCGTTTCCCGACGGCTCGTTCGATGTCGTCCTCAACGTCGAATCGTCCCACTGCTACGGCTCCATGGACCGCTTCCTCTCGGAGGTGGCCCGGGTGCTCCGTCGCGGCGGCCGCTTCTGCTTCTGCGACGTCCGCGACACGCACCAGGCCGACGCGCTGCGTTCCGTTCTGTCGTCGGGCCGTCACGGCCTGCGGCTGCTCGAGATCGAGGACATCACCGCCAACGTGCTGTCCGCCCTCGACCGGACCCATGCGATGAAGGAGGCCGCCCTGGCCCGCTTCCCCTTCTGGGTCCGGGGGATGTTTCGCGACCAGTCCGGCATGGTGGGCGGAATCGTTCATACCGCGTTCCTCCGGGGCGAACGGGTATACCTGAGGGCGTTGCTGGAGCGCTGAGAACACTCCACCAGCCTGGTGGGGGCCGGAACGAGGTGCCCCTGTCGACGGGCCGGAACGGAGGGGAGCCCTCTGGACCGGCGTGGGCCGCAGCCAGAGGGCCGCCCCCCAGGAAGGCGGCCCGGAAGCCCTTCTGCTGACCATTGAACTCGCCGGAGTCCTGGTGTAGTCTCCGTCCGTCTTTTTTGGGAGGAGGAGGAGAATCCCATGTGGCCAAAGGATCTACTGAGGATAGCGGATCTGACCCGCCAGGACATCCTGGATCTGTTCGACCTGGTCAAGCGCATGAAGCAGAACAGGCAGGAATTCGCCCACGCCTGCGAAGGCAAGGTACTGGGCATGCTGTTCCGCAAGCCGTCCACCCGGACCCGCGTGTCGTTCGAGACTGCCATCTACCAGCTCGGCGGCTACGGCATGCTGTTCCGCCCGGATGAGCTCCAGCTCGGCCGCGGGGAGACCATTGCGGATACCGCCCGGGTCCTGTCCCGCTACATCGATGCCATGATGATCCGCACGTTTGCCCACGACGAGGTGGTGGAGTTCGCCAAGCACGCCACGATCCCGACGATCAACGGGCTGACCGACCTGCTCCATCCGTGCCAGGGGCTGACGGACTACTTCACGATGTGGGAGCACCTGGGCAAGCTCGACGGCCTCAAGGTCACCTACGTCGGCGACGGGAACAACGTGGCCCATTCACTGATCCTCGGGGCGGCCAAGCTCGGCGTCCACCTGACCATCGCCACCCCCCGAGGCAACGAGCCGCTGGCCGAGATCCTCACGCTGGCCATGGCGGACAAGGACCGCAACGGCTCCGTCATCGAAGTGCTCAACGACCCGATTCAGGCGGTCTCCGGTGCCCAGGTCGTCTACACCGACGTATGGGCCTCCATGGGCCAGGAAGACCAGGCCGCTGCCCGTAACGCGCTCTTCAAGCCGTACCAGGTGAACATGTCCCTGCTCTCTCACGCGTCCAGGGACTGGCGGTTCATGCACTGCCTGCCGGCCCACCGCGGACACGAGGTCGTCGACGAGGTCTGCGACCACCCGCAGTCGATCATCTTCGACCAGGCGGAGAACAGACTGCACGTACAGAAGGGAATCCTGTACAACCTCATCAAGCGCAACGGCTGAAGCATCCGCGTTGACTTGCTGCATCGCAAACCGGTAAGCTCCCCCGGTTGTCCTGGCTCTTGCACAGGGGTACCCTGAATGCGTTCCCTTTCCGTTCTTCCGATCCTTCTGCTCCTGGTTTCCTCGCAGACTGCCCGGGCGGCCGAGCACCGGGTGATCGTGGCCCCGTCGGTGCGCTTCCTCCGACTCGTGTCGCAGGAGCCGCCCTCGTGGGTGCGCCCCGGCCTCGTCACGGCAACGGGCTTCCATGGCTCGGTCCTCTTTGCCCGCCCGCTGGCCCAGGAGGAGCTCGAAGGGCTGGAAGGCCTCGGCATGCGCTTCTCGCGGATGAGCACGAAAGCCGGCTCCGAAACTCAGGGCAAGCTTGCAGGCACGGGAAGCGGCGGCGCTGATGGCGGCACGAATGCTGCGCCCGGCGATGTCGACCGCATCGATACCATCTACCCGGCATTCATCACCTGGGAGGCACTGGAGGCGCTGGAGGCCATGCCGATCACGGTCCAGGTGGAGAGCGACTACGTGGTGGCCCCACAACAGCCGCTCAACGTGACCAGGCCCCAGACCGGCGCACCGCAGACCTCGGACTACATCTGGGGGAAGCTGGACAAGCTGCCCGGCCAGGGAATCCGCATCGCAGACATCGACTCGGGAATCGATGTGTTCCACCCCGCCTTCTTCCTCCCGGACGGCGGCTACTACCGCTGGATCGACGTGGACGGGAACGGCGAGCTCACCTTCGGCACCGATGCCGCGGACATCGACGGTGACGGCAAGGCGGGGGCCGGCGAGACGCTCCGGTTCTTCGATGTCACCCTGGTCAACCTCTACAACAACGCCAAGTCCATGAAGGAGCTCAAGGAGACCCTCGTCGGTGACGGAAAGTTCGAGGTCGACCTGGACTGGCTCTATGCCGATACCAACGGAAACGAGGTGCGTGACTTCGGGCCGGAAGGGGGATTTACCGACGCGGACCCCGGCTTTGGCGAACCGATCCTCGCAGTCGACGACGTCAACCGCAACGGACTCCTCGATCTCGACGAGAAGCTGGTCTTGCTCAAAAGCTCGAAGATCCGAAAAGCCTTCGTGTCCGGAACCGATTACGTGGCCGGAGAAAACCTGTCGAGCCTCACCTGGGACAAGTTCCCGGCCGATGCCAGCGGCGTCCCCACCTCCATGCACGGGACCGGTGTCGCAGGCATCCTGGCAGCCAACACCCCGGGGTTGCAGCGGTACGTCGGGATGGCCCCGTACGCGGACCTCTACATGATCGATTCGAGCAAGGACGGAGCGTTCGGCAGCAGCGGCGTGGACGGCACCATCCCCAAGCTCGTCTGGGCCAGGGACCAGAAGGTCCACATCGTGCTCTTCGAGTTCTCCAGTTGGGGGACCACGTTCATGGACGGCACGAGCAACCTGGAGAAGGCCATCGACAAGATGTACCAGCAGGACGGAATCGCCCAGGTGGTTCCGGCCGGCAACCTGGCGGAATCGGGCAAGCACGTGCAGACCACGCTGCCCACCGGGGATTCGATACTCGGCATCGAATTCCCGCCCATGTACCCGGGGTACACGGACTACCCGTTCTGGACCCCGATGTACATCGTCTCCTTCTACTGGAAGGGGGAAACCACGGACGTGGACCTGTCGGTCGCCCTGCCCGGAAGCAGCACGTACGTGAAGCTGCCGGCCAGCGGCAGCCAGAAGGTCGATCTCACGACCGACATGCAGGCAGCCAGCATGGCCGAGAAGTCGCTGGCCGGCTATGTCCACCGCATGACCTACGTCTGGGATGTCAAGGAGATGAAGGTCATGAACGGGATGTGGAAGTGGAAGCTGACGAACAAGTCTGGCAAGACACTCCCGATTCACGGGTTCGCGCTCGATGCGGTCTCGTCCTGGGAGCGGTCGCTCAAGTTCGACAAGTGGGAATCGACCGAATCCACCATCTGCCACCCGGGAACCGCGAACCTGGCATTGACCGTCGCTGCCTATGGTGGGGAGTTCGGACTTCCGGAGGAGCTGGGCAACATCCGCCCCTATTCCAGCCGGGGTCCCCGCATGGACGGTTTTGCCGTGATCGACATCGCGGCCCCGGACGATCCCTACACCCCGCTTGCCCGCCTCAAGACGGGCATGCTCATGGGCAACCTGGACATCAACGCGGGATACACGATCTTCGGCGGAACGTCGGGAGCTGGCCCGCACGTGGCCGGGACCATGGCGCTCATGAAACAGCTCAAGCCCGGGTTCTCGCCCAAGGACATGTTCGATGCCGTGGTCAACAGCGCGGTCCAGGAGCCGATCATGGGCAACCTCCCCAACAAGGAATGGGGAAACGGGAAGCTCAACATCTACAAGGCGCTCTTTGGTGCGATGCCGGTGGCCAACGTGCCCCCCGTCCCGATAGTCAAGGTGGGAGGCAAGATGGGGCTGTACATCACGATCGACCCGTCCGAATCCTATGACCCGGAAAAGTTTCCCCTCGAAGTCCGATACGACTTCGACTACGACGGCAACTGGGATACCCCATGGCTGTCGCTCAGCCCGCTGGAGTTCGGATACCCGCAGGAAGGGGACTACACGGCCAAGGTGGCCGTCCGGGACGGTGCCTATGCCGCTGCGTATGCCCTGGTCAGCTTCCATGCGGCAGAGACCTATCCCCCTGACGAGGGACTGGTGCAGGATGTCGCGTCCCAGCCGGAAGACGATGCGTCCGGGCCGGGCGGCTTCACGGTCGAGGATTCTCCGGGCGGCGGGGGAGGAGGGGGTGGTGGATGCAGCCTGACCCTCGGTCAAAGGACCTCGGCAACCGCGGCGTCCGCTGTGGCCATCGGCCTGCTCCTGCTGGCTTTGTCTGCTGCTTTGACCCGCGCCCGCCGCAGAATCTGATTTGACTGCGCGTGGCCCTGCATCAGGGCCTCCGCCTGCTCGAGCGCCCGGCGCGATTGATCTGTGTTTCGAGGTTGGCTATACTCCCGCGTGCAAATCCGGCCTTTTGCCGGCTCGGAGGTTTCCATGAACCGCCTGCTCTCACTGGTCCTGGTCGCGGGTCTGCTCACCCTTTCCGGCTGCCCAAGCAGCCGTTCGCCGGGACTGTGGCAGTCGGACGGCGCGTCGGATGTCTCCGACCTGATCCCCGGAGACGCCGTTCCTCCGGGCGACGCCGTGATTCCGGCCGGTTGCCAGTCGGATGCCGATTGTCCCGGCGGGCACTGCAATCCCAACACGTTCACGTGTGTCGAGTGCCTGACCAGCCAGGATTGTCCGGAGGGTGAGGTCTGCTCCAAGTGGGAGTGCATTCCCCTGGTGCAATGCGAGAAGGCGGAAGACTGCGCCGAAGGGCTCGTCTGCGACCTCGAGCAGGGCGTCTGCGTCGAGTGCGTGGAAGACGAGGACTGCCCGGGCGGCATCTGCGAGGACAACGTCTGCAAGCTCCCCTGCTCCGACGGATGCCCGGAAGGGATGCTGTGCGACGACCTGACCGGCTTCTGCGTCGACTGCCTGTCCGACAAGGACTGCGAGGAGGCGTTCTGGTGCTATCTGGCCGAAAACGCATGTTACGAGGATCTGTGCGGCCCCGATGAGGCCATCTGCCTCGGCAACACCCCGGCCGCCTGTGCGGAGAACGGCTCCGGCTGGGTCCCCAAGGATCCCTGCCCCGACGGACAGACCTGCATGTACGGCGCCTGCGTCGACGGTCCCGTCTGCCAACCCGGAACCAAGCTGTGCAAGGATGACTTCACCGTGATCGTCTGCGGAGACGACGGATTCACGCTGACCGAGCTGCCGTGCCCCGGGGATACCCACTGCTTCAACGGAGAGTGCATCGGTGGATGCGTGGGCGAATGCGAAGGAAAGGAATGCGGGCCGGACGGCTGCGGAGGTGTGTGCGGCGAGTGCCCCGAGGGAACGTACTGCAGCCCGGAGTTCCTGTGCATGGAAGGGATCTGCATGAAAGGGACGGTGAGCTGCCAGGGCAACGCCATCATCGAGTGCCTCGGCCCCGAGGTCGGCTGGGGAGAGCCCAAGCCCTGCCCGGACGACATGTTCTGTGTCGACGGCCAGTGTGCGGATCAGCCGTGGGTGTGCGTCCCGGGTGCGGTCGAGTGCATGGACGGCGCCATTGCCATCTGCAACGAAGACGGCAGCGGCTGGGGCATCGTCGAGCCGTGCCCGCCCGGCACCATCTGCCAGCAGGGAGCCTGCGTCCCGTTCGGCCCCGGCTCGTGCGGCGAGGCATTCCAGTGCATGGCCCAGGTCCAGTGTGATGCCCCCGAGCCAGTGTGCATGGACTACTGCCTCATGACCCCCGACGGCACCGTCCCGGACCTGGCGTACGAGCTCTACTTCTGCGTCTTCCAGGCCTGCGGCATGTGGGACCCGTTCGGCCCCTGCTTCAAGGAGGCCCTGACCTTCAAGTGCGGCGATCTCTACGCTCAGTGCGTCGGCGGCTGCGTGCCGAATTGCGAGGGTAAGCAGTGCGGCGGCGACGGCTGCGGCGGCGTGTGCGGCCAGTGCGGGCCCGGCCAGGTATGCGGCCCCAAGGGCATGTGCTCCACGCCGTGCGAGCCGAAGTGCGGTGGCAAGCAGTGCGGTCCCGACGGCTGCGGCGGGAACTGCGGTGTGTGCGAACCGGGGTATAGCTGTACGGCCACGGGGGCCTGCCAGCAGGTGTGCAAGCCCAACTGCACCGGCAAGGTGTGCGGCACGGACGGCTGCGGCGGCTCCTGCGGTACCTGCAAGGCCGGCTTCGAGTGCAACCTCGGACAGTGCGTCAAGGCCATGAGCTGCGCCGAGCTGGTGGAGTGCACGCAGAATTGCGGCGAATGGGACCCGGGCTGCCAGAATGACTGCCTGGCCAATGCCTCCCCCGCCGCCAAGGATCAGTGGGTTGCTCTCGTCAACTGCCTGGCCGTCGAATGCGGCAACAACGGCTCGCCGTCCTGCTACGGCAAGGCCCTCACCGGTGCCTGCTCCAAGCAGTGGAACGCCTGCCAGAACTGTACGCCCACCTGCATGGGCAAGCAGTGCGGACCGGACGGCTGTGGGTTCAATTGCGGCCAGTGCCCCACGGGCTTCCAGTGCGACCCGTTCGGCACCTGCCTGTGCACGCCGCTGTGCCAGGACAAGGAATGCGGCACGGACGGCTGTGGCGGCTCCTGCGGCACCTGCCCCACCGGCTCGGTGTGCAGCGCGACGGGCCACTGCGCCTGCATGCCGAAGTGCGCTGGCAAGGTGTGCGGACCGGACGGCTGCAACGGGAGCTGCGGCTCCTGCCCGGCCGGCCAGAACTGCAATCCCACGCTCGGACAGTGCCAGCCCGGCCCCGGTGCCTGCGGCAACGGTGCGTGCGAAGCCTACAAGGGAGAAACCTGCCAGAGCTGTCCCCAGGACTGCCCCTGCGGCGGCGACTGCTGTGAGGCGCACGATTATCCCGGCTGCAGCGAGCCCATGGTCATGGAGTGCACCTGCCAGTACGAGCCGTTCTGCTGCTTCGGCATGTGGGACGAATTCTGTGCCGACATCGCCGTGGCCAACTGCAAGGCCCAGTGCGGCGGATGCACTCCCATGTGCCTGAACAAGGAGTGCGGAACGGACGGCTGCAACGGAAGTTGCGGCACCTGCCCTGCCGGTTCGACGTGCAACGCGGCCGGCATCTGCGAGCAGACCTGCAAGCCGTCGTGCCTGAACAAGCAGTGCGGCTCCGATGGATGCGGCGGCTCGTGCGGGCTTTGCCCGTCCGGAAGCCAGTGCAAGAACTTCGCCTGCGTGGCGGCGCTCAGCTGCAAGGAGCTGGTGCAGTGCTACTGGACCTGCTCCAACAACGACCAGGCCTGCCAGGATGAATGCAACAAGCAGGCCTCTCCCGCGGCCAAAGCGCAGTGGTGGGCCCTCATCGGCTGCGTCATGGAAGTGTGCGGCGAGAATGCCCCCGACGGTTGCTTCGGACAAGCCATCCAGGGCGAGTGCAAAGACCTCTGGTATGCCTGCCAGAACTGCACGCCGGCCTGCGTCGGCAAGCTGTGCGGCCCGGACGGATGCGGCGGTACCTGCGGAGAATGCCCCGGCGGGTACACCTGCGACAACTACGGTACCTGTCTGTGCGCTCCCCAGTGCGTCGGCAAGACATGCGGCCCGGACGGGTGCAGCGGAAGCTGCGGTACCTGCCTCAAGACCCAGGTGTGCAACTACAAGGGACAGTGCGTGTGCGTCCCCCAGTGCACCGGCAAGCAGTGCGGTGACGACGGCTGCGGCGGCTCCTGCGGTACCTGCCCGCAGGGGATGATGTGCGGCCCGGCCGGCGTGTGCGTGGAAGAGCCCAACGACTGCGGTAACGGGATGTGCGAGCCGTATCTCGGCGAAGACTGCTTCTCCTGCCCGCAGGACTGCCCGTGCCAGGAAGGAGACTGCTGCCAGCCGCACGACTTCCCCGGCTGCGACCAGCCCGAGGTCGTGATGTGCGTGTGCGAGACGGACCCGTTCTGCTGCCAGTCGGCCTGGGACGGGCTGTGCGTCAACGAGGCGCAGCAGTGCGGTGCCTGGTGCCCCTGCACCCCCAACTGCGACGGGAAGATGTGCGGTGACGACGGCTGTGGCGGCAGTTGCGGCCAGTGCCCCCCCGGGTCGAACTGCAATCAGTGGGGACAGTGTACCGGCACCAAGATGTGCGGCAACGGCAAGTGCCAGCCCGGCCAGGGAGAGACCTGCGAGACCTGCCCCGTCGACTGCGGCCAGTGTGTCTGCGGCGACGGCCAGTGCAACTCCAACGAGAACTGCGGCAACTGCCCCTGGGACTGCGGCGAGTGCACCGAGGGTGACTGCTGCCAGGCCCACGACGCCCCCGGCTGCAACGACCCCGACATCGTCGCCTGTGTCTGCCAGATGGACTCCTACTGCTGCCAGGCCATGTGGGACGAAATCTGCGTCAACGAGGCCAAGGAACAGTGCGGCGCACAGTGCGGCGGCTGCATTCCCCAGTGCTTCAACGCTGACGGCACCATGAAGCAGTGTGGTGACGACGGCTGCGGCGGCTCCTGCGGTACCTGCCCCCCGAATTCCAAGTGCGACTTCACCATCGGCCTGTGCGTCGGCGGCTGCGTTCCCAACTGCGTCACCGGCGGGGTCAAGAAGCAGTGCGGGCCGGACGGCTGCGGCGGCTCCTGCGGTACCTGCCCCCCCGGGCAGGCCTGCAACCTGGCCACCGGCATGTGCTTTGGCGGGTGCATCCCCAACTGCGCCGGAAAGCAGTGCGGGTCGGACGGCTGCGGCGGCTCCTGCGGTACCTGCCCGGCCGGACAGCAGTGCAGTGCCACGGGCCAGTGCAGCGGAACCTCTGCCACGAAGTGCCCGCAGATGGTCGACTGTGCCATCCAGTGCAACTTCTCCCCGTCCTGCACCTACGGGTGCTACGGAAACGGCACGGATTCCTCCAAGGCACTGTTCCAGGATCTGACCTGGTGCGTCCTCCAGGCCTGCGGCTGGCAGATCACCCCCACCTGCGTCAAGGAATCGCTCTACGGGGCCTGCGCCGACCAGTACAAGATGTGCCTGTCAGACCTCTGAGCAGGTTGCTGCGGATGAACGGTCGCGTGCTGCCCGTGCTGCTTGTGTGCCTGTGCGGGTGCGCCCACCCCACGTCGGTGGGCCCCCTCTTCCCTCTGTCCGTGACCGGCAGCCGAGCCGTCCCCGATGCCCGGGCCGTAGCCCGGCACTGCGATGGCGTGGTGACCTTTCCAACGCTGGTCGAAGGCCTTGCCAAAGGCGGTCTGGACGGCCTGAGACAATGGCTCGACCAGGGGGGAAATCCCGGCCTGACCTCCCCTGACGCTACGCCGCTCCTGCTGGCGGCTGCCGCTTCCGGCTGCCGCGATGCCGTGTCCATGCTGGTTGCCGCCGGGGCTGACCCGGCTGCCGTCGATGCCGACGGGGCCGGAATGCTCCACTACGCAGCCAGGGCCCGGGACTCCCTCCTGCTCGAACAGCTGCTCGATGGCAGGATCTCCGGGTTCCAACCACCGGCTCCGAACGGGCCGGATGCTTTGGGACGTACTCCGCTCCTGCATGCCCTGTCCCAGGGACCGCTCTCCTCCGCCCGCCTCCTCCTGGCCCATGGTGCCGACCCGTCAGCAGCAGACGTGGAGGGATTGCGGCCCCTGCTCCAGGTCTGCAAGGACGAACGCCCCGATGCAGCTGCCTTGGCCCGACTGCTGGTGGAGGCCGGGGCCGATCCGGCGCTGCCGGGTCCCGACGGACGCTCCCCGCTCCTGCTGGCACTGGACGCGGGGCAAGATGAGCTGGCGCGCTACCTCCTCTCCCTCGACGTTCCGCTCACGGCGTCCCCCCATGGCATCACGCCGGTCATGGCCGCCGCGGCCGGAGCGCTGCCCGACCTCCTTGCGCTGCTCGCCACCGAAGGACAAGGAAGACTCCGGGAAACCGATGCCCGGGGTTGGACGCCGCTAAGGTTTGCCGCGTGCGCCGACCGCAGGGCCGCGCGGCGAGACGCGCTGGTATCCAAGCTCCTTCAAACGAACCCACCGGGGCAGGAGGAGTGCGCTGCCCTCCTGGACTGTGCCGTGCTCAACGACCTTCCGGAGAGCTTTGCCGCCCTTTCTTCCCTCTGT
Organism: uncultured Myxococcales bacterium; assembly: GCA_903895725.1. Classification (GTDB taxonomy): domain Bacteria; phylum Myxococcota_A; class UBA9042; order CAIXZC01; family CAIXZC01; genus CAITUV01. The sequence goes on along the minus strand of CAITUV010000017.1, from coordinate 76,385 downwards.
GCGAACCGACCCGATCCCGAAGAAACGCTCCTGGCGGCCGCAAAGGCCTGCTCACCCGGAATGATCGCCCGCCTGGTCGGTCCAGCTCGTCCGGCCGGTCCTTCCATCCGGAAGGAGCGTTCTCCGCTGGACAAGGCCCTGCTCAGAGCCTCACGCCAGGGCTGTGCCGAGGTCGTGAGCCTGCTGCTCGATGCAGGAGCCTCTGCCGGGGCAAGGACAGCCCGGGGAAACAGCCCGATCGATCTGGCTCTGGCCGGGGCCGAGTTCCTCGCTCCCCAGTTCGAGCCTTCGGGCGGGTCGGGGATGCCCACACTCCCCCGAGATGCCCGACAGCCCAGGGACTTCGGCCGCACCATGGCTTTCCTGCTTGATGCCGAAGCCTCCACCGGCATGGCGGAGGAATCGAATCTGCTGAGCCTGGCCGTCCAGACCGGCTCCGTGGACGTGGTCCGGGTGGTGCTCGAACGCCGGGGGCTGCAAGCCGGCAGGTCCGCCCGAGGGCTGAACGCCCTGTCCGCTGCGGCCCTGTCGGGAGGACCCGCGGTTCTGCGGATTCTCCTTCAGGCCGGTGCACCTGCAGACGGGGTGGATTCGTCCGGGCAGACTCCGGTGACCTATGCGGCCCAGGCGGGAAGCCTCGATTCCACCTGCCTCCTCCTGGCTGCAGGTGCAGACATCGATAGTCCCGACCCGAGGGGTGAAACCCCCTTGCACCATGCGGCCCGCTTTGGCCGCCCCGACCTGGTGGAGCTGCTGCTGGCGGCCGGGGCAAGGGCCGAGGCGAAGCGCAGCGACGGCCGTGTCCCTCTTCACCTGGCGGCAGCTTCAGGGAATGTGCCGACGGTTGAGCTGCTCCTTCGCAGCTCGGGCAACGCCGCTCCGGCCGACCGGGCCGGGGTGACGCCGCTTCACCTGGCCGCAGGCGGAGGGCATCTGGCCGTGTTGCAGCGTCTGCTCGCTGCCGGTGCGGATCCGCTTGCCATGGACCACCGGGGCCTGGATGCGCTCTGTTTTGCCGCTGCGGGCGGGGCCGAATCGGTGATTGTCGAGCTCCTCGAGCGCAACGTGCCGGCCGGCGGCTCGACTCCCCCCGGTGCGGCCAATCCGCCGTATTCTCCGCTTCTGCTGGCCGTCCAGGGAAGTCACGTCCCCGCCGCCCGTCGGCTCCTCCAGGCCGGAGCCGACGTGGAGGTACGCAATGCAGCCGGGTGGACCCCCCTCATGCTGGCGGCCTACAGCGGCAACCTGCCCCTGGTCCGCCTCCTGCTGGAAAACAAGGCATCCCTGGATGCGTCCGACCGCTCCGGCTGGACGGCCCTGACGGCCGCGGTCCGAAGTGGTGCCGCCCAGACGGCCTGTGCCCTCATCGAGGCTGGGGCCGACCCGACGCCTGCTGGTGGCCCGGATCTGCGACGGCTGGCCGCCCGCACCGGCAACCAGGAGATCCAATCCTGCCTCGGGGTCGGGCAGGATTCGATTGACTCCAAGGATCCCCCCCTGTAATATGCGGCTGGTGATTTGGGAGGAAGACAATGACGCACTGGAGACCGTCCCCGAGACCGCGGCCGACCTTGCCGTAGGCGGCCGTCGGACAGGTCTGGGTTGACCCGGCGAAACCGGGCCGGCTCCCCCTGTCCAGCCAGCAACGGAACGGAGAAAGGCAACTGCCTGTACGCAGCGTTTTGCTCGCGTTCAGGTCGAACTCAGGCCGAGAGGCGGGGCGGCACTCATGGCTTCCCCGGATCCCTGCCGCCAGCAATCCAGACTCCGAGCTCCGCCTGCTGCCCGTGGATGGCCTCCGGTCCTTTCGAGGGAGGGCAGCCGTGAAGTACGGAACGCTCAAGGTCTTCTCGGGTTCGTCGCATCCGGCCTTCGTCAACGCCATCTGTGCCAACCTGGGCATCTCGCCCGGCCAGCGGGAAATCCTGAAGTTTTCCAACGAGAACATCATGGTCAAGATCCTCGAAAACGTCCGGGGTGACGACGTCTTCGTCGTGCAGACCATGGCCCCGCCGGTCAATGAGCACATCGTCGAGGCCCTCATCATGATCGATGCGCTCAAGCATGCCTCGGCCGGACGGATCACCGCGGTGCTGCCCTATTTCCCCTATGCCCGGTCGGACAAGAAGGACCAGCCCCGTATCTCCATCTCGGCCCGCCTCATGGCCGACCTGTTCGAAGCGGCCGGAGCCAACCGCTTCCTGACCATGAATCTCCATTGCCCCCAGATCCAGGGGTTCTTCCGCATCCCCTCCGACCAGCTCATCGGCGGACCCATCATCGTCGACTACCTCAAGCAGAAGGACCTCAGCAAGGCGGTGCTCGTGGCCAGTGATGCCGGTGAAATCAAGGACATCACCCACTACGCCAACCGCCTCGACCTGCCCATCGCCATCATCGACAAGCGCCGCTACGGCAACGACGAGAAGCCCAAGGCCCGCAACATCATCGGCGAGATCGAAGGGAAGGATGCCTACCTGCTCGACGACGAGATCGCCAGCGGCGGCACCATGCTCGAAGCCATGGACTTCCTGCTCAAGATGGGGGCCGCCTCGGTCGCATGCGGAGCGGTCCACGGCGTGCTCACCGGAAATGCGGCGGACAAGCTCACCAAGAGCCCTGCCCGGGAGATTGTCGTCTGCGACACCATCCCGGCCGAGCACAAGAAGACCGAGAAGATGAAGGTGCTCACCGTTGCCCCGATGTTCGGCCAGGCCATCCAGAGAATCCACCTGGGCCGCTCCATTTCGGAGCTGTTCCGCTAGGACGTCACCATGCCCTCCATGATCTACCTGGACAATGCGGCCACCACGAGGGTCGCTCCCGAGGTCGTGCGCGTGATGCAGCGCTGCTTCGAGGAAGACTACGCCAACCCCTCCTCCTCGCACGAGCCGGGCCTCGCAGCCGCCCGCCACGTCGAGGCGGCCCGCAAGTCCCTGGCCGATGTCCTGATCTGCCGCAAGGAAGAGCTCGTGTTCACCTCGGGCGGCACCGAGGCCGACAACCTTGCCCTCTTCGGGGCGGCCAGCCGCACCCGCAAGCGCACCCTCGTCGTCTCGGCCATCGAGCACCCGGCCGTGCTCCAGGCGGCCCGCCAACTGGTCCAGAAAGGGTACACGCTGAAGGTCGCCCCCGTCGATTCCACCGGCCGCGTGGACGAGGAAGCGCTCCACTCCCTCGTGGATGATGACACGTTCATCGTCTCGATCATGGCCGCCAACAACGAGATCGGGACGATCCAGGACATCCACCGCCTCGCGCGGCAGGTCAAGAAGGGGCACCCCGGGTTGCTGTTCCACACGGACGCGGTCCAGTTCTTCTGCAAGGAACCGCTGGAGCTTGCCGACAGCGCCGTCGACCTGGTTGCCGTTGCCGGGCACAAGATCCATGCCCCCAAGGGAGTCGGTGCCCTGTTCGTCCGCAAGGGATGCGAGCTCTCTCCCCAGATCTTCGGTGGAGGCCAGGAGCAGGGGCTCCGCTCGGGCACGGAGAATGTCCCGGGCATCGCAGGGCTTGCGGCAGCGGCCGACCTGCTCCACGGGCAGCGCCGACAGCTGTCCACCCGCATCCGGGAACTGACGGACGGTATCCGGGACCGCCTGACCGCCGAGATCCCCGACCTTCGCGTCAACGGCCACCCGGAACACCGCCTGGCCGGCATCCTCTCGGTCAGCGTGCGGGGAATCCTCTCCCAGAACCTCATGCTTCACCTCGAGAAAGAAGGCATCGTGGTATCCGCGGGCTCGGCCTGCCATTCCCAGAGCGAGAAGGGAAGCCACGTCCTTCAGGCCATCGGCCTTCCCGAGCACTACGCAACCATCCGGATTTCGGCATCGATCTTCAACACTCAGGAGGAGGCCGACCACGCGGGCCGCATCATCGCCCAGGTCGTAGCCCGACTAAGGAAGTGAAACCATGGACCGCTGCATCCTCGTCCGCTACGGTGAAGTGTTCCTGAAGAAGGGCAACCGCCCGAGGTTCATCAAGAGCCTGCGCATCAACCTCCAGCAGTCGCTGGACCTCCAGACTGCCCCCGGTCGGTTCCGTGTCCACGGATTCCACGGGCGGTACGAGGTGACTGCGAAGGAGCTGGACCTCTCCCCCGCGGCCTGGGCCCGGGCCCTCGAGGCTGTCGCCTCCACCTTCGGCATCGTCTCGGCCAGCCCCGCTCTCAAGGTGGAGCCCCAGTACGAAACCATCGAGCAGGTGGCGTTCGACCTGGCCTCCGAGGAGCTGGAGCGGCGCAAGGTGGCTCACTTCAAGGTGGCCGCGGCCAGGGCCGACAAGCGCTTCCCCATGACCTCGCCCGAGATCGGCCGGCGGGTCGGAGCGAGAATCCACCTGCACCACAAGCTGCCTGCCCGCATGACCGACCCCGACTTGACCGTCGGAATCGAGATCTACCCGGACTGCGCCTATATCCACGCGGCCACGGTGCGGGGCCCCGGTGGCCTCCCGGTCGGCTCCAGCGGCCGGGCCGTCCTCCTCCTCTCCGGCGGAATCGATTCGCCCGTCGCCGGCTGGATGATGGCCAAGCGGGGATGCCGCCTGACCGCGGTCCATTTCCACTCCTATCCATACACCTCCAAGCGGTCACAGGAGAAGGTCCAGGCCCTTCTGGAGCGCCTCGTGTCGTTCTGCGGCCCGGTCCGACTGCTCACGATCCCGCTGTCCCCGATCCAGGAATTCCTCCGGGACCGCGTTCCCCCGGACTCGCTCGTGCTGTTCTACCGCCGTTCCATGGTCCGCCTGGCCGCACGGGTTGCCGAGAAAGAACGGGCTGGGGCCCTCGTCACCGGCGAGAGCCTCGGCCAGGTCGCCAGCCAGACTACAGCCAACATCGCAGTCATCGAGGATGCCTCTCCCGTCCCCGTCTTCCGGCCCCTCATCGGCCTCGACAAGGTTGAAACCGTCGACCTGGCCCGCCGCATCGGGACCTACGACATCTCCATCGAGCCGCACGACGACTGCTGCACCCTGTTCCTGCCGCAGCACCCCGAGACCCGTGGCAGCGTCGAGGTCATCCGCCGCATGGAAGGCGAGCTGGCCGAGCTCCCGGCCCTCGAGAACGAAGCCCTGGCCGCAGCCGAAGAATCGTGGCCCGGCACTCCGCCCGACCGCGTTCCCGTGAAGAAGAGATGATCCATCTTCGAGTCGACTCCCCCGCCTACGGACCGTTTGCCGCAGGCCGTCGAGACGACGGCAAGGTGGTCCTGGTGGACCACGCCGTCCCGGGCGATCTCGTCGAAGCGGAGCCGTGGCACGAAACCTCCTCCCTGATCCGAGCGAGGATTCAACGGCTCGTCGAGCCCTCCCCCCATCGGCGAGAGCCCCCTTGCCCGGCTTTTCCGGCATGCGGAGGCTGCGGCTGGGTGAACTACAGCCGGGATTCCCAGCTCCGCTTCAAGACCGAGGTGGTGAATCGTCTGTTGCTTCGCCTCTCCTCCTCAGCCTCGGGGTCGGCATCGGCATCGGCATCGCAATCGCAATCGCAGTCGCAATCGCTTTCGGGACTCGTCCACGACGACCTGGCGCTCGGCTACCGCCAGCGGGTCCGCCTTCACCTGTCGGGCGCTCCAGGCTCACCCTGCCGCATCGGGTTCTTCTCCCACGGCTCCCACGATGTCGTCCCCATCCGCTCCTGCCCGATCTGCCTGCCGGAGCTGGACCGGGCCATCGCGGCGTTCTCGGCCTGGCAGCCGCCGGTCCCCTTCTCCTCGTCGATCGAGATGGTCGTTGCCGAGGACGGGACCGTGCTCGGTGTTCTCTACCTGGCCGAGCCGGTCAGCGATCCCCATGCCATGGCCCGCCGGATCGTCGACGACGGTCTGCTGGAGGGAGCGGTGGTCGCCTCGCCGGACTCCGGGTGGGGACGACATGGGGTCCAGCTGGGCCGCATCCGAACGAGCCCCGTTGCCGTGGAGCTGGACGGGACGGTCTCGACCGGCTCGCCTTCGCCTTCACCGGATGTCTTTGTCCCGGTCACGGCCACCTCGTTCTGCCAGGCCAACCGGACGGTCAACCGGCTGCTGGTGCGCCACGTCGTCGACACGGTCCTGGCTTCCGGTGCCTCCCGCATCCTGGAGCTCTACGCAGGCCACGGGAACTTCACGTTTCCGCTGGCTCATGCGGGCGTCGAAGTGGTGGCCGTGGAGGTCGGCGTGGATCTCTCCATTCTCCCCGCACACCCGCTCGTCCGCTTCATGAAGGGGGATGCCGTCCGGGTCCTGCCCCGAGTCCAGCGAAGCCCCCTGGTCCTGCTGGATCCGCCCCGTACCGGAGCCCGGGAGTTGATGAAACCCCTGGCAAAGTCCCGCCCCAGAGACATCCTGTACGTGTCCTGCGACCCCAACACGTTCGTGAGGGATGCTGCGATTCTCCTGTCAGGAGGCTATCGACTGGCCTCGGTCACGGCCTTTGACATGATGCCGCAGACCCATCACGTGGAGTTGGCGGCACTGTTCCGGAGGGCTTCAGATACGGGGCATCACTCCGCGCCCTGAGCAGGCTCCCCGCCTTCCTTTCCGGCCATGTAGGCCAGCAGGTCTACGATCCGGCTCGCGTATCCGCACTCGTTGTCGTACCACGAAACGAGCTTGAAGAGCCGCTTGTTGCCCGGCAGCTCGATGCACGCCCACCGGTCGAAAATCGAGCTGTGCTTGTTGCCGATGATATCGCTGGAAACGAGCGGATCCTGGCTGTACTGCAGGATTCCCTTCATTCCGCCGTTCCGGACCTCGATCCGGGAGGCCTCGTCCATGGCAGCCCCGATCTCCGGCAGGGTGGTGTCCCGCTGCGTCTGAACGGTCAGGTCCACGACGGAGCCGGTGATCGTCGGCACGCGGAATGCCATGCCGGTGAGCTTGCCCTTGACCTCCGGAAGGACCAGGCCGATGGCCTTGGCCGCACCGGTGCTGGCCGGGATGATATTGCAGCTGGCGGCACGGCCGGAGCGCATATCCATGGGGTCCGGCTTCTTGGCCGGGCCGTCCACGGTCAGCTGCGTCGCAGTCAGAGCATGAACCGTCGTCATGATGCCCGCCTCGACACCCCAGTTGTCCTGGAGGGTCTTGACCACCGGGGCCAGGCAGTTGGTCGTGCACGAGGCATTCGAGACCAGCGTATGCGCGCTCGGGTCGTATTCGCCGTGGTTCACACCCATGACGATGGTCTTGACCGCGTCCGGGCTCTTGGCCGGGGCCGTGATCACGACTCGCTTGGCACCGCCGGCGAGGTGCTGAGCAGGATCCTTGTCCGCCTTGGTCGTGTCCGTGAACTTGCCGGTCGCTTCCACCACATAGTCGATCCCGAGCCGGCCCCAATTGGCGTCGCTCGGGCTCTTGGCCGACTGGTAGACGATCTCGTTCCCATCCACCACCAGGGCGTTGGGGCCTGCAACCTCGACCGTCCCCTCGTACGGCCCGTACGCGGAGTCGTACCGGAACAGGTACGCCAGGACGTTGACGTCTGCGATGTCGTTGACCGCCACGAACTCCAGGTCGGGATGACCTGCCCCGAAGCGCAGCACCAGCCGCCCGATCCGTCCAAACCCGTTGATCGCCACACGCATCTTCGCCATTGCTTGCTCCTCCTTCCGTCGGTTTCAATCCGCTTGCCGACTATTGGCCAAAGCGGTTCCATTGTCAAGGGTCGAACCACCCCGTGTCGCGCCTCATTCGGCCGGCTCGGTCGCGCCTGGCATCCGGCACCGATCAGGCGTCAAGGGATCGCCTCCGGGGTAGGACCGGTCCGCCCTATTTCCGGTCTTCCTTTCCACATGGAGGCTCCGTGATCCGCACGGCCGGCTTCTCCGGCTTGTCGAACAGGCTTGCGTCATCCTGGTTGCGCACGAGGAAGTCCTGGAGTGCTGCCCGGTCCTCAGTAAGCAGGACCACGTCGTCGTCGCACAACCGGGCCTCCCCGCGGGAGGGCTGCCGCACACCGTTCTTGTCGGAGCAGACGAATGAGAGACCGAGCATCCGCTTTCGCCACAGTTCCTCGACGTACGTGCGACTCAGATGTCCGAGCATCAGCAAGTCCCCGTCGATGCTCAACCTCGTGAGCATGAACGCAGGGATTCCCTGGAGCTTGTCCATGTCATCCTCCGGGGACACGTAGGACATGTATCGGTGCTTGCCGACCTGCCCGATGACGCCGAACAACGCCGGCTCGTCCTTCCTGCCGCAGGACCGGTACTGGAGCTTGTATCCCTTGACCGTGCTTCCGCCGTACTCGACATCCGCTGGCGTCACCTCGAGCCACTCGTCGTCGTCGGTCTTCCACAGCCCCTCGAACCCCTTGTCGGTCACCACCGCCTCCGTGCCGAACCACGGCGACAGCGCCACGACGAAACAGCCCGAAACCGCCAGGGCGAGGATGAGGACGAGGGCAGCTGCAGCGAGAGTGCACTTGCGCGTTTCCATGAGACCCTCCGAGGAAAGTGAATGAAGAAGCCGGACAAGCCTACCTATCTTTCGGCCAGTTCGCAAAGGCCTCCGGGTTTGGAACCGGGAAGGTGCCCATGTCCGGGATGGTGACGGAGCGGCCGCCGGTCAGAGAGAAGGACACCGTGGCCCCTTCGGCCGACAGGGTGAACGTGCCGTCCGGCCCGCCGGAGAAGGTGCCGGTCGCAGTGACGGTCTCGCTGGCGCCGCCCATGGACGCGGTGCAGGTAACCCGCATCGACGCAGCCCCGTTGCCCGGCACCAGAGCCCCCAGATTGGTGAAGCTGAGCGTTCCGTTGCACGAGATGATGTTGGTGAACTCGCCCGCGCTCGCGTCCATGGTGTATCGGACGGGCATGACGATCTTGACGGGAAACACGCTGTCGTAGAGCCCCGGCTCCGGCGCAGGTTGCCCCGGAGGGGGAGGTGTCTCAGACTCCTCGTCGCCTCCCTCGGATTCGTCATTGCCAGGGCTTGCCGAAGTGCCCTGAGAGCCGCCCGTGCCGTCGCCCTGCCCATCCGACTCCCCGTCTCCAGGCTCGCCCGACTCCATGGCCCCTCCCTCGCCGGGCCCACCGGCCGTGGCAGCCCCACTTTCTCCAGCGCCCGGCTGGACCGGGATGTCCTCGTTGAGCCCGTAGTGCTTCTTGTGCCCCGTGCCCGCACTTCCGGTCCCTGCCCCAGGAGTGCCGAGCCCCTCCGCACCCGCCCCGGCCGTCACCCCGCCGGCAGCAGGCGTCCCCGTACCACCGGTCCCTGCCCCCGGAGTGCCGAGCCCCTCCGCACCCGCCCCGGCCGTCGCCCCGCCGGCAGCAGGCGTCCCCGTACCACCGGTCCCTGACCCCGGAGTGCCGGGCCCCTCCGCGCCCGTCCCAGGCGTCGCTGCGCCTGCAGCAGGCGTCCCCGTACCGCCGGTGCCTCCGGGAGCCCCTCCGGCAGGCATTCCAATATCGGCACTGCCGCCGGCCGTTCTGACCTCGGGGGCGGAGAGCGGGATGCCGGCATCGGCCATCTTCTTCATGGTCTCGGCAGCCTTGCGTGCGTTGGCCTCGGTAACCTTGCTCCCTTCGGCGCTCAGGCGGGTGGTCAGGTCCACGACGGCCTGCGAGTCGTTGTACCCCAGCGCACCGCCCATGAGCGATTGGGCCGCCTGACTGACCGCCGGAATCTGGTTGAGCGCTGTCCCGATCCCGTATCCCACCGCAGCGGACACGGCGGCGGCCAGCCCCACGATCGACTTGCCGCCGGGCAGCGATGCCACGGTGGAAATGCTCGTATTCAGCGTCCCCCAGAACCCCCCCAGAGTCGCAACCGTGCCGGTCACTTCCCGGCCGTAGAGCTGAACACCCTGCCGGGTTGCCTCCACCCCCTGGCGAAGCGTATTCATCACCCCGCCCGACGACGGAGCCGCCTGGGAGACATTCGCGGCGGCCGGAGGAGGGGGCGACTGGGGCACCATGAAGTTGCCGGTGAAGTTGCTCTTGCCGTACGGTCCATCCACCTTCTGGTTGAGATCCCGGAACACGGTGAGCACCCGGTCGGTCCCGGGTACCTGCTTGAGCCACACATCGTAGGACCAGCCGGCCTTGTCGATCGCGCCCACGTACCGATACCCGTCCAACGCTTTCCCAAACGCCGGCGATGCCTGCACCTGCCCCTTCTGGAACAGCTCGCAGACCGCCTCCAGACAGGTGCTGCCGCGTGACCACTCGACTGCCTGCGTACCCATCGGATCCACCTGGTTGACCGGGTCGTTCTCCAGGAACGCGTACCGGTTGTGCGTCTCGGGCCGATAGAGCATGCCCGGGTCCGGATCCCGCTGGACGAAAGCCCCGGAGGTCGGGTCGTACCAGCGCAGCCGGAACAGGACGAGCCCTGTGGCAGGGTCGGTGAAGCGACCGTGGAATCGGAAGGGATAGCGGACCTTCTCCTCAGCCACGATGGGACGGCCGAACGGTTCGTGGAGGTATCGGTTGACCAGGTTGCCATCCTTGTCCAACACCGCCAGCGTGCTGCCGTTGAGATCGGGAACGACGAAGTAGGTTTCTCCATTGTCTCTGAACGCAAGACGCTCGTCCAGCCCCTCGCCCGGCAGGTAGACTCGGACAACATCCAGGCCACTTTGTCCAACGCTTCCCGTCGCCCCGGCAGGGGCCGCCTCGGCAACGACGTCCCCTCGATCTACCACGAAGTGAGTCACCGCAGCCGCATCCCGCCGCAGGAGCAGATTGCCATCGCCTTCGAAGGCGTAAGCGGCCACTTCGGCGCCATCCGAGAGGGCCCGCGAAAGCTGGCCGGCAGGAGTCCACTCGAGGCTCCACTTGCGGCCCCCGGCCGAGAACTCGGCCAGCTCACCGGTCGGCAGATGTCTGCGTGCCCCGTCGGGCGTGGAGCGGACCTCTCCGAGTGGGCCGTGTGCAATGGCCGCCTCCCCTGCCGTGACCAGGTTCCCGGCCCCGTCATACCGGTACTCCTTCGAGCTCCCATCGGGCAGATCGACCCGGCTCAGGCGGCCGGACTGGTAGGCATAGCGGAGAGTGCGACCGTCGTAGTCGGTGCGGACCAGTCTGCCCGCGGGATCATATTCGTAGGCGGCGACGTACACGTCGCGGCCGGTTCGATCCGCCACGCTCTGCCGAACCACCCTGCCGACAAGATCCCGGTCGATCGTCAGGACCGCCGAGTCACCGTATCGAATCGAAGCCCTCCGGCCGAACCGGTCATAGCCCACCGAGACCGCCATGCCGCCGGGGCCCTCGGTGCGGGTGAGACGGCCGGCAGCATCGTAGGAGCGGGCGATGTAGTTCCCTCCGGGAAGGCCGATGACCGTGGGACGGCCCGACGCGTCGCGGCCGTATGTGACCTCGATTCCCGTGGTCTCCTCCTTCCGGGAGGCAAGATTGCCGGAGACGTCGAACCGGGAGGTCAGCCGATACGACGGGCCCTCGTCCACGACCGGGTTGCCCACAGCATCGTAGCCCAGCTGACGCACGGTCTGGCCGCCGACCTGGTGCAGGACGAGCCGTCCCCGGTCGTCTCGCAGCAGATCCTCCCGCACGCCATCGGCCCGCGTGATACCCACGAGCCGGCCCCCAGCATCCCATGCGAGCTTCTCTCCCAGGCCGTCCGGATAGCGCTTCTCCGTCAGCCGGCCGGACGCGTCCCAGGTAAACGCAGTGGCCCCGATGCCCGGATCGATGGAAACGGGTCTTCCCGACGGATCAAGCCCGATGTGGACCTTCGCCCCGGCCAAACCCGCGTCGACGGAAGCACCGTCCCCGGCCCATTCGAAGGTGCGGACCACACCGGAGGCCTCCTCGAACGAGACCGGGCGGCCGGCAGCGTCCCAGGAGTACTTGCGCGTCCCGCTCAGCGTCGAGACGACGGCCGAGGGCCGGCCCAGGGCATCGTAGGTCCAGGTCTCGCTCTCGCCGCCGGCAACCTCGCGGCGCAGGAGCGAGCCGTCCGGAGCCCAGGTATGGGTCTCCCGCCTCTCCCCCGGCCCCTCCACCACGTCGAGGCGGAGCTGTCCCTCCAGTCCGTAGGGACGGTAGCGATAGCGGACATCTCGGTCGGGATCCTCGGCCCGGATGCTGCCGTCCCCGCCGTAGACATAGACCAGGGTGCGGCCCGGCTCTCGAGTCCGCACGATGCGGCCTCGTTCATCGTAGGTCCGCACGATCTCCCACCCGTCGCCGAGCCGCTCGGTAGTCAGCCGACCGGCCTCGTCCCAGGTGCCCGTCCATTGGACGGCACCATTCAGGCGGCGCTCGACCGGCCGCCCGTCCGGGTCGCGGACCCACTCCTCGACGATTCCGGCCTCATCCTCCACGCGGGAAAGCCGGCCCAGAGCATCCCAATCCATCCGTTGAGTCCCGGTCGGGGCCGTCACCTGGACCGGCAGGCCGCGAGCATCCCGGGTGAGCTTCACCTGCCTGCTGCTGGCGGCTCCGGCAGCGGTTCTTGTGACCGAGGACAGCCTGCCCGACGCTTCGTACTCGAAGCGGGTGGTTCGTCCCAGGGCATCCCGATAGGAAACCACCCGGCCGCCGGCATCCCAGGTCCACTCCTCGGTTTCCCCCAGGGCATCGGTCCGCCGAGCAAGATTCCGGGCGGCATCCCAGGACACCCGCGTGACCGCACCGGATGGTTCGGTCACAGATTCGACCAGCCCGCTGGCTCCCCGGACGAAGGCCCGGCGTCCACCGTCGTCCTGCACTTCGCTCAGGAAACCTTCCGAATCGTAGGCCAGTCGCCTCTTGTCCCCACGCGGCCCGGTCTCTTCCACGAGCCGCCCGCATGAATCGCGCAGGAACGTGTGCCGGCCCCCGTCCTCGTCCACCACGGCCGAAGGCAACCCCAACGCTCCGTACTCGAAGAGAATCGCGGAGCTCGGGCCTCGCACCTCGGTGAGCCTTCCGTCCTTCCACACGAATCCCCGGGACACTCCCCCCGGGTACACCACGGAGGTGAGACGCCCCTCGCCGTCCCACGAGAACAGCCCGGCCTGGCGACCATTCCGGAGGATCTGCAGCGGACGTCCGGCGGGGTCGAGCTTCTTGACCAGCACGCCCCCGAGAGGGTCGGTTACCTGCACCTCCCGGCCGCCCGAGGCGAATTCAAAGGTTGTCGTCGCCCCGACGGAGTCAATGATGCGGCAGCTGCGACCTCCCGCCGGCTCGGTGACGCACGCCCGCACCGTGGATTCCCGGCCCGGGCCGGAAAGTCGATCGATGCCCCCGGCGCGATCCCATTGCAGCCCGAGCGTACCGGCCGGACCGACCACCGACACGAGGCGACCTTCCTGGTCATAGGCGAAGTCCTCCGAGCCGGCGGGGCCGGTGGCTCCGGCCAGCCTGCCGGCCGAGTCGAATCGATAGGCAACGCTCCTCCCGTCCGGGGTGCGGATGGCCAAGATTCGCCCCTGGCCGTCCCACTCGAGCTCGAGCACCTGTCGAACCCCGTGCCGGAGTGCGGCAGGCCGGCCCTCTTTCCATTCGACGTTCAGAGTCTGACCACCTGCGGCAAGGGCCAGAACACGGCCTTCGGGATCACATGCAGCCCCTGGTCGGCCGCATCGTGAGGATGCAGGACCGAGATCGAGACTCCACCCCGGACCGAGGCCGTCGGCCGATCGGCCTTCCACGTACGAGCGTTCGACAGCAAGCCCGTCTCCTCCCACCGATACCCGCAGATCCGGACGACTGAGCAACGGCTTGCCGGATTCGACCTGGAGCACGACCCCGTCGGCGTGGAGCCAGCTGTTGGATGCCAGAGCCGCGGCCTCGGAGAACCAGTCGCGCTCGGTCAGTGCGCTGGCCGGAGCCAGCGCCAGCAGGCTGGACGGGGCCTGGATCGGCCAACCGTCGGCCGTCGAGGCTCCGCCCGGACACCGGGAAGCCTCGGTCTCAGCGCCCGCAGCGCCGCCGCCGATGGCCTTCGAGCTGCTTTCGGTGCCGGGGTTTGCGTCGGCAGAGCCGGGGGTTCCAGCAGGCGTCCCCGAAGCTGCAGCGCCCGCGGTACCCACTCCCGCAGCGTCCCCCCTGCCCCCCGACGGATCCTCCTTGCACGATGCGGCCAAGCTGAGCCCGACCATGGCCACGAGCCATGCCACTCGTCCCTTTCTCATCACTCCCTCCCCCTTCAGAGCCAGCCCGCATCGTGCCGCCACGTGCCGCTCTTGTCAACCGGCCGGGCCTCGAAATGGACCTTTCCGAATTCGGAGTTACCATGTACCGGGTGTACGGGTTGCGTCCGAAGGGATCGCTGTCGACGAGGGGGAATTCGATGACCGTTGCGCTGCTCTTCTTCCTTCTGTTCCTCCATGCGGTCGACGTCCAGGCCCGTGACCGCGGCCTCTGCATCGAGGCGGCCTCAGACGGAGCGGGGCAGACGTTCGACGTGGAGAAGGCGCTGACCCCCATCGAGAGCCACCACCCCAAGCTGGTCAGCGCAGCCAGACTCCGAGCGGCACGGAAGTTCGAGCAGGCGGACAAGGACTACGAGGCCGCTGCCGCCGCACTGTCCGACCCCGACCTCAAGCTGCGCATCGAGTACCTCCGGGCCGCTCTCTCGGCCGACGCAGGGAAGCTCGAGGAGGCCGCAAACCGGTACATGGTTCTCTCGGCCCGCTATCCGCTCCTCGCCGACTGGTGCCTGTATCGCGCGGGTGAAGCCTACTGGGAGCTGGGCGAGTTCGAGCGGAGCGCTGCGGCGTTCGGCCGGGTTTCCCAGTCGTTCCCCCGCCGCAGCGCAGCGCTCGAGCGGGGCTGCAGGGCGACGGGCAAGCAGGGTGACGCCAAGGCTGTCCTTGCCTGCGTGGACCGCATCGATGCTCCCGGGTCGGGCATGCTGCTCCTGGCGGCCAGGGCCGCCCTTGATGCCGGGGACAACGCCCGAGCGGCGGAGGCGGTGCGGGCTATCCGCCTCCGCTTCCCGGCCTCGTCCGAGGCGGAGGAGGCCGAGGCCCTGGCCGAAGTGCTGGCCGACCGGAAAGCCGCCGACTCGCTGGCTCTGTCCACAGCGGAGAAGCTCGACCGGGCGGATCGCCTGCTGGCCGCGTACCGCTATTCCGATTGCCGCAAGCAGGCGGAGGCGATTCTCGACAGTGCCCCGGCAGGCGGGGCCGAGTGGTGCCGCGCCCTGTCCATCGTGGCCGTGTCGCTGGCCCGGGCTCGGGAGCAGACGATGAGCCTCCCCTACTTCGACCGCCTCGTGCGCGAGTGCCCCGGGACCCTGTCGGACACGGTGCTCTACCGAGGGGTCGAGGCGGCGCGCATGGCCGGAAACGCAGACTTCGCTTCGGATTGGGCCGAGAAGCTGGCCTCTCTGCACGCCTCGTCGACCCTGTGCGACGATGCCCTCCTCTTTGCCGCGCAGGCCTTCGAGCGCAAGGGGGATACCGATCGGACCAGGCGCATCGCCCAGTCGATCCTGGACCGCTTCCCTGCCGGCGACATGACGCCGGACGCCGCATGGCAGCTCGTCTGGAGCGAGTTCCAGGCTGGGCGGCTCCAGGCAGCGCTGGACCTGGCCGTGGAATTCGAGGCCAGGATGCCCGCCCGACAGGACTACCGGACCAACGGCCGCCTGTCGTACTGGACCGGCCGAATCCTCCAGCTCCAGGGCAAGAAGAGGGAGGCCCGGCCGCATTATCGGAGGACCCTGGAGCGCTACCCGCTGAGCTGGTACGGGCTGCTGGCCTACCTCCGCCTGGAGGAAGATCGCAAGGGGCGGGGGGACAAGGTGCTCTCCCAGGTGCGGCAAGCCTCGGCAGCGACGCTCCCGCCTCTCAGGGAAGTGCAGGAAGCCGCATCATGCCTCCAATTGAACCTTGAAAGCACGGCAGCCCTGGCATCGATGGGGTGTATGGACGAGGCGCAGGCCGAGCTGGCCGTGGCGCTCCGCCGGGGGGGCGACTCGACCCCGTCCCGACTTCTCCTGTCCGCCTGGCTCCAGGACCGGGTGGGGCTGTACACCGAGTCACACAACGTCCTGCGCCGCCAGATCCCCGACTTCCAGTACGCCTGGCCGCTTGCCGAAGACGACCGCTGGTGGAAAACCGCCTTTCCCCGTCCGTTCCTGGACGAGGTGAAGAAAAGCGCAAAGGTCGAAGGTGTGGCCTGGAATCTGATCCTCGCCGTCATGCGGGAGGAGAGCGGGTTCGACCCTCGCATCGAGTCTTACGCTCATGCGCTGGGCCTGCTCCAGCTCCTGAAGAAAACGGCGGCCCATATGGCCAAGCGTGACGTGAGTCGGGCGGAGCTGTTCCAGCCCTCGGTCAACATCCCCCTGGGTGCCCGCTACCTCGCATGGCTCTGGGGTCGATTCGGCCACCCGGTGCTCGTGGTCGCCGGGTACAACTCCGGTCCGGGCGGAGTGAAGCGCTCCCTGGCCCGCACCCGGAACTCCAACGTCGACGAGCTCGTGGAGCTCATCCCGTTCGACCAGACAAGGCGGTATACGAAACGAGTGATTTCGTCGGCATGGGCCTACCAGATCCTGTACGGCGACCCGGTGGGGGTCATCCCGTTTCCGCTCTCCCTGCCGACGAAGTCGAAGAGCTCGTCCGGAAGCAAGAAGGGGAAACCGGGAAACACGCACTGAGCCATCTTTCGTCGATCTGCTGCAAACGCCATCGCGGTCCGGAGGTGGCCGTCCGTCCAGGGGGGGTTCCTGCCGCAAGCGAGGAGATTCGGGGCAAGTCGGGGCTAAAGCTGCGGAAGCGCTGAGAAGACGGCCACCCCCTCCACCGACACGTCGTCACCGGGTACCCCGCTGACGCTCTTGGTGAACAGCTCGAAACCGTTGTCCAGGTAGGGGGTCAGGTCGATGGTCGGGTCCGTTTCGAACTGGAGCACGTCCGCCGATGCTTCCCCCTCGTCCGAGTAGTACCAGGCCACGGCGATCTCGGGCAGCATCGCCGTCGGACTGGTGGAACGCACGTAGATGACCACCGACTCCACGAAGAGGAGGTCGTCCTGGTCGCTCGGGCCGGCCACGGCATCGTCGGTGCGCTGGATCTGGAAATCGAGCAGGTGGACGTCGCCGAGCTGCTTGTCATCGATTCCGAAGTTGCTCTCGACCTTGGCCGGATCCAGGAGCTCGCCGCTGAGCTTCGCTTTGGCCTTGTGCAGGACCTCGTTTCCCTCGACGGTTGCAACCTGAGTGGCCACCGGAATCTGCAGCTCGACGTCGAAGCACCCCGCCAGGGTCGCCGGGATGATTGCCGTCAGTATGGTTACGATGTTCTTCATCGTCGTCTCCGTTTTTCATGTCCCGGTATGACCGAAACGAGGGCCCGTGACGGCAGCAGGCCCGGAAGCGTTAGTCCTTTTTTTCCGGCGAAATATCCGACTGGAGCTTGACAACCCGCGGCCGGGACTCCAACTTATGCTTGCGGAGGTGCGGATGAAACTCACGATGTCGAGCGAGATGGGGATTCACGCAGTCTGGTTCCTGGCCGCTTCCAACCGGAAGGAACCGGTGCTGTCGTCAGAGATCGCCGCAGGGATCTGCGTCTCCGAGACCTACCTGATCAAGGTGCTCAAGCGGCTGGTGAAGGGGAAGCTCCTCAGCTCCCGGAAAGGGAAGAAAGGGGGGTACGTGCTCCGGAAGACGGCGGCCGAGATCTCGTTGGCGGACGTGGTCTCGTCCTGCGAGGAGACCTCGACCATCTACGAGTGCTCCACCGAGGTTCGGGGCTGTGTGGAGCAGTCGGTCTTCTGTCCGGTGAGGGCAGCGCTCGCCCGGGCGCAGCAGGCGATGGTGGCTGAGCTTCAACGGACTTCCATTGGGGACCTCATGTCGTCCGATTGGGGGGGAACGCGCCCGCAGCCCGCGGCCGGTGACGCGGCCGCAGTCTCCCAGCCGGACCCGCCGACCCAGTGAGAGCGGGAAACGGGCCCGATGCTGATCTCGAGGTGAATCCATGGATGCGCAGGGGAACATTCCGGAAGTCGTGATGGAGCGGTTGCGTCGCAAGGGTAAGTGCCGAATCGCCGTCGTGGGGGCCGGAAACAATCGCGAGAAGTACGGGAATATCATCGTTCGCAACCTGCTTGCCAAGGGGTACACGGTGGTTCCGGTCCACCCGACCGAGAAGGTGGTGGAGGGGCTGACCTGCTACGCTTCGGTGGCGGAGGTCCCCGGAAGTCTTGACCTGGTGGACCTGGTGATTCCTCCGTCGGCCTCGCTCAAGGCCCTGGATGCGATGAAAGGGAAGGTGGATGCGGTCTGGTTCCAGGACGGCTCGTTCGACGAGACGGTCCTTGCACGGGCTGACGAACTGTTCCCCCTCGTAGTCTCCCACGCCTGCATCATGGTCGTGACCAACCGGGTCTGAGCTGCCACCGGGCCGGGTCCGTTCAAACCTGTTCAAGTTTGCGTTCCGTTTTTTTGCCCCCCAAGGGGACCGGGTTTAGACTGGGGTCGGTCCACAGTATGGACACTTGTGGACACGTGACTGCGGGGGATTGGCAATGAAAAGGCTCACTATCCCGGTTCTGGTGTTGCTCCTGGCTGTTTCGGCTCAGGCCATGGCGCAGGAGGGGCGCAACCAATTGCGGGAAATCTCGGTGACCGAGGAAGCGGCAGCAACGCTGATTCGGATTGCGGGGACGAGCACGCCGACGTTCAACGTGTTCCGCCTCACGGACCCGCCTCGGCTGTTCATCGACATTGCGTCGGGGGACATTGCGTCGGTGGACGGCACCGTCGAGGTGTTCAACGGCGTGGTGGCTCAGGTGGGCACGATCGCCTACAACAAGGCGGGGGGGCAATTTGCGCGCGTGATCATCACGTTCGAGAAGGATGCGCCCTACGATGTGTCCGCGCGGGGCAACGACATCCTCATCGTCGTCGATGCCGACGGCCGCAAGGTGACGACCGGCTCCAACGGCGACCTGGCCCGGCTCGAGGAGGCGGTACAGCGGGAGAAGGCGTTGCTGGCCGAGCTGAAGACCGCCCGGGAAGGGGAGGAGCGGCTGATGACGCTGGCCCGCTCCAAGCGGTCCGAGGAGGAAACCCTCAACCAGCGGCTGGCGGCGGAGACGGCCAAGGCAGAGGCCCTGCGGGCAGAGGCCGAGGAAGCCCGTCGCCAGGCTCTGGCGGAAAAGGACCTCGTCGAGCAGGCCAGGGTCAAGGCCGAAGAGCAGCGCAAGGCAACGGAGAAGCTGGCATTGCTGGAAGAGGCCAAGGTCGCGGCGCTCAAGGTGGAGAAGGGCAAGCTCGAAGAGGCGAGGGCTGCGGCGCAGGAAGCGGCGGCAGCCGAGCAGCGCAAGAAGGAAGCCCTCGAGCGGGCCGTAGAGCTGGCGCAGCAGGCCAAGGACGCGCTCGAGCAGGAGGCCCGCCAGGCCCAGACGCTCAAGGACGCGGCCGCATCGGCAGCGGGCAAGGAGGCGGAGAAGCTCGACCTGCTCAAGCTGCAGGCCCGCCTGGAGAAAGAGCGTACCGAGGCAGTCGAGACGGCCCGTAAGGAAGAGGAGAAGAAGGCCGAAGCCGCCCGCCAGGCCCGTGAGAAGGAAGAGGCCTATCTGGACCAGGTGAGAACCGCCCGGCAGGAGGAAGAGCAGCTCAAAGTGAAGCTTGCCGAGGAAACGAGTGGAATCGCCAAGCTCAATGATCAGTTGAAGACAGACGCGCGCTCGCACGCGACCCAGGAGGAAATCCGGTTGGCGGAGGAGCGCAAGGCACGCCTGGAGAAGGAGCAGCGTGAGCTGGAAGCCCGGCTGGCGGGTCTCGAGGCCAGCAAGAAGGCCGAGATCGAAAAGCGCGTGGCCGAGCAGGAAACCGCCGAGATGGCGCGGCTTGCGGCTCTGAAAGAGGCGGCCTCCAAGGAAGAGGCCCTGCGGGATGCCGCCCGCCGGGAGCGGGAGAACCAGGAGCAGCTCGAGCAGGCGCTGGCCGCCAAGGTCGATGCGCTGAATCGGAAGCTCGAGGCCGCCCGGGAGGCAGTAAAGAAGGAAGAAGAACGGCAGGCTGCACTGGCCGAAGCCAACCGGCAGGAGGCCCTTCGCCAGCAGGCTCAGGACGTTGCAGCGCAAAAGGAGATCGAGCGTCGAGGGGCGGAGCTGGCCAAGGAGCGCCAGGAGCGGGAAGTCGAAGAGGCCCGCAGCGCGGCGCAGCGGTTGACCGAGGAGCAGGCCCGGCTCGAGGAGCTTGCCCGGCAGCGAAAGAGCGAGGAGAAGAAGCTCGACGAGACCGAGAAGAGCCGGCTCGCCGTGGAGAAGCAGGTCAAGCAGCTGGAGCAGCGCTGGGCCGAGCAGAACTCGGTGGTCGAGGGGCTCAAGAACGACCGGGAGAAGAAGCTGGCCGAGCTCGCCGTTGCCGAGGCCGACCTGGTGAAGCAGAAGACCGCCGTGGATCAGCTTCGGGCCCAGCTCGAGCTGGAGAAGCAGACGCTGGAGCGGCTGGTCACGCTGCGCAAGCAGGAGGAGCGCAAGGTTGAGGAGCTGCGCCGGGAGGTGGCATCGCTGGAGCAGGGGCGGGCCAAGGCCGAGGGGCAGCAGGTGACGGAGCTGGCGGCACGCCTGACGGACAAGGAGAAGGAGCTGAAGGACAAGGAGGTCCGTCTGGCCCAGGTCCAGGAGGAGCTCGTCCAGCTGCAGTCCGCGCACCGTGTGGCCGCGCAGGAAGCGGCCGACAGCCGCCAGAAGGTGGAGGAGCTGAACCGAACGGTGGACGCTCGCCGCCAGGACGTCGAGTGGCTCAAGGCGCAGTACGAGCAGGTCAAGCAGAAGCTGGCCGAGCAGCAGTCGGAGACGGAGAAGAAGGAGCAGGAGGCGGTCCGCCTGAGCCAGGAGCTGAAGGAGCGTGAGTCGAGCTTCGAGGCACTCTCCGGGCGCTACGACGCGCTGCTGTCGGACAACGAGGCGCTGTCCCGGCTCTCCCAGTCGGAGCGGGCCGAGGTGGAGCAGCTCAAGTCCAGGCTCGGCACGGCCCGGGAGGAAGCGGCCCGCCTGGAAGGCGAGCGGGCAGAGCTGCAGAAGAAGCTGGGTACCCTGGCCGCCGGCGTGGCCCAGAAAGAGGAAGCCAACCGCCTCCTCCAGGACAAGCTGAGCGCGGCAGTCGAGCGCGTCCAGGATCTCGAGACCCGGGAGCGGGAAGCCAAGGCTGCGCTCGATGGGCTCAAGAAGGAGCGGGAGAAGGTCGAGCGGGACGTTGCGGGGCTGAACAAGGCGCTGGCCGAACGGACCGATGGACTGGCTCGCCTCGAAAAGGAGTACGCGCAGCGGACGCAAGCGATGGGACAGTCGGACTCGGCCAAGGATGCCCGGGCCCAGGAGCTTTCGCAGGGGATCGAGAAGGCCCGGGCGGAAGTCGACGCTCTGGCCGGCAAGAAGGCTGACCTCGAACAGCGCCTTTCCCAGGTGCAGGCCGAGACGGGCAAGCTCAAGGCCTCGGCCGACGAGCTTCGACGCCAGGTGGCCGACCAACAGAAGGAGAAGGCCCGCTTCGAGAAGGAGCTGGATCAGGCTCGGGACAAGCTGGCCGAGATGTCCTCCAAGTTGTCGGAGCGGCAGAAGGAGCTGGACAAGCTGGCCGTGCAGGCCCGGGCCGGCGACAAGGCCGTCAAAGAATGGCAGAAGAAGCACGAGCAGGCCATCCTGCTGGCGCAGACCGAGAAGAGCAAGCGGGATGAGCTTGCCGGGAAGCTTGATGCAGTCAAGAAGGACCTGGCCCGGCAGGAAGACGAGGTCCGGCGCTTCCAGGCCCTCCACGAGGAGTCTTCGAAGGCGGCCGAGGTTGCCAAGGCCCGCGTCGATGGGATGCAGGCCCGGGTGGACCGCAACGACCAGGAGCTTCGCAAGGCCCACTCCGAGCTGGATCAGGCCCGCAACGAAGTGCGGGATTGGCAGGGACGCTACGCCCGGCTGGAGAAGGACTTCGACGAAGCCCGCAAGGAGCTCGAGCGGACCAGCAGGGAGGCCGGAGACAAGGAGCGCCAGGTGGCCGAGCTGGAGAGCCGGCTTGCCGAGGCGAGTGCCCGCGAGAAGCTGCTCTCCGGCGATGCGAAAAAGGCGGCCCAGGTAGCGGGACAGGTGGCGGACCTGGAGCGCAAGCTGGCCCACGCCAGACAGGCGGAGGAGCGGGCGGCCGAGCTGGAGAAACAGCTCGCCCAGGCAGCCAGGAATCCGAAGGGGGCCGAGCAGCTCCGGCAGGCCAACGCCGAGCTGGAGAAGCTGCGCACCGAGAGAGACCGGCTCGACCGCGAGCTGGCGGCAGCCCGAGCGAACGGGGAGAAGGTCAAGGAGCTCCAGGCCGAGATCGACCGCGTGAAGGGGCTGGCCGCTCGGAGCAGCAAGCTGGAAAGCGAGCTGCAGCAGACCCGCGACGAGCTGAACGCTGCACGCAAGGCTGCGGTGAGAAAGGATGCCGACAGCCAGGACGTGCACCGGGCAGCGGAGCTGGCTGCGGCGGTATCGGGTCTGGAGAAGGAGCTCGAGAAGGCCAAGGCCTCTCAGAAGGAGATCCGGGAGCTCCAGTCTCGCCTGGCCAAGGCCGAGAGCGAGGCGGACAAGGCCGGGTCGCTGGAGAAGAAGCTGCGCAACATGCAGGACTTCGAGAAGAAGGCGAAGTCCCTCGAGCAGAGGGTGGCGGAGCTGGAGAACTCCGATGCCGAAGTCGCCCGGCTCACGAAGGAGCTGGCCGAGGCCCGCAAGGCCGACGCCGAGGTCGCCCGACTCAAGAAGGAGCTGGCCGAGGCCAAGGCAAGCCAGGCGGATCCGGCCCTGCACCAGCGGCTCCTGGGGAACCTGGAAGAGAAGGACCAGAAGATCGCTCAGCTCAAGAAGGAGCTGGACCGGAAGGAAGCCAAGGCGGAGACGCCCTCGACAGCCCTCTCCCGTCTGACCGACGTGACGTTCGACGAGCTGTCCGGGGTCTCCCTGGTCAAGATCAAGGTGGACGGCAACGCGGACTACCAGGTGGTGGAGAAGGGGGACGGCGAGTTCCTCCTGGTGCTGAGGAATACGGAGATCGTGCCGATCCTGGAGAGAACGCTGGACACGTCGGAGTTTGGCGGTCCGGTGCAGACCATCAGCTCCTACCGGTCTCCGACCTCGCCCGACACGACGGTGGTGTCGGTCGTCGTCAACCGGGCCGCCAAGCAGTCGGTGGCCCGCCGGCAGGGCGGGCTGGTGTGGTCGTTCGGCGCGGACGGAAAGGCTCCGGCCGTCGCTGAGGCTGCGCTGGACCGACCGGCACCGGGCAAGAAGCGCTCGGTGGCGATGTATCCCGAGGGTGTCGGGGCGGCGGGGGGGCAGTCGGATGCTCCGGATTCCGGCGTTGCACCCATTGGCGGCGAGACCGGACCGGCCCTGGCCGTGGCGGGCGGTGGGACGGCGGACAGCCCGTTTGCATTGCTCAATCCCAAGCCGGGCAAGAAGAAGAAGAAGTACACGGGCCGCAAGATCAACTTGACGATCAAGGATGCGGACATCCAGCAGGTGCTCGCATTCCTGGCCCGTGTGGGCGGGGTCAACATCGTGACTTCGGACGACGTCCGCGGCAAGGTGAGCTTCTACTTCGAGGATGTCCCGTGGGACCTGGCTCTCGACATGATCCTGAAAGCCAGCGGGCTCGACTACATCCGAGAGGAGGGGATCTTCCGGGTGGCGCCGGTCGAGGACATCCAGAAAGAATACGAGATGGAGCTGGACCGGAAGAAAAAGATGACCGAGCTCAAGCAGCTCCAGGTCAAGCTGATCCCGGTCAACTACGCGGATGCGGCCGAGCTGGTCAAGCAGATCAAGGGGATCTTGAGCCCGAAGGGAAGCGTGTCGGTGGATACGCGGACCAACACGCTCATCGTGAAGGACATCGAGGAGCACGTCGTGGCCATCGAGGATCTGGTCAAGCGGCTTGATGCGCAGACGCCGCAGGTGCTCATCGAGGCCCGGATCGTCGAGGCCAGCCGGGACTACTCGAAGGATCTGGGCATCCAGTGGGGTGGATACAGCCGGTTCTCGGCTGCGACCGGAAACCCGACCGGGCTGATCTTCCCGTACGAGGTCCAGGCGGCTGGAGCGGCCTCGGAAAGCAACTCCATTGCATCGGGGTTGTTCACGCCTCCCAACCCGAACTTCGCCGTCAACCTGCCTGCGCCGGTTGGGCAGGGGTCGGGCGGTGGCATCGGTCTGACGCTGGGCAGCGTGGGCGGGGCAGCCAATCTGGCAATCCGTCTGACCGCGGCCGAGGAAGAGGGTACGGTGAAGATCATCTCCGCACCCAAGATCTCGACCATCGACAACAACAAGGCCATCATCCAGCAGGGCATCTCGTTCCCGGTCAGCGTGGTCTCCGCACAGGGCGTCAACACGCAGTTCTTCGATGCCCAGTTGAAGATGGAGGTGACCCCGCACGTGACCCAGGACGGCAACATCATGCTCAAGGTGGACATCACCAAGAACGAGCCGGACTTCTCCCAGACGGGGGCCAACGGCAACCCGACCATCCGGAAGAAGGAAGCGCACACCTCGCTGCTGCTTCGGGACGGCGACACGACGGTGATCGGCGGTATCTACACCCGCAACATGGCTTCGGGCCGCAAGAAGGTTCCGTTCCTTGCCGACCTGCCGCTCATCGGGGCGCTGTTCACGAGCACGAACGAGTCGGACAGCCGGTCCGAGCTGCTGATCTTCGTGACCCCCAGAATCGTCAACCGCCAGGCCTCCCGCGTCCGCGTGGAGGCGGAGTAGAGAATGCCATGGGCCGTGTCTGGCTGCACGTAGCCGGAGAATCCCACGGCCCCGGGCTGACGGCAATCCTGTACGGACTCCCCTCCGGAATCGAGCTCGATGAAGTCAAGCTCTCGCATTGGCTGGAGCTGCGGCGGTGTGTGTCGGGTCGGGGTCCCCGTGCGGCGGTCGAGTCCTTGCCGCTCCAGGTGCTGGCCGGAGTGCGGGATGGGTTGACCAATGGGGGGCCGCTCCAGCTCTACCTGCCCAACAGCGACACCACCGGCCATTCCCGGACTCCCGAAGGGAGGGTTGAGGAGATCTGCTACCCCCGCCCGGGGCATGGCGACCTGGCGGGAGCGCTGAAGTGGGGGTTGTCCAGGGCCGACGGAGTGGCCGAGCTGGCCAGTGCGAGGCTGACGGCAGCCTGCACGGCTGCGGGTGGAGTTTGCGCCCTCCTGTTGAGGCATCTGGGAGTCGGGGTGTTGCCGCATGTCGTGCGGATCGGCGGGGCAGCGGCCCGACACCGGAGCTTCCTGGCGCGAACGAAGCTTTGGCCGCTCATCGAAAGGGCGGAGGCATCTCCCGTGCTCTGCCTGGACGGAAGAGCGGAGAGGAAGATGCTCTCGCAAGTCGACGAGGCACGAGAGCAGGGGGATACGGTCGGAGGGGAGTTCGAAGTCGTTGCGGGGCCGCTCCCGGCGGGCCTGGGTGCGCCGCAGCCGCCCGAAGAGAGGTTGGACGCCCGCGTGGGCCGGGCGCTGATGGCGATTCCCGGGGTGCGGGCCCTGGCGATTGGCGACGGTTTTCGGGCCGGCCATGTCCGGGGGAGCCGGTACCATGATGCGATTCGATTCGACGGCAGGCGCGGATACTTCAGAGAGACGAACCGGGCCGGTGGAATCGAGGGGGGAATGACCAACGGAGAACCGCTCGTGGTGAGGGGGGTCTTCAAGCCCCTCCCCTCTCTCGCAAGCCCTCTGGAGAGCGCTTCCCTGGCGGACGGCCGGAGTGGCGTTGCCGCCCGGGTCCGCGGGGATGTGTGTGCGGTCCCGGCGGCAGCGATTGTGGCAGCCGCAGCCGTGACCGTTCTGCTGGCCGACGCCATCCTGGACGAGACCGGAGGGAGCACGCTGGACGACGTGGTGCGGAGGTTCCATGGGACCGACCGCTGAACGACCGGTGCTGCTGACCGGAATGCCCGGAGCGGGAAAGAGCGCCGCAGGCAGGGTGCTTGCCCGCCTGCTTTGCTGCGAGTTCGTCGATCTGGACGATGCGTACAACTCCAGGTTCGGCAAGTCGCCAGCTCAGTCCATCCGAGTCGATGGAGAGGCCCGGTTTCGAGCCAACGAGTCAACGCTTCTGCGTGAGTCGCTGGGAGAGGGACTGCGTGTCGTGGCATGCGGCGGGGGGACCCTGGTCCAGGAGAGCAGCCTGACCCTGGCCCTGGACAGGGGCCTGGTCGTCTGGCTCGATGCGCCGCCGGACGTGCTGGCCACCCGACTCGGCGATGCGCATCGACATCCGCTGCTCCAGGAGCGCGCGGGAATCGTCGAGAACACTGCTCGCCGGCCTGCCGGCCGGCGAGAGAAGTCGGGGAGCGGTCCCTCCCCGGGCGCAACGTTGTCCCGTCGGGCGCTCGAGGCGGCCCTTTCCAGCCTGCTCGAGGAGCGCCGGGAGCTCTATGCCCGGGCGCACCGGACCGTGGATACGCGGGGGCTGTCTCCGTTCCAGGTGGCGCTGGCCGTGGCTCAGGCCGTCGAAGCCGTCAGGGGAGGCAGGAAGAAGCGATGCGCAACGAGCGGCTTCCCGGCATTTCGAGACGTCCGGAACGGCAGGGAGGGGGTCTTGCCACTGGGAGCGAGAAGCTATCCGGTCCGCATTTCCACCGCGGCCGGTTTTTCGGGGCTCGAGGAGTTCCTCGACGAAGTGCTTCCCACGACCGACCGGTTCGTTTTGGTCGACGAGCGAGTGCTGGGGCTCTACGAGCAGGGGCTGCGCCGTGCATTCCGCTCCGGGCCTGTGCGCTTCATCCCGCTCCCGTCCGGCGAGGAGGCCAAGAGCCTTGCTCGAACGGAGGAATGCCTGGAGCGACTGCTGCTGGCCGGTGCGACACGGACGAGCGCGCTGGTGGCGGTGGGAGGAGGCAGCACGCTGGATGCGGCAGGCTTTGCGGCCTCGATCTACATGCGCTCCATCCCGGTCGTTCACGTCCCGACCACGCTGCTGGCGGCCGTCGATGCATCCATTGGTGGAAAGAACGGGGTCAACCTGAAGCAGGCCAAGAACGTCGCTGGAACGTTCTTCCAGCCCTGGGGGGTCTTCGTTCCCGGACGGATCGTGGCTGGGGAGGTCGACTCCAGGGGCTCTCAGGACGGGGCCGCAGAGTTCATCAAGACGTGCCTGATCGCGGGGGAGCCCTTCTCGAGGATCGTGTCGTTTGCGACCCGGGACGGGCAGCTCCGGAGGAACCGCCTGGTCGAGGCCATCGAGCTGGCGGCCTCGTGCAAGATGGCGATCGTGTCCCGTGACGAGCGTGAGGAGAGTGGCGAGAGAACCCTGCTGAACCTCGGTCACACGTTTGCCCACATGGCCGAGACGGCCAGCCGGTATCGACTGTCGCACGGGCGGGCGGTGGCGTGGGGGCTCGTGGTGGCGGCCCGGATCTCGGTTGCCCTGGGCATGGTGAAGGCCGGGTTCGAGACCGAGGTGGAGGAGCTCTGTCGCCGGTTCGGGCTTTGGCCTCCGCCGCTGGAGCTGCCCGCAGAGCTGCTCCAGGGGCCGATACTGGACAAGAAGAGACAGGAGGGAACCCTGCCGCTAGTGCTGTTCGACCAGGCGGGGCGCCCGGTGGTGACCCGATTTGCCGTCGATGAGGCGAGAAAATTGCTGTTGTCCGGCATGTCGCCTATACTGGTTCCCGGAGCATGAGAGGGAGTGCGATGAAGACATTTTCCCGACTGATGATCCTTGCATTGCTGCTGCCTGCGTGTGCACCCGATTCCCTGACGGGAGGGTTCTACATTCTGGCCGGGCAGGCGGTCAGCCCCAAGACGCAGTGCATGGCCAAGGCCGGTGGAGGGGCAACGGAGATCCGGTCGGTCGGGGTCATGGACTTGATGATGACCTCCGACTACACGTTCTACCCCATCGTCCGCAACGAAATGGACCCGCTCGAGGCCACCACCGGACAGAACTCCGAGACGGGCTACCTCGAGTCCAATCCCATCAACATCAAGGGGGCCTGGGTCACTTACAGCATCGAGGGGCTCCAGGGTCCCTGGGACGGCGACGGGAAATCGAAGCTCCCCGAGACCTTCGTCCCGACCTCGGGCACGGTCGACTCGGATGGCGGTGTAACAACCGTGGCCATCCAGGTCATACCGGCGTGGATCGGTTCGGTGCTGGACCGAGACAAGGCATTCGACGCCTATCTGGCCGGCGGCTACATGACCCTTGGAATCAAGCTGGAGGGGGAGACGCTCGACGGGACGACGGTCCGGTCGAGCACCTTCAACTTCCCGGTCATCGTATGCCGTGCCTGCCTGATCGGAATCGTGCTCGGGGGCAGCGAGGATGACCTGGAAGTTCCGTTCTGCTCTCCGGGGCAGGACTATCCGATCCCGGGAAGCTGGGCAATTGACCTGATTTCCATGTGGCAGCCGGAGCGATGGGACAAGAAGGTTGCCATGCTCGAGGGGCTCATTCGCAGCCTGGACGAAACGATCCCCGCCGGCACCAAGTAGCTCCCGCAGAACCCCCGCCGTTTGCCTGATTTGTCTTGACACCTGGACGGCTTAATCCTATTTAGAGGCCGGTTGAAAGACGGGCGTTTGGCTCAGTTGGATAGAGCGACGGCCTCCGGAGCCGTAGGTCACAGGTTCGAGCCCTGTAACGCCCGCTTCCGGCAGTTTTCCCGGGGTTCGCGTGACAAAGCGGAAAGGATCTGTCTGACCTCGCCAAGCTCGACGTCGGGAGCTTCGGGCAGGTGGTGGAGCAGAGACGGGTCCCCCAGGAGCACGGCGGCATCGCACCACAGAGACCGCTCGAAGGGGTCATCCTGCACCCGGGGCAGAAGCCCAGCCAGGTGTGCAGCGGCCCGCGGAGTGGCCGCTGCGGCCAGGATCTCGAAGGTCCGCATCCTCTGGGAGAAGTCCAGGGCGTGGAACTGCTGCACCAGCAAGTCCAGCGCGGCCTCTCCGCGACGGACCAGCTCGACGGCCGCGGCCGTGGCCGTGCGGCAGTCGCACTCCTCCCTCAGGGCCTCGACGAGCGGCTCGAAGCAGTCGCCGGGGAGATAGCGAGCCAGGAGACGGACCATCCGCTGCCCCCCGCGGTACGGAGCGCAGGTGGCCAGCTCACTGACCAGCACGGGCAGACAGGAGGGCGTGACCTGACCTTCGATGGCGGCCTCCAGCGCCGGGGCGCACGGCAGGTCCGCCAGGTCGCAAGTGTAGAGGTCGAGCAGCTCCTGGAGGCTCAGTCCCACGGCGACGGGCCTGTCCGCCGCATACCCCTGCGCCGCCGCAGCCAGCAGGAGCTGAAACAGACCCCGGCGACCGAAGCCGCATGTATCCGGTGACAGCACTCTGGCCACTTGTCTCACGAACCGTGTCAGGTGCGGGGGGCAGTTGCCCCCGTCGAGCAAACGATGACCTGCCCGGAAGTCGATTCCTCGCCGGAGGAAGGCCAGCGCATCCAGGTCGTCCAGCGGTGCCCCCGGCACGAAGAGCTCCGGGAGGTCGGAGAACCGATAGCCAAATCCCCGTTCCTCGATGTCAGCGACGAGCGCCAGCATGGGGGATCCGGGGGCCAGCTCGGCAAATACCTCGGCCAGGGCGTCGCCGATTTCGAGCCCGTCGACATCGTCGGCCTGGAGCAGGCGTGCCAGGGCGACGGGGGCTTCCGGCCTGTCGAGCCGCACGGATTCCCGTAGGAACCCCGTGTGCAGCATTCGGTACGGCCCGAGCCTCTGGCCCGCCTCCCGCTCGATGGCGTCGAGTATGCCGATACCGGCGGGCCCGGCCCTCCCGGCGGCGGTCACGGCGCCCGCAAGCCGGATGTCTCCAGGACCGTTGAAAAGCGAATCGACCTGCCGAAGAAGGAGTGCAACGAGCCCGGGCGGATGCAGCTCGGCCAGGCGGATGGCGGCCTGGGCGGCTACCGCATCGGGGAGCTCGTGCCAGCGACAGGCCAACCGGCCCGCAAACGGTGCGACGGCAGATCGCGGCAGCTCCGCCAGCAGGCCGGCGGCCAGCGGTTCATCGGCATCGAAGATCCTGGGGACGACCGAGGGGAGGGCCAGCAGGGCTCTCAGCCGGTCGACCTCGTCCTGCAGCTCGAGCTTCCGGGCCAGCGGAAGGCGGGCGAGGACCCAGGACACGGTGGTGGGGCATCCCATCGAATCTGCGTGAGGCAGCGTTGCCATCTTCCCCTCCTTGCGGGCGGGCGCGGTTGCCGGCCCGGCACCCGGTTATCGTCATGGGCGGAGGGAATGTGCGAAAGCAGGAAGCTTCCTCTTTGTTTTCAGCAGGTTACAGGTCGCGCAAGTAGTCGGGACGGAGGGAGGACGTGTCCTGGCGGTCGATAAGGTCCTTGAGGATCTCCATGGCCTGCTCCTTTTCGTAGGGAAGCACGACACGGAGCGGGAGGTAGTTGGATGCGTGCTGGGAAGTGAGCAACCCCTTTTTGACATCGAGCCTTGCGAGAAGGCCGTAGAGCTCCTCGATGAGGCCGATGCGGGAGGGCATCTGGAAACGCCCCGCGTCGACTTCGTCGCACAGGGGGGTTCCTTCGACGACCATGGTGGTCAGAACGCCGATGAAATCGGGCTGGATGGCGTTGAGGACGTTGGCAGTGGCCAGTACGTGCTCCTGGCTCCGCTGCCGTCCGCCGATGCCGAGCATGACGATGGCGGAGTAAAGGATGCCGGCCTCACGGACCCTCTGGCCCGCTGCGATGATCTGCTTGGAGGTGGCCCCCTTCCGGATGGCCTTGAGCGTCACGTCATCGCCGGATTCGATACCGTGGTAGATGATCCCGAGCCCAAGGTCTTTGAGGGCTTTGAGGTCCTCCACTTTGCGTTTCAGGATAGAGCGGGTGTCGCCGTAGATGCCGACGCGCTCGACCCAGGGCATGTGCTCTCGGATGGCGCCGAGGACTTCGAGGAGCTGGGGCTGGGGGGTGATGAGGGCATCGCCGTCACACAGGAAGATCCGGCGGAAGCGGTAGAGGGCTCCCTCCTTGATATCGGAAAGGACCTCCTGGAGGGGCTTGACCGCGAACTGGACGTCCCGGTACATGGCGCAGTAGGTGCACTGGTTGTAGCTGCAGCCTTTCGTGAGCTGGATGAGCAGACTCTGGGACTCGCTGGGCGGGCGGTACAGGATGCCGTCATAGTGCATGGGCTTCCTCCTTGCGCAGGGGCGCGGGGCGATGCTACAGCAAAGCGGCCCGGCCGCAGTCGGGTTATAAATTATTTGCAAAATCCATTGCAAGCGGAATCCCCCGGCGTATACTCTGGCCGGATCGGCTGCCGGGAGAGGGGTATGGGCACGCAACCGCTCAAGCTGGACGAGGTAGTAAGCTGTCTCCTCAGCTATCATCCGGCTGCCGACGTGGACCTGGTCAAGAAGGCTTACGTCTTTGCGGCATCCCATCACCAGGGGCAGCGCCGGGACTCGGGAGAGGAGTACATCGTCCATCCGCTCCAGGTGGCACGGGTCGTGTGCGACCTCAAGCTCGATGAGATCTCCGTAGCCGCGGCGCTTCTGCATGACACGGTGGAAGATACCGAGGCGAAGATCGAGGAGATCCGGGAGATCTTCGGCCCCACGGTCGGCGACATCGTGGAGGGGGTCACCAACCTGTCCCGGATGAGCTTCTCCTCGCGGGAAGAGCGGCAGGCGGAGAACTTCCGCAAGATGCTGCTGGCCATGTCCAAGGACATCCGGGTGATCCTGGTGAAGCTGGCGGACCGGCTTCACAACATGCGGACCCTGTCGCATACCGGGGAAGAGCGGGCGGTCCGGAAGGCGCAGGAGACCATGGATGTGTATGCGCCTCTGGCCAACCGCCTCGGGCTGTACACGCTCAAGTCCGAGCTGGAGGATCTGTCGTTCCACTTCCTGAACCCGGAGGCGTGGAACGACCTGGACGAGAGGCTGCGGGCGGATGCGAAGAAGCGGCGCAAATTCCTCGACAGCATCAAGGAGGGCCTGCAGAAGGCGGTGCACGATGCCGGCTTGAGCGGGCAGGTGTATGCCCGCGAGAAGCTCAAGTACAGCATCCACCGCAAGATGCTCAAGCAGGCAATCCCGTTCGAGGAGGTCTATGACGTCGTCGGATTCCGCGTCATCGTGACGTCGATCGAGGAGTGCTGGCAGGTGCTGGGGCTGGTCCACCAGCTGTGGCACCCGGTTCCGGGTAGGTTCAAGGACTACATCAGCCTGCCCAAGCCCAACGGTTACCGGTCGCTGCACACGGCGGTCATCGGTCCGGGCGGACAGCGCATGGAGGTTCAGGTCCGGACCCGCGAGATGCACGAAGTGGCGGAGCGGGGCATCGCTGCGCACTGGAAGTACAAGGAGGGCAAGCTCGTCACTCCGGCGGACGAGGCCCGGATCCGCTATCTCAAACAGCTCATCGAAGAGCTCATGGAGCTCAATGACACGGTGCACGACCCGGTCGAGCTATACACGGCGATCAAGGAAGGGCTCTCGTTCGAGGAGATCTTCGTGTTCACTCCAAAGGGGGACGTGAAGAGTCTTCCTCGAGGGGCAACTCCCGTGGACTTCGCGTTTGCGGTGCACTCGCAAGTCGGGATGCGCTGTGCGGGGGCCAGGGTCAACGGGGTCATGGTGCAGCTCAACCACGCGCTCAAGAACGGGGACGTGGTGGAGATCATCACGAACCCGAACCAGCGACCGTCACAGGACTGGCTGCGCTTCCTCAAGAGCACGCGGGCCAAGGCGAAGGTGAAGAAGCTGCTTCGCAGCGAGGCTCGGGACCGCTACGTCCAGATAGGCAAGGTGCTGCTGGAGAAGGAGCTCCGCAAGCACGACTTGACGCTCAACAAGCTGTCCAAGTCGGGGCAGCTCGGACAGGTGGCCACGGACTTGAGCCTGATGGGAGGGGAGGAAGGGCTCTACTTCCATCTGGGCTCGGGGAAGCTGGAGGCCGAGTCGGTGGCGGAGAAGCTGGTGGGACCGGAGCGGGCCAGGGCCGCCGGTGGTGCCCCGGCTCCGGTTCGACCGCTGGCGGGGTTCCTCCAGAAGCTCCGGGTATCGGGGCGAGGCAAGGTCCTGGTGGGCGGGCAGGAAGACGTGATGGTCAAGTACGGGAAGTGCTGCAATCCCATTCCCGGAGAGCGGATCGTCGGCTTTGTGACCCGCGGGCGTGGAATCACGGTCCACACGGCGGAATGCCCGTACGTGCAGGTGATGGATCAGGAGCGGTTCGTGGAGGTCGACTGGGACAAGGAAGCCGGTTCTCAGCGTCTGGTCACGATCAAGGTGGTATCGCTGGATGCGACCGGAATCCTGTCCCGCCTGTCCCAGGTCTTCAGCGCCATGGGACTCAACATCAGCCAGGCCATCGTGCGCACGGCGGAGGACAAGGCCGAGCACATTTTCAAGATCGAGATCAAGAACCTGAGCCAGCTCAAGACGATCCTGCGGGGCCTTCAGCGGGTTTCGGGGGTGCTGAAGGTCGAACGAATCCAGGGATGATCTACTTCTCCAGCCGCTTGACCGCCTCGTCCGGGATCTTGCCGTAGTAGACCTTGCCGTCGATGACGAATGCGGGAGTCCCCTCGAGCTTGAGGCCGATCCCTTCGTCGATGTCCTTCTTGATGGCATCGACTACAGTCGAGTCATTCATACAGCACTGGAACTGGTCGAGGTCGAGCTCCAGCCGGCGGGCGATTTCATCGGCCGGAAGGTTGGCCGAGCGGATCTCGGCGGCATGCTGGAAGAGGAAGTCGTTCATCTCCCAGAAGCGTCCCTGCCGGCCGCCACAGATGGCAATCCGGGACAGCTCGCAGGCACGCTTGTGGAACGGCCCCGGGATCGCCCGGTTGCAGGCCTGGTCCAGCGGGTAGTGACGATGCTCGACCTTGACGTCCGCCGCGTGATTCGACAGCAGCTTGCGCACCATCATGTGGGCCTTTCGGCAATAGGGGCACTCGTAGTCGGTGAACTCCTGGATGACCAGCGGGGCCGAATCCGATCCGATCCAGGCATGTCCGGCCTCGTCGGTCCCCATCTGGACGGTACCCGACTTCTCCTCCTTGCAGCCGCACTGCTCCCCGCACTCGCCGTGCACCTTGCTGGTCCAGGCCTCGGGCGAGTCGAGCTTCTGGTCCGTCACCTGGGATGACTCCCCGTCGGTGGCCTGCAGGAGTCGGCTTCCGTAGGCGTAGCCGCCGCCCAGGGCCCCGAACCCCAGCACCGCCACCAGCACCGGCCAGAGCGGTCGCCGGATCAGGCTGGCAAAGTCATATGCAACCACGCCGGCCAGCGAAGGCCCGGCCGAAACGACGGCCAGCAGCGACATGGCCAGGAGGCCGACGTTCACCACGTCGAGCGCCAGGCACAGGATGCAGAACGACTTGATCTTCACCGCCATGATGTAGACCAGTGCCGCAGAGACCCCCACGAACAGCAGCGAGAAGAGCAGCAGGAACCCTCGGCCGAAACCGTCCTTGAGACGGGCAAGGCACAGAAGCGACAAAGCCACGAGGAAGGCATACCCGGCACTCGCCCAGACCGACACCGGAACACCCAGCTGCGTGGAGTACTCGCTCAGCGCCACGGTCTCGCAGTTCATCCCCTCGCTGACGGCACAGAAGCTCTGGTAGTCGGGATCGGTGTGCGAACGCACGAAGACGTCGGTCAGCTCGAACGCGATCACGAGCCCGATGGCTGCGAGGATCACACACGCGACCAAAGCGATGCAGAGCTTCTTCCTGCCCTGAGTTTCGACCGTTGCGGATTGAGTCGACATCTTCCCCTCCACGGCGACCGGGGGGGATTATATGCGGGTGTTGGCGGCAGGGCAAGGGGAGGCGAAGTGGGGGGCGGTGCGGTTCCTCCGAGTCCCTTTCGCCCTTGTCGCCCTGACGTTCCCGTTCGCCTCCGTGAGCCTTCATCTCCCGTTGACGCCGGCTCGGGGCGGATGGTAAGGACTGTGTCATGGAATCCCGCTCTTCCGCACCGGCCCGCCGGGCCGCCCGCATCCTGGTCCTGCTGGTTCCGCCCCTGCTGGCTGCGGCGCTTGCCTTCTTCCAGGTGGTCAACGGCGACATCGGCTTCCACGTGGCCACGGGGCGGTACATCGACCTTGCAGGCCGCCTCCCGGATTCCAATGTGCTGTCGTTTGCCGAGGGCGAACATCCGTGGGTTCTGCACCAGTTCCTGCCGGCATGGCTGTTCCATCGGATCGAGGTTTCGCTGGGCCGGGACATGCTCGTGGCAGTCAAGGCAATCCTCGTGTATCTGACCTTCCTGTTCCTCTGGGATGGCATCATGAGACGGCAGAAGAGGCTGCCCGGTGCCCCCCTCGACGCCCTCGCCATGGGGGGGTGGCTCCTGGCGGTGGCGGCCGGAGCGGCGGCGTGTCGGTTCTTCATCCGCCCGTTTCTGTTCTCGTCGCTGGGTCTTGCCGTGGTCCTGGCGCTGCTGTCGCGGTACGAGAATGACCGAAGACCCGTTCGGCTGGTCCAGATTGCCCTGGTCACCGGGGCATTTGCACCGCTTCATGCCGGCGTGATCTACATCCTGCTGACCTTGCTGGCGTTTGCAGCGGGCACCGCAGCTTCCTGGGGGGTGAGCCTTTGGCGGGGGCGCCGGGGATCTTCCGACTCGAGGCCTGGGCCATTCCCGTTCCCCTGGGCTCCGGTGCTGGTGCTGCCGGCAGCGGTCGTTGCGGCCGCCGTGGCCCTGCTCCTGTCCGATCCGAGCGGGCTCCAGGCGCTCACGCTTCCCTTCCGATTCTCGGTCCATCCTTACTTCCACGAGCATCTGGCCGAGTTCCGACCGTTCCCGTTCGACCCGCTCCAGTATCCGTTCGCCTGGGGGCTGGTCGGGCTGACCGTGGTGATGGGGGCAGGGGTGGTCTTGCGGAGGGCGGGCGGACGGTCGGACTCGTCGGCCCCCTCGACTTCGCTCGGGGCAGGCACGTCGGGGAAAAGCATCCAGGGCACAGGGGTGTTTGAGGCGCTGCTGCTGGGGGGCTTCACGCTGCTGCTGCTGAGACATCAGCGGATGGTGTTCGAGTATGCGCTGGTGGCAGCGTTCGTGCTGGCGAGATGGGTGGGGGAGCTGAGAAAGGGTCCGGGGGGAGAGAAGAGCCAGAAACCCGAGGCCGCCGGGCGCACGATACCGATTCCGATGCCGCCCCGGAGCCCTGCGGGGGGTGCTGCGTTGCGCAACCTGCTGCTGCTTTCGGCAGCCATGCTGTCGGCCGGGGCGATTGCCCAGCAGTACTCGACGGCCCGCTTCGGGCTGGGGGTGGACAACCGATTCTACCCGGACCGACTCTTCTCGTTCGTGCGGCAGCACGACCTTCCCGATCCAGCCTACGTGTCGGATGCCTGGGGGGGGCACTGGCTGTGGGAGTTCTACCCCGAGCGGAAGGTGTTCTACGACAATCGGCTCGAGGCCTACTCGTTCGAGTTTTTCCGGGATGTATACCAGTCGATCCGATACGGCGAGCCTGGCTGGCAGGAAAAGTTGGATGCGTACGGAATCCGGATGCTGGTTCTGCGACACACGACGCCAGGGGAGCGGAAGTTCCAGCAGGGTCGACCCAACATCCGGGATCTCGCGTTTGCATCGCCGGATTGGGAGCTGGTGTTCTGGGACGATCTCGGAATGATCTACCTGCGCAATCCTTCGGCATCGGCATCGGCATCGGCATCGGTATCGCAATCGCAATCGCAATCGCAATCGGCCTCGGTATCGCCCTCCCCCCTCCCCTGCTCCGGCTGCTTTCGGTTCACCCGCCTCAACCCCGACACCCTGGTTCCGGTCAACGGATGGGACGACCCGGAGCTGGGAAGAGAGCTGCGCCAGGCTTTTGCGCTGGCCCCGGGAGAGCGCAGCGGGTATGCTCTGGCTGCGTGGCTGGCTCGACGTGACCGCGTAGCCGAGGCGGCCGAGGT
The DNA here is from genome assembly GCA_903895725.1 of uncultured Myxococcales bacterium. Lineage (GTDB taxonomy): Bacteria > Myxococcota_A > UBA9042 > CAIXZC01 > CAIXZC01 > CAITUV01. The sequence continues at coordinate 39,600 of CAITUV010000017.1, read as the reverse complement.
GCTGACCGAGGCACTGAGGCTGGTTCCGGAAAGCGGGCTGCTCGAAGGGCTGGTGCGGGAGATTGCAGTTGGAGGTGAGTGACGATGCAGGAGGTTGACGGCCGGGGACGCCTGGTGGTCCGGAACATCGGCCAGCTCCTGACCATGGACTCGGCAGCCGGCGAGTTGGGGAAGGCTCCGGCGGAGCGGATCCTCGAGATCATTCCGGATGCTGCCATGGTGGCGGAGGACGGAAAGGTCGTCTGGGTGGGTCTCGAGCAGGATCTTTCGAACGAGGAATCGCCCACGACCCGGATTCTCGATGCCGGGGGACGGGTGGTGATGCCGGGGCTGGTGGAGTGCCACAGTCATCTCCTGTTTGCGGGCAACCGCGCCAACGAGTTTGCTCTTCGGTCCATGGGTGCGACCTACGAGGAGATTGCGGCAGCGGGCGGGGGCATCGTGAACACCATGACCGCAACCCGCCGGGCCGGGGCCGATGCGCTGTTCACGGCGGGGCTCGCCCGCCTGGATGACTTTCTGAAGCTCGGGGTCACCACGGTCGAGTCCAAGAGCGGATACGGGCTCGACCCGGAAAGCGAGATCAAGCTGCTGGAAGTGATGCGGTCGTTGCAGACCCGTCACCCGGTGGACGTGGTTCCGACGTTTCTCGGTGCGCACATCGTGCCGCCGGAGCATCGACAGGAGCGACGCCGCTACATCGACATGCTGACCCGGGAGATGATCCCGGAGGTGGCGAGGAGGAACCTGGCCCGATTCTGCGACGTGTTCTGCGAGAACGGAGCGTTCACGCCGGACGAGAGCCGGGAGATTCTGGAATCGGGGGCAGAGTACGGGCTGATTCCCAAGGTGCATGCGGAGCAGCTTTCTCACTCCGGCGGCGCGTTGCTGGCCGCCCGAGTGGGGGCCGCCAGCGCCGACCATCTCGACTTCGCGACGGCCGACGATGCCCGGTTCATGGCCATGCAGGGGACGGTGGCGGTCCTGCTCCCCGGAGCCACGTTCTTCCTGAACAAGAAGCGCTACCCGGACGGCAGGCTGTTTACCCAGGCCGGATGCGACGTGGCGCTGTCGACCGACTACAATCCCGGTTCTTCGCATACCCGCAACCTGTGGCTCATGGGGACCATGGGGTGCACGCACTGCGGCCTTGCGCCGGCCGTAGCACTGCGGGCCATCACCCGCGGCGCTGCCCGGGCCATCCGCATGGAGCACCAGGTCGGGCGCATCTCCCGAGGGCTCCTGGCCGACTTCCTGATTCTTGATGCCATGGACTGGCAGGAGATCCTCTATCTGTATGGGCACAACCCGGTTCTCCAGGTGTACAAGCGGGGTCGAAGGGTTGTGTAGCCCCTGTCGGGTCGGCCTTGACATGTGCACTGGGAGATAGTAGCCATTTTCTCAGGATTGGGATCTTTGGGGACGGAGGAATGGATGAAAGCGCCCAGGAAGCCGCACGGCAACGAGGAAGCCTATTTCCAGGAGCAGGAGCGCAAGCTCATCGAGAAGCTCCGGGCGGAGCGGGAGCAGCGGATCAAGGAAGAGGAAGCCCAGGAGAAGGCCGCGGAACGGGAGCGGCTGCGGCAGCTTCACTGGATGAGCTGCCCCAAGTGCGGCCACGGGATGGCTGAGCGGGAGCTTTCGGGCATCCAGGTGGACGTTTGCTCGCACTGCGAAGGAATCTTCTTCGACCGGGGCGAGCTGGAGGACCTGTTCCTGAAGCAGCAGACCAAGCAGCGGACCGGGTTCTTCCGGAAGATCCTGGGGCTTGGGGAGTGAGCGGACGGGAGATGATGGCCATCCCCCCTCTTCGCCCCGTGCTGCTCCGGGCCCTCCTGATTGCAGCGGCGGCTGCGTCATGCGCCTGTTCCCCTGCGGCACACGTGCGGTTCGGGGCCGTGTATGTGGACCTGGACGGCACGGTGCTGGGAACGGACCACAGGGTCCGACCCGCCACGGTGAGGGCGCTGGAACGGTACAAGGCATGCGGGGGACAGGTCGGGGTCGCGACCGGACGCACGCTGGAGCAGGTCAAGCCGTTCCTGGCGGACCTTGCACCGACGCTGCCGGTCGTGCTCTTCAACGGAGCGCTGTCGGTGGACCCGGACAGCCTGCAGGTGCGGGCGGTTCGATACCTGGAGCCGAAAGTCGTGGTGAAAGTGCTCGAGGCCGGGAAGGACGATCCTGACTTGATCGGCATCGTCGTCCACGATGTGGAGGAGACGGTCATCGACCGGAGTACGGAGGAGCTCGACAGGGAGCTGGCGGCGGGGCTCATCCAGCCGAGCCGGGTGCTCGAAGGGAACCCCTCAGCATTCTCGGGCAGGGCGGTCAAGGTCATGCTGCTGACCCGTTCGGGCAAGGTCGAAGGGGTCGCTTCGCGGATCTCAGCGGTGGTGGACGACGGTTCCCGGGCTCTGGTAACGAGCCCCCGCACGGTGGAGGTTGTGGCACCAGGCGTGAACAAGGCCAATGCGGTGCTGACGGCCCTGTCCGAGGCGGGAATCGACCCGAAGCAGACGCTTCTGTTCGGCGACAGCGGAAACGATGTCGAGATGCTGTCCACGGTGGGGATCGGATTTGCCATGGGGAACTGCCGGCCGGAGGCGTGTCAGGCTGCCTTGTTCCGCATCGGCGACAACGGCACCGATGCCATAGCCGAGGTCATTGAACGGCTTGCTCTCTTGCCTTCGTGCCCTTCGCCACGTCCGTCGCAATCGGAAGCTCTGCCGTCGCAGCCGAATCCGATTTCGGGGGAAGCTCCGAAAACCGAGTGAAGCGGGCCAGCCGTTTGGCGGGGATTCCCGGTATGGGGATGTATTCCTTGTTGTCTCGGTCGACGTCGGCAAAGCGGGCCATTCGGACCGAGTATTTCGAGCCCTTGAGAATGCCGGCGATGTCGCCCTGAGAAAGACCGGACCGGAACTTCTTGCCGCCGGGCAGAGACGGTACCCGCAGCACCCAGGGGCTTGGCCAGTACTCGTCGTTGAGGACCTTGACCTTTCGGGTCTTGCCGTCCCTGAGGTCCTTTCGCCAGATGGTCTTGGCGATCTCGATTCCTGGGCGGCCGTAGTAGTGCACGAGATCACGGTTGGCCGCGTCGACCTCGAATTGCACGGCGTCAGAGGGAACCTCCTTGACGAGCTCGTACTTGTAGTGGACGCGGAACGTTCGGACCGGTGCCATGACGCGCACGAGGAACTCCCCCCGCTCGATCTGACCGAGGTGGAAGATCACGGGGAAGTCGGTGTTGTTGCGGATCTTGAGGTCCTTCTTGCCCCAGTCGACGGTGGCATCGAGACCGGGGGGCATGTAGGGGACTCGGAAGCGGTGCGGGTGGCGCTCTTCGATCTCGAGGCCGGCCATGAGGGAGGCGGCAAACAGCATGCTGGCGGGCTGGCAGATCCCACCCCCTACCCCGTCGATGTAGCCGGACTCGGCAATCACCTTGGCCTGCTGGAACCCCCGCTCGGAGGTGCGTTCGCCGACGGCCTCGTTGTAGCTGAGCACCTCTCCGGGCAGCAGGATCGTCCCGTCGATTCGGGTGGCAGCGATTTCGAGATTGGCAGTGCGCTCGAAGTTCCACCAGGAATAGTGCGAATAGGAGCGCCCGATCTCGACGAGCGCTATGTCGTCGGCATTCCACGGGCACGCCGGGAATTCGGTCCGGACGATCAAGGGCAACGGATTGCCTCGTACGACGTGGTCCACCAGGCACTGCGGGCTGTTCCTCGCAAAGAACAGAGGATCGGCCACGGGCTGGGAGATGAGCAGAAGCGTAGACAGCAGGAGAACCGGCATGGCAACACCCCTTCCAAAGGAAGGGTACCGCAGATTGGGAAGAGATCCAGAAAGTGGGACAAGGCGGGGCTCGAGGTTCGAGGTTCGGGGCTGGGGGCTTGGGGGCTCACGGCTGAGGTCGAGGCGAGAAAACAGAGGGAAGGCAGGGCTTGGGGGGGAATTCGACGTGAAAGAGATTGCTCGTGGGGCGGGGGCGGGGTAGAATCCTGTTTCGTCCGTGGAGGGCGAAATGCGATTCGGGATTGTGTCGGATGTTCACTCCAACATGGAAGCGCTGGAAGCGGCGCTGAAGTGGCTGGACAACGAGAAGGTGGACGAGATCGTCTGTCTCGGGGACGTGGTGGGGTATGGGCCCAACCCGAACGAGTGCTGCGAGCTGGTCCGGGAGAATGCGAGCGTCACGCTGCTGGGCAACCACGATGCGGCGGTAATTGGGGCGATGTCGACGGAGTACTACTACGATGCGGCCCGGGTGGCCATTCAGTGGACCCGGCGCCAGCTTTCTCCGGAGAACCTGGAGTGGTTGTTCCAGCTTCCCTACACGCACCGGAGGGAATCGGCGGGGGTTTCGTTCTTTCACTCCGCGCCGATCTGCCCGAGCGGGTATTTCTATGTCGTGTTCAAGGATGATGCGCAGGCCCACCTGCGGATGTACGAGAAGCTGACCAAGGTTTCGCTGCTGGGGCACTCGCACCTGGTAAGGGCATTCCGGCTGAGCGATGGGAAGGCCAAGGAGGTGCAGCCGACGGCGGTGCAGTTCGAGGAAGGTGCCAAGTTCATCGCCAGCATCGGGAGCACGGGACAGCCTCGGGACCGGGATCCGCGTGGGGCCGTAGCGACGCTGGACGGAGACACGGGCGAGCTGGTCATCCATCGCTTCGACTACGACCGGCAGAAGACTGCGGCCAAGATCGCGGAGGCGGGGCTCGAGGCACGCTTCGGCGAGCGGCTGATGACCGGCTCGTGAGCACCTCGCGTGCGACGGGGGACCGCCGGAGGGGCCACGTCCATGATCGTTGACTCAGTTTTCCGACGAACCACCTGCAGCTCCTGGATTCGGATGAGTGGTGCGATGTCCGTCCTGGTCGTCCTGTGCCTGTCCTGGGGAGGGGGCCTGGAGGCGGAGGATCGGGCGACTCCACTCCTGGACGAGGCCTTTCGCAAGTACGGTCAGCGGGCGGGTCTGCTGGTGCAGGGAGAGGTCCTGATATCCGACGTTCCGTGCGGCGGAGAGCTTTGTATGGGGCTGTCGTTGTCGGGGGCTCCGCGAGATGCTGCGGTCAAGCAGCTGGCGCAGCTGGCCTCGGGCTTCGGGTACGGCGCCATGGTGGAAGAGATGCGGTTCAAGGCCGCGGCACAGAACTACCTGGAGGTCTCGGTATCGGTGGTGGTCAAGAAGGACCGCCGGGAGAGCTCGGTGGAGTCGCTGGCCCGGCGAGCGGAGGAGCTGTCCGCGTTCCTCCGGGTGCTTGCCCGGATGTCGGAGGCGTACCGGGAGGAGTTCAACCCCCGAAAGGTGGCCGCGGACCGGAAGCTCTACTTCATCGACGAGTTCTTCGTGCTGGACGGGGGGAATCGAATGTCGGCCCGGCTGCTGGGGCCGTCGGCCGCAGGGGCGCCGGAACGCCGTGGAAAGGCAGCAACGGGGGAAGCGTTCACCATCCGAGTGACTCCGGCGGGTGAGGTCGAGCAGGGATCGTTTGCCGGCTGGAAGGCATACCGGGTCGACTGGAAGAGGAAGTAGGCGGACGCGGTGCAGTTCCGGGTGCAACGGGAGGTATCCATGAAGAGGGAGTGGCTGGCAGCATCGCTCCTGGTCGTGTTGCTCGGTTGCGGGGAAGGCACGAACGTCAAGCCCGGGGCGGATGCGGATGCAAGATCCGGGCCGGACGGAATCGTGCTTCCCGACGGTTCGACCGAGGGCCCGGACGCGGTGGGCGACACGCTGGGAGATGGTGGATTTCCCGGAGAAGTGCCGGAGGCACCGGACGTGGACGTATGGCTCTGGGACGGTGCCCGGCACCTCGATGCCGGGGACGCGGACGGCGGCATGCCCACGCTCGGATGCAACAAGGACTCGGATTGCGAGGGGAAGCCGATCCCGTTGTTCCCGTGCGAGAAGGCGGTGTGCGACAAGCACCTGGGCGAGTGCCGGGCCGGCCCCCGGTCACCGGGTGAGGCGTGCGACGATGAGAACGCCTGTACCCAGGAGACCGTGTGCTCGCTGGATGGCCACTGCCGGGGCACGCCGGCATACTGCGATGACGGAAACCCATGCACCACGGACTCTTGCCAGCCGGACAAGGGATGCGTGTTCGTCCCCAACGAGAACGTGTGCGACGATGGCAACGGGTGCACGAAGAACGATCGATGCGACGGGGCCGTGTGCGGCGGGGAGGAGACGGGGGATTGTGCGTGCGAGAACGACGACTACTGCCTGGCGTTCGACGACGGGAACGAATGCAACGGGAAGGTCAAGTGCGTGTTCGGCACGTGCAAGGTCCCGCAATCGTCGGTGAAGGTGTGTGCGGATACCGAGGACAACCCCTGTCAGAAGTCGGTGTGCGCTCCTGAGACCGGTGCCTGCGTCAAGATTGTCCGGGAGAACGGCAGGCCGTGCGATGACGGGAACGCATGCACGGTTGCGGACCTGTGCTTCTCGGGCAAGTGCGTCGGGTCTGCCCCCCGCTCCTGCGACGACGGGAACACGTGCACCATCGACACGTGCGACACGGAAAACGGCTGCCTCAACTCGTTCTCGACCTATCCGTGCGATGACGGGGACGAGTGCACGGTGAATGACCACTGCAAGTTCGGGCAGTGCATTCCGGGACCGTCGAACTCCTGCTCATCCGAGACGTGCTATCCGAAGTGGACGCTCTTCTGCGGCGCATCGGACAACTGGTCCACGCTGGGCGACGGGGCAACCGACAACGTGTCGCAGTACTCCTGCACGGAGGGGTCGCTGCCGGGGCCGGAGTACACGTATGCGTTCGTGGCCCCGTTCGACGGGAGCGTTGCGGTCTCGCTGGTACCGACGGTACCGGGCATGTCGGTTCAGGTCCTGGAGGCCCCGGGAAACGGCTGTCAGTCGGACAACTGCCGGGCATCCAGCCAGGGGGTGCTGAACTTCGAGATGTTCACCGGACGGGCCTATTTCCTGGTCGTGGACGGGGCCGAAGGGGCGGACTACACCATCTCGGTCGCCTGCCTCCCACACCAGGAGCAATACTGCGACGACGGCCTGGACGAAGACAAGGACGGGGTGACCGACTGCGACGACGGTGACTGTGCGGACACGCCGGCCTGCCCGCAGCCCAAGTGCCTCCCGATCTGGACACTGTCGTGCAACTCCAAGGACTTCGGTGCCAACTACGGTCTCGGGGCCACCGATGCCATCACCACCTACAAGGAGGTGAAGGAGAACAAGGGGTGCCTCGACAACGAATGGGAGTACGGCGGGCCTGAGTTCGCGTACCGGTTCGATTCGCCCGGCAGCTTCAACGTGACGGTCAAGCTGACCGGCGAGACGGCGCAGACCGACCTGCTCATTCTGCGGGACGATGGGCAGGGGTGCCGGCCGGCAGGATGCATCGCTTGGGGGCTCAAGAAGGTCACGTTCCCGGCCGAGGCGGGCAAGAGCTACTACTTCGTCGTGGACGGCTATGCGGGAGCCAACGGCAAGTTCGACATCGAGGTGAGCTGCCCTTCGTTCGTGGAGACGGCCTGTCATGACGGGGTGGACAACGACCTGGACAAGCTGTCCGACTGCGAGGACAACGACTGCTACCAGGCTGTCGAATGCGTTTCGCACTGCCTGCCCGCAAAGACCGTCGCGTGCGGCTTTACCGAGGCCTTTGCCAACTTCGGCTGGGGCAGCACGCTGGCCATCTCGGAGTATGCGTGCAAGCAGTACGTGTACGCCGGGCCGGAAGTGGCGTACCGGTTCGTGCCTCCGTATGACATGCAGGTGGAGGCCCAGCTGTCTCAGGAGACGGCATCCACCGACCTCATCGTGGTGGAGGGGCAGCTCTGCGATCCGGCCGACTGCATTGCGCACGGGCTCGACACGGTGAAATTCGAGGCCAAGAAGGGGGAACCCTACAACATCATCGTGGACGGGTACCAGGCGGCCATGGGCACGTACGTCTTTTCGCTCGGCTGCCAGCCCGACAAGGAGATGGTGTGCGACGACGGGGCGGACGACGACCTGGACGGGATGACCGACTGCGAGGACGAGGCCGACTGTGGAACGTCGCCCGCCTGCCCGGCCTGCAATGCGGTCTATCCGCTGGCCTGCGGCAAGGCGGATACCTGGAGCAATGGAGGGGACGAGAGCACGGACCTGAGCGCCCGATACGGGTGCAATTCAGCGGTCTACGACGGGCCGGAGTTCGCCTACGCGTACGAGCCCGCCGCGGATGGTACCGTGGAGCTCGACTTGACGTCCACCGGATGGGACCTGGATCTGTTCGTGCTGGTGGACAAGGGGTTCGGCTGCAACCCCGCCAACTGTCTCGCCTGGGGAACCAACCACGTGAAGTTCGAGGCCAAGGCCGGGACGAAGTACTACGTGGTGGTGGACGGTTATGGGATGGCACCTCCCGAGCTCGGCCCTGACTTCGGGAAGGGGGAGTACGTGCTGGAGGCGCAGTGCAACTAGGGGTCAGGGCTCTGGGGTCAGGGGGGGATGAAGATGGAACCCATGCTTCTGGATGCCAGGGAGAAGGCGGTAGAAGGAGGACAGGCGTGCTTCGGGCGTTTCTCGGCCCCGTTTGGCAGCCTGAACCTGCTGGAGTGCGAGGGAGTGCCGGGACCTCTGGCGTTCCGGCGGTTCCGCCTCAAGGAATGGGAGCACCTGGCAGTCATCCACCCGGACTTCTACCTGAGCGTGGCCGTGGTCGATGCCGGCTTCCTCATCACCTCGTGGACCCACGTGTGCGATCGGCGGACGGGCAAGGCGTTCGAGCACATCCGAAAGCTGCTCCCCGGGTCGATTCGACTGCCTTTGAACCTCTGGGACGACAAGGCCGCGCTGAAGGCCGCCGGATATCGCATCGAGCTGCACAACGACCTGGCGCGGGGACGACACACGTTCCGTGTGAGCGTGGAGGGGCACAAGGATCTCCCGGCCGTCGAGGCGGAACTGATTCTCGACGAGAGCAGCCAGAAGACGCACGGCCTGAGCGTGGTGTTGCCGTTGGCTGAAAATCGCCCGATGTACACGCACAAGTCCGCGTGCCCGGTCGGCGGGACCGTGACCGTTGGGGGACAGCGATTCGAGCTGTTGCCGGAGCGGGATGTGGCGCTGCTCGACTTCCACAAGGCCTACTATCCGCACAGGACGTTCTGGAACTGGGCGACGTTTGCCGCGCTGCGGCCGGACGTCGGCCTCCTGGGCCTGAACCTGACTCACAACGTGGTGGCCGACGACAACGTGCTCAACGAGAACTGTCTGTGGGTCGGGAACACGCTTCAGCCGCTGGCCGCCGCACGGTTCGATATCCCCGAGGATCCGATGCAGTCGTGGCGGGTGCACACGCTGGACGGTCGCGTCGAGCTGGTGCTCAAGCCGCAGGGCATCCGGAAGGAGAGGATCTGGCTGGGGCTGGCCGCTTCGTCGTACGACCAGCCGTACGGGCTCTTCTCCGGGCGGATCATTGATTCGAAGGGCCGCTCGATTCCCGTCGAGAACGCCTTCGGCCTCGCCGAACGACACACCGTCAGATGGTGACGAACTCCTCCGCCCGGTAGCTGGAGCGCACCTTCGGCGCCGAGGCGACGGAGTGGTAGCCCAGGCTCCTGGCATAGTCGCCCAGGGACGTGAATTCCTCCGGTGCCAGATAGCGGGCCACCGGTGCGTGAGAGGTCGACGGGGCAAGGTACTGGCCCAGCGCCACGTGGCGAACGCCGGCATCGAAGGCCTCCCGAAGGGCCTCCCGGACCTCGTCGTCGGTTTCTCCCAGGCCGAGCAGCAGCGAGGTCTTGGCAGGGGTCCCGCTGCGAGCCACCAGCGACAGGAGGGTGAGCGAGCGGTCGTAGGATGTTCGAGCATCCCGGACGAGCGGCGTGAGGCGGCGCACGGTTTCCAGGTTGTGCCCGACCACGTGGGGGTGGGCCTCGAGGATCACCTGGAGAAGGTCGGCACGGCCAGCCAGGTCCGGGATGAGCAGCTCGACGGTGACGTCCGGGCAGAGGCCTCGGATGGAGGACACGGTCGCCGCGTAGTGCCCGGCGCCGTGGTCGAGGAGATCGTCTCGGGTCACCGAGGTGAGCACTGCGTAGCGCAGGCCGAGCGAGCGGATCGCCTGGGCAACGTGCTCCGGTTCCGCGGGGTCGGGTGGTGCCGGGTGAGCGCTCGTGGAGACGGCGCAGAACCGGCAATTTCGAGTGCACTCGCGGCCCAGAATCATGATGGTGGCGGTGCCGCATGCCCAACATTCCGCAAGGTTGGGACAGCGGGCCGACGTGCAGACCGTGGCCAGGCGGTGTCGGCGGAGCAGCGCCGCAACCCGCTTGAGCTCCCCGTCATCGGCGGGGAGACGGACCTTGAACCAGTCGGGCAGTCGTCGGGGCATGGAGACCGATCACTCGATGGCAAACGGGGCAGAATCGAGGGTGGCGGGGGAATCGACGCCGCCCTGCCGGACCGTGGTCTCGACGTGGAACCTGTAGGTCCCCGCAGCCAACTCATCGGGCGTGGGCACGTTCCGCTTGGCGGGCATGGTCACGGTCCAGATGAAGTCCCGGGTCGTGCTCGTCTTGTCCTCGTTCCAGGTCGGGAGCATCTCCAGGGATGTGAGGAGCCAGACGGTCCGGTTGGAGAACGGCGTGGTGTTGTTCCGAAGGACAGGGGCCCAGCTGTCGCCGTCCTTGCGCTGCAGCGTCACCCAGGGGGTCCCGAACCACGGGTCGCCTCCGGACCAGGTGAACACGGCGGCCTCGGAGGCGGCCACCTTTTCGGCCGGCTGTACGCGGGCTTCAATGCCGGTCTTGGAATCCATGGGCACGTACTTCTTACCGGCAAGCAGCGGCTGCTCGCGGTACCCCAGGGGTTCCCAGGGGAGAGCGTAGGCCGGGTCGAGCAGCTTCTTGGCCACATGGGGAAGCTGGGCCGCCATGTAGTCGGCCTGCTTGGGTCCCCAGGCACTGATCGTCGGCTCGTACCCCCCGAGGAACCAGTCGTACTCCTTCATCAGGTAGCCCCAGTGGTCCTGGGCGTACCCGATCAGGACGACGTCGTCAAACCCGGTCACCTCGGCGATCTTCCCGGTCAACTCGATCGAGTAGTCTCCGTGCGGCTCCCCGGGGAGGGTGAAGAAGAAAAGGCTGCCGATCCGGAACGTCGAAAGGGTGAACTGGCGGACGGCCTCCTCGGGGGTCAGCGGCAGGCAGCCGAACATCTTGGGCGGATCGCCCGGCTCGCCCCAGCACTGGCTTTCCTGGTTGGTCCCGCAGAGCATAGCCCCGTTGTCCATGAACGGCCACTCCCCGTCCGCATAGCCGATGATGGTCCCATCGATCGGGATGCGCAGGGTGTTTGAGGCAAACGTCACGTCGTCGGTGGTCTCGATGTCGGGCAGCAGCTCGAGCACGTGCGTCGATGCCGCGTATCCGATGCGCTCGAGGCGGTCGAAGTCGCTCGGGATGGCTGCGTTGACCGGCTCCACGGGGGAAACGGTCGGGTCGCCGGGAGACACGTCTCCGCCCCAGCTCTGGAACAGGAACACCGGCACATCGGAATCGAACGTCTCCTCGAGCTTGAGCTCAATGTTCCCCGGGGCGTCGCCGGAAAGCACCTTGTCCTGGTAGCCGAACACCGTGCCGTGGATGGCGAAGTCGAGCCAGACCGCCTTGAGGCTCCCGTCCGCACGCTCGAACCGCATGACCCAGAGCGTATTGTCGAGGAACTCCGGATTCTCGCAGCGGCGGTCGTTGTGGCACTCGGGGCACTCGGTCTTCCCGTACCCGAAGCGGGCCGGCTCGGCATCGGCGATGGCAGTCAGGCAGGCATCGAGGATGCTGGCCACGTATAGATCATAGTAAGGAGGCCAGTAGAGGTAGTTGGCGAACTCGCCGATGGCATCCTCCCAGAGCCGCCCGGGTCCGAGATGGGTGTGGTTGGAGGCCAGGATGACCTTGCCATCCCACTTGCGCCCCGTGTTCTTGTCGAGTCGACGGGTAAGCTCGTCCAGCAACTTGGCCGTCGTGCCGATCTTGTCGAGCCGGACGACGAGCAGCTCGTCCGTGCCCCGGGACAGGTAGGCCGCCTTGGCTGTGATGGGGGACTGCTGGCTCGTAGAGGCAACGAAGGACGCTGTGAACTGGCTGTGCGGGTCATCCTTCTTGTAGCTCTGCCCGTACCCTGCGGTCGGAATGCCGATGGGAGCCGGGGTTTCGACAACGGCAATGCCCACCCGGAACAGGTCGTCCGGAGGCGGATAGACGAAGCCGTCGGGAGCCGGCGTGTCCTCGACCAGGTCGGGCTCCACCGAAGATTCCGGCTCGATGGAATCGACCGCGACATCGGCGGACAGGTCCGCTGCCACCTCGCCGGAACCGGCCCCATCGGACTTGTCGTCGGTACCTCCGGAGCACGCCAGGAATAGAGCAGACAGCGAAACGAATGCCGCCAGGAGAGTGTGTTTCATGCCACAGACCTCCGCAAGGCGTCGGCTCGGACGCACTCGTGTCAATATAGCCCCGGCCGCGAGGTTCGTAAAGACGCAGGGTGCTCTCGGCTGGCTGTGCGGAGATGAGCCTGGAGTGCTGGGGGGGGCCGATGCTGCATCATCCCGGCAGTTGTGACGCTCCCGGCGTCATAACTCGGCCGATGTGCCATCATCCCGGCAGTTGTGACGCTCCAGGCGTCATAACTCGGCCGATGTTGCATCATCCCGGCAGTTGTGACGCTCCAGGCGTCATAACTCGGCCGATGTTGCATCATCCCGGCAGTTGTGACGCTCCCGGCGTCATAACTCGGCCGATGTGCCATCATCCCGGCAGTTGTGACGTGGGCGAGCTTCCGAGTGCGGCTTGCCGGGAGCGTCGGTGCCGGCAACCGGGGCGGGGTCGTGAGAGGCGGGTCTCACGTTGCCTTCCGATGGGGGTTGGAGCTAGACTGGAGTTGGAGGAATCGGGGAGGTTGCCATGTCGCTCTGCGCCGCAGTCCTGGTGTGCGTGGCGGTCCTGGCGTTGAGTTGCCGGGAGCAGGCATCTGGCGGAGCGAGGCAGGAGGGGGACCCGTATGAGGGAGAGCGGGCCGGGATGGTCCGCACCCAGATGGCGAACCGGGACATCACGTCGAAGTCGGTGCTTGCTGCGATGGAGAAGGTGCCCCGTCACCGCTTCGTGCCGGACGAGCTGGCGGACCAGGCGTATGAGGACCATCCTTTGCCAATCGGATTTGACCAGACCATCTCCCAGCCTTACATCGTGGCCAGCATGACCCAGGCGCTCGAGCCCGGGAAAACCGACAAGGTGCTCGAGATAGGAACCGGCTCGGGATACCAGGCTGCCGTTCTGGCGGAGCTCGTCGCCGACGTCTACACCATCGAGATCGTCAAGCCACTGGGACAGAGGGCGGAAAAGACGCTGGCGGACCTTGGCTATCGCAACGTGCACGTGCGTGTCGGCGACGGGTATGCGGGTTGGCCGGAAGAGGCACCGTTCGACAAGATCATGCTCACGGCCGCTCCGCCCAGGGTGCCGCAGCCGCTGTTCGACCAGCTCAGGGAGGGGGGACTTCTGATTGCTCCCGTGGGGGTGTACGGGCAGGACCTCGTGCTCTACCGGAAGACGGCAGAAGGGATGGTGGAGAGGGAACTCTACCCGGTCCGCTTCGTGCCCATGACCGGCAAGGCCCAGGAGTAGACGGTGGGTGGGGGAGCGGGCTGGCTCGTGTGGAGTGCGGCTACGACGGCGACTGCGACTACGACTGCGATTTCGATGCCGATGCCGACGCCGACATCGTAGGCAGCGGAGGCCAAACCGAGTCCCGCCCCCGAGCCCCGAGCCCCGAGCCCCGAGTCCCTACTCGACGTAGTAGCCGATCACGCAGCGGTAGGTGTGGGAGCCGCCACCGTCCGAAGAGTAGCCGTTGCCGTTGTACTGGATGCTGCCGTGGCAGGAGTGGTTCTCCACCATGTGGGTGACGCCGGAGATGCCGAAACTCTGCGGGTTGAGAGGGCGGGCACCGTACTGGCGGCAGTAGTCGTAGCAGGTCTTCTCGCTGATGACGCCGAAATCCTTGTATTCGTAGGTCTTTCCATTGACAACCTTGGTGTCGGACAAGGTGCCGTTTCCGGGGGTATTGCCGTTGGCATAGCCCAGGACGCAGAGGCTCACGTCGTTCTTGTTGCGCGTGCCCACCGAGTCCCAGCCGCCGGCGCTGACGTAGCCGTTGGTGGCGTCCTTGTCGCCGACCCACCGCTCGCTGGAGGCGTAGGGGGCGGTGTAGTCGTAGAGGTTCGGCGCTCCGATATACTGGGACCCGGTGAGATTGGCCTTGGCCTCGCACTGTGCAAACGTCATCTGGCCGAAGCTGCGGGTGTACCACTTGGAGTTGTCACCGCAGCCTCCGTTGCTGGTGTACTCGATTGCGATGGTCGAGCTGTTGTGAGGAAGCCCGGGATCGGTGAGGTGCTTGCACTGGTTGCTGGAGCATATGTCGGTCGTATTGGGGTTCCCGTCGTTGCATTCGCCGTTGTTGTGGCAGCAGTTGGCAACCGGCGTGTAGGTGCAGCCGGTCGCTGGCTTGCACGAATCGGTGGTACAGATCTCCGAGTCGTTGCAGGTGACGGCCGTTCCGGGGACGCAGCTTCCCAGCGCACACTTATCGCCATCGGTACATTGGTTGTCGTCCGAGCAGGTCGCCGTGTTCACCGTGTGTGTGCAGCCAGTGGCGGGGTCGCACGAGTCGTCGGTGCAGGCGTTGCCGTCGTCACAGGAGATGGTACTGCCGCCTGCGCAGGCGCCGTCCTTGCACTTGTCGGCCACGGTGCACAGGTCCCCGTCGTCGCAGGTCGCCGTGTTGTTGGTATGGGCGCAGCCGACGGCCGGGTTGCACGAGTCGGTTGTGCAGGGATTGTCGTCGTCGCAGGGGAGCGGAAGTCCCTGGCACCAGCCGGCGCCGCACTGGTCGCTGATGGTACAGGCGTTGGCATCGTCGCACGAGGCAGCGTTGGCCGTGTGCTTGCATCCTGTAGCAGGGTCACACGAGTCGTCGGTGCAGGGGTTTGCGTCGTCGCACGTCAGCGGGACGCTGCCGGTGCAGGTTCCCTTGGCGCAGACGTCCTTGGTCGTACAGAGGTTCTTGTCGTCGCAGGGGGCGGTGCTGAACGAGTAGACGCAGCCGGTGGCGGGTGCGCAGGAGTCCTTGGTGCACGGGTTGTCGTCGTCGCAGTCGATGGGGGCTCCAGCGCACTTGCCGGCCGCGCAGACATCTCCGTTGGTGCACGAATTGGCATCGTTGCAGGCGATGGTATTGGGCTCGAAATCACAGATTCCCTCGGCGCCGCACGAGTCGTCGGTGCAGAAGTTGCCGTCGTCACACACCTTGGGAGTTCCCGGCTTGCACACGCCGGCCCCGCACTTGTCGCCCAGGGTGCACGGGTCGCCATCGTCGCACAGACCCGCCACGGGAGCGTGCAGGCACCCCGACAGCGGAGAGCACGAGTCCTTGGTGCACGGGTTGGCGTCGTCGCAGTCCTTCATGGTGCCGGTCGAGCACTTGCCGTCCTTGCACACGTCTCCGAGGGTGCAGACGTTGCCGTCATCACACGACGTCTTGTTGGGAACATAGACGCACCCCTTCTTGGGGTCGCACGAATCATCCGTGCAGACGTTGCCGTCATCGCAGACGAGAAGTGCCGTCCCGGTGCACGCTCCGCCCTGGCACACGTCGCTGGTGGTGCAGACGTTGCCATCATTGCAGGAGGCCGTATTCGGTTCGTGGATGCACCCCAGAGTGGGATGGCAGGCGTCGTTGGTGCAGGGGTTGACATCGGTGCAGTCCATGGCGCCCATGCCGACACAGGCACCGTCGGTGCAGACATCCTTGAGAGTGCATTGGTTGCCGTCGCTGCATGAGCTTGAGTTGTTGGCATGGAGACAGCCGGTCACCGGGTCACACGATTCGTCCGTGCACGGGTTGCCGTCGTTGCAGTTGAGCATGCCGGCTCCCTTGCACTCGCTGTTCTGGCACTTGTCGATGGTGGTGCAGACGTTGTCGTCGTCGCATGCCACAGAGTTGGCCAGGTAGACACATCCAGTAGAGGGGTCACAGGAGTCATCCGTGCACGGGTTGGCGTCGTTGCAGGTCGTCGCGATCCCAGAGCTGCACTGGCCGCCATTGCACGCATCCTTCATGGTGCAGGGGTTGCCGTCCTCACAGGGAGCGGTGTTGGGAGCATGGAGACACCCTTCGACCGGGTCGCAGGAGTCGTCCGTGCAGAGGTTGCCGTCCTCGCAGTTGAGCTTGACGCCGCTGCCGCATGCTCCTGCGACGCAATGGCTCCCCGTCGTGCAGATCAGCTGGTCGTCGCACACCTTGCCCTCGTTTGCGGGAACCAGAGAGCACTGCCCCGTTGCCGACTCGCAAACCGGCTCCTGGCAGGGAGCATCGATGCCGGTGGGCATCGGACAGTCGATGGCCGTTCCAGGCTTGATCTTGCAGGTCTGGGGGAATGCTGCCAGATCACAGAACAGCGTGCCGTTGCAGAGATTGCCGTCCTCCAGCTTCAGGCAGTCGTCATCTTCCTGGCAATCGCAGGGGACGGAGGTACCGGCACAGGCTCCCTTCTTGCAGGAATCGCCCACGGTGCAGGGATCGGCATCGTCACAGGCCGCATTGTTGAAGGTGTACACGCACCCGCCGGTCGGCTCGCAGGAGTCGCTCGTGCACAGGTTGCCGTCGTCACAGTCGATGCCTGCGCCGATGCACTTGCCTTCCTCGCAATGGTCGGCCAGCGTGCAGACGTCGCCGTCGTCGCACGAGGAACCGGTCAACGGCTCGTGCAGGCAGCCGCTTTCCGCTGAGCAGGAATCCTGGGTGCAGGCATCGCCGTCGTCACATAGGTCGCCGTCGATGGTCCCGTCGCAGTCATCGTCGATTCCGTTGCAGGTTTCAGGCTCCGGGATCGGGGCATCGCACGGAGACAGTCCCTGGTCGGTGCAGGTTCTCTTTCCCTTGCAGATGCCGGCCTCATTGGTGACCTGACACGGGGTGGAAAGGCCCAGGGAGCGGGCCATCTGCGAACAGCCGCACAGCCCGACATCCGCCCGGCACTGCTTGCTGGCAAACCCCTCGGTGCTGACGGAGTCGACGCATGAATACCCGGGAGGGCAAATCCCGTCCGGACACTGGGCACCACAGAAGCTGCCGGCATCACCGTAGCTGACGCAGACGTCCTCGACGCCTGTTTCAGACTTGCAGTCACCTCCTGTGGCGCAGGGACGGCACAGATTGGTGAACGGAGATACGCAGGCGAACATCGTGTCGCGTCCTTCGGTCGCAAACTGCTTGCAGGTCCAGCCTGCGGGACATTCCTCGATGCACGTCTGGGAGCAGACCTTGGTCCCGAGGTGCTCGACGCAGGGGCCGAGCACACAGTCGCCGCTGTCCTCGCACGGGTCAAGGAAACACCCCTTGCCGGGGGTACAGACAGGAGCCACCTCTTCGACCAGCTCGAGGGGCAGCTCCTCCGGGTGCAGGTCGGGGGCAATCTCGACCAGGTCCAGTTGCTCGATCTCAACCAGGGCCTCCTCCTGGCGACCGTCGGCCACGTCCTTCACGTCCGGGGACGCCACTTGTCCTCCCGTAGAGCACGCTGCAAGCAGCCAGGCCACGCCAATCATCCAATTGCGTTTCATTTCGGCTCATCCCCCAGCAAGGTTCAACCTTTGGGATGGTACCACCGTTCGCTGGCAGTTGAAAGTGACGCGGGTGGGCTGATAGAATCGTTGCATCTGCTGTCGGGTCGAGGCAGCGGGACTTCACTCTTGGGAGAGGGGCACGGATGAATGCACGGATTGGATTGCTGCTTGCGTCGGCCGTGGTCGCATCACTGGCGGTTTCCTGTGCGAAACGCGAGATGGCTCCACAGGGAGTCCCGATGCAGATGGAGATGAAGCAGGCTTCGGGGGCAGCCTCGCAGGACTCGACCGTCTCCGATGAACCGGCCAGCCGGATGGCGGGGGAGAACCAGGCCCAGGCATCGGAGACGTCCCCTCCCGCAATGGCGGGCCGCATCCTCGTCAAGACCGGGGGGCTCACTCTCATCGTCGGAGAAGCGCCCAAGGCGCAGGAGGCGCTCAACGGGCTCATTTCGAAATACGAGGCCTACGTGGCGGGCAAACAGTCTGAGGCGTGGGTCCCGACCGCTCGTTATCTGGCTCCCAGTGAAGTCCGACAGATGACGTTCACCATCAAGGTGCCGGCCGATCGGTTCGACGCGTTCGTCGAGGAGGTCAAGGCAATCGGCAGCTACACCAACGAGTCCATGCAGATCGAGGACGTGACCTTCCAATACGTGGACCTCGATGCCCGCCTGTCGAACCAGAAGAAGGTGGAAGCGAGGCTGCTGGGCCATCTCCAGACCAGTGCCAAGGAGCTCAAGGACATCGTCGAAGTGGAACGGGAGCTGGCCAGGGTCAGGGAGCAGATCGAGACGCTCACCGCTCAGTTCAAGGTGCTCAAGGACCGGGTGGCCTTCTCGACGCTGACCCTGACTCTCTCGGTCCAGCCCGACTTCGTGCCCCCGGTGGAGAGGTCTTTCTTCCAACAACTGGGAGACAAGTTCTTGAGCTCTCTGGAGGCGCTGGGGGATGCGGTCAAGGTCGGTACGATCCTGGGGCTGGCGGCGCTCCCGTGGCTGCTGGTGATGGGGGGCGGGATGTACGTGCTCGCCCGGCTCATTCGCTGGTGGCGAGCAAAGAGGAAGAAGCAGTGAGCTGTGGGCAGCTTGCCCCGCCGCAGCCTCGGCAGGGGCGGATGGGCTGCGTGCGGCAGGATCTGCGCCGGCCCGGCCAGAGGAACAACCTGTTGGATTGACCGCGAGCACAGGCACGTGCTAGACATGTTGACGTCGGCAATCTTTTCAGAAGGAGGCGCTGGATGGACCTGTTCTCTATCATGAACTACTCCTGGCTCATCCCGGTCATTGCGGGTGTCTTCGTGCTGCTGACGGTTTGGAAGGTCGTCGGTGGCCTCCTACGGCGGCAGGCGCAGGACCGCAGATTGCTCCAGACGGGGGCCCAGGCATCGGCGCAGGTCATGAGCCTGCAGCCGACCGGAGCCTCCGTGAGCTACGGCGGTCACCGGCAGCCCCAGGTTGCGCTGATGCTGACCGTTCACCCGGCGGGAGGGCGGCCGTACCAGACCCAGCTCGTGACGTACATCTCCGAATTCCAGATTCCGCAGATTCAGCCCGGAGCCACGCTCCAGGTCCGATACGACCGAGCCAACCCGGGCCTCGTTGCCATCGAGTCCTTTGGCGGCCCGGCGCCCGGGGCCCCCCAGGGTACCGGAGCATCGACGGCCGCACCTTCGACCCCGTTTCCCGTTGCTATGAACCGCCCCGGCTTCCCCAAGGCAGCAATCATCGGGCTCGTGATCGGGCTCATCGGAATGGCCATCGCCATCTACGTGGTGATGGTCAACGTGGGAGGCTTCGGCCTGGACACGGATGCGTCCTCCGGTGGAATCTGTGGCAAAGCAGCCGCCTGCTGCGAGAAGGTTACCAAGGCAACACCGGCGGGGGCTGCTGCTGATACCTGCAAGAACCTGAAGAAGATCGGGGTTCCGGACCAGGTCTGCCAGACGGCCTACGACAGCTTCAAACAGTCCGCTGAAGGGCTCAAGATCTCGTGTGAGTAGGCGAGGGGCGGCGGCGATTCGCGATTGCGACTACGGCTACGACCACGACTGCGACTGCGATTGCGATGCCGATGCCGAGTGACGCGGCCCCGAAGCCCCGAGCCCAAAGCCCCGAACCCCGAACCCCGAGCGCTACTCTGCGTCCTGTCCCCAGGCATAGTCCAGCTCCGGGACCCAGCCACCGCCCAGGGGCTCGGTCTGGTGCCAACTCTTGCCGTTGCCGACTTCATCACGGGGAATGTCGTACACGTCGCCGCTCCCCCCCAGGTCGAGAAAGACAGCCAGGGTGATGATCTCGGCAAGGCTCCCCTTGCGGTCTTCGGCGTCGACCCAACTGCGGCCGCACGTGACCTCCCCGGTGCCGGCAATGTCGTAATGGTCGTTGCCCCCCTCGTTGATGAGCGTTCCGAGTGCCGGGTGGCGGGCAAAACCGAGCGTGAAGTCGCCGAAGTTCTCCACCGTGTAGGTGTCGTCCTGGCTGCCCCGATCGAGGTGGTAGGCGACGCCATGGTCGTAGCCCAGGCCGATGGCTTCATCGTCACCGACCAGGGCATAGGAATCCTTTCCCGCCTCGTCCACGAAGAGGCCGACCGACTGGTGAGTGGCAGACCCGAGGGTGTACTTGTGGGTGTTCACGTAGGTATCGTCACCGGCCTTGTCGAAGAAGAGGCCCGTTCCGAAGAAGTAGCCGAACCCTAGACACATGACTGCGCATTGGTAGGTGTCGTCGCCCGATAGATCGAGAAGGGCCCCGAGGCCGCCCGACCAGTAGGGACCGCCCCGGAAGCCGAATGCGAACCCCTGGGAGCCGGAGAAATTGGTCCCTTCGCCGGCCCAGTCGAAAATGATCGGCTCTTCGATGGCGACGTACTGGTCGTTCCCCCCTTCGTCCACGAGGAAGCCCATGCCTCTGGGGCCGCCGTAACCCTGGCTGTGCTGGAGAGTCTCGTAGCTGTCATTGCCGGTGCCCCGGTCGACGAGCAGGCCATACCCGAACTCCGAGGACCCCTGTGCGAAATCGTAGCCTCGATACTGGTCTGTGCCGTCTCGATCCGCCAGCACGCCGACGCCGAATATCCCGTAGCCCTGGCAGGTCGTGAGGCAGCCGTAGTCGTCGTCCCCGGCAGCGTCGTCCAGGATCGCGACTCCGAACAGACCCGCTCCCTGCATGGGAAGACGGCTTCCGACGAGATAGTCGGTCTTGAGCTCCCACACCTTGGTCGGTGCGTACACGTCGTTCCCTTCCATGTCGAGCACGACCGACACGGGCTGGCCAATGGTCAGATTGGCGGCCACGCGGCCGTACCAGGCATCATTTCCATGGCCATCGACGAGGAGAAAGCCGTCCACTTGCTTCCAGGTGTTGTCCGCAGCCGTCAGGTCGACCGCTATCCGCCCGAGCGGACCGAGGAGCTCGAACGAAGCCCCCGGCAGCGGCGGAGTACCGGCGAGGGCCGCCCGGAGATCCTCGGTGGCCCGCATGGCTAGCTGACCGGCCCGAGACATCTTCTCGAAATCGAAGCCGGGGTGGGCTCCGTCGAGCACGGACTTGTCATAGGGGACCCCCCCATTGAGGATCTTGGTGAGCTGCGTATCCCACGCTTCCATGGTCATGAGCCCTTTGGAGAGCAAGGCCTCCTGGCGCAGGTCGGCTGCAGCCAGCAACCCGTGGATCGCCTGAGCCAGGGCAACCTGCTGCGGCACGGGGATGGCAGCCAGGGCCGCTGCGATTCCGGCTTCCTGCTGGTCACACGCCGGACCGGTCCACTCGCCGACCATCGGTGCGCGGGTGCAGAACGTGTGCAGCGCCTCGAGCAGCACTCCCTCCTGAGACAGGACGGAGATGGCCCTGTCGAAGCGGCTCTCCAGGAACGAGTCCCGGGTGTTGTAGGTGTTGAGCACCACGAGCAGCTCCCTTGCAACGGTGGTGTCGGGAGCCTCGAATGCGGCGGCCACATCCTCGATGACCATGTAGGCGAAGGTGGGTGCCAGCTGCCCCTGATGACGGATGGTATCGGTCCAGTGGAGACGGCTGAAATCCCAGTCCGCCGTGAGTCCCAGATCGGGCATCGCCAGGCGGTCGAGCTCCAGCCCCATCTGGTCCAGGGCCTCATACCACTCGTCGGGAAGCGAATACGAGGACGCCAGCTTCCTCTGCTCCTTCTGGTCCAGATCCTCCCCGGCCACGGCGGGTGGAGGCGGGCCGGCATCGTTCGAGCCGTCGGACAGCTCGCCGACCGCCCCGTCCCCGGGCGACGCCCCATCGACCGAGTCGTGCGTGGACGAATCCCCTGGGGAGACAGAATCTGACAAGCCCTGGCCATCGGCCCCGACGGGAACGTCCTGGAATGCGTCGGACAAGGGCACTTCAGGCCCCTCCGATGCTCCCGAGCAGGATAGGACCAGGAGGACGAACGACTGGATCGCTATGGCACGCAACATCGGCCACCTCGCCAAGGAAGTCTCCCCCATCCTACCGCAGCAAGAAGCGGATGCAAGGGCGAGAAGCTCCGGGGAACGGCTCGTCCGGCGTCATAACTCGGCCGATGTTGCATCATCCCGGCACTTGTGACGCTTTGGGCGTCATAACTCGGCCGATGTTGCATCATCCCGGCACTTGTGACGCTTTGGGCGTCATAACTCGGCCGATGTTGCATCATCCCGGCACTTGAGACGCTTTGGGCGTCATAACTCGGCCGATGGTCCTACGGGAACCTACCGCCACTCGTGTTTGGGGTACCGGCGTTGGAGCTGGTTCTTGAGCTGGGGGTACAGCACCTTCCAGAAGTTGGAGAGATCGTCCGTCACCTGCAGCGGCCGGTTGTTCGGACCCGTGATCTCGAGCAGGAGGGGGACGCGGCCGCCCGCAATTCGAGGCGTGGTGTGAAGATCGTAGAGGTCCTGGATCCGGGCACGGCCAGTGGGGCGCTGACCCGACGGGTAGGCGATCCGCATGCGATGGCCCCGGGGGAGCTGAAGGCGCTCCGGAGCCATCTCCTCGACAAAACGACGCTCGGCCGCGGACAGGAGCGAGCGCACGGCATCGAGAGCAGGCCGGTCCTTCACCCGGGCGTACCGGTAGTCCTCGCCGCAGAGGATCTCGATTGCTCGAAGGCGATCGTTGGAGTCGAACGCGGGAAGCCCCTTCTCCGGGAAGGTTGCGGAAACAAAGCGCAGGCGGTCCACCCAGGCATCGACCTTGTCGTCGAACCCGGAGAGGTGGAGGCTCTCGGCTACGATGCGGCGGGCCAGGAGCCGTGCGGCGGTGGTGCGATCCGAGGGGATCTTGCGGGTCTCCTCGATGGACAGGTCGAAGAAGCGGGTGGAGTCCAGCTCCTCCACGATCTGGGCTTCACGATTCCACTGCAGCTCACGAGTCTGGGAGAGCTGCTCGCAGAACAGCTCGAGCAGGTCGTCCGGACGAAGAGGAACGAGCAGGGAAAGTACCGTGGACAGGCCGGAGCCGGTGCCAATCTCGGTGATCTCCCCCGCGACGAGAAGGTCGCAGTCAGCGCAGGCCGAGTCACCCGCCAGCACGGCCCGGCGGTTCCGGGTCAGGGCGAAGACCGGGCTGCCGGGCTTGGAGCGGGCAGCAACGTGGTCCGGGAATGCGGCCAGAAGGCAGAGAGGCAGGTGGGGAGCCGATCCGAAAGAGAACGGCGACGGGGCGGGCTCCCCCCTCCCGGCCTCCCCCAAAGAGGGAGGTCGCAGCTTCGGAGGCAGATCTGTGGTGGGCTCTGCGGCCCCCTCACGTGGGGGCGGGGCGGCCGCAGGGCGCGGCGGGGGCACCTTGCCGACGCTCCGGCGCAGCTGGTTCCAGGTCCGGTCGACCTGGCGGGCGGCGGACGAGGAGATGCCCCGGGTGCGGCAGAAGGCCTCGTCGAACCCGGCGTCCCGGGCCTGGTGGAATCCGTCGAGGAGATCCGAGAGGTCGTCCGCTGCAGCCGTGGAGGGCCGCCGGGCCCCAGCCCTCAGGAGCGTTCGCTCCGAGAGCAGGGCGGCGACGAGGGCGGCCTCCTCTCTGCACCCACGGAGCTCCCCCTCGATGATCATGCGGGAGAGCCGGGGGTGAGCGGGGATTTCGGCCATCAGCCGCCCCCGGTCGGTGACGCGGCCGTCCGCTGCCAGAGCTCCCAGGGAGGTCAGAAGGTCACGTGCGGCCGAGAGCCCTGCTTCGTGCGGAGGGGTCAGCCACGGGAAGTCGGCCCCAAGATCGGCCCCGAGGGCGGAGAGGAGGAGCAGTGCCTGTGACAGGTCGATCCGATGCACCTCGGGTGATTCGTGCTCGGGCCGGCCCTGGTGGTCGTAGGCGGACCAAAGGCGCCGGCAGGTTCCCGGGGCCGTGCGTCCTGCCCGCCCCGCCCTCTGGTCGGCCGAGGCCCGGCTGATCTTCTGGACGACGAGCGTGTTGATACCTCGCCGAGGATCATGGCGGGCGACACGGGCCAGGCCTGAATCCACGACGTGCCGCACCCCAGGGATGGTGATGGAGGTTTCGGCCACGTTGGTGGCCACGATGACCTTCCGAAGGGCCGATGACCCCAGGGCGCGGTCCTGCTCTTCGACGGGCAGCTCGCCATGAAGCGGGAACGCTGCGATGGGCTCCGGCAGGCGCAGCTCGGATACGGCCTGGAGGGTGCGTCGGATCTCGTAGCCTCCCGGCATGAACACCAGGATGTCCCCCGGCTCGCCGGACTGAACGATGCTGCGCACGCCGGCGGAAGCCAGCTCCCAGGGCGGCCTGTCGCCGGCCTCGGCGCCGAACCGGATGTCGACCGGGAAGGTGCGGGTGCTGGTCTGGACGACGGGGCAGTCCAGATAGGTGGAAAGACTCTCCACGTCCAATGTGGCCGACATGACCACCAGCCTGAGGTCGGGACGCAGCGTGCGGCGCAGACGGACTGCCATGGCCAGGGCCAGGTCTCCGTCCAGGTGACGCTCGTGGAACTCGTCGAGGACCACGGCCGACACGTGGTCGAGCCGGGGGTTGTCGAGGAGCATGCGGAGGAAGAGCCCCTGCGTGACATACAGAATGCGCGTGTCGGGGCTGCTCCGCCCCTCGTGGCGGGTACGGAAACCGACGAGGCCGCCGAGCGGGCAGCCCAGCTCCTCGGCGACTCGGGTTGCAACGAGCCGGGTGGCGAGACGTCGGGGCTGGAGGACGAGGACCTTGCCGAGATTCCCCCACCTGGCTTCCCCCGATGGGGGAGGTCGCAGCTTCGGAGGCAGACCTGTCGTGGGCACTGCGGCCGCCACCAATGGGGGCGGCGCGGCATCAGGCCGCGGTAGGGGCGGCTGACTACACCGGTCCAGCAGCATCGGGGGGACGCGGGTGGACTTACCCGAGCCGGTGGGTGCGGAGAGGACGAGGCTTCCGTCGACGGAGAGGGCCTCGAGGATCTGCTCTCGGGCGGAATCTATCGGGAGCGGAATGGGCATGGGAGTGGGTCTACTCGGAATCCGGGATGTTCTCCCGAGTCAGCTCGAAGGGGTCACTGGAGACCCGCATCCGGTCGTACAGCCCGAGCACCCGCAGGTTCATGGCATGGAGGCGCTGCGCCAGGATGCGGTTCAGGTTCCGGGACATGCGATAGGCCCAGGAGATCTCCTTTGCTTCGAGCCGTTCGAGTAGGTTTGCGGGCAGGAGCAGGACCTCGGTCTTTTCAAGCGCGACCAGGGTGGCGGTGCGGTCGCCGCCCGTCAGCACGGACATTTCGCCCGTGATGTGGCCGGTACCGAGGACGGTGACGAAGTGGGGGTCGTTGGCATCCTCGAGCGCGACGCCGATGCGGCCCGACATGACGTAGGCCATGCCCGCCTCGTGCTCGCCCCCTCGGTAGAGGCGGCTGCCGCGGTTGAGCGACACGGTTGGGACGTTGCCCAGGATCTCGCGGATCTCCTCTTCTCCAAAGCCGTCGAACAGCGTGACGTTGCTCCCTTCCGGCTGCTGGTGGGCAAGTGCGGCCCAGAGCGCTCGGTTCTCGATGGGGGTGACGGCCGGGTCGTGCCATCCGGAGTATGCAGCCCGAAGACGGCCGGCGGCCGCGCCACGGTCGTCCTTCACGGACGGCAGGAGGTGGCGGAAGGGGCTCTCGACCTTCTCGAGCCACGGCCCGTCGAACGCGCACAGCACGAGCGGGACTCGAAGACCGCCTCCCTGGTAAGTCCGGAACGGGGCTCCATAGGTCCGGTAACCGAGCTGGTGGTAGAGATGCACCAGTCCCAGCTCCGCGATGCAGACATCGAGAAAGACCCCGCGGTTCACTCCATCCCGATAGGAGCCCATGGCCAGCAGCGAGGCCACGGTCCTTCCGCGGAACGTGGGGTCGACCATAAACGCGCTCGAATAGCTGACCCGGTCCTCGCCGAATGCCTCGATCATGGGCCCGAGGTGCAGCCGCTCGGCAAGCTTCGCCGGCAGGCGGCCGCCGGCAAGATCGTTGCGCCGGACGGTACCCACGATCTGGCCCGACACCTGGTCCCGGGCGTACAGCAGGAAGCCGTGCTCATCCAGCTCATCGGCGTACCGCTTGCGAGCGTGGTCGATTCCGGCAAGCCCCTTTCGAAGCTCCTGGGCATAGACACGGTACCGGAACTTGAAGATCTCCTCCCGCTCCTCCGGCGTCGAGGCCTGAAGGATCCGGACCATGTGCGTCGGACGGGCAGGAGCCTGAGTTGGCGAGGTCATTCTCGGCCTCCTACTTGGGCAGGCAGCAGCCTGCGTCCACAGGGAGGTTGCATCCGGGCAGAGGAAGCGGGAAGTACCCCTGAGAGCACTTGGGGAGCGGATCGAGCGGGACGCACTCTCCCTTGGCCGACTGGCAGGTGGTCCCGGCAGGCGGCAGGCAGTCCTTGGGGCAGTTGCACCACGACTCTCCCAGTCCGCACTTTCCGTTTCCACAGAAGGCGCACATGTGACTGGCCCCCGGCTCGCACACGCAACCCTTGCCATCCTCGCTCGGGGCGCAGGCTTCGATCACGGAGAGCCCGGCGCAGCATTTCCCGGAGGTATCGAAGTCGACGAAGCCCGTCCCCTCCAGGAAGCACTCGGCCTTGCACTCCCCATCATGCTTCTTCGAGACCCCTGCGGATTCCATCTCGCACTGATTGCCATAGGTATTGCCGTCGCAGCCGCACACCGGAGCGTAGATTCCCGGGCAGAACTTCGGGATGGTCACGCAGGAACCGGGGACCGTGGAGTCGATGCACTTCCCGGTCGGCAACTGGCAGTACTGGCCATTGGGACAGGGCGGTCCAATCTTGGAGCATGCCGTACTCAAGGGGCAGTCCTCGGGGCAGTTGCAGACGTTTTCCCATCCGCTCTGGCAGACCTCGTCTCCACAGCGGGAGCAGAGCATGGAGCCCACGGGCTGCTCGCAGATCTCGCCCTTCGGGAAAGCGGTCGAAATGAGGACCAGATCCTCACAGCAAGGGGGGGCGTCGGGGATGACGGGCACCTTCTGCCCTTCGCCGACGCACTCCTGCCCCATGGGCATGCAGCACTGCTGACTGTCCGGTTCGGGGCACGAGAACGGCTCGGCCAGCGACCCGGGCGGACAGGGAGAGTCGGAGGGATAGCAGGTACCTCCGCTGGCGGTGCAGAGATCCTGGGGGGGCTGCTCGCCGCAATCCTCCGGGCAGTTGCAGTAGTTCTCGCCGGGCCCACACATGCCATTCCCGCAGTTGGCGCACACGAAGCAGAGGCAGTTGACGAACATGCAATCGCCGGTTTCGGACACTTCGGCGTAGGTGATGGGCTCAAGGTCGTTGCAGCAGGGGGAGAACTCGTAGATCCCTTCGAACATCTGCCCTTCCAGAACGCATTCGCCGTCGCCGCAGTCGTACTGGCAGTTGCAGGGGTTCTCCCACGGATCGCACATCATGTCGCCGCAATTGGAGCAGATGTTGCCGCCCGGAATGGCTAGGCACTCTCCGTCCGGGCTCCAGTCCATCATGGGGATGGAAGCAAGTCCGTTGCAGCAGGGGAGCATCTCGGGTCCGACGCCTTGTGCCTGGCCCGGTCCGGCGCATTCGCCTCCCGGCGGGCAGCAGAACATCTCGGGTCCGCAATCCGCCGGGTAGATGCCCGGCGTGCCGTCGGGGCAGACAGGCTCGGGCGTGCAGTACCCGCCGACGTCCTTGCACGGGAACGGCTTCTCGCAGTCGATGTTGCAGTTGCAGCGGTTCTCGCCGACGCCGCACACGCCGTCGCCGCACTGAGTGCAGATCCAGCAGGGGCAGTTGGGCTCCTGGCAGTCGTAGTCGGGCCAGCAGAACTCGTCCACGCAGGGGACCCCCAGCTCCGTGCTCACGGGGACCGCTGTCAGCGGAGCGCAACACTTGCCCTCCGGGTTGGGATCCTCAAACTCCTTGCCCTCGCCGAGGCAATCGCCACAGCCCGGGATCTTCTCATGGACGCACTCGCCCCCCACGCACTGGTCCAGGGTGCAGTCGTCGAGGTCGCTGCAGTCCGAGTGATTCTGGCATTCCTGCGGGGTCGTTTCGCCGGCTCCGGTATCTCCTGCAATGTCGATGGAGTCGACACCCGCCCCATCGGGTCCCAGGTCCACGAGGCCGTCGGGCGTGCTTCCCGGGTCGGATGCCTGGTCCTGGCCCGCCACGTCCCCTCCGCTCCCGTCGGCCATGGCCGAGTCTTCCGCATCCCCCCCGGGGAAGTTGGGTCGTTCCACGGAGAATGAGCATCCGACGGCCAGGAAGATGATCCACAGAGCCTGCATCGACCACACATTTCTCATGTCCTTCCCTCGTGCAGCGCGAACCCGGTATCCGACGGGCGGTATTATAGATTGGAGCCTGTACGGTGGCAAGAACGGGGGGATGCCCTGAACCCCGTATGGGGCCCCTCGTAGCGGGGGTAGGCTGCGGCGTCCCCGCGACGTGACCGGGGGCAGCCCCGAGGGTCAGCGTTGTATGACAGTTCCTGCCTGCCGGAATCAAAGCTCAGGATCCCGGGGGACCTGTACCTTGCGGGGGCCGAGCGTCGGCTTCACCACCAGCGGGATCTTTCCCTTGAGGGGGGCGGTCTTGCGAACGATGTCGGGACCGGGGACGAGCGGCTCGGCGCCCTCGGCCTTGAGCGCTGCGTACATGTTGAAAGCGAGCTTGTACTTGTTTTCAGCGGTATCGTGAACGGTCACGATGACGCGGTCCATGGCCCCGTATCCCTTGTACTGCACCTCGAAGTTGTTGGTGGGATCGGTGGACTTCAGGAGCTTGTCCTCACCGAAGGACGGGTGGTTGAAGTAGTAGCTGACCTGCTTGATCTCGGCCTTGCGAGGCTCGGGCAGGTCGACCCAAAGCTTGAACATGAATCCGCGGTCCCCCCCGATGGGGAAGGCCAGAGCCCTGGGCTGGACGACGACTTCCAGCGGCACCGGCTGGGCAGCGCCTGCGGACAGGTTCTCGATGACCTCCGCCCTCTTGTTGTTCTGCTCCGACGCGATGAGCCACTGTTTCTCGAGGGCACGGATCTCGTCCTCCAGGACGGTCCGGTTCTTGTCCAGCTGCGCGAGCTGGGCTTCGAGCTCGGCCTTCTGGCGCTCGATCTCCTCCTTCTGGCGGGTCTTGCCGAGGAGCTCGTCCCCGGCCTCCTCCAGCTTGCGAGCGGTTTGGAGGAGACGGGAGTCGGTATCCTTCAGGTCGGCCCGGACTTCGGCCAGGGTCTTGCGGTGCTCGCCCAGCTCGGTCTTGGAGACCCCGAGCTCCTTCTCGAGCGCACCGAGCTCGCTGGTCCTTTCCGCCAGGGTCTGTTCACTGGCCTTGATTTCGGCCCCCAGCGAGCTCAGCTTGACGACGGCCATGACCAGCGCCCCCACCACGAACCCGGTGCCGATGATGGTGGCAACGGCTGCCTGGCGCGAGTTGGTCCGCAGCTTCTTCTCCAGCTTCGGGTCAAGCATGGTCGCCTCCGTCCCGTTCCGGGGGCTGGTTGCACAGCAGGTGGAGCGCATCGGACCACATCTTGAGCAGTCGCCCCGTGGTGTACAGGATCCCGCCCGAGCCGGCGAAGATCGACACCACGATGGTCATGTCGCTGTCCGGCTGCTGGATGAGCCTGACTGCACAGTAGAACAGGATGGCCAGTGACAGGAGCGTGACGACGACGTAGACGATGCGCTCCATCCTGAACAGGGCCAGGAGCCTGGCAACCGCCTCCAGCCGGGTATCAAGCGGGTCCGTGGGCATGAGATGACCTCCGACCGGACGCTGGCGCTCGCAAGGACGATGTGGAGCGTGGCCCGGCAGCGGCGAGTCAACCACGAGCCGACCGGCGTGTCAAATTCCGGTCGGATCCGTGCGGCGCACGACCGTGCCACGCACCGCGGGCTCAATGACGAAGCGGTCCCCTCCCGACGTGCGCACCTCCCCGGGGGCAAGGCCCGTCACTCGGGACACGCAGGCCGGCCCACGGTCGAGGAGGACGGAATCGTCGGGCTGGAACGGAAGCGCATCCAGGTCGAGCGGCGAGAGCAGCTCCCCGGCAAGCCGCTGGAGCTCGGTGGCATAGCCGGCATGGATCTGCTCCTGGAACGCCCGCCGGACCTCCTTGAGAAGCGTGGGATTCACGTAGAGTCCGGGCTCCAGATCGGCGGTCGTGCCGGGGAAGTACCGCTGCATCATCTCGAGGCTCATCCCCTGGTTCCGGGCAGGCTGAGTGACCAGCGGGAGCTCGACGCTCCTCTGGTATCGGCCAAGCCCCCCCTTGACCACGATCCGGTCCGACGCCAGGAGCACGTGGGAGACCTCGGGAGCGGGCAGCTCCTCCGACCGCAGCTGGCTGCCCAGGCGGAACGGGCCGCTTCCGTAGCGGGCCTCGACCGAATTGGCACTGTGGATCGCGACGGAACGGAACGGTCCCTCGAACGGGAGCTCGACCACGGCCACCTGCCCTTCCAGGATGCGGCCGGCCGGCCGACCTCGCCCATCGAGCAGCTCCCGGATGGAGAGCGCTTCCCCCTGCCCCGTCGGCGAGGAGGAGCGGACGACCAGCAGCCCGTCCCGCAGTGCGAGATCCACGGGGGCCACGAACCGGATCTTTCGCCCGCCCGGGAGCAGGTCGAACTCCGGGAGCGGGAGACCGGCCTGACCGGACACCTCGGGACAGGTGACCTCTCGGGCGTCATCCTGCCCGTCGAGGAAGCCGGAGGTTCGGGGCCTGGAGAAGAGGATCGATACGTCCCGGCGGAACCGAGAGAGCTCGTCCGGCGAGAGGCCACCGGCCCTCCACTTCTCGGAGGCTGTGCGGGCAAACGAGGTCACGCAGCCGACCCAGGCCGGCGACTTCATGCGCCCCTCGATCTTCAGGCTGCCGACGCCGGCATCGACCAGCTCCCGGATGCGGGGGAACAGGTCGAGGTCCTTCATGCTGAAGATCCGGCCCAGCGGTGCTCCGTCGGGCGAAAAGTACTCGAGCCGACACGCCTGGGCACAGTTTCCATAGTTGCCCGAGCGGCCGGCCACGACCTCGCCGAGCAGGCAGCGCCCCGAGATACCGAAACAGAGAGCGCCGAAGAAGAACGCTTCGAGCTTGAGCCCCGGGACGGCCCGGTGGATTCGACGGATGTCGGTCAGGGACAGCTCACGGGCAAGGATGGCGCGGGTACAGCCGAGCTCGGCGGCCCGCCGGGCGGACCCCGGGCCCAGGACGCCGAATTGCGTGCTCGCGTGGATCTCCATTCCGGCGAGGCTTCGGGCAGCCAGACGCATGAGGATCGGGTCCCTCAGGATCACGGCATTGGCACCGGAGAGCCAGGCAGCAGCCAGGGTCCGGACCGCGTCCGCCAGGGAATGTCGGGTGACGGGGACGTTGAGGGCCACGTACAGCCTGGCTCCGGCCGAGCGAACGTAGCGGACCAGGGCAGGAAGCCGCTCAGCGCCGACGTTGTCCGCCCGGGTGCGGGCGTTGAGCGAGCCTACTCCGGCGTACACGGCATCGGCACCATGGGCCAGAGCGGAATCGATCGCATCGGGGCTGCCGCCGGGGGACAAGACCTCGGGACGATCGACGGACGAACGGGTGTTTCGTCGGTGGGTTGCTCCTGTCAAGACATCCGACTCCTTTCCAGGCCAATGCGACCTGCAGGGAATCCTGCCTCGCCCGGAGCACAGATTCAAGCGCTGCGTCATTTCCGTCTGCGGGCACTCCGTGGTATCCTGTGCCGCGGCGCAGGTCCTTATGCCTGGAGGTTGAACCATGAGACGACTGTGGACAATGGGGTTGCTGATCGGTTTGGTCGGCCTGGGAGCTTGTTCTGGAGGCAACACGCTGGTGACGGGCGGCGACGATGCCGTGGAGGTTGCCCAGGTCGAGACGACCGTGGAGACATCCCCTGCCCCGGACCTCACCGACGCGTGGGTGGAGCCTCCTGAAACGAAGGTCGACTCGTGGGTCGACACGGGCAGCGGCTGTGAGCCCGGAACCGGCTGCTTCCTGGAGCCTTGCGCGGATGGGAAGGACTGCCTGTCGGGTATTTGCGTGGAGCACATGGGGGACAACGTGTGCTCCGATACCTGCGTGGAGGAGTGTCCACAAGGGTGGGCTTGCCAGCAGATTTCGACGGGAGGGCCGGATCTCCAGTTTGCGTGCGTGTCGCCCTATACGCACCTGTGCCGTCCGTGCAAGAGCAGTGCGGACTGCAAGTCGGCAACCGGGATCGAGGATGTGTGCGTGGACTATGGTGCGGCGGGACGGTTCTGCGGCGCTCCGTGCGATGGGACCTGTCCGTTCGGGTTCACGTGCAAGGATGCTGAGACCACGGAAGGGAGCGTGTTGAAGCAGTGCGTTTCGGACAGTGGCGTGTGCTCGTGCTCGAAGAAGTCGGTGGCGCTGGGGTTGTCGACGATCTGCCTGGCGGCGAACGACCTGGGAGAGTGCCAGGGGGAAAGAACGTGCGGGCCGGAAGGGCTGTCCGCCTGTGATGCTCCGGTGCCTCAGGAGGAGGAGTGCAACGGCATCGACGACGACTGTGACGGGGACGTGGACAATGTCTCCTGCGACGACGGGAACGGGTGCACCAAGGATTCGTGCGATGCGGAGGCCGGGTGCCTGCACGAGCCGCTGTCGGGGACCTCGTGCGACGACGGCGACGTCTGCACCCTGGCCGACCACTGCGAGTCGGGCGAATGTTTCGGCACGGCCATCAACTGCAACGACGACAACGTGTGCACCACGGACGAGTGCGACCCGACCGGCGGGTGCAAGTACTCGTTCAACAAGGCGGACTGCGACGATGAGGATCCCTGCACGGTGAGCGACGTGTGCGGCCAGGGGAAGTGTTCGGGGTACGCGGTGGACTGCGACTGCAAGGAGAGCTCGGACTGCCTGGCGCTCGAGGACTCCGATGTCTGCAACGGGAAGCTGGTGTGCGACACCAAGCAGCTTCCGCACAAGTGCGTGGTGGATGAGAAGAGCCTGGTGGTGTGCCCCGAGCCCAAGGGAATCGGCTCGGAATGCCTGGCGGCCTCGTGCAACCCGCTGTCCGGCGAATGCTCGTTCGTCGCGGCCAACGAAGGGAAGGCCTGCAACGACGGGGACGCCTGCACCTTTGCGGAAGCGTGCCAGAACGGGACGTGCGGAGGGGGCAAGGCAGTCAACTGCAACGACGGGAACGTCTGCACCGATGATTCGTGCGATGCGGGCCTGGGGTGCAAGTTCGCGCCCAACGCTTCGGCTTGCGAGGACGGGAATCCCTGCACGCTGGCGGACCAGTGCTCCGGCGGCAACTGTGTATCGGGCAAGGTCCAGGACTGCAACGACGGCAACGTGTGCACGGACGACTCGTGCGACCCGGTCAAGGGATGCGTCCACCAGTTCAACCAGCTCCCGTGCAACGACTCCAACGAATGCACGACCGGAGACGTGTGCAAGCTGGGGGCCTGCGCTCCCGCAGGCGTCCTGGTCTGCAACGACGGCAACGTCTGCACGGATGACTCGTGCGACCCGGCCCTGGGGTGCAAGTTCGTGTTCAACCAGGTCCCGTGCAACGACGGCAACAAGTGCACGACCGGAGACGCTTGCAAGCTGGGGGTCTGCCAGGGCAGCTCGCTGTTGCCGTGCGACGACGGCAACGTGTGCACCGACGACTCGTGCGACCCGGATGGAGGGTGTATCCACAAGAACAACGCTGCCGGTTGTGACGACGGCAACGTCTGCACCACGACGGATGTATGCAAGAACGGCCTCTGCAAGGGGAGCATTGCGCTGGACTGCAACGACGGCAACGTGTGCACGGACGATCTGTGCGATCCGGCCAAGGGGTGCGTCCACCTGGAGAACAAGGCCCCCTGCGACGACGGAAACCCGTGCACCGGGACCGACACGTGCGCCGGAGGTCTGTGCAAGGGGGGACCGGCGCCCAGTTGCAACGACGGGAACTCCTGCACCACGGACTCGTGCGACCCGAAGTCGGGGTGCGTGCAGACCCCCAACTCCGACCCGTGCGACGACGGAAACAAGTGCACTACGACCGACAAGTGCGGCGCAGGCACGTGCGTCGGCTCGGGGACTCTGGCCTGCGGCGACGACAACCCCTGCACGGATGACACGTGCGACCCGGCCCAGGGCTGCCTGCACACGGCCAACTCGGCCCCGTGCGACGATGGCGACATCTGCACGGTCGGCGACAAGTGCGCGGCCGGCGGATGCAAGCCGGCGCAATGGTTGAGCTGCGACGACGGCAACCCCTGCACCGCCGACGGCTGCGACCCCAAGGGTGGCTGCACGCACACACCTGCAACAGGGCAGTGCGATGACAAGAACGCCTGCACGACGGGGGATACCTGCCTGGATGGAACCTGCGTCGGGACCGCCTGGGTGAGCTGCGACGATTCCAACGTCTGCACGACCGACACGTGCGATCCCAAGACCGGGTGCAAGCAGTTGAACAACACGGCAGCCTGCAACGATGGCAATGCATGCACCACGACCGACGTGTGTGCGAACGGCACCTGCATCGGTTCCGGAGACCTTTCGTGCAACGACGGCAACGTCTGCACGGACGACTCGTGCGCCCCCCTGACCGGGTGCGTGTTTACGCCCAACACGGCGGGGTGCAACGACGGCAACGCCTGCACCACGGGAGATGTGTGCGGAGGCGGAGTGTGCAAGCCGGGAAGCACCGTGACCTGCAATGACGGGGACAAGTGCACCAGCGACAGCTGCGAACCGGCCACGGGATGCAAATACACTCCCATTTCTCCCTGCTGCGGGAACGGCAAGGTGGAGGCCGGCGAGGTCTGCGACGATGGCAACCAGGTGTCGGGAGACGGCTGCGAGAACAATTGCACCGCTTCCTCCCCCACGGTTCCCGGCTTCTCCGGCGAGCTCGGCCCGGTGTTCGGCGGTGCCTGGCTCCAGTGTGAAGGCTACCTCGACAAGCCGGGCGGCGACGATGTTCCCCAGGCCTGGGGAAACGATTGCGCCGGTGCTGCCTACAGCAAGATCCGCCTCGTGTGCGGGGCAGACAAGAACAACTACCGTTACATTGACGTGAAGAAGAACGTGTTCAAGGACGGTCTGGCTTCCTACCCGGAATCCGGCCTCATCTACAACTCGAATTTCGCAGGCTGGACCAACGAGATCTATGCCTCCGGAAACCACCCCCACGTTTCGACGAGCTGGTGGGCCGGTCCGGCCGGCTGTGGGGAAACCAACTCCAATCTCACCATCAACAACAGTTGCTCCTGGGAGGCCGCCAACTGTTTCGCCCAGAACCTCGGCGGCAATCGGTACCTGTGGGTCTACGTGGCACCGTAGAAGAGACCCGCGATGCCGCTCCTAGTGACCCTGCTCGTTGCGCTCGCCCCGCCCGAGGATCCCTCTCCGGCCCCTCCGGCCACCCTCCAGTGCCTTGTGGAGTCTTACCCGGATTTCCTCGCCCCCCCCAACCCATCGGCATCGGGCACGGGCACGGGCACGGGGGGGGAAACGCAGTGGCAACTGGTTTGGAGGGACGGAACGCGCTTGCCCTGGGACGACGGGAAGACCAAGTCCCATGACGAGAAGCTGGCCGACGGCGATCTCGAGGACATGATGTCCCAGCCCTACCCGGCCGGCGGGGCCATCGAGGCACCGGCCAAGGATGACGATCCGGGCCGGATCCGGAACGAGGCATTCTTCCGGAAGATGTATGGCTCGACCGCCCGGGAGGTCGAGAGTCGGCTGGGTCCGGTCCAATGGGTGACCGGGTGCAAGCGTACCCGTCTGCGGGCAACCACGATCAACCGAGTCAACCTGGAGCTTGAGGCCGTGGCCCGCGACATCGAGAATCTGCCGGATGCGACCCGGAAGCTGGCTTGCGATCTGACCGGTCCGTACACGTGGCGCAAAGTCCGGGGGACCGACCGGCTGAGCGCACACAGCTTCGGCATCGCGATCGACGTGGCGCTGGAGAAGGCGGACTTCTGGCGATGGAACAAGCCCAATCCAGACGGCCTACGCCCCTGGAAGAACCGGGTGCCGGCCGAGCTCGTCGAGGCCTTCGAGCGTCACGGGTTCATCTGGGGTGGACGGTGGTACCACTTCGACACGATGCACTTCGAGTATCGGCCTGAGCTGCTGCGGTGCGGGCAGCGCCCACGGCACATCCACAGGGTGACCCCGGGTCCGCTCCCGGACCCGGGGCTATAGCGGATCCGTGGCGGTGCCACGGCAGATCGGCCACCCCCCGTGCCGGGGGGTTCAAGGGATGGGGATCGATCGGGTAGAAAATGGGCACATCCGCCTCTGCGCTCGGCACATGTCATCCTGACGCCCCCGACGCACGGCCTGCTGCCCCGGCTGTGCCTTTCTGGAGGGGCGGAAGGATCTCGGCCGGGGTGCCCGCACGGCCGCTGGACCCGCGGCCTTTCGGACGCAAGGGAGGCAGTGCTCCTTCGCTCCCGGCAGCCAGGCAGATCTGACTGCGTCGGCAGGAAGGCCGGGTCGCTCAGGATGACGTGCCGAGCATGGGGGCCCGTCCGCATCCCTCACCCACAGCACATCCACGGCTACTTCCCGGCCCAGCAGCCGTGCACGTCCACGACAGAGAACTCCTCGCCGAACAGGAACGCATAGCCGCCGGTGACGGTGATTGCCGAAGAATCGGCCGGTGGAAACTGGCCGTGGAAGAACAGCTCGGTGGCCAGGGAGGGAAGCTCCCCACCCGGTGCCGTATCGAACACTACGAAGGCGCCTGAGGGGCCTGGGATCCACACACGGCCGGCGGTCATGGCGATGCTCTGCCCTTCGACCGTAGCGGTTCCGAACGTCTCCGGGTTGGAGGGATCGGAGATATCGACGAGCACGGCCGGTGAGGGGTCCCCGAGCTTCGCCTTCGTCCCCCCGAGAAACACCTGGGTCGGAGTGGCCGCCAGGAAGCTTTGAAGCGCAGCGCCTTCGAATGCGAGCTGCCCCAGCTTTTCGGGCATCCCGGCATCCACGGCAAGCAGGTCGAACCCGGTCACGAACTTGCCGGACTGGTACCAGGAGAACCCGGCCACCAGGAGCCCGCCGGCCGCGGCCAGGCTCGCAGGCGGAGGGGGTGGGGCCGGCAAGGCGGTCACTTCGAGGCGATCCGTGTCGGAAACCGTCACCCGTAGCAGTGCATCCGGCTCCCCCGGAGTGACGTGACACAGGAGGTACCCTGCACTCCCGACTCGGGTCAGCTCCCTCCCCGTGCAGGGCAGATCGACAACGTCGATCTGCGCCGGGTGCCACGGGTCGGACACGTCGACCAGCCCGAGCGCACCACCGGTCTGGAGCGTGGCCCATCCGCCGGCCAGCAGGATCGCGTGCCGCCCCAGGCCGATCACTCCGGCCACACCCTCAGGGACACCGATGAACGAGAGGCTCACTGGCTCGGACGGGTTCCGAACGTCCCACAGCCCCAGGCCGCCCGACGTCGCTGTGTAGGCGGTCTGCCCGTCCACGATACCCCCGAGCCCTCCCCCGTCGGGAAGGTGCAAGACGCCGAGAGGTCCATTGCCAGCCCCCAGGTCTGCCTCGAACACCAGCAGGCCCGAATCCCCGGCAGCGACCAGCTCGACCCCGTCCGAGACGGCAAACCCCTTGCACAGAGGCACCAGCGCGCCGGGCACGCAGAGCGGGGCCGAAGGATCCGCCAGGTCGACGTCGACCAGGAGAGTCGCGTTTCCGTCCTCGAGAACACCATGCAGCATGGTGCCCTCTGCCCGAAGCCCTTTCCACTCCGTGCCTCCGCACGCTTCGATCGCGAGAATCCACTCCGTGCCGGGAGCGTTCACGTCAAACACCAGTAGCCACCCATAGGCAGTGGCCACCAACAGGTCCCCGACCACGGCGATGCCGCCATGCCCCCAGTAGAAGGACCACTCCCCGGTCAAAACCGGGGCCTCGGGATCCGAGATGTCGAACTCCATGATTCCCAGCGCCCCATCCAGCAGATACAGATTGTCCTGGTCGAGCGTCAGCTCCGTCGCATCTTCCGGGAAGTGCCAGCCCGGAGGCGGGTTGTCATTGGAGAAGAAGGGGATGCGCGGGCCGGGCTGGGCCGGATCGGACACGTCGACCCGGTACGGTCCGCGACCATTCTCGATCAGGTACGCCACCCCGTTGCCAACGGTCAGGTCCGTCGCTCCGGTCCCCGACTGGCCGACATTCCATGTCGAGGTTCCGAGAACCACGGGGGCGGTCGGGTCCGTAAGGTCCAGGATCCGGAGCTCGGACTTCGCCACCGTCGTCCATTCGTCGATCGGAAGGAGCGGGCTGTGAGTCAACACATAGGCGTATGCCCCGTCGATCCACACCTCACGCACGCGCCACTTCGACGAGATCCGTGCCTGCACGACCGGCTTCGTCGGATCGGATACGTCCAGGACGAGGATGTCCCGCTCAGTCCCGACCACGGCCACCGTGCCCGAGAAGGCGACGGCCCCCACATCGCCCGACAAGGCCCGCACGAGCTCAGGCTCGCACAGGCCGTCGGTGCACACTCCGTCGATGCACTCCTTCCCTCCCTCGCACGCACCGCAGTCCAGGTCATCACCGCAGCCGTCGACCACGATCCCGCACTCCATGCCCAGCGACCCGCATACCCCCGCCCAGCAGCACGCCCCGCCCGGCCCGCAGGCCATTCCGCCCTGGCAGAGGCAATCCTCGGGGCACGTTCCGCAGCGCTCGCCCGAAGCCGGATCGCACAGCCCGTCCCCGCACCCGCTTGCGCCCACCTCTTCAGTCTCCCCGGCGGAATCCGGCCTCGGGCCGACTTCCGTGACGTCGGCAACGTCAGGAACGGACAAAGCATCCGGGGCTGCGTCTCCAGCCAGAACTGCATCTCCAGCCGGAGCTGCATCTCCAGGTGGGAGCACCGTCTCTTCGATGACTTCCACCGAAACGGGTGCACAGCCGGGTACGTCGGGCGTCGAGGGCTTCGGACACTTCGAGCCGCAGGACACCAGGGACAGCACCACAGCGAGGATTGGCCACACCCTCTTCATCCCGCTCTCCAGGCCGACGACGAAGGACTCATGGTTCCTCCAGGATCCACGCCCGGCCGTCTGCGATGCTGAGCGAATCCTCGAACACGAACATGTACCCGCCGTGCACCTGGAACTTCCCTCCCGGGATGTCCAACAGGTCAAGGAAGATCTGCGAGCCCAGGAGGCTCTCTAGCTGCCCGTCCTTCAGCCCCATGACCGACAGCATCCCGTCCGTCCTGAGAGACCAGATCCGCCCGTACGTCGCCTCGACGAAGGGGTTGTTGCCACGGTAGTGGGCGGAGAGAAGCACCGGCGTTCCCGATGCTGAGAGCCCGACGGCCTTGAGCCCCGCCAACTCGTCCCCGGAGAAGATCGGGAAGCTGAGCACCGCGGTGTCGCCGCTCAGCGCCAGGCCCATCTCGGGCGGCCGCCCCGCTCCTCCGACCACCGAGAACGTGCCGACCACG
>CAITUV010000016.1 GCA_903895725.1 uncultured Myxococcales bacterium | reverse complement strand
CGTGGTCGGCACGTTCTCGGTGGTCGGAGGAGCGGGGCGGCCGCCCGAGATGGGCCTGGCGCTGAGCGGCGACACCGCGGTGCTCAGCTTCCCGATCTTCTCCGGGGACGAGTTGGCGGGGCTCAAGGCCGTCGGGCTCTCGGCACCGGAAACGCCCGTGCTTCTCTCCGCTCACTACAGGGGCAACAACCCCTTCGTCGAGGCGACGTACGGGCGGATCTGGTCTCTGAGGAGAGACGGGATGCTGTCGGTCATGGGGCTGAAGGATGGGCAGATCGAGATGCTGCTGGGAATGCAGGTCTTCCTGGTCTACATGGACATCCCCGGCGGTCGGTTCAGGGTGCACGACGGGTACATGTTCGTGTTCGAGGACTCGCTCAGCATTGCAGACGGGCGGGCGTGGATCGTGGAGGAACCGTGAGCTTGTCCTTGTCGGCCTGGAGAGTGAGATGAAGGGGGTGTGCACAATCATCGGGGTGACGCTTTCCCTGCTGTCCTGCGGCCCGAAGTGCCCGAACCGCTCGACGCCCGACGTACCCGGCTGCGCACCGGTGCCGGAAGAGGTCATCGAAGAGGCGGCGCTCCCACCCGGAGACGCAGCCCCGGATGCTCCCGCCGTTCCCGACGTTGCCGACGTCACGGAATCCGGCCCGATGCCGGATCTGGCCGGAGAGACTGAAGAAGTGGGCGCAACCGGGTGCGGCGACGGGCTGTGCGATCCGGCCTCAGGCGAGCGTTGCGGAACGTGCCCCGAGGATTGCCTCTGCCAGAACGGAATGGCCTGCGGGCCGGGCGGGGCGTGCTGCTGGCCGGGGGTGTGCGGGTCGCTGGGCATGGAGTGCGGGATCGTGGTCGACGGCTGCGGTGACGAGCTGGACTGTGGTGCGTGTCCAGAAGGGAAGGAGTGCGTCGACGGAGTGTGCACCGGCGGCCCGTGCAAGCCTGAGCTCGTTCGGGCGTTTTCGGGCGACGTGCGGGCCGTCGCCTTCTCGGGCACTCTGGCCGTGGTCGGGACTGAGCGGGACATCGTCGTCCTGGACGTATCCGATCCGACGAAGCCCGTCGTGCAGGCGCGGATCCCGTCGAAGTGGCGCGTAGGGGAGGTCTGGATCGACGGGGCATACGCCTATGTGTTGACCCACAGCCCGCTCCTTCCGATCGACGAATGGTCGACCGTGGCAATGTCCGAGCTCCGGATCCTGGACTTGGCGGATCCGACGGCTCCTGTCGTTCTGGGAACCTCGACCTGGAATGTCGGCCAATCGGGGACCGGAGCGACGGACCTGACCGTCGGCAACGGGGTGGCGTACCTGATCGAGGATGGCCGCGGACCGTACCGGGTCGACGTGTCCGATCCGGCCCAGCCCGGCCCGCGCATCCCCTTCTTCTCCAACGACAACCCCCCCCCGGGGTGGCACTTCCCGGAAGATGCGACGGACTTGGCGGTCGACGGTGATCGCCTGTACCTGTTGGACGGGACGCTGGGGATCATGGAGTTCGATGTCTCGGATTCCGAGGCCCCGGTTCTGACCGGGGAGTGGTCATTCTATTGGGGGCATGGCGGCATCGCCGTGGTGGGGGATCTACTGGTGGCCACTGCCTATGCGTGGCTCCTGGTGTTCGACGTGAACGCTCCCGGCACGGAGTGGGTCATCGCGTTCGAGGCGTGTGGAGGCACGGAGTGGAAGGGGCTTCGGGCAGAGGGCACCATGCTGCACGGTGTTATCGAGGACGGAAACGCGACCCTCCTGGTCGACGTCGATCTGGCAGACCCTTCGGCCCCGCTCTGCGTGCCCGGAGCGCTGGTGCCGTTGTACAAGGGTTTTGCCGTCTCGGGAGGGGTTGAGCTCGTGGCTGCCGGGGATTCTGGCCTGCTGGTGTTCGGCTCCGAGCCGGGGGCCGGCAGCGGACCTCTCGCCGCGGTGCAGTTCCCCGACGGGGGAGGGCTCGGGGGTATCGTTGACGGGCAGACCGCCTACACCGCGACATCGGGCGGCCTGGGTGTATGGGACGTCCGGACCCCGTCCGTCCCGTCGAGTCTCTCGTTCATCGGTGTTCCCGAGGGGGTGGCCGGAGTGATCCGCCTGGGCCGGCACGCGATCCTGCTGGCCGGCGGATGGGACGCGCTGCAGACCGGTGGTGCGCTTGGGCTCGTCGACGTGTCCGACCCGTGGAACCCTGCACTGATCGACTTCATCGATCTGCCCTGCACTGGAAGGGAACTGACCCGAGTCGGCAGCGCAGGGTACCTCCTGTGTCATGTCGCTCCGGGGGAGCCGGATGCGCTGCTGCAGGTGACGGTCTCAGCCACGGATCGCCTCGAAGTAGCCGCTCTAACGGCGCCGCCCCCTCCGCCGGCGAGCCTGGCTGCGGCCGGCGGGTTCCTGGTGGCCGGGTTTTCCTGGTACCAGTCCGGCAAGTTCGTGACCGGGTTCGACCTGCTGGCAGTGGATGCCGGAATGCCCGAGAAGTTGGGGCAGCTCGCATTCGAAGGCGCTGCGCCTCAAGGCTTCCTGGCGGCCACTCAGACCCAGGTGTTTGTCGGGGGAAGGAAGGCGAAGTTCGGGGAGCCCTCACCGGCCGTGCTGGTCGACATTTCCGATCCCGTTCACCCGGAGACGTTCGGAACTGCTATGGTCGAAGGGCAGAGCATCGCGATGACTGCCGGCCGTGTGTGGATCCCAGGCCCCTCGGGCGCTTTCGTGGTGTTCGACACGGCACCGGGAGGAGAGCTTCCCTCCCTGGCCACCGATCTGTTCTTCCACGGCCAGGTTCCACCGGCCGATCCCGCAGCGATCTCCGTCACCGGAGGCTACGCGTTCCTGTTCGGTGAGGAATTCGCCGTGGTGGACGTGCACGGCTGCTGGGCGGGGAAGTAGTGCCGCGGATGCGCCGCTGGTGCTCCCCCCCTCCTGATCGATCCCAGTCCTTCGAACCCCCTGGCGGGGGGGGGGATGTGCCGAGCATGAAGGTCGAGGCGGTTCACGGGCCGTCGCGTTGCCCGCACCGGCGGCCGATGCGGTTCACGGGCCGTGGGGTGGGCCGCCCCTGGGCCGATGGATGGGAAGGGGGTGGCTGTCCGGCCTACTTCTCCCTCAGGCCTGTGGCCTCGAGCCAACGGTAGAGCTGCTGTCGCGAAACCCCCAGGATGCGGGCCATCTCAGCCCGATTGCCCCGGCATTCCTGATGCAAGGCGACGAGGCGCGACTTGGTGGGAGTCCACCCGGCCGGCCGGATTCCTGGGGCCGTGGCCTCCGATCGGCCCCCGCCCTCCCTGCCCAGCGGACCCGCTTGCCATCCGTCTGTCTCTCTGTCTGTCTGTCTGTCTGTCTGTCTGTCTGTCTGTCTGTCTGTCTGCCTGCGCCGAACACGGCGGGGGCGTTGGCAGGTAACGGTCTTGTCGCGGTGGTCATGCCCTCGATCTCCCGTGTGAGGTGCGTCTCGACAAGGTCTGCAAGGTCCCTGCGGCCGGCCGAGGATTCCAGCACCGACCTCGACAGCACTCGTTGCAGTTCCCGGACGTTGCCGGGCCACGGGTAGGTCAGCATCAACTCGACGGTTGTTGCGGAAAGGTCGTTCAGGGACCGCCCGTCCCTGTTCAGAAACCATGCCGTCAGCGGGACGATGTCCTCCTTCCTCTCCCTCAGCGGGGGCAGGTAGAGCACGGTTTCGGAAAGCCGTTGCCGCAGGTCCAGCCGCAACCCCGTAGGAATGCGCTTGTCTGGATCCACCCGGTTCGTTGCCGCCATGATCCTTCCACGGAAGGACCTGGGGGTCTCAAGGCCCACCGGATAGAATCGCCGGCTCTCGGAGAACACCAGCAGCTTGGCTTGTGCGGCGTCGGGCAACTCCCCGATTTCGTCCAGATAGAGCGTGCCTCCGGCTGCCGCAGCGACGAAGCCTGTCGCCCCAACGGAATCCGTGTAGCTGCCCTTGACCGCACCGAACAGACGG
>CAITUV010000015.1 GCA_903895725.1 uncultured Myxococcales bacterium | reverse complement strand
GCAGTTGTTGTCGAGGCCGTCGCACAGCTCCTTGGACGG
Organism: uncultured Myxococcales bacterium; assembly: GCA_903895725.1. Taxonomy (GTDB): domain Bacteria; phylum Myxococcota_A; class UBA9042; order CAIXZC01; family CAIXZC01; genus CAITUV01. Next base: position 84,234 of record CAITUV010000015.1, on the reverse strand, counting down.
CTGTCCCGGCTGGGCATCGCACACGGCCGCCCCCAGGTTGCAGACGTACTTCCCGTCCGCCTTGCAGGCGCCGATGCCGAGCGAGCACGGGGTGCCGAGCGTGAAGTCCTCGTCCACCTTCCCGTCGCAGTTGTTGTCGAGGCCGTCGCACAGCTCCTTGGACGGCTGTCCCGGCTGGGCATCGCACACGGCCGCCCCCAGGCTACAGACGTACTTCCCGTCCGCCATGCAGGCCCCGACGCCGAGCGAGCACGGGGTGCCGAGCGGGAAATCCTCGTCCACCTCCCCGTCGCAGTTGTTGTCGAGGCCGTCGCAAAGCTCCTTGACCGAGCCTTCGAACGGGTCGCAGGAGAGCGGCTTCCCGTCCTGGCACACCGGGACATCGTGCATACACAACCCGACACCGCACGTCTGGATGCCGAATCCATCGTCGGCCTCGCCGGAGCAGTCGTCGTCGATGCCGTTGCACTCCTCGTCCGCCCCCGGATGGATGTCGGGATCGAACGGCGCGCAATCCAGCTCGTCGGCGGACAAGTCATTGTCATCATCCTGGTCGCATTCGTCGCCCAGCGAGTCCATGTCGAAATTGGCCTGCTCGGGGTTGGCAACGTAGGGGCAGTTGTCGAGGTAATCCGGCGTTCCATCTCCATCCGCATCGGTCTCGAGGCAATCGGCCGTCCCGTCCTGGTCGGTGTCGGGGAAGCCCTCATCCGTCTCGCCGTCACAGTCGTTGTCCGCCCCGTCACAAGCTTCCAGCATGGGCTCCTTGGCCGAGCACTCGAGCTCCCCGCCGACGCACTTGGTCGTGCCGACGCATTTGCCGTGGGCGTTTTCCGAGAAGCACTCCGTGTCCCCGGTATCCTCGTCCACCGACTCGTCGCAGTCATCGTCCTGGCCGTTGCAGATTTCCGGGGCAGGCGTGGCGGCACTGCAGGGGGACAGACCCTCCTCGGCGCAATGGCGGGAGCCGTCGCAGGTGCCGGCGTCATTCTGCACGAAGCAGGCCGTGGAGGCCTGGTCCTGGATGGAGAACTGATCACAGGGGCATTCTCCTTGAGCGAGAACACACTGGGCACCGGCGTCCGGGGCGTCCGGATCCAGGGGCGAGCAGTCGTAACCCTGCGGGCAATCCCCGGGGCCGGAGCACACCGCGCCGCAGTAGCTTCCGATGCCCCCCGGGTAGGGGATGCACCGGTCCCCCTTGCCGATGTTGTCCGGGTCGCAGTCGGCATCCACGGCGCACGGCCGGCAGAGAGTCACGAATCGGGGGGCGCAGATGGAGACGAGGTCCGGGAGGGCAGCGGAGTACGGAACACACTGCCACCCAAACGGGCACTCCGAGTCGCAGGTCTGGGTGCACAGGGAGCCGTCCGGGGTCAGGATGCACAGGTCGGAGAGACAATCCGACGCCTTGTCGCACGGATAGCCAGGCTCGCCAGGCTGCGGGGCCAGGTCGAGCAGCTCGGGCTGGCTCGTTTCCAATTCGCCAAAGGCCTCCTCCAGCTGAGACTCCCCGGCCGTGAGGTCCGGGAGCACGAGGGTCTCTTCGGCAGGCTCAGGGGACGCCGCAATGTCAACCTCGTCTCCTGGCGGGACGTCGACCTGAAGCACGGACGGCGGCTTTGACGAGCACGCCGCCAGCACCATCGCCGCCAGAAGCAGGATCCAATGCGCATGGGCTCTCATGGGTTCCCTCCGCTCCGCTACGGGACTCTCAGCCTCCCGGGGTTCGACCGCGGTCCGAGGATTCTAGCACGGGCGGCAAGGGTTTGGAATCCCGGCCGTCGCATTCCGCCCCGGGCATTCCGGCTGCCGAACAGAGGGATTGAAGAAGGCCGTCGAAGTGTGCATGATGGGTTTGGTGGTTGTGCGTGGCGAGATCAACGCAGTTTTCGGCTTGGCGACGAGGGAAAAAATGGCGGACGAGGTTCCTGCAGAGCTTCGGACTGGAATAGCCCTCATCGATTCACAGCATGCGGAGTTGTTGCGGCTGGGGCGGGAGCTCATGATCCTGCTCAGGGACAGCAACTCCCCGGACGTGGCGTTTCGCATTCTGAGCGTCCTGACCGGATATGCCCACGCTCACTTCGGCATCGAAGAGGAATGGATGGAGCGGCTGGACTACCCCGACCGCCTGGCCCATCGGGCCGCCCACGACGCCTTCAAGCAGGAGCTGCGCCTGCTCGAGGAGGAGGTGAGCAACCTGGGGCTTGCCACCGGGCTCGGGCGGTCGTTGCGCCTGCTGCTCCCGGACCTTCTGTTGACCCACATCGGCCAGCACGATACCCGGCTGGCCGCGTTTCTCCGGGCAAAGGGTGTGGTGGAGGGGGACCAGCTCAAGTCGACAACCCCCCCGGCCCCGAGCGCTCCTGACTCCTGAGCAGGACCGCCAGTTCTCCAGACTGCCGATTCGGGGGGCCGTGACTGCCGATTCTGCGAGCTTGCGGAAATCCCTCATTGGTGACATCATCTTTGCATCGGTCAGGTGACACTGCAGTGGCCCGCTGGCGGGCCGGGGAGGAGAGATGAGCAGAGTTCAGGCTCGAAGCACGCAGAGAAGGGCAGGGGGATCGGTCCGGTTGACGTTCGTCGCCGTGCTGGTGGCGGCGCTGCTGAGCGCCGGGGCCGCCCGGGCCGACGAGACAAGCTACGGCGCCTTCCTGGGACCGCAGCTCCTGTTCGACGTGGATACCTACACGTCCTGGGGCGGTGGCATCGACGTCGTGTTCGGCGGCGTGATGTACTTCAAGTTCGAGCTGGCCTTTGCCGATTTCCTCTGGGACACGGACTTTGCCGGTGGCTTCAATCTCCCGGTGTACCAGAACAAGTGGATCGTGCTCCCGGTCCGATTGGGTGCGCTGTTCAAGTTCCTGTACCACATGGCCGGTTCCGAGAAGCCCGATGGGACTCTCTTCCCGAAGGATGTGGCGAACACCGAGGGGGTCGGGGCCCTGGGGGCCGAGGCCGGAGCGGCGCTGGAGCTGAAGCTTGGGAAGCGGAAGAAGGATAGTCCGAGGGCCTTCATCGGGGTCGACTTCCAGGTCTTCAACGGTGTGGAATACCTGTCCACGCACGACGTGGGGTGGCTGACTGCGCTCAACATCGTTGCGGGAATGAGGTTCTTCTAGAGCCCCGGATCGGAGTCGCGGACGATCCGGAAGCCGGCATCGATCATCGTCACTTCGTAGTGAGCCGCAGCAAACGAACGGTCGGACACCGTGGTGTTTGACGACGAGTAGGAGCCCCCTCGCAGGGCAGGGCCCTGTACCTGCATTCCATGAAGCTCGTCGAGCATCGGGTGCCCGGGGTAATAGTACACCGGAGCGATGCAGAACTCCCAGACGTTGCCCGTCATGTCGTACAGGCCGAGCTCATTGGCCGGCATGGCGGCGACCTTGTGGGGGCCGGCTTCCGCATTCATGCTGGTCCAGCCCACCTCGTAGTCCATGACGTCGTTGCTGGCCGCGCCCGAGTAAAGGCCGGGCGTGTCGAGCTTGCCGCCCCGGGCCGCGTATTCCCACTCCTCTTCGTTGGGGAGGCGACCCCCGGCCCACTCTGCGTAGCGCATGGCACCGACCGCACTGACGTTGACGACGGGAAGGTTCTCCTTCCCGGACTTCGCCCGAAAGCCGTCCTCCACGCTCCCCTCGATCCCGGACATGGCGTTGATGAAGTCGTACTCCTTCTTGCCCCCCTTGCCCACGCCCAGGTTATCGATGGTGGTCTCGTTGAGGTACTGGGCGAACTGTGCGTTGGTGACCTCGGTGGCGGACATCCAGAACGTGTTGACGGTGACTTCGTGAGCCGGCCACTCGTTGTTGTTCTTGTCCCCCGTCCCGGAATCATCGCCCATGGTGTAGGTCCCACCTTCGACCTTGACCCAGGCGGCAGCCGCCCCCGCCCCGTCGTCCTCGCCCCCGCCGAAACATCCGGAAAACAGGGCGGCGGCAAGCAGAGCCGGCAGCAGCGACCGGTTGACCCGCTGCGAATGGTTCGGCGTGAATCTCATGGGGCGCTCCTCCTTGATTGTTCAGCTCAACGACCGGGCTGATAGGCTTCCCGGGCAGCCGGCCCGACGGGCTCACGGCGCAGATCCGTCCCGTCGAGGTTGAGGCTGGCGGCTCCGCTCGCGTACTGGGTGAAGCCGAGAGCCGGCAGTGATTCCGCGTGGAACCAGAGCCGCCCGTCGTTGCCCGGGTCGAAGTACACGCTCGAGATGCCCGCTTCGTTGGAGAGAGCGAGCTCCTTGCGGTCGCCAAGCTGCGGGGTCATGGTCACGATCTTGGCCCCGTCTGCGAACGCCAGGCGGCTCCCGTCCAGGTTGAAATGCGGCCACTCCGTCTCGTAGTCCGCCAGGACCATGAGCCCGTCCATCACGATGGCCGGCTCGCCCGTACCGTCGACCCGGGCCACGACTTTCGCCCAGGAGTAGGGAAGCGCCACTTCGGGAGTGTCGGGCGGGAGATTGCGCTTCGCAAACAGGATGGCCAGCTGCCCGTCGGGAGAAATCTCGCCGAGCGTGATCCCATCTGCGTAGTCGCCGCACAGCTCGACCTCACCGGAGCCGTCGGGAGCCATGGAGTAGATTCGGTAGACGATCGTGTTTTGCGTCGTGTAGATCGGATCGGGCTCCTCGGTCGTGCGCGAGAAGAGAATCCGCCCGGTCACCGGAGCGACCCCGAGAACTCTCTCATTCGCACCAGTCACCAGGACCTTGTCATCAGTGCCGTCGAGATTCACCGAGCGAACCTCGTAGGAGACGGAGTCCGAGGGCTTCAGGTAAACGGCCCTCTTCTCGTCCGCGGAGAGGCGTAGCAGGAAAGCCCCCGAATCTTCGAGAACCGCCTTCTTGTTCCCGCCGTCCTGGTCCATGAGCATGATGTCGCCGTTGCAGATGTAGAGAATACGGTCGCCGTCCGAAGTCCAGTTGGGACTGCCGGCATACGACCGATAATCGGTGAGCCAGCCCTCCTCTTCGCCGTCGCGACTGTAGAACGCAATGACCATTCCTCCGGCACCGGAGATCTCGTCGCAGCAGGTGTCGACGATGTGAAGGATCTTGGCCCCATGGTCGGGGAGCTCCGGGCAGCCGGAAAGCACGAACGCGCTCAGTAGAACCAGCCACAGGATCCGAACGGACATCGCGACCTCCTTGAGAATTGGCGGAATCGACAGAACTCATGCTAACGGGCATGGGCCGGTTGTCAACAGCTTTGAGGAGGCTGCGCGGCCGCAGCGAGCGTCTCGTCGGGGTATTGGTCATGGCCACGGCACACGGGCCCCGACCACGCGGGAGGCGCCGCCCGGTTCGCGGAACGCGTTGCGTTGCGCGCGTGAATGATTGTACAATGTCTGCCCGGATGTTGGATGAGGGTTGCTGGAGCACGGGTGGAGGAGCCGATGGCGTACAGTGGACGTGGGGTGCGGATGAAGCGGTCGGCCGGCATGGCGGCCCTGTCGGCCCTGTTGGGGGTGCTGGCACTGGCCGGCATGGCCTGCGATGGGGGCGGTGGCGGGGGGGGGCAAGGACCAGGTCTCGGCTTCCGACGGCGGCGAGGTCGAGGCGACGTGCGTGCCCGACTGCTTCGGCAAGGAGTGCGGCTCCGACGGCTGCGGCGGGACGTGCGGCAAATGCGACGACGGCTGGGCGTGCAATGCCACCGGCGAGTGCAAGAAGATGCCGGCCTGCGACATCGTGGAGGAGATTGCCTGCGGCCACGAGGTGAGCGGAGACACGACCGACAAGAAGAATCGGCAGCAGTTCTACTCGTGCGTGGAGTACGAAGGGAAGGGCCCGGACCAGGTGTACGTCTTTTCACCGTCCCAGGACGACCACGTGGTGGCGACGCTGACGGCTCTGGGCGCGGACCTGGACGTGCTCGTGACGCAGGCCCCGTGCGACGAGGAGACCTGTCTGGGCATGGGGAGCGACCAGGTCGAGATCGAGGTGCTGGCCGGGAAGAAATACTACGTCGTCGTGGATGGACAGCTGGACGCATTTGGCCCGTTCACACTGAAGCTCGAGTGCGATTCCGGGTGTGAACCGCAATGCGAGGGGAAGGAGTGCGGCTCGGACGGCTGCGGGGGAGCATGCGGAAAGTGCGGGGAGGGGGCTCACTGCTCGGCCGACGGGGTGTGTGCAGAAGGGCCGATTCCCGGATGCGAGCCTGCCGAGACGGCCGGCTGCGGCGGGTGCGATTGCGAGGAATGCGTCTGTGCCCAGGACGACTACTGCTGCTCGACCCTGTGGGATGCTATGTGCGCTCAGCTCTGCGCCGGTCCGTGTGAGGGGTGCGGAGCGGCCGTCTGCGGTGACGAATCCTGTGACCCGGGTGAAACGTGCGATTCGTGCGTGCCGGACTGCGGATGCCAGGAGCCTGAGGTCTGCTCGGCCGGGGTTTGCTGCGTGCCCGACTGCACCGGGAAGGAGTGCGGCAACGACGGGTGCGGAGGGTCGTGCGGCGCGTGTCCGGACGGGAAGAGCTGCAACGGGGAGTTCGTGTGCGTGGTCGGGGGAGGGCTCGGCTGCGAGCCTGCCGAGACGGCCGGCTGCGGAGGCTGCCCGTGCGAGGCCTGCGTGTGTGCCATGGACGACTTCTGCTGCTCGACCTCCTGGGACACGATCTGCGTGGGCGAATGCCAGGAGCAGTGCGGCGGCTGCGGCCCCAAGCCGTGCGGGAACGGAACGTGCGACCTGGAGATTGGCGAGAGCTGCCTGTCCTGCCCGGGCGATTGCGTCTGTCCGGGTGGCCAGGTGTGCGCTGCGGGAACGTGCTGCACGCCGATGTGCGAGGGGAAGGAGTGCGGCGATGACCTGTGCGGCGGCAGTTGCGGCCAGTGCGATCCTGGCGCTCTCTGTCTGGCCGAAGGCACCTGCTGCATGCCGCAGTGCGACGGCAAGCTGTGCGGGGACAACGGCTGCGGCGGTGTGTGCGGCGTGTGCGGTGCAGGCAAGGAATGCTACGAGGGGATCTGCGTCGGCCCCGGCGATTTCTGCATCGAGGCCGTGCCGGAGCTTCTCGACTTCGGTGCCAAGAAGGTCGGGGTCTTCACGACCAGGACCGTGAAGCTGAGCAACTGCGGCAACCTCCCTCTGGCGCTGGTCGACGTGAAGATCGTGCCCGACGTGGAAGGGCTGGCCATCGACCCGGCCACCCTGCCGGCTGCCGGGCTGGTCACCAACCCCGGTTGGGAGCACGAGCTCACGCTGTTCTACATGCCGGCCGAGCCGAGCCCCCTGGACGTCCAGGGCAAGTCCATCCCGTTCGAAAGCTCGCTGCTGGTGACCACTGATGTCCCCGACGTGACTGCGGCAACGACCCTGACCGGGATCGCGCTCGACGAGAAGTGCCCCATCCCGGTCATCGCACTGACGGAGGAGCTGGAGGTGGCCCCTGGGACGGTGCTGCATTTCGACGGCAAGGGGAGCTCGTCGCAGGGCGGAGCCATCACGAAGTACGAGTGGACCGTGGTGCAGCCGGACGGCAGCTATGCGGCGTTCGAGCCGTCAGCCCAGACGAGCGCTCCACAGATCGAGGCCAGGGTCGTGGGGACGTACCAGGTCACGCTGTCGGTGACCGATGCCACGGGGAAGGCCGCGTGCATCCCGGCCACGACCGCGGTAGCGGTGGTCCCGGAGGCCCCGGTCTACGTGGAGCTGCTCTGGTCCGTTCCCGGAGCGGTCCAGCCCGGAGTGACCCCGGGGGCCGACCTGGATCTGCATCTCTTCCATCCCTGGTCGACCGGGCCGGACATCGACGGCGACGGGAAGCCGGACCCGTGGTTCAACCCGACGTTCGACTGCTGGACCCAGAACGCCAATCCGGATTGGGGTAAGCTGGGAGAGGCCGCGGATGATCCGGTGCAGGCACTCGAGGACTCGGATGGCTGGGGCCCGGAGGCGATCTCGCTTCCACCGGAGAACGGGACGTACGGGGTCGGCGCCCACGTGTGGGCCGGAGGCGGAATCGTCTCCTCTCCTACCAGGGTCAAAGTCCATGTGTACGGGAAGCTGGTCTGGGAATCGAGCGAGGTCGGCCTGAAGGAGCTGGACCTGTGGGATGTGTGTCGGATCGAGTGGCCCTCGGGCAAGGTGACGCCCGTCGCAGCGGACGACAAGGGCACTCCGAAGGTGACCGCAAACTACGTGAACCCGGCCTATGTGCCGTAGGCGCAGTGGGCAGTGGGCATTGTGAAGCGAAACGGGGGTTGGAAGGTGGGTTCTTCCAACACAGCCCCGACCACGCGGGAGGGGCCCGCGTGGCCCTGGCGGTGGGCAGTGGGCAGTGTGAAGCACACAGCCCCGACCACGCGGGAGGGGCCGGCTTCGCTGCGGCTTGATCTTGGAGGTACGAGATGTTGATGAAACGCCTGTGTTCCCTTGCAGTCCTGTCTGTGCTGGCCCTGGCCTTCAGCGTCCCTGCGGCCGCAGACGTACCACCGGTCCTGTCTTACCAGGGGTTGCTGACCGACGCGGTTGGGAACCCGGTGACGGGCGACTGGACGGTGACGTTTGCGGTCTTCCCCACGCAGTCCGGAGGGGAGGCCCTGTTCGAAGAAACCCTGGAGCTGTCCACGAACAAGGGGCTGTTCTCTGCCTATCTGGGCTCGGCCGAGGGGAACCCGCTGGACCCGGAGCTGCTGCAGAGCGGCGATGCCTGGCTGGAGCTCACGTTCGAGACCGACGTCGGCCCCATCGTGCTCAAGCCCAGGCAGCGGATCGTGAGCACTGCGTTCGCCTTCTTTGCGGACGGTGCCATGACCTGCGAAGAGGCCGCCAACGCAGGCAGCCTCGGCGGCAAGCAGTCCGATGCCTATGTGACGCTGCAGCAGGTTCCCGACCTGTGTCTGCAGGCCGAGGATCTGCCTGGCCTCCTGGCCGGCCTCGGGTATCTGCCCGGGGGAGGGTACTCGGATGCGGACGTGGCGGCCTACCTTGCTGCCAACGGGTTCCAGCCGTGTGCGTGCTACGGGGATGCCCAGGTCGAAGCGTACCTGGTGAAGATGGGGTACCTGCCCGGCCCGGGGTTCTCGGGCAACTATGAGGATCTGGCGGGCAAGCCGGACCTCAGCAAATTCCTCACCGATGCGACCCTGGTCGATGCCCTGGCTGCGAGCGGTGCCGTGCTGATGGCGGACGGGTCGGTGGCGCTCACGGGGAACCTGGAGTTTGCCCAGTTCGAGGCCCGCAACCTGGTCGTTCACCGGGGGCAGCTCGCACCCAAGAGCCCGGCCACGGGGCAGCTCTGGTGGTCCACGGGGGAGAAGACGCTGAAGATCTTCGACGGCACTCAGTGGGCAGCGGTGGGCGGCGGCGGGCTGGCCGCGGACCTGTCGTGCAACAGCTGCGTCGACTCGTCGGACGTGTCGTTCAATTTCGCGGCCTCGACCTCGAAGAACGGCGCGGCCGTGGATGTGGACTGCAATGGCTGCATCGGGGCCGGCGAAGTCTCCTTTGCCTGGGCCAAGGGGACCATCCCCGGCGGTGATGCCGAGCACGCTCTGACCTCCGACACGGCGACCAACTCGCTGACCTCGGATCTTGCGTCCAACGTGACCTGCCCCGGCTGCGTGGACCTGGCCGACATCAACCCGGCCGCGCTGGACGGCAAGTACATGGCCTACAACAACAAGACGTCCGGACTCCAGGCCACCAACGTGCAGGCTGCAATCGATGCCGTGGCCAAGGCGGGCGGATCGGGGTTCACCGAGGGGAACGGCACCATCATTCCGTACACCCAGCAGTGGGGGCTTCCCGCATACGGAAACGCAGTCAACCACGTGCATCTCATGAACCCGGCCCAGCCCAAGGTCGTGGCGCACCTGTATGCGACACAGTCGGCCAGCTTCGCCACCTCCAACAACCTGGTCGTGGCGTACAACTTCACACCGAACAATTACAGCGCGGTGACCACCGGAACCTCGGGCCAGAGCTCCATCGAAGTCTCGAATCCGGGCATCTTCAATTACGGGAACCACGTCTTGATTCATCAGCCGGTCGGGACCGGCGGGAACGGGGCGGGAGCCGGGAAATGGGAGACGAACCAGATCGTAGGAGTTCAGGGAAATCAGTTGCTTCTGGCTAAACCTCTCCAGAACTCCTACAAGACAAACGCATGCGACCAGGGGCAGGCCCAGATCGTGGTCGCCGCCAGCTACAACCTGCTGGAGGTGGTGGGCGGCGGAACGGTCTACCCGAAGGAGCAGTTCGGAGGATCGGAGACGCAGGGCGGCATCGTGTACATCCGGGCTCGCAAGATCGTGGTCAAGAGCGGCGGCAGGATCCACGCTGACGGCTACGGCTTCGAGGGTGGCAACCATGACAACTGCGACACGGGGCCGCCCTACCGCTGTGAACGCGGGCACTCCGAATGCAGCATTTGCGAGGATGCAGGCAATCTGGGGACATTGGCGAACTGCTCGGGAGGCGGCGGCGGCAACCACAGTTGCTGGAACCCGTCTCTCGGGGGCGGTGGCGGCGGCGGCAACAAGGAGGCCGGCAAGGCCGGGACGGGGGGCCAGGCGGGCAGCGGGGGAACGGCCAAGGGGGACGGAACCGGCACCTACCTTCATTTCGGTGGCGGCGGCGGGCGAAACCGGGCTGCCAGCGGAGGGTACGGTGGCGGCATCGTCGTGCTCGGGGCGGAGACAATCATCGTGGAGCCGGGTGGTGTGATTTCGGCCAACGGCGCCGACGGCGGCGGCAGTTCGAGCTCCAGTTATGGCGGCGGTGGGGCCGGTGCGGGCGGAACTGTGGCGCTGTTTGCCGACGAGGTGGTCAACAGCGGTACGGTCGAGGCCAAGGCGGGAAAGGGGGGCCAGGCGACGGCCACCGGCATGCATGGCGGGGATGGCGGTGCCGGATGGGTTCTCCAGAAGCCGCCGATGGCCGGCCTGGTCAACGAGTCCTATCCCAAGGGGATCGAGCTCTGGCTCGATGGCAAGGAGGTCACGCCCACCGTCGGTGACCCGAACTCCAAGGGGGCACCGGCCTGGGATGACGTGAAGAAGAAGTGGGGCAAGGACGGTCTCAATGCCTGGGAGACCGGGCCGCTCGACCTCACGACGGCCACGGACTGGACGCTGGGGACGCACGAGGTGGAGGTCAAGGAGACCGGCGGTGCGGGCGGTGAGCTGAAGTTCTACCTCTACGTGATCTACCCGTTCAGCAAGTCGTCGCCACCGGCCAACGATACGTGTGCGGCACCGCAGTTCCTCGACCTGGCGGCACCGGTGGTCGTCTCCGGCACCACCGAGGATGTCATGGGCAAGATCAAGGCTACCGATGCCAACCAGGCTCCGTTCTGCGGAGGAAGTCTGGGACCCGACGTCGTCTACGCGTTCACGCTGGCCGACTGGCGGCAGCTCACGGTGAACGTGACTGCGCCGTTCACGCCGCGCACGTACATCAAGAAGAAGGATTGCCTGACCGGAACGGTCGTGGGATGTGGAGAGGCGTCCTGGGCTTCTTCGGTCCTGGAGCCGGGGACATACTACTTCTTCGTGGACGGCGACGGCAATCTCCAGAAGGGCGACTTCAAGGTGTCGATTTCGCCGGCTCCCCCCGGCCCTCCGGCCAACGACCTGTGCGCTGGAGCCAAGAGCCTGACGTTCGAGGGGGGGACTTCGAAGACCAATGATATGAGCCTGTTCGCCACTGATAATTACAGTGCCGTCTGCGGTGGTGGCGGGGCCAACGACCTGGTCTACAAGTTCACCGTGGCACCGGGGACCAGCGAGCTGTCCGTGACCGTTCAGGGGGACTTCAACCCGGTCATCTATCTGGCCAAGGACAACTGCACCGCAGCCCCCATCGTCTGCATCCCGCAGTCGACCTACACCATGGGCTGGCCCACGCCCGGCACCTACTACCTGTTCGTGGACGGGAAGACCGCTGCGGACAAGGGTCTCTACTCGCTGACCGTGACGATGAAGTAGGGGGGGGAGATCCCCCCACCTAGCCTCCCCCAAAGGGGGAGGTCGCAGTGAGTGGGGCACATCTGCAGTGGGTACTGCGGCCGCCCAGCCTGGGGGCGGCGCGGCGAAGCCGCGGTGGGGGTATCGAGTTGCCCTACAGCTTCTTCGTCCCGGCCGTGAACGGGGACAGGATCCACTGGAAGTTGTCGATCACCAGCGCCGAATCGAGGCGGGCATCGTTGGTATCCTGGAGGTGGAACTTGAGCTGGAACTTCTCGCCGGCCTGGATGGGCCACGAGGTCCGCATCCAACCCGTCGACGTGGCGAAGTTGGTGCCGGTGATCGGCGTGACCGGAGCGTTGACCGGCTCCTGGAGGTCCGCCAGGGCCCCGATGTAACACCATGCCTTGCCGTCCTTGGTGAAGGCGGTGTACTTGCCCGGATTGACACACTCCACGTAGTTGACGACCTGCGGAGCACCGAGCGTGGTGAGAGGGGCCGTGAGAATCAGGTAGAACTTGTCGTTGTAAGGCTGCCCCTGTGCGGTCCATTCCCGCGACATGAAGACGAAGTCGACCGAGAAGCCGACGGCCCCGGCAGGGGCGGTCAGCACGACATCGGCCTGCACCACGTCGCACGCGGTCGCCGAGGTGAACGGATCCGGCGTGCAGGTATTCGGCGGCATCTGGTCATCGTGCCCCTGCGAGTACGGGTAGCCAGTGGCCATGTAGACCAGCGACGAGCCTCCCTTGGGAACCAGGGCCGTCCCGGCCGTGCCGTACATCAGCGCTGCCTCCCACATGTCGTTCACCGGGTCTCCCTGGGGGGCAGCGACGCCCACGGAAGACACCAGCCCCGGGTAGCAGAAGTCGGCCCCGCACTGGAACGCAGCGCTCGTCTTCCCCACGCACTCGCCGGAGCACGCGATGTCTACGCAGAAGCCTGCCAAGCACTCCTGCTGCTTTCCGCATACACCACAGACGCCGCCGCAGGCGTCGGGGCCGCACTGCTTGCCGCCGCAGGCCGGATCGCAGTTCACGCACTGGCCCGCGCTGCAGATCTGGTTGGTGCCGGCGCAATCGAGCCCGGTGACCCATGCGGACCCGAATGAATTGCAGGTCTGCACTACGGTTCCGTTGCACGTCGGCTGGTCGGGAGTGCACACCCAGGGGATGCAGAGTCCCGTACCGGCATCGCAGAACGTGGCCTGCGGGCAAGGTGCAACCTCGAAGGTTGTCCCGTCCGCGGAGCACGTGATCACCGAGAGCTCGTCCACGCATGCGACCTTGCCCGGCTCGCACACGACGTCCTTGCACACGCCGCCGGAGCAGGCCTTGGCTTCCCCGCACTCGACCACCTGGAGGTAGCCGCTGCCGTCGCTCTTGCAGACGAAGGCTGCGTTGCCGTTGCACCCCTGCGAGTCCGGCGTGCAGAGCCACGGCTTGCACTCCGCCCCCTCGCAGAACTGTCCGTCGATGCAGTCCGTCACGAGGGAGGCGAGGTTGCCGTTTGCACTGCAGGTGACCACGTCCCCATCGAGGCAGGCCGGCCATGCTGCGGCCTGGTCGCAGACGTCGGGGAGGCACTTGGCAGCCGAGCACCACTTGTCGGGCGGGCAGTCCAGGTCGGTCAGGCAGTCGACGCACTCCCCGATGGCCTTGTCGCATACCTTCCCGTACTGCTTGCAGTCTTTGTCCGAGGTGCACACCAGGATGATCTCGCACACGTTGGCCGTGCACCGGAACCCCTGCGGACAGTCCGCATCGATGCTGCACTCGACGCACACCAGCAGATCCTTGTCGCAGACCTCGTCCAGCTCGCAGTCCTTGGACGACTCGCAGGTCTTGGGAGGCTGGCAGACGTCGTCGACGCAGTGGTGGTTGGCCGGGCAGTCCCCATCGGCCAGGCACTCGACGCAGAGGCCGGTGGTCTCGTTGCACGTGGTCCCCGGAGCGCAGGGGGACTCAGGGCAGGGGAGCTGGGTGCATGCGTGCTCCTTGCAGCCGAACCCTTCCTCGCAGTCCTCGTCGGTCCCGCATTCCGCACAGATTCCCGAGCCCTCGTCGCAGACCTCGCCGGCCGGGGCGCACTGCGCATCGTCGGTGCAGTCCGCGCACACGCCGAGTGCCAGGTCACAGGCCTGCGGGTAACACTCCTCGAGCTTGGTGCAGGTCTTTCCCGGCTCGTTGATGCACAGACCGTCGTCGTTGCAGATCTTGCCCTCGTCGCACAGCCCGCACACGCCCCCGCAGCCGTTCGGACCGCACTGCTTGCCGGTGCACTGGGCCTGGCAGATGTCGGCATCGGCCCACGGATCGATGTCCTGGGGCTGGACGTCCCCCGGGAGCGAATCCGGGGTTGCTCCGTCCGGGCCCAGCGAGTCCGGCGGAAGCGGCACGCCGTCGGCAGTGGCGACGTCCGACGCGACATCAGCGGCCAGGTCCGCCTCGATGACGGGCCCCTTCGAGCCCGACGAGCAAGAGCCGACGATGAGAGCCAGAGCGGGCAAGAAAACGACCATCAGCTTGCGCATGAATGCCTCCTGGAATCGAATCATCGTGCAGGAGGGGGCCTGCAGGAGCGCACGTATCCCCCCCACGATGCCCCAATGTACCGTAGCGGCACGTGATTGACAACCCCGCCCGTCCGATAGCAGGATAGGGGCGGCGCACCGGAGCTCTTGGCAAAGGGTCATGTGGGGCGGGGGCCGTCCATGACGTCCGAGTTTGCGGGGACCGAGCGGTTTCACCTCGTCCGCCTGTTGGGGGCGGGAGGCATGGGGCGGGTCTACGAAGCCTCGGATCGGGTGGGGGGGGCCCGCGTGGCGCTCAAGCTCCTCTCGCACTTCGGGGCCCGCCATCTCTACCAGTTCAAACAGGAATTCCGTATGTTGGCCGATGCCGTGCATCCCAATCTCGTGGGGCTGCACGAGCTCCATTCGGACGGGGAGCACTGGTTCTTCTCCATGGACCTGGTGGACGGGGTCGATTTCTCTGCCTTCGTCCGCGGGATTTCGGGAAATCGTCTCGAGGACCCGAGGATGGAGGATACCGTCGCAGCGTCGACCCTCGGAAGGGTGGGGGAAGACCGACCCGACTCCCCGCAGCCGCCGGCGGGCGGCAGCCTGGACCACGAGGGACTGGATGTTCTCGGCGAGGTGAGATTGCGCACGGCGCTGGCCGGCCTGGTATCCGGCGTTGCGGCGCTGCACGAGGCCGGCATCGTGCACCGGGATCTGAAGCCGTCGAACGTCCTCGTGACTGAGGACGGGCGGGCGGTGATCCTGGATTTCGGGCTCGTTTCTCCGAAAGGCGGTGACGCGGGGGGCACGCACGACATCGTTTCCGGGACCATCCCGTACATGTCCCCCGAGCAGGCCGAAGGAGGTCCGGTCGGGGCCGCCAGCGACTGGTATTCGGTCGGCGTGATGATCTTCGAAGTCCTGGCCGGACGGCTGCCGTTCCAGGGGTCGTATTCGCAGATTCTGGCGGCCAAGCGGAGCGCGGGCAAGACCTGGAAGCCCGAATTCTCAGGCCGGGTACCCGACGACCTGGCGGACCTGTGCCTCCGGCTGTTGTCTGCCAATCCGGAGGCGCGGCCGAACGATCGCGAGATGCTGGCGCTGTTGGGCGCAAGGCCGGTGACCGGGGTGCAGACGACCGTCCTGGACGTCGAGAGCTCCGTGCCGCTCCTGGGCCGAGAGAGGCACCTGGCCGAGCTGGACGAGGCATTGGAGAAGGTCAAGCAAGGCGGGTGCGTCGTCGCATGGGTGCAGGGCCGGTCCGGCATGGGCAAGTCCGCACTCCTGCGCACCTTTCTCAGGCGGGCCGGCGAGCGTGGGGCGCTGGTATTGTCCGGGCGATGCCATCCGAGCGAGTCGGTGCCGTTCAAAGGGATCGACGCGGTCGTCGACCGCCTGGCGACATACCTGGAGGCGCTTCCGGAAGGGGACGTCATGGCGCTCATGCCGCGGCACCTGGCCGCCTTGACGCAGTTGTTCCCGGTGCTGGCAATTGGCGAGAGGGGGACCGAGCTTGCTGGCCGCCAGTCGGGCGTCACGGACCCGCAGGAGAATCGGCGGCGAGCCTTCGTTGCGCTGCGGGATCTGCTGTGTCGGCTCGGGGATCGGGAGGATCTGGTGCTGGCTGTCGACGATCTCCAGTGGGGAGACTTGGACGGAGCCATGCTGTTGGGCGAGCTGGTTCGTTCACCCGATGCTCCGTCCATGCTCCTTCTCCTGTCCCACCGGAGCGACGAAGGCGCAGGTGGTGAGGCCCTGGCCGCGTTCCGTACCTCGGTGGGGCAGCACGTGCCGCCGGAGCGTACATCCGCCATCGAGGTCGGGCCCCTGGCGATGAAAGAAGCCGAGGAGATGGCCCGGATCTGCTGCCGCGACTACGGCGATTCCTCCGAGGAGCGGGCCGCATTCGTCGCCAGAGAGGCCAGGGGCATTCCCTTCTTCATCGAGGAGCTCTCGCGGGCACCGGCCCGGCGGGGAGAGGGGGAGGCTGCCGGGGTATCCCTCGATGAGTACACGCGTGAGCGCGTAAGAGGATTGCCGGCTGCGGCCAGACGCCTTCTCGAAGTGCTGGCCGTTGCGGGGCGACCGCTCCCGCAGAGCCTGGCATGGAGGGCAGCCGGCAGCGCGTCGATTCACCTGGAGGCGCTCAAGCTGCTGCAGGGGCTTCACCTGGTGCGAACGCAAGGCATGGGCGAGCGCGACCCGGTGGAGTGCTACCACGATCGAATTCGGGAGGCCCTGGCTGCCGGGCTTGCGGAAGAAGATGCCAGGGCATGCCACCTCGCTCTGGCCATGTGCTGGGAGGGGTGGCCGGCGAGGAACAACGAGGCCGTGGCCCACCACTACCTGCACGCAGGACACGGGGAACGGGCTGCCAGCTTCGCACGGCGAGCGGCAGGAGAGGCCGCCTCGGCGCTGGCTTTCGGGAGGGCCGCAGAGCTCTACCGCATGTCCCTGGAACATGGGCAATGGGGCGACGAAGACGTTCGGGCCCTGCTGGCCGGGTTGGGGGACGTCCTTGCCGCTGCGGGCCGCGGCAAGGAGGCGGCCGAGGTCTACCTGGATGCCGCCGGACGCAGCACCGGCGAGGGGAAGTGGCGGTTCCAGGAGAAGGCAGCCGAGCAGCTCCTGGCGACCGGCCACAGTGACCGGGGCAGGGAAGTGCTCGGACAGGTGCTTTCCCGCTTCGGCCTGTCGATCCCGTCCAGCACGGCTGCGACCTTGTGGTCCCTGGCGTGGTTGGGGCTCAGGAAGTGGCTGGCCGGCACCAAGTTCGTCGCTCGGCCCGCCTCGGAGATCGCTCCGGAAGTCCTGGACCGGATCGACGTGTGCCGCTCCGCCGCCGTCAACATGGGGATGGGAGACCCGATGCGGTCCGCCGTCTTCCAGCAGAGAGGGCTCGTGCTCGCGCTCAAGGCCGGTGAGCCGGGCCGCGTGGCGCGTCAGCTTGCCTCGGAAGGGGCCTACGCCGCGGCATTCGGCGGGAAGGGATATGCCCGCTCGATTCAGCTCATCGGCGCCGCCATGCGCCTGGCCGCGAGCAATGGCGACCCCTTGGCATTGGCCACCTGCCACGCCTGTCTTGCCATTGCCCTGTTCCAACAGGGGAAGTGGGCGGAATCCGTCCGCCAGGCGCGGGAAGGGGAACGGATCTGTACCGAGAACAGCCTGCACGCCCGCTGGGAGATGCACACGTGCCGCCTGTTCCAGGTGGGCCCGGTCGGATGGATGGGGCGATACACGGAGTACGGTGCCCTCGCCAGCGAGCTGCTGGCGGACGCCGATGCCCGCCAGGATCGCTACACCGCGGGGCACGTCCGCCTGGGAGCGCCCATTTCAACCGCGTTGCTCGATGACTTGCCCCAGCGTTGCGCGGATTCGATCGAGGCCGAGAACGCCGTCCTGGCGAGCGGCGATCTCACTCTCTACCATGTCTACTCGATGAGAGCCCAGTGCCAGCTGGCTCTCTACCAGGGGGATGCACGCAACGCGCTCGCTCTTGCATCCGACCTCGACACGCGACTTCGACGGTCACTGCTCGCCAGGGTGGCCATCGCCCGCAACTTCGCGCTCGAGTCTCTGGGGTGCGCACTGCTGGCCTCCTCCGGGGCGGTCCTGGAGTCCAGGGTCGTGCTCGCCAGGCTGGGGCGATGCATCCGCTCCGCCCGACGGGTCGGGCTCACCTGGCTCGACGGGCTGGCCGACCAGTGGGAGGCGGGAGCGTGCGTCCTGGCTGGGGAGCGGGCCGGGGCCATCCGGAAGCTCGAGGAGGCGACGATCCGCTACGAGCACGGAGACATGCAGGGGCACGCGGCCGCATGCCGGTTCCGCAAGGGGAGCCTGGAGGGGGGGGAGGCAGGACGTGAGCTCCAGATTGCGGCACTCCGTGCCTTGCGGAACGAGCAGGTGGTCAACCCGGAACGGCTCATGGACATCCTGGCACCGATGCCTTCCTGATCCTTCGTTCAAACGCCTGGCGGATCGTGGTAGGATACCGTCGGCCAATCCGGGCCCGGATTCTCGGGGGGCACATGAAACGAGGTGCTTTTGCCGTCACGACGGTGGTGATTTGGATGCTGACCGGCTGCGGGGGTGGTGGCGAGGCTACGCCCGATGCCGCAGCGGTTGACTCGTCGGACGAGCCTTCTGCCGGCGATGCTGTGGCCGATTCGACCTCGGGCCCGGAAGAGGGGACGGGAGGCGACTCGGCAAATCAGCCGCCCGCCTGGAACGCCAACCCGCTCACCGAAGTCGATGCCTACCAGGAATACCGCCTCCTTGCCATCTGCGAAGATCCCGAGGGAGTTGCCGTGACGGTGGAACAGGGTCCCGGGCACTCCTGCCCCGAGATGGCTTGCGACGTGGCCGAGGGGAGTGCCGACTGCACCTTTGTGGCCACGGGAGACCTGGCCGGCAGCACGTGCAATGTCCAGCTTTCCTGCAGCGATGGGCAGCAGGCTTCCCTGCTGGACGTTGTCGTAACCGTGTCGGCGCTGCCCGACATCGAGCAGCTCCAGTTCGGCAAGCTCGAGCAGTGGGCATTCCCCATCGAGGACTACGTCGTGGCCAACATCGAGAAGCTCGGGCACCCCAATTTCTCGAAGGAGCTGTTCGACCTGGCCGTGTTCGAGGACCGTCTCCATTTCGGGTATGGGGATGCCACTTTGAACCTGGGCCAGAACACGCCCATCGAGGTCCGCTACTTCAGCGACCCCGAAGTGCCGGAGTATGCCCATGACGTCGTGGTCGATGAGGAGCAGATCGACCGGTTTCGAATCGACGGTGACCTCCTCATGATCCCCGGCGTCGACGCCACGGAGGACGGCTTCCTCGGCAACGCGTACTTCCGTCCCGAAGGGGGGGAGTGGAGCAAGTCACGCACTCTGGACGGCGGCTGGCACGTGCACGATATCGCCCTCTTTCAGGGCAGCGTCTTTGCGGTCGGGAGCGGCGGGACAGCGGAGGACTACGATAATTCCACGGTCAATGCGTTCCTCTGGAAGAGCGACGACGGGGGACAGCAGTTCTCGGTTGCCAAGAAGCTCCCTCATCCGAGTCCTCCCGGTGACCATCGGCTGATCAATCTGCTGGCCGTGGCGGGGAAGCTCTATGCAACGGGCTATTACTCCGCCAACGACATGACGTACGCGACGGCCTATGAGTGGACCGGCGGAGATCTGGTTCCGTGGTCGGACATCGGGGAGTTCTTCGTGCTCGATTCGTACCCGGTATCGGCCAAGCTCGGCCTGCTCAACGGCGTCCGCATCGAGCAGCCTCTCCGGTACGGAGTGAAGAAGGTCACGGGGGCCGGCGTGGACTACCTGAGCGGTCTCGACGGCTTCACGCTGCTCGATGCCGATCCGCTCGGGGACGGGAGGGCCGTGCTGCTCTTCGTGAAGGGCGACGCCTACCCGCTGGAGGATAGTGCCGGCGGATTCGAGATGCACGTGGCGCTGCTGTCGGACGGCTCCAAGGTGACGGACCTGGTTCTACTGGATGTCCTTTCCCGCCCCACGTCGGTGGCGTTCTGGCGCAAGCACCTGTTCGTAGGGATGTCGGATGGGACGTTGTGGAGAGCCGCGGGGGAGTGATTAGGGATCCCAGCCCCGACCACGCGGGAGGGGCCCTGTGAATGTGCCGTGGGGGAGTGAGTGACGAAGAAGATCGCGATCTACGGGAAGGGCGGCAGCGGCAAGTCCACCATCTCTGCGGCGTTGAGCGTGGCCATGGCACGGCGCGGCCTCAAGGTCCTGCAGGTCGGGTGTGACCCCAAGGCGGATTCCACCCTGGCGTTGACGGGGGGAAAGCGGATTCCGACGCTGCTCGACCTGCTGTCCAGGGGAATCATTCGGCCGGAGCCGGAGCAGTTCATCGTGGCGGGGCGGCACGGAGTCGACTGCGTGGAAGCCGGCGGACCTGCCCCCGGTGCGGGGTGCGGGGGCCGTGGAATTGCCCGTATGTTCGAGCTGTTCAACGAGATCCACCTCTTCGAGAAGAGACCCTACGACGTCGTGATTTTCGATGTCCTCGGGGATGTGGTGTGCGGCGGATTTGCGGCCCCTCTGCGGTATGGCTTTGCGGAGCGTGCGTTCATCGTTGTGTCGGAGGAGCCGCTCTCGCTCTATGCGGCCAACAACATCATCCATGCCATCGAGACCTATCGGGCCAGCGGCGTGCGTCTCGGCGGGCTCATCGTGAACGAGTCGGACGCAAGCCGTGCGGCCATGCATCGGGTGGAGCGGTATTCCGGCACCGTCGGTGCCCCGGTGACTGGGAGCATGCCTCGTGACCCAGCGATCCAGGAGGCCGAGGCCACCCTGCATCTGACTGCAGCCGAGCTGCCTGAGGACAGTCCCACCGTGGCGGCGGTGGAGCGGCTCTGCGACCGTGTGCTCGCCGCGTTCGATTCCGACCCGGGCATTCCCCCCGCGCTCGGAGTCGACCAGTTGTTCGCCCTGCTCGGTGCCTCCTCATCTCCTTCTCCTATTCCCCAGCCCCCAGTCCCCAGCCCCCAGCCCCGCTCCCCCAGCGTCGATCCCCTCTACGGCGGCATGACCCTTCACCCGAAGCTGGGGACCCGCGGCGGCGGCTCGATCAGCGGGATGGCTCGGCGCCTGCCCGAGCACGGGACCGTGACCGGCGGTCCCGGAGCGTTGTCAGCCCTCTCCGCCTTGCTTGCGCTCGACTCCGGGAAGCGAAAGGAGATGGAGGTTTCGCTGACCGATTTTGCCTGGGAGGCAGGGACCTTCCGCCTGGTCCTCTCCAGCCCGTTCCTCGGGCGCGTCGAAGTCCGGCTGCGCCAGTCGGCCCCCGAGGAGAAGGCCTACGCACGCATCGGTGACCTGGCGGTGAGCTACGGTCACGAGCTCCCCCGGGGGGCCAAACCGATGCTGGACTACGTGGTGAAGCGCCTGGAGCGGCTTGGTGCCAACGGAGAGCGGCTCGGCCGTCTGCTGGCCGACGATCCGGCATCCCGCCTCGGTACGGCGGGGGACGATGCCCGCCTCGCTGCGGGGGAGAATCCGCGGCACTGGTGCATCTGGGGAGAGAGCCTGACTCAAGGTTTCTTCCTGCTCACCGAGGAGCGGGCACGCCAGGTGGTGGGGTTGGTCCGGCTTGGTGGGGCCCGGTGCCTGAACATCCACCATGCGCACGATGTCTGTCAGTTCAGCAAGCAGAAGCAGGCCCCCTGGAGCTCTCACTTCGTGCGGCCACCCTGGATCATGGAGCGGTCGGAGCACACGTATGCGGAGCGGTCGGACTGGGTATCCACGCTGCTGGGCGAGTATCACCTGATTGCCGGGAGCAACGATCTCCTCCAGGAGCTGCTGGATGTCTCGGCGGAGCAGGGGGAGGCGTGGGACGCGGTCAACGTCTACATCAGCTGCTCGCCCGTAATTGCGGGCGAAGACTGGGAGGGGGCCGTGCGCAGCTACGCCCAGCGCGTGCAGGTTCCGGTCATGGCCTCCGGGGTGCGCCACAAGGACGTGACCGAGGACGTGTCCAAGTCGGTGCGGGTCTATCTCGACCGGTGGGGTAGGGTGGATGTCTCTCCGGAGGACGGGAAGGTGCACGTGGTGGGATTTCCCCCCACGGCGGGGACGCTCGAGCTGCTGGACTTGTTGCGGATGTGCGGCGTCCGGGTGATGCAGCGTCAGATCCCGGCCGTGTACCTGAAGGGATTGCAGCGGTACGGTGAGGCCAGAGTCCAGGTGCTCTGGCCCCAGGTCGAGTACGAGGCCCTGTACCGTGAAGTGTTCGTGCCGCTCGGAGTTCCGGTCGTGACAGCGCTGCCGCCGTTCGGGATTGCCGGAACGGCTCGCTTCCTGGAGGACGTGGCACGGGGAGCGGGAATCGAGCCGGACTTTGGAGGGGAGCTCGCCCGGGCGAGGACGCTGTCGGAGGAGCGTCTGTCGGTGTTGCGGGCCCGGGCTCAGGGCCATCGGCTCGGCATCGCGCTCACGAGCGGGCAGGCCAGGCTGCTGGACAAGCCGGAACGGATGTGCGGCGTGCCGCTGGTTCCGTTCCTGGAGGAGCTGGGCTTCCGGGTGGAGGTTCTCGTCGGCTCGGAGGATCCGGCACGGCTCTCCTGGTGGCTCTCGTCGGGCATCTCTGCGGTTCTTACCGACATCACTCAGGATGAGCGGCTGCTCCACAAGGGAGTCGGGCAGTTCGGCCTGGCCGACCTCGAGCCCGGGTTCGGCGGGGCCGTGCGGTCGGCCGAGAGGCTGCTGTCCGTCTGCGAGATGACGTTCGTACGGGATTTCGCCCGCTATGTGGGCGGGGAGGGGACCCGGTGAACCGCCGCGAATGGGACGATGTGCTGTCGGACTACGGAGTCCGATTCGGGTACCCCAGGGTCGTCGGAGCCTACCTGGGGGTGAATGCGGTCCCCGATCTCTGGATGCTGGTCGATTCTGCGGACTGTGCAACGCTTCGAGCCGAGATGATCCAGGACAATCACGACTGGAACAGCACCCTGATTTCGGCGGACGGGAAGCACCGGATTGCGAACACCGGGCTTTGCCCCGAGAGCGTGGTGCTCGACCGGCGGGAGCTGATGGCCGCTCAGATGGCCGCCATCGGGCGCCAGGAAGGGGCCATGCTGCTGGCGTATCCCTCGGCCGTGGCTTCGATGGTCGGCGTGGACTATGACTCCATCTACCGGACCGTGAAGGACCGGATGCGCATGCCGGTCGTGACCATTCGACCCGTGGAAGCACTGGGGGATTGGTGCTCCGGGTACGCCCAGGTCCTGGAGGCGGTGGCCGAGAACGTGGCGCTTCCCGGAGCGCAGCTCCGACCCGGGACCGTCGCCGTGATCGGCTATCTGTGGGACCGCAACGAGGCGGACCACGAAGCCAACGTGGCGGAGCTGAAGCGTATGCTGGCGGGGGCGGGCCTCGAGCTGGTCTCAACCTGGTTCTCGGGGTGTCCGACGCGGGAGTTGGCCCGTGTAGCGGAGGCCTCGGTGCTCGTCTCCCTGCCGCACGGTGGAAGGGGGGCCGAGATCCTTGCCGGGAAGACCGGCGCCCGAGTCGTCAGCACCGGTCTTCCCATCGGGCTGTCGGCATCTTCGGAATGGCTGCGCACCGTGTCCGCCGCTTCAGGCGACGAGTATCTTGCCCGGGCGGAATCCTGGCTCGCGTCGGAGCTGCGGAGTTGCTATCTCAAGCTTCGCAAGGCGGTATCCCGGTGGTTCGTGAACCGGGAGTTCCTCGTGTGCACCGAGAGCCACCTGGCCGCGGCCGTGACCCGGATGCTGCGCGAGATGGGCGGAGTCGTGCGGCTGGTGGCCCTTTCCGGTCCCTCCGTGGAGGTGGACGCCGGGGCCTCCGGGAGCGTGCTGCATGCCCCCAGCCTGCGGGAGCTCTGGCTCGAGACCAAGCGCGTGACCGAAGCCGCCCAGCGTCTGCCGGTTCTCATCGCCAACGAGCAGGCGGTCGGCAGCATCGCGACCCTTGCCGTGGGTGGCGTCTTCCTGGGCTTCCAGTCCCCGGGGATGCACTGCCTGTTCGATTCTCCCTACCTGGGATTGCGGGGCACTCTGTGCCTCACGGATCGCATCGTCAATTCCGTGCCATTGTCAATGTCCCTGCACCGGTAGCTCGCGCGCCCCCCCGGCATCGGCATCGCAATCGCAATCGATATCGAATCTGCTCCTACCCCTTCGGCAGAGGTGCATCGATGGAGCGGATGTGCAGGTCCCGCTGCGGGAAGGGGATCTCGATCTTGTTCTCCCGGAACGCCGCATCGATGGCGAAGTTGATGTCGCTGATCGTGCTGTTCTTCTTGGCAATGTCGTTGGTGAACACGAGCAGTTTGAAGACGATTGAGCTGTCTGCGAACAGGTCGAGCACCACCTTGGGAGCCGGGTCACGCAGCACCTTGGGATGCCCGTGAGCCACCTCGATGAGCACCTTCTTGACCAGCAGCACGTCGGTCCCGTAGGCAACGCCGACAGGAATGTGCAGCCGGACCACCTCGGACCCGTGGCTCCAGTTGACCACCCTGCCGCCGACGAACTCGCTGTTGGGCACGATGACCGTTACCTGATCCCGGGTGACCAGCGTCGTGGCACGTGCACGAATCTCCTCGACCCGACCTTCCAGCCCGCCAGCGTCGACGAAGTCTCCCTTCTTGATGGGCCGCTCGAACAGGATGATCAGCCCCGAGATGAAGTTGCTGGCGATGTTCTGGAGGCCGAAGCCGATACCGATACCAATGACGCCGGCAAACAGTGCCAGTGCGGACAGCCCGATTCCGACGTACTCGAGGCCCAGCGCAAATCCGCTGAACAGCACGAGGTACTTCACCACCGCCAGGATGGCATGCTGGATGCCGATGTCCCAGGAGAAGTACGTGAAGATGTATCCGGACAGGAAGCGGGCGATGAGGCGGTTGACGACGATGGTCAGGAGGATGACGCCGAACAGCTTTCCGATGGACAGGAGAGTGACTTCAGTCTCGCCCACCGTGAACAGAACAGTCGTGAGCAGCGCTCCGAACCGGTCGAAGCCGAACAGGGAGCCCCAGACGTTGGTCAGCGTGACCGTCAGCAACCCGAGCCAGATGACCAGCGAGCCGATCAGGAACGAGAGGAACAGCGTGGTGCGGAGCCAGGACGGGGCCGCTGCCCCCCGCTTCCGAATCGGGCGCAATGTGATCTTCCCGAGGAGATACGAGAACAGGATTGCAGCCCCGAGCATCAGGATGCTGACACCGATTCTCCACACGTACCACCAGGCATCGCGCCGGCTGAGCTCATATCGCTCCTGGTAGAACCGGATCAGCTCGGAGCACCACTCCATTTCCCACTTGCGTGCCCCAATCTGATCGTACAGGTCGAGCACCTGCTTGTAGGATTCGAGGATCGAGGCCGCCAGATTCTCCTCGCCGTGCGCCGGCTCCAGCAGGGAGAGGTGCTGGTACTCCTGGCGCCAGGCGTCCCGGCGCTTTTCAAGCTCTTCGCGGGCCTTGGCCTGACGCTCGGAATCGAGATTCCACGCATAGGTCTCGGAAAACTCCCGGGAAGGCGGCGTGAAGTGCAACAGGGCCTGCAACGCGCCGACGGAGGACTGGCGGAACTTCTCGACCTGCATCTCCATGTCGAGCACGTAGAGCCGATGCTGGAGAACGGCCAGCTTGACGTCCCACTCCTTGGCCGGCGTGAAGTTGCCGCCCGTATCTCCGTTGGTGGGCGGATTGAGCCGGAGCAGCTTGAGCTCCTTGCGGACCGCCTTTTCGTCGTCCGCAATGCGCTTCGACACGTTCCGGAGCCGTTCCTCCGCCGCCACCAGGTCAGATTCGTCGACGGCGAGTGATTCCATCACGGCAGGGCGCGCCTCTTCCAGCCGGGCAAGCTTCTCCTCCCCGTCATAGATTTCGAGACGGACGCGGGACAGCTGGGCCTGGATGTGCCCGCCGACATGGCTGCGCAGCGTCTTGCGGTAAGCCTGCAGGAGGGCCAGCTTGCGTGTCAGCTCGTCGCGAAGCGTCATCGTGGTCTGTCGGCTGCCCGGAGCCCCACCCCATTCCTCCAGCTCCGGCAGCGGGTAGTTCGGCTTCTTCTCCTTCATCCGCTGCTCAAGCTCCTCGTTGAGGCCCGCCCGTCGGGCCTTGAGCAGCGACAGCGAGATGGAGGTCATGCGCAGGTCGCTCATGTAGTGCAGGATCTCCTCGAACACCATCTTGCCCGCGGGGGCGGCCGAGGGAGGATTCGCAAGCAGATCCTGGAGCCTGCGGGCCTGGGCCAGCCCCTCGGTGACCTCGGCCTGCTCCTGCCGGAACGTCTCCGTCAGGAACGTCAGAGTGTCATAGAGGTCCCCCATCATCTCGACGGAGATCTCGAGCTGGGGGAGCAGAGCTGGGTCCACGTCCGCGAGCACGGGCTTGTCGCCGCCCACCGGGACCTTCCCCTCCTTCTCCACGCGTGCAGCAAGCTCGTCCTTGAGCTTCCGGAGCTCGGCCAGTCTTGCCCCGGCTGAATCGGTGTCCTCCTTCCAGCGCAGCAGGTTGGCCTGATCCTTGATGAGGTTCTTCTCCATCTCCTCGAGCTCGGTGACGATCTCCTGCACTTTCTGTGCAGTCGGCGTCGAGGCCCCCAGCGAAATGGACGGAGACTTGGACGAATCCGACGCGCCGGGGAGCGGAAGCTGGGCAAACGCAGGCCCGGCCATCCCGGGAAGAAGCTGCAACCCCAGCGTCACCAGCAAGGCCAGGGCGAGATGGCGCTGGAGCCGAACGCACTGCAGCCCCGCTCCAACCATCAGCCCATCCGGCACGGCCGGCATCCTGACGACCATCGACCAAAGCATGCCCCGAGCGCAGCCGAGGGGACCATCGACCATCTGAGAACCTCCAGTTCAGGGAGCAATTTCCTGCACGACGAGCAGCTTATCGGCCGCCACATCCTTGAGGGTGGTGACTTTACCAGACGGCCACGTGACGATCAACTCTGGGACGGTCTTAACCGCTCCCAGCCCGAAGTGCAGCACGCCGCTGTTCTGGCAGCCGACGCCGGTTCCACCCTCGACCTGCCGGACCAGGGTGCGGTCGGTCAGCTTGGCCGTCACCACAGCGCCGATGGCATCTCGGTTGGACACTCCCTCCGTCTTGCCGGGAGCGGCGCCGCCGACGAGCCGGACGGCCAGGTGATGCCCGTTGCCGGGGTCCTGGTTCAGGAACAGCCGGTTGGCAACCAGGTCCACGTCCAGGTCGCCATCCACATCCGCCGCTGCTGCCCCCCAGCCGTTCAGGTGCAGAATGCCCGCCTGGTACGTGCGGTCCGTGAACGCTCCCGTGCCGTCGTTGTAGTAAAGGAAGGAGCGGCGCCCCTCGTAGACCGACGTCAGGAAGAGGTCCAGGTCCCCATCGGCATCGGCATCGAACAGCACGGAGTCGGAGTGAGTTTCGTCGTAGAGGATTCCCTTTTCCGGAGGCTCGAATCCGGCAAACGTGCCGTCGCCGTTGTTGAAGTAGAGGGTGGTGGGGTCGGAGAACTCGAAGAACCGCGGGTGCGCCAGGTTGGGCACAACGAGGTCGAACAGGCCGTCCCCGTCGAGGTCGCCGAAGCTCGGGCCGATGGTGTGGCCGTAAGACCCCTGCTCGAAGATGCCCGCGACGCCGGCCTCCGGGGCCACGTTCTTGAAGCCCTTCATCCCTCCCTGGTTGTTCCAGAGTTGGTTCGGGTCGAGTCGGTAATTGCCGACGTACACGTCCGGGTCGCCGTCGACATCGTAGTCTGCGGTGCAGACGCCGCGGCCGTGATAGAACAGCGGTTTGACCGGGATTCCGAGGGCTTCGGTCATGTCCGTGAACGTGCCGTCGCCGTTGTTCCGGAACAGGTAGTCACGGGTTGCCTTTTCGGGGTCTTCCAGCTTGCCGTAGCTGGCAGCATAGAAGTCGAGGAAGGTGTCTCCGTCGAGGTCGAACCACACGACCCCCTGGCTGCTGGCATTGATGGCGATGCCCGAATCCGCGGTGACGTTCGTGAACGTGCCGTCGCCGTTGTTGTGGAAGAGGAACGGCTGTCCCCCGACGCCGAGGATGTCTCTGTGGCCGTCGTTGTCGTAATCACCCCAGACGGTTTCGCCTCCCAGCCCGGTCAATCCGGCGGCTTCGGAGACATTGGCGAAGCTCCCCTTCCCATCGTTGCTCCAAAGGATCCCCCCGCACAGAAAGTCCTCGTCTGCGTCATTGTCGAAGTCGGCAAACGCGACGTGGCCGCCAACGTTGAGCTTCTCGATGCCCATGTCCTCGAACTCGTGTTTCTCCACGACTTCGTCGGCCTCGATTTCGGCCCGCACGAGCCAGACGAGGGGCTTTTCTTCCGCATCGGTGAACGCGCTCATGGTGGGGAAGCACTTCATCTGGTCGCCCGGGATGTCGCCGATGATTCCACCGTAGGCAGGGTAGTCGCCGGGGAAGGTCGGGGCAGGCTGCGCAAGGCCCACTCGGGCCTCTCCTTCCTGCTCGAAGAACACAAAGAACTCGTCGTAGCCGAGCAGATGCCAGTCGAGCTTGCCGACTGAAAACACTCGCCAGCCGGGCTTGTCCGAGACTTCCATCAGGTAGGGCTTGCCCACGGGGTAGGGGTCCTTACCGGTGCTCTCGTCGAGGCAGGGATAGTGTCCGCCCGGGAAGCCGGTGGACAGGCTCAGGCGAATGGAGCCCGCCGCCTCTCCGGTGTACACGAAGATGCGGGTCACTCGGCCCGGATGAGGCATGCGGAAGCGCTGGTACGGCTTGAGATAGAGCATCGCGCCCTCGTAGGGCTGGTCGTAGCTGCCCTTGGTCGGGAAGGAGACCTCGGCCGCTCCGTCCCAGGAATCGTGCGAGACGATGTAGCAGCTCTCGCAGGCCGGCTCGAGGGAGTCCAGGAACACCTCGTCGACGGTCCGGTACGCGGGCTCGACCACTTCGGGCTGCACCTCCTCGGTCCCGCTATCCGGCTCGACGGTTCCGTCCGGGGCATCCGGCGCGACGGTTGCGTCGGTGGCATCGGGCGGCACCGTCACATCGGCCACGTCCGGAGGTGTGGCCGTATCGGCCTGGTCCGGCTGGGACAGACCGTCGGTCGTCGACGGAGCATCGCCAACCGACGTATCGGCCGGGTTCGACGTGGACGAGCAGGCTGTCGAGAGAAGCGTGGCAAGCACGATAGCGGAAAGGAATCTCATGCCTTCCTCCGAAGCGAGTATTCGCAAGGTCTGGTGTAGCAGGGGAGGGGGGCGGAGTCAACAGCGCACCCCGTGTCGTCGCCCGGCTTGACAATACCGGACGTCTGCTGCTCTACTCGGAGTCGATTCGGAGGGGACCAATGGCCTATGCGGGAGACGAGATTCGGGAGTTGTCGGAGCCTCTGTCCGACAGTGCCTTCTACAATGAGGACATTGCGCCGGTCCCGCGTGCCCAGCGGAAG
This sequence comes from uncultured Myxococcales bacterium, assembly GCA_903895725.1. Taxonomy (GTDB): domain Bacteria; phylum Myxococcota_A; class UBA9042; order CAIXZC01; family CAIXZC01; genus CAITUV01. The sequence goes on along the minus strand of CAITUV010000015.1, from coordinate 54,874 downwards.
TGGGGCAAGTGGGACATCGCGGCCCTATGGGTGGGGATGAGCGTCTGCATTCCGACCTACATGCTGGCTGCGTCCCTCATCGACGGCGGCATGAGTTGGTGGCAGGCGATCCTGACCGTGGCGCTCGGCAACCTCATCGTGCTCGTTCCCATGGTGCTCGTCGCACACGCCGGGACGCGCTACGGCGTCCCCTTTCCCGTGCTGGCCAGGGCAGCGTTCGGGCTGCACGGTGCCAACATACCGTCGGTGCTGCGTGCGATCGTGGCGTGCGGCTGGTTCGGCATCCAGACGTGGATCGGCGGAGCCGCGATCCACCAGCTCATGGCGGCGGGGTTCGACTGGTGGGCGTCGCTGCCCGTCGTGGACCTCGGCTTCGTGGGGAAGATGAGGCTCGGTGCGTGGCTCGGCTTCGGCATATTCTGGGCGATCAACATGGCCATCATCTGGCGGGGAATCGACTCGATCCGCTGGATGGAGAACCTCGGTGCCCCGTTCCTTCTGATCATTGGCATCGGCTTGCTCGCCTGGGCGTGGGTGCGGGCGGGAGGGTTCGGCCCCATGCTCTCCGCACCAGACCGGTTCGCCAACTCGGGCGATTTTTTTGCGTTCTTCTTCCCCGCACTGACGGGGATGGTCGGGTATTGGGCCACCCTGTCGCTCAACATCCCTGATTTCACCCGCTACGCCCGGAGCCAGAGGGACCAGATCCTCGGCCAGGCTCTCGGGCTCAACACGACCATGCCGCTGTACGCGTTCATCGGCGTTGCCGTGACTTCGGCGACCGTCGTGATTTTCGGCGAGCAGATCTGGGACCCGGTCGAGCTCCTGGCGAGGTTCGATTCCGTCCCGGTCGTCATGCTGTCCATGCTCGGGCTGCTCGTGGCGACGCTCACGACGAACCTGGCAGCGAACGTCGTGGCACCGGCCAACGCATTCACCAACCTGGCCCCGAAGCGCATCAGCTTTCGGGCAGGCGGCATGGCCACGGGGATCATCGGAATCCTGATGATGCCCTGGAAGCTGCTGGCAGACCCGTCGGGGTACATCTTCACCTGGCTTATCGGGTACTCCGCTCTGCTGGGGCCGATTGCGGGAGTGCTCATCTGCGACTACTTTGTGATTCGACGCATGGAGCTTTCTCTGGACGGCCTCTATCGACATGGACCGTACAGCTACGCACACGGGTTCAATGCCAAGGCCATGATTGCGCTGGCTCTGGGGATTGCGCTCAACGTTCCCGGCTTCCTCGGGACCATCGGGGCCGTGACCGTGCCGGCCTTCTGGACAACCCTTTACTCGTATGCCTGGTTCGTCGGGTTCGCCGTGGCATTCGGGGTCTACCTGGCCCTTTCCGGCATGCCGAAGGGAGGTGGACGAGCGTGAGCGACGAGCTCCAGGTCGGGCCCGGGATTGCGCCCATGGACGTGGCTCCGGACGATGTGCTCCTCTCGGACAGGCTCCGGCCCGGCCCCGTGTGGCCAGGGTTCCTGGCAGCGGCCATCGCCTTCTGGCTCGGAGTGGTCGGGGTGGGGTTCGGCATGGTCCTGGTGGTCCGCCTGGGCGACGACCCGCCCGAAGCGGTCCGGGCGTCGATCGGCGAACCGGCAGAGACACGGTCGGAGGAGCTGCTGATCGGGGGGACCGGCACGGGGCTTGCCCTGATGGAAGAGGCGGCCGCACTGTTCCACCAGGAGACCGGCATCGCGGTGCGCGTGGCCCCGAGCATCGGTTCGGCAGGAGGGCTTTCTGCCCTTCGTGACGGGGCTGTAGACCTGGCGTGGATCTCTCGGCCGGTCAAGCCGGAGGAGAAACCAGGGCTCGATGTCGTCCTGCTGGCCCACGCCCGGGTCGTCCTGGCCGGAGGCCGGCACGCGGACCCGACTCCCCTCCTGCCGGACGACGTGGTTGCCCTCTACATGGGCCACCGGGAAGCGTGGCCGGACGGGGCCCCCATCGTTGCCATCCTCCGCGAGCCGGGGGATTCGGGGACCCGGGTCTTCGGGGAGGCCGTGCCCGGATTCGCTGCGGCCCATCAGCAGGCGTACGAGTCCCGCGTCTGGCGGGTGGAGCTGTCCGACCTGGCTATGCAGAGGGCGTTGCTCGACTGTCCGGGCTCCGTGGGGCTGTTCGACCTGGGAACGATCCAGGGGTTGAAGCTGCCTCTTGCCGTGATTCCCGTGCTGGAACGGGAGGGCGGACCGGAGCTGAAGCCGGTCAGGCCGTTGTCGCTGGTGGCACTGTCTTCGAGCACCGACTCGCGCGTCGACCGGTTCCTGGAGTTCGTCACGGGGCCCGACGGGCAGGCGCTTCTCGAACGGTGGGGCTATCTTCCTGCCTCCGCATCCACGGAGGGAGGTCCATGAGCCCCAGCCGCCTGACTTTGAAAGATCTGCCAAGCGTTCGCCTGTCCCGGGTCACGCTTCCCGTTGCGCTGGTGGCGGCCCTGCTGGTCGGCCTCGGGGCCCCTGTCGCATGGTTCGCAATGAGCCTGGGGGCCGCACGCTCCGAAGTGCGCGTGCTGGCCGAGAGGGCCGCATCCCAGGTGCGCCGCCTGGCCGAGGAATCACCCGACCTCTGGGCCTACAACACGCCCAAGGTAGCGGAGTACCTGGCCCTGGCGCAGGCCGGCGAGCCGTTCTCCATTCGCGTCGCGGATCGAAACGGCAAGACGGTCTACTCGCAGGAAGCGGACGAGTCGCCCCGCCTGTGGCAGCTGGTGAAGGTATCGCACGGCGGTCAGCCGCTGGCGGTCGTGGTTGCCGGACTCCCCGTGAAGTTCCTTCTGGCCAGAGGGCTGGGATTGCTCGTCGCCTTCTCCCTGGCCGGATTCCTGCTGGGTGGGGTGCTGTGCGTGCTCCCCCTCACGGTGCTGCGCCGCTCGGAGGCACGTCTCATCCAGATGGTGGACAGGCTCCAGCAGGCCCGAACCGAGCTGACCGAGCTGAACGCCGGGCTCGAGAAGCGCGTCGACGAGAAGACAGCGAGCCTGCGCAGCGCCCATCAGCTGCTCCAGGAACAGCAGGAGAGGCTCAGGCACCTGGCCGCGTCCACGTTTTCGGGCCAGGAGGAAGAGCGACAGATCATCGCCGCGGACCTGCACGATAGCGTGGGGCAGCTCCTCACGGCCGCCCGGATCAACCTCGAGAGCGCCGGCGCTCTCGCACGGGGGCTGGCACCGGAAGAAGGCCCGGCAACTGCTGGGGGCCCTGCATGTGGTATGGGGACGGCTGAGGGAATGGGGACGGCTGGGGGAGCGGGATTGGCCGCGATCATCGAAGATACCGGGAAGCTCGTGGACGAGACTACGGAGCGGATCCGCCGGGCCATCCGGGTACTGGGTACGCCGCTGCTGGACCAGGGGGGGCTCGAAGCGGGGGTTCGCACGCTGGTGGCCAATTTCAGGCATTCGTCCTGCGCCGTGGAAGTGGAGTGCCTTCCCCCGCCGGAGCTGGCCGTGTCTCCCGCGGTGCAGAGCTGTGCGTTCCGGGTGGTCCAGGAGGCACTGACCAATGCCATGCGCCACGGACGGCCCGGGCGTGTCGCCATCGCGTTGACCGAGCGTTCGGGGACCCTTGAAGTGACGGTCTGCGACGACGGACTCGGCGCTGCCGAGCCCTTCAATCCCGGAATGGGCCTCCGCACGATGAGGGACCGCGTGTCGTTGCTCGGAGGCTCTGTCGAGATCGGCCCGGGACAAGACGGTCGGGGAACCCGGGTCCGGGCCACGCTGCCGCTGGGATTCCCCGAGCCGGATGGGAGCGGAGAGCATGAGCGCGTCTGAACAGGGCGGAATCACCCGCGTGGCCATCATCGAAGACCACACCGTCGTCCGCCAGGGACTGGTGTCGCTGCTGTCCGCACAGACGGGGCTGCAGGTGGTCGGGCACTGCGGATGCGGCCTGGACGGCCTGCGCCTGGCTCGTGAAACGCGCCCGCACATCCTCGTCCTGGACCTGAGCCTCCCCGACATGAGCGGTATCGACGTGATTGCCGAGGTGGCGCGGGATGTCCCGTCGTGCAAGGTGGTCGTGCTGTCCATGCATGCCGAGGCGAGCTACGTGCGGCCCGCTCTGCGGGCCGGTGCCGCCGGGTACCTGGTGAAGGGGGCGGACATCGCGGACCTCGTGGAGGCCATCCGCTGCGTCATGCGTGGCGAGCCTTTCCTGAGCCCGGGCCTTGCCCGCTACCTCGTCGCGGATGCCGGAGCACTCCAGACCGACCGCCTGTCGGACCGGGAGACCGATGTGCTTCGCCTCGTAGCGCAGGGCAAGACGAGCCGGGAGATTGCTGCCATCCTTTCCTTGAGCCCCAAGACCGTGGAGAACCACCGGCACAACATCATGGAGAAGCTTGGGGTCCATGACGTGGCCAGCCTGACGCGGCTGGCGCTGGCTTCGGGGATCGTGGCGCCGGAGTAGGAAGAGCATAGGACGTATAGGACGCATAGGACGCATAGGACGCATGGAAGACATGGGACGCGGGGAGGAACTAGGGGGTGGGTTTGACTGGCGGCCGATGGCGCTACTCGGCTGCTCTTGCTAGGCAGCAATTCCCGCGATAGAGGCCGTTCTTACTCGGGGGGCGGCGGCGGGTCCTATTTGTCCTATTCGTCCCATGTGTCCTATTCGTCCCATGTCTTCTGCGCCGCCGCCGCCGCCGCCGTCGCCGCCGCCCCCCCCCAGTTTTCCTGTGGCCGTTGACGCGAGGAGTCTGGTAGGATTACCCCGCCCTGGCGGTTCGCCCCATGCCAGGCCGCGGAGGGGAATCCTATGAGCAGTGGTTCAAAGCTGGTGATGGTGACCGGCCTGGCCGGCTTCGTGGTCGCGTGCTCCGGCGGTGGCCAGACGATTGGCACCGATGTGCCTCAGGTGGAGGATGGTTCCGGAGGTCAGGACGCTGCCGTCGATGTTCCGGCGGCTCCGGAAGTTGTGCCCGACGAGCGGTCGGTTCCAGAGACCGTGGAAGAGGCGGAGGCCGGCCCCATCGGCTGCGCCCCCGGCGACGGGTGCTTCGGCGACAACTGCGCCCAGAACTCGGACTGCCAGTCGGGGTGGTGCGTGGACCACCTGGGCGACGGAGTGTGCAGCCAGCTCTGCCAGGACGAGTGCCCGGCAGGGTGGGCGTGCAAGCTGCTCACCGGGACCGAGCCGGACATGGTGTGGCTGTGCGTGTCCAACTACAGCAACCTGTGCAAGCCGTGCTCGTCGAAGGATGACTGCCGGAACGCAGCCGGCATCGAAGACGCGTGCGTGAGCTACGGGGCGGAGGGGAGCTTCTGCGGCGGGTTGTGCGGCGACACGTCGCAGTGCCCGTGGGGCTTCGTGTGCAAGGAGGTTACGTCGGTGGACGGCGTGATCACCAAGCAGTGCGTGGCATCGGGCGGTGTGTGTCCGTGCTCGCAGAGGTCCATCGCACTCGGGTTGTGGACCGGGTGCACCACGACCAACGAGTTCGGGACGTGCGAGGGGAAGCGGGTCTGCGAAGACGAGGGCCTGTCCACCTGCGACGCGGCCCAACCCGTGGAAGAGACGTGCAACGGCGTCGACGACGATTGCGATGGGGACGCGGACGAGCCGAAGCAGGTGGGCGGCGACTACGTGAACCTGTGTGACGACGGGAATGCGTGTACGAAGGACCAGTGCCAGGGACAGGCAGGATGCGGGCACGAGCCGCTCACCGAAGGGGAGTGCGTGGACGGCGATGCCTGCACCATCGGCGACCACTGCGAGGACGGGGTGTGCAAGGGACTCCCCATCGCCTGCAACGACTTCAACGCATGCACCGATGATTCCTGCGACGGCAAGGGGGGATGCACGAACGAGCCCAATCACGACCCGTGCGATGACGGCAACCCCTGCACCGTTGCCGATGCCTGCAGCCAGGGAAAGTGCCAGGGATACGACGTGCAGTGCGACTGCTCGCAGGATGCCGACTGCAAGGCACTGGAGGACGGCAACCTGTGCAACGGCGTGCTCTTCTGTGACAAGACCAAGGTCCCGTACGCCTGCGCAATCAAGCCCGGCAGCATCGTGGAATGCGATGAGGCACCGGGCGGGCCGGTCTGCCTGCATGCCGAGTGCGATCCCTCCACGGGAAAGTGCGGATCCGTTCCGGTCAACGAGGGGACTGCCTGCGACGACGGCAAGCCGTGCTCGGTGGGTGAAAAGTGCGCTGCCGGAGCCTGCGGGGGCGGGGTCCCCATGGCCTGTGGAGATGACAACCCGTGCACCGATGATTTCTGCGATCCGGAGAGCGGGTGCATCCACACGGCCAACAGCAAGGCCTGCACCGACGGCAACGCCTGCACCTTGCCCGACGTCTGCGCTGACGGGGCCTGCAAGGGGGGCCCGGTGCAGTCGTGCGACGACGCCAATGAGTGCACCGACGATTCGTGCGACCCGCTCACCGGCTGCAAGAACAAGCCCAACAGTAAGGTGTGCGACGACGGCAACGCCTGCACCACCGGCGACGTCTGCGTGGCGGGCAAGTGTGCGGGCAAGATTGCCGTCGACTGTGACGACAAGAATCCGTGCACCGCGGATACCTGCCTGCCGGGGGGCGGGTGCCTGAGCACGCCCATCGCGGCTGCGTGCGACGACAAGAACCCGTGCACGGTCAACGACTCGTGCGTCAACGGGGCATGCACGGCGGGGCCGGCGTTGGACTGCGACGACAAGAACCCGTGCACCAAGGACTCGTGCGCTCCGCAGGGCGGCTGCCAGCACGTGCCCCAGGAGGGTGCGTGCGACGATGGCAACGCGTGCACCGACGGAGATGTGTGCGACCAGGGGAAGTGTGTGTACGTCGCGGTCAAGACGTGCGACGACGCGAACGTCTGCACCACGGACCTGTGCGACCCGACGACCGGGTGCGTGCACAAGCTGAACACGGTTCCGTGTGACGACGGGAACATCTGCACGCTCTCCGACAAGTGCGAGCTCGGCCAATGCAAGGGGAGCAGTCAGCTCACGTGCAACGACAGCAACTCGTGCACCGACGATTCCTGCAACCCCAAGGCGGGGTGCGAGTTCGTGCCGAACCAGAAAGGATGCGACGACGGCAACGCATGCACGACGGGTGACAAGTGCGGAAGCGGCAAGTGTGGGGGGACCCTGCTCTCGTGCGACGACTCGAATCCGTGCACCGATGATTCCTGCGACTTCGCCACGGGGTGTGTGCACACGGCCAACAACCTCACTTGCGACGACGGCAATGCCTGCACGGCGGGTGAGGCATGCGCTGCCGGGGAGTGCGGCGGCGGCAAGGCGGTGAACTGCAACGACGGCAATGTCTGCACGACGGACACGTGCGACTCCAAGAGCGGCTGCGGCCACCAGAACAACACGGAGCCCTGCAACGACGGCAATGCCTGCACGCTGAAGGATGCCTGCGCGGACGGCGTGTGCAAGGGGGCAAACCCGCTCAGCTGCGACGACTTGAGCCTGTGCACGACCGACAGTTGCGACCCGGTCGCGGGCTGCCAGCACGTACCGGTCCCGGACAATCAGAACTGCGGGGCCGCGATGCACTGCGAGGCCGGCAAGTGCGTGCCGGACTGCGTGCTCCAGCACGGGACGTCGACGTTGAGCTACACGGGGAACGTCCAGACCTTCACGGTCCCCGCGTGCATCGAGTCGCTCACCATCGAAGCGTTTGGTGCGCAAGGGGGCAAGAACAATCCCTGCTCGCAGACGGGCGGCAAGGGGGCCAGAATGAAGGGGTCCTTCACGGTGACGCCGGGCGAGACCTTCTCCGTCGTCGTCGGGGGCAAGGGACTGAACAGGGGCAGCGACCCGGCAAACAACTCAGGGACGGGAGGTGGAGGGAGCTTCGTGTGGAGGCCGGCCGGCAAGGTGCTCATGCTGGCGGCCGGCGGAGGTGGCGGTGGCGCCATCTGTGAGAGCGGTGGAGGGCCTGCCTACGCACAGGGCAAGCCCGGCGTCACCAGCACGAGCGGCACGTCGGACACGACCAACTCGCAGCCCGGAGGGAGCAACGGGGCCGATGGCTCGGGCGGTTGTGGCGGCAAAGGGTGGCTCAACGCCATGAACGATCCGTCCGGCTATGGGTCCGGCGGGGAGCAGGGAGGCTATGGCGGTGGTGGGACGGTCGGCTTGTCCCATGGCGGAGGCGGAGGGGGCGGATACTCCGGCGGCGGCTGCAAGCCTTACTCGGGCTACCCCGCAGGGGCCGGTGGAGGCGGTGGCAGCTACAACGGAGGCTCCGGTACGGACGGTGCCGAAGGCGTGCAGTCCGGCGATGGCAAGGTCGTGTTTACCTGGTAGTGGTGTGTTCGTGAGTCAAGGGACGCCTCGTTCGGTCTATCTCTTCCTGGCCATTGGCCTGGTTGCCGCCAGCCAGTCCGGCAATCTGATTCGAATTGGTGATGCACAGCCCGCCGCCATTGCCGCCTGGAGACTGCTCCTCGCCAGTCTGCTGATGCTACCTTTCGGATGGAGGTCACTGGGGCAGATTACCGATCTTTCGCGGCGGGAGCTCGGGCTGCTGGTGCTGGCGGGCCTGGCGCTGGCCGGCCACCTGATCTCGTGGATCGCTGCAGTTCAGCACACGACCGTGGCCAACGCCTCGGTGTTCTTCGCCGTGAACCCCGTGATCACGGCCGCGGCCGCTTACCTGGTGTTCGGGGAACGGGTGTCTCCGAGGCTGGCGGTGGCCGTGTTGCTCGGCATTGCGGGAGTCACGGTGATCGGGGCACATGACCTGGACGTGTCGTTGCGGTCGCTGACCGGCGACCTGCTGGCACTGCTCTGCTCGGCGTTGTTCACCTTGTATTTCCTGGCGGGAAAGCCCGTGCTCCGAAAGCTCGACAGCGGGGCCTACGTGAGCGCTGTGTACGGCGTGGCCGGGCTCACCTCCATGGCCGCCCTGGTCGCATTGGGCGGTCCGGTCGTGGACTACTCGGCGCGCAACTGGATGTGCTTCGTGCTGATGGCGCTCGTTCCCACGATGATCGGGCATACGGCCTTCAACCACTCGCTTCGACACCTGGATGCCTCCCGCGTATCGGCAGCGACGCTCTCGGAGCCTGCCATGGCCGGCCTCGTGGCGTGGTGGGCCTGGGGCGAGCCCCTTACCGGCGCCACGCTGGTCGGCTACGTGCTGATTTCCTCGTCGGTGCTGGCACTCGCATTCGATCTCGGAGGCGTTCGGCACGCGGGGGAGAAGGAGGCTCAGGGCACGGTGCAGCAGGCCAGAAGGGTTGGAGGCTGAGGGCACGGGGCAGCAGGTGCGAGAGGTCGGAGGCTGAGGGGGACGGTGGGGTAGACGCGAGTGGCCGGAAGCTCAGGGAGCCGTGCAGTCGTAGAACCCCTCCTCCTCGAGCCAGGAACACGTGCTTTCCGGGTCGAACCAGTCGCAGTCGATGGCGTAGGTCACCCCTTCCTCGCACCAGATCAGCGTACTGCCGTCATCTCCGCACTCGCCTTCGTACGTCAGGCCTTCGGCACATCCTTCGCCTCCGCACCAGCCCGTCTGGTCGGGGAAGTACTCGCACGAAGTCCCCTCGGGGCAGACTCCGCAGGCGCTGTCGCAGATCCCCTCGATGCACTCCACGCCAGCAGGGCAATCGCCGCACGAGCCTCCGCAGCCGTCATCCCCGCACTCCAAGTCCAGGCACTGCGGGACGCAGGTCTCCTCGCATCTGCCCTCGACGCAGTAGGGCTTCCCTACCGGGCAGGTTCCGCACGAGCCGTTGCAGCCGTCGTCGCCGCACTCGAGACCCTTGCACACCGGCGTGCACTCGCACGCACCCTGGATGCACTCGGCCAGCAAGCCTTCGCACTCGCCGCACGAGCCTCCGCAGCCATCGTCGCCGCACACGAGTCCGGTACAGTCCGGCGTACAGGGGAACACACAGAGCCACTCGATGCAGTCGGCACCGGTCGGGCAGTGACCGCACGAGCCGCCGCAGCCGTTGTCGCCGCATTCGGCGCCGGCACAGTCGGGGTCACAGAGGCAGGCCCCTTCCAGGCACTCGGCCAGGCTGCCGATGCACGTGCCGCAACTGCCCCCGCAGCCGTCGTCGCCGCATTCCTTGCCCGCACAGTCCGGCTCGCACACGCAGGCTCCGGAAAGGCACTGGCTCCCTTCTGCACAGGCACCGCAGGAGCCCCCGCAGCCGTCATCGCCGCACTCGAGACCGCCACAATCCGGTGCGCAGACACACTGGCCTTCGACCGAGCAGGTCTGCCCGCCGGCACAGCCGCCACAGCTTCCACCGCAACCGTCCGGTCCGCACTTGCGGTCTGCGCAGGAAGGCTTGCACGTATCCTTCACCGTCTCCGGCGCTGCGGGGATCGGCACGCACACATCATCCTTGCACTGGAGCCCGGCGTCGCAAGTCGACACGGGAAGACACGCCGCACCTTCCGTTCCCGCCTTTGGAGCGGTATTTCCATTGCCGCAAGCGGCCAGGAAGATCAGCGTTGCCATACCAGCCAATCTACTCATTGCACTCACCTCCGTGGACCGTCAGACCCGAGGCGCCAGTGACTTCTGGCTTCCCAAGCGGCGGGTCCTATTCGTCCTATGTGTCCTATCCGTCCCATCCGTCCCATGTCTTCTTCACCGCCGCCGCCGCCCTACGCATTCCCATCGCCTACCAGATCCCATCCGGCTGGGGATCCATCATGTTGTACGCGTCGAGCGTCTGCCGCAGGAAGAAGGGCACTTCGACGTACCGTTCCAGCGCGACGCACGCCCGGTTGTTGGAGCATTTGCACAAGGAGTTGTCGTTGGCATCACACCCCTCGACGCCTTCCGGGTACTCCCATTCCCAGTCCATGCCGGCGATTCCCGGGTCGTAGAGCACGACGGGGGCACCGGTCTGAGGATTGTAGACGGGAAGGTACCAGTCCGGAGTCCCGTCCTGGTCGATGTCCGGGCCGTCGGTCGTTTCGTAGCCCTGGTGGAGCAGCTCGTTGGCGTACTGGAGCACGCGAGCCGCGATGCCTTTCTGCACGGTCTTGCCGAACACGGTCTCCTTGCCGAAGGTGCGGGCCACGTAGACCTTCCCGGACGGGTTGTGGAACTCGATGCGCTGATCGATCCCGGGGTCCGCATCCTTTCCGAGCTCCCAGATGCGGAACTGGTCGATCCAGGTCTGCTGCTCGTTTTCCGGAAGGTAGAGCAGGGTCCATGCGATGAAGAACTTCTGCTCCTCCCAGCCGACCTGGGGATCGATGGAGATGACCGAGTCCGGAGCGTTGTCCGGGAGCTCGATGTCCGTGCTCTTGCCCCACGAGGCGCACACTTCCGTCCCCTCGGCCGGGAAGCAGGCTCTGGGCTCTTCACCCCACCAGGAGGTCCAGCCGATTCCCGAGGCCGGGAACCCGTCGGCATCGAGCAGCGGCTTGCCCGAGGCATCCGCTGCCAGCCGGGGGCCCTTGAGAGCGTCGTCGCCGGTCAGCATGTTCCCGAGGAAGCGGCGGTAGCCTTCCGGGAACAGGTCGGCCACGGACACGGCCCGGTAGCGGGGGTCGACGAAGTCCTGCCGCGTGTCGCTGATGAAGTTGTCCACCGACTCGGTCAGCAGCATGGCCGCGTGGATCTTGTCGTAGTAGGCCCCGGCATTGACCGTGCGCTCGTAGTTGTACTCGCCCAGGTTGTCGGCGTAGCGGTTCTCGATGGGGCGCCCGCCCGGGTTCACCTTGCCGAACCGTCCCGTAACCCCGTTGGGGACCAGAACGACGGTCGCCGTGGGATCTCCCGCCGTGTCCACCGAGCTTCGCAGCACCGAGTCGCTCCCCTTGCGGAAATGTGGTCCCGACTGCGGCCGCGTCGCCATCCGAACGAAGTGGTCGAACACGAGTCCGGAGGCCACGATGTTGTTCGGGTACCAGTGCGGTGAGACATAGGACCAGAACGCATCCGGGTCGAGCCCTTCCTCGAGTGCGTAGTCCATGAAGAAGTTGCGCATCAGAGTGAGTCCCTTGACTCCATCCCGAATCTTCTCGTTGTAGCGCCAGAGGGAGCGCTCGGCAGCCGCCCGCACGCTGAAATCCTGCTGCCCGCGGCGGTAGTTGTCCCAGATGTGCATCACTTCCTGCATGGTGATCAGGAAGCCGAAGATTTCGTACGGGTCGGCCCCGTTGTCGTGGGTGTAGACGCTGGCGTTCCCGAGGTCGGCCCAGTCATCGGTGGCAAACCCGTACGGGACTCGAGTGCGGCCCGCAGGATCCACGGTGTGGCCCGTCGTGTTCCAGCCGTCGTACTCGTCCGTGGTGGGCTTGCGCATCTGCCTCCACCACACGTAATCCACCGGCTGCGTCCTGCATCGGGTCGTCTTGCCGTCGACCTTCACGAGCATGCCGTCGAGCACGGCGTCCCATGCCCCGTCCCGCTCGGCATCATAACGCGCGGGACGGAAGTCCTCGGCATTGACGTCGCGGCAGTCCTGGATGAGCTCAAACAGCTTCTGCAGGCCTGAGTAGTGGACCTCGTCCTCGCCCCAGAAGTGCGAGATGCCGAGGATGCCGCCGAAATCATCGGCCTTGTCGAGCACTGTCGTGGCCCGCTGGCTGCCCACGTTGTAGGATTCGTCCGCGTGCACCGCAACCGCATCGCCATAGAAGATGCGAGCAGCGGCGAAGTCGAAGGGCCCGAGGTCAGCGAAGTCCTGGGTCGCCTCGCCCGGATAGTCCATGACCGAGCTCTGCATGAACATGTGAATGAGATTGTCCTGCTCCTCCTGCGTCAGGGGGTCGAAGTAGCGCGGCCCGACGCACTCTTCACCGGTCGGGCTCAGATCGGTGCACGTCTTGTCGACCGTGCCGTTCTTCGTCCGCAACTGCCAGTACTGCGGCCGGTAGAACCAGGCGTCGGCCGAGCTGACGAAGTTGTGGCGCATGCCGATGGAGTGCCCCATCTCGTGCACGATGGCACCGTTGTGCACCCGTTTCGACAGGTACTTGCGCATCTTCTCCGCACGCTCGTACTGGACCGCAGGCGGGTCCTCCCGATTGAACTTCCCGAACTTCGCCTCGAGATGCGACGAGAGCGCGGCCATGTCCATGGGGGCCTGGGCTGCCTCGAGCATGCAGGCACCACGGCGTGCCATGGCCGTCTGCTTGAGCCGGTGCATTTCACGTCGGACGGACGGATTGCCGGCCCGCAGCGGTGACACGAGGTCGGTCAGAGCGCTCCCCAGCGGCAGCGAATCCACGCCGAAGAGCTGCTGGATCATCTTGTTGAGCAGCGAGGCTTCGACCGGGGAATCGGCTGCATGGTGACGCCGGGCAGCAAGAAGAGGTCCCCAGGTCGTCGCCGCACCGGCCCGGGCTTTCACACCTCGGAACTGCTGTGCCATCTTGCGGGCCTTCTTCATGGCCTGTGGGAACGCCTTTTCGAACGCAGCGTGGGCCTTGGGCAGGTCGATTGCCTTGCCCACCGCAAACTCCGAGAGCTTCTGGTCCACGGTCGAGCGGGACATGGCCGGGAACACGCCCCCGCCGGAGGCCGCTTCGACTGCCTGGGCCCAGTCGGCCACATAGTCCCCTTCGGTCACGTCCTGAGTCGTCAGCTCTCCGCCGATGTACCGGAACTGATCCACCAGCTTCTGGGCCCAGCCGTCCGTCACCGTCGACCAGACATTGACGCTGGCCGCGATCTTCTGTCCGTTGAGCGGATCCTCGGCATCGACGTAGATTCCCCACGGAGCGGAGAACTCCGGCTCTCGAATCACGTTGATCTGGTGGTACCGCATGTCTCCCCGGCGAACCCGGAGCACGTCGCGGCACGAGTCCGCAATCTGGGAATACCAGTCCTCGAGCGTCATGCCGCCCGGAGCGGTGGAGCCCGAGGAAGCTGCGTCACCGCTACCGGCACCGTTCTCGGCCTGGTCGGCCCAGGCCACCGCGGCCTTGCACGTCTCGTCCGAAACGTCCTCGGGCAGCCGCCCGGTCCCACAGGCCGGGGGATCGTCGAAAGCCACCGGGCTGTGGCAGAGCACGAGGATCTCGTCCATCTTGGCAAGGGCAATGACTCCCTCCGAGTAGCCCCGCTTCTTGCCGAGATCGTCGGCCAGGGCCGCACACTTGGCCGGATCCTTCTTTCGGTCTGCGTAGGCGATGCCGTTGCGGCAGTCATCGACTTCCAGGGCCAGCGCCATGGCGTCCTGGTGCTCCTCGGCCTGACCGAAGTAAACAGGCCAGCTCTTGGCGCACTCCTTGCCGCCCGTGGCCATACACTCGGTGTACCGGGCGGTCATGACGGCATGCCGGAGCGCCACGTCCCACTGGTGGGCGGACAGATAGGTCGTGTCGAACATCTCCGGGTCGCTTCCGGACGTGTAGTACCAGGCGATGGGCTTGGGCTTGCGCTGGGAGAAGGGGAGGGTGCACTTCTGGGTGAACGTATCGCAGCGTGAGCCGGGGCCGACGGCTTCGCACTCGTCTTCCGTACCGTTGGCATCGAGGTCACGGTGGGGATCATCGCCGATGGGCGTCGTCTCCGGCGTAAAGCACTCGACGGGGCCGGCCATGTTGGCTGGATCCGAGTAGTAGTGGCTCCTCTCCCAAAGCTGGTAATGGGTGAGGAAACGGTGCCACTGCTCGTCGCTCATGCCGTAGTTGCGGTTGTACCCGAACCGCTCGATGTAGAAGGCACCATAGGCCTGGAACCGCTCGCCGTCCCACTCGATGGGCTCGAAATCGAAGTCCTCGACCCGACGGAACGCATGGCGGATCGTCAGCTCGACGGGAGCACAGCTTCCGGCCGGCCACGTTCCGTAGAGGAAATCATACTCGAGCCAGCAGGCCGGGAATTCGTCGATTCCCCATCCCATGTCGGACAGGTCGATGGTCTGCGGCTTGGCAAATGCTTTGAGCGTGATGTCGAAATAGCCGGTCTTCCAGTCGAAGTAGGGGGCGTCGTCGTCGGTCGGATCGTCCACGTAGTAGGCGAGGGGCTCGTACTCGATGCCGTCGAACATCCCGAGCATGGACAGGGTATCCAGGTCGTAGGAGTCGGTCACAAGGTTCTTCGAGAAGTCCACGCGCATGTACTTGCGCTCGAACCAGGGTCTGTCCGTGTCGTTTTCCAGCAGGACGTTGACCTTCTCGCCGGTCGTCGAGTTGTAGTCGTAGGCGATGTCGAAGTGCTTCTCGATGGTGAAGGCGGCGACGATGGTTCCTTCGTCCGTCTTCTCGCCAACACCCTTCCCATCCGTGCCCTCGACGCGCTCATAGGCCATGCGGGCCAGGAGCAGGTCTTCCGTGATGTACCATCGGATGCGGGAGACCGGCTGGGCGTAGGTGGAGGTGAACAGGCTTTCCTGGGTCGCTCCGTAGGGCACGTCGACGAGCGTGGCCTGGGCCCAGAATTCAGGGTTGTCCGCCGGGTCCTGCAGGTCGGGCCCCACGAAGAAGGACTTGTCGAGGGCGAAGGTCTGCACCTGGTTGATCGGCTCCCGCTCCTCCGCACACGAGGCGGCAAGCAGCGCACAAGTCAAGAGGGCGGCAGCCAACGATGCGGTGAATGGCACAGCGAGGAATCTCATGGAACTCCCTCCACAGCGAAGAAACGCGCTCATCCTACTTCATGCAGGCGTGCGGACGCAATGAAAGGAGTGGGATAGGGGGTGACCGGCGGCGCGGCGACCACCAACCATGGGGCCGGCTAGCCGTACCGATGGGAGGACTGGGACGGCTCAGGCACGATTCCCCCAAACCCTCCGGCCGAGTTGCGGCGCAATCCAAGAAGGACCTCCAGCCTGTGCCATGCGCTGCGAAACCCCGATGGCTTCGAAACCCGCAGCGGTGTCCGTCCCACGCTTCCAGGGATCGCAGTCTCGAGCTGCAAGCCGGCCATCTGGAAGCGCACCAGCACGTGCTCCATGTCATTCTGGCAGTCCTGGCTGCGAAGAACGACGGTTCGAATGCCTGCTTCGAGAAGGTGCCTGGCCGAGGGCAGATCCTGGGGAAACAGGCACCATCGATTGTCAAAGTCGCCCGGAGCAACCTTCCGCATCGCTTCAAGACGCCGGCTGTCAATCATGAACGCAGGGGGGGCATCCCCGGCCAATCGTTGCGACCGGAGCACCGTGATGCCGTCGGTCAGCGCTTTGACGATGGGCTCGACATCGATGAGGCCCCCCAGTGAGTGACAACCATTGAACACCGGGATGGGGCGGTAGCCCCGCAAGGCCAGGGCAAGTCCCTCGAGAACCGATGAGGCCCCCGGCATGTCGATGATGAGCGCTGCCCCCGATTGGACGGGCGGAGCCCAGTCCACGGCCGGCAGCGTGTCCGGAGGCAGGGGGCGCGGCGGCACTCCGTCCAGCGGCCAGAACAGCACCGGCTTGGCCCACACCGCCCAGGGGGAATCGAGGGGTGCCCATTCCTCGAACAGCAAGGGGTAATCCGTCATGCCGACACTCCTGGTTGGCTCGGCTTCTCTCTCTCGACAAGGACAGCAACATCCTGCGCCTGCTCATCGATTCGAGGACGCTTGCTCATCCGGCCGTAGAAGCCGGCCGCTCGCCCATTCACCGTGAAGACGCCGATGCAGAGATGCCGGTCTCCTTCGGCGGCCGGCAAGGGGCAGCTGGCGAAACGCCTCTGTGCTACCCAGGCGCGGCGATGCAAGAGGGCCGAAAGCGCGGCCTGCCGACGTTCTCTTGGGGTGGTGGTCTCCGGGACCGTGATGCCCTGCCCAACCCGTCCCAGGGCCGGCTTGAGCAACCAGCCATCCAGAATCCGGCGCAGCGACGGCTCCGAGGTCTCCGGCAAGAGCTGTGGCCACCAGACCAGCGGGACACCAAGCCGTTCCCAGACCAGAGGCACACGCTTGGACTGCGTCAGGACCGCGGAGGCGTGATTGCACGAGGCAACCGCATCGGAGAAGTAGCCACGCCACTCGCTCACCCGGGGCAGGTGATGCAGCCACTCCGCAGGGAAGAACCGCACGACGGCCGCCAATTCCCCCTCCTGGCCGCGGGCAATGCACCGTGCTCCCCCGCTCCAGCGAACGTGGTCCGGCGCAATCAGAACGCTGAGCCGTCCAGCCTCCCTCAGGCGTTGGGCCAGGAAGGCCATGACCTGCCGGTCATCCGCATAGGACGTCGCGTGGACCAGCCCGATCGCTCCCCTCCCTACAGCTCCGGCGCAGAGCTGTTCGGCCATGAGCGTGCCCACGTCCGGTCCGAACGGCTCGGCGTGCGGAACGAACGGAGCGACCAGGCCGGGAAGTATCGACGCTTCGGCAAAGCCGCCGGGGACGTCGCTGTTGACCTCGGAGACCACCCACTCGCCGGCTGTCGTAGGGTGAAAATCGAAGCGCATCACCCGCACGTGGCGTCTGCCCCTGCCGACCGAGCATCCGGCATCCCGCAGCGCCCCGACCAGCGGCGCAGGCAAGCCGAGCCCGTTGTGCAGCTCAGGACGCGACCGCAGCGCTTCTTCGACCATCACCGTTTCATCGGCCAGTGACTCGGCAAGACGATGGAGTCGGTGGGCGGTTTCCCGCCGAAGTACCACCACGTGCTCTGCAACCGTGCAGGTATCTCCGACCTGCGGATCCCACTTGAATGCGGAAAAGATCACTCGCCTTCGGTGCTCGGCGAAATGCCGGGGCGGAATCGGATGCAGACGCGCGCCCGCCGCACAGGGCTCGTTCCGGCTCATTCCCGCTCCTCGGTCTGAGCCGCTGTCCGGTACTTCGGGTTCGAGGGAAGGGGCAGGGACCAGGCGATGAACGTGACGGCGAGCAGCATGTAGAAGACCGCCAGCGCAGCAGAGGAGAGGCGCTGAGACGCAGCGGTCGCCTCCCGTCGCAACTCATCGGGGCGATACCCCCGTTCCACCCAAGCCGCAACGACGACCAGCAGGATGGCGGGCAGGGTGACCCAGAACTCGGCTACGGTGTCGGCTGCCGAGGTCCAGTCCCCCGCGGCTCCGCGCCCGCAGACCAGTCCCATCGCGACCATCAGACCGCCGTGCCGGATGGAAGCGGCTTCGTCGCGTTCGATGGTTATCTTGTCGACCATGTTGGTTGCAGCCTGGAAGCCAGCCACCAGGATGAACCATGCCAGGGTCGCCAGGAAGGCAGGGAACACCACGCACGACCAGTCGGGCCCATCGCCGATGTTGGCGCCCGCAAAACAGGCGGTCAGACCCACCATCCCGGCAACCACGCTGATGGCAGCCGCCCGATTCCCCCGTTCAAGCGCATCATCACGCCACAGGATGCCCAATATGGAAAGCCCAAGCCTGAAGAACCCGAGCCAGGCCATGCCCATGGCAAGATAGAAGAAGATGTATTCAGGGGCATCGACGACGTCGAACGAAGCCCCTGTAGTCAGGACGACGAGCAGGCCCCCCAGACAGAAGACCGGGGCCAGCCCAAGAGCCTTGCCAATGCCACCGGCCGGAGGCCAGGTGACAACGCTCGCCAGGGGGTGGTACCAGCTTAACCACGAGGCTCCGCCGCCAAGGAACGACAGCATCAGTACCAGAATCTCGCCTTCGCTCATGCGTTCGCCCCTCTGTCGACCTCCTCGGCGTCAGTCAATTCCTTCTGCCCGGAGGGGGCAGGACGAACCAACGGCAAGCAAGCACGGCACACCTGAATTGCTACGACGATATGGCAACCGATGTCAACGGGATCCTGCGGGGAAGCTTCCCGAAGCCTTGAAATGGCTGGCAGAGCATGAAGGGCCCTCAGGGACGTTCGCCCAAGATTGCGAAATTCGTTGACAACCAGGCCGGTCACGCGCTTGATGAACACGAAGGGAGGGGACAGATGAAAGAACCGTTGTCGTCCAGGATCAAGAGTGGGCTCACCGTCTGGGGACCGGCAGTCATCGTGGCGACCCTCGTCTCGGGGACGGGCCCGTGCTACGACGATGAATGCAACAAGCCGGGACAGAGCTGGTGCAAGGGAGAGATGGCCGTTCGGTGCAGCGACGGCATGGGCGCCTACCAATTGAGTGAAGAGGATTGCGCGGCGCAGAACCTCACGTGCGTCGAGGGGCGGGGGGAAGGGCCGTATGGCGACAAGTACAGCAAAGCCTGGTGCCTCGACGTGCAGACGTGTGACACCCCCGGCTCCTTCGAATGCGGCGTCTGGCCTGCGGATGGCAGCTCCACCGTCATGCGCTGTACGGACCTCTTCTCGACGCCGTGGTTTGGCGAGAGCGGCGTCGACGAGCTGGTGTCGCCAGCCGACTTGAAGCTCGTCATGGAGCCCCTGACGGAGGGCGGCTTCGGCGATGTGTCGGAGGCGCCTCTCCCCTGCGTGCAGTGCCTGAGCACGTGTGGGTGCGGCCTGGACACGGTATGTCGAGACGGATGGTGCGTCCCGTCGGGGCTGGCCGGCGAGTCGGACGATGACCTCGTGTGTTGTGGCCGAGAGCGGGGAACGTCGTGCCCGAAGGGCCAGGCATGCGAGAAGCTGGACGGTACCCAGGCTGTCTGCACCAAGGGGGCAGCCTGCGACCCTTGCGAAACTGCTTCCGACTGTGAGTCAGACCTGCTTGGTTGTGTCGCAACCTGGCCGGGGCTTCCCACGGTCTGCCTGGAGCCGTCGCGCCTGGATGACGTCACGCTCGATTGCCGCGAGGATCTGGGGCAGGCCTGGAAGAAGGATGCGTGCGGGACCTGGTTGGAGGTCGCCGATTCCGTCCCCGTGGGCCAGGCGTGCCGGGAGGGGACCGACCAGAGTTGGAGCTTCAGTGCCTGCCAGGAGTGGATTGAAGTCGCCAAGGACTGCGGACCGGGTTACCGTTGCGAGGACAACGAGTGCATCCTCAGAGTACCGGAAATCGAAGTCAGCCCGACGCTGCTCTCTTTCGGATCGACGCCGGTATCGGTGAGCAAGACCTTGGAGCTCACCATCGGCAACATCGGCGATGGTCCGCTGCTGGTCAACGAGATCCTCGTCACCCCGGCGACTGAGCTTTCATTCGAGCTGTCCCAGACCTCCTTCGAGGTGGCCCCCAGCGAGATCGCTTCCATCGACGTCACCTTCACACCCGCCTCGGCGGGGAGCTTCCAGGCCAAGCTTCTCGTCCACTCCAACGACGAAGACGAGCCCGAAGTCGTGGTTCTCATGAACGGAAAGGGACAGTGAGGTCCGGCCTGGTCGAGGGACGTGAGGGGCAGCCCGCAGGTCGGGACCGAGCCCGAGCCCCCGAGGTGCGGTGAGCCGCTTGGGGCCGCAGTAGTGCGGACGAATCCACTGGCTGTCAACGACGCTGGCCGTGGCCGGTGCCCGTCGACGAGTTTCGGGAGGGACCATCGGGGAGAGCTTCTTCCCGTCCGAGCCCGCCATTGAGACAGGCATTTCCAGGCTCACTCCACCCCGAACTCCAATCCGGCCATGACCTGGACGACGTGGGCTGGACCCTCGGGCAGAGGGTGGAACTCGCCGTACCGGTAATCGGCCCGGAGGTTCAGCGAAATGGGCTGGTCATTGATGGCAAGAAGCGTGATGTCGTAGCGGGCCGAGGCATCGAGCGCGTAGAGGAGGCCCCGACGCGACGACCAGAACGGGTGGGAGTCCACGGATGCCGCAGCCCGCTGCCGGCCGTCGGCCCACTCGTGACGGAAGGTGAGCGACGTGGCGGTGAAGGGCGAAAGCACGTGCTCGAGGGAAGGCCCATCGCCGCCGCTCCGGGTCACGAACAGGTCGTAGCGTGTGCCGATTCCCAGGAGAAGGGCGCTGCCGAACCGCTCGGATCTCCAGAATTCGAGCAGCAGCCTGGCATCGATGAGCTCCACGTCCCAGGCGGAGGTGACCGCACCAGCGGACTTCTCTCCGCCGTCGGGGGCTGCCCTGAGATCCCGGGGAACATGGAGCCCACCGGTCCGCAGCGACACGCCGAAGTCGAACGGTACGAACAACCGCCGAGGCGGGATCGTGGGAATCACGATATGCGGTGAGTTGCGGTGGCGGATGAACTCCGCTTCGTACAGCTCGAGGTCCATGACCGGCCACCCGGCATGAGTGATCTGGAGCGGCCGTACCTCGAACTCTCCCACCCGGTGTCGCATCTTCCAGGAGCCCTCGTCATCGAAGTGCGATTCACCTCCGAATTCGGATCCGATGGACAGCTGCCATGCCGCGGTCTCGAGCATGGAGCCGTTGCCCGCGTCGATATCTGCTTCCCAGGCCGACCCGTATCGCAGCCTGTTGCCGGGCGAGAACTGGACCTTCATGCGCCGGTGCTGCACGTCGACGAGGTACTCTCCCTCGCGTCGGGGAAGCTTCTCGGGCGGGGCCTCCTGGAGCTCACGCTTCTCGATGGGGTAGGGCGGGTCGGGAGTCTGCGCTCCGGCCGATGAGGACACGAGCCCCGCAGCAAGACCCAGGAGCACTGAGAGCAGAAGGGCCGTTACGGTTGGTCGATGTTCCCCTCGATTCCGCTCCCCTCGAAGGGGCCTGAGCGGCCCCCCGCGGGGCCTGTCGAAGGCGGGGCAGGCTTTGGTCGACGGTCGCCGGTGCTCCATGGCCTTCCTCCCTTACTCGGCTTCCCGGGGCGGGGCCCAGAAGTTGAACCGGAGGCCGGCCAGCGCCTCGAACTGCCAGTCGGAGGGGGCATCGGGGATGTCGTCCCGGTACTGTGCGTTTCCTTCGAGATACAGGGACAGGGGCTGGTCATTGATGGCCAGGAGGATCAGCTCGTAGGAAAGCGACCCCCGGCCGGTCCAGTAGAGTGCATCCATGTCATCCAGGTACCATCGGGGCGAGGCCCCCACGTTGAAGGCGAGGCGGTTCAGCCCCCGTCGGTCGAGCACGAGCTCGGATTCCAGCGCGGCCATGGGGTAGACTGAGAAGCGGGTCTCCTCCTTCTCGACTTCGGAGAACATCTCACCGCATCCGGGCCCGATGGCGAACCGGATGAAGCTGTCCATGGGGCGGTTGTGGTACAGCTCCCAGGAGACGTAGAGCGAGAGGTTCTCGAGCTCGGAATAGCTCTTGCTTCGCATGGGGTGGTAGCGGGCCGTCAGCATGCGGAACCCCCATCCGAGGTCCAGGTCGAAGTCGAACCGGGTTGGAGGACCGATGAACGTGGTCACCCAGAGGGCCGGCTCGTCTCGTCGGGCGCCCAGGTCATAGCCCCATAGGAGGACGTCGAAGTCGACCGGAAGGAAGCTGACCTCACCGACCAGGAGCTGGTGCCGGTGACGCTTCCGGCCGGAGTAGTCGAGGTCGTCGACCCGAAATCCGAAATCCACGCCTCCCCGGCTCAGATCCTGGCTCTCCGGGTCGAACATTGCCAGCCAGTGCCCGCCCAGGTAGAGACGTCGGGTCAGGTCGAACGAGACCTGGAACAGGCGCCCGTTCTCGTCCCGAGCGAACCCGGGTGGGGCCTCGGCAATGGCATCGACCAGGGAGCAGCCCGAACCGGCCAGCTGCTCCAGGAAGAAGGGGTCCCGGTACTCCGTGCAACCCATCAGACCTTCGAGGTACCGGTCCGTCTCCTTGCCGTCAGGACCGGTGACCCGGTTGCCGACTCGGAGGCACTCGCACTTCCCTCCTTCGTCGGTACACTGGAGTCGGGTCTGCTTCCCCTCTCCTCGGTCGATGCAGGTCATGGGACCGCCCCATCGGATCGTCGGCTTTCCGGCGATTGCCGTCGTCGGAAGCAGGCTCCCCAGAATCGCTGCGAACAAGGCCGGCAACATCGTCGTTCGGATCATGGATCTCCCCCCTTCAAGAAGACGGGCGCCGGGAGACTCGGGGACTTTCGCCGTATTCAATGCCTCACGGTTTCCAAACAGAGAACGAGGAATGGGCTAACGAACGACCGGAGCGGGCGGGAGACCGTGGGGCTTGGCCGCCTGGGCGAAGAAGAGGTTCCAGGCCACGTCGTGATAGAGCTTGCGGAGCACGTCGGGAGGCAGGCGGATGCCATCGACCTTCCACTTGCCCTGGATTGGAGTCGGGTGGTCCATCTGGCGATGGTCGGTTTCGAAGTACTCCCAGTGTCGCTTGAAGAAGATGATTCCGTCCGGAATGGTCGGCTCCGTGTCGGAAACGGAACCGAGCTGCATGCCGTGCGGAGTCGACACGAAGTCGCTGCCGAACATGATCCGGTCCTGGTACTTGATGAAGAATGCACGCACCTGGTCGGCCGGATGGCGGCCGAACTCGGGCACGCGGGCCGCTGTGTTGACCAGGACGTTGGGATACTTGTCCAGGATTCGGGCGACGTACCCCAGGTCCTCCGCATTGTTCCCCATGTGAACCAGGATGAAGGTCGTTCCGGGGTGCCGGGCAACGCGCCGCTCCTGCTGGGCCATCAAGTCGGCAAACGACGGAAAGTCCCCACCGTAGAAGCTCCAGCTCGATGCAATGCTCAGCTCGTCGTAGCGTTCGTTTTCGGGAGTGACCGGCTGGAAGAACGCCACCGGATCGGCTACATGGATGGCGACGACGAGGCCCAGCTTCCCGCATTCGTCGAAGATCGGGTCGAGCACGGGGTCGTCCACGGCCACCAGCTTTCCGTCCTTCGAGCGAACCTTCAGGCCGAGTGCCTTGAATATCTTGAGCCCTCGGGCCCCTTCGCCGGAGGCCTGGCGGAGGTTGTGGAGCGTTTCCTCCACGAAGCCCGGAGCTCCGAACCCGTCCCAGTCGATGTTCACCAGAAACTGGAATCGGTCGCCGAGCACCCGTTTCATGGCCACGGTCGAGGCGTATCGGAGCGAGCCGACCTCCCCGCCGCTGAAGCCGACGAACCGGGTCACTCCGGACTTCTCCATGACCTCCAGCGCCTGAGCGAGCGCAGTCATTTCAGGGACGACGTGAACGTGGGCATCGATGATCTCGATTCCAAAATGGGGAGGCGGGGGTATTGCAGAGTCAGCGGCGGGGGCCGTCTGCGGCTGCGTCGGTTGGGCTACGTCGGGTGCCCCGGTGCGGGCCGAGCACGCTGTCAGCAGGAGAAGGACCAGAAGAACCTGGAGGGTCGCTTTCATGAAGACCACAGTACACGGATTCCTGGTGCCGGGCAATGCGTTGGCAGGCGACGTCGGAGATTTCCCCGTGCGGACCGGGAGGCAGGCGGGCCGACTCGCGCATTTCTATTTGGACATGCGGCTGCGGAAGTTGTAGATGAAGGGCGATTCCGGGCGGGAATCCGGACTCTCGAGGAGGCTAGAACATGGCAAAGAAGACGTTGGCCGACGTGGAAGTGGCGGGCAAGCGGGTGCTGATGCGGGTGGACTTCAACGTTCCCATCAAGGGGGGGAGGATCACGGATGACCGGCGGATTCGTGCTGCCCTGCCCACGATCCAGGATGTCCTGGGCCGAGGCGGCAAGCTGGTCCTCATGAGTCATCTCGGGCGGCCGGACGGTGCCTATGACCCCGAAGGGAGCCTGAAGCTGGTGGGGGATCGGCTGGCGGAGCTGCTGGGACGGCCCGTCCATCTCGGGCCCAATGAAGTGGTCGGGGAGGCCGCAGTCAAGCTTGTGGACGGTCTTCGGGACGGCGGCGTGGCACTGCTCGAGAACGTGCGCTTCCATCCGGGCGAGACGATGCCTGACAAGGCCAAGAAGAACCCCGACGGCAAGCTGACGGCCGAGCAGCAAGCCAGGCACGATGCGCTGGTAGCCGGGCTGGCCGAACTGGGGGACCTGTATGTGAACGATGCGTTCGGAACCTGCCATCGCAAGCACGCCAGCATGTTCGGGGTGGCCAAGGCCATTCAGAAGAAGGGCGGCGCCGCAGTGGCCGGGTTCCTCCTGGAGAAGGAAATCCGCTACCTGCACGAGGCCGTGGCCAGCCCGAAGCGACCCTTCGTGGCCGTGCTTGGCGGTGCCAAGGTATCCGACAAGATCAAACTGATCTCGAACCTCCTGGGGAAGGTGGACCGGATCCTGGTCGGCGGGGCGATGGCGTACACGCTGCTCAAGGCTCGGGGCGTCAAGGTCGGCAAGAGCCTGGTCGAGGAAGATCAGGTGGCGGAGATGCAGGGGTTGCTGGCTAAGGCAGGCGACAAGATCCTGCTGCCCTGCGATCACGTGGCGACGGAGGATTTCAAGGCCGGTGCCCCGGTGCCGGTTGCCGGCGTGGATATCCCGGATTCCCTGCTCGGGATGGACATCGGTCCGGCTACGGTAGGGGCTTTCGGCGAGGTGGTGCGTGCTGCCGGGACCGTGGTGTGGAACGGTCCGATGGGCGTGTTCGAGCGGGCCGAGTTTGCCGCGGGCACGAGGGCCGTTGCGCAGGCCGCGGCCGATGCGACCCGGAAGGGGGCGGTCACCGTCATCGGCGGCGGTGACTCGGCCGCTGCCGTGGAGCAGATGGGGCTTGCAGATGCGGTGTCGCACGTATCCACGGGCGGCGGCGCCTCGCTGACCTACCTCGAGGGGAAGACCATGCCCCCCATCGAGGTGCTGGACGATCGGTGATACCCAGCCCCGACCACGCGGGAGGGGCCCTGCGGATGAGCACAGGGCAGCGGCACTGGCACGGACATTGCTTCCATGAGCGGCGTGTGGACGGAGCGGACGATGACGAACCAGTTCAGACAGGCGGTGGTGGTGGCAGCGGGATTCGGTAGCCGTCTCCAGGCCATGCGTCCGGGCGGGAGCCTCATCAAGCCGCTCGAGCCGGTGGGCGGCCGGCCCATCCTGATGCGGGTGCTGGACGGTGCCTTTGCTGCGGGCATCGAGGAGGCCGTGATCGTGGTCGGGCACATGGCCGACGTGGTCGAGTCGACGGTGCGGAAGTGGCCGGTCGCAGGACCCGTGCGGTTCGTGTTCAATCCGCGGTACGAGTTGTCCAATGGAGTATCGCTCTACCACGGTGCCCGGGAATGCTCCGGCGACTTCGTGCTGCTCATGAGCGACCACCTGTTCGAGGGGCGGACCCTCAAGCGATTGACCGCCCGGGGATTGGCAGGCGACATGGCCGTCCTTGCCGTGGACCACAAGATCGCTGACGTTTTTGATCTTGACGATGCCACCAAGGTGGTGGCAGAGGGAGACCGGGTTGCTCAGATCGGGAAAGACCTTTCGACCTATAACTGCATCGACACGGGGATGTTTCTCCTGTCGTCGCAGGTGACGCCGAGGCTGGAGGCGCTGATCCAGGCGGAAGGGGATGCATCGATTTCCCGGGTGATGAAGCAGCTCATCGCAGAGCGTCGGATGGGAGCGTTCGACATCGGGGACGGATTCTGGCAGGACGTGGACACACCCGAGATGCTGCACGAAGCGGAGAGCGCCATCGCAGATGGCAGGTTCAGGGAGTGAAGAGGGGGTAGGCAGTTGAAGGGAACGCCGTACCAGATCCTGCTCGTGGGGAATTTCACGCTCGACGTGAAAGAGGGTGGGAATGTCCCCGGCGGATCGGTGTTTTACAGCGGCTGTGCGGCGCAGGCGCTTGGCTTCGACGTCCGCATCGTGTCGGCCGTGGGGCCCGGGTTTCCGCTGGACGAGGCACTCAAGCAGCTCTCCTGCGAGGTTTCGCTGGTGGAGGCCGGGGAGACGACGACTTTCCGGAACGTATACCGAGGTAGTGCCCGTGAGCAGTTCCTTTGTGCGGACGGAGGGGCAATCCCGAAGGATGCTCTGCCTGCCGGCTGGGGGAACGAGGACATCGTGCTGCTCTGCCCGGTTTACTCCGAGCTGAGGTCGGGGCTGGAGGCGTCGGTTCGGGGAAGGCTGACCGGGGCATCGCTCCAGGGGTGGTTGCGCACCACGAGGGACGGGGGCC
Source organism: uncultured Myxococcales bacterium (assembly GCA_903895725.1). Taxonomy (GTDB): domain Bacteria; phylum Myxococcota_A; class UBA9042; order CAIXZC01; family CAIXZC01; genus CAITUV01. Next base: position 28,190 of record CAITUV010000015.1, on the reverse strand, counting down.
GGGTCGTTCCCCGGGTGGATTCCGAGTTCCTTGCCGGACTGGACGGGGTGGATGTGCTCTTCTACAGCGAGGAGGATGTCGCCCATCACCCCGAGTTGGGCGTGCAGTTCCGCTCGGCTGCCGACGTGGTGGTGGAGACCCGAGGTCCCGGGGGCGCTGCCGTCTGGCTGCGCGGCAGTCAGACTCACGTCCCGGGGTATCCGGTCAAGGAGCTTGACCCCACCGGTGCGGGTGATACCTTTGCGGCTGCCTTCCTCGTGCACTACTCGGTGCAGCGGGATGCGCTGGCGGCGGCGGATTTCGCATGTCGGATATGCTCGGTTCAAGTCGGCCTGTGTGGGCCGTTGACACGGGACGCCCTGGTGGGCAACCCGGTTTTCGAGGAGTGGATCTCGCAGGTCAAGGCGCGGAGGTGAATGCCATGGCGGAGAGAAAGGCAGTTCCGATTCGGGAGGCCAAGGGAAAGCTCGGGGTGCTCATCCCCGGAATGGGTGCTGTGACGACAACGCTGCTGGCCGGGATCGAGGGTATCCGGCGCAATCTCTACCCTCCGTTCGGCTCGGTGACCCAGATGGGGCACATCCGGCTGGGGCGGCGGGACGAGGGGCGGCAGCCCCTGGTCAAGCAGGTAATCCCGCTTGCCGATCTGAACGACGTGGTGGTCGGCGGCTGGGACATCTTCCCGGACGACTGCCTCACCGCGGCCAGGAAGGCCGGCGTTTGCACGAACGAGCAGCTCGACCAGGTCAAGGACTACCTCGGCAGCATCAAGCCGATGTCGGCCGTGTTCGACCGGCGGTTCGTCAAGAAGCTCGACGGGCCTAATGTCAAGCAGGCAAAGACCCTGTGGGACAAGCACCTCATGCTGGAGGAGGATATCCACCGGTTCAAGTCCGAGAACGGGTGCGACCGGCTCGTCATGATCTGGATCGGATCCACCGAAGTCTACATCCAGCCGTCCGAGGTGCATTTCACGGTGGAGTCGTTCGAGGCCGGCCTGAAGAACAACGACCCGGGAATCTCCTCGAGCATGATCTACGCGTACACGGCGCTGAAGAACGGGATTCCGTACATCAACGGAGCGCCGCACCTGACCAACGACTGCCCTGCGCTGACGAAGCTGGCACAGGAGAAGAAGGTCGCCCACTGCGGAAAGGATTTCAAGACCGGCCAGACCCTGATGAAGACCATCATCGCTCCGGGGTTCAAGGCCCGCCTGCTTGGTGTGGACGGGTGGTTCTCGACGAACATCCTCGGCAATCGCGACGGCGAAGTGCTGGATGATCCCGACTCGTTCAAGAGCAAGGAAGTCTCGAAGCTGTCGGTGCTGGACACGATTCTGCAGCCCGACATCTATCCCGAGCTGTACGGCGACCTGTTCCACAAGGTGCGGATCAACTACTACCCGCCCCGGGGCGACAACAAGGAAAGCTGGGACAATATCGACATCTTCGGCTGGATGGGCCGCAAGATGCAGATCAAGATCAACTTCCTCTGCCGGGACTCAATCCTGGCCGCACCGGTTGCCCTGGATCTGATCCTGTTTACCGACCTGGCCCAGCGCGCGGGAATGTCGGGGATCCAGGAGTGGCTGTCGTTCTACTTCAAGGCACCGCTCCACGCTCCGTCGGTCTACCCGGAGCACGATCTGTTCATCCAGCTCTGGAAGATGAAGAATACGCTGCGCTATCTGATCGGCGAGGAGCTGATCACCCACCTCGGGATCGAGTACTATAACTACTTCGAATAGGCAGCACGGCCCGTTTTCCTGATTCCGATTCGATCCCGATTCGATCCTGAAACCAACCCCCCAGCCCCCAACCCCAGGGCGATCTACTTCTCCGGCGGCTGAAGCACCACCACGTTGGATTTCCTCCCCTTGAGGGCCAGCCCCTTATTTGCCTTGCCGACCTCTTCGATCGAGAGGATGGTGTAGATGGACAGATGCAGGCGCCGCGTGTTCTCGAACCGGTCGCGAAGATCCTGCTCCGATGGGTCGATGATGAGGGGATTTTCTTTGAACACGAAGTCGGACAGGGCGATGAAGCTCAAGCCCAGATCCGAGCTCTCGATGGATCGGACGGTGAGGGTGACGATCTTGTTGTCCTTCGGCTCGCGGTAGCTGACTACGTAGCTGGTGGCATCCTTCTTCCTGGCCATCGTCTCTCCCCTGCAGCGCCCCCCGTGCTCGATGGCCGGGGCTCGCTGAGCTTGCGTCAGTCTAGCCGAGCCCGGACCGACGCGTCAACCGATGTCGCGGCCGAACCAGGGAGTCAGCCCGAGCCGGTGCATCGTCTTTCCCGTCTTGTCGCGCGCGCCCGGCAAGGACTCGCACAGTTCAACTTGCGGACGCCCCCGCACGATGCTAGCATGCGCACGGGTCTGATCTGAGCGGACGCGGGAACGACGGGAACAGGAAATGGTCGATCGGTTCTGTCCCAGATGCGTGAAGAAGGTCGCCGGCGAGCTGGACAACTGTCCGGAGTGCGGGATCCGCCTGATCGCCTCCATGGACGGTGACCTGTCGGGAAGCGTCCTCGACGAGCGCTATGATGTCATCGAGTCGCTCGGCAAGGGGGGGATGGGGGTCGTCTACAAGGCCCGCCAGCGAATCATCGACCGCTGGGTGGCCTTGAAGGTGCTTCGGCGGGAGCTGGTCCAGGACGAGAACTCGGTCAAGCGATTCCTGGTGGAAGCCAAGGCCGTGGCCAATCTGCGCAGCCCCCACACCATCACGCTCTACGATTTCGGAATCAGCCGTGAAGGGCTGTTGTACTTCACGATGGAGCTGCTCGAAGGACGGGTGCTGACGAAGATCATCCGCAACGAAGCCCCACTGGACCCCGAACGGGCCATCGCCCTGGTCCTGCAGGTGTGCGACTCGTTGCGGGAAGCGCACGGCAAGGGAATCCTTCATCGCGACCTGAAGCCGGACAATATCTACGTTCTGCCCGGAGAGGGGGGCCGAGAGCACGTGAAGGTGCTCGACTTCGGCATCGCCAAGATGCTCAATGAGGGAAGCGAAGGCTCCATCACCGCGACGGGGATGATCTGCGGGACGCCGATGTACCTCAGCCCCGAGCAGGCAACCGGCCTCCCGCTGGACGGCCGGAGCGACATGTATTCCCTGGGCATCATCCTCTACGAGATGCTGGCCGGCAGCCCCCCCTTCGAAGATGCCACGCCGATGGGAATTCTGCTCAAACAGGTCAACCAGGAGCCGGCTCCGGTTTCAGTGCGCAATCCGCAAGTATCGGTCCCTCTATCCCTGGACCGGTTCATCATGCGGGTGCTCTCCAAGCGGCCCGAGGACCGGCCCGACACCATCGATGCCTTCGCACGGCAGCTTCAGGCGGCGCTGGACTCCAGCAGGACCGACTTCCGCCACGTGCCCCTCAGCAGCCTGGGTGAAACCGCCCAGGGGGTCGTCGTGCCCTTGCCCGACGCCCACCGGGGAGGGCGGCAGCAAGACGACATTCCCACGGTGGTGCCCGTGCCGAAGACATCGTCGCGCTCCAGGGTCGCCCTCTGGGCCGGTGTCGCCACGGCCGTCGTCGTTCTCGCTGGTGCCGCTGCGGTCTTGCTGTCTGGCAACCCGCAGACGACCGCTCCCACGGACGGCGCAGGCCAGGGAAGCAGTGCCGCGTCGCTCCGGCCCGCGGGAGAGGCGGAGGCTGCAGTGGCGAAGGCCGAGGAAGCGGCCAGAGCGAAGGCCGAGGAAGCGGCCAGGGCCATCGCTGCGGAGGAAGGGAAGGCGATTGCCGAAGAGGAGGCCAGAGCGAAAGCCGAGGCAGAGGCCAAAGCGAAGACCGAGGCAGAGGCCAAGGCGAAAGCCGACGAAGAGGCCAAGGCGAAGGCGGAGGCAGAGGCCAAAGCGAAAGCCGAGGCAGAGGCCAAGGCGAAGGCCGAGGCAGAGGCCAAGGCGAAAGCAGAGGGGAAGTCGAAGATCCAGGGGAAGAAGGTCGAGTCCGACACGACCAAGGACGGGGGCAAGGGGCTTCCGGGGATCGAGTTGGAGCTCGATCCCGGCAAGGGGAGCAATCCGAAGGACGAGCCCGTCAAGAAGCCAGAGAAGAAGTTGGAATTCGAGGAAGATATTTGAGCGCGGCCGGGAGGGGTCAGATGGTCGTTTCGAGCAGCTTGCGGGGTGCGGCCGTGCGCAGTTTGTCCGCTGTGTTGGTCTGTGCAGCGCTGTTCGCCTGGAGCCGGCCGGCTGCGGCGGAGGACACGGAGAAGGCCCGGGCTTTGAACCAGAAGGCCATCGAAGCATTCAAAGCCGAGAAGTTCCTGGATGCCATCGACTTCTGGCTCCAGGCCGTCGAAGTTGCTTCCGAGGACCAGGTGGTGAAGCTGCACAAGAACCTCGGCCTGGCGCTGAAGGGGGTGGAGCGGCTACCGGAGGCATGGTACCACCTGACGGTCTACCTCCAGCGGGCGGACCAGACCGATGTGGACGTCGCTCAGACCATCCGGGACATGGAGGACTCGCTTCGCAAGGTTCACATCAAGGTGAAAGTCGAAACCGAGCCGCCCGGGGCCACGGTCGTGTTTCCGCCCGGCGATCGGATGCATCGGGTGCGTGCACCTCTCTCCTGGTGGCTCCCGCCGGGGGAATACACGGTCGAGCTGGTGAAGGATGGGTACGTCTCGCGCAAGGAGACCCTTCGTGTCGGCAAAGGGGAGAAGGATTCCTACCGCTTCGAGCTTGCTGCGGTTCCGACGACAGGTGTTCTGGCCGTCACGGGGCCTCAGGTAGGGAGCAGCGTGCGGATTGGCGGCAAGGCCATGGGACCGTTGCCGGTAACCGCGGATCTGGCTCCCGGCGAATACAAGGTGGAAGTCTTCTGGGAAGGTGCCGGCAGTTGGAGCGGAAACGCCACGGTTCGCGCCGGGGAGAGGACCGAGGCGGTTGCGGCGCTGCCTGCCGGAAAGATTGGCGGAGCCGGCGGAGATGGCGGTGGCGGAGCGGGTGCTGGGGGGGAAGCGGGCGCTGAGCGTCCATGGTGGCCCTGGCTCCTGGTCGGAGCGGGAGTCGCAACCGCTGCGGGTGGCGGTGTCAGCTTCGGCATTGCGGCAAAGCGCAACAATGAGCTGGCCGACGACACGAAGGGCATGACGGACCAGCAGATCTCAGACCGGTTCGACGAGGAAGTCGTCCCGCCCGCCTACGCAGCGTATGCGCTGTGGGGGGTTGGCGGTGCCCTGGCCGCCGGCGGTGTCATCGCCCTGCTGGTCACCGGCGGTGACTCGGGTTCCGGGACGGGGGAGACGCCGGTGAGCTTCGTGCCTGTCGTCGGACCGGATTCGGTCGGTGCTTCCCTGGGGGTTTCCTTCTGAGCGTCCAGGGTGACTCTTCGTCGCTCTCCTGGAGTGACTATTCTCTCGTATGACCCTTCTCTAGCGTGATTCAGGCAAGAGAATGCCGAGGAGGTGTCGTACCACCTCGACATTCACGCTGTTGCCGGCGAGCCGGTACCGTTGCGTCGTGCTCAGCTGAGGCGGGAAGGAGAACCCGTCGGGGAATCGCAGGAGCCGCAGGATCTCCTCGGGGCTGAAGCGGCGGACTCCGGTCCCCCCGTGATCCGGCACGGAGACGTACGACCCGCAGCGGCGAAGCGCATGCCCGTAAGAGGATCCGAAGCAGGCTGCCACGCCGTCGGGCGGGATGACGTCGGTGGTGGCCAGGCGCTGCAGGTCGCGGGGTTCCAGGAGAAGGCTCGGGTCAGGGCTCGGGTCGAGGAAGGAGGCCAGAGGGAAGGGGGGAAGCGGGACCGCCGGCAGCAACGGCTCGGCTCTGTCAAACGGCCTCTTGCGGGCGAGCAGATAGAAACGACGTCGGCGGTTCGGGATGCCCAGCTCCGTCGGGCACAGCTCGGTCTCGACCGTGTGGAATCCGCAACGTTCGAGCGCGGCCAGGAGGAGTCCGTGGGTGCGAGAGACTCGAAACGGGGGCACGTTCTCCAGGAACAGGAATTCCGGATGGCAGGAAGGGAGCAGGTCGATGAGATGGAGGAGAGGCTCGGTGCGAGGGTCCTGGTCGTCGAGCCCCTTTCCCTTCTGGGTGAACGGCTGGCACGGCGGGCTGAGCAGCCACCCGTCGGCTCCTGTGGCCTTCAGCTCCTCCGAAGTGAAGTTGCAGATGTTGCGCGGTCTGGGAGAGCATCCGAAGTTGTGCCGGTAGGTTTCGCATGCCAGCCGGTCCTGATCCACGGCCAGCACAATCTCGGCACCGAGGGCCTTGGCGGCACAGGCCATTCCGCCGATTCCGCAGAAGAGCTCGACGAAGCGTGTCACGGTCAACCAACCTCCAGCGGGTGGGCTACAGGCCACGTTTTGCCCGGATCTTCTCCATCACCTTCTGTCTCTTCTCGGGCGGAAGAGAGAGCAGCTTGCGCATGAGCTTGCGAATCTTGGCCTTCTTGCCCGGTGGTAGCTGCTTGAACGTCCGGTAGGCCTTGAGAATATCCCTTCGCTCTCCGACCGGAAGTCGTCGGAAATGCTCGAAGTTCTCCTTGATCTGCTTCTGCTTGTCTTCCGGCAGTGACTTGAACTTCCGGTAGCGTTCTTTGAGCTCTTCCTGCTTGTCGGGGGGCAGGCTGCGGAACTTCTCCCAGCGTTCCTGGAGAAGCTCCTTCTCTTCCGGGGAGAGCGTCGTTGGGGGCTCCTGTGCCCAGGCCAGGCCAGGCGCGAGCAGCCAGAGGATTGCGAGACTCAGGAGCAACGTCTTCATCCTCCCACCTCCTCGAGAAGCTGGTCCAGGGTGGCATCATCGGCCTCGGCGAGGCTGGCCAGGGTCTCGTGCTCCGAGAAGAGATCGAACTCTTCGAAGAGCGGCATCTCGTCGAACAGCTCGACGAGGACGTCGAGGTTTCTGGCCTCGGAGTCTTCCGAGGAGGGGGCCGTGGGTTCTTCGGTCCGGGCCACTTCGGAGGGTCGGCTGGAGTCGATCGGAGGCCCCTTCGGGTAGAGGACCGTCACGGCAATCGCCGCTGCAGCCGCAGCGGCAACCGCAGGCCAGCGCAGGGGGCGCAGACGGGCCCACCAGGGGGCTTGAGGCTCCGGGGATGCAGCGATCCTCTTGCGCAGAGCGGCCAGTCCGGCTTCGGCGTCGAACGGGTTGGGGGGATCGACCCGGTCGAGGGCGGCCAAGCTCCTGTGAGTGGCTTCCGCTTCCCTGCGGCAGGCGGCGCACTGGCCGATGTGCTCCTCGACTTCCCGGCGAACCCCCTCGCTCAGCGAGCCGTGGACGTACTCGAACAGCAGGTCGCGACATCGAGCGCATTTCATGGCAGCACCTTCTCGGCCAGCAGATTCCTGGCCCGGTTGAGCAGCGACTTCAGGGCGGACAGGCTGAGGCCCATGGTCTGGGCGGCATCCTCGTACGAGAGTCCTTCGCCGCGAACGAGCAGGAGAGCCGTGGCCTGCCGCTCCGGGAGGGTCGTCAGCGCTGCCTGGACCCTTCTCAGGTCCTCCCGCCGGGCGATCTCGTCGTCCATGTCCGAAGAACCGCCCAGGGGAAGATCCTCGTCGAGATCCGCCTGCAGACGGGAGTTCTGGAGGCCCCTCCAGTTGTTGAGGAGAATCGAGCGTGCGACCATGTACAGGTAAGTGCGGAAACCGGCCCGCGGCTGGTAGGATTCCTTGTAGCGGTGAATCTTCAGAAAGGTTTCCTGGACCATCTCCTCGCTCAGCGGAGCGGAGAACGTCGATCGCCAGAAGTAGCGAGACAGCGCCGGCGCATGCTTGCGATAGAGCGTATCGAACGCCCGCTCGTCGCCCTGTTGGAACGCCATCATGAGTGTCACGTCCTCGTCGTGGTCCATCCTCAAGCTCCCGGCGCTGTTAACCGGTCGGTTCGCTCCCAGGTTTCGCGGGTTCCTTCTTTTCACCGTCCTTTTCGTCTGCGGGGTCTTCGACGTTGTCCTTTTCCCGGCCGCTCTCTTCGAAGTCGAGGGCCTCGCCGTACTCTTCGAGCAGGTCCATCAGGAGGAGCATCTCCTGCATCTCCGGGGGCACCTCTTCGGCCGGGACCGAGGGGGACAGGCCCAACCCGATGGTGAGGAGGAGGACGGACCAGTGCATCAGAACACCCCTTCGACTCCGGCCAGCAGCCGGAACATCGTCTGCCCGTCGGGAAAGTACTCTCCGGGGATGAGCGTGTCGAGCTCGGCTCGAACGTCCAGCCAGTCCAGGGTGGTGACTACTGCTGCGGTATCCAGCTCGACACCGTACTCGGCGGAGGCGAGCCCATCTCCCTCGCGGGCATGCCCGAGCACGGTAGTGGAGTGACTCAGGCGCAGTCGGGAAAGCGGCTCCCACTTCACGTCGATGCCCGCGGCCGAGACCCCACGTGCGCCCAGGCCCAGCACTCGGAAATCCTGGGTGCTCAGAGCGGGATCGACCTCGCCCCCCAGAAAGAGGGTGGCCCGGCCGACGAGCGGGGACAGCGTGACAAACGGGGCGAGCTTCCGGTCCTCGGTCCAATCCCCTGCCCGTGCACCGCTGACCCTGAGGAGGAACGGGATGATCCTCAGATCAGTGGTCGGTGCGACCGGTGCTTCCACGAGGAACAGGGTGCCAGCCGGGCGCCCTGTCTTGAGGGTTCCCTTCTCGATGTTCTCCAGGGTGACGGAGCCGACCTGGAATGCGGCGATGAAGTGGGCTCCTGCGACGCCGAAGTCGAGCTCGGCCTCAGCATGGAGAGTGACGACGTCCGCCTCGCCCGAGTACGGGCGGTCCAGCACGGTGGTACCGGCACCCCAGCGCCCGGACGCCATGAGCTCCATGGCGAGCATGTCGCGCATCATGGACGGAACCAGTGCGGAGCGGTCCCTCATCCAGAGCGCACCGGCCTCGAGCGACACGGTGCCGCGCCAGCTCCAGCCGAAACGGCCGCCTGCAACCAGCAGCTCCGGGTCGATCTGGCCGAGCGTCCTGTGGGGAAGCAGGGCTACCGCCTCCACCATCCAGGTTCCGGCCCGGCTCGTGGGGATGTCCCAGGCGATTTCGCCGGACAATCCATAATCGTCGTACACGAGCCCGCGCAGGAGGAGCAGCCTCCGCTTGCCGGCCGAGATGAGGAGCTCGTCCTCCGCCCCGGCAACGACATCCACGTAGAGCTCACGAATGAACGCTGCATCCGATGCCGAGTCCTCCAGCGAGCGTCCGTCCGACAGGAGGCGGGAATCGGAGGACGTCGCGGAGAACGGGGCATCGCCCGTCAGATCGAGCGACAGAGCCGTCGTGTCGAGGGTGCCCACCAGGCTGGCGACACTACCGAACGTGGCTACGGAGCGGACGAATGCCCAGAGCAGCAGATGGTGCCCGTCCACGGTCCCTTCGCCGTCTTCCTCGATCCACTTCTGGACCTTGGGCGGCATGAACAGCAGGGAGGGGTCGGCCACGTTCCACTCCGACTGCGTGCGGAGAACGTACCCGCCCGAAAGGCCGAAGTCCGCGGCCCGGCCCGGTGCGGCAAACGTGATCGCCAGCGCAGCAGTCACCGCTGTAACGAGTCCGTTGCGTGTCAATCCGAGCTCTGGCAGACTCAAGTTCGCAGGCCCTCCCATGGGCACTCAGTATAGGTGGGAATCGGGGAATGGCGCGAAACTTTTTCGCCCGGGCAACGGTTATCAGCGTTCGAGTCCGGCGGCGATTGCCAACGGGCGCTTGAAGCAGGACACCACTCACGGAGGTGCGGCGATGAAGCGGACGAACTGGACGGCGATGCTCGCTGCAATGATCATGTCGACCCTGACCCCCGGCTGTCTGGGAGGGGCGGAGGATGGGACTGACGAGTATGCGGAGGCGGTGCCCGAGGCCTCCATGCTGGCGCTCTCGCTGGACTCGGACGAGACCGCAACGCAGGGGCTGGAGGTCGGGACGATCGAGGCGGCACTGCCCGGTGACCCGGCCGCGTTCAAGGCGCATGCCAGGAAGGTTATGGAAAACCTCAACGCTCTGATCGACGAGACCCACTCCGAGATCGATACGCTGTTTGCCGAGGTCGGGCCGACCACGTTCAAGAAGGGAGCCTTCGACTGCAAGGTATGGGAGACCGACGGGCCCAAGGTTCACTGGCGCCTGGCCTCGTGCGTGAAGGACAAGAAGCTGAAGAAGTACACGTTCGTGCTCAAGGGGCGGCCCCTGGCATCGACCGGGGACGAGGACTACCTGGTGGTGGTGGCGGGCGAAGGCAAGGTGCTGCCGCGGCAGGAGAACGGCAAGCGCGGGTCCGGAACCATCGGGTACAACTTCGACAACCTCAACACGCTCAACGGCAGGCCGGTGGCCGGCAAGCTGGGGATCGGCTACAAGGCGGTCGGGAGCACCCGACACCTGGTGATCGGGCTCAATCACGTCACTGGCCCCAAGCTGGCGACCGAGATGCACGGGATCTACCGGTATCACCGGGTCATCGGTCAGGGGGGCCGGTTCTCGTTCCTCGGCTTTGGTGACTACCTGGCCAAGGATGGAGAGAAGCTCGTGATCGGGCAGGACCAGCTCGACGAGTTCGTCCGGGCGGCCATCGGCTGGCGTGCCACCGGCGATGCCCGGACAGTGCTGGCCGCGTGCGGCGGCTCCGTCGGCGACGAGCAGTGCATCCGCATCGCCCAGTGCTGGAGCAAGGAAGATGCCGTGACGTTCGATGATGCCGCAGTCGGCGATGGATCGGACAAGGCCCCGATGTGGGACAAGACGCAGTGCGCCGAGATCCCGTATTCGGTCGACGATCTGCCGGGCGACGACGACCTCGAGCCCCCGGAATCGCTGGATCCCGAGGCGGGTGCGCCGATGGTGCCCGAGCCCGAAGACTCGTCCGAGCGCTGAGTCCTCCCCTCCTTCCGCATCCAGCCCGCCGCAAACGTCCTCGTGAGGCTTGACAACCTGCGTCAACGTGGTCAATAGTCAACCGGGTCCATTTGGGGGAGGGACGGGGTGCATACCTGGTTGGTCGTCGGTGCCGTCATTGACCTGGATGTAACCTATTTCTTTCAGCTCGCGCTGTTTCTCCTGCTGCTGGTCACGCTCAACTGGCTGATGTTCAAGCCGATGCTCGGGATCCTGGAGAAGCGCCGCACTGCGACCGATGAGCGGGAGCGGGAGGCGGTGCGCCAGGAGAAGGAGAGCGCTGAGCTGTTGACTGCCTATTCCCGGGATATGGGGCAGGCAACTGCGGCGGGGATGCAGGTCCGCAACAAGCTGCGGGAGGAGGCTCTGCGGGAGGAGGCCGAGGTTCTGGGCCAGTCCCGGGAGCAGGCTGCCCGCTGGCTGGAGGCCGGTGTGTCCGAGTATCGGGCCGAGGTCGAACGGGCTCGCCAGGCCGCCCTGCCCATGGTGGAGGGGACGGCGGCGGAGGTGGTGACGCTGCTGACCGGTGCAGGCGGCAGTGCGCACAAGGGAGGGGGACTGTGATGGTCGATGGCATGTCCCTGGCCAGGGCGAGGTTGCGAGCGGCTCTCGTCGTCCTGCCGGTGCTTCTCTGGAGTGCCGAGGCGCTGGCGTCCGGCGGTGAAGCCGGCTTCTCGCTCAAGGAGCACGGCTTCTATATCTTCAATTTCGTCGTGTTCGTGGGGCTGCTGGTCTATTTCGGGCGCAAGCCGATCGGGGTCATGCTGGCGGCGCGTGCGGACAGCTTCCGCTCTCGGGTAGAAGCGGCCCGCATCCATGCCGAGAAGGCCGAGCGTGAGCTGGCCGAGGTGCGCGAGAAGATGCGGACGGCGGAAACGGAGAAGGCGGGCATGGCCCGGCGGCTCGAGGCTGAAGGGCAGGCGCTCAAGGAGACGATCCTGAAGCGGGCCGCCGAGGAGCAGGAGAGGATCAAGGCCAGTGCGTCGGCCACCCTGGAAAGCGAGAAGGCTCGGATGGAGCGGATGCTCCAGACCGAGCTGGCCCTGGATGCGCTGGATCGCGCGGAGGGCCGTTTGCGGCAGCAGTGGCGGACCCTTCCCCAGGCCCAGTACATCCGTGAGTTCGTCGCCGCGGTCAACCGGCCGGAAGGAGAGCGGAAATGAGGGCAGATGAAGGAACCGTCGCCCGGCGGTATGCCCGGGCCGCTCTCCAGTACTGCAACGAGCACGGAGGCCACGAGCTGTTCGAGGCCGGTCTGCGCGCCCTCGTCATGGCGTTCAAAGAGCAGTCGGTGCTGGAGACTCTCCTGGTGGCCCCGCTGCTGCGCAGGGATCGCAAGCGGGACGTGGTGGACGAGGTGGGCAAGCAGCTGAGGCTGACTCCGTCGGTCGTTCGATTCGTCAAGGTGCTGGTCGACCATGCGCGGGTGGGCTACCTGGCCGCGATCCAGGAGCGGTTCGTGGAGCTCCTCGATCAGCAGAAGGGGCGGGTGCGTGCCGAGGTCAGGACGGCCACGGTGCTAGCAGAACCGGATCGGCGGTCGGTCGCATCGGCCCTGTCGGTACACTTCGGGAAGCTGGTCATCTGCTCGTTCGTCCAGGACGAGTCCTTGTTCGGGGGGGTGGTGGCGAGGGTGGGCAACACGATCATCGATTCGAGCCTTCTGGGCCGGCTGGAGCGGGTCCGCAAGCGCGTACGGTCGATGACCGTGTGACGATTGGAATCCATTCGCATCTAGCGGAGAGGGAAAGATGGGCGTCAACATTGCCGAAATCAGCCGAATCATCAAGCAGCAGATGGAGGATGTCTCCCGCAGCGTGGAGACGGCCGAGGTGGGAACGGTGCTGGCCACGGGGGACGGAATCGCCCGCGTCTACGGCCTGGACAAGTGCATGGCCGGCGAGCTGCTGGACTTCCCGCACGACGTGAAGGGGATGGTCCTCAACCTCGAGGACGACAACATCGGCGTCGCCCTGCTGGGCGAGGCGGTGAAGATCAAGGAGGGCGACACGGTCCGCCGCACGGGGCGCATCGTGGAGGTTCCGGTGGGCGAGGCGCTGCTCGGCCGGGTCGTCAATGCCCTCGGTGCCCCGGTGGACGGTCTGGGCGATGTCAAGTCGCCCACCTCCCGCCGCATCGAGCTCAAGGCCCCGGGCATCGTGTACCGTCAGGGGGTGAAGGAGCCGCTGCAGACGGGGCTCAAGGCGGTGGATGCCATGACGCCCATCGGCCGTGGGCAGCGCGAGCTCATCATCGGCGACCGCGGCACGGGCAAGACCGCCGTGGCCGTGGACACGATCATCAATCAGAAGGGCAAGGGAGTCTTCTGCATCTACGTGGCCATCGGGCAGAAGCAGAGCACCGTCTCCCAGGTGGTGAACCGCCTTCGCAAGCACGGTGCGATGGAGTACACCACGGTGGTGCTCGCCGGGGCCTCGGAAATGGCCCCGATGCAGTTCCTGGCACCGTTTGCCGGCTGCACCATGGGCGAGTATTTCCGGGACAGCGGAAAGCACGCCCTGGTGGTCTACGATGATCTCAGCAAGCACGCCGTGGCCTACCGCCAGCTTTCGCTGCTGCTGCGGCGGCCGCCGGGACGTGAGGCGTATCCCGGCGACGTGTTCTACCTTCACTCCCGCCTCCTGGAGCGTGCGGCCAAGATGTCACAGAAGATGGGGGGCGGATCGCTGACGGCCCTTCCCATCATCGAGACGCAGGCCGGCGACGTGTCGGCCTACATCCCGACCAACGTGATCTCGATCACGGACGGGCAGATCTTCCTGGAGACCGACTTGTTCTACAAGGGCATCCGGCCCGCGGTCAACGCAGGTATCTCGGTATCCCGAGTGGGCGGCAACGCTCAGATCAAGGCCATGAAGCAGGTGGCCGGCTCGCTGCGGCTCGAGCTGGCGCAGTACCGGGACTTGGCGGTGTTCGCCCAGTTCGGGTCGGACCTGGACGAGGCCACGCTGCGCCAGATCCGCAAGGGAGAGCGCCTGGTGGAAATCCTCAAGCAGGCGCAGTACGAGCCGATGCCGGTCGAGAAGCAGGTGCTGGTGCTGTATGCCGGCACGTCGAAGAAGAACCTGCTGCTCGATCTTCCCGTGGCCGACATCCGGAAGTTCTGCGACGGGCTGTGTGAGTTCGTGGAGGCCCGCTTCCCGGACCTGCTCACGACGATCCGGGAGAAGAAGGTGCTCGAGGCCGGGACCACCGACCAGATGGACCAGGCGATTCTCGAGTTCAAGAAGTCCTTCACCGCGAAGTGAGGCTTCGATGGCGAACCTGAAGGCGATTCGAAAGCGGATCCAGGGGGTACGGGGGACGCTGCAGCTCACCCGGGCCATGAAACTGGTTGCCGCTGCCAAGTTGAGGCGGGCCCAGGAGAACGCGGTTTCGCTTCGCCCTTACGCAGCCAACCTGATCGATGTGATCGGGAACCTGGCCGCGAAGCTGGGCGAGGAGGAGCATCCGCTGCTTGCCCGGCGCCCGGAGAAGCGGGCGTTGCTCCTCTGCTACACCTCCGACCGGGGGCTGTGCGGAGCGTTCAACCTCAACGTCGGGCGCGCGGCTGAGGAGTTCTTCCGACAGCACCCGGGCGAGGGGGCCGTGACCGCTGCCGTCATCGGCAAGAAGGGCAACGAGTACCTGTCCCGCCGGAGCTACCCGGTCAGCCACTACTACAAGGACATGTTCGCCGACATCTCGTTCGACCGGATCTCCCGTATCGGCAACGAGCTGACTGCCGAGTTCCTGGCCGGCGACCATGACTCCCTGTACGTACTCTACAACTGGTTCCGGTCGGCCGGGGCGCAGCGGATCACTCTCAAGCGGGTGCTGCCGCTGGAGCTGCCTCCAACCGGGGACGGGCTCGTGGCCCAGGATCAGGTGGAGCACATCTTCGAGCCGAGCAAGCGGGACATCCTCGACACGCTGATGCCGATGTACGTGAACATCTCCCTGTACCAGGCACTGCTCGAGTCGGTGGCATCGGAGATGGGAGCCCGCATGACGGCCATGGACAATGCGACCCGCAATGCGGGCGAGCTGATTGCGAAGTTGACGTTGCTCTACAACAAGGCCCGCCAGGATACCATCACCCGGGATCTGATGGACATCGTGGGTGGGGCCGAGGCGCTACGCTAGGAGGGGAAGGATGCAGGTCGGAAGAATCTCGCAGGTGATCGGACCGGTCGTGGACGTGGTGTTCGACGAGGGGAACCTTCCCGAGATCTACACGGCGCTCAAGGTCTCGAACCCCTGGATCAACGACAAGGAGTGGAACCTGGTGCTCGAGGTCGCCCAGCACATCGGGGAGAACACGGCCCGCTGCATCGCCATGGACACGACCGACGGCCTGGTGCGCGGCATGGCCGCACAGAACACCGGGCAGCCGATCCTCATGCCCGTGGGCAAGCAGTGCCTTGGGCGGATCCTGAACGTGGTCGGTGAGCCGGTCGACGAGGCAGGCCCTGTGAACGCGTCCAGCTTCCTCCCGATTCACCGGGAGCCGCCGTCGTTCCTCGACCAGTCCACCGAGGTGCAGCTCTTCGAGACCGGCATCAAGGTGGTGGACCTGCTGGCCCCGTATCCCAAGGGCGGCAAGGTCGGCCTGTTCGGCGGTGCCGGCGTGGGCAAGACGGTCGTGATCATGGAGCTCATCCACAACATCGCAAAGCACCACGGCGGCGTGTCGGTGTTTGGCGGGGTGGGGGAGCGCACCCGTGAAGGCAACGACCTGTGGGTCGAGATGAAGGAATCCGGAGTCATCGACAAGACCGCGCTCATCTACGGCCAGATGAACGAGCCGCCCGGAGCCCGCGCCCGAGTGGGACTCTCGGCGCTCACCGCTGCCGAGCATTTCCGCGATGCGGAGGGGCAGGACGTGCTGCTCTTCATCGACAACATCTTCCGTTTCACCCAGGCGGGCTCGGAAGTGTCGGCACTGCTCGGGCGCATGCCCTCGGCCGTGGGTTACCAGCCGACTCTGTCTACCGACCTGGGCGAGCTCCAGGAGCGCATCACGTCGACCAAGAAGGGGTCCATCACCTCGGTCCAGGCCATTTACGTGCCTGCAGACGACCTCACCGACCCGGCACCGGCCACGACGTTCTCGCACCTGGACGCGACCACGGTGCTCTCGCGGCAGATTGCCGAGCTCGGCATTTACCCGGCCGTGGACCCGCTCGACTCGACGTCTCGAATCCTCGACCCCAACGTCGTGGGGCGGGAGCACTACGATACCGCTCGTGAGGTGCAGAGGATCCTCCAGGAGTACAAGGACCTCCGTGATATCATCGCGATTCTCGGCATGGAAGAGCTCTCGGAGGAGCAGAAGGTCACGGTTGCCCGCGCCCGCAGAATCCAGCGCTTCCTGTCTCAGCCGTTTGCCGTGGCCGAGCAGTTCACCGGGTTCAAGGGCGAGTACGTCAAGCTCTCGGATACCGTCCGCTGCTTCAAGGAAATCGTCGAGGGCAAGTGGGACCATCTGCCCGAGCAGGCGTTCTTCATGGTCGGCACCATCGAGCAGGCCGTGGAGAAGGCCAAGAACATGTAGGGGGCCTGAATGCACCTGACCATCGTCACACCTCGCAAGGAGGTGCTGTCGAGAGACGTGGATTCGGTGACGCTCCCCGGCGCACTCGGCGAAATGACCTTGCTTCCGGGGCACGCAAGCCTGATGTCCGTGCTCGACGTCGGCGTGGCGAGGTGGGTGGCCGGCGGCGAGAACCACGAGCTGGCCTTGAACCGCGGGTTTGCCGAAGTGCTCAAGGACAATGTCCGGGTGCTCGTGGAGACGTGCGAAGGGTGTGGGGAGATCGACGTGGATCGGGCCCGCAAGGCCCTTGCCCGCGCCCAGGGGCGGCTTGCCGGCGCCTCCCGTGACCCCTCCATCGACGTCGCCCGTGCCGAGTATGCCATGAAGCGGGCCCTGGCCCGGCTCAAGGTCGCGGGGACCACGGAGCACGAGTAGAACCTCCACAGGAGTACCCGAATGCGTACCGAAATGACCGCCCTCATTGTGTGTCTGGCGTTACTCGGTGGCAGTGCTCTGGCCCAGGCCCCACAGGGGGTTCGGGTGGCGGTGCTCATCGATGAGCTCGTCGACGGGAAGATGCAGTCCGGGTCATCCTCGGAAGGTCAACTGCTGGAGGAGCTCATCCGTGCCGGAATGACCGTAATGGACGAAGAACAGAGCCGGAAGATACGCTCAGTGACGGACGCGGGGCGCCTGCTCGATGGCGGGGTTTCCGACGTGGTAACGTCGCTCGATGCGGATGTTCTCGTCGTGGGAATCTGCCGGGTCACGCTGATCTCGGAGACGGTGATGGGGCAGCCCCTGGTCCGGTACGATGCCGACATCGAAGCCAAAGTCATCGCCGTGGACACGGGCGAGGTGATCACGGCGCTTGCCGTGCGCGGGGAGGCCATGGACCTCAATGCGCAGCAGTCGGCCATGAAGGCGGCGCGGACTGCGGCTTCCGAGCTCTCGGCAAAGGTCGTGCCCGCGGTGGCCGAGCGGCTGGCCGGCCCGCGCAGGATCGAGCTGACCGTGTCCGGGATGACCAATGTCGCGGCAACGGAGTCCCTGAAGAAGGCCATCGAAGCCCTCGAGGGGGTCGGCACCGTGCAGGTCATGCAGGCAGGACGCAGTGCCACCAAGATGGCCCTGGATGTCAAGGGTACGGACGTCGGGGAAGTGGCGCTTGCTCTGCAGGGAATCCCCGAGCTGGGCTTGGAAGTGTGGGGATACTCGAGCGGGGCAATCAAGGCAGAGTACTCTCCTGCTGCGGCGCTCGAGCTGCCGCTCGTCGTGGTTCCGTTCGAGAACCGGACTGAGCGATCGCGTTTGGACTGGGCCGGACCGGCTCTTGCCCAGTTGTTCGAGATCGAGCTTGCGGACAGCCAGTTCCTTCGACCGGCCGGCCGGGCGAACGCGGCGGTCTCAGGTGACCGGAAGAAGGGACTCGAACGCATCGCAAAGGACTTGGGAGTGGATGCGGAGCAGGCACTATTCCTTCTAGGGGCCTATCAGCGGGAAGGGGATGGTTTTCGCGTCCAGGCCGAGGTGGTCGTCGGCGCCTCGGGACGTGCATTGCGGAGCGGTCAGGTTGCCTGTACTGCACAGACGTTTCCAGGTTGTGCGGCTGACGTTGCGCGGGATTTTCGCGGCAGGCTTCTCGACGACATCGTGGCCAAGCCCAAGCTGTTCCGGAGAGAGACGACGACCCGGACCCTGGCCCTGCTGAAGAGCCACGTACCCCAGGCACGACCCGTGGAGATCGAGGCGGTTGAGGTGGAGAACCTCTTTCCGTCCCGCAGCGCTCAGTATGCTGTGGACGGGTTCGGGAAGGTGACGATTCGCAATCGAGGAGAAGAGCCCGTCGGGGCGGTTGCGGTCTCGGTGACGGTCCAGGGCTTTGCGGACAGGCCTGCGGAGTTCTCGGTGGGTACGCTCCAGCCCGGGGAAGCCAGAACCACGACGTTGCGGGTCGTGCTGGACCCGGCTGCGCTGTCCGCGCTCGACGAAACCCGGCCTGCGGTCTTGCAGACGAGGGTTTCCTATCGAGTCGGGGAGTTCCGCCTCGAGGAGACCGCAACACGCTCCCTCATGGTGCACGACCGGAACTCGATGCGATGGTCGGAGCCGGAGTCTCTTGCGGCATTCGTGGATCCGAAGCAGGCCGATGTGAGGGAACTGGCGAGCTCGTTCACACGAGCCGCCGACTCTCCTCAGACGCGACGGCACCCCTTGTTCCT
Source organism: uncultured Myxococcales bacterium (assembly GCA_903895725.1). Classification (GTDB taxonomy): domain Bacteria; phylum Myxococcota_A; class UBA9042; order CAIXZC01; family CAIXZC01; genus CAITUV01. The sequence continues at coordinate 9,578 of CAITUV010000015.1, read as the reverse complement.
GCCAGCCTACGTGCACGAAGTCCTGAGACTGGGGGGCATGAGGTATCAGCCGGACGCGGTGAATCCGTTCCGCGGGGAGGTTCTGGACTTCGTGCAATACCCGGTCGAGACCTTGACTGCAGGGACTGGAGACTGCGACGACCTGGCAGTCCTGTATGCTGCTCTGGTCGAGGCCGCTGGCGGGGAGACCGCCATGCTCCTGACTCCGGGGCACGTGCTCGTGGCCGTGAACAGCGGGATTCCCGAGCAGGGCCCCGCCTGGCTGTGGCCCGACTCCGAACGCATGATGGCCATCGATGGAACGCTGTGGATACCCGTCGAGACGACGCTGCCGACCGTCACCTTCCTGGAGGCCTGGCAGAAGGGAGCCGATGAGGTCTTGCGCAGCAGGGAGACTTCGGGGTCCCTTGCAGTCGTGAGGGTACGGAGTGCATGGAAGCGGTTTCCCCCAACTACGTTGGCACCCGCTCCCGGGCATGAGCTGCCCTACGGTTCGGTGCGTGTCGAAGGCGGTGCAGCGGGTCTCATCGGCTCGCTCGACCAGGCCCGCAAGGAGAGGGTGCGGGCCCGGCTGGAAGAGCTGGACCGGCAGGTGGCCTCTGCGTCGGGTGACGTGTGCGGGCTGCTCATGGAGATTGCCCGCCTGCTTTCGGCGGATGGTCAGCCCGGCAAGGCCATCGAGAGGCTCAGGGAATGCAAGGACGAGAAGTACTTGGAGCGAGTCCTCAACAACCAGGCCAATGCGGAGGCCTTGCAGGGAAACCTCGACGCTTCGCTCGAGGCGTACAGGGGGGCAATCACGAAGAAGCCGAACTCGGTATCTCTCCACGCCAACGCCGGGATTGTGGCGTTTCTCAAGCATGATCCGGATGTGGCGCTCGAGCACTTCGTGGCGTGCCTGGAGCTGGGGGCCGACGACGAGGTGGCTCGGCTGGCGGAGCTCGGTGCCGGCACGGCCCCCTCCCAGAAGGGAGCCGAGGGCGGAGGGAAGCAGCTGCCGGATCTGGCCAGGCTGGCGAACGAGGCCTTCCGGAAGGCCGGGCGTGAGATGCCCGGGACGGGGGGGCCGGAGGGAACCACCGCCTCGGAGGCACGAGAGGGCGGTGCGGGCGAGCTCCTCATGTACTTGCACTGGCTCTGAGAAGGAAGGGCGCCATGATTGTCCTGGTGCGGGAACTGCGTGCGTGTCTCGTTGCGGCGGTGGCTCTCGCGGTTGGAGCCACGCTGCTCTTCTCTGGTGTAGCGGTTGGGGAAGACGCGCCGCCGCCGATTGCGCCGCCCGCCACGCTGGTCGCCGGAGACAAGGCTCCGCACTTCGCGTTGAAGACGCTCAATCCGGACGAATGCGGGGTCCAGATGTACTCGACGAAGAGTCATTTCGGCGCCGACGCGCGCCAGCCTGCCCGTGCCATCATCATTTCGTTCCTGTCGCTGCACTGCAAGCCATGCATGAAGGAGCTGCCGGATCTTGATGCGTGGTTCCTCGCACACCAGGGGCAGGGCGTCGAGCTGCTGGGCATCGACATCGATCAGGAGACTGAAGAAGTCGAGGCCGTGCGCGCTCTGGCGGTCGAGAAGAAGCTGAAGTTTCCGGTGATGTCCGACCGCTTCAACCTGCTTGCCCGGCGGTACAAGGTCGGGGAGCTGCCCTACCTGCTGGTCGTGGACGGGACGGGCACCGTGGTTTGGGTGAAGACGGGCTACGAGAGCGGCACCCTAGAGGCGCTCGATGCTGCCGTCGGGCCTCTGCTTGTGCCCACAGGGGAGGGGCAATGAAGGTCTGCCCCAACTGTCTCAGGAAGCACGCCGATGCGGTTGGGCGATGTCCCGAGGACGGGGCGGCGTTGCTGCCGCTCGAGGGGAACGATCCTGCTCTCGGAGAGGCCCTCGAGGGACGGTTCATTCTGACCGGTCTTCTCGGCCGCGGGGCCATGGGGGCCGTGTACAAGGCCTACCAGCGGTCCATGCGGCGTTTCGTCGCGGTCAAGGTGCTCCTGCCTCACATCGCGGGCAGCAAGCAGCACGTGCAGCGGTTCATCCGTGAGGCAACTGCGGCTGCGCAGCTGAGAAGTCCGCACACGGTCACCCTGTATGACTTCGGGGAAACCGGGGACGGCAGCCTGTTCATCGCGATGGAGATGCTGTCGGGAAAGGAGCTGGGCCACGTCCTGGAGGAGCGGGGCAGATTGTCGGTCATCGAGGCGCTGGAAGTCGTGGCGCAAGCCTGCCTTTCGCTCGAGGAGGCGCACGCCAGGGGCATCGTTCACCGGGACCTCAAGCCTGCCAACATGATGATCGAGGAGCGGCCGGACGGGCCTCTGTTCGTGAAGGTCGTCGACTTCGGCATCGCCAAGGTGCTGGGGGAGGGAGCCTCGCTCGTGACTCAGGAAGGTGCGACCTGCGGGACCCCTTCCTACATGTCGCCGGAGCAGGTGATGGGCGAGCCGCTGGATGCTCGGACCGACATCTACTCGTTGGGGCTCATACTCTTCGAGCTGGTCACGGGGCAGCGGCCGTTCAGGGAGGCCTCGGCCGCGGCGATTCTCATCCGCCACCTCAACGACCCTGTGCCCATGGTGCGCTCTCTTTGTCCCGAGTTGGAGCTCCCGCCCGAGCTCGACGAGATCATCCAGAGGTGCGTGGCCAAGAAGGCCGAGGGCAGGTTCCGATCGTGCCGGGAGCTGCGGGAGGAGTGTCAGAGCGTGAAGGCAACGCTCGTTGCCGGGCTTGATGGGGTCGGAGCGGGCGCGGTTGGGCGGCGGCCGGGAACCGAGGACCAGTTCGGAATATCGCATTGCGAAACGCTTGTCGACACGGCGAGTGAAACCGTGCCCGAGCCGCGGGGCGAGAGGAAGGAGGCAACCACGGTGGCTGGGGCGGACGACACGGACGACGAGACCGGTACCTCGGGCCGCAGCACCGCGCCCGCCTCCGGTGAGACCCGCAAGCGGGCGGCTGCAGGCCGGTGGCTGGCAGTGGCAAGTGTCGTGGCAGGCATCCTGCTGGCGGCTGTCATCACCTTGGCGCTCTTGGTCAAGCATGGGGCCGAATCGAAGCAGGAGGAGGCAGACAACCGTTTGCCCATTGCCGCCCAGGACCAAAGGGCCAGCCGGGTGCCGGGATCTCCTGAGCGAGAGCCTGCCGGGGCAGGAACCGTGTCCGATGTCCACGAAGCGATGCTCCCCGCTCCACCTGCTCCTGGCTCGTCGCCACCCGAGGAGAGGAAGAGCGTTGCAGCCCCTGCAGCCCCGGCGACCGGCGAATCCGACGCGGTGAGGAGGGACTTGGTCGAGGTGACGGGAGACGGCATCGGGTCGACTGGGGACGATGCCGAGGTGCCGGGAGGAGCTGCCGCTGTGACCGTTGCGGTCGTCGATACGTCGGGTGCGGTGATCCAGCCGAACGAGATAGCGGCCGCCGATGCCGACGTGCAGACCGGGAGGCGGAGCCCTCCCGGGACAGACAAGGCAGAGGGGAAGGGGGAGGGGAAAGAGAAGGGGAAGGCCGAGGGGGGCGGCACTGCAGCGGTCAACAAGGGCTCAGGAAGCGACGGGAAAGGCGCTGTGAAGAAATCTGCCGGCTCTGTTTCGCTGACAGGAGTCAACGTGACGGGCAGCCTGTCGCAGGATGAAGCGGAGAAGGCGCTGGGGCACCTGTCGGGCAGTCTGCGTGGATGTTCGGGAAAGGCGGAGTGGCCCGAGGCCGGCCTGAAGATCACCCTCATGGTCCAGTCGGACGGCAGGGTGTCGAGCCGCAAGGTCCAGCCTGCGGTCGGGGCCGCTGCCGGCTGTGTCTCGGATGCGCTGCGGGACCTGGCGTTCCCCGCGTTCGGAGGGAGCTTCTCGATCGTCCGGTTCAGTCTGGTTCGGAAGTGAGCGGCCGGTCGCGCGCACGCGTGACCGCATCGTCGGCACGTGGTAGTATGCATTTGTCAGGGCAGGTCCTGAAGTAGAGGGATGAAATGTTCCGGCGCCTGGTGGGCTTCTGCGGGCCAATGCTCGTCTGCGGATGCAACGGTATCGGCGTGTCGCCCGGGAGCGTGTCGCTGCTGCTCGAGTGGGACCCTCCGCCCACGGAGAAGGTGTACGTCTGGGTGCGTGTGGAGGAGCGGGCGGACGTGAAGCAGCCGGGGCCGATTCTGTCCTCGACCGGGCCGGCGGAATACACGCCCGGAGAACCGCAGGATCTGACGCTGAACGAAGTGCCCAACGGAGAGGACCGGGTCGTCGTCGTGGAAGTCCGCGAAGCCGCGAACGCGAATCTCCGGGTGCTGTACTACGGCATTTCAGAGCCGTTCACGCTCGATCCCGGGAAGGACACGGTGGTGGACGTGCCGGTCAAGCTAAAGGCTCCTGAGTCCGAGGTGTCCGGCGCGTCGGTGAAGCTGTTGTTCGGCGGGGTCGAGAAGGAGGCCGTGGGACCGGGGGAGATCGGCAGCGCCACCTTGCGGACGCGGTCCCGCGGTGCGACGTCCCTGGTCGTGGCCAACGATGCGTCCTTTTCGAGCAACCTGAGGACCGTCGCCTTGGCGCAGCTTGCCTGCACGTCGGAGAAGGCGGACGGGGAGACCTGGGACCTGTGCGACCTGGAGGGATGGGACCTGACCGCAGGCTCTGGGCAGGAAGGGGACGGGCTGTACTGGGTGTTCAGACTTGATTGGTGATCCACGAGTGCCGCGCGGCTCGGCCCCTTGAGGCATGCGGGAGTGGAGCTTTCCCCAGGGGCCCATCTCCAGCCGACAAATTCGCAACGGTGAGTAGGGTCCGACCGAGGTGGTGCGGCTGATTCCCAATGATTCTAGTCGGTTACACGCGTTTCTTGGCGTTGGTGCGGACGGAGGGGGCTTCGGGCCCGGGGAAAGATCGGGGGTGCACTCGTCATCGCCTTGATTCATGCGGGTGTGGACGAGGTGGGGGGTGGAAAACCAGGGGATCGCGTTTGTCGTGGCGATGTGCGATCCTGGGGTGGGGGACGGGGGCCGGATAGGGTCCGGCCCCACGTGTACAACCCGGGGTCGGCAAATGCCGGCCCCCCAGACACCCTCAGGGTATCACAGGAGGACCGATGGCGGGAGAGGAAAGAAGGCAGCACGCACGGTTTCTGGCGCGGGAGTTCGGTCGGCTGGACTTCGGCGACGTGGAGGAGCGCCGGGGAAGACACGGAGAGAAGCTTTGGGGAATCGAGCAGTTCTCGATGGCCATGGTGGCCGCTGCCGTGTCCGGGCAGAACGGCTTCCGGCGGATGGAGAAGCTCACTGCCCGTCTGTGTCAGGAATTCCGGCGAAGGCTGGACATCCCGCACAGGCTCGCAGACACGAACGCCCGGGACTATGCGGCCATGGCCGACTGGTCCGGGTACCGGGACGCACTGCGCAAGCAGGCCAAGAGCCTGTACCGGAGCAAGGCGATGGTTCCGGCTGCCGATGTGCCCATCGGCATGATCAGCATCGACGGGAAGTACCGGTACGTGAAGGTGAAGAAGGAGCGGGTCGGGCAGTACCCCTTCTTCCAGACAAAGGGGCAGCCGGACGGCGACTGGCAGAAGGGGGAAGTGCGGACCATCAGCGCCTCTGCGGTGAGTTCCAGGGCGACGTTCACGTTGGACTGCATCCCCGTGCGTCGTGAGACCAACGAGATGGGGATGTTCCCCGAGGTACTCAGCGCACTGCTGGCCGACTGGGGGAAGACGGAGTTGGCGGAGTTGTTCGCTACCGACGCCGGCTCTGCCAGCCTCGCCAACGCCACGATGGTGAACGATGCGGGCCACGGCTACCTGATGATGCTCAACGACTTCCAGCCCGAGCTGCTCCGCGAAGCCGAAAGGCAGTTGGGCCGCCTGCCGGCGGTCAAAGCCGAGGCGACGTACCAGGAACGCTACCGCGGCAAGGAGGTCGTCTACCGGCTCTGGAGGACGACGGAGATGGCCGGCTGGAACGGATGGGAGCACCTCAGCCAAGTCATCCGCCTGGAGCGCCGTGTGCTCGGCGCCGGGCCTGCTGGAGCCGACAAGGTGGGCACCCGCTACATACTGACCAACCTGCCTGTCGGCAGGCTCTCTGACGACCAGTGGATCGTGGTGATTCGCCGCCGGTGGGGCGTCGAGAACGGCACGCACTGGACCCTGGATGCCATCATGGACGAGGACGACCTCCCGTGGATCCTCGACCCGAACGGAATGATCGTCGTGCAGTTGCTCCGGCGCATCGGACTCAACATCGTCGCCCTGTTCCGCGGAGTGCATCTGCGGTCCGCCGATAACCGCCTGCAGCCGTGGAACGACATCATGGAAGACTTCGCCGATGCGCTGAAGTCGGCAAAGGCTGAAGAGCTGATGGACCTGCGCGAGCTGAAGCGGCGGGCGGCAACGGCCTGATCGTCGGGCCGGACCCCCATCCGGCAGGCCCTCGTCCCCCAGACAGATGGGCCCGGCGAAGTCGGCCACAGCACCGGGTTGCGCAAGCCTCGGAAACGCTGTCGCCCACCCGTCAGGCCGTCAGTCCGACGACAAGCCTCTGCTTGGTCGCATGGCGGCCTGGGCTCCAACGTTCTCCGATCCGGTCTGCCGCCCGAACCCTCCGAATTGACATTCCGCCCCTGTCGCTGCACACTTCTGCCTGTGAATTTGCCGCCTTACGTGGAGAGTTTCGATGCGAACGACGACGAGTTTCCTGCTGCTTTCCGGGTGTCTGGCCATCGTCCTGGCGGGTGGAGCGTGCAGCACGAACAACGGGAGCCCGATCATCGAGAACGACGGAACGATGGACCTGCCGACCGTGACGGATGCCGTCGAGGTCGATGCGGGAGCTGAGCTTCCCCTGCCGACGGACGTGGCGGAAGTCGAGGTCGACGCTGGCCCCTGGGCCGTTGCGTGCGGCAACGACGAGGAGTGCGCAAGCGGCGTGTGCGGGTTCGGCACGACCGGGAAGGAGTGCCTCCATGGCTGTGACGCGGCCGGGACGGGATGTGCGGACGGCTATTCCTGCGTGACGCTGGAAGGGGCGACGGAGCCGGGATTCTGCGTGCCCCCGGCAGCGGTGGCCTGTTTGCCATGCAACGAGAGCAAGGACTGCGCATATCCGATTCCGGCGTGGGGGGAAGGGGGCGTGGACCTGGGGGCCGTCTGCCTGCCGGTCGCGGGCCTCTACGACGGGAAGTTCTGCCTGCTTCCTTGTGAGGAGGGCGTGCAGGTTTGCGTCGAAGGGTTCGAGTGCAAAGAGGTCCTCGTCGAGGAGGGCCAGACCGCCAAGGTCTGCATGCCCGTCGACGGTGCGTGCAAGTGCCCTCCGCTGGGAGCAGACAGCGGGGCCTCCACGGAGTGTCAGAGCACGAGCGAGCTGGGAATCTGCACCGGCAAGCGCACCTGCGGCCCCGACGGCCTGGGGGCCTGCGATGCCCCGACTCCGACGGCGGAGACGTGCGACGGTCAGGACAACGACTGCGACGGCGGGACCGACGAGGATCTTGAAGACGTCGAGTGCGGGCTTGGCGTGTGCGTGCACAGCATAGTGGCATGCGTGGAGGGCAAGCCGGTCGAGTGCGACCCGCTCGAGGGGGCGGTCGAGGAGACGTGCGACGGACTGGACAACGATTGTGACGGCGAGGTCGACGACGGATTGGGCGAGACCGAGTGCGGGCTCGGCGTGTGCGTGCACAGCGTGGCTGCGTGCGCCGAGGGCAAGCCGGTCGAGTGCGATCCGTTCGAGGGGGCACAGGACGAGACCTGCAATGGGCTGGATGACGACTGCGACGACCAGGTGGACGAGGAGCTGGGGCAGGTGGAGTGCGGGTTGGGCATCTGTGCCAACTCGGTTTACTCCTGTGCCGGCGGGCAGCCGGTGGCATGCGAGCCTCTACCTCTGATTGCCGACGAGGCATGCGACGGGCTGGACAATGACTGCGATGGCGAGACGGACGAAGGGGACGTCGACACGGACGAAGATGGCCAGGCGGACTGTGTGGACGAGGACGATGACGGAGACGGCGTCTTCGACGGCGTGGACAACTGCCCGCTGGTGTCCAACCCGACGCAGAAGGATTCCGACGCAGACGGCTTCGGCGATGACTGCGACTTCGGCTGCTGGCTTTCCGGAGCAGGCGAGTGGGAGGATGACTGCGACTACATCCCGGACGGACAGGACGTGTGCCCGCATGCGTTCGACCCGGCGCAGATGGACACGGACGGGGACCTCGTCGGCGACGCGTGCGACGCGGACGACGACAACGACGAGGTCGTAGACGAGCTGGACAATTGTGTCCTGGTAGTCAATCCGGCACAGGAGGACGCGGACAAGGACAAGCTGGGAGATGCCTGTGACGAGGACGACGACGGCGACTTGATCATCGATTTGAAGGACAACTGCCCGCTGGCTGCCAATGCGGACCAGAAGGACTTCGACAAGGATGGGCCGGGGGACGCCTGCGACAGCGACGACGACAATGATCTCGACCCGGACGAGACCGACTGTGAACCGCTGGTTCCGGCGGTATCTCACCTGGCCACGGAGGTGTGCAACGGCACGGACGACGACTGCGACGGGGAAGCGGACGAAGAGGATTCGCTCAAGTGCCAGGCGTACCAGCTCGACGAGGATGGGGACGGGTGGGGCACGCAGGAGAAGAAGTGCCTGTGCAAGCCATTGGCCCCATGGACCGCGACCAAGACGGGCGACTGCCTCCCGCTCGATGCTCTGGGATACCCGGGGGCAGCGGAAGCGTGCAACGGGATCGACGACGATTGCGACGGCAGTGTGGACGAGGGGAAGGCCGACCTCGACGGCGACGGTCAGGCCGACTGTGTCGATCCGGACGACGATGACGACGGAGTTCTGGACGAAGCCGACAATTGCCCCCTGAGCGCGAACCCGGGGCAGGAGGACTTCGAGAAGGACGGAATCGGCGATGCCTGTGACCCGGATGATGACGGCGACTCGGCGCCCGACGTGGCGGACTGTGCCCCGATGGATGCCGAGCGCGCACCGGGCCTCCAGGAGATCTGCGACTCGAAGGACAACGACTGCAACAACCTGGTGGACGACGGGCTCGGGCAGACGACGTGCGGTGTGGGCGTCTGCCTGCACACGGTGGACAACTGCTCCGGGGGCAAGGTGTTGACGTGCGACCCGGACGAGGGAAAGGGGGTCGAAGCCTGCGACGGCAAGGACAATGACTGCGACGGCTCCACCGACGAGGATCTCGGGCAGACGACGTGCGGCGTGGGAGTCTGTCTGCACACCGTGGGCAACTGCGTGGGCGGGCAGGTGCAGGTGTGCGACCCGCTGGCGGGCAAGAGTGCCGAGGTGTGTGACGGGAAGGACAACGACTGCGACGGGAGCACCGACGAGGAATTGGGGCAGACGACTTGCGGCCTGGGGATCTGCGTGCACACGGTGGACAACTGCGTGGGCGGGCAGACGCAGGTGTGCGACCCGCTGGCGGGCAAAAGTGCCGAGGTGTGTGACGGAAAGGACAACGACTGCGACAGCGAACCCGGTGGCGCTTTTCGCACTCCGCTGGTCATGTGATATGAGATTTCACCACCAGCCTTCTCGACAGTCATTGACCTTGCGGCAATGAAAAAGG